>NZ_JAFCLU010000099.1 GCF_018130385.1 Bradyrhizobium sp. AUGA SZCCT0283 | reverse complement strand
AGGATTCCCGTTGGGCGTCCCCACCTCATATGACTGGTACACGGGAAGAGTTGGAGTTTTCGGAAGCACCCCGCCCTCCAACTTCACGGCCATGACGGGGTGGGGACAAGTATACCCAGAGGCCGGGCAGCCGGTGGTCCCCGCTACTATCTCAATATCTGGCTTTCAGACGTGGCTTCACCTTACGAATGGAACCTGGGTTGAGGCGCAGGATCAGGTGACGAACGGTTTACTGGGGGCGCACTACTCCGCCGACTTCCACGGAGACACCGTCGCAATGCCGAAGACGGTGCAACCAGATGGCAGCGTAACATTTGATGCGCCGACAAGTGGATATAACGATCACTTCTATCAAGGCGACCGCGGTGTTTACACGCCTGGGACGGTGGACGGCGTTTTCGTCGTGGCGAATATGAAGACCTCAGGCGGCCGGTTTGTAGCCAATCTCGGCGCCGATTGGTGGCTGGATAAATCGGCTCCGTACGTCGTTGTGAACGGGGTTCAGGCAAACAGCCCCGGCGTCGGAATGAGCAACTGGCTCAAGCTGACCACCAGCTACCGGACGTTCTATTTCACGTCGTTAACTGGGTCGCAGTTGCAGGCCAATCTACCGCCGCCCTTGCGGTAACTGCGCCCTGACAATTCGAACGCTTTAACTCTGGATGGCCCGGCTCCTTAATTGGGGCCGGGCTTTTTTCGCTTTTGGGGCTGCGCCGATCTCTCAGCGCTATCTCACAATCCGATACGTCCGAACCATTATCCGAGTGGTCTGAGCCCGCAAAACTGAACCATTTTTGCTAGAGTTTTCGCTGCCGAATCCCCTCGGCTGGGAGGAGCGGAAGACGATGAAGGCCTCAAAATTTTCGGACGCCCAGAAGGCGTTCATTCTCAAGCAGGGCAACGACGGAGTTGCGGTGGCGGATATCTGCCGCAAGGCCGGGATCAGCCAGGCGACCTATTTCAACTGGAAGAAGAAGTATGACGGATTGCTGCCGGACCGAGATGCGGCGGTTGAAGCAGCTCGAGGAGGAGAACGGCAAGCTGAAGAAGCTGGTGGCGGACCTGTCGCTCGACAAGGAGATGCTGCAGGACGTGATCCGCCGAAAGCTATAAAGCCTGGCCGGAAGCGCAAGCTGGTCGACGAGGTTTGTGGCGAGTGGCAAGTGTCGATCCGCCGGGCCTGCGAGGCTCTCGAGTTTGACCGGTCGACCTACCACCATAAATCCCGTGGCTCCGGCCAGGCTGCTCTCGAAGAGAGGATCAAGGAGATCTGCCGTGTTCGTGTTCGCTACGGTTATCGCCGCATCCACGTCCTGCTCCGTCGCGAGGGATGGCGCCACGGCGAGAACAAGACCCGACGCGTCTATCGCGAGTTGGGCTTGCAATTACGCAACAAATCGCCCAAGCGCCGGGTCAAGGCCAAGCTGCGCGATGACCGCAGGCCGGCCACGCGATCGAACGAGACCTGGGCGATGGACTTCGTCCATGACCAGTTGGCGACAGGACACAAGCTTCGCGTGCTCACAATTGTCGATATCTTCTCCCGCTTCCTTCTCGCCTGCGTTGGCACCGCGGTTCACCTTCCGCGGCGCCGACGTCGTGGAGGTGCTGGAAAGGGCCTGCAAGGAAGTGGGCTTCCCGGCGACGATCCGGTTCGATCAGGGCAGCGAGTTCGTGTCGCGGGATCTTGACCTGTGGGCCTACCAACGCGGCGTCACGCTGGATTTCTCGAGGCCGGGCAAGCCAACCGACAATGCGTTCATCGAAGCCTTCAACGGCCGCTTCCGGGCCGAATGCCTCAACGCCCATTGGTTTCTCAGCCTTGCAGACGCCCAGGAAAAAGTGGAGGATTGGCGCAGGTACACTACAACGAAGAACGGCCCCATGGGGCGATCGGCAATCGACCGCCGATTTTGCTGCAAAACCACGTCGGCGCAACCAGCCCGCCAGCGTGATCAGAGGCGCAAAACTCTAGTTCGGGGTGGTCCAAAGTTCGGTCTCGCTGCAAAAAACCCCGAGACACTAACCGCCGCTGGATGAAAGTTCGGTAGCAGGTTACGAAGAACTGGCTATTCCGTGCGAAGCTCCGAGCCACACTCCCACAAGTTTATCGAGATAGGCGCCGATCTCAAATCGGCTAGCATGCTGTGCTCGTGCTCGTCTCCCCAGACTAGGGTCTGTTGGGATTCAGGATTGAACGAAGCCGCTGGCGCGGCATTTGAGGAGAGGTAGTAACGGTCGCCTCCTGTCTGAGAGGATTGAGGGTTTTCGAAGCCCAACCCTTCAGACAGGAGGTTTTCCGATGGCTGAGATGAGCCCTCTTCGCCGCCGCATGATCGAGGACATGACGGTCCGCAATCTGTCGCCGGCGACGCAACGATCCTACCTTGCCG
>NZ_JAFCLU010000098.1 GCF_018130385.1 Bradyrhizobium sp. AUGA SZCCT0283 | reverse complement strand
GTGAGTCAGCAAAGCACGGGCCGGGCACAGTACCGGGGAACCGTGTCACAGGCGCTGGCGCGCATACGGCAAGCTGCAAGGCAAAGGAAGAAGGAGAAGTTCACCGCGCTCTTCCATCACGTCAGTATTGATCACCTCGCAGAGGCATTCTCTGAACTCAAGGAGAATGCTGCAGCTGGAGTGGACGGGCTGACATGTCGGGACTACGAGCAGCACCTTGAGCGCAATCTTGAGGACCTGCATGCTCGCGTCCATCGGGGAGCGTATCGGGCACTACCGTCGCGGCGGGTGTACATACCCAAGCCGGATGGTCGGCAACGCCCGATCGCGGTCGCCGCCCTTGAGGACAAGATCGTCCAGAGGACTACGGCTGCGGTGCTGAGCGCGATCTACGAGGAAGATTTCCTCAGGTTCTCGTATGGGTTCCGACCCGGACGCAGCACGCACGCTCATGGTCGGGATCACCAGCACAAAGGTGACTGGATACTGGACGCCGACATCCGCTCGTTCTTCGACACAGTGAGCCAGGAGTGGCTCATCAAGTTTGTGGAACATCGCGTCGGCGACCGACGCATCATCCGCCTGATCCAGAAATGGCTCAAGGCAGGCGTCCTGGAAGACGGGATCGTGACGGTCAGTGACAAGGGGACCGGGCAGGGATCGGTGATCTCACCGCTTCTGGCCAATCTCTACTTGCACTACGCCTTCGACCTCTGGGCCGAGCGCTGGCGAAGGCGTGAGGCTGCGGGCAATATGATCATCGTGCGCTATGCCGACGACCTCATTGTTGGCTTTGAGCACGAGACCGACGCCCGTCGCTTCCTCGACGAGATGCGTAAGCGGTTACAGGAGTTTGCACTGTCGCTTCATTCGGAGAAGACCCGGCTGATCGAGTTTGGACGCTTCGCGGTGGAAAACCGCAAGCGGCGCGGGCTCGGCAAACCGGAGACCTTCACCTTCCTGGGCTTCACCTTTATCTGCGGCAAAACTCGTCGGGGCAAATTCCAAATCAAACGGAAGTCCCGGCGGGATCGCATGCAGGCAAAGTTGCAAGCCATCAAACAGGAACTGCGACGGAGCATGCATCAGCCGATTCCCCAGCAGGGAAGATGGTTGCAGCAGGTCGTCACCGGCTACTTCAACTACCACGCGGTGCCGACAAACAGTTCGACACTGACCGCGTTCCTATTCCACGTCACCAATCTCTGGCGGCGCACGCTACGGCAGCGGAGTCAGAAAGACTGGACGACCTGGGAGCGGATCAAGCGGTTGGCCGACGACTGGCTCCCGAAACCGCGAATCCTTCATCCGTGGCCAGAGAGTCGCTCCACCGTTAGACACCCAAGGTGGGAGCCGTATGCCCGAATTGGGCCCGTACGGATCTGTGCGGGGGGGGGGCGCGAGGTAACTCGCGTCCCTACCGCGAAAGTCTCCGTGGTCCAGCCAAACCGACGCGAATGACCCGATTCAGACATGGGCGGCCAATCTTTGCTGTGACGCACAACACAGCCCCTCATGCAAATGATGTGGTAGGGTATGGTTGTCGCTCCCAAGCCGTGCCTTTGACATTCGCACCATCGGTCGCCATCCGCTCGCGTCGGTCGGAAGCTTTCAGCCTTCAAGGATCGTGAACATGGCAGTAGCGTTGCGCGGTCACTCTAAATGGCAACCCGGCGGAATCGTCCTGCCGAGATAGACGGCGACCGGCCCGGTCAGTGCCATGCCGCGCAACTCACTCGGCGATATCAGCCGTGCGCCGATGATCTCGCGGTTGTCGAGCTGTAACTCGGGCAGCCGATCCAGTCGTAGTTCAAAGAAATGCACTTTATCTTTTCGCCCGTCCCAGAGGCCCCAGGCGTCGCCCACGGCGACCAGCGGGAATGCTCCGGCGAGGCCGATCTCTTCTGCCAGCTCGCGCCGAGCCGCTTCTTCAGGCGTCTCACCCTGCCGGACAGTGCCGCCGGGGAAGTTCCATTCGATCCTATACGACGAGCGCACCAGCAGTAGCGCCTGACCGACGTAGACAGCCACAAGCGCCCCCTCATGCTGCTGGTGCCGCAGTCGCCACCAGATGCGGGCAAGCGGGAAACCGACGCGGTATGCTGTCCGCCAGGCAGCGTCGAGAAGCGTGGAACGTCGAGCTTGTCCAAGGTCTGACATGGATCAACCTCTACTACCTTTGCCGGTAAGAGGGACAGCTTTTCGCCGGCACTGGGTCTCGGGCTGTTGTCCCAGCTACATCTTGTGGTGCCCCTGAAGCCGAGCCGTCGACATTCGAACGATGCCCACCTCCATATTGCTGCGAGCCGACCAGGTGATCGAAGAGGCCTGCTTGCTGCAGCGCATGAGTCTGTTTTTGTGCACGTTTGAGACATGCCGACCGGCTTTGAAATTGTCTGCTTATCGGGGTGACCGGAAGTCTGCGACGCAGGGTCAAAACGACGAGATTGACCCACATGTATGGTCCGGCCGCGCGTTGCAAGAAGATTTCGCCGAGTTGGCGGTGAGCGGTCTTGCATCAATG
>NZ_JAFCLU010000097.1 GCF_018130385.1 Bradyrhizobium sp. AUGA SZCCT0283 | reverse complement strand
TGCAGCGCGACAATCTGGATGGGAATCCCGCGACAATCAGGATGAGAATGCGCCGCTGCTGGGGTGACGAAGGGAGGGCGTAGCCCGACCGGAGTTACCCCAGCAGCGGCGTCGATGCCCGAAGGGGCCTCATTTGGCGGTAACGGCGGCTGGTAAGGGATCGGCTTCTCCTTCGAGAGGACCAATTCTTTGGCCGGCCGGCATGTCACCGATCAACAAATGAGGCTTTTCATGAGCTTGCGTCGTACCCATTCGCCAGCCGTCGCCGGTGCAAAGGCCGGTTTCAGCACCTCCGCCGCCTACCGGTTCGAAAAGGATCCCCGACTTCCCACCCAGAAGAAGGCGCCCCGCGAACGCCGGCGAGCCGATCCATTCGCCGACGTCTGGGAGACCGACGTCCTCCCTATGCTGAAGGCCGCGCCAGGCTTGCGGCCGATCTCCGTGTTCGAGGAGCTATGCCGTCGGCATCCGGAACTGGGCTCCGGGACGCGGCGGACGCTTGAGCGGCGCATTCGAGCATGGCGCGCCGTGAACGGCCCGGATCGGGAGGTGATCTTCCGCCAGGAGCATCCGCCGGGCCGGATGGGGTTGTCGGACTTCACCGAGGTCGCCGATCTCGGCGTCACCGTTGCTGGCCAGTTGCTTGACTGCCGGCTCTATCACTTCCGTCTGCCTTTCTCCGGCTTCGAACACGCCCATGTCGTGCTCGGCGGCGAAAGTTTTGTCGCACTGGCGGAAGGGTTGCAGAACGCCCTGTGGTCGCTGGGCGGGGCTCCTGAGCAGCACCGAAGCGACAGCCTCTCGGCCGCGTTCCGCAATCTCGGCGCCGACGCCAAAGAGGATTTGACGATACGCTACGAGGCTTTCTGCTGCCATTACGGCATGACGCCGACCCGCAACAATCCCGGCGTGTCGCATGAGAACGGTTCGATCGAAAGCGCGCATGGCCACCTCAAAAGAGCGCTGGCAGATGCCCTGCTGCTGCGTGCCTCCCGCGACTTCGACGATCTTCCGGCATGGCGGGGCTTCGTCGACGAGATCGTTGGCCGCGGCAACGCTCGCAACGCAAAACGCATCGATCAAGAGCGGATGGCGCTGAGGAAATTGCCGGTCCGCAAGACCGCCGATTATGAGGAGGTCAACGTCGACGTCACGACATCCAGCGCCTTCACCTTGCGCAAGGTGTTTTACTCGGTTCCCTCCCGCCTGATCGGTCACCGGTTGCGCGTGCGTCTCTATGACGATCGGCTCGAATGCTTCCAGGGCGCCACCCACATCATCACCTTGCGGCGAGGGCGAACGCTGCCAAACGGCAAACATGGCCATGTCATCGACTATCGCCATGTCATCCATTCCCTGCGCCGCAAGCCGATGGCGCTGCTCAATCTGGTCTATCGCGCCCAGCTCTTCCCCCGCCGCGCCTACGCCCTTGCGTTCGACGCCTTGCTCGCCGGACTCGGCGAGAGATCCGCCTGTCGCGCCATGGTTGGCCTTCTGGCGCTCGCACACGAACGCACCTGCGAGGCCGAACTCGCCGTGGCGCTGCAAGCCGCTCTCGACGATGGCATCCTGCCGGACCTCAAGGCGCTGATCGAACGCTTCCGCCCGAAGAGCATGGCACTGCCGATCGTCGTCGTCACGCTGCCCTCTCTGGCCATCTACGACCAGATCGCCGCGACCGTGGGAGAAGCCGCATGAACGCGACCATCAAGATCGAGGCCGCCCGTGTCGAGCTGCTACTCAGCGAGTTGCGCTTGCCCGGTATCAAGCTGATCTGGGCCGCCTTGGCGGAGACCGCCGACAAGGAAGGCTGGCCTGCAGCCCGCTTCCTGGCTGCGCTGGCCGAACAGGAGATGGTGGAGCGAAGCCGGCGGCGCTTCGAACGTCATCTGGAGGAAGCAAGACTGCCGCCTGGAAAGACCCTCGACGCCTTCGACTTCGATGCCGTGCCGATGATCTCGAAGGCGCAGGTGCAGGCGCTCGCCGCCGGCGACGCCTGGCTTGAAAAGGGCGCCAATCTCTTGTGTTTTGGCCCGCCTGGCGGCGGCAAATCGCATCTGGCGGCGGCGCTCGGCATGGCCCTGATCGAAAAGGGCTGGCGCGTGTTGTTCACCAGAACCACCGATCTCGTGCAAAAACTCCAGATCGCACGCCGCGATCTCGTGCTCGAAGCGGCGATCGTCAAACTCGACAAATATCACCTGCTGATTTTGGACGATCTCGCCTATGTGACGAAGGATCAAGCCGAGACCAGCGTTTTGTTCGAACTGATCAGCGCCCGCTACGAGCGACGATCGATGCTCATCACCGCCAATCAGCCGTTCGCTGAATGGGGCAAGATCTTCCCGGATCAAGCCATGACCCTCGCGGCCATCGATCGCCTCGTCCACCACGCCACGATCCTCGAAATGAATGTCGACAGCTATCGCCGGAAAGAGGCTGTCGACAAAGCCCGTGGAGTCGGACGTCCGCCAACGCGCGCGACAATCAAGACGTCATCCTGATCGTCGCTCCACGACAATCAAATCACCCGTCACCAAAAATATAGCTTGCGTTATCGCCGTGTCGCGACAATCATCCTCTCGCCGCGACCGCCGAAATGGCCATCCTGATTGTCGCTGTGTTCCCATCCAGATTGTCGCGCTACA
>NZ_JAFCLU010000096.1 GCF_018130385.1 Bradyrhizobium sp. AUGA SZCCT0283 | reverse complement strand
TACAACCGCGCATCAGAACACCCATCTGTCTATGTTGTTGAAGAGAAGAGAGTTTGCTGATCGGGATGCGATCCCGTGGGGTATCTTGGGTTCTGTCGCGCTCGTTCGGCGATAGATTGAGCGGCACTTGTTATCAGCGAGGCGCGGGCGAAGATCCACGGGCCGTCCGATAGCGGATGGATGGCTTCGATCTCGCCGGCTTCGGCGGCCAGCCGGAGCGTCTTGGGCACAATCTTTAGAAGTTTTGCCGCGTTGCCGAGGTTGAGCCAGGGCTCGATCCCGTCCTCGGCAGGCTTGAACACCGGGATGTGGTAGTTCGAGCGCATTGATGTGACGCGCTCGCGGGTCCAGCGATTGCCGTTGCCCGTCTTGAGGCCGTTGCGGTTGAGGAGGCCGGCAATCAGATCGTCGCTGGCGATCAGTACCAGTTGACGCACGGCTTGGATGATATCGGCAGAGGTACTGTTGCGCTGTCCGCGCCGGCGCTTGGGCAAGCGCAACTCGCTATGGGCGCCACCCACCCAGTGGACGATGAGAACGATCTCGGAGGCCGCGTCGTCGATATCAGCCACGACCTCATGGATGAGGGTGCGCACAATGCGCTTCTTGAGGCGAGCATCCGTCGTCGGTGCATCCCAGACCGTTTTGAGGTTCGAGGCCAGCACGCCGAGCGAAGCTGGATCGGCAATCGGCGCGGGCGTCGCCGCATCATGCATGGCGATCTTGCCCTCGACCTCCGCCGCGTGGGCGAGCGCCCTGTTCCAGCGCGCTTCCAGCTCGCTCGCCACCAGCCGGTTCGCTGGGTCAGCGGCATCGTATTGCCGGAAAGCCCGGTCGGCGGCATAGCGCGCCGCTTCCAGATCGCGACTGAGAGCATCGCGCACCTGATCACGCCGGTCCCTGGCTCCCTTGGCAGCAGCGGCGGCAGCGGCGATAGCGCCCGGACCGACGACGCCAAGCAGTGCGTCCTCGATTGCATCATCGACGCGCAATCCGCCGAAGGCGATGCAGTGAGGGCCGCCATTGTCCATCCAGGCGCGGCTGCAGCTGTAGCGCGGGATATGGTGCTTCATGCCGGAGTACCGGAGTGTGAGCTTGCGGCCGCAGCGTTTGCACCGGATCAGACCGGCCAGCAGCGCGTCACCATGCTTGGGCGCGCCGTGATGCCGACCGGTGGGAACGTTGCTGCTGACCATGGTGCGGATCGCCTCGAACCTCTCCCAGCTCACATACCCGTCGTGGGTGTTGGGCTTCAGCGCCAGCCATTCGTTCCGCGTCTTGCGGCGGACCTTCACGCTCACGCCCTCGGCGCTGTATCCCGCCGCCACAGCCGTCTTACCATAGGCATAGGCGCCGCCGTAGACCGGGTTCTCAATGATCCGGTGGATGGCGGAGTAGCTCGGTCGCCGCCAGGCCGTGTCGCCGTTGGCCTGCTTCACCGGCAGATCGAGATTGTACTCGTGGAGCCAGCAGAGCGCCTGTCGCGCGCTGCCCAGTTCCTCGACCTTGTCGAACACCAGCTTGATCGCTTCCTGGACCCGCCGATCCGGATCTTTCTCATAACGGTCGCCGGCCTTCACGAAGCCGACGGGCGCTGCCACAACCAACTCGCCCCGGCGCGCCTTCTCGTAGCGGGCCGAGAGCGAGCGCTGGCGCAACAGATCCAGTTCGTACTCGTTGAGGCTGCCCTTGAGCCCGAGCAGCAGGCGGTCGTTACCGTGCCTCGGTGCATAGATGGTCTCCTGATCGACCAGAACGGTATCGACCACACGGCACATCTCGATGAGTTGCTGCCAATCCCGGCTGTTGCGAGCGAAGCGTGAGACCTCTCGGGCGCAAACCACACCAACCTTACCGAGGCAGACCTCCGCTACCATTCGCTCGAAGCCGGCGCGTTGTACGCCGCCAGCGGCCGAGCGACCGAGATCATCATCGATCACTTCAATCTCTGACCACCCGAGCGCCGTGAGCCGGTCCCGCATGGCGTATTGCAACGCACTACTCTCGCGATTGTGCAACACCTGATGGGCTGAGGATTGACGCACGTAAAGAATCGCTTTGCGTTCCAGATGATGAGGCCTGACCTTGTCAGAGATCATGACCGACCTCCTTCGCGGGCGGCGTCGCTGTCGTCGCAGCATGGTCGAGGATCAACTGCGTCATCAGGCTCGTGAGGACCGCCCGGGCTTCCGCCGGCAGCTCCGGCCATGCGGGCGCGCCGATGGCGTCGTTTGACAGGCCGCTCCCGAACAGATCCATCTGCGGCTGCGGTTGTCGATTGTGTCGGTATCCTTTCCCTGAGTTTGTCGTCACGCGTGACATGGGTCGCTCCCCGATTCTGGTCGTGAGAGGCTCTGGATGCGCCAGAAAGCAGGGCAGCTGATGGCGCTCCATCCTTCAACGCCAGATCGAGAAGCGCACAAAGCGGGGCGAGTGCATCGATGCTAACAAACGGCTGAGCTGTCAAAAGCTCGGCGTCAGGGCATGCCGTCCGGTCGAACATCCATGCCGGTACTTCAAGCCACCGATCTGCTTGCGACCCATCCAGCGTGCAGCGAAAAACGACATTACCAACCTTGTCGACCGCCCCATGAACGCAAACTCGGCGACCAAACCAAGGATGATGCTGATAAAGAACCTCACGAAGAACGGTCCTGTGGGCGTTCTCAAACGTTGTTGTA
>NZ_JAFCLU010000095.1 GCF_018130385.1 Bradyrhizobium sp. AUGA SZCCT0283 | reverse complement strand
TCAGGATTACCGGCATAGCCTTCGGATGGATCGGCTCAACGACCGCGTTCGGCGCGGTGGTCAGGAAACCGTAGACCAAATGCGGACCGGGGATCGGCTTAGACTTAGTGCCGCGGTCGCCCTTGAACTCAGTCCAGATGCCCGCGAAAGCGGTCAGCGGTCGATCATCGTTGAGCGCAAACCAGACCACGTCTTTCTTTTTGGTCACGGGGTTCGGCTTAGGCGCGTATTCCGCGAAGCTATTGAAAGGCACGAGGCATCGGTTATCTGGCTTTAGCCAGCCGCGCCAGTGCGGCGACGACGTGTTGCGAATATTCGTCACAGGCGAGCCACCTGTTCGCAGCGGTGGTGGCATGCCCCAGCGCATCAGGATCAACTCGCGCTCATTGCCAGCACTGCGGATGACGGGCGCGGGATAGTCGGGAAACACGCTCGGTATTGCCGGAAGGTTTCCGACATAGCGGTTCATCACGCGGAAAAGGCGAGAGATCGCTTCTTGGTTCGTAGTGATCGAATATAGGTTGCACATTATCGCATTTCACTGCACTTCGCTCATTTTGCTGGGGCTTCCTAAAACACATCAAAAGCGAAGTAACGAGGATTTAGTTGCTTAATGATTTTCGAGGATATTCCAAGTTCCAGGGCAACGCAGAGCCGCAGCTTGAGAACCCGGAAAACGATAGTCCCGACGTTAATCGGATTGGCTATTGTCGGCGGCATCATCACGGCGACCGAGCTCCGCCCAATCCTTGTCTGCTGCCCCATCAAAGGCAAGATCAACGCCACCACCGGCGAGCGCATCTATCACATGTCGGGTCAAAAGTTCTACTTTGGTTGGGTGGCGAAAAGTGGCTCTGTTCTGAAATGGACGCGCGCGGCAGGATGGCGCACGGTCCGTATTTAATTTGTGATCGACATTCGTTCTTATCCCCCGGGTCCGCCTAGCCCTCCGGTATTCCCGCCATGTGCATGCCCTCACAGACGCGCTCGCGCTTTGCCAAGTAGGTTGGGTTGTCAGTCGATGCGCCGGAGCGGAAGCGGCGGATAGTAAAAGTGGGATCGAGCGCAAGTCCGATCCTTGCGGCGGACTTTGCCTCATCCAGAGCGTCGAGCAACGCCAGCGCGGTGGCAAGTCCAAAATGCAACAGGGGATAATTTCGGTTGATTTCGATGCCCCGCCGGAACCATCTGAGTGCTTCGACATCCGCGTCAACCTGCAGCTTGGAGAACGCGATGGTCGATAGCCATCGGGAGGCCAGCACATCGTGAGGCGAGAGGCGAAGTGCTTCCACCACATGAGCCTCTGTTTCTGCGCCGCGAATAGCTTGGCCTCTCCAATAACCCCGTGCGCACTAGCCAAGTTGTGATTTAAAGCCAAGGCTCGCTCGCACTCAGCGATCCCTTGAGCCGCGCGGTTGTTAGCTTCGGCAAGCCCAGGTAAGTCTTCCCCGACCCGTGGGCACCATACAGTAGAAGGTGTCGGCGGACTTTGCCTCCTGCCGCAACCGGCACTGCCCGAAGTGCCAGGGCGCTGCCGCGAGGGACTGGCTCGCCGACCGCGAAGCCGACCTGTTGCCGGTGCGGTATTATCACGTCGTGTTCACGCTGCCTGCGGCCATCGCCGACATCGCCTACCAGAACAAGGCCGTCCTCTACGATCTGCTGCTCAAAGTCTCGGCCGAGACCATGCTGACGATCGCCGCCGACCCGAAGCATTTGGGTGGGCGGATCGGCATCACCGCCGTGCTGCACACCTGGGGCTCGGCGCTGACCCACCACCCCCACGTACACATGATCGTGCCGGGCGGGGGCATCTCGCTGGACGACCAGCGCTGGGTATCGTGTCGACCGGGCTTCTTCCTTTCGGTGCGAGTGCTCTCCCGCCTGTTCCGCCGACTGTTCCTGGAGAAGCTCGTCGCCGCCCACCAAGCCGGCCGCCTGAGCTTCTTCGGTAACGACGTCCATCTGGCCGATGCGCCATCCTTCGCAGCTCATCTCGCCCCGCTGCACAAGGCCGAATGGGTCGTCTATTCCAAGCGCCCGTTCGGCGGACCTCAAGCGGTGTTGGCCTATTTGTCGCGCTACACCCACCGCGTGGCCATCGCCAACAGCCGTCTGGTTGCCTTCGACGAGCAGGGCGTCACCTTCAAATGGAAGGACTACCACATCGAGGGCCGCGATCGATACAAGCACATGACGCTCGCCACGGACGAGTTCATCCGCCGCTTCCTCGTCCACGTGCTGCCAAAAGGCCTGCACCGCATCCGCCACTACGGCCTGTTCGCCAAAAGCGCGTGCGCCGACAACGTCGCACGCGCGCGCGAACTGCTCGCCGCTTCAAACGCACAGAGCGAGCCCACCAGTGCCGCCGAAGATTCCAGCAAGCCGGCTTGTCCATGCTGCGGCGGTCCCATGATCATCATCGAGGTCTTCGCGCGCGGCGCAACGCCACGGCATCGGCCGACTTCTCCAGCAACCGTCATCAGGATCGACACCTCGTGACCGTGCCACAACCTCGCCAATCTGCTCGTCGCGCTCGCTGGCTCCCGGCCGGCCACGGCAGAGCGCGCCCGGATATCCGCCAGCCGTCGCAAATCGTCCGAAAATTTATAGAGCCCGACACCATCCGCCGATCATTGGTCAGCCGCTCAACCGTCGAGCAACCCGTTGCATCGGCTCGATCCAAATCGGTCAGCTCGCCCGCAGCGCTCAAATCCCCATAGCCCCTGCGTCGCGGCCTTACGTTCCTCACGCGCGGTTTCCTTGTATGGAGCTTTTTTGTCAAGGAGTTCCCCAGGGCAGCAAATCTTTTGTCCTTCATCAGTTTCTTTGTTCGATCTCAAGGCCCGTT
>NZ_JAFCLU010000094.1 GCF_018130385.1 Bradyrhizobium sp. AUGA SZCCT0283 | reverse complement strand
CATCGTTGATCCTCCGGGTGGTTGGGTGGTCGCAAACTCAGCTTACCCCTGACCACCTGCCACCCCATAGGATCTACGAACTGGCGCGCGATCTCGGCTGGCCGTACCTGGAAAAGCTCGCTCAGCAGAAGATCATGCAGGTGCAATCGGCCGCCGATCCGCCGAAGAAGATCCTGCGCGGTGAGCGTGCCGTCATGGCCGACGGCAATGATTACAATCTCGTGCTGCTGATGGATCAGGGCAAGCCGGTGGAAGTGGTGTATCCGGCCGAAGGGTCGCCGCTGATCATCGTTCCCTCCGGCATTTTCGGCAGCGCGCCGAATCCGAACGCGGCAAGGCTGTTCCAGAACTTCTTCTTCAGCGCAGAAGCCCAGCAAAAGCTGGTCGACGTCTTTGCGCATCGCTCCTTTCACGGAGAGGTCAAGGAGAAGGGCGGGCACGTCCCGCTTTCCAGCCTGAAACTGCTCAAGGCCGATCCGGCCCAGGTGCAGGCGCAAAGCGAGGAGATCAAGGCGCACTACGCCAAAATCTTCGGGGTGTGATGCCGGCACCCTCCAGGGCAGGAAATAAGCCGGAAGTCTTTGCAACTGGAAGGAATCATCGGATAATCTTGCAACCATACGACTTTCGGGACGAATCATAAAGGCGGCCTGTATCAAACATCCTCCGTACTTCTACGGGGCGGAAAAGATGGGATCGGGTCCGGGAACTCGGCTAAGTCATCCACGATCTCCGGACTGGTGAAGCCATGACGCAACCAAGACGGCTCGCGCTGGCGATGGTGTTGCTGGTCGTCGTGACGTCCTGCGTCGTGAGCGCAGTAACCTATTATTTTGCAACGCAGGCCGCGCCGGGCGGACCCCTGGCGACGATTGTCAGCGCGGCGCTCCTGGGCGGCGCCATCGCCGGCGCGCTCGCAGTGGCTGTCGCCGCCGGTCCTGCGCGATTTTGGCCTAGCGCGCTGCCCGATGTCACCGGCCCCGTCGATGTTCACGGCGGACGGGAGCAGGGGCTCGCTCACCATACGCAGATCGACGGCGAAATGGCGCAGGCCATCATCGACGGCGCGCTCGATGCCTTCGTCCAGACCGATGGGTCCTGCGTCATCCTCAACTGGAGCCCGCACGCCGAGGCCTTGATGGGATGGACGCGCGCCGAGGCGATCGGCAGGAGCGTGGAAGAACTTGTCTTTCCGGAAGCGCAGCGCGCCGTGCACCGGCAATGGGTCGACCGCTTCCTGAGCGAGGCATCGGGCGACGCCACCGGAGGGCGATACGAGACGCCGCTGTTGCACAAGGACGGACGCGAATTCTTCGCCGAGGTGTCGCTGACGGCGCTGCGCCGCGGTGAAGGCTACATCATCAACGCGTTTGTCAGGGACATCACCGCCAAGCGCGCCGCCGAAGAACAGTTGTTCCAGGCGCAAAAGATGGAATCGGTCGGGCAATTGACCGGCGGCATCGCCCACGACTTCAACAACATGCTCACCGTGATCACGGGCACGATCGAGATTCTGGCCGATGGCGTCAAGCATGATCCCGCGCTGGCGTCGATTGCCAAGATGATCGACGACGCCGCCGATCGCGCATCCCAGCTTACGGCAAACCTGCTGGCCTTTGCCCGGAAACAGCCGCTCCGCCCGCGCGAGACCGACGTCAATGCCCTGGTCGAGGAGGTGGTCCAACTGCTGTTGCCGACGCTTGGACGGCAGATCGTGATCAAAACCGCACTGAGCGATCAGGTATGGCCGGCCCTGGTCGATCGTGGCCAGCTCAGCTCGGCGCTCGTCAACCTCGCGATCAACGCCCGTGACGCCATGCCCGATGGCGGCGAGCTGCTTTTCAGGACGGGAAATCTCACGCGCGGTGAACATGATGCGGAGGTCGGCGGTCTCGGCGTGGGCGACTACGTCGTCGTCGAGGTCATCGATAGCGGCGCCGGCATTCCGGCCGCGATCCGCGACCGGATTTTCGAGCCGTTCTTTTCGACCAAGCAGTTCGGGGTCGGCACCGGGCTCGGCCTGAGCATGGTGTTCGGATTCGCCAAGCAATCCGGCGGCGGCGTGGTGGTCGACGGCGAGGAGGGCAAGGGCGCCTGTTTCCGCATCTATCTGCCGAAGGCCGAGGTCGAGCCTTCGGACGCGCTTCCGGCAAGCGATGCGTCGCCGCCTGAAGATGACGAACTGCGCGGCGGATCGGAAACGATTCTTTGCGTCGAGGATGACGATGTCGTGCGGGCGCATGTCACCGGCCGTCTCGAAAGTCTCGGCTACAAGGTCATGACCGCTTCCAACGCGGCGCAGGCGCTCGAACTGGTGAATTCCGGCGCGGCGTTCGACCTTCTGTTCACCGACATCGTCATGCCCGGCGCCATGAACGGCCGGCAGCTCGCGCAAAAGGTCGCCGAACTTCGCCGGCCGCTCCGGGTGCTCTACACCTCGGGCCATACGTTCGGTGCGTTCGATTCGAGCGGGCGTCTCGGCGAGGGTGTCCTGCTGCTGACCAAGCCGTACCGCAAGGCCGAACTTGCCCGCATGGTGCGCCTCTGCCTCGACCGTGCGATCGACCACATGGGCGACCCGATCCCGCTGCCCTATTCGGTGCAGGAGGATCTCGAGCGTTTCCTGAAGGAAAATCCGCCGAAGCCAGGGTAGGGCATTTCGGTCGGGGCGTGATGCAGGACGGTGTAACGTCAGCTTCAATCTCGCGGCCTCGCCGTCATTGCGAGCGAAGCGAAGCAATCCATCTTCCGGTGCGTGAGGTGACAATGGATTGCTTCGCTTCGCTCGCAATGACGTGGATACGGTTTCGCGATCTCGCGGCGTGTTTCGCCCGAGGTTTGCCTGAAACTTCCCGCCCTCTTGTTCAGAGGGCGCAGGGAAGACCGGGTGCTTGCTGCACCCGCGGTCTCGCGTGCGATTTGCGCAAACAAAAGTGCACACGAGCATACAGGGCAGCGGGAGCATTCCGGCCTTCCCTGCGCAATGGC
>NZ_JAFCLU010000093.1 GCF_018130385.1 Bradyrhizobium sp. AUGA SZCCT0283 | reverse complement strand
CAGAAGCTCGAAGCACAAAAGAACGATCGCAAGGACCGCTCTCGGATCAAGGACCCGAAACTGTCCGTCGGAGAGGTATTCCATCCCCGGAAGCCAACATGAACCTGACGACTGAATCGGGTCTACGTCGGTTGCTGGATGAAGAACGGACTTCGTTCGCACTGTTAGAGACTTCCGAGCCTGGACCCAAAGCCGACGTTCCCAACCGCGAAACTCACAGTTTGCGTTGCTTGGCATTCCAGTGTTTCTCGAGATTGACGATGAGCTCGTCGCTGAGGTGACAGAACGCCTGCTCGAATGCGTATGTCGTCAGGTATCTGCGGAATGCTTCCAGCGGCTCGGTTTGCTGGCGGATCGCCTTGCGGTTGGCACCAGGGCTGACGACACCCGATCCGATCGCATGTTCCACGCAGCGCGAGACTGCGAGGTCCATTTCGCCCGATGGCACCACTTCATTGGCGATCAGGCGCCCCTCCGGCGTGTCGGCGTAAAACACGCGGTCGAACAAGATCGCCTCGCGCGCCAGCCGCTCGCCGACAAAGCGGGGCAATCGCATATTTGCGGTGCCGGGCAAGAAGCCTTCCTTGCGCGCGGGCAGACTGAAGTAAGAGCCAGCCTCGGCGATGACGTAGTCGACGATGAGCAGAAGCTGGCAGCCTCCGCCGATCGCGAATTTATCGACGGCCGCAACCCATAGCTTCTCCAGCGTGCGCTCCGGCTCTTCGAGCGGCGCATCCAGGCGGTCAGGCTCATGTTCGACCAGCACGCCACGGTAGAGCTTGCTGTGCAACCCCATGCTGCGGAAAAGGAACGAGAGATAGCTCAGCTTTCCCTGGTAGATGCGCGTCAGATTCATTCCCGATGAAAACACGCGCTGGCCCCGGTACTTCGGATGATCTACCACGCTGCCGCGCAGGACGCCGATTTTCACTTCAGGATGCAGCAAAGTCAGATCCGTCGCGATCTCGAGCGGACCCACGACGGTGTCGTCTTCGGAGTTGAGGTACCGTTCGTTATGGATGGTCACGTGGCTCGCGCTGCCCTGCACCTCGACGCGCGCGGTACCAGATCGGCGCGGCCTGTCGCGATGAACTGCGGCAGCAGCTCAAGGGATTCTGCTCGGGGGCGCAGCATGGAGCGTATCAGGTGATGCCCCGCCTGAGGGTCGGCCAGGATCTGGCTGACGAACAGGCCCTGGTGAATCTCGAGGCCGTCCTTGTCTGCCTGCATGCGGTCGCCCTCGGCGGTGATCTCTGCCTGGGTAGGCAGAATGTCAGGCCAGTGCGCGGCGGCCTCCCACAGAATCGCATCGACGCGCATCGACCGCGCGCCCTCCTGCGTCAGGTCGCGGTACATCGGCACGGCATGGCGGCGGAAAAATCGCCACACAGCATCGGCCGTCAGATGGACGATCGCCTCGCCGCCCGCCTTTTGCACCGGGGTCCGCTGCGAGCGTAGCGGCAATCGCGCCAGCAGCGCGCGGCCGCTGCGGATCGCGGCGCGCAAATCGGCGGCAGCGAGGGTTGCGACAGCGTGGTTACGGGTGATCAGAAATGCTTCGGTCTCGGCGCGCGGCAACGCGGCGGCGAGCACCTGGGAATGCTGTTCGCGGGGGATTGAAAGCATTGGACACCTTGGAATGAGGCAGTAGTGGAAGTGTAGGACGAAGATGCATCCTGCGAAAATGAGATACTGTCGCAAAGCTGCCAAAAACTATCGACATCCAGCGGAGGGGCTGTGCGCCTCCATCAAGTGCAACCCTCCAGCTCGCAGACGCATCCCCTGGTAGGCTCCCGCGCGGCTGTGTCGAAGATGTTGGCTGACTGTGAAGTACTTTACATCCCTGTGTTCTTGGCCCGGTTAAGATGGCGAAGGCTTTCTTACTTTGAAGGAGGCATCCGATGCTCGCGACAATCAAATGGAACTCCCGATATAACGCTCGCGAATGGGTGATGATGGCTGGGGCGCTCGTCGTCCAACTCAGCGCACTGAATGCAAAACGACAGAAGGGTGAAAGCAAACCAAGCCGGCCACTCTGGAAACACTTCGACGACACCCGTCATTGGGACTCAACCGCGGAGGAATGGGTCCCCAACCATGATCGGTGATCGTGCAACGCATTATGCATCCCGCAGGCCGAATTCCGAGACTTCAAGATCCCTCTCACTGAGAGGCCCTGTCGAGGGTGCGGTCGCGTACAAGTAGCTGGATCGGGAGGTGAGTTCCTGCCGGGCGACTTGATAATAGTCAAGCAATTACTGTTGGGCCGTTTGCCGACCTTAGGTAAGCCATCTGAATGGCCGATCCTGGCACCTTTACGCGGTCATGGGTTGATGTCCGTTGGCGGCGCTAAAGGGGACGTGCTCGTACGCCGTCGAGATCGACGCGATTGACCCTGGCTGTGTGAAAACGCAGTGCTGCTGTTATGATTCTCCTGTGATTCTGCGGGAGGAATCGATGAGGCGCTTCGTTGAAGAGGCGGATTGTGGGCAATGGACGCTATTGCCCGAATGCCTCGATGATTTCATTGACGAGAGCAACCCTGTTCGCGTGATCGACGTGTTGTCGATGCACTCGATTTGGCTGAGATGAGCTTTGAGGGGGGTAGAGCCGGCGGCGACTGGTCGGCCGTCGTACCACCCGTCGGTTCTCCTCAAGCTTTACATCTACGGCTATTTGAACCGGGTGCAGTCGAGCCGGCGGCTCGAACGCGAGGCCGGACGCAATGTCGAAGTCATGTGGTTGCTGGGTCGGCTTGCACCTGATCACAAGACGATCGCGGACTTCCGCAAAGATAATGGCCTGGCGCTGCGCAGGGTATGTGCGCGCTTCGTCGAACTCTGCCGCAAGATGGGTCTTCTCGCGACGGCGAGCGTCGCCATCGATGGTAGCAAGTTCAAAGCCGTGAACAACCGGGATAAGAACTTCACCCGGGCGAAGGTGGAACGGCGGCGTGCCCAGTTGGAGGAGAGCGTCGCGCGCTATCTGAGCCAACTTGACACGGCCGACCGGCGGGAGCCGACGGAGGCGCTGGCCGCGAAGGTAACAAGGCTCACCGAGAAGCTGACGAAGTTAAAGGAGGAAATGAGCA
>NZ_JAFCLU010000092.1 GCF_018130385.1 Bradyrhizobium sp. AUGA SZCCT0283 | reverse complement strand
ACCAGCGAGAGTCTGGATACGGTCGACAATCAGTTGGTGCGGTTCGAGCAGGACCCGGGCGACGCGAAGATCCTGGATAACATCTTCCGCCTGGTGCACACCATCAAGGGCACCTGCGGCTTCCTGGGTCTGCCGCGGCTGGAAGCGCTGGCCCATGCCGGCGAGACGTTGATGGGCAAATTCCGCGACGGCATGCCGGTCAAGGCCGAAGCCGTGACGCTGATCCTGTCGAGCATTGACCGCATTAAGGAGATTTTGGCAGGCCTTGAGGCGACCGAGACCGAGCCCGAGGGCACCGACGAAGACCTGATCGAGAAGCTGCACGCGATGGCCGAAGGCGCGGCACATGCGGCGGCCGAGGCACACCCCGAACCCGCGCCGGTCCCCGTGGTCGCCGCGCCCCCGGTGCAGCCCGCGATCACCCAGGAAGTTGCCAAGGGCACGCTGATCGAGCAGGTGCTGGAACGCCCCTTGCGTCCGGGCGAAGTCTCGCTCGACGACCTCGAGCGCGCCTTCCGCGAGACCGAGACCGAAATAGCACCCGCCGCGCCCAAGCCCGCGCCCGCCGCCGCCAAGCCGGCCGCCCCCGCCGCCGGGCCGGAAGCCAAGGAAGTAAAGGCAAAGCCGGCCAAGCGCGCCGCGGCCGCCGACACCGACGTCCAGGAAGCCGACAAGATCGCCAACCAGTCGATCCGCGTCAACGTCGACACGCTCGAACATCTGATGACCATGGTCTCCGAGTTGGTCTTGACCCGCAACCAGCTCCTGGAAATCTCCCGCCGCAACGAGGACACCGAGTTCAAGGTGCCGCTGCAGCGGCTCTCCAACGTCACCGCCGAGCTGCAGGAAGGCGTCATGAAGACGCGGATGCAGCCGATCGGCAATGCCTGGCAGAAGCTGCCCCGCATCGTCCGCGACCTCTCCGGCGAACTCGGCAAGCAGATCGAGCTCGAGATGCACGGCGCCGACACCGAGCTCGACCGCCAGGTGCTCGACCTGATCAAGGATCCCCTGACCCACATGGTGCGCAACTCCGCCGACCACGGCCTGGAGACGCCGGCCGAGCGGCTGGCTAGCGGCAAGGGCGAGCAGGGCACCATCAGGCTGTCGGCCTATCACGAGGGCGGTCACATCATCATCTGCATCGCCGACAATGGCAGAGGTTTGAACACTGAGCGGATCAAGGCCAAGGCGCTGCAGAACGGTCTCGTCACCGAGGCTGAACTGGAGAAGATGACCGAGGCCCAGATCCACAAGTTCATCTTCGCCCCGGGCTTCTCCACCGCCGCCACCGTCACCTCGGTCTCCGGCCGCGGCGTCGGCATGGACGTGGTGCGCACCAATATCGACCAGATCGGCGGCACCATCGACATCAAGAGCGTGGCCGGCGAGGGCTCTTCCGTCACCATCAAGATCCCGCTGACCTTGGCCATCGTCTCGGCCCTGATCGTGGAAGCCGCCGGCGACCGCTTTGCGATCCCGCAGCTCTCCGTGGTCGAACTGGTGCGGGCGCGCGCCAATTCCGAACACCGCATCGAGCGCATCAAGGACACCGCCGTGCTTCGCCTCCGCAACAAGCTGTTGCCGCTGATGCACCTGAAGAAGCTCTTGAAGATCGACGACGGTTCCTCGAGCGACCCCGAGAACGGCTTCATCGTGGTGACGCAGGTCGGCAGCCAGACCTTTGGCATCGTGGTCGACGGCGTGTTCCACACCGAAGAAATCGTGGTCAAGCCGATGTCGACAAAACTGCGGCACATCGACATGTTCTCCGGCAACACCATTCTGGGCGATGGCGCCGTGATCATGATCATCGACCCCAACGGCATCGCCAAGGCGCTCGGCGCCTCCGGCTCCTCGGCCCATGAGCTGGCCGACGAGGCGTCCGCGGCGCATGCGATCGGCGGCGAACAGCTCACCTCGCTGTTGGTGTTCCGCGCCGGATCGAGCCAGCCCAAGGCGGTTCCGCTCGGCCTCGTCACCCGGCTGGAGGAGATCGCCACCGACAAGATCGAGCTCTCCAACGGCCGCTACATGGTGCAGTACCGCGAGCAATTGATGCCGCTGGTGCAGATGAACGGGGTCACCGTCCAGACCACGGGCTCGCAGCCGATCCTGGTGTTCGCCGACGACGGCCGCTCGATGGGGCTCGTGGTCGACGAGATCATCGACATCGTCGAGGAGCGGCTGCACATCGAGGTCGCCGGCCAGCAGGACGGCATCCTGGGTTCGGCCGTGATCAAGGGCCAGGCCACCGAAGTGATCGACGTCGGCCACTTCCTGCCGATGGCGTTTGCCGACTGGTTCTCGCGCAAGGAGATGCGGGCCTCATCGACGGCGCAATCGGTGCTGCTGGTCGATGACAGTGCCTTCTTCCGCAACATGCTGGCGCCGGTCCTGAAAGCCGCCGGCTACAAGGTGCGGGTCGCCGTCAATGCACAGGAGGGGCTGTCCGCGCTGCGCTCCGGCCACAGCTTCGACGTGGTGCTGACCGACATCGAGATGCCGGACATGAACGGCTTCGAGTTCGCGGAAACGATCCGCGCCGACAACAATCTGAGCACGATGCCGATCATCGCGCTGTCCTCGCTGGTGTCGCCGGCGGCGATCGAGCGCGGGCGGCAGGCCGGCTTCCACGATTACGTCGCCAAGTTCGACCGTCCCGGCCTGATCGCGGCGCTGAAGGAACAGACCGCCGAGAACAGGAAAGCGGCATGAACAAGTTCAGCCGGACGGCTTAGAGCATGATCATGCTCAAACAAGGTAAGTGCATATGACAACCAAGACCGAGACCATCGAGGGCACCGTGGCTGAATACGTCACCGCCGTGATCGGCGGGCAATTGTTCGGCCTGCCGATCTCGCGGGTGCAGGACGTGTTCATGCCGGAACGGCTGACGCGGGTGCCGTTGTCGTCGGCCGAGATCGCCGGCGTGCTCAATCTGCGCGGCCGCATCGTCACCGTGGTCGACATGCGCGCTCGCCTGGGGCTGCCCAAGAACGACGACGGCAAGCCGCCGATGGCGGTCGGCGTCGATCTGCGCGGCGAGTCCTATGGCCTCCTGATCGACCAGATCGGCGAGGTCTTGAAACTCCACGATAACGGCCGCGAGGAAAACCCCGTCAACCTCGACCCCCGCATGGCCAAGCTCGCCGGCGGCGTTCACCGTCTCGACGGCCAGCTCATGGTCGTCCTCGACGTCGA
>NZ_JAFCLU010000091.1 GCF_018130385.1 Bradyrhizobium sp. AUGA SZCCT0283 | reverse complement strand
TATTTCACGTCGTTGAGTGCGCAGCAGTTGCAGGCTGATCTACCGCCGCCCTTGCTGGGCAGTTCTACGACGCCAACGACACCGACGCAGCCAACCTCGCCCACGTCGCCGACCACTCCAAACGTCGCGCCGTCGGTGACGCAGGCCTCCGCTTCACCGGGAACGGGAATCGAGCGTGCCGGCGATACCATCACACTGACGCTCGGCTTCAGCGAGGCCGTGACCGTCAGCGGCACGCCGACGCTGTCGCTCAATGACGGCGGAACGGCCGCCTATGTCGGTGGCTCGGGCACGAACTCGCTCACCTTCAAAACGACGGTCGCATCGACCGACACCAACACCTCGGCGCTCGCCATCACCCAAGTCAATCTGCCGAGCGGCGCGAGCATCAAGGATGCTGGCGGACTTGCGGCGAACCTCTCGGGCGCGGTGAAGACGTTCTTCGGTCTCCAGATCGATCCGATCCTGCCAGCGGTGACGCAGGCCACGGCCTCTCCGGGAACCGGCACCGAACACGTCGGCGACACGATCACGCTGACACTCGGCTTCAACGAGGCCGTGACCGTCAGCGGCACGCCGACGCTGTCGCTCAACGACGGCGCGACCGCCACCTATGTGGGTGGTTCCGGGACGGGTTCGCTCACCTTCAAGACAACCGTCGCGTCGATCGACACGAACACCTCGGCGCTCGCCATCACCGGGGTCAATCTGCCGAGCGGTGCGAGCATCAAGGATGCGAGCGGTGTCGCGGCGAATCTCGCGGGCGCGGTGAAGACATTCTCCGGCCTCCAGATCGCGACGTCATCGACGACGCCGACGATTCCAACTACCCCAACCACGCCCACGACGCCAAACGTCGCGCCGACAGTGACGCAGGCCTCCGCTTCGCCGGGGACGGGAATCGAGCATGTCGGCGATACCATCACGCTGACGCTCGGCTTCAACGAGGCCGTGACCGTCGGCGGCACGCCGACGCTGTCGCTCAACGACGGCGCAAAGGCCACCTATGTCGGTGGCTCGGGCACGAACTCGCTCACCTTCAAAACGACTGTCGCATCGACCGATACGAACACCTCGGCGCTCGCCATCACCGGAGTCAATCTTCCGAGCGGCGCGAGCATCAAGGATGCCGGCGGTCTTGCGGCAAATCTGTCGGGCGCGGTGAAGACGTTCTCCGGTCTCCAGATCGCTCCGTCCGCGTCAACGCCGACTACCCCGACCACTCCAACCACCCCATCGAGCCCGTCAGCGACCAAGCCGGTCCTCACCGTCGCGGATCCTACGCTTTCGGTGACCGGGAAGGGCGGTACGGTCGACCTCGGAGTGAAGGTGACGACGACCGACTCCGACGATGTCGTGACCGTGAACATCACGGGCTTGCCGAGATACGAGACGATCACCGACAAGCGCGATGGTCAAACGTTCAGCGGAAAGAACATCACCTTGACGGCCGCGCAGGTCGAAAGCGGATTGACGCTCACATCGAACTTCAAGGGCGCCTCTGACCCGGTCGCTACACTCACGCTGACCGCAACCGCGAAGGACCCGGTCACCGGCGCCATCGCGACATCCGCGCCGCAGACCATCACCGTGAAGGATCCACGGCCTGCGACCGTCACGACCCCAACGTCGCCGCAGAACACCCCTGTGACGGATCCTTCGCCGTCGACCGGCACAAACACAGGGTTCCCAGGCCATGGCGTTGGATGGTGGGGCCAGCATGGCGACTCGATCGCCAGCGGTGGGACGACCACGCCTGCGATCGGCACGAGCGGGGAACTGGCAAGCCGGGGTTCTGCTCTGTTCAGCCAGATCATGGACCTGGTCGTCAACAGAGGCGTTGCGACCTCTGCGTCTCCGATCCACGCGGCGGATACTCCGTATACGAGCGGTTCGACTGCCTCGTCGCTGGCAAGCCATGGCTTTGCGGTGCTGAACCAGTATCTGGCCGGCAACACTGGCCGGGTCGATCCCGGGCAGATCGTGGCGGCCGTGTCTAACGGCACCCACTGGGGGCAGGACTCGTTCCTGACCAGACCGCAACATTGATCGGCTTCCGCACCCAGGCGCCTAGCGCCTGGGTGCGGCACGGGAATGCATGGGAACATCGAACGCAGACGTGTATCAGCGGGAACAGTTATCACCCATCTGTCAGTCGGTGCCGGCACTCCTAACCTGTTTGTTCACGTCTTCTCTCTAAGTGGACATGAGACAGCACGGGACACTGTCCCCCGACATTCCAACGGGACGGACAGGGACAGACCCCTAACGGGTGTCCCCTGCCGGGATGGCGGTTGGTCCAGAAGAAGCAGCTCGATGTCTGCCAACCGCTCCCATGCTCGCGAATCCCCGGCGAGCCCCCATTCCTCCGAAAGCCAATTTAAATCTCCTTCAAGCTAAATCGATTTTTGGATACACCAGCCGCCGATTGAACCCCGTCGCCTCATTTCCCCGGATCGATCGGTAAATCCGAGGCGTTAGACGCTTCGCGATGAGATCGGCTCCTCCCCGGCCTGCAGCTTGTCGGGGGTCTTCTCGCCGCTCGTGCTCCTGATGGCTTCCCCATTGCCGTCCGTCATGGTCAGCAATCCATCCTCCAAGACGTAATACCCGTTCGTTACTCGGCCCGTGTCATTGGGGTCGAGGGGGCTTGGGTTGCTCACAATCGCGATCACCTATTTGACTTCAGGCATAAGCAAATCTGGGGTATTCGATTTTGCGATTGAAGTCGTTCGAGCGGATGTAGGGCGAACCGTCCGGCTCCGTGAAACACAGCGCCACCGCGTCGGCCTCGTCGGGCGACGGCATCGGTGCAGGAAGCCTTCAGACGCGACCCTGATCTTCCCCCGAAGAAATGGACAGTGTTAAGCTGCTTTTAGCTCCATCTCGATCGGACTGATATAGCCGATGGCGGAGTGACGACGAGTCGATGTAGGCAAAGCTATCCCGTGCGGCTTCCTGCCGTGTTGCATAGTGCCTGTGATGGACGAGCTCGGTTTTGAGCGTAGGAAGAAGCTCTCCAATTGTCATAGCAGTCGGCCTTGCGGCTCATCGAAGCCTGGAAGCCGGCGGACTGCATCACCTTGCGGTAGTACTGAACACCCCGATCGGAATGGTGGATCCGGCCGTCGCCCGGCTGCTGCGTCGACATCGCCATCCGCAAGGCCGCCAACGGCCGTTCGGCACGCAAATGATCTGCCATCGCCCAGCCGACGATCCTGCGGCTGTAGAGGAGGTCCATGACGGCGGCCAGATAGACCCATCCCTGATCGGTCTCGACGTAGGTGATATCGGAGAGCCAGATCCGGTTCGGCGCAGTGGCGGTGAAGTTGCGGTCGAGCAGATTCGGGGCGATCGGGAGGCCGAGGCGGTCAAGCGCATCGATGTCCTGTTCGCCATCGAGCGCGAGATCAATGGTGTTGCTCCGCAGGAGTGCCTGCGCGTGCGCCAGGAGTGTAGCCGCCCCCTTAATCGTTGGCTTGAGGCTGGTTGCGCGAGCAACGCGTCAAACTCTCCAAGAACAGCGACACGACCGAGGCCCGTGCTTCGATCGGCCGTTACCCGGACTTTTACAACCGCGCATCAGAACACCCATCTGTCTATGTTGTTGAAGAGAAGAGAGTTTGCTGATCGGGATGCGATCCCGT
>NZ_JAFCLU010000090.1 GCF_018130385.1 Bradyrhizobium sp. AUGA SZCCT0283 | reverse complement strand
CGATGCGGTTCGCTACTCCTTCATCGTGATGGACTTGCACCATCTACTCCTTGCCGGTCTCCCGGCGCACTCCGGTCCACCCCGATCAACGGACATTCTCAGCGCCCGTCGGCATGTCTCAAAGGTGCCATAACCGGACTCATGCGCCGCAGCAGAGTGCCGCCATTCGATCACCTCGTGGGCATTGGAGAGCTACTCGGGCAACCCCGCTTTCCGAAGACCCTCAATAAGCAGCTTTACGTTTTTGGGGCCCCGGGCGATATGCGCCGATACTGTAAAGGCGGGATCGATCTCAAGCACCCGCGCCGCCGCGTCGTGCGCCTCAGCGTCACGTCCGAGATGGGCGAAGGCGGACGCGAGGCAGCGGTAAGTTGCCACATAGAGGTTCTGACGAAGGGCTTTCTTCAATACGACGATGGCCTCGTCAAAGCGGCGAAGCTCGATAAGGGCCTGCCCAATGCCAGTAAGCGTCATGTATTGCCACGAGTCTACCGGGCTCAGGCGAATAGCACGTTCAAAGCTCCGGATCGCCTCCTCCGGCAGCCCCGCAACTCTGTAGACCTCGCCTCTGCCGTGCCATGTGCGCCATGAATTTGGGTTGAGCGCGACCGCCCGGTCAGCCATTTCGATCTCGGCTTCACTATCGCCGACAATGAACGCCGAGGTCATGGAAGCCCTTGCTAACGTGTCCGGATCACCATCGTCGAGGCTCAATGCCAAACGAACAAGCCGAACTGCTTCCTTGCGTTCGAACTGGGGATCGTTGCTATAGCCCAAAACGACGTTGAGCATGTGACAGACACCTGCCAGAGCCGCGGCAGAGCCGAACCGAGGGTCGAGCTCCAAGGCGCGATGAGCCAGCCTTATCGCCTCGGCCACCCCTTCGCGGGTCGCTAGGTAGAACTGCTGCGCTGCACGGAGATAAAAATCATAGGCGGTGAGGTTCTCTGGTCGCCGCCGCGTCGCCATCGCAATTTCTGTTTGAAGCATTTTTGGCTCAATGGCCGAGACAACGGCGATCGTAACTTCGTCCTGAAGAGCAAAAACGTCGGTCAGGTCACGCTCAAACCTGTCCGCCCAGATGTGCGCGCCTGTAATCGCATCGATCAACTGCCCTGTGATGCGAACTTTCCCCGGCGCCTTACGCACAGCCCCCTCGAGGACATAGCGCACGCCAAGCCTCCGCCCGACTTCCTTGATGTCGACCGCTTTGCCCTTGAAGGTGAAACTCGAATTGCGAGCGATCACGAACAGCCCTTTGAACCGCGAAAGCGCGGTCGTGATCTCCTCAACCATCCCGTCCGCGAAGTACTCCTGCTCGGGATCGCCAGACATGTTCGCGAACGGCAGCACGGCGATGGAGGGCTTGTCGGGAAGTGCAGGAACGCTCCCGGGCGCATCGCCAGGGTTTAGACCTGCAAGCTTTCGCGCTTCCCGCACGGATCCGACGAAACGGAAGCCTTTGCGCGGCAGTGTCTTGATCAGGCGCTGTTCCTCGCCGGAATCGCCTATCGCAGACCGCGCGACGTTAAGGCGCGTGGTCAGCGCTGCATCGGACACGCTGCGCCCATTCCAGATGGCATTGATGAGGCCCTCTTTGCTAACGACTCGTTCCCGGTTGAGGATCAGGTACTCAAGCAAGTCGAATACCTGGGGTGCGATGGAAACTAGCTCCGGTCCGCGATGCAATTCACGGCGGTCAGTATCGAATGCGTACTCGTCGAAGAGATAGCGCACGTTGCTATTTCCTAAGTTGCCTCCAACGGCTTCTATTGCCGGCCTCAGACGCAAAGAATAAGCCGCCGGTGAGGAAAAAGTAAGCCGGATGTTAAGCGCGCCAGCTCATCTCCCGGTACCCTCGGCTGGTGAAACAGTCCAGCCTGGACACATCGCAATGAGCACGATCCACGGGGCCACCGAGCTGAGACCGGCAACCGCAAAGCGGCAAGTGTACAGCCCTCTCGAAATATATTGGGATGCATTTCAACAGTGGCGCAAACGCGAAAGGCTGCGAGCCAAGTTGTGCCAGCTGACCGAAAGGGACCTAACGGACATCGGTATCACGCGCGGTGAGATCGAGTACATTGCCTCGAAGCGAGGTATCGCAATGTCGCATCGTTCGGCGGGACGGCACAATGGCAGCGCTCCCATCTTTATGATGCTCTGCAGCGCCTGCCTTCTCGTATTCGCGAGCGAAGCCAGAGCGCAATGCACGGCGAGAGACGTTCTGCAGAACCAACTGAGGCTCAATAAGCGTCCTTCACCTATTATGCCGCAGGTTCTAGTCCGATCCGCCGTTGATGTTCCGGTATGGAAGAAGATTACAGTTGGGAACTTTTCAGATTCGCTCGCTCTTCGTAACGCGTTGAATACAGTAGGTTGTGGCATCGGAAACTCGGCTGGGGAAATTCTCGCTCGACCGACCTTTACCCTCAGCGCTACGAAAACAAACGTGGAGCTTTTCGCGGTGTCGGCGGCCGAACTCGGCTTTGAGACCGATACTGCGTCCCTGGCTGACATCTATGCGCGCGCTCGACAGCTGGGCTTTGGACTTGCGGCAGCAGAGGTCGCTCCGCAGCTGAGGCTTCAATATTTTGACCAACCGGTCGGTGAATTTCTCATCATCGGAATGGAGCCCATCAAGACGTGGAACGGCGAGCTCATCATTTTAACTGTGGCTAATGGCGGAGCGGGACTAATCCTCATCGGCCAAGATGGCAGCGCCGACGCAAAAATATCCGTGATGTCTCGTTTTCTATTTGTGCGATCCAGTGAAGCATCAAAGGCGCCAACACAGTGACATAACGGCTATAAAATCCGTCCTGCTGATGTAAACTAGTTCACATACGGAAACGCCGCGACCGCAGTATCCCTTGATCTGATATCGGGGTCAGTTCCGCAGCCGTTTGACGGAGCGGTGGGTCAACTGGCCCATACAACCATGAAGTGCAGAGATGTTAGCTCAGCTAAGCAGGGCGTTATTCATTTCCGCACTCTCATTGAGCGTCTTCTCGGGTGCTGCGCTTTGTCAGGAAATACGCGTAACTTTACTCGGTACAGGAAATCCACCTCCTGTGATGAACCGCTTCGGCCCGAGCATATTAGTCGAGGCAGGCGCCAAGAAATTTCTCTTTGATACTGGTCGCGGCGCGATACAGCGCCTCGCGCAAATCAAAGTCAGGTGGCAAGACGTTGATGGGGTGTTTTTTACCCATCTCCACTCCGACCATGTGGTTGGATTTCCGGACGTCTGGCTAACTGGTTGGCTAGTTGGCGCCGGCCGCAACCGGCCGCTGGAGGTGTGGGGGCCACCAGGAACTGCCAATATGGTGTCGCACCTAGTACAAGCGTTTGAGTTTGATATCCGATTTAGGATTTCCGATGACAAGGCACGACCCGAGGGGGCGGTGATCAACGCTCACGAAATTGACCCGGGCTTTGCCTTCGAACAGAATGGCGTGAAAATAACGGCGATCAAGGTCGATCATGCGCCGGTGGAACCAGCTTATGGCTACCGTATCGACTATGAAGGTCGATCCGTCGTTCTGTCTGGCGATACACGCATCTCTGACAATCTCGTCCGAGCGGCCGCTGGGGTAGACTTACTGGTGCACGAGGTTGCGTCACCCGAAAGCTTTGTACGTGCAGGGGTCAATCCAGAGCGGGCGAAATCAGTAGTCGCACATCATGTTACTCCCGAACAGGCCGGGGAAGTGTTCGAAAGAACAAAACCGCGGCTGGCAGTTTACTCCCATATAGTTCTGCCCACCGCCACCGCTGATGATCTGGTGCCCGCCACGCGCAAAACTTACAGCGGTCCATTAGAAGTAGGGGAAGATCTGATGGTAATCGAAGTGGGTAAGGATGTGATCGTACGGCGGCCTTCCCTTTCCAAACAATAAGCGCCACGGGATTCCAACTCGTTACGACCTCGCCGAAATATGTCCGGTTTGGGTCCAGGCTGTGTGAAAACCCCGTCGATGCTATGATTCTCTTGCTGAATCGGCGGGGGAAGTGATGCGGGGT
>NZ_JAFCLU010000009.1 GCF_018130385.1 Bradyrhizobium sp. AUGA SZCCT0283 | reverse complement strand
AACGAAACCCCGCATCACTTCCCCCGCCGATTCAGCAAGAGAATCATAGCATCGACGGGGTTTTCACACAGCCTGGGTCAATAGCGTCGCTTTGGCCGCGGGCCGAGCACTTCCGGTCTACCCCCGGCAACGGACATTGTGAGAGGCGGTCGGCATGTCTCAAAAGTGCCATAAGCGGTCATGCCCCCTTCCGCCTAGTCACGTGGTTGATGTAGCCTAACCTTCGAGCCGCCTCAGCGGGATGTGCCGAAGTCCCCATTTTAGCGGCAGGGTGATGCCGTCGGCGGGCATCCCACTCAGACCATCATTTGTGCGGTCTATCCACGCTCGTGTCGCGCGCCCGCGCCCATTTGCGCGTGCATCAGGGAGGATGACGCCAATGAAACTTCCCCACCGAAGACAATTCCTGCATCTGGCCGCCGGCGCTGCCGTGCTGCCGGCAGTACAACCGATGACGCCGGCCGCCGCGCAGTCAGGACCGCCTAGCACGCGCGAGGTGCCGGCGCGCTCGATTCCGGTTCCGGACACCGTCAGCCCCGAGATGCAAGCCGTCATAGCGAGACCCTTCAACCCAAACTTCAATCTCGTGCCTGAGACCACCACCGATTGGAAGAAGAGGGTCGATGACGCGGCGCGCAATGTCCTGGCGACATTGCCGCGACTGCGTGAGGCGTTGGGCGTCAGTGTAGAGCCGACCATGATGGGTGGGGTGAAGGCCTTCATCGTTACGCCGAAGGCGATTCCGCCGAGCAACCGCGACCGCGTTCTTCTCCACCTGCACGGCGGCGTCAGGGTCTTCAATCCTGGGGAGGCCGGAACCCGTGAAGGCATCCTGATGGCGGGATTTGCCCATTACAAGGTGATCACCGTCGATTACCGCATGCCGCCTGATTTTCCCTTCCCTGCTGCGCTGGACGATGCCGTCACGGCCTACCGTGAGCTTTTAAAGACGACAAGGCCGGAGAATATCGGCATCTTCGGCGCTTCGGCCGGCGGCAGCTTGACGCTGACCACGTTGCTGCGCGCGAAGGCGGAAATTCTCCCGATGCCGGGCGCGATCGCACCGGGTTCGCCCACAGTCGACCTAAGCAAGACCGGCGACACTCTCTTCACCAATGCCTTCGTCGACAATCTTCTGGGCACTCAGGATGGCTTTATACGAGCGACGGCGTTGCTCTATGCGAACGGCCGCGACCTTAAGGACCCCTTGCTATCTCCGATCTATGGCGACGTGCATGGATTTCCACCGGCCATCCTGACCAGCGGCACCCGCGATCTGTATTTGTCCAACACAGTGCGGATGCATCGCAAGCTGCGCGCAGCCGGTGTCGAAGCCGTGCTGCAAGTGTGGGAAGGGCAATCTCACGTGCAGTACATGACCGACTTCACTGCACCGGAGACCAAAGAGTACCACGACGAAGTCGCGCGATTTTTTGATCTACACCTGGGCAAGGTCAGGCCCTAACAAGCGGAGCGTTGATTGGCTGACTTCTGCTCCGGGTCAATCGCGTCGTTCTGACCGTGTGCCGATGACTTCCGGTCTTCCCTCATATGCAGACCTTTTCAGGGTCCGACGGCACGTCTCAATGGTGCCACTAGACATCACAAGAAGTGCTCAAATTTTCTGAAACCCTCAGCCTCCGGCCATTGTGATCCGGCTCCCAAACGTGGTTGCTACGCGGCCTGAATTAGAGTCTGCGTAGCGCTTCGCACTGGCAACAACGCGGTTCCGCGCGTACGCTGAGGTTGCGAAACCGGCCCATCAGAGGCCGGTCTTATCCGGGAGAACGTCACCATGCCCGTCAATCGCGCAGTTGGATTATCCTTGGGAGCGGCAATCCTGCTCTGCAGCTCCAGCCTTAATCTCGCCTATGCCAAGCCCTTCATGATCGTCGGCAACGACGAGAAATTACTGTGGGACGACGACGGCAAACCAGCTCTGTCGCCTGCCGGCAAGGATTCGGTGCTGATCGTGGATCTGGCCGACCCTGAAAGCCCCAAGATCGTCGCCACCCTGCCCCTGAAGAATTCGATCGTCGGACCGCCGGTCAATCTCGACATCGATCCATCAGAGTCGGTCGCGCTGGTGGCGGATTCGGTAGATGTAACCAAGGACGGCGACACGCTGAAACAGGTTTTGGACAACAAGGTCTACGTCATCGATCTCAAGGCCAGTCCACCCAAACTGGTGGCCGCGCTCACTGCCGGCAAGCAGCCGTCGGGGCTGAGCATCAGCCCATCCGGCAAGATGGCGCTGGTTGCCAATCGTGGCGATAACTCGATCAGCGTGCTCTCGGTCAATGGCATCGATGTCAAAGTCACCGATACGATCGCGATGCCCGACAGCGTCGCGCATGTGGTGTTTACGCCGGACGGGAAGCGGGCGCTGGCGGTGAGATTCCCGGCGCACAAGGTGTCGGTGCTTGATATCGCCGGCGACAAGGTGACCTACAACAAGGTCGATCTGCCGACCGGCCTGTGGCCCTACAATGTCGTGGTGACGCCCGACGGCAAGATCGCGCTGACCGCCGATAATGGCGGTGCCGGCTCATCCGACGGCAGCGTTGACACGACAAGCGTGATCGATCTCGAAGCCAACCCGCCGCGCATCATCGATCGGGTGGTGGTCGGCGACGGCCCCGAAGGATTGGCGATGTCTCCGAGGGGCGATCTCGCGGTCGCCGCCATCCTGCGCGGCTCCAACATGAAGAAGGCCTTCTACTACCAGACGAATGGCAGCATCGCGGTGCTGAAGATCGATGGAAAGAAGGTGACCAAGACCCAAGATATCGAGGTCGGCGGATTGCCCGAGGCTGCGATGTTCACCCCGGACGGCAAGTACATTCTGGTCGGAAATTATTTGACCCAGGATTTCTCGATCCTGAAGGTCAACGGCACTGAGGTCACGGATACCGGCAAGCGCTTCAAGGTACCGGGGCATCCGGCTTCGGCGCGCATGAGCCAGTAAAAGCGCCGCACTCGGATTGCAACAACGGATGCCAATCCACGCCTCGCTCGACACGCTGACCGGCGCTATTGAGGCGCGCGGTCAGCGATTTGAAATCCATACGTGTCCATCATTGTTGAAAAGGACCGAGAGGAAGGAATGCCTCGTGACGAAGAGAGGTAGATCCCTTACCGCCGATGAACCCTGCGCATCAGTTTAATTCCGTATTGGTTGTCCTATCGACCCCAATCCATATTCGAGCAAAACGCGGCGACCATGCATGCGTTGGCATAGGAAGCTATGCCCCGCTTTCTGCTCACTGTCGCTAGCCTATCGCCACCGCGTCGCCCTTCGCCCCGTGCTCGCGTTGGTCGAGCCACAATCGTGCCGAGCCGCCGAGGTCGCCTTTGGGGTCAGCAACGGACTTAGACGCGCCCGAAAACGAAGTCCGCTGTGCCCCTTGTAAACGGACATCCTCAGCCTGAACGCTCAGGTCCGAAAAGTGTAGAGTCGAGGTGTGACGCGGTAGCTTTAGGTCCGAGCATATCTGTTGCCGCCCCTTTCGTCTGGCGGTGCCTTACTGGCTCGACCGTGGCCCCGTTTTCACACCCCGCTCATCGAACCAGACAGGCAGATTTCCCGCATCCGGCTCTCGGACAAAACTTCACGCCTTCACCCACGACACGTCGTGCCCAAGCCGGCTCAGGCGTACGAGGCCAAAGTGCCCGTAAAGATGCGAGAGTGGATAGGTCCCGCCCTTGCGACGCCTGGTTTTGTGCTTGAACTGCAACCACCGGCGCAACCGCATCGCTGTGTAGCTGTCGAGTGCCCGATACGCCTTGCTGACGGTGCCTACTTGGAAGTAGTTCGCCCATCCGCGCAGCGTGCGGTTCACCTTGCCCACCAGCTCTGTGGTTTCTTGCCATGTCCGCGTTCGGTCCGTCAGTGCATGGATTTGCTCCACCATGCGCTTGATGCTCTTCCGCGATGGCCGGTAACCCAGGCGCGCCTGGCCGGTCCTCGCTGAGTACATCCGTCCGAACGTGTAACCCAAGAAGTCGAACTCTCCTTCCGGGACCTTGCAGATTCGTGTCTTCTCCTCGTTGACCGTGAGCTTCAGCTTGCTCATGATCTTGCGCAGTTGTTGCAACGCCTCGTCGGCTTTGCCCCTCTTGCACAGGATCACGAGATCGTCGGCATAGGTCACGATACGAGAGCCGAGGCTTTGCTCCAGCCCGAGCATCTTCCATCCCAACACGAACCGGCGCATGTAGAGATTCGCCAGCAATGGTGAGATGGGTGAACCTTGCGGGATGCCACGCCGCTTGTCCCGGGCCTCGGTCGTGCGTGTCTTCCTCCCTCGATCGTCGGTTTCTTCCACGGGGCATTCCAGCCACATCTTGATCAGATGCAGCACGCGCCGATCAACAATTCGACGCGCTACCGACTTTAGAAGTTCGGCATGGGGGATGCTCCCGAAGTAGTCCGCGAGGTCGGCGTCAACGACTTCCGGATGGCCTCGGAACAGCAACTCTTCCACTTCGATCACCGCCTGCTGGGCATTGCGCCCGGGACGGTACGCGTACTGTTCGGAGGGAAGGTCGGCTTCGAATATAGGCTCCAGCACCAGCATTGTTGCTGTCATGCAGACCCGATCCCGCACGGTCGAGATGCCCAGCGGCCTGAGCTTGCCGTTGGCCTTCGGGATGAACACTCTTCTGATAGGATCCGGTTGGTAGCTCTCCTCCCTGAGCGCAAGCGCCAGTTCGCCGAGCCACCGCTCTACGCCATACGCCTCGATGTCCGCAAAATCCTGACCGTCCACACCCGGTGCGCCCTTGTTGGAGCGGCACTGGGCATAAGCATGGGCCAGAATGTCCTCACGGCTGATCTTGTCGTACAGCGCATAGAAGCGATAGCCGGCTTCTGCCTTCGCTTTCGCGTGCAACGCCTTCTGCAGTTTCTGAACAGTTTTCGGAGTTGATAGGTTGCCCAATCTCCAAATCCCTCACCACTTGTTGCGTTTGTCTTGAACTGAGGTCCCTTCCCTCCCCCGGCATTACCCGGCTTCAGCGGTACTGCGAACCTCTCCGCCACCCCAGGGCGCCCGACCTGTCCCTCGCGGGCGTCCGGTTGGTCATCGCTGACCACGCCTTGGGGCTTCCCGTGTTGCGTACGCTTTCCTTGTGTACATGCCGCCGCCAATACCCCGGTGCAGCAGCTGGGCGTATTCTTCGCTCATCTCACCCGGCTGTTTCAGCCTTCCCCGATATGGCAGTCGGGTCGGCCTGCGCATTGTCCTTTTCGAGGCTTGCTCGGCGTTCACTCGCGTTGCGGCCTGCACACTCGCGCTGTCACCAATTCGTGACACGCTAATCGAAGGCTTCAGCCACTTCGTTACCTCCATGACTGCTCCGATGCTTCCGGCTGGAGCGGTTGCCGGGTGGGGTTTGCACCCACTGGAAAAGCGCCGCCTTTGCACGGCGCACGCCAGAAGCAGACAATCACCACCTTGAGCGGCTTACATTTTGCTTACCGGCGGCATAGTTTATCCGTGGTTGAGCGTCCCTCAGCGAGCAACGCCACCGGGGGAATGGCTGTGCGCTATCTCTTCGAGAACTACACATTTGACACAGGCCGGCGTGAGCTGCGTCGCGGCGCCGAGATGATCCCTCTCGCGCCACAGGTCTTCGACCTGCTCGACTACCTGATCCGCAACAGGGAGCGCGTCGTCAGCAAGGACGACCTGATCCGCGCCATCTGGGACGACCGCTCCGTCTCTGATGCTGCATTGACAACCCGCCTCAATGCCGTCCGAGGCGCGATCGGCGACACCGGTGAGAAGCAGCTTCTGATCAAGACGCTGCCGCGCCAAGGCTTCCGCTTCGTTGGAGCCGTGCAGGAAGAAACACAGGGGAGCCCGGCCGAGCAGACGGGTTCGGCGACGCGTGGTGGCGTGACTGCAGAGACGCCGTCTTCAGCACATCGCCTTTCCATTGTTGTGCTGCCGTTCGCTAATCTCAGCGGAGATCCCGAGCAAGGCTATTTCGTTGATGGCGTGACCGAGAGTTTGACCACGGATTTATCGCGCATCTCCGGTTCATTCGTGATCGGCCGACACACCGCCTTCACGTACAAGGATAAAGCAGTCGACCTCAGGAAGATCGGGCGCGAGTTGAACATCCGTTACGTGCTCGAAGGCTCCGTGCAGCGCAGTGGGAACGGGCTTCGGGTGAGCGTGCAGCTTGTCGATGCCGAAAGTGGCAACCACCTATGGGCCGAGCGTTTCGACAAGCCCATCGCTGATCTGTTCGACATGCAGGACGAAATTGTGTCGCGGCTAGCCAACACGCTGGATGCCCAGCTTGTTGAAATTGAGGCACGACGGGCAGAACACTGTGTACGTCCCGGCGCGATGGATTTGTATTTCCAGGGCATCGCTCACTTAAACAAGGGAGTGACCCTCGAGCACCTGACGCAAGCGCGTGGCTTTTTCGAACGCGTCTTGGCGCTTGATCCAGGCAGTGTCGAAGCACTGGTTGGCACGGCCATAGTTGACTGCCTTATGGGCGTTAACTTCTTTACCGACGAACGAGCCGCGTCCCTCGCGGCGGCCGAGACGGCCCTAAACAAGGCTCTGTCAATGGCTCCACAACACGCGCAGGCTCACATGTATCTGGGCGTGGTGTATATTTTCACATTCCGCGCAGCCCAAGGGATTGCCGAATGCGAGCGAGCGTTGGCGTTGGATCGAAATTTGGCTAACGCTCATGGCTGGATCGGTCGTGGCAAGTTTCATCTTGGTCGCGCTGAGGAAACCGAGGCCCACATCCATGAGGCGCTCCGCCTCTCACCTCGCGACACCTTTGCTTACCGGTGGATGATGGTCATGGGCCTCGCCAAGTTCTGGCTCGGTGCCGATGCCGAAGTGGTCGCGTGGTTGCGGCGTAGCATTGAGGCCAATCGGAATTTTCCCTTCACGCATTTTTTCTCGCCGCGGCCCTAGCGCTTGTCGGGCAGCTGGATGAGGCGCGCGCTGTAGCGCAGGCCGGATTGACGCTCCAACCAAATTTCACCATTCGTCGCTTCCGCGCTAACCCATACAGCGACAATCCGGGTTACCTCGCCAAGCGTGAGCGCGTCTATGAGGGCATGCGGTTGGCCGGGGTGCCCGATGGCTGATGTCCGACTTGGGTCAAACTCGGAAGTCTGAGTGCGCAACGGGGAAGTCCGCTTTGCCCTCAACAACGGGCATCGCCAGGCAGACCTGTCAGGTCCGAAAAGTGCCAAAGGCGGAAGTCGCCGCTCCTGTTCGATCACCTGTCGGCACCGGCGAGCAACTCGCTGCGCTGGTCATTCGGGCAGCCCAGCCTGCCGCAATCCTTCTTGGTATCGCAAGAGGTCTTCGGCCCGCCGATAAGGGCCCAGCACGTCTTTGAGAGTGGAAACACGTAGCGCAGGATTGAGTTCACGCAGCCGAGCCATTGCCTTGTGTGCTTGCTCCGGCCGTCCGGCCATTGCATTGCTTGCGGCAGCGATACGTAATCCAGGTTGAAAATCCGGATCGTCCTGCAATGCCATTGCTGCCCACGATGCCGCTTCATCATAGCTGCCCAGGAAGAAATGCGCATGCGCGGTCCCGGCTCGCATACCGCTCGTCCGCGGATCAACCGGGCTCAGGCGCATGGCACGCGCGAAACGCTCGATTGCCGTTTCCGGCTCGCCGAGAAAGTTTTTTACCCAGCCGCCCCAATACCATGCCTCGGCCAAATTGGAATTAAGCACAAGCGCGCGATCGATCAAGGCGGCGCCTACCTCGAGATCGCGGATAACAAACACTAATGCATAACCGCTGGCCGCGAGCGCGATCGCGTCATCCTTGCCCAACTCAACCGCCCGTTGGGCGAGCCTCTTCACTTCGGCAATCTCGTTCGCTGTACCTGAAATCCAGCCATTGAACTTGGCAATGACGTAGCAAAGGGCTGCACGACCATAGGCGGAGGCAAAATCTGGGTCGAGCTCGATCGCGCTGTTGAACAGGCGCAATGCCTCGTCGTTCGCTTGCCGACTCGCAAACTGATAAGACCTGGCCAAACCGCGTAAGTAGAGCGTATAGACATCGGGACTCTCGGTTGGCTTGCGCTTGGCACGCTCGATCTCGGCTTTTTCCACCGCGGGGGCGATCGCCCCGACAACGCTCTCAGTCACGTGGTCCTGCAGATCGAAGATGTCGCCGAGACCTCCATCAAACCGTTCTGCCCAAAGATGTGCCCCAGTTGCGGCATCGACGAGCTGTCCCGTGATGCGCACCCGGTTTGCCGCTTTGCGAACACTGCCTTCCAACACGTAGCGCACTCCAAGCTCGCGCCCGACCTGCTTCACGTCGACGGCGCGTCCCTTGTAGGTGAAGCTCGAGTTGCGGGCGATGACGAACAGCGCCTTGAAATGAGATAGCGCCGTGATGATGTCATCGACCATTCCATCAGCAAAGTAGTCCTGTTCCGGATCACGGCTCATATTGGTGAACGAAAGCACGGCGATGGACGGCTTGTCGGGAAGCGGGAGCGCCAGAGGTTGGCTCACAGCCGAACGTGATTGTACTGCGGAACGGGTTTGACCAGTCAGGCGAACCCGCCACGCCCGCATAGGCTCAGCAATATTCTTGAGGGGCTGCGGTCCCATATCATCACAGGCAATTTCGACCTTGCCCCGGATCTGCCGGTAGGCATCATCGGAGATGCAGACGCCGCCCGGCTCAGCAATTCCCTCGAGCCGCACTGCGATGTTGACGCCGTCTCCAAAGATATCATTTTCATCGATGATGATGTCGCCGACGTGGATGCCGATGCGAAATTCGATTTGCTTGCCCTGCGGTGCATCGATATTTTGTTCGGCCATGCCGCGCTGAATTTCGACGGCGCAGCGTACGGCATCTACGACGCTGCCGAACTCGACGAGAGCGCCATCCCCGGTATTCTTGACGATGCGCCCGCGATGATCAGTGATTTTGGGATCAAAAAGCGTCTTTCTAAGAGCTTTCAGTTGCGCCAGCGTTCCTTCCTCGTCGATCCCTATCAAGCGGCAAGAGCCCGCGACATCCGCCGCCAGAATAGCCGCCAGTCGCCGCTCTACGTGCTCGCTGCTCAAGATACACCCCCGGGGGGCCTCGGGGAAATTGAATGGTTATATAGCAGAATTGTGGGCCGATGTCCGGCTATGCCCATGACCGAAACGGGTCAATCGCGTCATTTTAGTCGGCGGCCGACTACTTCCGGTCTTCCTCTGGAAACGGACGTTGTCAGGGTCGGTCGCCACGTCTCAAAGGTGCCAAACGCGGAGATGTCGGATCTCCCGCGCCGAGTCCGCTGTTCCCCCCAACATCAGTCATTCCATATCGATCATTACGCGAATTGCAATTTTCGACGAGATTGGATTACATTCAAGTGGCTTGGGTTGGCTGGCTTGGGGTTGCTCTGTGACAGACCTTGCTTGGACCTCGAAAGAGAACATAGCGATCGAACTGATTTTCGAGCTGCTAAAAGAAACTCGATTTAATCGGACGCTGCATGAATACTGCGAGATTGATAAGCAGCTACCTACGATTGAAGCAGCATTCGTCCATGTAAACTCACGGCTCGCTCAGCTGGCTAAAAGCGGGCGCGCCCCTTACGAAATCTGCTATTTCAAGCAAGGTGATCGCGGCCACTTCTATGAACCATTTCCAACCTCCCTGTCGCGCGAGACGATCAGAAAGGCGATCAGGAAATACCGCGACCAGGTGGCTGTTGCTAGACAGCTAGTAAGTCATTGATTCTGTTAGTATGGTCAGGCTTTTCCCACAAGCCCAATAAAATTCTCTAACTGGTTTGCTCCTTATGGGAGCCAACTAAGTGACAAAGCATAGGCTTAGAATACCGTCCGCTCGTCAGCCCGAAGTACGTCTGACAGCCATAAGCGACCTAAAACAGTCGCTGCGTAACACCCACACGCATTCCCAAAAGCAAATCCAGCAAATTGCAGAGAGCATTCAGCAATTCGGTTGGACATCGCCAATTGTCGTCGATGAGGCTGGAAAGATTATCGCCGGCCATGGACGGTTTGCCGCCTCGCTGGATCTACGGTTACGACGCGTACCGACGATTGTGGTCTCGGGACTCAGCGAGGCCGAAAAACGCGCGCTGGCGCTGGCAGATAATAAGATCGCTGCGAACGCCGGCTGGGATCGCTCCACATTGGCGGCAGAGCTGGGCGAGCTGGCCACCCTCCTCCCCGAGATCAGTCTCGATATCTCCATTACAGGCTTCGACGCCGCCGAGATCGACGCTCTCGCGACCGATTTTGTTGACCCTGAGCGCGAACCCGCTGAAGAGATACCTGCAGCTGCTGACGCAAAGCCAGTCACCCAGGCCGGTGACCTATGGAAGTTAGGAGAACATCGCCTGTTGTGCGGCGATGCCTGCGACGAAAGCGCCTTGCAGACATTGATGGGCGCTGACCGAGCTTCGATGTTGTTCGCGGATCCGCCCTACAACGTTCGAATAGCGGCCACGGTTGGTCGCGGTCGAACCAAGCACCGAGAGTTTGCATCTGCCTCAGGCGAGATGTCGCGCGCTCAATTTACCGCATTCCTGAACAAGTGGATGAAATTGGCGACAGCGCATTCGGCAAATGGATCGATCCATTATGTTTGCATCGACTGGCGTCACCTCGCCGAGATGCTCGCCGCTGGAAGTGAAGTCTACAGCGAGCTGAAAAATATCGTCGTCTGGGTAAAAACGAATGCCGGTCAAGGTAGCTTCTATCGCTCGCAGCATGAATTCATCCTTGTGTTCAAGAGCGGCGACGCTCCCCACCTGAACAATGTCGAGCTCGGTAAACACGGCCGTAACCGCTCGAACGTCTGGACCTACGCTGGCGTCAATTCATTCCGCGCGGGCCGGATGGACGAGTTGTCAATTCATCCGACGGTGAAGCCAATCCCCCTTGTCTCGGACGCCATTCGAGATTGCTCACGGCGCGGCGAGATCGTCCTGGACCCCTTCATGGGAAGCGGCACCACAATCTTGGCGGCCGAACGGGTCGGCCGCCGCGGTTACGGGCTGGAAATCGACCCGCTGTACGTCGACGTTGCCATTCGACGCTGGCAATCATTCACCGGTCGCGATGCAATTCTTTCGGTCACAGGCCAGACTTTCGACGAAGTGACGGACCATGGGCGAAATCGCAACCGCAAAAGCCGGCGGTCCTTATGAACAAAGACAATCCTAAGAATGGGAACGCGCGAAAACGGAAGATCAAACGACTTCGGCTGCCATCCAGGGACGATGATTCGGTCGGTTACGGAAGGCCCCCTCGCGCTCATCAGTTCAAACCTGGACAGAGCGGTAACCCAAAGGGCAGGCCGAAGGGCAGGAAGAACGAAGCCACGATGCTGGATGAGTTGCTGTTTCAACGGATCCCGGTCCGGCAAGGCGGTCGCGAGCTCCGCATGACGGTAATCGAAGCAATCTTCCGCCGTCTCGCCGAAGATTCATTGAAAGGCAACATCAAGGCGGCGGGATTCTTGTTCAACCGGCTGAGCGCGATCTCCTCGGATCAGCCACAGCAAAGCGAGCTGATGGGAGACGACCAGGCCGTGCTGAAGGCTTATCTGAACGATTATCTGTCCAAGACAGAAAAGGACGGCAAGCGTGGGAAGAATTGAACAAGATGCTTTCAACGCCATTCTCCGCAGCGATGCTTATGCCTTCTTGCATCGCTGCTTCTTGACGCTGAATCCTGGAACGCCATTCCTACGCAATTGGCATATCGCAGCAATTCTCTACCGTCTCGAGCAAATCCGGAGTGGAGAAATCAACCGGCTCATTATCAATATGCCACCAAGATATCTCAAATCGATCATTTGCTCGGTCGCATTCCCAGCCTACTTGCTCGGTCATGACCCGTCTTATCGAATTATCTGTTTGAGCTATGGCGCCGATCTGTCGACCAAGCACGCGGCCGACTTTCGCGCGATCGTCCAATCCTCCTGGTATCGGGGCGCATTTCCGAGGCTCATGATCGCGCGCACTGCTGATTCCGACGTGTTCACGACCAAACGCGGCTACCGCAAGACGACCTCGGTCGGTGGCGCGCTCACGGGTCTAGGTGGCAATCTGTTCGTCATCGACGATCCGCAGAAGCCGGTCGATGCGCAATCACAGCCTTTGCGCGATAGCCTCAATGCCTGGTTCTCTAACACGCTGATGTCACGTCTCGACAACAAGCAATCGGGAGCAATCATTGTGGTGATGCAGCGCGTTCACCTCAACGACTTGACCGGGTACCTCACGGAAAATTCCAACGGCTGGACCCTGCTCAATCTAGCTGCGATTGCTGAAGAAGACGAAGATATTCCAATCGGCGACCAACAAACGCATCACCGACAGGCCGGCGAAGCCCTGCATCCTGAACGGGACTCCTTGGCAGCCTGGGAAATTGTCCGCAAGGAGAACGGGTCCGAAGTTTTTGCGGCTCAATATCAGCAGAATCCGGTCCCGCCGGGCGGCGCCATGCTCAAACGGCAATGGCTCCGATATTACGATACGCCGCCCGAACGAACATATCGAACCAAGGTGATCCAAAGCTGGGACTGCGCGGCCAAAGAAGGCGCGCAGAATAGCTGGTCGGTTTGTACGACCTGGCTCATTGTCGATAAGACCGACTATTACCTGCTTGACGTCACCCGGGGCCGCTACGAGTACCCTCGCCTGCGCCAAACAGCATTGGCCCTAGCCGAGAAATACGACCCCACAGCCATTGTCATTGAGGAGGCCTCTACAGGCATCGCGCTTGGTCAGGACTTGAAGGAAATGGGAAGATACCGCGTTCGTCCAGTTCCAGTGGATCGGGATAAGGTCACTCGTCTCTACGTGCAGGCAGCCAAGTTCGAGGCCGGCCGCGTCTACTTTCCCAAAAATGCGTCCTTTCTGCCTGACCTGGAGGCAGAGCTGCTCACCTTTCCGCAAGGAAAGCACGATGACCAGGTAGACAGCATCACCCAAGCGCTCGCCTTTAAGGCCTTTGGCTATGATGCCAGCATGCGATGGGTTGTAGACTGAAACTCAGGCGTCGATCTCGACGTTTTGCTCGTAGCGGCGCAGCTTGATCCGGCTGTGCCGCGTCAACTCAATGATGCGCTCGGCACTTCTGATCTGGCGCTGGACGATCGGAACCAACTGGATCGCAATTCCCACGTTATCGGGAATTGCCGCAGCAAAGTCGAACCCCTCATTATGGGTCAGGAAGCGACGACCGAGCGCTTCCACGCCGATCACCGCAAAGCCGTATCGAAGATACGGATAGACCTGCTTATGACGTTGCGCCTTCCAGGAATAGGTAATGACGTCATGAGAGGAGAACGAACCCGCCTTTAGCTCCACGACAACGAGCGGGGTTTTGGCCCGCGTAACCAGGATATCCGTCTGAAACGCATACTGTCCTCGCCGTGGGGCATCTTGTCCGTCGTTGCTGGTCCTGCCGGAGCTATCGATCTCGATGCGGTAAAGCAAGCTGGCGCCCTGATGGACCTGATAATCGCCAGACAGGGCCGCAGCGAGCACCTCCCTTGTGCGGACTGCAGCAGCGTGCTCGCGCTGACCATTTGTGCCCTCAGGCATTTCCTTCGACCGTGTCATGAACCTTTTCTTGATTTGGCTCGCCCGCCGGCCTGCATCCAGTCGAAACTGGCCCTCCCGTCCCAAATACCGAAAGAGAGTTAAGATTATCCGTTTTTGGGATAATCCGTTTTCGGAATCAGATTGCGTGCCGCCGATTCCTCTCCCCCGGCAGTCATGGAAAAGTCCCTCAACTCCCCGGAATATGCCCGCCTGATCGGGCTTCTTGTCGCAGTGCGACATGCGGCGGGGGTGCGTCAACAGGCCTTGGCCAAGCAGCTCGGACGGCCGCAATCGTTCATTGCCAAGTACGAAGGCGGCGAGCGCCGGCTCGACGTGGTGGAGTTTGTCGCGATTGCGCGCGCCCTGGGCGCCGATCCGATAAAACTGTTGCGGGACTTTCTGTCGGAGAAGCCGGTCAAGGCCGCCAAAAAGCGAAGCGGCAGCAAGGCCAAAAAAAATCGGACCTGAGTTTGAACAGGCTCCGGCGCGACCGGGCCGAGCATCTTGTTATCGAACAGGCCCGAAAAGAGCGACAAGATTGCTCGCAAATCCTCTCGACTACGGCAGCGATTGGAGCGGTACTGCGGCTCGTTCTAAGGAGGGTCCCGTGAACACCGCAACCATGCACGATGCCATAAAAGTCTGCCTGAAGCAGATCACCACCAACCTGGCGGAAGCTTCGCGGCTGGCACAGGCTGCCGAAGCCTGCGCTTCGGCAGGCAGCGTAGCCGAAGGCGTCGAGGTGTCCATGGACATTGAGCAACTGCTCTATGAAGCGAGCCGGCTGCACGATGCCGTCTGCCTGATGAACCGTATCGTCAAGGATTGACGCGGTTCCATCCCCTGCTCTCCAACCTCGCCTCGGCGGGGCTCGCGTCAGTGGCAGCACGTGATGCTGTTCTGCAAACGGAGAGCCAGATGGCCAAGACCAAATCCACACCGAAACCTGCCAAGATAGCGGCGAAGAAAAAGGTCGCTCTTGCTCGCATTACCACAGGCAAGCCCTGGAGCGCGGGGAGCCGCTCCCAAGTCCAGCCGAAAGGCAGGCCGCAGTCAAAGCAGGACAAGGTTCTTGCGCTGCTTCGGCAGCCCAAAGGCACGACCATTGATGCCATCACCAAGGCCACCGGCTGGCAGCCCCACTCGGTGCGCGGCTTCTTCTCCGGAGTGGTGAAGAAGAAGCTGAAGTTGCACCTCACCTCCGAGAAGGCCGGAGAGGACAGGCTTTATCGCATCGGCAAGTCTGGGGCCGCAACGTGAGGCAGGACTGGCCGGCGGGTGCTCCATTAAACCCTGAAGTCGAGGCCGAGCTGGAGCGCCTGCCGGCCGCTCCAATAGTCGGGCTTCGCAAGCGCTATCGGGAGCTGTTCAAGGCCGAGCCGCCCAAGGCGTTCGGCCCCGATCTCCTGCGGCGCAGCATCGCTCACCGGATTCAGGAGAAGACCTATGGCGGCCTTCCCATGGCGACCCGGCGCCTCCTCGATCAGCTGGTCAAGGCGGCGGCAGCCAAGCCTGAGGCCCGCCTGGAACTGCCGCGGCGGATCAAGTCCGGCTCCGAGCTGGTGCGGACGTGGAATAGGCGGACCTATCGGATTAGGGTTCTGGAGGATGGGTTTGCCTACGACGGAAAGACCTTCGCCAGCCTATCGGAGATCGCCACCCTCATCACCGGGACCAAATGGAACGGCCCGCGATTTTTCGGCCTGAGGTCGACCAAATCGACAACCGCGGACGGCGGCGATGGCGGCTAACCCGGTAAGATCGCTTCGCTGCGCCGTCTATACCCGCAAATCGACCGAGCATGGATTGGACCAGGAGTTCAACTCACTCGACGCCCAGCGGGAGGCCTGTGAGGCCTATATCAAAAGCCAGGCTTCGCTGGGCTGGAAGCTCATTCCCCAGCATTTTGACGATGCGGCCTATTCCGGTGGCAACCTCGAGCGCCCCGCCCTGAAGCGGTTGCTCCGCGAGATCCAGCTCGGCAAGGTCGATGTTGTCGTCGTCTACAAGATCGATCGCCTCACCCGGTCGCTGGCGGATTTTGCCAAGCTGGTAGAGACATTTGACGCCCGCTCCGTATCCTTTGTGGCAGTGACCCAGCAGTTCAACACCACCACGTCCATGGGGCGGCTGACCCTCAACATTCTGCTGTCCTTTGCCCAGTTCGAACGGGAGCTGGCCTCTGAACGCGTGAAGGACAAGGTCGCAGCCTCCCGCAGGAAGGGCAAATGGACCGGTGGCACCGTTCCCCTCGGCTATGAGGCCAAAGACAAGAAGCTGGTCGTCAACAAGACCGAGGCCCAGACCGTTCGGACCATATTCCAGCTGTATCTTGAGGTCGGATCGTTCGGCAAGCTGGTCGGAGAACTCGACCGCAGGCGCATTGTCACCAAGCGTCGGGACACCAAAGTCGCAAAATACCGGGGCGGCATCCCCTTCACCTATGGTCCGCTTGCGTACCTCCTGAAAAATCGCATCTATCTCGGCGAGATTCATCATAGCGGCAAGTGGTTCAAAGGAGAACATCGAGCAGTTCTGGATCGGGAGACCTTCGACCAGGTGCAGTTGCAGTTGAAGGAGAACAACGTCAGGCGCGGCCCGAAATTCTCGGAAAGCGGTGCCCTGCTCCAAGGCAAGCTGTTTGACGACAAGGGCAACCGGATGGGGCCGACGTTTTCAAGCAAGAATGGCGTGCGGTACCGGTTCTATATCAGCACCGCCTTGCGAGGGAGGAGGCACGCTGCAGGATCGGTCAGGCGGGTTTCGGCACAGGAGATCGAAAATCTCGTCGAGATGGAGCTTCGGAAGAGACTCAATGCGGGAGAGCCCGACATTCCGGTCGACCAGCTGTTTGGACGTATCCAGCGCGTGGTAGTGTCTGCCGGCAAAATTCAGGTCACTTTGACAGATATGAGGAGCAACAAACGCCCGATTGAAATCCCATGGGCATCCAAGCCGAAAGATGAAGCGCAAGTCCAGTTTGCGCCATCCGAAACGAAAGCCGATCCGAAGTTAATCAAGGCCATTGTTAGGGCTCGGGGCTGGCTCTGCCAGCTCGCGGGAGGCCATCACACCTCCATCGAAAATCTGGCCACTGCCGCTGGCTATAACCCAAAGGTTATTCGGCAAGGACTTAGGCTCGCATTTCTCGCTCCCGAGATCGCGACCGCGGCTCTGCACGGTGATACGCCGGTTCGACTCAAGCAAATTCCCAAGGTCCTGCCACTGTCCTGGCGAGGACAGCTGGAAACGATCGGTTGACCGGCGGCCGCCTGCCGGAGACTAGCCAAGGTCGACCGAAACCTCCTGGTAGTCAATTTTCGAGCCGCATCCCTGCTCGACGAATTCGCCAGCGGACACCAAGCGCCTATCGAAGTTCTCGCCACAGCATCGGACTTAACGTTTCCCTCTGAATGGTGTGTTGTTTGGCGTAATCTTACCGGACACTCTGTCTGGGCATGATTCCGAAGTCACCGAGCTTGCATTGGAAAGAAAACATCAAAATGATATGAATAGAACCGTCATTTTAATGTTTTCACTCCGTCGGACCGATTACTTTGACACCGGACACATCTCCCAGTCTATCTCCCGAGATTCAACAGATTGCTGACCAAGCGTACTTTTTACGCGGCAAAGCCATTGGCGCCTACGCTCAAATCGAATTTGTGCTCGCCGACATGTGTTTGCAGTTCTGGGAATGGCCGGCGTATCGTCATCTAAAAGGTCAGTTCCCGATCAGCGCGGCTGCCCGCGTCGAAGCGGTGACAGTTTTGTTCAAGGCGACTGGCCCCTTGGCAAAACATTGGAAAGTCCTTGAGCCGCTGCTTGCACAGCTCAAATCGTATGAAAAACACCGCCACTTGTTTGCGCACGGACATTTGATGCTGGCAAATGCTAACTGCACTCCAACCTTGCACTTTCGAATATTTATACAGAGCAAGGATGGTGTCGGACGACATACGGAGAATTGGACACTGAGTCAGATGGAATCGATCACATCTGACATCTCTGCATATGCTGGGCGCTTTGGGCTGCTGCTCGACCGCATCTACGCAGAGCACCGGCTGACCTAATCGCCGCCACCATGCCAGTTCGCGCGGATCGGATGTTATGGAACGGCTCTAGCGAACTACTCGTCCAACAACTCAAGGAAGTCGCTTATTCGTTCGAACGGCTTCGCATTGCGATTGCCGATATAGACCACGCGATCGCCATCGCGCTCCAGCGACTTCGCTCTCGACTTGCGAAGCCGACCAGGGAGGAACGTCGCCGCAACAGCCTCGGGGCCGACGTCGAGCCTCATAATGCCGCGCCGCTTGCAATCAAGCCTGAGCCTCGCCGCCGCGAAAAACTCGCGCGCGGCCGGCGGCAGCCTGCCGAAACGACGTGCGGTTTCGTCCTCCAAATCCTCCAGATCATCCTCGGTGCGGCATCTGGCAATACGGCCATAGATTTCCAAGCGAACAGCGTCCGACTGTACGTAGCCCGTGGGCAGCATATCGGCGATCGGCAGGTTCAGATCAGGCACCCACAGATCGGCGCCACCGTCGACGCCCTTCTCCGACGCCCGCTTGAGAAGATGGCTATAGAGCATTGGCCCGAATACCTGCAGATGGCCAGACTGCTGTTCGGAGAAGAGGTCTCCGGCGCCTCGCAGATCCAGATCACGCTCGCTGATCGCAAAGCCCGCACCGGGCTTGCTGAACTCCTCCAGCACGGCCAAACGCTTCTCGGATTGTTCGGAGTTCGACTCGTTTAACAAATACGCGAAAGCACGCGTGCCGCCTCGTCCGACACGGCCTCTTAGCTGATGAAGCTGCGACAGACCAAACTTCTCCGGCCAGCAGATGACGATGGTGTTCGCCCGGGGGATGTCGAGGCCGCTCTCCACGATATTGGTCGCGAGAAGCACGTCCGCTTCACCTTCGACGAAGCTCATCATTCGATTCTCGATATCTTCGGCAGGCAACCGACCATGGAGACATACGATGCGAAGGTCTGGAGCCGTCAGCTTCACCCTTGCCAGCATCGGCTCCAAATCCTGGATACGGGGGCAAATCAGGAAGCTCTGCCCGTGGCGCCTCTGCTCACGCAGCAAAGCCGCGGCGATCGCGGCGTCCGATAGCGGAGCAACCTTGGTGACGATAGGCAGCCGATGAACCGGCGGCGTAGCAATAATGCTCAGGTCCCTGAATCCTGCGAGACCCGCCGCCAGCGTGCGCGGTATCGGGGTGGCGCTCATCCAAAGGGCATGAACGCCCTTCGCAAGGCCTGAAAGCTTCGTCTTCTCCGTCGCACCGAAGTGCTGCTCCTCATCGATGATGACGAGGCCGAGGTCGGCAAACCTCACGTCAGTCGAGGCGAGAGCTTGTGTGCCAACAACGACTTTCAATTTGCCGCGACGGAGTTTTTCTTTCGTATCTCTTATCTCTGCTGCCGTTGCCGCCCGCGACAAATTCGCCACTTCGATTCCAAAGGGGCCGAACCGCTTGCGAAACGTCTCGACATGCTGTCTGGCCAGGACGGTGGTCGGAACCGCAACAGCGACCTGTTTTCCCGACAGCGCGACAGCCGCCGCCGCCCGCAAGGCGACCTCGGTCTTGCCGAAGCCGACATCACCGCAGACCACCCGGTCCATCGGGTGACCAGCCGCCAGATCGTCCAGCACGTCCCGGATCGCCTTGGCCTGATCAACCGTCGTGAACCAGGGAAAGCGCGCGACAAACCTTTCATAGGCCGCCCCGGGAGCGACCAGCTTGGGAGCACGCCGGCGCCGTCGTTGGGCGATATGTTTCGCAAGCTGCTTGGCCGCTGCTTCGATTTCCTGCTCGGCCTCGCCACGTCTGTTCCACCACGTGCTGCCATCGGCTTTGTCTAACGTGAGCTTACCGGGTTCTACAGCGTAGGGCCAGATCAAGGCGAGATCGGCAGGCGGAACAAGCGCAGCATCATCGCCGGCGAATTCGAGCCTGATCATCTCGCGGTTTGTACCGTTCCCCATGTCGAGGGTCTGCAAACGATCAAGTAAAGCCAAGCCACGCTGGAGATGAACGACGGCCGCGCCGCGCTCGGGAATATCCGGGTGATTGAAGGCGACTGTCCAGGCTTTGGCCATCGGTTGCGGATGATGGGCACGGCTACCGAGCACGTCAGACGCTGTCACAACCAAGGTCTGCTTTTTGCCGGGAGCGAAAAAGCCAGCGTCGAAGTCGGCCAACAGCGCGCCCTCGCGTCTTCTGGCCTCCGCCGCCTCGTCCCAGTTGGCGAAACGCTCCGCCCTGACCCCGCTCATGCGCTCCATCGCGCGCAGATCGTCTTCGACCGCGGCGACGAAGAGCAAACGAGATCCGGCGCGTTCCGCACTGGCCACGAACGCGCGAAGCGCTTTCCTCGGCGCCGCAACCTTCGAGAAGTCGGGCGTGGCCACAAACGCCGCCTTAGCAGGAAGCACACTCATGCGCTTCTTCAGCTTCTTCCAGTCCCCTCGCCCCAGATATTCGCGTTCCGAATCCCTGCGGCCAGCCGCCTCCTCGATCGTACTCAGCCAGCTGTCAGCGTGGGCCAGAACTTTTGCATCCGCGATCCATCGTGCGCGATCGCAATAGTCCGGGAAGGTAGCCCGCTGCGCCCGGTCGCCGCCCAGCGCGAGGCGTTCCGACATCGGATCGATAATCAGTTCCTTGAAATCGGATATGACGTCATGCTCATTCGGGTCGACGGCAACAATTCTGCGGATCGCACCGCCGGAATGCTCGATCCGGTACGGCCCGAGAGCACCGGCCGGAAAGATCTCGAATGTCGCGCCGTGAAAGAGCGCGGTGCCCGGATATTCTGCCTCTTCGTCGAGATCGTAGCCCAATTCCTCAATGCGTCCCTCGAGGTCCTGCTCGGCATACGACGCTAGCACCTTGAGACTTAGGCTGATGCGGGACCAACTCGCCGGCAAAGGCAGCCGCTCCATGATCGCCTCTGCCGTCGAGACGAGCAGAATCGGCTTCCTTCTTCTGGCAAGACGGCGCAAGACCGAACTCCGCCTGCCAGCGATCTCGCGCGACGGTTCCAGCCCATCGAAGGGCAACGTATTCAATCTGGGGAATACGAGAACATCGAGCGATGGATCGAGTGCATGGACGATGCCGCCGAGCCGCTCGGCCCTGTTCTCGTCTTCAGCGAGAAACACCAACCCGTCGCGACCGGACTTTTTCCACTGCTCGCGAAGATGGAGCGCCAACATGCCGAGGGGCGACGAGGTCGAGATCGCCGAACCCGAGAATTTTCTGCCTTTCTTGGTCGCGCTTTTCCTGGTCGCACCGCTGGCGCCGACCTTCTTGCTTTTCTTCACGAGACTTCCATCGTCATTCGAGAACCTGGCTGCTGCGAATCGTCAAAAAAATACAAGTTATCCACCTTCTACGCTTCCTTGGATTATTGCCACTATAGATTGTCCTGCTCCCTCATTACCTTTAAGATCGCGGCTGTTTCAAATGAGAAGCATTTCAGGAAGGCCAGGATGGCTGTTCCCAAAATTGTTATTTTGTCGGATGGCACCGGTAACACGGCATCAAGTGTTTGGCGGACCAATGTCTGGCGAATTTTCCAATCGCTTGATCTCCGTAGTAATGAGCAAGCCGCAAAGTATGACGATGGCGTTGGGACTTCGTCATTTTTGCCATTTTCAATTCTTGGAGGCGCCTTTGGTTACGGATTGAAGCGCAATATTTTAGACGCGTACAAATTCATATACCGTAACTACGATCACGCCAATGGATCGAAGATCTACCTGCTAGGCTTCAGCCGCGGCGCCTTCACGGTAAGAGTCCTTGCTCTCATTCTTGAGCAAGGATTGGTGCAGGCTGATACCGAGTCGGAGTTACACAACGGAGCCGTAAGGCGCTCTCTTCGTTTCAAAGTTGTAGCAGCTTGTCCAAGGTTGTGAGAAGGTTCGCCTGACGGGGGAAACATTGGCACGCATTCGACACATCGGGATTCACAATTTCAGGTGCCTTCGCGAATTTTCATGGTGGCCTTCGCCAGGCATCAACTGCCTGATGGGTCCCGGCGATGTTGGCAAATCTTCGATACTAGATGCAATCGACCTGTGTCTCGGAGCACGGCGAAACGCGCAGTTTACAGACGCCGACTTCAACAATCTCGATGTCGAACAGCCGATCAGCATCACCATCACGATCGGGGAACTCGATGATTCCCTTAAGAGCATGGAGACATACGGAAACTACCTTCGAGGATGCAACGTCGAAGCTCAAACCATTGAGGACGAGCCGGAAAAGAACTGTGAAACCGTCCTCACCATTCGTCTGACCGTCGCGGGAGATCTGGAGCCGGTCTGGACGCTGGTGTCCGAGCGAGCAGCGGCACAATCGCAATCCCGAAATCTTAACTGGAGCGACCGGGTGCGTCTCAGTCCCACCCGGATCGGTGCTCTGACTGATTATAACCTCGCGTGGCGTCGCGGATCTGTCCTGAACAAGCTCTCTGAGGAGCGAGCAGACACATCCGCCGCCCTTGTCAAGGCTGCCCGCGAAGCGCGATCGGCCTTCGGCGATCAGGCTGACTCGCAGCTTGGCGAAACGCTAAGTATAGTGGCCACAACAGCCCAAGAGCTTGGCATTCCCGTGGGAGACAAGCTGAAGGCCATGCTGGATGTCCACGCCGCCTCTTTTAGCGGCGGGACAGTTTCGCTGCACGGCGAGACCGGAATACCCCTCAAAAGCCTGGGCCTTGGCTCGACACGGCTGTTGATAGCCGGATTGCAGCGCAAGGCCGCCAAGGAAGCCACCATCATCCTTGTCGACGAACTTGAGCACGGCTTGGAGCCTCATCGCATCATTCGGTTAATCGGCTCTCTTGGAGCAAAGGAAAAGAGTCCACCTCTACAGGCATTTTTGACCACCCACTCCCCGGTCGCGGTGAGGGAACTCAACGGCGACCAATTGTTCGTGGTTCGCCAGAGCGAGGGAACTCACTCCGCAACAGTGCTCGGCACCGAGGATGAGATACAGGGTACAATTCGCTCATTCCCGGATGCGTTTCTGGCGAAATCCGTCATCATCTGCGAAGGCGCAAGCGAGGTGGGGTTCCTGCGCGGCTTGGATAATGCCGATGTCGCGAAAGGTGAGCCGTCATTGACTGCTCTCGGCGTGGCCCTCGTCGATGCTGGCGGCTGCGACCACATCTATAAACGGGCAAACGCTTTCTATCGCCTGAACTATAGGGTTTGCGTCTTCCGCGATGATGACAAGCAGCCGGACCCAGCCACCGAGAAGGCTTTCACGGACCAAGGAAATAGTCTTTTCAAATGGCGCGCAGGACGGGCACTGGAAGACGAGCTGTTTCTTAGCCTTACCGATGAAGCAGTGGTCAAGCTATTGTTACGCGCCGTAGAGCTGCACGGCGAGGAGCTTATTGAAGCTCATATCGACTCAGAGTCGGGAGGAAAGCTAAAGCTGGCCGATTGCAAATCGGATCTAACAACGGAAAAGCGAGAAATACTCGCCAAGGCCGCGCGCCGCAAGAAGAATAGCTGGTTCAAGACGGTTGGATGGATGGAAGGTGTCGCTGAAGACATCGTCGCTCCGGACCGAGACGCTGACGAAGGTTTCTGGGGCATTGTGGAGCCCGTTTATGACTGGATCAACGAGTCCTGATGACCGGCATCAATCTTCTTGAGGTAAAGCGAGGGACGGTAACCGCGCCTGCAGGCTGCGGTAAGACCCACCTGATCGCAGATGCGATAATCAGGGAGAAGCCTTCAAAGCCGATCCTCGTGCTCACCCACACGAATGCTGGTGTAGCAGCCTTACGTGGTCGGCTGGAGAAAGCAGGCGTGCCCACCAATGCCTATCGCCTTTCCACGATTGACGGATGGGCCATGCGCCTTATCTCAACCTTTCCGAAACGAAGCGACGCCGATCCGAAAATTCTCAAGCTCGAAAACCCGAAAACCGACTACCCGAATATTCGCGTAGCCGCCGCCCGAATGCTCAAGGCCGGGCACGGCCTTGATGTTATCGCCTCCACTTACAGCAGACTGTTCGTCGACGAGTATCAGGACTGCAATATCCCGCAGCACGCCATCGTCTACTACATGGCACCGGCATTCCCGACTTGCGTCCTCGGCGATCCCATGCAGGCAATCTTCGATTTTCAGGGGAAGCTCGCCGATTGGGATGAGCACGTCTGCAAGCATTTCCCGCTGGCGGGCGAGCTTTCGACTCCTTGGAGATGGAAAAACGCCGGTGAGGAAGGATTTGGCCAGTGGCTACTGGACGTGCGGAAGGAGCTGTTGGCAGGTAATACCATCGATTTGTCTAAGGTCCATGCCAATGTTTCCTGGATAAACACTAGTGGCAAGGATGCACATGAGCGCAGGCTGGCAGCTTGTCGAACAAAGGCGCCCAATGAAAATGGCTCCGTTTTGATAATCGGCGAAAGCACAAGTCCTCAGGCGCAGCGCCAGTTCGCAAGTCAGACCCCAGGCGCCACAGCTGTCGAAAGCGTGGATCTTCGGGATCTTGTAAGCTTTGCGCGTACGCTTGACCTGAAGTCGACTAAGGCGCTCGACCAGGTGGTCGACTTTGCCGAGGACGTGATGACAAACGTTGGTGGCACCGGCTTGCTCAAACGCGTTGAGACCCTGAAGACTGAAAGAAATCGGAAGCCAGCCTCCGACTTGGAGGGCGCTGCCATTCGCTTCTCAGAAAATCCCACCTTCGCAGGGGTGCGTGAGTTGCTCGGCGCCATGGGTGAGCAGGCTGGCGTGCGAAGCCACCGCCCTGGAATTCTAAGAGGTTGCATCCGGGCCTTACAGATGGCTGAGGCCCAGGGCGGACCGAGCTTCCAGGAGGCTGCAGTGACGGTAAGAGAGCAATCACGCGCGCTCGGGCGTCCACTTCCCCGCAGAGCAGTGGGCAGCACCCTTTTGCTCAAGGGTCTGGAGGCGGACGTCTCGGTTATCCTCAACGCAGCAGACCTAAACCGCCGCAATTTATACGTAGCGATGACGAGGGGCAGCCGCCGCTTGGTCATTTGCTCAGGCAGCAATGTGCTAAAGCCCTCGTAGCGCCAAAGATGCCGACCCGTTCTAGAAAGCAACCTTCTCCGAGCGTGCCGGCCGTTGTTAGCAGGAGAATGAGTGCTATCCGAAAGAAGAACACTCGCCCAGAGATGACTGTGCGTCGCCTAGCCTACGAGCTAGGCTATTGTTACCGCCTTCATAGAGCGGATTTGCCGGGAACCCCTGATCTTTGCTTTGCTCGACCGCAAAAGGTGATCTTCGTGCATGGGTGCTTCTGGCACCAACATCACTGCAAGCTTGGGAACAAGCGCCCGCAGACTAACCAAAATTATTGGCTGCCCAAGCTTGAGCGGAATGTCGCGCGGGACGAGATTGCACAAGAGAAGCTGCGCGAGCTAGGTTGGGATGGCCGTCGTGCCCAGGCCATCGTTGCTGGCCTGCTCGATGTCTTTGCCGGGACCGAGCGCGTAGAAAGCGGAAGAATCAACGATCCGAGCCGCCATTATCCCGGCGACGTGTGCATCCGGTCCACCTCAGACCCGCAAGTTTGGGAGAAAGCTTTCGAGGTACGGGACAAGCCCGTTAGCGCGAGCGACGTGCAGATCTTCGGCAAAAAGTGCATCGACGTGGGCGTCCGCGAGGCGGCGGTCGTCATGGTCAACGAAGGTCAGCAAGCCCTGGACAGGGCCGCCCTTGAAGCATGGGCTGCAAGCTTCGGCATCGGCCTCACGCTTTTCCACGGGTGGGAAGCATTCATCGAGCAAGTGCTCTTCTGGAGCGAGAAACCACAACCTATTGCTGCCAACCTCGCGACAGAACGAATCCACGCGCGCTTGGTCGCAGTCGAAGCGTCGGAGGAAGCCGTCCAATTGTGGGCCAAGCTCATATCGGCAAAGTAATTCAGCATCGCGTCTCTCGAGGATTAGATCAGCGCATCGGAGCCAAATAGTGATCGCAGGCTGTTTCGAATTTCCTTTGGAATCCCGATAGGTCAAGTCTTTCAGCGTCTCTTTGACACCCAGGTCGAGAAGCTGCACCATGCTGTCATTCCTCTCATAGCGCCAGAGACACCCAAATCCCTGCAAGCGTCGGCAGTGCTGTGCTCGTGCAGATTAATGGTGCGTCCTATTTGGTCACGGCGAACCATGTCCTCGAGGATCATGCGAACTTGCAGTACTTCAACACCGATGGCGTTCCGGTCGAGCTGCAGGGCGACTTTCATGTCGCAAAGACCCACGATGTTGCGGTCTTGCGCCTGAGCGACGAGCAAAAACAAGCGACGGCGAAATATCCGATTCTCACTGAGAACGATTTTCGTCCGGCTCGCTACGCGCAGAACCGACAGTACGCTGCAATCGTAGGCTTCCCGGCGACTGCTTCCAAGTATCTCCGGAAAGAACGTTGTTGAAGACCGAAGCTGGCTCAATCGCGAACATGGTCACCCAGGAGGGACACGGACGTATCGCCGTGAAGTTCGAGAAGCACAAGAACGTGCGCGCTGGAGTGCGTGGTCAAATTTCCGCGCCAGACCCGTACGGCATGAGCGGCGGTGCTATTTTCTCGGTTCCGTCAACCATCCTTGCGATACATCCCGCCGAGCCAGTCAAGCTGGCAGGCATTGCCACCCATTGGAGACGCTCCAGGGCCTTGTTTGAAGGCACATCAATCGAGATCGTAAAGGCACTCATCCTCGAGACCCAGTAACGCTGGATTGCTCCCATACTCAGCATCCAAGCTAGCATCGTGTGAAGGCGTGAAGCTCAACTAATCGACCTCCGGGACACATTCTCTCGTCCCTCAGTCGGAGCCTCAGCGCCCCGCCACTCTCCCTTGGCCTTCCGGTAGCGGTTAGCTAGGGTTCGCATTAATCAACTTCGCAATGTATGCAGCTGGCGTGTCTGTTGCAGTTCGCGCAGGAACTGACAGCCCGGCAGATCTGAGTTGTTGAGCTACTTTCATCGTAAAATCGATGCAGTCATTTTCATTAAGCGAGTATCGCTCTAAGGAAGCCGCAACAGTATCCGGGATGCCCAAGACCGTGAGAGTCGGCTTCGCGGCCGAGAGTGCCCTCTGATACACTGCTCGGTCGACCCCAACCGTCAGGCATGCTTGTTTCATGTGAGAATAGCGCTCCTCTGCTTGCCGACCGGCAACCGAGGCCCCTCCGAAATAGGTGAATACGATCGGTGCTATTCCCGCCGTCGCGGCTACGGTATGGCCCACCGCGCGATAGACGCGCGTTTGTCCGCGAGGTTTTTCGCTGAAGCCGACAAATGCGTGACCCGGGAAGCCGAAGGCATCCGGACTAAGGCGCGTGCAGAAGCTGATTTCAGTTTCACCCCAGCTGTCAGTCTGCGTCCTCAAATCCTTTTCATGCGCTTCGCCGAGTGATGGCGTGCAACAAAGGGCGCCAAGGATTGTAGCAACCTTCAGAAACCTATTCCTGCTCAGAGACATCTGTTCACTCGACTGTCCCTCCTAGCACCATGGAATGCAGATACGCTTTCCTCCGACAGTTCCGACCTGCAATGGCGGCGGAGCCTGGGGAAGCAACTGGCCTGGGTTATTAAAGACGGAGTTGTTACCACCCCAAAACTGCGAGGGATTGCGGACGAAGGAATTGTCGCCACCCCAAATTTGGCCGGGATTTCGTACAAATGAATTGTCGCCACCCCAGATTTGGCCGGGATTCCTGATGACGGAGTTAGGGCCCCCCGCTATTTGACCGAGTGTGCGAGCGGTCCAGCCCTTGTTGCCAAGCAGATCGTTGTTGTCCCCGAAGCACCCTTTACCGCCAATACCGTCGGTCATGCATTTCGTAAGCTCGCGTATGGTAAGACGCGATGCCATGCATCCGGCCGCTGCATAGGGCTGCCCGCCAGTGGAAACAACGCACTGGACCGCAATCTGCTGCTCCGGATTGAGTTGCGCATTGAACATGTTGGCACCTGCACAGGTAGCCATCGACGTCATATCTCCCCGGGATTGGGCTGCGCATTCAACCGCTATCCGTTGTTCACGGCTCATTTGCCCGCCCAGCAGCTGGCCTACCGAACAACTGGCAAAGTTGGTGGCATCTCCCTGCGCGTTCGCCGCACAACTCAGGACAGCTTGCTCATTTGGACCAAGGTTGCGGTTTAGAAAGTTGGCCCCCGCACATGTGAGGAAACCATTGCGATCACCGTTCGATTTCATCGCGCAATTGGCGACGATGCGCTGGTCCTCCGAGAGCTTCACGCCCAGGTGCGGCGCCGAGCAAGCCGCGAAATCAACCACGCTGCTGTTTGCGGTCGTGGCGCAATTCAGGACGGCCTGTTCCTTGGGACCAAGGTTGCGATTGAGGAAAGCTCCCCCTGCACAACCAAGGAAGCCATTCCGATCACCCTTGGATGTGAGGGCACACCGCGCGAGGACTTTCTGGTCACCTGAAAGCTTTTCGGCGAGGCTGGATGCCGAGCAGCTGGCAAAGCGGGCGGCGTCGCCTCCTGCTGTCGCTGCACAGTTCAATACCGCCTGCTCATCTGCACTGAGGTTCCGATTTGCGAAGTTGCCACCCGCGCAGCTTATGAACGCGGTCCGGTCACCGTTTGCCTTCATGGCGCATTGCGCGAGGACACGCTGGTTGTCAGAGAGATGAATACCAAGTGCTGGAGCGGCACATATTCCGAAAGACTGGCTGTCCCTGCTGGAGACTGCGCAGTCCAGGACCTTTTGCTGGTTTTGCGGCAGGATAACCTGCTGGCCTACGCAACCAGCAAACTTCGTCACATCAAGGCCGACACGCTGAGCGCATTCAATGGCGGTTTTTTGAGGATCGGCGCCCGGGGCCACTCCGAAAGTTGCCGGTGGCGGGACCTGTCCTCCCGACCTGTCCAGGCTCATTTGGCCGACCAGATTGCACGGAGTTGGACCGAGAGGTCCGTTGCACATGGGTTGAATGGTGTTGCCATTGTTGACCAGCTGCGGACGTGCCGGATCAAAGTTCTGCACCGGGGGCGTGCCCTGGTTCTGCTGGATCAGGTAGTTGCGTATTGCATCGCAGGGCCCCGGACCAAGGGGGCCCATGCAAAGCGGCGCCCCTCCCGGCAAAGTCCCGATTGGCTGCAGTGGAAACTGCTGGGTGGCGAGTTGCTGCATCGCCAGGTAGTGGCGCACCTGGAAGCAGGGACCCGGACCCAGGGGCCCCATGCAAATCGGGCCGTTCGCCGGATCAACCGAGATTGGCTGCAGTTGAATCTGCGAAGCTATTTGCTCAATTTGCAAAAACCGCTGAACGTCCTCGCAACGTCCAGGCCCCAACGGTCCTTGGCACATGGGTCCCAGCGTCGGATGCATTCCAATCGGTTGCAGTGAAGGCTGCGCGGGCGGAAGAATCTGCGCATTACTCGAAACGGCCTGGACCAGAAACCAGCCGATTAGCGAAAGCCCGGCAATAAATGACCTCATACCGCTTCTCCATCAAAAGGGGTGTTCAAAGAACTGAGGCAGTTATTCACTCAACCTGGCCGCATCATTCACTCTCCGGCCGGCGGTTGGTTATTGGTTGCTTTCACTAACGTGCCACCATCCTGCGACGTTGCCAGGACCCCACCAATTGGGCCCTGACGAACAGGTAGGAATGTGCTTTCCATTGGCGTAAAAGTTGTTGCGGCTCAAGCGGACGGTAATTCTCGCTTCGGCGCTCGACGCTGAATGCGGGGCGCATCTTACCGTAACAAACCTGGAAGGTTTGCTTCTCCTGCCAGCCGTGCTTCTGTCCGCTGGCTTCGGTTTGATATGGGCGGTAACACGGGCCTTCGGCGCAGGGCCGCCCAAGCTTGCGACAGCAGCGACGCAAGCGGGATCCGAAAGCATGATTTGTCCCAGGTCTGACACGGTGCGGGGAAATGGATTAATGTCGCACGCCGGATACTTGTAACCAGGCCACTGTGCCTGTGGAATTTTCGCCATGCTTCCCTCAACCGGCCCGCTGAACAACTGCAAGAAGACGCGCTCCCGTGCGATCGGATCCTGGAAGAGGCGGAATCCATCGTAGTGATTATCGTGATAGCTGTAGCCATATCGGCGGCGATTTGGGTTCGAGGGGCCGTGGCTGCCGTCGCTTCTCAGATAGGGCAGCCCGAAGGCCTGCCACTGATGATTGCCGTCGATCGATCGCACGGCATAGAACAGCAGCGAGAAGCGCTTTCCCCGTTGATCTCCGTAAAGTTCAGGCCCGTACTGCGTGGGCAATTCACCTACCAGGTCCTTAAACAGTTGGCTCAGTTCACCGGCGTCTAGCAGGCTGAGCTTGCTGAGTGTCACGGCGTTCCGCAGCGCGTGGAAGGTCTCCGGGTTAAGCGCTCCATTGGAGAGCCCAATGTCAGCATCCACCAAGGCGATAACATCGTCGAACGTGACAAGTTTCTTTCCTCCGGATTCCGAAGCACTCCTGAAGATATCCCGCACGGCATCCGCCGTCGCCTTCTCCTGGCTGGCGAGCATGCCAATGAACCTGCCGGTGGGAGGTCCCATGACGAAGTCAGCAGTGTGCTTAGCGGCATTCCAGACTTCCTTTTTCGCAACCTTGATTGCCTCTTCGCGGAGATCTGCCAGAGGATCAAGCAGCCATCGAACGATCGGGGGCAGCTGCTCTTTCAGCCGATCAATTGCCGCCTTGATTTCTTCGACCTTGTCCTGGACCGTGCAATAGGTGTACGGCAACTGCCAGGGAACGCCGAGATACGCGTGAGCCGAACATTGGAGCCATTTCTTGTAGTGCTCCATGATGTTTCCGTCTTCATTCATCATGCCAAAGCCGGTTTCCATGGAAGCATCCATGAAATCCGCGCCTGCCCGCTCGATGCCATCCCGCCAGTTCGTGAACATCAATGAGATGAGGTTGTACTCTTTCATGACGTCCGCGATGCTATCGACGAGCTTCAGAACCGGCTCCGCAGCTTTCTTGATTTCTTCCAGCCGTTTTTCGGCCTCTGCCACCAACTCCCTGGCCTTTCCTACCAGCACCTGCTTCGCATCGACCAAAGCCTTATGAGCGCTAAGTGTCGCCCGCAGACCTGCGATAGCTGATTGTGTCGCCAGAAGGGTTGCCTGCTTTTCAAGTTTCTCCGCTTCGAGCGCTGCCTTCTTCGCCTGTAGCTGGGTTTCCCGAGCGATCTGTTGCTCCAGCTGGGACGTGAGTGCATTCACTTGCGCAACGGCTGCGCTCACAGCCGCTTTTGCGGCGCCACATTGCGGATCGGAGATGTCGACCACATGGCAAATCGTTTTCGTGACATCTTTACAGACTTTTCCAAGACGAAGCCAACTACAGACGTTGTTGGTAACGTCATTACAGAATTCCTGCTTGGCGTCGCAAACAATCTGTCCAAGATTTGCATTAGCCGCGTTCAGCGCATCGACCGCCCGTTGTTTTGCTTTTGAAAGATCCGCGATCGTTCCCGCCGCAGCTGATATGGCATTAAGGGTGTCGCTGATTTGAGAATTTAGCGCGGTTATCAGATCGCCGTAGGTGGACAAGATCTTCTCAGCTTCATCGACTGCCTTTTGCGCCAGCGCCAGCGCGTCCTCTTCCAGCTTCAGTTCTGCCTCAGCAGCCCGCAAGCTGGCCTTTGCCAGTTCAACCTCGCGTTCGAAGGATGCAATTTTCGCTAACTCCTTCGCCTGGAGCTTGTAGAAGTCGGCGTAGAAATCGACCAAGCGATCCGTAATCTTCCTGCTCTCCCTTGAGACGTCGTCGACCGCCTTCTTGGCTATCTGAAGACTCGCAAGATGCAATGTTATTGCTTGTTTCTGATATTGCTTGGAAACGTCATCGTTATAGATAAGTATTTGAGACAGATATTTTGCCGGAATACCAATCCCGCCGGCGTTGGTTGGAAATGACAGGCCGGGAGTTTTTGACTCAATGTATTTTTCCAGAGAGAAATGGCGGAGTTCTACCTTTGTCTCTCCATCTGTGAGCAGGAAGATGTCCCCCGCATACTGGTTTACGAACGTGTGCCCGAAAATGTCTCCGGACGCGTGTCCCAAGAAACCGTACGCGAATGCCAACTCGTCATCGCCCGCCGCAGACTCAAGGACCTGGCGCATCCAGCGCTCGGCCAGCCATCCATGCTCGATTCCAGGGTGCGTGGTCATCTGGCCGGTTACCGGATCCGGAAAAACATCCGGGCCGAGATGACCAGCCCTGTAAAGATCCGGCCGTGCCCGAAGTGCTGAACAGGCATCCGCGGGTACTGGATATGTTCTCTGCGATCCATCACGCAGTTTCAGGGTTATCTTGCAATCGTCTATGACGTCAGCAATGACCTGATCGGATATCCAAAGATGCGTCTTCAGACTCCACCCGTTTGATTCACAGCTCATGAATGAGAGCGCGAGAATACCTGCCGCGCGCAACGCCCGTGTAATCATGGGCCCCTCACAAATACAGATATTATAGGAATGGCCGCGTTCGCGGATTTCCGAAAATTTCAGAAAATAGAAATCTACCTAAGGTCGAACAGAATGCCCGAGTTGGCCAGTCTGTCAAGGCACGTAAGAATCCGGGGTAGCAGCTTTGCAATCAGCTGTGCGCCGCGCGGCGTGTCACGGACCGTGGTGCAACGCAAAAGGGCACTTTCACGAAACAGGCGTACTTCTCAATCTTCCAGGCCATAGCTTCTTTCCCAATCCACAGCCGCGGCTGACCTTCCGGAGGCAGAATAATGACAGCAGCAACCTCTACCATCCCCACCGTTCCTTGAAGGTTCAACGCTTGGGTGCAACAGTATCGGCATAGGCAGGCCTGAAATGGAATTCCTGCCATCTGCAACCCGCGCTCAGCACACCTGAATATCCAAGCAGCCCTCTCTGCCTCGACTCGCAACGTGAAACCGCCCCAGATCGGCTCCTGTTACGTCTCAGGGCCTAAGGTCCCGTTGTAGCCTCGCTCCAATTGCACGGCCAATAACGACGGGAAGTTAGGACCGAGGCGCCTCGGCGCAAGGCATCCAACCGTATCCCGGAGGGTCCCTCGGTCGGAGCCTCCTTGCGCCGCTGCTTATGACCTCTGGTCCTTTTTCACTCCCGTCCGGCCGCGATTGGCGCAGCTGGAATAACAAACGGGAGATAGTCCGATGAAGACGAACCAAAAGAGCCAGAAACCTTACGCGCTTTACGTAATCGAAGGTGAGGGCGAGAAGGCCTACTGGACCAAGATCGGCGCAGCCTGGCGCCACGAGGATGGCAAGGGCTTCAACCTGCAGCTCAGCTGCCTGCCCCTGAATGGCCGCCTGGTCGTTCGCGAGCCGAAGGCCGACGCGGAGGCGGGGCGATGAGCCCCGCCGCTACGCGGCGATACCGCGTGAGATTCATCGACATGGCTGAACACGAGACCTTCGTGCTTGCCAGCAGCGAGGAGGACGCGATTGCCAAGGCAGCCGCCATGCATGAACTGAACGGCTTGGCCGAGTTCACTTCCAGCCATTCTGGCTGCGTCGATTGGGAAGCCGAGCTTGTCACTTCGGAGGTGAGGTCATGATTGGCTCACCTCTTATCCACACCCGCAATGCCGTCCTGCACGGCGATTGCGTTCAGGTGATGCGGCCGTCTGCATCGGGCCGCTCCTATCTCGGCATTGAGCTTGATGCACGGTATGCCGAAACGGCTAGGCGTCCGCCAAGTAGCGTTCGATCTTCAGCGGCGTGTCGTCGATGGTGAATTCAAAAACTGTTTCACGCACTTCCACCTCGATGCCACCATAGTGCATCTGTCGGTGGTGGTTGGCGCAAACAACCATGATGTTGGACGCCGCAAGCGAACCAACTTGCAGTTCTGAAACAGGCATGACGTGATGCGCTTCGGCATAGTGTTCGCCGTTCTTCTTTAGGAAACCCAGCGGTTTTTGACCCAGCGCCTCGCAAACTTGGCATCTGAAGCCAAGCTCCTTCTTGACCCGACTTCCGACGCTGCCACGTTCGATGTATTTGCTTACGCGTTCCTTCACCTCGGGGCTTGCATTCACGTATTTCTTTTGAAGCGCTGCCAAGGCAGCGGCTGAGTTAGCTGTCTCCGGGGTGCTCGCCACCACTTCATCGACGTCCTCGCCGAGCAGCGCGACGACCGCGTGGAAGTCGTCAGCGCTGATAGGGAACGACGCGGCTTGGAAGCCATCGAGCAGCAGGCTCGATACGCCTGGCTGCTCAGCCCGGAGCCTTGCGATGGTCAGCGGCTCATTCAGGTAGGTCCGCAGATAGCGAATGCGCACTGTAGGCCATCCGGGCTCGCGGCCGGCGTCGTCATTCCAAAACTCATCATTGGCCCCGGCGCCGCTGAACGCTGCGCTCTCCACTTCGCAAAGCGCGTAGATACCAGCTTCCAGAGGCGGCTTTCCGCCACGCTCTTCGATGGTGCGGCGATCCACGCCCACGCGGATGATTCCGAGTTGGCCTGGAGCGAAGCGGTCGCGGTCCGATGGCCTGACGCCCCAGGTGTCATGTTCGATATTGCGATCAAGGAAGCGATCTATCGCCCATTTTTTGGGGTTACATACAAAAACCCAATACGGCGCTGGTTGAGGCTGGACGTGGTTCACCACGCCAGAGCGAATCGCGCTCACGGCCGCGGCAAGCTTTGCCGCATCCGCATGGAATTCATTCCAGACAACCTCTTCAAGTTTATTGCCTCGAACAAGGCCGACTTTGCCATCGACGGTATATTCCGGATCAAAGCGCCGGAAATTCATCATCTTCATGTAAACGCCGTTGACGTTCCGGAACGTCTGCGCGTCCGCGCCGCCCCGCGCACCGGCCAACTGGCCGAGGAAGGCCGAAAGCTCAGCGACTTCTGCGCTTGCCTTTGACGGCGGCGATACCCGATGGCGTAAGTAAAGGTCCAGGGCGAGGATAAGCTCCTCGCGGCCCCAGACGGGATTTCGCTTGGCGCTGCCAAGGCTGTCTTCGTCTTCACTGGCAGCGGCCGGCTTGTTTGGGTCGGCGTCCGCGAGGCCAGATGCCCACGCGCGAACCTTCGCTTCATTCTCGCTAATGGCGCGCTTCCACGAAATATGCGCTTGGCCTGGAAGGCGTTCCGCTTCGTTCAACACGAGCTCAAAGTCTTCTTCCCGCCACGCGCGGGCGCGCGCGGCAGCTTGCATGGTTTCGATAGGGAAGGCCCAATCCCGGTCTTGCTGCGACCACGCCATGTCGAATGGCTCGTCGGCCAAGAGCCCGAGCGGTGGCAGATCCAAGGAATAGCACGCGAAATCAATACGGGACTGGATGTTGCCAAAGACCCGGCCAGAGCGGTGCATGTCCGTGAGCCCAATCGCGGCGGCGGCTTCCGCGTTCGTGAATTCGCCCAAGTGCCCGCCGTTGGTGGCGGCACGGTCACGAAGCCATCGGAGAAGCTGTCCTGTCCGCTCCTGAGTCAGGCTTGCGCCAGGGGCTGGCGGCTTGTCGGTATCGTTCGGCAATCCCAAGGCCCGGCGGGAGTACCATTGCGCGCGCGCCGAGAATTCATCGGGGTGATCGACGATGATCTGTTCGTAGGAAAGTTCGACGAGATCGGCATCCTCGAGCGCCGTAAAACCTTGAGTCGGTTTCGATTTCATCACCGACACTTCAGCGGCGCCGATCAAACCCCGGTTCTTGAGTTGGCTGAACGTCCTTGTCGCGGGGTTTCCCAGGCGCTTTTCGATGCCTGCGTATTCGCTGGCGGCGCGTACGATCTTCTCCTCGGCAGGGGTGAGGTCAGTAAGTGGAAATCCCGTCCGTTCTGCTACGAGGGCGCGACCAAGTTCGGTTGATTTCGCGCGGATGGCCGCCCGGACTTCATCGGAAGAAGCCTTAAGCCGTTCCACGTTTCCTTCGAGCCGCGATAATTCGTCTAACGACCGCACGCTCCGCAAGGCTCTTTCAATTCGTTCGTCCAAAGCGCACCCCCGATTCAAACCTTAGTTTCGCGAGATTCCCATCGCATGCAACCGAGTAAGTCGATTCTGGGCGCGTCAGCTTCGCTGATCGGGCTCTACTCGCCCATGGCTCACCGCGTCAGCCGATTGCCGCGCGAAGGCGCGGAACGTCTGTCTCGGCCATTCGGTGACATGCCAATGATGGCCAACTATTAACCGGCGCTTTGAAAGCCTATCAGTTCAAAGCGGTTTGCGTCGGGCGTGGCAGTCCATTTCTAAATCCGCGCATTTAAGATCGGAGACTAGGCCTGATCGAACCTGTCTCCGCCGATAGTCTCCGCAAAACGGGAATTTTTCGGGAAACGACCGGAGACTTTCCGCGATTTCGTCACCGATGCTAAGAGACCGGGTGCCCAGAGACTAATTAGCTCGCCGAAAAAGCCGGGCTTTCCGGCCTATTCTCGGGTCTATTCGGGAGCTCCGCTGGACGCCGGACTGGCTGGCTGCCCTGGGAGGGATCGAACTCCGACATTCCCAATTGAATATCGGCCTTTGAAATATCGAGAGAATTTCGCCTCGAAGCCAGGTTTTCGCCCCAGGAGACTTTTCGGCCTTTCCACAATGGAAGCGGGAGCCTAGAGACGGCCCGTGAAATGGAGAGTTGGCCGTTCGCGCACTGGAAGGCACACATGGCAGTCTGCCTTCGCTGTAGAAGCGGACGCCATCTAACCAAATCGCTAGGTCCGCAAAGGGGCCAGAGGCGGAGTTAGTAATGTGCCCTCACGACGTCCGCTAATATCTTAGAAGTGGGCTCCAAAGACCAAAGCCGTAAGCGGGTAACGGCCCGCATCGATGAAGGTTCGCACGAGCTCTGAAGCACGGATTATGCAGCGCAGGCGCACGTATTCTGAAGCTCTCGTTTGCCCCGATACGAAGCGAGGCGCCTGGGGGCCGACAAGAGCCACCAGTTGCTTTTACCAAGCCAATGCTGACCTAAGGTGGCGGCACCTAAGGCGCCCAACCGCCTTTTTACACGCTCGCTCCTACAACTGTGAAACAGTTCACATTAACATTGCGCGACCTGCGATAACGATCGCAGCATAGTAAATTGACGGCCTTGGTGCCCCGGCGGAATTGTGCAGCAAGGCTTCGGGGGCTGTCGATGGACACAAATATTTTCAAATCGACCATGCGACGTGAGTCGCCGGATCGCTATTTCCAATTCGTCTCCCGGCTGGAACGCTTCATCGAGGCGCGACGTCTTGCGTTCCGCATGCAGTTTTACCGCGTGCAGTGCCATTTCCTCTGTCAACTTGGTCTCTTCAAGTTCCTTTTCAGCGGCCTGCGACGCTTTCGACCGATATTTATCTTCAGCAAACTCCTCGTCGTCACGCAGGCCCGCGAGGTGCGCGAGGTGCTCGAGCGCTTCGACGACTTCACGCTGGGAGAGTCCATCGAGCCGGGAATGCCGTGGGGCAATTTTCTCATGACCGTGGACTGGCGCCAGCGGCATGCGCAAGAGCGCGAGTGGCTTCAGAGCGCTGTTGACCTGACCGCCGACCCCGCAAGGCTCAGGGCGATCGTGGACCAGCGATGCCGCCAGCAAATTGCAGCAGCGAAGGGTCATATCGACGTCGTCTCCGAGTTGCTTGAACCGGTCGTTGTCGATATCGCAGACAAGTATTTTGGTGTTCCTCCCCTGGCGGGGAGCACGCGAGACATGGCCCATGCGATGCGTGATCTCGCCGGCATCATCATGGTCAAGCCACCGATCGGCTCGAAGCCCTGGTCCCGCTCGCACTCCCACATCGAGAAAATCACTGATCTCGTGCTGAATGAGATTTCCAGCGCCGCCTCACTCGTGGCGGGATCGCAGCCGACTGCGCCCAACGGCACTCTTCTTACCCGCTTCGTTCAACGGCTAGGCACTTCCGGCGCACCGGCTTGGTTCGATGAAGACTGGATACGGCGCTATCTGACCGGTCTGCTCGCTACAGGCGGAGCAACAATCGTTCGAGCGGCTGCAGGGGCCATCGATCAGATCCTCGCCAATCCCGACGCCTTGCAGGAGGCGCAGAAAGTGGCAATCGCGCTCGATCAGGCCATGAGGTGCGGTGACGACCAACGTGTGAACACGCTCCGCACCACTCTTCGGCACTTCGTCTATGAGGCACTGCGCTTTCGGCCAATGTTGCCACTCCTGGTCCGCGATACGCCGCGCGACACAGTGATTGCGTACGGTACGAAAAAGGCACGTCTCGTGCGCGCCGGAACGAGGGTTCTTGCTCCCCCGCTGTCGGCCATGTTCGACCGGGAGGCGGTGCCCGACCCGTCGAGCTTCGATGCCAACCGACCGTTTGACCAATATCTGCATTTTGGCTTTGGGGCGCGGGAGTGTTTCGGACGATACATAGCCGAAATAGCCCTGCTGGAGGTTTTCAGATCGCTTCTGCTGCTGAAAGGACTCTCACGAACAACGGACGCAAAAGGTCAGTTGCAGTTTGATGGACCGGTGGCTGTCGGCCTGTTTGTCACGTTCAATGATCGGTAAGGCGAAAGCATCGCGCGGATAGAACCCATGACGAATTACGTCACGATTATTACACCGATAAAGGCCTCTCAGACAGAGCAATGTCGTCAATATCTCCGCCGCAACGCCGAGCCGGAATCCGACATGCGATGCAGACCGGACTTCCGGTTTGACGGTATTCCAAGTCTTCATTTCGCCAGCTGCATCATATTGGAGGGGACGCACGATTTCGAGCCAAGCCTTGTACTCGAAGCTACGTTTGATGGGTCAAAAGCGGATTTCATTTCGGACTTGCTGCGTGCAGCAGGGGAAGGCATGCACGGGCTTTACCAGCACTGCGTGGGCTATCCCGCTTCCGGTCTTATCTCTCCCGAGCTCGCAAAAGAGTATTTGATTGATCACGACGTGGGAGCTCACATCTACTTCTCCGGCAACCCCGGACGGACCGTCGCGGAAATCAAGAGTGAAAATGGGCTGCAGGCCGAGGTCGTCGACTATTTCGCTGGGCAGCAACGTCGTGCAGCCTTTGCGCCGCGTCTGGACGGACTCTTTGCGCAGCTGCGCAGCTTCATCACCGGGAATGCAGACAGTCGCTGGGCAGACCGACCGGCGCCCGTGCCATGGGAAGTACAGTACCGGAACCTGACCGCCGTGGCGATAGTGTTTGCGGCTCTTGCTGTGGCTTGCCTGATCGGCGCTGCCTGCGACTGGCTGGCGGTGACCTACGGCTGGCCGCCGCTATTGGAGTCGATCAAGGCCGCCTTTGCAGTTGTGGATCGCAACAGCAAACGCATTCTCATCCAGCTCTTCCCGAACTTCCCGGTAAGATTGCCGCCGGAGGTGTTTCTCCCCATCGGACTTGCCGTGAGCTGGCTCCTGCTCCGTGGACTCGAACTCGTTTTCACCAGCTGGAGCAAGCATCCGCGCGATCAATTCTTCACCAGCCGCGTTCCGCTGCACGTCCTGGTGATCTTGCGTTATGGCGTGCTCGTCCTTTTCATTGGCGCGGTTCTGCTGGCGCTTATTCCCAACATGGGGACGTTGCTGGTTGCGACCCAGCTCTCCACGTGGCTTGTGCATCCGATCCTTCTCTTTGTCCTCTTCCTGCTGGTCGTTGCGCTGGCCGGCCTACAATACTTCGCAACATCTCTGAACATATCGGTCGAAGTGAATAAACTCAAAGGCCCGCAGGAAAACTGGCGACGCCTGCGGCTCGACCTGGTCCGGTTTATGATGGTGCTCGTCCTCGCCTGCGGCGCCCTCATCGTCAGCCGATATCTGTCGCCTATCATGACCAAGGAGACTACCAACTGGCTGATCTACCAAGGACTGTTGATCGCCGCCCACGCATTGATCGGTGTCTTTGTCCTGTACGGGCTTGGCATCTTGCTCCTGTTCGTCGCGCACGGGCGCGAGCTGATGGACAAGCGGCAATTTGACGACCCCATAGCGCTCGTAGCGAGATCCGCCGAAAACGCGAAAAAATACTCGCGGGAAGAAGGCGGCAACAACCGTTTCCAGAACCACCTTGCAAGCCTGACGCTCGTCAAGCCAGGCTTTATCCATGGTATTGCGTTGCGCGGCACGCTGTTCCTCATCAATCTCCTGTCCCGCTTCTGGTTCAATGTCGGCACGCTTGGCGATATCCCGACCATCCTCTCGGCCCGCTGGATTCTCATTGATAGTGGTCGACGGCTGCTGTTTCTCGACAATTATGGAGGCGCCTGGAACAGCTATCTGAACGAGTTCATTGACATGGCCGCGGTCAAGGGGCTGAACGCCATTTGGACCAACACGTACGTCGAAGGTCAAGCAGGCGCGCGCTGCAGCTTCCCCGAAACACGGTTCTATTTCTGGATAGGGGCTCAGGCTGAGCAACCGTTCAAGGCTTACGTGCGGGAGAGCCAGATCGAGACGATTATGTGGTACAGCGCTTATCATACGCTGAGCGTGGTGAACATCAATACGAACACGGCTATTCGACAATCCCTGTCCAAGCGACTCGCCCCAAGCGGGCTCGACGCCATCGTTCAAAACCTTTGAGTGGGGACCATCATGCGCAAGATGGACAGGGTAGAATGGGAGGATGTGCAAGGTATCGTCCTCAGTGGGTACGGAGAACTAAAACGTTCGGCCTATCTGTTGTGGCGCTTCCAATCTGGCAATCTCCCGCGCAAGAAAGAGTGGCTTTTCGACCTCACGAGGCGGCTGACGCCATCCCAGCCCGGGCCCAGCAGCAACACGCAACCCGCCAGAAATCTAGCGCTGACGGCCTCTGGCCTGCGGCATCTCGGGGTCGACCAATCCACACTTAACTCCTTCTCGTTCGAATTCCTCGAAGGAATGGCCCCTGCGCGAGCCCGAGGGGCGCCGATACCTCGCCGGACGAATATACTTGGCGACCTCGAAGACAGCTCACCAGAGTACTGGCATTGGGGCGGCTGGAACGAGGAAACCCGCGAAATCGATGGCCTCCTCATGCTGTTCGCTGAAGAGACGGGAATCAATCAGCTGATCCAAGCTGAAATGACGGCAATGGCCGACATTGTCGATGGCGAACCAATCGTACTAAGTGGTCAACTCTTCCCCAAAGAGAGGGAGCATTTCGGCTTTGAGGACGGGTTTTCTCAGCCGAAGATCGAGGGCCGCCCAAAAAAGAGCAAAGGCGCAAATTCCAAGAATGGGAAATCCGAGATCAAGCCGAACGCCGAGGTAAAGGCAGGCGAGTTCCTGCTCGGTTACGAGAACGAGCGCAAAGCGCGCGTGACCAACGGGCATGATCGGGATATCAGGCGGAACGGCACCTATCTTGTGTTTCGCCAGCTCGAACAGGATGTCCCGGCCTTTAACACCTTTGTTTGCGACGTAGCAAAAAAAATTGGCGAGACCGACAAGTGGGTTGCCGCACGCCTGCTCGGCCGGGGTATGGACGGCGAACCGCTGATCGTTGAAAAGCCCAATGGAAGCGAGGAAGATGCAAAGAACAATTTCCTCTACTACTACGAGGACCGCGCCGGCTTGAGGTGCCCGATCGGAGCACACATCCGGCGGGCAAATCCGCGCGACTCCCTCGGACCCGATCCGGAAACAGCGCTGCATCTTTCAAAGATGCATCGCATCATCAGGCGCGGCCGGCCATATGGCGAACGATGGGAGCCGAATGGTGCAAATGGCCACGGTGACAAGGCCGAGAGAGGCATGTTGTTCATTGCCCTGAACGCCGATATCGCCGGGCAATTCGAGATGATCCAGCACTCATGGATCAACAACCCTCATTTCAACGGTCTCTACACTGGAACGGATCCAATCAGTCATTTCCCTGATGGAGAAGGAATCACGATCCAGAGCCGGCCGTCAAACCTTCGCGTCGACCGTGCAAAGCCGTTCGTCACGGTCCGGGGCGGAGCCTATTTCTTTCTTCCAGGACTTCGGGCGCTACGCGATATCGCCGCCCCGGCATGACCCTCGAGCATGTTTGATTCACATAGCGCGCGACGTGCGAGCGGACTCGAGGGCGGGACGACATTGGTCCATCAACGGCCGCATGTCACACGTTGTTGCGAGCTCGAGAGCGCGCTCAAGGTAGGGTTGAGCTTCGGATCGGTCACCTTTCGCCAACGACGCATCGCCCAATAGTTTCAACGCATGGGCCCGTTGCGGAGGCTCGCCGCGCTCTTCCGCGAGCGCCAGGGCCCGCTTCGCTGAAATTCGTGCTTGCACGTGATCGCCTGCCGCCAGGAAAGCGCGCCCCTGCGCCACGAAGAGCCAGCCCCAACCGAAGGCGTTTTCGCCAAGTGGCACGTCCAGCCGCTCCGGCTTGGAGAGAATCTCGGCGGCGGCCTTGACATCGCCCAGCGCAAGATAGGCTTCTCCCATACGTGCGGCGAGTATCGGGTACATCTGCACGATGCCGCGATCGAGGCAAGTTTGCCAGCACTCCCGCAGGATCGACAACGCTTCCACATGCCGACCCTGCGCAATCCTGAGCCGGGCAAGGACATGCGATATATTTGCGCGCGAGTAGAAATGATCCTCGGCTCTTGTTATGGCATCATTGGCCATGATTTCGGCTCGTTCCAGTTCCCCGATTTCGATCAGGGAGTCGGCCAAAAAAGTGCGGAGCACGACGCTTGGATAGGCGGCCCAGCCTGCGCGCTTCTGATCAAGCTCCGGACTTTCGAACGCGAAGCACTGTTCGTGTACTTCGATCGAGTCTCTGTAAGCTCCGGTTTCGTGGAGCACCATCCCGATGTTGTGCAGTGATGCGAACGTGAGAGCTGGGTCAGCGATCTGCTGCGCTATCGCGCTCGCAGCTTTAGCCGCCTCCATTGCACCGTCGTGCTCTCCAATCCGCCAAAGGGCTACCGCGAGCTGACAATTGACGGCGGCATTGCGTATTGGATCATTGGATGGGTCATCCAGCTCGCGCGCCTCTCGCAGCACATCGGCAATCAGACGATGCTTGCCAAGGGGCTCCAACGCAATCACAACGATGAGGCGGAAATCGATTTCAGCCCTGATTTTCGCTGCCGAGGGCGGCCAGTGCGACAGGGTCTCCAGCCCGCGATGATAAATCCCGATCGCGTCCTGGTTGGCGCCGCGCCTCACGGCACGTCGACAGCTACGGAGCTGATACGGCACGGCCTTTTCCCAAAGCCCCGCCATGAATGCATGATCGGCCAACCGGTCGATGTGCTCGTCGAGCCGATCGCCGAAGCGGGATTCTATGGTTGCAACCGCCTTGGCATGCAGCGATCGGCGCGTCCCCAGCAGCATCGTGCCGTAGGCAACTTCGCGTATCAGCTCATGCTTGAAAGAATACTCTGATCCGACGCGCTTCACTCTGCGGAGGAAGTCTGCCTCCTCAAGCTCCCTGAGGTATCCCGATATCTTACTTGCTGGTACCTCGAGCATTCCGGATAGCAGTGCGATCGAAACGTCCGCTCCGATCACTGAAGATGTTTGCAACAACGTCTTCGGCAATCCGTCTAATCGATCAATACGTGCGGCTAGAACGGTATGGATGGTTTGCGGGATTTCAATCCGCTCGGCAGGTTTGCTCAGCCGATAGTCCCCTGGCTCTCCCTCGAAACTGCCAGCCTCTGCGAGAGACTGAACCAACTCCTCCAAAAACAAGGGATTTCCCTGCGCTTTAGCGACGATGCGGTTTCTTATAGACTGCAGAGTGAGATCTCGACCGATAAGACGATCGAGCAATTCTTGTGAATCTACCTCGGCGAGTGCGGATAGTTCGAGACGAAGGAGATCGGGGTCCGCCAGATTGCCTTCGGGGCGCTGCGTCATGATCAGGAAAATTCGCAAGCCACGCAACAAGCTGAGGACATTGTGAAGAATGATCCTTGTTTCGCTATCGATCCAATGAACGTCCTCGACAATGATCAACAGCGGTGTGCGCCGCTCCTGAAACAAGACCAGAGCCGTAATCGCTTCGACGATTGCTCGACGTTTCTCCGTCGGCTCCAGGTTCTTCCACTCCTGATCCTCGATGCTGATGTCCAACACTGAAAAAACTGCCGGAAGGAACTTTGCCAGATTGGCGTCGAGCGAAACGATCTGCTCCTTAATACGCTTGGCAACGGTTTCCGGCTTGTCATCGATGTCAATTCCGAACATATGACGGATAAGATCGCTGATCGGATAATAGCTGGACTGCGTATGCTGAGGAACGCATGCGGTTTCCAGTACCATCCACTCGCTGCCAAGCTCGCCGACGAAGTCGTGAATCAGTCGCGATTTACCGAACCCCGCAGCGCCAATGACAGTCAGCGCCTGTCCATTACCGCTCGCGGCTCTTCGCAGCAGCCCTCTTAGCGTGTCGAGCTCTGCCTGTCGGCCCACCAGCGCGTTTAGGCCTTGCGAAGAGCGCGCCTGCCAGCGCGTGGTCGAACGCATCCCGCCCAATTCGAAAGTCTCGACCGGCTCCGCCACGCCTTTCAACGCAACCGTGCCCCGCGGGTCCGCGACGATGAAGCCCTTGGCCAGCTTTTGCGTCGCAGCGGTCAGCATGATCCTGTTTGGCGCCGCGAGCTCTTCCATGCGGGCAGCCAGATGCACGGTTTTTCCGACCGCATCGTAATTCATCGTCAAGTTGCTGCCGATCGAGTGAATGACGACGTGACCGGAATTAATTCCGATACGCAGGGAGATATCGCTGATCCTCCTGCGATTCAGCTCTTGAATGCCGGCCTGCATAGCCATCGCCGCGCGACAAGCCTGCACGGCATGGTCTTCGGTTGCGATGGGCGCTCCGAAAAGCGCCATGACACCGTCGCCACGGGCTTGGTTCATGAATCCATCGTGTTGATGAATCGCATCCATCAGCACCTGGAGCACTGGTCCGAGGATTTCGAGCGCCTCTTCTGGATCGAGCCTGTCGATCAGTGCTGTCGAACCACGGACGTCGGCGAACAAAACCGTGACGTGCTTGCGTTCTCCGGACATGGCGCCGCCGGAATGCAAAATCCGCTCGGCCAGCTTGGCCGGCACCTTCGATTGCAGAAAAGTCAGGGCGTTCTGGTCTGTCGCGTTCCCGAAGGCCCTGGATCGTCCACAGCCGCCACAAAAGTTCGCAGTCGGCCGGATTTCAAAGCCACAATGGCTACACCGACGTCCCAATTCGCCGGGCAAATTGCGCCGTTTCGTGACCACGGCAGTGACCCTTCTTCACGGCATGTCCAACCGTTAGCCAATTTCGTACCGATAGTAGGACAACCGTCAACGCAAGACGAGCAAATTGCACTGGCCCGCCGGCTAATTGTTGTCTCGGGCAATTGCCGAAAGGTGTGCAAAGATAAGCTCTTAGGCTCCCGCCTTTAAGAGATGCTTCGTTTCCGCCAGTGAAGCGCGGATCGACCGTTGGCCGGAATTGATTAGGTAAGTGAGTACTGCGCTAGGGAGCGGACGTGGCTGACAATCAGGGATAACATCCACTTTGGGTCGGTCGGTCATAAGCTGACACGCGCGCAACGCCATGAACACGTCTGCTTAGCTTCCATGAGCAGACGTCAAATTGGAGCGCTGCGCAAAGTGATTTGCATTTGCCCGCTGTCAGTTGCTGACACTGCATCAAAAAATCGGCCTGAATCGAGTAACAAATAGGCTTGGATGCATCTGCCACCCCTACCACTCAGTGGTGATCGAACCGGTCTCCTCCAATCGTCTCCACAAAAACGGGAATTTCTGCGGTTTGGGCTGGAGACTTTCGGCATATTCTCGCTAAGGTTGCCATTTTCTAGAGACTGGAGACTCGGGGCAACTGCACGAAAAGCCTATAAAATGCGGCGGTTCTAACCAATATGAGCCAACCCTCTCTGGTTGAGCCAGTGGCTGGCTGGGGCGGGAGGGATCGAACCTCCGAATGGCGGAATCAAAATCCGCTGCCTTACCGCTTGGCTACGCCCCAACAGGCTGAACCGAAACGCGCGGACGATGCGCCCTGCGCGAACCGGTTCGGACAACGCCCGGTCTATAGAGGGAGTTCGGCCATTTCAACAGGCTGGAAGCCCGAATTTCGTCCGAAATCAGCACCCCGGAAGCGTGACCCTTTATAATTAGACCGGTTACGCGAAGGCCCCCGGCCGGTTTCACGCCCCTGGCGCGGCCCAATACCGCCCATCGGAGAGTTGAGACAACCCCGGTTTCGTGGGAATACGGCAGCCCAGTTCCTGTCAAAGCGAGATTTTCGTCATGACCTACCGCGCGCCGATCTCCGACATCCTGCTCGCGCTCAACCACGGCGCCGGCCTGCAGGCGGCCGTGAAGGCCGGCCATTATGGCGACTTCGACGGCGACATCACCGCGGCCGTGCTGGAGGAAGCCGGCAAATTCGCCGGCGACGTGCTGGCGCCGCTGAACAGGGTGGGCGACGAACACGGCATCAAGCTCGCCGACGACAAGGTGACGACCGCTCCCGGCTGGCCCGATGCCTATCAGCGCTGGATCGCCGCCGGGTGGAATGCGGTGTCGGGGCCGGAAGCTTTTGGCGGCCAGGGCCTGCCGATGGCGATCAACGCGGCCTGCACCGAAATCTGGAGCGCGTCGAACATCGCCTTCGGCCTCTGCCCGCTGCTGACGCTCTCCGCCATCGAGGCGCTCGATGCCCATGGCAGCGAGGAACTGAAGCAGATCTATCTGAAAAAGCTCGTCTCCGGCGAATGGACCGGCACCATGCAGCTCACCGAGCCGCAGGCCGGCTCCGATGTCGGCGCGCTGCGTACCCGCGCCGAGCGCGCTGATGACGGCACCTATCGCATCAAGGGCACGAAAATCTTCATCACCTATGGCGACCACGACATGACCGATAACATCGTTCATTTCGTGCTGGCCCGCCTGCCCGATGCGCCCGCGGGCACCAAGGGCATCTCGCTGTTCCTGATTCCGAAATTCATGGTCAATGCCGACGGCTCGCTTGGCGCACGCAACGACATCTATCCGTCCGGCGTCGAGCACAAGCTCGGCATGCACGCCTCCCCCACCTGCACCATGACGATGGGCGATCACGGCGGCGCCGTCGGTTACCTGATCGGCGAGGAAAACAAGGGCATGCTCTGCATGTTCACGATGATGAACCAGGCCCGCCTCGGCGTCGGCCTCGAAGGCGTCGGCATTGCCGATCGCGCCTATCAGCAGGCGCTGGCCTTCGCGCAGGAACGCCGCCAGGGCCGCGCCGTCGGCAAAAAAGGCGACGGGCTCGACCCGATCATCGTGCATCCCGACGTCAAGCGCATGCTGTTGCAGATGCGCGCCATGACCGCCGCGGCGCGCTCGATCTGCTACGCCACCGCCGTGGCGCTCGACGTCTCCACGCGCGCCAAGGACGCCAAGGTTCGGGCTGAGGCCGCCGCGCGAGGCGCGTTGCTGACGCCGATTGCAAAGGCGTTCTCCACCGATATCGGCAACGAGGTGGCGTATCTGGGCGTGCAGATCCACGGCGGCATGGGCTTCATCGAGGAGACCGGCGCCGCGCAGCACTATCGCGACGCGCGCATCACCTCGATCTACGAGGGCACCAACGGCATCCAGTCGATCGACCTCGTGACGCGCAAGCTTGCCGCCAACGGCGGCGCATCCGTCTGGGCCCTGCTCGATGAACTGGGCGGCATCGTCAAGCAGGTCGAGACCTCGAACGATCCCGCCTTCGGCACGACAGGCGCCAAACTGCGCGACGCGCTCGGCTCGCTGGAGCGCGCCAGCAAATGGCTGTTGGAGCGCGTGGCGTCGGCGCCGAACGACGCGCTGGCAGGCGCCACGCCATACTTGCGCCTGTTTGGCTCGACGCTCGGCGGCTGCATGCTGGCCGGCGAAGCGCTGGCCGCCAAGAGCAATGGCGACGCCGGCGATCCACAGCGCTACGTGACGGTGGCGCGGTTCTTTGCCGAGAACATCACCGTGCAGGCGGGTTCGCTGGAGAAGACGGTGACCGACAGCGCGGAAGCCGTGAACGGCGCGGATGCAGTGTTGCTGGGGTGAGCGCATTCGTGCGGCTCGCTCTGAATACGCGGCACGCACGCATCCGTCGCAGAATGGCACAGCAAGTTCCATGCTGCGGCGCGTGGTATTGAAGCAACACCTTTGAAAAAATGGATGATCCCGTAGTCTCCGGCCGTTGCGCATTCATTTCGCAATCCGAAGAATGAGCGCCGTCGCGTGCTTGGCTATGTAATCAGGCTCATGCGGAGCCTTGGGAGGCCGGATCATGGACCCATGGCGATTGGCAACGAAGGCGCAGCGCCGAATCAACGCTCTCGCGGGCTTGGCTCTCGCGAGCTGTGTTCTCGCCTGGCTCGCAGGCTCCGGTTCGGCTTCCATCGAGCACATCAGCGCTTCCATCGAAAACGCTCGCGCGGCCGCGATCGAGAGCACCAGTGCGGTGTCCATCGTGGAACGCCGCGAACCAACTGTCATCACAAGCGTCGCGCCCACGGAGCCACCGCAGAAGATCGTTCTGGCGAGCGCCGACATCGGTGACGTCGTTGTGGCGCCAGCCACCGATTCCGTGATGGCGAAAGTCGCCGAAGCTACGGCGAACCTTCGTTATGAGCCGATATCGCTTTTCGAGATTTCGTTGGCCGATCCTTCGCAGGTGCTGTCGCCCGAGGAACCGTCCACCGATGTAGCGATGGTCAGCCCGACCGATGCGGTGCCTGACAATGCCCAGCCAGCGATCCGCATCCTCGAAATCAACGAGGAGTGCCTGGTCGCGGAGATCTGCATCGATCGCTATCTGTGGGCCCTCTACGAGCGGGCGCCCAAGGTCGATGCCATCAAGGTGCATGAACAGCGCAAGGTGACGATCAAGCGCAAAGGCAAGACGAAAACTGTCACCAGGACCTTCACTAAGCGTGTCGACGAGGACTTCACCTGGAAGGATCCAAAGGCCGCTGAAAGAGCCGGCATGTCGATGATGGACTATGTGATCGGCGGCATGGACCGGAAGTTCAAGCTCAAGCTGTTTCACACCCTTCACGCGGCGGAGCAGGCTGGCCTGTCGCCCGGCATCACCAGCGCATTCCGCGATGATTACCGTCAGGGAATCGCAAGCGGCCTGAAGGCGGCATCCGACCGGTCCTACCATGGCGGCAGCCTCCGCGGCGGCTATGGCCGCGGGCTCGCGGCCGACATTGTGAGCGTCAAGGGCGCCAGCCGCGCGCAGCGATGGGTCTCCACCGAAAAGCTCTGGAAGTGGATCGACGCGAACGGCAAGGACTTTGGAATCGGTCGGCCCTATCTCGACAGGGATCCGCCCCACGTCGCGCCGATCGACGGCCAAGAATATGTCTCTCGCCGCGGCAGCGCAAAGACGCAAGAGGCAGAAGCGAGGATCAAGAAAGACGCGGGAGCGAAGGCCAGGAAGCACGCCGACGCGAAGGTCAAGAAGGGCAGCCGACAGGCCGCGCGCGAGGATCGCGGCAAGGCTAAGCAGGCCAAGACCGCTAAAATTGCCAAGACCGTGAAACTCGCGAGAGCGAGGACCATGTAGCCGGTTCGAGCACGCCCTTCCCGCCCGTCACGGGAAGGCCGCAGACTTGCCCCGCCTCCGCTCCTGTCAGGAGCGGATCGATCATACCCTCTGCTCTCGAACGCGCCGCAGTAAGCGTCAGCCCGTGTTCCTGACCGCATTGGCCAGCATGGCGTAGAGCTCACGCTTGGTGAGTTCCCTGGCCTGCTTCGCGACCGGCTTGGACTTCGACATCACCCTGTCCACCGGCCGGGCGCAGGCTGCCGCGAGCGCCGGCTTTCGCGTCGGCACGGCCACGATCCTGGGGTTGGCCGTCGGTGGCTTGTGACCCCGCTTGTGGCCCATGCGCTTCAGCTTGGCGCTCACGGCGTTGCGGCTGTAGCCGAGCCGACTTGCGATCTGACCGGCGCTGTGGCCCGCGGCCCAGAGTTCTTTGAGCAGTGCTACGTCTTTCGCATCCCAACTCATGGGAAATACTTATACGCCTGATATCGGCTTTAGGCGAGTCGTTGCTGATGGTGCGTCGGCCGATGATTCATCTCGTCGTTAACGCAGCGAGTAGCCCGCATGAGCGCAGCGACATGCGGGAGAGAAGCTGAAGCCCCGGATGTCGCGGAGCCTGTCATCACTGTGCGAGCGCAATGCGCTCGTCGTCGGGCGCGCATTCGCGCGACCCGTTGGCTCATCCGGGCTACGCATGCCGGGTTCGCTCGCCCCGCGAACCAGCCGCCGCGACCGTCAAGGCGATCGCTGCGGGATCGCAGCACAGCACCATCAAGAGTATCAGCCATCGCACCGCGACTTCGGGCGCGGCACCGACCATCATCGCAAGATACTGGATCGGGCCTGCGGATGCCTCGATGCGGGAACGTTCACCGGCCAGCGCGGCGCGTTGCGCCTGCAGGCCGACCAGCGTTGTGGTCGCCGCCTGCCGCTGCGTATCCAACCCATCCCGCGTCACACGCTGTTGCGTGGCGATGTTGATGGCCCGCGTCACCCGGCCAAGCCGCGTCGATTCGTCCACGGCCCGGTCGATTTGCGCGATGCGGCCGGCGAGGTCGGCAACGAGAGCCGTTTGCGCCGTAACGTGGGCGTCGAGCGCTTCAAGGCGCTCCGTGACGCCGGAACGCGACGAGGCCGCCACGCTGACATGCGCCTCGACCAGCTTGCCGAACACACCGGCGGCGTTGATGAGCGCGAGGCCGGCAACGAGGGCGACCATGACGAAACGCATTTTCCAGTTGGTCCGGCGCCAATGCGCGGCCAGCCATCCGGCGATCACGAGCTTGCCGGCTTCCATGGTGGCGGCGAGCACCATGACCGCAACCGGCGCGCCGGGAAATATTTCGGCCATGCCCGCGACGGAAAAATAGGCAGCAACCGTCGCCAGTGCGAGTGCGGCAACAAGGGCAAAGGCGCGGCTGGTGCGTGCGCGCTCCGGCGTGGTGGGAACTGCCTCCGGCATGATGGGTGCGACGGAAACGGTCAGCGGCTCAAGCGGCGCGTTGGGCGCCTCGGGCTCGCCATCGGCCTCTTCTGTCCTGGCCTTGGTTGTCCTGGCTGCCTTGGCCTTGGTGCCCTTGGCAGCCTTGGCGCGACTGGTTGCCGGAGAGGCGCGGCCGCGCTTCGCTGCCGGCAAGGGCGTCTCGCCAGATGCTTCAACGCCTATGTTTTCCGCAGGCGTCGCCACCAATCTGGGGGTGCGATTTGAGGCATTGGCCCAGGCGTCAAGCTGGTGCCTGATGCGCACAGCATCGCTGTCGCCCTCGTTAAGTTCGGTCGCGGAGATCGCTTGCGTGGTTGCACGGCCTGTCATGTGGCCCCCCGCCTCGCAACGGCGAAAGCCAGCTTCTCCTCGGCGAAGAACTGAAGCGCGCCGTAACCTTCCGTGTCGACGGCATATCTAAAGCTTCCGTCAACGGTCGGAAACACGGCGACAACCGCGCCCGACTCGTGATCGTTGGCCATGTTTTCGACTTGCTCGCCAATCGCAAACTTCGACATCGAAAACTCCTACTCGAACCATTGCTGCGATTATATCTGCGTCGGCAGGATGTAGCTGCACAACGATGCGCCTCCCGGAATTTAGGACGATGGTTGTTGCACTAATGTCTCATTCCGATCGCCGGAGGGAACCGCTTCACGCGTGGACGCGAAACGAGCATGGCGCGATGTCGGGAGTGAGTGCGAAATGCGCTTCGAGGGCGAAATCAACCGGGCCATCTGAATTTCCGAGTTCGCATCCTCGTTCTTCGAGTGTGCCCGATTTGCAGGATGGGTGGAGGCCCAGGCACGGCAATCCAGAACTGTTGCAGCGTTAAGACAGTCATGGCCATTCCGATGCGGTCCCGTAGTTCTACGCTTTGCGAATCGTCCACGCCCGCCGCTACTCTCAATGCAATTCGCATTCCCCGGCGTTGCCGGTATCCGTCCCGCGCAAAAAAAAGCACGGCTACGGAAGTGTTGCGTTTTTGCCGGGCAATTCGCGTAAGGGGCGTCCAAAAAAACGGCGTGCACCAATGTTGGCATGAACCCTGCATTGGCTGAACGAAGTGGATATTCCTTATTCAACGAAGGTCGCCATGCTCATCACTCTCGTCGCCGTTCTCTGCAACAGCCAGCTTTGTCTCGAAAAGGTCGTCACCACCAGCGACCAGTCCGGCATCACCATGAGCGCCTGCGCGGTCAACGCGCAGATCGGGATTGCCGACTGGCTCGCCAAGGGGCCGTATCACGCGTGGCGATTGCAGAGCTACAAATGCGTGCTCGGGAAGTACGTTCCGAAGAACGAAGCCTGAGAAGCTGCATGCTACCTCACGCTGGCGCGGCTCCTTGCCGGGCACAACGAACTTGTTTGCGTCAACGTTCGTAAACATGACTTCACCATCTCGCGGCGCGACTTGCGCCCGAGGTTTGCTGGAATTCCTTCCCTCTAAAATGAGGGAGCAGGGAATGCCGGGTGCTTGCTGCACCCGCGGTCTCGTGTGCAATGAGTGGAAGTGAGCGCACACGAGCATACAGGTACAGCCGGAGCACTCCGGCATTCCCTGCGCAATGGTTTGACGGCTTATGCCGCGCTCTCCTTGGAGACGAATTCCTTTTGCCTCCATCGCTGCCGGCTTGATGGCAAAATCGATCCGGTTGGACCAACTTCGCCACCGGCAGCTTGACATCAGCCACGGATGCCAGGACCACACGGTTTTGCCGTACGCTGCAGCGTCGTCGTCTTGCGCGCTGTGCTCACTCACGGCCGAAACCGCCCTGCAAACACCATCTCGCGCCTGACGCTGCCCACGTCCACCGCATCCCACCCCGCGTCCGTGACGATCGCGATCCGCCCCTCGTGAGGGATGAGACGGCGGGATTGATAGTGCTGATTTGGGGTGGCCGAGAAGAGAATTGTTTTTGCCGAAGGGACTGGACGGGGCAAATCACGTTGAATTGGCTCGGGAAATTAGTGTTTTGGCGCAACGCCTAGGGCGTGCACTTAACTAGTCGCATCTTCACCGGCCTTTCACACCTGCGCCGGCACTTCGACCAGCCCCAGATACCGCGCCATCGGCCGGAAATCGCTGTCGTTGTGAAGCAGTGGCCTGCGGTTCTCGATGCACCAGGTGCCGATCAAGAGGTCGATGGTCTTGCGAACCGTGATGCCGCGCCGGCGCAAGGAACGGAAATTGCGGGCCGCAATGGTGGCGATCGCATCGCCGGCCATTGACACGATCTCGAAGCGGCGCAGCAGAGCCTCGACTTCCCGGGCCGCCCGCTCGCTGTCGAGACCCTGCAGCACCTCGCAAAGCATCAGGTCGCCCACGACGATCTCTTCCATGCCGAGGAGCGCGCGGAGCCGCCGGACATGCGGCGCATTGCGGCCGTTGAGGAAGTCGATCCAAACGCTGCTGTCGACGACGATCACCCGGCCGCTGCTCGTCCCTTGCGACTGCGGGCGAGGTTGCCGCGCCAGCGGTATTTGCCGAACGCCCCGCCGACCTCCTGCTGACCTCGCAGCCTGATCATCAAACGGAGCGCCTGCTCCACCGTCTGCTTCTTGGTTTGATGTCCGGAAGCCTTCTGCGCTTCCGCCATCAGCGCATCGTCGATGTCGATATTGGTGCGCATGGCCGATGTCCCGTCGCGATGTGTATGAAAAGATAATACTATACACATCCGAATTCCGCAACGTGCACCAAGAAGTTGCGGTGACCAAGCCCGTAGGATGGGTGGAGCGCAGCGATACCCATCAATTGCGACGGAGAACAGTGATGGGTTTCGCTTCGCTCTACCCATCCTGCGAAATCGGCTCAGCGCGTAGCCCGCATCAACGCAGCGACGTGCGGGGATGGATAGTCGGCTGAAGCCCCGGATGTCGCTGCGCTCATCCGGGCTACGGTTCTACGCTTGTCCGGCGATGATGGGTATCGCTGCGCTCCACCCATCCTACGAAGCTTACCCAATCGGCTTCAGCCCCGCCTCGATCGCCGCCCGTCGCGGCTCCAGGAACGGCGGCAGCGCCAGCCTCTCGCCCAGCGTCTCCATCGGCTCGTCGGTCGCAAAGCCCGGGCCGTCAGTGGCGATCTCGAACAAAATGCCGTTGGGCTCGCGGAAATAGAGGCTGCGGAAATAGAAGCGGTCGATCTCGCCGCTGTTGGGGACGCGGAGCTCGTTCAGGCGGTGCGTCCAGGCGTGATATTGCGCCTCATCCGGCGTGCGGAACGCGACGTGGTGAACGCCGCCGGCGCCTTGCCGCGCGACCGGCGTTTCCTTGTCTTCGAGCACATGCAGTTCGGCGGCGGGGCTGCTCTCTCCCCTTGCCTCGCCCATCTCGAACACATGGATCTGCGCGCCGTGGGCGGCATACTCGCGCACGCGGCGCATGTTCATGACCTCGGTCAGCACGAAGGCAGTGCGCGACAGCTCCTGCACGGTCAGCACGATCGGACCGAGGCCGCGGATCTGGTGCTCTGCCGGCACCGGGCTGCGCTCCCATGGCGAGGCGGCGCCCGCGGCCCCGTCGTCGACCAGCACCAGGCGCTGGCCCTCGCCGTCCTCGAACGGCAGCGTCAGCCGGCCGTCGACCTCGACGATATCGCCGGTCTCGGCGCCGGCGTTTTTCAGACGATCCCGCCAGTAGCCGAGGGTCTTCTCGCCCGAGACGCGCAAGCCCGTGCGCGAGATCGAATTGGTTCCGCGCCGCTCGGGGGCTGCCGGAAAATCAAAGAAGGTGAGATCGGTGCCGGGATTGGCTTTGCCGTCGGCATAGAACAGGTGATAGGCGCTGACGTCGTCCTGGTTGACGGTCTTTTTCACCAGCCGCATGCCGAGGAGCGCGGTGTAAAACGCCAGATTGTCCCGGGGCTTTGCCGAGATCGCGGTCAGATGATGAATTCCGCCTAGCTGCATTGCACTATCCTCGCAGTCACATCCCCCGAAAAATCGCAGGGAGTTGTTGGGCCTTTTGCCGGATCATGTAGGATGTCGGCGGATGATTGGCCAGCGGCACCGTCGCCGCCTGCTTTTAGGGGCGAGTTCATGACCGAACACCTCATTGTGTCGGACGAAGATGCGACGCGCGTGATCACGTTGCGGCGGCCCGAGAAGAAGAACGCGATCACGCAAGACATGTATCGCGCGATGAGCGATGCCATCGACAAGGCGCAGAACAACCCCGATATCCGCTGCATCATCATCACCGGCGGCTCGGGCGTGTTCACCGCCGGCAACGATCTGGAGGATTTCCTCAAAGACGGCACCTCCAACAGCGACGCGCCGCGCGCCTCCAATGCCGCCAAATTTCTCTACTCGCTGGCGCACAACGTCAAGCCGATCATCGCCGCCGTCGACGGCGTCGCGATCGGCATCGGCACCACCATGCTGTTCCATTGCGATTACGTGCTGGCGAGCAAGACCGCGACCTTCTCGACGCCGTTCATCCATCTCGGGCTGGTGCCGGAAGGCGCCTCCAGCCTGCTGATGCCGCGCACCATGGGCCACCAGCGCGCCTTTTCCATGCTGGTGATGGGCCGCACCTTCTCCGCCGACGACGCCCGCGAAGCCGGCTTCGTCAATGTGGTGGTGGCGCCCGGCCATACCGAGGCCGAGGCGCGCAAGGTGGCCCGCGAGATCTGCGCGCTGCCGGCCGAAGCGGTCGCGATCTCGCGAAAACTGTTGAAGCTGCCGCCCGAGGACATGACGCGCCGGATCGACCAGGAAGGCCATCTGTTCGGCGAACGGATGCGCTCGAAGGAAGCGGTCGCCGCGTTCAAGGCGTTCTTTGCGCGGAAGAAGGGGTGAGCGAAAGGCGCGCGTTCGCCCCACCGTCATTGCGAGGAGCGCAGCGACGAAGCAATCCATTCTTTCTTCATGCGGCGCGATGGATTGCTTCGCTGCGCTCGCAATGACGGGGACACATTAGGCTGCTATGTCAAAGTCATGAGCGCTTTCCTTCGTCCTATCCCTGCGTTTGCACTGCTCGCCGCCCTCTGCCTGGCCGCACCAGGCAAGGCCCAAACCCCCGCCCCCGTCGACCTGCGCATTCTCGCGATCAACGATTTTCACGGCTACCTCCGCCCGCCGCCGGGCGGGATCACGATTGCCGATCCCGAGGACAAGACCAGGAAGATCACCGTCCCTGCCGGCGGCGCCGAACACATGGCGACGCTGGTGGACCAGCTTCGCGAGGGTCACAGGAATACGATCTTCGTCGCGGCCGGCGACCTGATCGGCGCCAGCCCGTTTTTGTCGGCGATGTTCCATGACGAGCCGACGGTCGAGGCGCTGTCGACGATGGGCTTGAATATTTCCTCGGTCGGCAATCACGAATTCGACGAGGGCAAGGACGAACTGTTGCGCATGCAGCATGGCGGCTGCCACCCGGTCGACCAATGCCTGGGACCGCATCCGTTTGCCGGCGCGAAATTTCGCTATCTCGCCGCCAGCACGTTCGAGAAGAGCAGCGGCAAGACCGTGTTTCCCCCTTACGAAATCCGCAGCTTCGACGGCATTCCGGTCGCCTTCATCGGCCTGACCTTGAAGGGCACGCCGGGTCTCGTCTCGCCGGTTGGCATTGCCGATCTAGAGTTTCGCGACGAAGCCGAGACGGTCAATGCGCTGATCCCGGAACTGAAAGCACGCGGCGTCGAGGCCATCGTCGTGCTGATCCATGAAGGCGGGCTGCCGACCGGAGACTACAACGAATGCCCTGGCATTTCGGGACCGATCGTCGATATCGTCAAGAAATTCGATCACGCGGTGGATGTCGTGGTCACCGGTCACACCCACCGCGCCTATGTCTGCGAGGTCGACGGGCGGCTCGTCACATCAGGCGACAAATACGGCACGCTCGTCACCGCTGTTGATCTCAAGCTCGATCCCGTCACGCGCGACGTGGTCAGCGCTAAGGCCGACAACAACATCGTGCGATCAGCGACGCTTGCGAAGGACATCAGGCAAACCGCGCTGCTGGAAGCCTATGACAGGGTTGCCGCACCGATCGCCAACCGCCCGGCGGGTTCGGTGACGGCCACGCTGTCGCGCGTGCCCAACAATGCCGGCGAAAGCCCGCTCGGCGACATCATCGCGGACGCGCAGCTTGCGGCGACCAGCCTTGATGCGAAAGGCGGCGCGGTCATCGCCTTCACCAATCCCGGCGGCGTGCGCGCCGACGTCACGCGCAGAGAGGACGGCGCGGTGACCTATGCCGACCTGTTCGCCAGCCAGCCGTTCCGCAATCAACTGGTGACGATCACGCTGACCGGGAAACAGATCAAGGACATGCTGGAGCAGCAATGGCTCGATCCGAAGCGGCCAAGGATCCTGCAGGTGTCGAGGGGTTTTGGCTATGCGTGGGACGGATCGAAGCCGGACGGCGAGCGCGTGCTTGCGGAACGGATGTCGCTGAACGGGCAACCGGTCGATCCCGCCGCGAGCTATCGCGTCACCGTCAACAATTTCCTGTTCGTCGGCGGCGACGGTTTTACCGTGCTCACCCAGGGAACCGCGCCGCAGGTCGGCATCTACGACGTCGACGCGCTGCATGCCTATTTTGGGGCGAACAGCCCGGTCGGCCCGACCGCCGCCGATCGCATTGTCAGGGTCAACTAAGCCTGACGCCGTGGGCCTTTCCGAGCGGCCGCTAACCGCCTGGAGCCCCAACGGTTCTGATTGCATCAGAACCGGGCTCCAATCTTATGTTTTGACGCGTTTTCTTTACGCGAACCGGTATCCACTTCGCTCGAAAACGCTATAGATTAGCCGCTCCTCGCCGGCGCCCGCCTTAACGCCAGGATTTTGCATGACGCTCCTTCTGACGCATACCGCCTGTCTCGACCATGTGACGCCCCCAGGCCATCCGGAACGGCCCGACCGGCTGCGCGCGGTCGCCGAGGTGCTGGCCGAAGAACGCTTCAAGCCGCTCACGCGCAGCGAGGCACCGGAAGGCAATCTCGATTCCGTCACGCTGTGCCATGGCGAGCATTATGTCGGCGAGCTCCGCCATATCGCCCCGCAGAGCGGCATGATCTATATCGACGGCGACACCTCGATGTCGCCGGGCACCTGGGAAGCGGTGATGCGCGGCGTCGGCGGCGCGGTGGCGGCGACCGACGCGGTAATGTCCGGCGTCCACCCGAACGCGTTCGTCGCGGTGCGCCCGCCCGGCCATCATGCCGAGGTCTCCAAGCCGATGGGCTTCTGCTTCTTCGACAATGTCGCCATCGCCGCCCGTCACGCCCAGCGCAAATACGGCATCGGCCGTGCGGCGATCGTCGATTTCGACGTCCATCACGGCAACGGCACGCAGGACATCTTCTGGCACGATCCGACCGTGATGTATTGCTCGACGCACCAGATGCCGCTGTTTCCCGGCACCGGCGCCAGCGGCGAGCGCGGCGAGCACGACACCATCGTCAATGCGCCGCTGGCTTCCGAAGACGGCAGCGCCAAGTTCCGCTCCGCGTTCGAAAACCTGATCCTGCCGCAATTGCGGAAATTCTCGCCGGAACTGATCATCATCTCCGCCGGCTTCGACGCGCATTACCGCGATCCGCTGGCCTCGCTCAATCTCAAGGCGGATGATTTCGGCTGGGTCACGCGCAAGCTGATGGATCAGGCCGAGGCCAGCGCAGGTGGCCGCCTTGTCTCGGTGCTGGAGGGCGGCTACGACCTGGAGGGGCTGAAGGAGTCGGTTGCGGCCCATGTCACCGCATTGATGGGCGGGTAAATCCCCGCCACAATAGCCTCGTAAAAGTAAGCTTGATTCTGTGCCTTGGGGAACCGGGGCGCATCCGGGAACGCAATAATGGCCGAAAACACCCAAGCAGATGTCAAAAAGCTTTCCTTCGAGCGCGCGATCGAGGAGCTCGAATCGATCGTGAAAAGGCTGGAGGACGGCAAGGTGCCGCTCGAGGAATCGGTCACGATCTATGAGCGCGGCGAGGCGCTGAAGCGCCGCTGCGAGGAACTGCTGCGGCAGGCCGAGGCCCGTGTCGACAAGATCACCACCGATGCCAACGGCCAGGTCACCGGGACCGAGCCGCTTGACGTGCAATGATCCCGGACGGGGTGGAAAGTCGATCCCACCAGTCTCCCTTGGCATAATCGAGAGAATCTGGGACGAATTCGGTGCTGGCCTCCCACCGAAAGGCTGAACAGCCGGTCAATTCGCTCGCCGGCCTGGTCGCTGGTTTAGTCGCCGATTTAGTTCTTGGCGCCCTGCCCAGCCTGTTATAGTCGGCCATCACTCCGGGGACTTACGTGCGCGTCCAGCACCGCCATATCATCTATATTCAGGGCTACGATCCGCGCGGGCTGGCGCAATATTACCGCATGTTCCGGACCGAACTGCGCAAGTTCGGCCGGCTTTACCAGCTGCAGGCGACCATCAGCCGGCCCAAGGTCGCTGCCGACGACGAGATCGCGTCCTGGACCATCGATACCAAGGCGGAGGATTGGCAGACCCGCACGGCCTACGATTTCCTCCGGTTCGAGGATTTCATCCAGCAGGACCTGGCGTCGCCGATCTGGCGCACGGTCTTCAGCGCGGTGTGGATCTACTGGCGCCTGGTCTTCGCCGGCACTATCGCCCGCTTCGGCAAGGCGAACTGGCGATTTGCGACTTTCATCACCTATCCGCATTTGATGCTGTTGCTGGAAGCCGCGTGCGCCGCAGCGGTCGCCTTTGTCTTCGAGAAGGGGTTGAATGCGGTCGGCATTCCCGACATTTTCAGCATCGCCATTGCGACCGCCCTGTTCGTCGCCCTGCTCGGCATCGTGCTGAAATACACCGAGAACGCCACCTACGTGCTCTACCTCCTGTGCGACACGATCTGGACGTGGGAGTTCTCGCACCGCGAACGCTCCGAATGGGACCAGCGCATCGACCGCTTCGCGCAGCATCTGGTCAAGACAGCCAAAAGCACCGACGCCGAAGAAATCGTCATCGTCGGCCATAGCTCCGGATCGTTCCTGTCGACGGAAATGCTGGCGCGCGCACTGAAGCTCGACCCCGCGCTCGGCCGTCACGGTCCGCGAATCGTGCTGCTGACGATCGGCGGCAATTTCCCGATCGTCGGCTATCACGCGGTGTCGAAGGAGTTTCGCGAGCATCTGCGCATGCTGGCCATCGAGCCGTCGATCGACTGGATCGACTGCCAGGCCCGCAAGGACGTGATGAATTTCTACCAGTTCGATCCGATCACCAGCCACGGCATCGACGTCGGCGCCTTAAGGCGCAACCCGACGATCGTGCCGGTCCGCTTCCGCGACATCATCCGGCCCGAGCACTACGAGAAGTTTCGCTGGCAGTTCTTCCGCGTGCATTTCCAGTTCGTGATGGCCAACGAACGGCCCAACGCCTACGACTTCTTCATGATCGTCTGCGGACCGGTCCCGCTCAGCGCGCGCGTGGCCGCACCCGACGCCGCGCTGGATGTCGCCACCGGCGATTCCAGGTCGCGCGATCGGGCCTGGAAAAGGATCGAAGCGGCCACGACGGCGGCCACAAATGCCGTCGATTTAGCCAAATTGGAACCATCCGCCCGCCGCAGCGGTTGAAAAATCGAGGTTTTTCCAGCTTCCCGCCCCGGAACCGAATCGACCCTCCGGGTTGGCTTTGGCAGCGGCTTTGGTGTAAAGCTTGCAGTTCTATGGGCTGGGGGAGAGCGGCCTGCCGACGGATTCGCACGGCAGTAAGCGCTTCAAATAGCTAAAGAAACTGAACCGGGAAGGGTTTAGAAGCTACTAACGTGATGCATATCACATGGTTTAAGCCAGAGTGCATCTAGGCTTTCAAATCAGGTACCGGCCTGCCGCGATGGCACCGGGGTCTGGATTTTCACGGCGCGGTTAACGCGCTTCCCATCTCGCGTCGGGCCACTCGCCCTGACATGCAAAATTGGAATATCGCTGTGACCACATTTAGTAAAACGCCGCTTCTCGATACCATCCGTACGCCCGACGATCTGCGCAAGCTCAAGGTCGAGCAAGTGCGCCAGGTCGCGGACGAACTCCGCCAGGAAACCATCGACGCCGTGTCGGTGACCGGCGGCCATTTTGGCGCCGGTCTTGGCGTCGTGGAACTCACCACCGCGATCCACTACACCTTCGACACGCCGCGCGACCGCCTGATCTGGGACGTCGGCCACCAGGCCTATCCGCACAAGATCCTGACCGGCCGCCGCGACCGCATCCGCACGCTGCGCACCGGCGGCGGCCTCTCCGGCTTCACCAAGCGCAGCGAGAGCGACTACGATCCGTTCGGCGCCGCGCATTCCTCGACCTCGATCTCGGCCGGCCTCGGCATGGCGGTGGCGCGCGACCTCTCCGGCGGCAAGAACAACGTCATCGCCGTGATCGGCGACGGCGCGATGTCCGCCGGCATGGCCTATGAGGCCATGAACAATGCGGGCGCGATGAATTCACGCCTGATCGTGATCCTCAACGACAACGACATGTCGATCGCCCCGCCGGTCGGCGCGATGAGCGCGTACCTGTCCCGGCTCTACTCCGGCAAGACCTACCGCACGCTGCGCGAGGCGGCCAAGCAGATCAACAAGCGTCTGCCCAAGATCCTCGCCAACCGCGCCAACCGCGTCGAGGAATATTCCCGCGGCTTCATGATGGACGGCGGCACGCTGTTCGAAGAGCTCGGCTTCTATTATGTCGGCCCGATCGATGGTCATAACCTCGACCATCTGCTGCCGGTTCTGAAGAACGTCCGCGACATGGAAACCGGCCCGATCCTGGTCCACGTCGTCACGCAAAAGGGCAAGGGCTACGGCCCGGCCGAAGCTTCCGCCGACAAGTACCACGCGGTGGTCAAGTTCGACGTCGCCACCGGCGCCCAGGCCAAGGCCAAGCCGAATGCGCCGGCCTACCAGAACGTGTTCGGCCAGAGCCTCGTCAAGGAAGCCGAGAAGGACGACAAGGTCGTCGCCATCACCGCGGCGATGCCGTCCGGCACCGGCGTCGACATCTTCAACAAGGCCTTCCCCGACCGCACCTTCGACGTCGGCATTGCCGAGCAGCATGCGGTGACGTTTGCGGCCGGCCTCGCCACCGAAGGCTACAAGCCGTTCTGCGCGATCTACTCGACCTTCCTGCAGCGCGGCTACGACCAGGTGGTCCACGACGTCGCGATTCAGAGCCTGCCGGTTCGTTTTGCGATCGACCGCGCCGGCCTGGTCGGCGCCGACGGCGCGACCCATGCAGGCTCCTTCGATAACGCCTATCTCGGCTGCCTGCCGAACTTCGTCATCATGGCCGCCTCCGACGAGGCCGAACTGGTGCACATGGTTGCGACGCAGGTCGCGATCAACGACCGCCCGAGCGCGGTGCGCTACCCGCGCGGCGAAGGCCGCGGCGTCGAAATGCCCGAGGTCGGCATCCCGCTCGAGATCGGCAAGGGCCGCATCGTCCGCCAGGGCAACAAGATCGCCCTGCTCTCGTTCGGCACCCGCATGGCCGAATGCGAAAAGGCGGCCGACGAACTCGCCGCCCACGGCCTCTCCACCACCATCGCCGACGCGCGCTTCATGAAGCCGCTCGACGTCGACCTGGTGCTGAAGCTGGCGCGCGACCACGAGGTGCTGCTCACCATCGAGGAAGGCTCGATCGGCGGCTTCGGTTCGCACGTGATGCAGACGCTGTCCGACCACGGCATGCTCGACGGCGGTCTGCGGATGCGCGCGATGATCCTGCCCGACGAGTTCATCGACCACGACTCGCCGACCGCGATGTATGCCCATGCCGGACTCGACGCCAAGGGCATCGTCGCCAAGGTGTTCGATGCGCTCGGCAAGGACTACAAGACCGAGACCGTCAAGCTCGCCTGAGGCGCAGCCGCTTCGGTTCTGATCCGGTCGGAACCGAAGCGCTGACAGAACCAAAGAGCTGGCTCTTTCGCCGGTAATCCCATGAAGATCTACCTGGCAGGTCCCGACGTGTTCCTGCCGGACGCCATCGAGATCGGGCGCCGCAAGGCCGCGATCTGCGCCCGCCATGGCGTGAGCGGGCTCTATCCGCTCGACAACGCGGTCGATCTTTCGGCCGCCGACGCCTCGCTCGCGATCTTCAAGGGCAATGAGGCCATGATGGATGCGGCGGACGCGATCATCGCCAACCTTACGCCGTTTCGCGGCCCCAGTGCCGACGCCGGCACCATCTATGAACTCGGCTACATGGCCGGTCGCGGCAAGTTCTGTCTGGCCTATAGCAACGACCCCGCGCTCTATGTTGAGCGCGTAAAGCGGATCTATGACGTGACCAAATCCGCCACCGGCCATCTGATCGACGATGACGGACTGACGGTGGAAGATTTTGGCCTGCCCGACAATCTCATGATGATCCACACGCTCGATCTGCATGGTGCTAGACTGGTGACGCCGCGGCAGCGGCCTCAAGATATCTGGCACGATCTCACCTCTTTCGAGGCCTGCGTCGCGCTTGCGGCGGATCGCGCCACCGGCAAATCGGACTGACGCAAATCGGACGGACATTGGCTGACAGGAACGACAGCGAGACTTCTGCCCGCAAGCGCGTGGACGTGCTCTTGGTCGAGCGCGGCCTGTTCGAAAGCCGTGCCCGCGCCCGCGCCGCGATCGACGCCGGTGGCGTGACCGCCGACGGCCGGCAGGTGTCGAAAGCGTCGGAGATGATCGCCGCCGATGCCAAATTGTCCGCGCAGCCCGCGCACCCCTGGGTCTCGCGCGGCGGCGTCAAGCTCGCAGGCGCCCTGGAACTGTATCCGATCGAGATCGAGGGCCATGTCTGCCTCGACGTCGGTGCCTCCACCGGCGGCTTCACCGAGGTGCTGCTGGCGAACGGGGCGAGCCTCGTCTTCGCCATCGATGTCGGGCGCGGCCAGCTGCATCCTTCGCTGCGCAACCACCCCAAGATCGTATCGATGGAAGAAACCGACATCCGCAAGTTCGAGGGCAAGCGCCTGCCCGCGCGGCCGGATGTCGTCGTCATCGATGTCAGCTTCATTTCGTTGAAAGCGGTGCTGCCGGTGGCGCTGTCGCTGGCGGCCGCGCCGATGCATCTGCTGGCGCTGATCAAGCCGCAATTCGAGGCGGAGCGGAAGCACTCCAAGCACGGCATCATCCGCAACGCGATGGTGCATCAGGAAATCTGCGACGACATCACGGCATTTGCCGCCTCGCTCGGCTGCACCGATATCCAGGTGTTTCCGTCGCCGATCAAAGGCGGCGACGGCAATATCGAATTCTTCATGGGCGCGCGCCGTGGCTGACAGCGAGCGTCTCGTCATCGACCATGTCGGCCATCACGGCGACGGCGTCGCCATCGCCGGCGGCGGCAATATCTACGTTCCCTACGCGCTGGGCGGCGAAGCAATCGAGGCCGGCCCGGTTCCCGGCCATCATCCCGACCGCCGGCGATTGCTCAAGGTCGAGGCCGCAAGCCTGGAGCGAATCGCGCCGTTCTGTCCGCATTTCGGCGTCTGCGGCGGCTGCGCGATCCAGCATTGGGACGCCGCCCCCTATCGCGCCTGGAAGCGCGAGCTCGTGGTGACGACGCTGGCGCAGGCGGGAATCGATTGCGACATCGCGCCTTTGGCCGATGCCCATGGCGCGGGCCGCCGGCGCATCACCCTGCACGCGCGGATGGGAACGCACGACGTGCTCAAGGTCGGCTATACGGCGGCAGGTTCACACGACATCATTCCGATCGACCGCTGCCCGATCCTCGACCCGCATCTCGACGGCGCGATCGAGGTGGCCTGGGCCATCGCCGAGCCGCTGATTTCGACGGGCAAGCCGCTCGACATCCAGATCACCGCGACCAATAGCGGGCTCGATGTCGATGTGCGCGGCTCCGGCCCGCTGTCGACGGCCTTGATCGCAAGGCTGTCGCGCATCGCCGAACAGCATCGGCTGGCGCGGCTGACGCGCCACGGCGAATTGGTGCTGATGCGAACGCCGCCGGTGATTTCGATCGGCGCCGCACAGGTGGCGCTGCCGCCCGGCTCGTTCCTGCAGGCAACGGTGGCCGGCGAGGAAACGCTGGCCGCGCTGGTGTCAGACCATTGCAAGCGTGCCAAATATATCGCCGACCTGTTCTGCGGCGTCGGCCCCTTCGCGCTGCGGCTTGCAGCGAAGTCGCGTATCGCCGCCTACGACAGCGACGCCGGCGCGGTCGCAGCCTTGCAGAAGGCCGCGACGTCCACCTCGGGACTGAAGCCGGTCAAGGCCGAAGCGCGCGATCTATTCCGCCGCCCGCTGATGCCGCAGGAATTGCGCGACTACGACACGGTGGTGTTCGATCCCCCACGGCAGGGCGCGCAGGCGCAGGCGACGCAGTTGGCGGCGAGCAAGATCCCGACGGTGGTCGCGGTATCGTGCAACGTCACGACATTCGCGCGCGACGCGAAGGTTTTGATCGACGGCGGCTACAGGATCGATGGCGTCACGCCGGTCGATCAGTTTCGTCACACGCCGCATGTGGAATTGGTGGCAAGGTTCAGGCGGTGAGCTCGCGGTAATTCGTAGGATGGGTGGAGCGAAGCGATACCCATCATCCGATTTCGCGTTCCTACCGACGTTCGCCGAACGCATCTCCATGGTCAGAGACATCGCCGGCCCAATCCTCGGGATAAACGCCGAGTTTCACCATGCGATGAAATGACGAATGCGGCCAATCTCCGACCCGCGTCACGTAGCCATGCTTGACTGGATTGATGTGGATGTAGTCGATGTGACGGGCGAAATCGTTTTCATCACGAATGGTGTGCTCCCAATAACGCCGCTGCCATATGCCGCGTTCGCCCTTGGCGGCCCGGCTCTCGGAAATTCGTTCGCCAGCCGGAACACGGCGCGAGAAACCCGTTATGATCAACCGCCAACGCGTGGCAAAGTCAGCATCGCCGTCGGGCATTGTCCAGACCGCGTGAAGATGATCAGGCAGAACAACCATCGCGTCGATCGTGAATGGATGGTCGTGCCGCGCCTCCCGGAATGCTGCCCGCAATTCGTCAATGTGTTCCGTCAGTAGTCGCAGTCGCCGCTCCGCCAGATTAACCGTGAAGAAGAAACTACCTCCAACGACAAAGTTGCGACGGTAATCAGTCATGTCGTCATGCAGGGCATTGCGTGGTTTGATGGGTATCGCTTCGCTCCACCCATCCTACGAAACTACGTCCTCACCTTCCCCACCGGTCCTGCCAGATCTTCTCGCCGATCATGCAATTGACGCGCGCCTCCCGGCCGGCGGCCGGCACGACCGGGCGTTCGGGGGTACGGCCCGCGATCTCGAGCAGCAGCTTGGTGCGGATCGCTTCCTTGAACTTTTCGCGGTCCTTGATCGTGACGACGAACGAGCCGGGGCCGCCAATGACGCAGTCCTCGTAATAGAAATCGAGATTGTCGATATCCATGGTGGAGTAAGACGGTTCCTTCACCATGATCGGCAGGCCGTTGATGACGATGCCCTTTTCCAGCGCAGCATCGCGCGCGATGGTCACGGGCGCGCCGTTGTTGTTTGGGCCGTCGCCGGAAATATCGATCACCCGCCGCAGGCCGCGGTGCGGGTTCTCGTCGAACAGCGGCATGGCGAAGTTGATCGCACCCGAGATCGAGGTGCGCGACGCCCGGCGGATCGGGGTCCTGATGATTTCATTGGCGACGGCGTCGGCCGTCTCCGGCCCGTCGATCACGCGCCACGGGATGATGATCTTCTGGTCGGTGGAGGCCGCCCATTCGAAATAGGTGATCGAGATCCTGCCGTTCGGGCCGCTCTTCAGCGCCTGCAGGAATTCCTTGGAGACGATCGCCTGCGCATAACCCTCCCGCTGCAGCGCGAGTTCATCCAGGTCCATCGAATAGGAGACGTCGACGGCAAGGACGAGTTCGACGTCGACGGTCGGATTGGTTTCCTTGTCGGCCAGTTGACGGCTGGCGGCGTTCGGCTGGTGACCCGGCCGGTTCGTCGGGTTCGGCGCGGCAAAACCCGCCACATCGCCGCCGGCGAGTACGCCCGCGACAAGCACGGCCCCGATCGAGACATACCAGCGCATTGCGGCCCTCCCGTCGAATGACAGTGATGGTGACATGCAAAACGGCCGACGCAAAGCGCTGAAATCATTTGTCCTTCACATTCGGGTTAGGATCAGGCCTCGTCCACCGCCGGCCTGCTCGGACAGGTTCCACACCGCGGTTCAGCTGCCCGGCGCCTGGTTTCCGGATTGAACGATCAGGGCGCCCGGCGCGACAGATGCGAGCGGCCGCACAAGAAGCGGCGCATGGCATGAACATGGTTACGCCCCCAAAACTTCCCGCAAATGACAGCCCGTCGCCGTTGATGCGGTCGGTCGTTATGTCGAGCGGCCTGCTCGCTTTCGGCATGGTGGTCGCGTTGTCGCTTCCGACGCCGCAGTCCGGTACCGCCCGGCCTGAAGCGGCCAAGCCGGAGCCGGTGCTGACGGCGGAGAATGCCGCCGAGCTCTGCCAGCAGCTCTTTGAAGAGCCGAAAGAGTATATCGACGATGCCGCCAAGCGCCGGCGATGGGACCTGCGGCGCGAAAGCTGCAAAGTGGCGTTCGAGGCCAACCCTGCGAACGCAGATTTCAAGGCCGCGTATGCGCGCAACCTGCCCTATGCGCAGAAGGCGGAGGCGGTTGCCATGCTGCGCGAGGCCGCCGCGCAAGGCAGTGCCGAGGCCAATTACCAACTCTACGAGCATCACAAATCCTGGGATCGCGGCGACCTCGATCACGTGCCGCTGGTCACACGCGACGAGGCGGGTCTGGCCCTGCACAAGGCCGCCGAACTCGGCCACCCCTTTGCCACGCAGATGCTGATACGCCGGCTCGAAGACGGGGACATCGTCAAACGCGATCCCGTCGCCGCGCGATACTGGGCGGAACGTGCCGTCGCCAACCCTGCAAAGGACGCAAGCAAAGGAAGTCTGCTGGTGACGCTGGGGCGTCTACTGGCGACGTCGGACAAACCGGACGAGCGCGCCCGCGGCCTCGACATCCTGGAGAGAATGGCAAAGGCTGATGTATTCGGCGCCAAGCGCGAATTGGCCATCGCCATTCGCAAGCAGGATCCGGTGCGCGCCCGAGCCCTGCTCGAAGAATCCCGCCGCCCCGATCCCGGTGGCGCCATCGTCCCGCTCGCGGAAATGCTGATCGCGGGCGAAGGCGGCGCGGCCGATCCCAAGCGCGCGCTGTCGTTGCTGAAAGGCACGTCCGACAGCTGGATGGCAAAGGGGATGCTCGGGCAGCTCACCCTCGAAGGCAAACTGGTGCCGCGCGACATTCAGGAGGCGGTCACCCTGATCGACCGCGCCGGCACCTGGGATTTCAACGCGCGCATGCAGGTCGTGCGGCTGCTCGCCGAATATCCGCAAACACGGGTCAGCCATCCGAAGCGCACGCTCTACGATGCCGTCCAGGCCGCGGAACTCGACGAACCCGGCGCGATGGCCGCCCTGATCGAGCTGAAACTCTCGGCAAACGCCCAGTTTCAGGACCGGCCCGGAGCCTGTAAACTGATCGAGGCGGCCGTCAGCCGCGGCGATCAGACCATGGCGCAGCGCCTGGCGGATTGCCGCGCCAACTGAGCGCGGCGGGCCCGCGTCACTCGCTCGCTTGCCGGACTTGACTGGAAATGGCCAATACTGTCGTCACGCCAAAAACAAAGGTCAAAACCCAGACCGAACGGCCGCGCCTGCACAAGGTCATCCTCATCAACGACGACTACACGCCGCGCGAATTCGTCGTCACCGTCCTGAAGGCCGAGTTCCGCATGACCGAGGACCAGGCCCACAAGGTGATGATCACGGCGCACCGGCGCGGCGTCTGCGTCGTCGCCGTGTTCACCAAGGACGTCGCCGAGACCAAGGCGACGCGCGCCACCGACGCCGGCCGCGCCAAGGGCTATCCGCTGCTGTTCACCACCGAGCCGGAAGAGTGACACCTCCGTAGCCCGGATGAAGCGGAGCGTAATCCGGGATAGATCGTAGACTGCGGGGAGCGACCCGGATTGCGCTTCGCTCCATCCGGGCTACGGGAGTCTTCAGGCCGCCGACTTTTCGTCGACCAGGCCGTACACGCGTGCGGCCTTGGAGAAACCGGCGACAGGGAACTCGCCGAGATCGCTCCAGCCGCCCCGGCAGATGCCGGCAAATCCTTCGGACGCCACGACCGTGCGGCCGAGCTGGCTGGCGATCTTTTCCAGCCGCGCCGCCAGATTCACCGCCGGTCCAATGCAGGTGAAGTCGAGCCGGTTGCCGCCGCCGATATTGCCGTAGAGAATTCGCCCGACATGCAGTGCCACGCCGAAGCGGAACCGTTCGACGGCGTCGCCGATCGGACACTGCAACTCGGCGACGCTGGCGCGGGATTCGTGGGCGGCTTCGAGGACGCGGCTGCAAACCTGCTGCTCGTCGCCGACATATTCATCGATCGGGAAAACCGCGAGCAGGCCGTCGCCCATATATTTCAGCACTTCGCCGCCATGATTCCGGATCGCGGCAACCTGGCAGTCGAAGTAATGGTTCAGGACGTCGACCACGGTTTCCGCCGGCACGCGATCGGACAGCGAGGTGAAGCCGCGCAGGTCGGACAGCCAGATCGCGGCGTTCATGGTCTCGGTGTGGCCGCGCCTGATCTGGCCGCCGAGGATCCGTTCGCCGGCGCGGTTGCCGACATAGGTGTCCAAAAGGCTCGCAGCGGTGCGGGTCAGGGTGATAATTTCGACCACCCGTGCCAGCGGCTTCACGAGGCTCCGCAGCGCCGCCAACTGCTCATCCGTGAAACCGCCCGGCTGTTTGGTGGTCCAGCTCGATCCATTCACCGTGCCGCCGATAAAGGGCAACGGCAGCGCGACATAATCCGTGACGCCTTCGGCGCGAAGCTCATCGATGATCGGAAAGCGCTCGCTCCGGGGATCATCTGTCCGGGCCCGAACCTCCAGCCCCTGCTGGAACACGATGATCAGCGGACTGGTATGAAAGCCCGGTGACTCCAGGATATTGTAATCGACCGTGCCGACCTCGACCTCGGCGCCCGGTTTCCAGATGAAATTGCGCCCGTAGATGTCGGGATGCAGCGTGCGGACGAAGACGCCGACACGCCAGAGCGGCAGGCCCGCCGCGACCATCCGTTCGCAGCACTCGGCCATAAACCGGCTCGGGCTGGCCGCGGACCTGCCGCCGTCGATCAGCCAGTCGGTCAGTTCGTGCAGTTTCGATGCATCCATGACGCCGGTATTTGCCGCGCAAGTTCAGCGCGCGTCAAGGCGACACCGACGCTTGACGTTGCGGCAACTCGGCCCGTCAGCCGAACTCTTTAGCCGACCTGGCCGCGATGGCGCAGGAAATGGTCCGCCAGCACGCAGGCCATCATCGCCTCGCCCACCGGCACGGCGCGGATGCCGACGCAGGGGTCGTGGCGGCCTTTTGTCATGATATCGGTGTCGGCGCCGGCGCGATCCACCGTCTTGCGCGGGGACAGGATCGACGAGGTCGGCTTCACCGCAAAGCGCACCACCACCGGCTGGCCGGTCGAGATGCCGCCGAGCACGCCGCCGGCATGGTTCGACAGGAAGCGCGTGCCGTTATTGCCGGTGCGCATCTCGTCGGCGTTTTCCTCGCCGGACAATTCGGCAGCGCCAAAACCTGCGCCGATCTCGACGCCCTTCACGGCATTGATACTCATCATCGCCGCCGCCAGCTCGCCGTCGAGCTTGGCGTAGATCGGCGCGCCCCATCCCGGCGGCACGCCTTCGGCGACCACTTCGATGACGGCGCCGATTGAGGAGCCGCTCTTGCGGATACCATCGAGATACTGCTCGAAGAACGCGGCCTTGTCCTTGTCGGGGCAGAAGAACGGATTGCGCGCGATCTCGTCCCAGTCCCATCTGTCGCGGTCGATCCTGTGCGGGCCCATCTGCACCAGCGCGCCGCGCACCTTCACGTCAGGCAGGATTTTGCGTGCGATGGCGCCGGCGGCCACGCGGGTGGCGGTCTCGCGCGCCGACGACCGTCCGCCGCCGCGATAATCGCGCAGGCCGTATTTGGCCTCATAGGTGAAGTCGGCGTGGCCGGGGCGAAACTTGTCCTTGATCTCGGAATAGTCCTTGGAGCGCTGATCGGTGTTCTCGATCAACAGCGCAATCGGCGTTCCCGTCGTCACCTGCACACCGGTCTCGGGATGGGCCATCACGCCGGACAGGATTTTGACCGCGTCCGGCTCCTGGCGCTGGGTGGTGAAGCGCGATTGTCCCGGGCGACGGCGATCCAGATCGTGCTGGATGTCCTCATTGGTCAGCGGGATCAGCGGCGGACAGCCGTCGACCACGCAGCCGATCGCGACCCCGTGGCTTTCGCCGAAGGTCGTGACCCGGAACATGTGGCCGAAGGTGTTGTGCGACATTTGGAGCTCGAAATCGCCGGATTGGCCCGTGTGGTAACGCGCGGAGAGCATTGGGTCAAATGGGCTCCGGCGTGGTGCTTAAGGTAATTAACTGAAGGCGGCGACGACGGTCTCGATCGGAAGAAACAGGGTGCGGCTGTCTTCCGGATACTCGATGAACTCGGCACATCTGATGTAGAAGCGCTTCGCTGCCTCATCCTTCGCATGCACCAGCACCGCCCCAATGCCGATGCTCTGCGAGGCGACCGCGATGCGGCGAAGCGCGTCCGCGAGGATGTCGGCGCCTAACCCCTTGCCCGCGTGGTCGCGGCTGACCGCCAATCGCCCGATGACCGAAACCGGAGTTGTGTCGGGTGCATTGCGCCGCACCTTGGCCGGCGCCGCCATGCGTTCCACCGCCCCGGCCGAGATGCAGAAATAAGCGACCACCCGGTTGCCCTCGCAGACGACATAGGTTCGCGAAAAACGGCTTTCGTTCTTCAAGGCCCGATGCCGTAGCCAGTCGTTCAACGCAGGTTCGCCGCAGTCGAAGCCCGAAAGATCATGCTCGGCCGTCAAGGGAACGGGGGCGGACAATCCAGATGCGGAGCGTTCCGATGCGTCTTCTACTTCTGCCATGCCGGCGCTCGGCGGAGCAGCGACCGCAGTTTCGGACCCGGCGCGGGGGGATTGTCGAGCGCGTGCAGGAAGGCGTCGTAGCGCTTGGAATCGAGTACGAACAAGCGCTGGTCGAGCAGCACATCGATCGCTTGCCGCCGCGCGGTCTCGATCATGAACTCGGTGCGCGTCTTGCCGAGGATCGCTGCTGCCTCGTCGATAAGTTGCCGGGTATTGGCCTCGATGCGCAGGTTGATGCTGCCCTTCGTGTCCGCAACAGATGAGCGCTCGGCGACAGCAATGGTCGCGTTTCCCAAGCCTTGGGAGGATGAAGAACGGTCCTTTGGCATTGCTGGAATATGGACGTCTGTATCTACAATGTCAATACAAACTAGTTCAGCTAAACTTCCGCAAACCGCCGTCCCTGAACACATAAACCGCGCCCTGCTCGATCAGGAGGTCGGCGGCGCTCTTCGGCGTCTCGATACCGAGGGCCACCATCAGCGCCCGCGCCGTTCCGCCATGGGCCACGGCGACGGTGTCGCTCTGCACGGAATCGTACCAGTGGCGCATCCGGTCCTGCACTTCCGCGTAGGTTTCGCCGCCTTCGGGGGCCATCGTCCACTTCGCCGTCAGCCGTTTGGCATAGAGCATGGGGTCGGCGGCCTGCATCTCCGCCAGCGTCGAACCCTCCCAGACACCGTAGCCGATCTCGCGCAGCCGATCGTCGAGCGCATATTCTTCCCGAGGAAGTTTCAGGGCCTCTCGCACCAATTCCATCGTCGCCCGCGCCCGCTGCAGCGGGCTTGCAACGAACGGCAACGCGGCCTTGTCGCGGCCATCGCGCTTGAGGAGATCGGCGAGGACGTTGCCGGCATGGGCCGCCTGCCTGCGGCCGAGATCGTTCAGCGGAATGTCCTGCGCACCCTGCAGCCTTCCTTCCGCATTCCACGACGTCTCGCCATGGCGGATGTAGTAGATCACGGGCGCGGGCATCGGACTATCAGGCTATTCCTTCGCTACCGAATTGGAGAGCGAGATGTCGGGCGCCTCGGGGCGCTTCATGCCGACGACGTGATAGCCGGCATCGACGTGATGCACCTCGCCGGTGACGCCGCGCGACAGGTCCGACAACAGATACAGCGCGCTGTCGCCGACCTCCTCGATGCTGACGTTGCGGCGCAGGGGCGCGTTATATTCGTTCCACTTCAGAATGTAGCGGAAGTCGCCGATGCCGGATGCGGCCAGCGTCTTGATGGGACCTGCCGAGATCGCGTTGACGCGGATGTTCTTTTCACCAAGGTCGGCGGCGAGATAGCGCACGCTGGCTTCGAGCGCCGCCTTGGCCACACCCATCACGTTGTAATGCGGCATCCACTTCTCGGCGCCGTAATAGGTCAGCGTCAGGATCGAGCCGCCGTCGGTCATCAGCTTTTCGGCGCGTTGCGCGATCGCGGTCAGCGAGTAGCAGGAGATCAGCATGCTCCTGGAGAAATTGTCCTGCGTCGTCTCCAGATAACGGCCATCGAGCTGGTCCTTGTCGGCGAAGGCGATGGCATGGACCACAAAGTCGATCTTGCCCCATTTTTCCCGGAGCACGTCGAATGCCGCGTCGATGGTGGCGGAATCGGTGACGTCGCAATGGCCGAGCAGAAGCGCGTTGAGCTCCTTGGCCAGCGGTTCGACCCGCTTCTTCAGCGCGTCGCCCTGCCAGGTGAGCGCGATTTCAGCGCCTGCGTCGTGGCATGCCTTGGCGATGCCCCAGGCGATCGAGCGGTTGTTGGCGACGCCGAGGATCACCCCGCGCTTGCCCAGCATCAGGCCTGATTTTTGCGACATCCGGTTTTCAATCGAGCTTCCCTGTGGGGTTTGGAGGTACACCAGCACTCCCGTGCGGTCGAGCCCAAATCCGCTGTTCGGATTAACGCTGTTTCCGGTGCGCCTCAATGGCTGGAATAGACACGCCGATTGGGTGTTATGTTGGGTAAGGCGTTCGCGCCTCATGACTCTTGCAACTCTTGCAATCTGGTGCCGATGAGCGCGTTTCGTCAAAGTGTCGAAGCCATGATTCCGGCGCTCCGCCGCTATGCACGTGCGCTCGCGCGCGATGCCGACATCGCCGACGATCTGGTGCAGGATACGCTGGTGCGCGCGTTGCGTTCGGAGCGGCTGTTTCTCGGCGGCGACGTCAGGAGCTGGCTCTATACGATCCTGACCAATTTGAACAAGAACCGGCGGCGGTCGCTGGCGCGGCGGCCGCAATTCATGCCGCTGCTCGACAACAATCCCGACGCCAGCGGCACCGAGGCGGAGGGCCGCGACATCGCCCGCGCGCTGGCAACGCTGGTGGAAGAACAGCGCTCGGTGCTGCTGCTGGTGATGCTGGAAGGACTGAGCTACCGCGAGGTCGCCGATATCCAGGGCGTGCCGATCGGCACCGTAATGTCCCGGCTTGCCCGCGCACGCGCGCATGTCAAAGCTTCGCTCGAGGGCGAACGCACGGCGCTGCGGCGGGTGAAATGAAGATGGGTGTGGCAGGCGTGATGCACAGACAGACCAGGAATAGGCAGAGACGACGACGATGACCGATCCCAACATTCCCGTCACCGAAGACGAGCTGCATGCTTACGTCGACAACGAGCTGCCGGCGGAACGCCGCGGCGACGTCGAGACGTGGCTCGCCTCGCATCCCGACGATGCCGCGCGGGTGCAGTCGTGGCGCGCGATGGCGGAAGCGCTGCATGCCAGGTACGATTCGGTTATCGACGAGGCGGTGCCGAAGCGGCTCGAGATCGAGCGGCTGGTGCGACAGCCGCGCAAATGGGTGTACGGCGCGATCGCGGCCACGCTGGCGGCGTTCATTGTCGGCGGCAGCGTCGGCTGGCTCGCGCGCGGCGCGACGGCGGCGCCCTCGGCTTTCCAAACTCTGACGGTGCACGCGATCGAAGCGCACCGGCTTTACGTGGTGGAAGTCCGCCATCCGGTCGAGGTGCCGGGCAGCGAACGCAGCCATCTGCAGCAATGGCTGACCAAGCGCTGCGGCTGGGTCGTCCGCGCGCCGGAACTGGCGGGAGCCGGATTGAAGCTGGTCGGCGGGCGGCTGCTGCCGGGGTCCGCGGGCCCGGCATCCTTCATGATGTATGAGAGCGCCTCGGGCGAACGTTTCACGATCTACACCGCCAAATCGGAGGCCGAGGCGACGCAGATGCGATTCGCGGCGGAAGGCAATGAAAGCACGCTGTTCTGGGCCGATGACGGCGTCGTCTATGCGGTGGTGTCTACCGGCGCCGATCGGGGGCGACTGACCCAGATCGCCCAGGCGGTCTACGACCAGATGGAGAAGAAGGGCGGCTAGACAACGTCAAGCCGACTTGTCCCAATTCTGACATCGAAAATCTGGAATCAAAACACCGGCCGGTCTCATTAATGCACCGGGTGATCACGCGAAAATGAGTAGCGCTCGATCCGCCGATCGGCGCAAGCGGCCTCGATCGGGGTTTGGTACCGCGCTGGTCCCCCTTTCGAGGCCGCCCCTTTTTCCCGAAAACCCTTTGTTTTCCAGGAAATAGGCCGCTTTTTTGGGAAAAATTCCTGCCAGGCCCCGTACTGTTCGACACGTTTTTTCGTGCCGCGAATCGCAGCCGAATCACCACTCGACTCAGCCGAAATCGCTGCGCGGATTATAAGGGTGGCCGTCGCGCCACTTTTCCATCAATGCCTCAAGCTCGGCATCGTTCCCGTCAGGCAGAATAATTCGGGTGGTGACAAACAGGTCTCCGGCTCCGCCCGCCTTGGGCAGACCCTTGCCCTTGAGGCGAAAGGTGCGGCCGCTGGAGGTATTTTTCGGAATCGACAATTCCACCGCGCTGCCGAGCGTCGGCACCCGGACCTTGCCGCCCAGCACCGCCTCATACAGCGCGATCGGCAGATCGATGCGCAGATCGCTGCCGTCGACCTTGAAGAACGGATGCGGCGCGATGCTGACCGTAATCAGGAGATCGCCGGGCGGGTGGCCCGGCGCGGTTTCGCCCTGCCCCTTCAGCCGGATCTGCTGGCCGGCGGTGACGCCTGCCGGAATCCGGACGTTGAGCTCCTTGCCGGTCGGCAGGCGGACGCGTTTTTCTCCGCCCTTAACTGCCTCTTCCAGCGACACCGTCATCGCGACATTCAGATCGAGATCGAGGCCGATCCCGCCGGTGTCGAATTCAAAGGTCCGGCCGCCGCCGCCGGAACGTCCGCCCCTCGCCGCGCCGCCGAACATGCTGTTGAGGATATCCTCAAAGCCCGCCCCGCCGGGACCGCCACCGGTGCGGAAGCTGTAGGACTCGAAGCCACCAGCTCCACCGGCGCGGCTGCGCGGGTCGCCGCCGGGAAAGCCCTGAAAGCGAGGCTTGCCCTCGGCGTCGATCTCGCCGCGGTCGAACTGCTTGCGCTTGTCCTCGTCGCCGATGATCTCGTTGGCGGAATTGATCTCGGAAAAGCGCGCAGCCGCCTTTGGATCGTTCTTGTTGTTGTCCGGGTGATGCTTCTTGGCGAGCTTGCGATAGGCACTCTTGATCGCCGCAGCGCTGGCGCCCCGCGGCACCCCCAAGACCTCATAGGGGTCGCGCATCCGTCAGGTCTCCTTCACGGGAAATTCGGTTATTGAAGCTTAGAGCAATTCGCCCGCTTTGGCTTCATCTGGGGAGCCAGTTGCATTTTTGCAACTACCCCGAAGGCTTCGCTTGAAAAACCTTTCAGGCCTTATCCCCGCGTCCAGGGCTTGATCGTGTGGATTTCCCATCGGCCATGGCCGGCCTTGCAGGCAGCGCCCTGCAGCCAGCTTTCCGCGCGGCCGTTGACGTAGCTCGCCAGGAAGTCCCGGCAGGTGCGCCCGTCTTCGGCGGAATAGGCCTGGGACAGCGGCGTCACCGAGCCGCGCGCGCCGGTCTCCGGGTTTTCCCAGGGCTGGCTGGAATCCTTGTCGCCCTTGGTCAGCACGTCGGAGGCGGCAGTGCGTGCAAAGGCCAGATCGCTCTCGGTCGGCACCGGCGCCGTGCCCGGTTGCTTGCTCAGCGAACCCGTGACGTCGGGAGCGTCCATCCTGGCGTAGGCGTCCGGGCGCGACAGGCTGCAGCCGCCCGAGCCGAGGCCGATCAAAATCAAGGTCATCACCGCGCCGCGCGGCCCGATCGCCGATAGGCCAACGCGTCCCCATGCCCTATATAGGGCGAGCCCGTATCGGGGCTGCAACGCGCTCTGGGACGCGAACGGACGCAACTGGGACTCCTGCCATGACGGACACGACCTCCATCAAACACCCGACACCGTTAACATCGGGTGATTTTACCGCGGCCGGGGAACCGTTTGCCCTGTTCGCCGAATGGTTTGCGGAAGCCGTGAAGTCCGAGCCGAACGATCCGAACGCGATGGCACTGGCGACCGTCGATGGCGACGGGCTGCCGGATGTCCGGATGGTGCTGATGAAGGGCTATGATGCGGATGGTTTCGTGTTCTACAGCCACATCGCCAGCCAGAAGGGCCGCGAACTCGCCGCAAATCCTAAGGCGGCTTTACTATTTCACTGGAAGTCGCTGCGCCGTCAGGTCCGCATCCGCGGCAACGTGTCGCCGGTGACGGATGAGGAAGCCGACGCCTATTTCGCCACGCGGCCGAAGCAGGCGCAGATCGGCGCCTGGGCCAGCAAGCAGTCGCAGCCGCTGGAGAGCCGCTTTGCCTTCGAGCAGGCGATCGCGCTGGTCGCCGCCAAATACGTGATCGGCGAAGTGCCGCGCCCGCAGGGCTGGAGCGGCTGGCGCATTCACCCCACACGTTTCGAATTCTGGCACGACCGCCCGTTCCGCCTGCACGACCGCATCGAATTCCGCCGCGATGCGCCTGATGGCGCGTGGTCGAAGGTGAGGCTCTATCCCTGAGTGATCGTCATGGCCGGGCTAAAGCGCGAAGCGCGTCTTCGTGTAGGATGTCCCGGCCATCCACGACTTCCTTTTATGCGACAAAGCAAGACGTGGATGCCCGGGAGCGCAGACAAGTCTACGTAGTCTGCGCAAGGCAGACTACTATGCCCGGGCAAAACGAAGAACGAGAGAATCTAAATGCCCTCTTCATCCAACGCGCCGCGGCGCACGCTGCTCCTGACCGGTGCCAGCCGCGGCATCGGCCACGCCACCGCGATCCGGTTCTCCTCGGCCGGCTGGCGTGTCATCACCTGCTCGCGGCATGCCTTTCCGGAAGTCTGCCCGTGGGGCGCCGGACCGGAGGATCACATCGAGGTCGACCTCGCCGACCACGCCGACACGACGCGCGCGATTTCGGAGATCCGCAAGCGGCTGGAGAACGACGAGTTGCATGCGCTGGTCAACAACGCCGCGATCTCGCCGAAAGCGCCGGACGGCAGCCGGCTCGGCACCATGGACACCGATATCGAAACCTGGAGCCATGTTTTTCGCGTCAACTTCTTCGCGCCGATCATGATGGCGCGCGGCCTGATCGAGGAATTGAAGCACGCCAAAGGCGCGGTGGTGAATGTCACCTCGATCGCGGGCTCGCGCGTGCACCCGTTCGCCGGCGTCGCCTATGCGACCTCGAAGGCGGCACTTGCTTCACTCACACGGGAAATGGCGTCCGATTTCGGCCGCGTCGGCGTCCGCGTCAATTCGATCGCGCCGGGCGAGATCGACACCTCGATCCTGTCGCCGGGCACCGAGAAGATCGTCGAGCAGCAGATTCCGATGCACCGGCTCGGCACGCCGGACGAAGTCGCCAAGATCATCTATGTGCTGTGTACGGAAACCAGCTCCTACGTGAACGGCGCCGAGATCCACATCAACGGCGGCCAGCACGTTTAAGCGCAGGATGTGATCTCGTAGGATGGGTAGAGCGAAGCGAAACCCATCAATCGGCTCGCGATAAAGCGTGGGTATCGTTTCGCTCCACCCATCCTACACTACCTCGAGACACGCGCGCGAGTGCGCGCTCCTCAGGATGAGGTCAGTGATTGCGAAGCAACATCACTCCGCGTAAAGCTTTCGTTGCCCCGTGCGCAGTGTCGTGGCGGTAACGTTAAGCGTGCTCGAACACTCGTCCTCGTTCTCGCCGTCCGCCAGCACAGCACCGCAGTGCCGGCAAAGCCGCGTCGAGAACGCCTGCGCCTTGCCAACGACGCGGTCCTGCTGATAGCGCGCAAGATCGACAACGTTGCGTGGCGACATTATGAGTTTCTCAACCATGGGATCCTCGCGGCCTGAGATGCACGTTATCGCAGACAAGTTTCGATCATTCGTTCAGCGCACTGCTCAAATTTTAGCAGTGGAATTGAGCCGATCTTCGCAGGTGTGGAACCGCCGGGAACCGCTGGTCTATAGCCACTTCTTCCACTTGAAGAGCAAGTATGGCAGCACGGCTGCCATGAGCATCATGACGAGCGCCATCGGATAGCCGTGCGCCCATTCGAGTTCCGGCATCATCTTGAAGTTCATGCCGTAGATCGAGGCGATCAGTGTCGGCGGCATCAGGACGACCGCCATCACCGAGAACAGCTTGATGATGTTGTTCTGCTCGAGATTGACGACGCCAAGCATGGCGTCGAGCGTGAAGGTGATCTTGTTGGAGAGATAGGACGAATGGTCGGTCAGCGAGACGACGTCGCGCTGCATGGTCTTGAGTTGCTCGCGCATGTCCTTGGACCATTTGGCGCCTTCCACCACCGCCGACAGGAAGGTGACGACACGGCCGATCGAGACCAGGCTCTCCCGGATCTTCGAGACCAGATCCCCCTTCCGCCCGATCGCGATCAGGATCTGGGAATATCGCTTGGCCTGGCCATGGCGCGCGCTTTCGGGCTCGAAGATGTCGTGGGAGACCTGATCGACCTCGGCGCCGGCGCGCTCCAGAATATCGGCGCAGCGGTCGATCACCGCGTCCAGCAGTTCCATCAGCACCATTTCGCCCGATATCCCCGGCAGGCATGAGCGCGCCAGCTTGTGTTCCACCAAGGCAAACGGCTTCGGCTCGTCATAGCGCACCGTCACCAGGCGGTGGCCGGCGAGGATGAAGGTGACGGCCGTGGTCCTCGGCATGTCGGTGTCGGATTGGCACATCAGCGTCGCGGTCATGTAGCGGGCGCTGTTCTCGATATAGAGCCGGCTGGAAATCTCGATTTCCTGCATGTCCTCCCGGGTCGGTACCGCGATGCCGGCCAGCCGCTCGACCGCGCGGTCCTCCTCCAGCGTCGGCTTCAACAGGTCGATCCAGACCGCATTGTCCGGCAGCGCCGCCGGATCCGCGGCGGGGAGCTTCTTCAGGGAGGATTCGGAGGGAACAAACACCGAAAACATGGGCAACTCCAGAACGGGCGGCAATCTCTTCATCTGGACGCGTTTTCTTGACGCGAACCGGTACCACTTCGCTTGAAAACGCTAGGGCTACCCAGCGGCACTAAACCCGATTCTGGCAAGCGCTTCATGACCGGCGCATTAACCGCCGATCCATATTTGTGGCCGCGAGGTGGCGCCCGCGCGGCCACTATTCGGCCCCGGCGTACCCCTGCCCGGAAATCAACCGCAAGTCGCAAAATTTGCGGCATAAAAGCCACAGCCGCGCTTCCGCAACGCGAAACCGGTGCGCAAACGCTGGCATATCAGCCGGATTTTGCGGATACTGGGATTAATGGAATCGTCGCGTTTGGGCCGCAAGATTGTTGCTGCGAACGCAAGACTTTCGATTGGAAGTACGCCATGTCGTCGCTGAAAGTAATCCTGGGGCTGCTTGCCGCCGGCCTTGCGTTGTCTGGTTGCATGCCGGCAACCACCTATCAGGCCGCCCCTGAAGCCACCCTCAAGCCGAACGACAAGGCCCAGCTCGCCAAGGCGCGCTATGCCGTGGTGCCGCCGGCGGAGCCGTTCCGCCGTGCCATCGTCGACTATCACCGCAAGGAACTGCCCGGCACCATCGTCGTCGATTCCGATAATCATTACCTTTATCTGGTCCAGGACGGCGGCAAGGCGATCCGCTACGGCGTCACCGTCGGCGAGGAAGCCCTCGCGTTCTCCGGCATCGCCCGCGTCGGCAACATGGCCGAATGGCCGAAATGGACGCCCACGGCCGATATCCACAAGCGCATCGAAGGCCTGCCCGCATCGGTGCCCGGCGGCGTCGATAATCCGCTCGGCGCCCGTGCGCTCTATCTGTACCAGGGCAACAAAGACACGCTGTTCCGCATCCACGGCACCAACCAGCCGGAATATATCGGCGCCTCGATCTCGTCGGGCTGCATCCGCATGACCAACGAGGACGTCATCGACCTCTACAGCCGGGTGAAGCAGGGCACGGTGGTTGTCGTGCTCGAACCCAGGCAGGGCGACTCGCCGTACAATTCCAAGATGGCGCTGCAGGGCGGCGGCAACAACGGCCCGACGCCGCAGTAGCCGACTGCCGGTTACACCGCAGCCGAACATCAAGAGCGCCGGTTTTGCCGGCGCTTTTTCTTTGCAGGCTTCTCCTCGCGCGGCGGCTCGGCCTGATCCGGTTTTTCGGCATTCTTTTTTTCAGCTTCCGGCTCAGCCGCGGACTTGGCATCAGGCTTCGCATCAGAGTTGGCACCAGACTCGGCACCAGACTTGGCATCCGATTTGGCTTCGTCCGGCTTGGCGGCGGCCTCGCGCGGCGGCGCTTCCTCGGGCCGCTCGGCCGGCAATAGCGGCGCGGTCTGCGGCAGCGGGTCCCACACGTCCCACTGGCAGATCCGGTAATTGCCGCGCCGTTCCATCAGGTCGAGATGGATATGGTCCTCGTGGTACCAGTCCGAGCCTGGACCCAGCACGGTCGAGAACCGCGTGCAGGCGGAATGCAGCACACTCTCGCGCAATCCCCGCGGCACGGTGCGGTCGGTCAGCGAGATCGAGCTGCCGTCGGCGAACTTGAAGGCGCGAACGTCGAGCGCGTTGGCGCGGCCGTGTTCGGAGAGCCTGGCGCCGACGATGCGGTTGCGGCCGCGGCACTCGAACGAGTCGAAATTGTCGAGATCGGAGACGGAGCTGCCGAGGCGCTCCGCCAGCGGCGCGATATCGCTGCGGATCCACTCGGCGAGCGCAGATGCCATGGGACAACGCAGGATCGCCGCCGGCTTCACCGAAACCTGCCGCTTGTCCGGCAGCACAATCGCCTCCAGCCGCACCAGATCCTCGCCCCCGCAGCCGCCGGCGCCCTTGATGTCGGGGATGCTGGGCGCAATCGCGATGGCGTCGGTCAGCGCCAGCCGGCAGGCCGATGGCTGTGGCGTGGGCTGCGGTGCCGGCGCGGCCTGTTCGCCGGGCTTGCCGTTCGGGGGCGAGGCCTGCTGCTGCTTGTCCGGCTTGTCGCGTTCGGCCGAAGGGGCCTCGGACGGGCGCGGCTTCGGCAGCGGCACCGCCGCGCGGCGCGCCGTTGCCCGCGGGGCTCCCCGTTCCCTTGGCGATACATCCCTGAACAGGTCCGCCCAAGGCGCCGGACGGGACGCTTTCGCCGCAACCGCCGGCCCGGTTGGCATGCCAAGCAGGAGCGCCACCGCGGCAGCGGTAACCATTGCCGGGTTGAGGCGGCGAAAGGCGCCATAAGCCCATTTCCGGCTTGCGTTCTGCGCGGTAAAGTTCATGTCAATTCCATGAACCCACCCCCCGGTCCGCCCGTACAGTCGGCGGATCGAGCGGCAACAAACAAACCATCGGAGGGAAGTGCGTATGCTCGGATTGATGCAAGACTGGCCTTTGCTTTGCCATCGGATTATCGAACACGCGGCGAAGTATCACGGCACGCAAGAGGTCGTCACGCGGTCGGTCGAAGGTCCCATACATCGCACCAATTACGCCGAAATTCATGCACGCGCGCTGAAAGTATCGCAACGGCTGGACCGCGACGGCATCAAGCTCGGTGACCGCGTCGCCACCATCGCCTGGAATACCTGGCGCCATCTCGAAGCCTGGTACGGCATCATGGGAATCGGCGCGATCTGCCACACCATCAATCCGCGGCTGTTCCCCGACCAGATCGCCTGGATCATCAACCACGCGCAGGACCGCGTGGTGATGGTCGATATCACCTTCGTGCCGATCCTGGAAAAGATCGCCGCCAGCCTGCCGAGCGTCGAACGCTACATCGTGCTGACCGACAAGGCGCACATGCCGCCGACCACGCTGAAAAACGCGGTCGCCTATGAGGACTGGATCGCGGAAGCCGACGGCAAGTTCAAATGGAAGGATTTTGACGAAAATACCGCGGCCGCGATGTGCTACACCTCGGGCACCACGGGCGATCCAAAAGGCGTGTTGTATTCGCACCGTTCCAACGTGCTGCACGGGCTGATGGCCAACAATGTCGACGCCCTCGGCACCAGCGCCGCCGAGACAATGCTGCCGGTGGTGCCATTGTTCCATGCCAATAGCTGGGGCATCGCGTTTTCCGCGCCTTCGATGGGCACCAAGCTCGTCATGCCCGGCGCCAAGCTCGACGGTGCTTCGGTCTATGAACTCCTCGACACCGAGAAGGTCACGCACACCGCCGGCGTGCCGACCGTGTGGCTGATGCTGCTCAATCACATGGCCGCCGGAAACCTGAAGCTGCCCCACCTGAAGAGCGTGGTGTGCGGCGGCTCGGCGATGCCGCGCTCGATGATCAAGGCGTTCGTCGACATGGGCATTCGCGTGCGCCACGCCTGGGGCATGACCGAGATGAGCCCGATCGGCACCGTCGCCGCGCTGAAGCCGCCATTTGCCGAACTCACCGGCGAGGAGCGGCTCGACATCCTGCAGACCCAGGGCTATCCGCCGTTCGGCGTCGAGATGAAGATCACCGACGATGCCGGCAAGGAACTGCCGTGGGACGGCAAGACTTTCGGCCGCCTCAAGGTCGCCGGCCCGGCGGTCGCCAAGGCCTATTTCCACGTCGATACCGAGATCCTCGACGACGAGGGCTTTTTCGATACCGGCGACGTCGCGACCATCGACCAGCACGGCTACATGCGGATCACCGATCGCTCCAAGGACGTCATCAAGTCCGGCGGCGAATGGATTTCGTCGATCGACCTGGAAAACCTCGCGGTCGGTCATCCCGCGGTCGCGGAAGCCGCTGTTATCGGCGTCTATCATCCCAAATGGGACGAGCGTCCGCTGCTGATCATACAACTCAAGCAGGACCAGAAAGCCACCCGCGAGGACATCCTGAAGTTCATGGATGGCAAGATCGCCAAATGGTGGATGCCCGACGACGTCGCTTTCGTCGACGGCATTCCCCACACCGCGACCGGCAAGATCCTGAAGACCGCGTTGCGCGAACAGTTCAAGGCTTACCGCTTCCCGACCGCCGCGGCGTGAGGCGAACTCCCCGCCCGAATTAAAGAAGGCCGCCTTCCCGCAAAGGAAGGCGGCCTTTTCGCGATGCACCGCAGGGGCCCGGACTCAAAATATCGAAAACAACCCCATGCAAAGTAGGACGGGCCCCGGCTCGCAGCACTCACGCAGGGGCACGAGTTGGTCCGTCATCACGGCCCAACCTGATTTGATCCCGCGCTAGCGCCTGGCGCCCGGCTGGCTTTCCTTCCACTTCAGGAATTGCTGGTAGAGCGTCGCGTCGTCCTCCGCCGCTCGCGTATCCTGTCCGCCGGTGTCACGGGCCTGCGCGGCGATGAACTGCTCGAATCTCTGGCGCGTGTCCGACGCAACGGTGGCATTCCTGTCGAGCCATTCCTGGGCCGCCGGGAAGCGCGTCCATCCCTTCAAGGGCGCACTCAACACCACTTCCTTCCACTTCGGATGGAACGGCGGCTGTTGCAGCGATTTCAGGCGGTCGAAGAATATTTTCACGAAATGCTCGACCTTGCCGTATCGCTCGGTCTTCGGCGACCAGTTGTAGGCGGCCAGGATCGCCGGCACGGCGACGGTGTCGACACGGCCACCGGGCGGGATCAGCGACGGATAGTCCTCGGCCTTCAGCACGGACGGCAGATAATCGCTTTGCAGCGGTTCGCTGTAGGGGATCGGGACCAAATGCAGGTTGTCTCCCTTCACCTGGCTGACGGCCTTGGACGGGCTTCCCTGCACCGCCACGACCGCATCGAGTTCGCCGTTCTTCAGCTTTTCATAAGCGATGCGTTGCTCGATGAAGGCGTAGACCGGCTTGATGCCCAGCCGTTCGAAGATCGTGATCGCGGTGACGAACGTTCCTCCGTTCGGCAGGTCGACGGCAACGCGCCGGCCGTTCAGATCGGCGAGGCTCTTGATCGACGTCCTGGCGACGACGTGCATCTCCTCATTGTAGAGCTTAGTGATATAGGCGAACTGGCCGCGGATGTTGCCGGTGTAGCCCTTCCTTTCCAGGTAATCGAGCGTGTCGGCACGCATGATGCCGAGATCGACCCCCTTGAGGAAAAGGATGTCGGCAATGCTCTGCACCGATCCGCGACCGACGATCGGCAGCACGCGCATCTGGTTGCCGTCGTCGAGCACCGAGGCGAGGTCCGCCCCGAACTGGACGTAGGTGCCGCCGATCGTGCCCGTCACGACAGTGACGGTGTTGGCGTTGAGCCGTTCGCGCGTACTCTTGTTCCCGCTGGAATAGCTGAATATTGCCTTCAGTCCGTCGCTCACTGCGCCGGGATCGAGCTCGCCCTTGATGCCTTGCGGGTTGCCTTGGGCGAAGGCCGATGTCGCGCACAACAGCGCGACCGCGCAGCGAGACGCCACGCGGGTAGCGAATCGCATCGTCATGGAAAAACTCCGGTACTCAAAAATAATTTGACCGGCGCGTGCGAACGCGCCCGGTCGAAATCAGCGCGAGAGCGCCAGCGCTTCCAGCTTTCGCTGCGCGTCGGGTTCGCCCCATTCCTTTGCCCGCTGATACCAGATGCGGGCCTGGGCGGCGTCCGCCATCGGACCGTCAGCGCCGATCTGCCTGAGCAGCGCCGGATCGTAGGTCGTGCCGACGAGCAGTGCCGCCCGCGCATTCCGCGCCTCGGCGCCGCGCATCAGCAACAACCGCGCCGACTGGACGTCGCCGCTTGAGAGCAGATCCTGCCCGCGCTTGATCAGGGCGGCGACTTCCCTCGGATCGAGGCTGCGCACGACCTCCGCCTGCGGCGTGACCGGCATCGCCGACGGCGCGGCCGTGGCCACGGCGACCGGCGGCGCCACGGCGACTGGCGGCGGTGCGGCAACTGGCGGCGGCACGGCAACCGGCGGCGTCGCAGCGACCCTTGGCGCTACCGCGGCAAGGCTTGGCGCTGCTGCCTGCCAGGTCAGCCGCGTGGAGGTGCCGGTCAGAGCCGCGCCGTTACCGTCACGCAATTCCGCAGTCACCAGCATCTGGCCGGTGAATCCTTCCGGCGGAATGACCGAAACGCCGGAAATCTCCGTCGCCGGCACACGCCACTCGCCGGCGCCGATACGCTTGCCGGACGTCAGCCGCGCGCCGGCAGTCAGTCCGTTGATGGATACGAACGCGCCGGGCGGCGGAGCGCCGACGTGAATTCCGAGCGGCACGGGATCGTTGGCGAAGCCGCTGCCGTCCTGCACGGCCAGGGTCGCCGTACGCTTCTGTTGTGGCGGCGGCTGCGGCGCCGGGGTAACCGACGACTTTACCGACTGCCAGGCGGCCGAAAGCGACGCGTTGTCCTGGCCGGCGGGGCGTTGCGAAGACGGAATGGCCATCACGAGAAGCGTTGCGATGCTCGCGGCAATCGCCACCGCGATCGAGAAGCGGATGACCTGCTGGAGCAGTGCGCGCCGCCCCGACAGATCGCGGAGCACGGATGGCGCTTCGACCGGCGCCACTTCCCTCGCCTCCTGCATGGCCTGCGCGACGGCTTTGGTGAACATTTCGGAATCCTGGCGGCGTGGAGGCTTGCCAAATGGTTGCAAGGGCGGTCCTTCCGTCGGCATTCGCGGGCGCCACTCCTCGGTCTGGATGGGCATCGTGCCCGGCTGCTCGCTGGTCGACCGTTCCCTCAGCTCGCGCGGCGCATAATATGCCGGGTCATTCGGGCCGACATATCCTTCGTGCTTTGCATCACTACTCATACTGAACACTCGCCCTCATGAGGCTATCCACCAGCCCCGCGGACGTATGCCGATTGCGCCCTATGCGATGATCCCTGAAACTCCGGATGGGCGCAACCGCATCTTTGCGGCTCCGCCCGGAAACAAGGACCGGGAGTTGAGATCATCCTGCAGCGCTTCCGGCTGACACCCGCCGTTTCCCGTTTAGTTGGCGGTTCGCCGTGTCCGTGCAGGACAGTCCCGTGTTGCGGCAAATACGACAACCAGACGGCGAGAGGTAGACGAAAGTTGGACCGACTTCAATCTACAACTAATAATCAATTTACAGGGATGGTTAACCGGCAAGGTTGCCGTCATCAGCGCATTGGCCGATTAATAGCGTTTTCGAGCGAAGTGGATACCGGTTCGCGCCAAGAAAACGCTTCAACCAAGAAGTATAACGCGCAAACCTTGAAATTCGCGCCCCGCCGTGGTCTCACGTTGCGAGTTTGCAGCCCGGCCCCGCCCGTCGGCCAGACAGACTCCAACCCGGCAGATTTACCGATGGCCCGAAGGTTTTCCGCTCCCTACCAGTCGGAGCCCGTGTCCAGCCTCGCCACCTGGTCGCGCAACCTCGCCATCTTTGCCGTGGTCGCGGTGGTGGTCTCGATCCTCATCGTCCGTTTCGGCTTCCTGGAGATGAAGCCGGCGCTGGCGACCTTCTTCGGCGCGCTCGGTTGCGCCGTGCTTTCGATCCTGGTCGGCCTCGCTGCCTTTGCCGCGATCTGGCAGAACGGGTCGCGCGGCATGGGCCGGATCCTGCTGGCGTTCCTGATCAACGCCCTGCTGCTCGCCTACCCGGCCTACCTCGCCCTCCAATACCGCAAGCTGCCGCCGATCCACGACATCACCACCGACCCGATCGATCCGCCGCGCTTCGAGGCGCTGGCGCGGCTGCGCAGCGGCGAAGGCGCCAACTCGGCGGTCTATGCCGGGCTCTATTCGGCCGAACAGCAGCGGATCGCTTACCCCGATATCGAGACGGTGGAGCTCGAAGTCCCGCCGCAGCGGGCCTATGAGGTGACGCTGGCGCTGGTCACCAAGCGCAAATGGCTCGTGATCGACGAGCGGCCGCCGCAGTTGCCGCGCCGCATCGGCCGCATCGAGGCGGTGGCGCGGACGCCGATCATGGGATTTCGCGAGGACATCTCGATCCGCATCACGCCCGACGGCGAGGAATCGCGCGTCGATATCCGCTCCTCCTCGCGCTATTTCGAAAGCGACCTCGGCAGCAACGCCGCGCGCGTCTCCAAGCTGATCGAGGACATCAATACCGCGGTCGATAGCGCCAAACCGGCGGCGCCGAAGAAACCGCAAGCGCCGGCCAAGGCGCAGGCCAAGACGGTGAAGAAGTGACGCGTTAGCCAGTCCTGGGCGCGAGCGAACCCGGGATATCCGGAATGATGTCATGCGCGTGCTCCTCAGCGAAGGTTCCGGTCTGACCTCCCGCCAAGTCGCGACACGGCTGGGCGCGCTTGGTCACCACGTTGAAGTCCTTTCCTCGACGCCGTTCTGCCTCACCCGTTTCACACGTCATGTCCGCGCGCTGCATCGGGTGCCGCGCTTCGCCGACGATCCGATGGCCTGGCTTGCGGCGGCAAACCGCATCGCCAGGCTGCGCGCCATCGACGTGCTGCTGCCGACGCAGGAGCAGGTGGCGGTCCTGTCGGCGCAGCGCAGCCGGCTCGAGGTGGCAACGGTGGTTCCGGATTTCGCCGCGCTGCGCCGCGTGCAGGACAAGATCGAGGCCTGGCGCACCTTGCATGCGATCGGCATTCCGCAGCCCGCCTCCGTCGTGGTACGCAGCAAGAACGATCTTGCTGCGATCGGGCAGTTTCCCGTGTTCGTGAAGCGACCGATCTCGACCGCGAGCGCCGGCGTCCGCCGCGCCGCCACGGCGGACGAACTCGTCGCCGCAGCTGCGGCGCTCGGGCTCGGTACCGAGGAGCTGTTGGTGCAGACGCAAGCCTCGGGCCCGCTTGCGATGGTGCAGGCGCTCGCCGACCACGGCCGGCTCGTTGCCCATCACGCCAATCGGCGTGTGATCGAGGGCATCGGCGGCGGCGCCGCGGTGAAGGAAAGCATTCGGCTTCCGAAGCTGGAAGAATATCTGCAGCGGCTGGTGCAGGCGCTCGACTGGCATGGGCCCATCTCGATGGATGTCATCGTCACTGGTGATGGACCGCTGGTCATCGACGTCAATCCGCGGCTGGTCGAGCCGATCAACGCACACATCGCCGGCGTCGATCTCGTCGGCGCCATGCTCGAGCTGGCCCAGGGCGGTCATCCCCCGGCGGTGCCGGCCGGGCAAGGCGGCGTGCGCTCGCGCCAACTTCTGCTGTCTGTCCTGGGCGCGGCGGAACACGGACGGCGCGTCGCGGTGCTGCGCGAGCTGATTGCCGCGCTGCGATGCCGTGGCGACTATAAGGATGCGGCTGAGGAATTGACGCCGGTCGATGGCGACCCGATAGCCGCGCTGCCGGTTGTCCTGGCGGTGCTCGCGACATTGATCAAACCGTCCCTGTGGCGCCTGTTTCACGCTGGCGCCACCGGCCCCTACTCGCTGACGCCGGAGGCCTGGCGCAAGATCATCTCGGCGAGCGAGCGCTGACGCGTCTTGGAATCAGGGATCAGGACGCCAGGCGGTACGTCCCGCCGATCACCGGATCGCCGTCCGTCGCCACGATGCCGCGCGCGACCAGGTCTTCCAGATGCGCCAGCACGGAATATCCGGCGGCGTTGGTCAGCCGCGGATCGATACCGATATAGATCGCGCGCACCATGGTCGGGATGTCGGCCTCGCCCTTGGCGAGGCGATGCAGGATCGAGGCTTCGCGCGCCTGGCGGTGCCGGGTCAGGAAGCGGACGTAACGCGGCCCTTCCCGAATTTCCGGCCCATGGCCGGAGAAATACAGATCCTCGTCCCGGCTCTCCAGCCGCGCCAGCGAGGCCATGTAATCGATCATCGATCCGTCCGGGGGTGCCACGATCGAGGTCGACCATCCCATCACGTGATCGCCGACGAAGTTGATCTTTCGCTCAGGCCACGCGAACGCCAGATGGTTGGCGGTGTGGCCCGGCGTTGCGACCGCCTCCAGCGCCCAGCCCTGCCCTTCGATGACGTCGCCGTTCTCGACTTCGATATCAGGCCTGAAGTCGCGGTCGGCGCCGGATTCCGGATTGTGCTTCTCGCTCTCGAAGCGCGGCCGCGAGGCGCGATGCGGCCCCTCGGCATAAACAGGCGCGCCGGTGGCGGCCTTGATCCGCGCGGTGTTCGGCGAGTGGTCGCGATGGGTATGGGTGACGAGAATGTGCGTCACCGTCTCGCCGCGCACGGCGTCGAGCAGCGCCTTTGCGTGCGCCTCGTTGTCGGGACCGGGATCGATGATCGCGACATTGCCGCGACCCACGATGTAGCTGACCGTGCCGGTGAAGGTGAACGGGCTCGGATTGTTGCAGAGGACGCGCCGCACGCCGGGGCGGGCTTCATCGACGACTCCGGGCTTGAGCGGGAAGTCGCGGTTGAACGGGATGTCGTCGTTGTCGGCCATGGTTTTTCTTGGCGTCATTCCGGGGCATCGCGCAGCGATGAACCCGGAATCCCGAGGTGGGAAAAAAGAATACGGCGCGAGATTCCGGGTTCGCGCCTTCGGCGCGCCCCGGAATGACGAGCAAGCGGCTTACGAAAACGCCTGAATACCCGTTATCGCCCGGCCCAGGATCAGGGCGTGGACGTCGTGGGTGCCTTCATAGGTGTTCACGGTTTCCAAATTCGCGGTGTGGCGCATCACGTGGTACTCGATCTGGATGCCGTTGCCGCCGTGCATGTCGCGGGACACCCGCGCGATGTCGAGCGCCTTGCCGCAATTGTTGCGCTTGACGATCGAGATCATTTCCGGCGCGAACTTGCCCTCGTCCATCAGGCGGCCGACGCGCAAGCTTGCCTGCAGCCCCAGCGCGATTTCGGTCTCCATGTCGGCGAGCTTCTTCTGCACCAGCTGGGTTGCCGCCAGCGGCCGGCCGAACTGCTTGCGGTCGAGCGTGTATTGCCGCGCGCGGTGCATGCAGTCTTCCGCCGCGCCCATGGCGCCCCAGGAAATGCCGTAGCGGGCGCGATTGAGGCAGCCGAACGGGCCCTTCAGGCCGCTCACGTTGGGCAGCAGCGCGTCTTCCGGCACCACCACGCCGTCCATCACGATCTCGCCGGTGATCGAGGCGCGCAAGGACAGCTTGCCGCCGATCTTCGGCGCCGACAGGCCCTTCATGCCCTTCTCGAGAATGAAACCGCGGATCTGGTTGTCATGCGCGGCGGACTTGGCCCACACCACGAAGACGTCGGCGATCGGCGCGTTGGAAATCCACATCTTGCTGCCGGTCAGCCGGTAGCCGTCGGCGACCTTTTCGGCGCGGGTCTTCATGCCATTGGGATCGGAGCCGGCATCCGGCTCGGTCAGGCCGAAGCAGCCGACCCACTCGCCGGTCGCAAGCTTCGGCAGATATTTCTTGCGCTGGTTCTCGTCGCCATAGGCGTAGATCGGGTACATCACCAGCGACGACTGCACCGAGTTCATCGAGCGATAGCCGGAATCGACGCGCTCGATCTCGCGCGCCACGAGGCCATAGGCGACGTAGCTCGCGTTCGCACAGCCATATTCCTCCGGCAGCGTGATACCGATCAGCCCGAGCTCGCCCATCTCGTTGAAGATCTCGCGGTCGGTCTTCTCTTCAAGATAGGCCTTGACGATACGCGGCTGCAGCTTGTCCTGCGCATAGGCGCGCGCGGTGTCGCGGATCATGCGCTCGTCTTCGGTGAGCTGCTCGTCGAGCAGGAACGGATCGTCCCACTGGAAAGAAGCCGCCGCCGGCTTGTCCTTGGCTTGAGGGCGCACGCTCATGAAAATCCCTTTCGCATCACTGTCCTCATGGAATTGTCGACAAATTAATGCGCTATCGGCAGAAGCGCAAATCTTTCCCGCGTCGTTCCGGGGGCGCGTCGAAGGCGCGAACCTCAGATTTGCCGTTGCAAATCGGGGAATGACGAACTCTATCCCTCCAACTTTTCGTTGGAGACGATCTCGATGCCGAAACCGGAAAGTCCCTTGTAGTCGTGCACAGAGGACGTGAGGTTGACGATCGAGGTGATACCGAGATCGCGCAGGATCTGGGCACCGACGCCGACTTCACGCCATTGCCGGTTGCGATCGGCCTCCGCGGTTTTCTGTTCGCCGACCGGCTGGACCGGAACCCCGGCCGCGCCGTCGCGCAGATAGACCAGCACGCCGCGGCCGGCCTTCTGGAAATGGTTCAGCACGATCTGCACGCGCGCCGGGCCGGCGAAGAGATCCTTGACGATGTTCGGCTTGTGCAGCCGCGTCAGCACGTTCTTGCCGTCGCCGATGCCGTTATAGACGAAGGCGGCATGCGCAATCTCGTCGAACGGCGAGCGATAGGCGTAGCCCTGCAGCGGCCCGATCGGGCTGTCGGTAGTAAAGGTGGCGACCCGCTCGATCAGCTTCTCGCGCGCCTGGCGGTAGGCGATCATGTCAGCGATCGTGACATGCTTGAGCTTGTGGGTGGCGGCGAAACGCGCAACCTGCTCGCCCTTCATCACGGTGCCGTCGTCGTTCATCAACTCGGAGATGACGCCGACCGGCGGGAGCCCCGAGAGCTTGCAGAGATCGACCGCCGCCTCGGTATGGCCGGAACGCAAGAGCACGCCGCCGTCGCGGGCGATCAGCGGGAAGATGTGGCCGGGCCGGGCAAAATCGTTGCCGCCGGCGTTGGGATTGGCGAGCGCGCGGCAGCACGAGGCGCGCTCATCCGCCGAAATGCCGGTGCCGCCATCGGGCTTGTAGTCGATCGAGACGGTAAAGGCGGTGGTGTGGTTGGACTCGTTGTGCGCCACCATCGGATCGAGCCGCAGCCGGCGCGCGTCGTCGGTGGTGATCGGCGCGCAGACGATGCCGGAGGTGTGGCGGATAATGAACGCCATCTTCTCCGCGGTGCAAAGCGAGGCCGCGACGATCAAATCGCCCTCGCCCTCCCGGTCGTCATCGTCGGTGACGACGACGAGTTCACCCTTGGCAAAGGCTTGCAGAACTTCCTGGATGGTATCGGCCATTTTTCCAACATCTCGCTATCTACAGCCAGTGCATTAGCCGGACTCAATGTCCTGCGCCAGCGTCAAAACGCGGGGCAACGTCGCCCACAGGCATACCAGGATGCCGGCCCGTAGTCCGGATGAGGCGAAGCGCAATCCGGGCAACGCAGGCCCGTTTCTACGGCAGCACCTCGCGGCGCTCGCTGAGCAGCGCGTCGGTCTCGGCGCGCTTGTCTTCCAGGAGCCCGGCTTGCGCGGCCTCGATCACCTTGTAAAGCTCATGGGCGTCGCTGAGCCTGGTCACCGTCACGTAGTCGGCCCCGGCCTCGTAGAGGTCGTTGACGTCGGCCAGGATCTCCGCGGTCGCGACGATCTTGGCGGTCGGGTTGAGCGAGCGGACATGCCGGACCAGCTTTTCGTTGTCGGCGCCCTTCAACAGCGAGTCCGGGATGCTGAGGATGATCAGTTCGGACTTGCCGACGCCCGCATGCACCAGCGTATCCACATTGCTGATGTCGCCATAGACCACGTGCATGCCCCGGTCGGTCAGGGTCCGGAACACCAGCGGATTGAAATCGATCACCGTGATCTGCTCGAGAGCCGCCGGATTGCGCTGTTCGATCTCGGCCAACAGCGCGCTGGCGGCACGGAAAAAACCTAGGATGACGACCCGGCGCGCCTCCCCGTGCCCGCCCTCATGTCCGGCGTCGGCGTCATGCTTGTGATCGAGATCGCGCAGACCCATACGCTTCAGCGGACCAATCAGGCCACGCGTCACCTGGTCGCTGCGCGCCATCACGAAGGTGCTCACGACCGCCAGAACCACGAAGGCGAACGACGCCGCGCTCGACGTCTCGGTCTTGATGTGGCCCGCCGTAACGCCGGTCTGGATCACGACCAGCGAAAATTCCGAGATCTGCGCCAGGTTGATCGCCGGCAGCAGGCTGGCGCGCAGGCCCTGCTTCATCAGATAGAGCGGCACGAACGTCGTCACCACGCGGCTGACGACCGTGAAGGCCGCGATCATCAGCGCCAGCCCGATCACCGACGCCCCCGGGATCGGGATCGTCATGCCGAGGGCGACGAAGAACAGCGTGATGAAGAAGTCGCGCAGCGTGGTCACCTTGGCGGTGACATCGAGCGCATAGGGGAAGGTCGACAGCGACACGCCCGCCACCAGCGAGCCCATCTCGCGCGACAAATGCAGCCTCTCCGCGATCTCGCCGATCAGAAAGCACCAGGCCAATGCGCCGAGCAGAATCAGTTCCGGCCGGCGTGCGATCTGGTGGAACAGCCACGGCAGCACATAGCGGCTCAGCACCAGCGCGGTCGCCACCAGCGCGCCGACCCGCACGATCGACAACAGGATCACGCTCACTTGCAGATTATCGAGGCTCGGCTGCACCGCCAGGAACAGGATCGCGAAGATGTCCTGCAGCACCAGCACGCCGAGCGTGATCCGCCCGGGCAGCGTATCGAGTTCGCGCTTTTCGTACAGCACCTTGACGATGATCACCGTGCTCGACAGCGCGCAGGCGATGCACAGATACAGCGCGTCGAAATGGCCATTTCCCATCGACAGGCCGATTCCGATAAAGAACAATATCCCGAGCAGGACGCCGCCGATCAACTGGCCGCCGGCGGCAAACAGGATGACCTTGCCGGCGCGCACGATCTTCTTCAGGTCGATTTCCAGCCCGATCATGAACAGCATGAAGATCAGGCCGAGTTCGGAGATGACGTTGATCGAATCCTGGGACTTGACCCAGCCCATGCCGAATGGACCAATGAGGAACCCGGCGATAAGGTAGGCCAGGATCAGCGGCTGCCGGGAAAAATGCGCCAACAGGCCGAGCACCCAGGCGAACAGGATGCATAAGGTGATATCGCGAATAAGCTCGTGCATAGGTCCGTTTCTGCCCCTACCCCAACCTAGAGGTCCCGGCGCAGGGGTCAAACAAGCAATGTGTCACAGCCATGGAAAGGGGGCTTTTCTCGCGATTCTGGCTGCACTGTCGATACTGTATTCCCCCGCCGCCAGCGCACAGACCGGCACCATCGAACAGACCTTCGTCGCCTCCCTCACCGCGTTGCCGACAGAAAATCTCGCCGTATCCGGCGCCTTCTACGTGCCGGTCTATTCCAGCGTCTCGATGAGCCATGGCAAGCTGCGGGCGGATTTTTCGGTTACCCTCAGCGTCCACAACGCTTCCGAAACCCGTCCTCTGGTATTGAAGCGGGTCGCGTATTTCGACACATCGGGCAAGATGGTGGAAAGCTACCTCAAGTCACCGGTTGCGCTAAAGCCGTTCGCAACCGTCGAAGTCTTCATTCCCGCGAATGACGTGCGCGGCGGAACGGGGGCCAATTTCGTGGTCGACTGGGCGGCCACAGGCGAAATCGCCGAGCCTGCGGTCGAGGCGCTGATGGTCGGCGGCATCGGCGCCGGGCATTATGCCTTCATCAGTCAGGGGCGGCCGATCAGGATCATCAAGAACTAGCCTGCAAGAACGAGCCTGCAAGAAGGCCGCAGGGCGGCCTTCTCAACGAAAAACAAAACGGGAGTGAATTTCCATGTCCACCGCAACCCCCTTCGATTTCGCGCCATTGCTGCCCGCCGGATTGCCGGCGCCGGCAGCGCGGTGGACGGGCCTTGCCAAATACAGTTTCGTCGGCGGCAACAACGATCCCGACCAGGTTCCGGTCGACGGCCTGATCGACGCGGTCAACGCCGTGCTCCGGCGCGAGGGCAAGACGCTCGCGACCTACGGGCTTGCCAGCGGTCCGCAGGGTTATCGTCCCCTGCGCGAATTCCTCACGGCAAAACTCAAGCGCGACGCCGGTATTACCTGCAGCGCCGACGACATCATGATCGTCTCGGGCTCGCTGCAGGCGCTCGATCTCGTCAATCAAACCTTGCTGGCGCGCGGCGACACCGTGCTGGTCGAACAGGAGACCTATCAGGGCGCGTTGAACCGGCTGACGCGGCTCGGCGTCAAGGCGGTCGGCATTCCCCTTGACGATCAGGGCATGCGGATGGATGCGCTGGCGGCAGCCCTCGCCGACCACAAGAGCCGCGGCATCACGCCGAAATACATCTACACCATCCCGACCGTGCAGAACCCGACCGGCTCAATCATGCCGGAGGCGCGGCGCGCGGAAATGCTGAAACTGTCGCAGCAATACGGCGTGCCGATCTTCGAGGACGATTGCTACGCCGACCTGATCTGGACGGGGAAGCGCCCGCCCGCGATCTATGCCATGAGCCGGCACGGCGGCGTCATTCACATCGGCTCGTTCTCGAAGTCGATCGCCCCCGCGCTGCGGGTCGGCTTCATCGTTGCGCCCTGGGAAATGATGTCGCGGATGCTGGCGCTGAAGACCGATGCCGGAAGCGGCGCGCTGGAGCAGATGGTGCTGGCGGAATATTGCGCGCCGCATTTTTCCACCCATGTGCCGAAGCTGACGCGCGGCCTGCGCGCCAAGCTCGACACGCTGATGGAAGCGCTGAACGAGCAGTTCGGCACCGCGGCCGAGTTCGAAGCGCCTGCGGGCGGCATCTTCCTGTGGGTAAAGCTGCCCGACAATGTCGATACGCTGAAACTCTATCAGGCCGCGCTCGCCGCCGGCGTCGCGATCAATCCCGGACCGGAATGGTCGACCGACAAGGCCTATGCCGGCAGCCGGCTGCGGCTGTGCTTTGCCAGCCCCTCGCAGGAACAGATCCGCGAGGGCGTCGCCGTGCTCGCCGAAGTCTGCCGCAAGGAATTTGGCGTGCCGGCGCGGATCGCGAACGTGGAGCAGCGCGGCGCGAAGCTCGGTCGCTGACTTCCCAAGATCAATGGCGATCGCGCGCGGCCGAACCGAGGGTGGCGCTGGCGCAGTAGTTTTCGACAGAGGCGCACAGACGCTCCGTGTTCGGAGCCTCGATCCCGCTGGTCGCGATCATCTTCCGGCAGTCGTCCGCAAGGTCGAGCATGTCTTCCGGAGCCGCCGTCGCATGGCCATCAATGGCGAACTCCGCCAGCCGCGACGAGAAAAACTTCTTCAGCATGCGCAGGAGCAGCGGCGCCGGCAGGCAGGTGACCAGAAAGCGCAACTTCGGAGGCGACGGTTTGAAGCCGAGCGCCTGAACGCAGCGGAAGCCTTCACTGACGCCGTTGCGCAGCATTGCCAGGCCTTCACGATCCTCGGCCAGCTTAGCCGATACACCGCCGTTCCGGTAAAGCGCACCGCAAATCGCCGCGATTAGAAACGCATGGGTCTTCAGCCATGCCTCCATGTCGGAGACGACGGAAGTGGCAAATCCAGCCCCACGAAAAAGCCTGGCAAAGTCGCGCGCTTTGCCGTCGTCCTGCCCGGCCACGGGACCGAATGTCGTCGGCTGCTGGGCAACCGCGCTATAGCGGACCGTCGATCCGGCATGAACGCCGCCGGCGCCGGGAAATCCGAACCAGGCGCGCCGGATTCCGAAGCGCGCGACCAGTTCGGATACCCGCAGTGGGCAGTTCAGCAGGAACAGGATGTCGCAGGTCGCGCCGGCCCGCTCTATGAGCGGCAGGACACCGTCAAGCTGCCGCTCGCGCACGGCAACCACGACGAGATCGTAGCGGTCATCGGCGCCGATCGCCGCGATCGCCCCAACGCGAGCCTCGTTCTGCCGACCCGTGATGGCGTCTTCGAGCCGCAGGCCGTCAGAGGCGATCTCGGCGAGCCGCCTGCCGCGTGCGAGCATCGTCACGTCGTGGCCGGCCGCCGACAGCCTGCCGCCATAGACCGTACCGATCACCCCGGCTCCGATAACCAGTATCTTCACGCCAACCCTTTATTCCCGCCGACGTGAAACTCGACATTGACCTGGCCGCTGCCGCTGGACGGGAAGTAGTCGCAAAGCTGCTCGGCTTCGCCATCAAAGCTATCCCAGCCGAGCGCCGCGAACAGCATGATGGTATCGGCCATGCCGCCCTCGCCGTTGCATTTGACGGCGTAGTCCGGAAGCATGTCGATGAATTCGCGGTAGCGGCGCTGCTGCCAAAGTTCGAGCACGCGCAGATCGACCTGACGGTTGAATTCGCTCGCGATCGAGGTCCACGCCTCCGGCCCGAGCTTCTTGTTCGGCCACAGCCGGTGCGACAGCGATCCGCTGGCAAGGATCGCCACCCGTTCGCCGGATCGCGCGATGGCGCGACGCGTCGCCTCACCGAGAATGCGGCTCTCCTCCAGCGAGGTGAACAGCGGCGTCGCGACCGAGACCACCTTGGCCCAGCCATCTTCATTCATGTAGTGCATCGGCACGATGGTGCCGTATTCGAGCCCGAGGCTCGCAACCCTGTGCGCAATGACGCCAAGCCCCGCGCCCGCCGCCTCCGCGGCAATGGCTTCGGCAAGCGCGGGGTCGCCCGGCAGGTCGTAACGCAAATCCTGGATCATCTGCGGCGCTTCGTGGCTGGTGAAGGCGCCGCGATGGTGTGGATTGGCGTTGATGTGATAGCCGAAATTGGAAAGCCAGTGCGTATCGAACACCACGAAGGTCGAGACGCGGCGCTCCCGCGCCCGGCGTCCAAGCTCGCGCAGCGCATTCACCGCGCCTTGCCGCGCGCTCCTGAGCGGGCTGCCCGCGACCTCCGACAGCATCAAGGACGGCACGTGGCTGACCTTGGCCGCAAGAACAAGCTCTCCCATGGCAAGGCCTCCCTGTGCGCGGCCGGTCAGGCAGCCGGTCCCTCGCAGCGAAACACCAGCGCGATCCGCAACAGCCGCACGATCGAGACATTGCCCTTGCCGGCTTCGATCTGAGCCACAAAACGCTCGGAAAGGTGGGAGCGGCGCGCGAGCTCCCGGCGCGACATGCCGTGCAGCGCGCGCATCTCGCGGACCCGGCTGCCCAACTGGCTGAGAAACTCGCTCTCCTGCGCCAGGCGCGTGTCATCGTCATGCGGCATCGCCCGGACGGGACGGCCCAAGGTTAGTTCGGTGTCGGATAGGCGTTCGCTGCGTGCCACGCTGGATTCCTCTACCTGACATCGTCGTCAGGCAGGAAGGCCGCCGCATTGATTGGGATCAAATGGTGTTGGCCTTCGCCCAATTTGATTTTGATCAATCGGCCGCAGGCCCGGTGGCCGGCGTTCTATTCCGCCTTGATGCCGGCCTCGGCGATCAGCTTCCCCCATTTCGCGCTTTCGCTCTGGATGAATTTTGCAAAAGCCTCGGGCGAGGTGGGCGCGGGTTCGGCGCCGAGAACGCGGATTTTCTCGATCGCGGCGGGATCGCTCAACGCCTTCACAAAGGCGGCATTCAACGCGCTGATGATCTCGGGCGGCGTGCCGGCGGGCGCGACGATCCCGAACCAGCCGACGGATTCGAATCCGCTCAGGCCCTGCTCCGCCAGCGTGGGAACGTCGGGCAGGAAGACGACGCGCTTGGCGGCGGAGACCCCGAGCGCCTTCAGCTTGCCGTCGCCGATCAATTGCCTGGATGCTGGAATATCCAGCACCGCCAGCGGGACGTGGCCGGCAAGAACGTCCGTCGTCGCCGGCGCGGTGCCGCGATAGGCGATCAATTGAACTCCGATGCCGGCCTTTTGAGCGAACAGGGCCGAGGTCAGGTGCATCGCGGTGCCATTGCCGCCATGGCCGATCGACAGGACCTGCGGTTGCGCCTTGGCCTTGGCGATGAGGTCTGCGACCGAGGCAATGGCCGACTGTTGCGAGGACACCAGCACGAACGGAATTTCCGCCAGCAGCGTGACCGGCGCCAGATCCTTGACCGGATCGAACGACATCGCCGCGCGATTGAGGTGGGGATTGACGGTCAGCACGCCGGCCGCGGCCACGCCGAGCGTGTAGCCATCAGGCGCGGCCTGCGCCACGGCGCCGATCCCGATATTGCCGCCCGCCCCCGCCCTGTTCTCGATGACAACAGGCTGACGCAGCGTCTCCGCGAGCGCCGGCTGCAGGGCGCGGATCACGATATCGGCACTGCCGCCGGGCGGAAACGTCACGATGATCTTGATCGGTTGATCAGGATATGCGTTTGCTGCTTCAATTGCCGATAACGACAGCGACAAAACAACAACAAGGGCATGGATCATGCCTCGCCGGATCGACGGAAACATTCAGGGTCCCCCCGATGATCTCTGTGGCGCTTAGTTATGCATGATCGTCCCAACCCAGCAAGCGACATGGCAGCAAGCGACATGGTGAAGACAAGCGTTCTCGTGGTCGGAGGCGGTCCGGTCGGATTGACTCTGGCAATGGACCTCGCAACGCGAGGAATATCGGTTGCCATCGTGGAAACGCGCGCCGCCGGGGAACCGCCGAGCGTGAAATGCAACCATGTCTCGTCGCGTTCGATGGAGATCTTCCGCAGGCTCGGGCTGGCGCAGAAGCTGCGCGACACCGGACTGCCGGCGGATTACCCGAACGATTGCTCTTACCGCACCACGGCAACGGGCATCGAGCTCTCGCGCATCCTGATTCCCTGCCGCCGCGATCGCTATACCGCTACCGGCGGACCGGACACCGATTGGCCGACGGCCGAGCCGCCGCACCGCATCAACCAGATCTACATGGAACCCGTGCTGTTTGCACACGCGGGTTCCATCGACGGGCTGCATATTCTGAACCGTACCGCGTTCGAGGATTTCAGCGAAGCCAATGACGGCATCGTTGCGACCGTCCGCAACCTCGACACCGGAACCAGCTTGCAGATTCATGCCGATTTCATCGTCGGCTGCGACGGGGCGCGTTCGCTGGTCCGCAAGGCCATCGACGCCAATCTGCGGGGAACGCCGATCATCCAGCGCGTGCAATCGACCTATATACACGCCCCCACCCTGCTCGCCCTGATGGACCAGCCCGCCTGGATGACGCTGTCGCTCAATCCGCGGCGCTGCGGCACGGTGGTTGCAATCGACGGCCGGGAGAACTGGCTGATCCATAACCATCTCAATCGGGAATACGAGACCTTCGAGTCGGTCGATCGCGACGCCTCGATCCGCGCCATCCTCGGCGTCGGTCCCGATTTCGAATACGAGATCCTCAGCAAGGAGGACTGGGTCGGCCGCCGCCTCGTCGCCGACCGCTTCCGCAAGGGGCGCGCATTCATCTGCGGCGACGCTGCGCATTTGTGGATGCCCTATGCCGGCTACGGCATGAATGCCGGGATCGCGGACGCGACCAACCTCGCCTGGCTGCTCGCGGCCTATCTGCAAGGCTGGGCCGGCATCGGCATCCTCGATGCCTATGAGGCCGAGCGCCTTCCCATCACCGAGCAGGTGTCCCGCTTTGCGATGGAGATGGCGGGCAAGGTGTTGAGCCAGCGCCGCACCGTTCCCGATGAAATCGAACAGCCGGGGCCTGAAGGCGACGCCGTCCGCAAGCAGGTGGGGCAAGCCGCCTATGATTTGAACGTGCAGCAATATTGCTGCGCCGGCCTCAACTTCGGCTATTTCTACGATCGCTCCCCGATCATCGCCTATGACGGCGCCGAGCAGCCGGGTTTTACGATGGCGGATTTCACGTCGTCCTCGACGCCGGGCTGCCGGCTTCCGTTCGCGAAACTGGCCGATGGCCGGCCGGTCTATGACGCGCTCGGGCCGGGCTACACGCTGCTGCGCTACGATTCCGATGTTGCGGTTGCGCCATTGACTGACGCGATGCGCCGCAACGGCGTCCCGTTCGACGTCGTCGATGTCCCCGAAGCGCAACCGCCCAGCGACCACAAACTGATTCTGGCGCGCACCGATCAGCACGTCGCCTGGCGGGGCAACGCCATCCCCGATAATCCCGCACACCTCGTCGACAAGCTGCTGGGCCGAGCCGGCGAATCCGCCTGAGACAAGCGGTGCGGTCCCTCACCGCACCGCGAACGGCGCCTGGTAGGGCCGGCCGAACGGCACGCCGTTGATCACGGTCTGTACGGGTTTAAGCAGCAGCTTGCCCTCGCGCTTGTTGTTGCGGGTGTCGACGAACGAGGTCTGCCCCTCCACCAGTTCCAGGATCGACACATCGCCGGGGGCGCCGATCTGCAGCGTGCCGAGCTTCGGCGCGCGGTTGATGATCTTGGCCGGCGCCGTGGTCGCCATCGCCACCACCTGCTCCACCGTATATCCCAGCAGAATGAACTTGCTCATGACGTTCGGCAGATAAGGCATGCCCGGCGAATTGCCGGAGAAGACGTGAATGTCGGAAGAGATCGTGTCCGGCGTGCAGCCGCCAGGGATCGCCACCTCCGCCACGGTGAAGTCAAAGCTGCCGCCGCCATGGCCGACATCGAACATCACGCCGCGCTGCTTGGCGGACAGCGCCGCCGGCAGCAGTTTTCCATCCTGCACGATGTTGGTGAAGGCGCCGGCGATGTTCGGCGCGCCGGAATAGCAATGGGTCAGCACGTCACCCGGCCGCAGCAGGTCGAGAATCTCCGACATCAGCTCCTTGGTCTCGACGCCGCCGATATGCACCATCATCTTGGCCGGCCAGCCGCACATCTCGCAGGCCTTGATGCTGCGCTTCAGCGGCTCGAGGCCATGCTTGGCGATGACGTTCTCCGACATCCTGACCTTCACGCCGAGCAGGAAATCCGGATTTTCGGCCAGCGCCATCGCGCAGGCTTCCACTTGCGCGTAATCGATGTTGTAGAGCTCGGCGACCGGGAAGCCAGACAGGCCGTTGTTGGCGATGTGGACGAAGGCGTAAATCCGCGCCCGCGATTGCGCCACGATGTAGCGGCGCAGCGCGGCGAGATTGTTGACGCCGGCGTCGCCCGCCGACACCACCGTGGTGGTGGCCTGCGCCTGCACCAGTTCGTCGGCGGGAATGCCGATCGCCGAGCCGTAGGGGTAGACGTGGGAATGCAAATCGATCAGGCCCGGCGTCACCAGCCTGCCCGAGGCATCGATGGTCTTGGCGGCGCGGGCGGCCGGAATCTCGTTCTCCACCGCCTCGATGACGCCCCAGCGAATGCCGATGTCGCGCTTTCCGCGCAGCGACTGGCTCGGATCCAGAACGTCGCCGCCCTTGATCACGAGGTCGTACTTGTCGTTCGGCCCCATCGCGGCGTTGGCGTGGCCGGAAGCAGCAGCGATAGCGGCCGATCCCGTCAAGCTTAGAAAATCACGGCGTGAAAACCTGCTCATCGCAGCGCTCCCCCTGATATGATTTTTTATGGAGGGATGATGCGCCGGGAACCGGCGTTCCGCAAGGAGGGCGTGCATCATCCCACGCAAAACCAACCATGGAGCCGGTGATCCCTGAGTGGGCAGACCGGCGCGGTTGCGCGCCAGAGCTCGGTCCACCGGCGTCCACGTCTTCGTAGGATGGGTGGAGCGAAGCGATACCATCAAATCCCTCCGCGGAAGCGTGACGGGTATCGCTTCGCTCCACCCATCCTACGAAACCAGCCAAAGGTCGAACGCTGACGCGCTGCGACGCACGCATCTGAACAGGCGTTCAGAATTCTCTTCAAGTTCCGCGGGAACGTTGCCTTCGACGTGATGTTTTATCCTCGATCATTTGAGGAGGAATGGAATGAAGAAGTTTGGATACGTTATCGCCGCGCTTGGCGCGCTCATCATCGCGGCGCCGTCGATTGCGAGCGCCGAGACCGTCGTGATCAAGCGTGGTGGCTATAACGGCCATCACCATGGCTATGGCGCGCGTGCCGAATATCGTGGACATCGCGACCGCGGCTACCATCGCGGATGGCGGCATGGTCATCACGACAAGGTCGTGATCATCAAGAAGCATCGCTACTGAGGCCGACACATCAAACTGAAAATGGCTCCTCGCGGAGCCATTTTCTTTGTTGAGCGCTAATTGCGAAAAGTCTCAGCTGTAGATTTCGAACAGCCCTGCGCCGCCCTGGCCGCCGCCGATACACATCGTGACGACGCCCCACTTGGCCTTGCGCCGGCGGCCTTCCTGCAGGATGTGGCCGGTGAGACGCGCACCGGTCATGCCGAAGGGATGGCCGATCGCGATCGAACCGCCGTTGACGTTGTACTTCTCGGGGTCGATGCCGAGCTGGTCGCGGGAATACAGGCACTGGCTGGCGAAGGCCTCATTCAGTTCCCAGAGATCAATGTCGTCGATCTTCAGGCCATTGCGCTTCAACAGCTTCGGCACGGCGTAGATCGGACCGATACCCATCTCGTCCGGCTCGCAGCCCGCCGACGCCCAGCCAACGAAGCGGCCGAGCGGATTGAGACCGCGCTTTTCGGCATCCTTGGCTTCCATCAGCACGACGGCGGCCGCGCCATCCGAAAGCTGGCTGGCGTTGCCGGCGGTAATGTACTTGCCCGGACCCTTCACTGGCTCGAGCTTGGCCAGGCCTTCCATGGTTGTCTCGGGACGGTTGCACTCGTCGCGATCGACGGTGTAGTCGACGATGCTTTCCATCTTCGTCGCCTTGTCGACCACCTTCATCTTGGTCTTCATCGGGACGATTTCGTCCTTGAACTTGTTGGCCTGCTGGGCGGCCGCCATGCGGCGCTGCGATTCGAGCGAGTATTCGTCCTGGTATTCGCGGCTGACCTTGTAGCGCTCCGCGACGATGTCGGCGGTGTCGATCATCGCCATGAAGATCGCAGGAGCGATGTTGAGCAGTTCCGGATCTACCACTTCCTTCGGCAGGGGGCCGCCGGGGACCGAGATGCTTTCGACGCCGCCGGCCACGATGCATTCGGAGCCCTCCGAGCGGATACTGTTGGCGGCCATCGCGATGGTCTGCAGTCCCGACGAGCAGAAGCGGTTCACCGACACGCCTCCGGTCGACTTCGGCAATCCCGCGAGCAACGCGGCCTGACGGCCGATATTCGGCGCGCCATGCGCGCAATTGCCGAGATAGCAGTCCTCGACATAGTCCTTGTCGACGCCGGCGCGCTCGACGGCGTGCTTGATGGCGTGGGCCGCCATCGACATCGGCGGGGTGATGTTGAACCCGCCGCGGCCGGACTTCGCCAGCCCGGTACGTGCATAGGAAACGATGACAGCTTCACGCATTAGAAAGACCTCCCTTTGATGCGATCCAGTATGGACTGGCACCGCGCCCGTGTGTAGCAAAAACCCGAATTCCGGCCCGCGGAAAAGAATTACCCCGCAAGCCGGCCCGGAGCCGGGAATTACACAACGCCTGTGCTTCGGCAAGGCCGCGCGGTGGCTTGAGAAAAAGCGGCGCGCCCGATGCGCGACGAAAGGCGCATGAACCGGCTATTTCACTAAGCGAAATTGACCGCTAATGAGATCGCGGCGTGCAAGGTGCGGGCAATCAGGACCAGGTCGGGGGTGCGATGGTAAGGGCGTTGCGACAATGGCTGGAGACCCATGAACTGCCTGCGATCATCGCCGCCGTGCTCGGCGTCGTCGTGGCGCTTTCCATACTGATGGTGGTGGGCGGCTATCTCGCGGTGAGGTGACGCCCTGAGGCTACTTCATGTAGCGCACGCCCCTCATTTCCCGGCTCCGGCCGCAGCAAGAATGGGTGACCAGCGTGCGATCTCGGAGCGAACAAAACGGTCGAAGGCAGCCGGGTTGCGTTCGTCCTTTGGCGGTATCGAGCCGCCGAGTTGGGCGATCCGCTCGCGCACGACATCCTCATCGAGCGCCCGGTCGAGCGCATCGGCCAGCCTGGCGATGATTTCGGGCGAAACGCCCTTCGGCGCAAACAGTCCTGCCCAGACGCTCATCTCGTAGTTGATGGCGGCTTCGCTGGCGGTCGGAACATTCGGCAGCGTTTCGAGGCGTTTCGCGGCAGAGACCGCGAAGGCCTTGACCGAGCCGGCCAGAACCGACTCCGCGACGCTGACCGACTGTTCGCACATGAAATCGACGTGCCCCCCGACCAGATCGTTCAATGCCGGGCCTGAACCGCGATAGGCGACAAGCGCCGGATTCGCGCCGATTTCCGCCGTGAACAGCAGACACGCCATATGCGAGGACGCGCCGATGCCGCCATGGGCCTGCTTCACCGCGTCACCCCGTTGCCGCAACGCTGCGACGAATTCCTTCAGGTCCCGTGCCGGGAAATCCTTCCGCGCGATAATGACTGCCGGCGAGTGGGCGGTGATGCCGATCGGCACGAAGTCGGCGACCGGATCGTATTTGAGGTTGGGCGTAAGCACCGGAGCCGCGACATGCGAGCCCATCGCCGCGGCAAGCAGGGTATAGCCGTCGGGTGCGGCAGCCGCCACGCGCGCGCCGCCGACGGTGCCGCCGGCGCCGCTGACATTCTCGATGATGATGGATTGGCCGAGGATCTTCGACATCTGGTTGGTGACGATGCGCGCAACGACGTCGCTGGCGCCGCCGGGAGGGAACGGCACGACCACCGTGATCGCCCTGGCGGGATAGTCCTGCGCGGCTACCTCCCCGACGATGCCGGCCAATACCATCGCAACCGCGAAAACTTTCCAGACACATGTGCCAGGTTTCATAACGCGCGCTCCTATCCGTGCTGCTGCGCCGTCACATTTTTCCGTCGCCGTTCAGTATCTGGGCAACCTCGACCGAACGTCCCTCACGTGCCGAGACAATGCCGGCGCGTACTACGGCGAGCGACCGCGTCGCCTCCTCGCCCCCGACTTCGTGTCGGCGCTGCCCGCGCGCCGCCGCGGCAAACTCCTCGAGCTCCTCGACCAGGGTATCGTTGACTGCGCATGGCACCGCAACGGGGTGGCTTTCACCGCGCTTGAGCAGCCGCAGTCCATTGTGCAAATCGTAGAACGCCGTCATGTCCTTGCCGTAGACATTCATCAGGTAATACTCGGACGCCGAGGCGTAGCTTGCATTCAGCGTCGACAGCGCGCCGTTCTCATGCTGCAGGATCAGGCTCGCGACGTCAGGATTGTCGCCGGGCAGCACCAGTTGCGCCGACTGGGCGCGTACCGCATGGATCGGCCCGATCAGGTAGGCGAGCACGTCGATATAGTGGATTCCGATCTGCAGCATCACGCCGCCCGGCATGCCCGCGGCCTGGTAGCGCCAGGAGGTGAGATCGATCTTGCCGAGGCGGTCGCGGCTGATGTTCGCCTCGGCGTTGACGAGCTTGCCGAACCGGCCGGCGTCGATCTGCTGCCTGATGTGGCGGAAATGGCTCTCGCGCCGCCGCTGATAGCCGAGCGCCAGGACCACGCCGGCCTTGCGGCAGGCCTCGGTGATGGCGCGGCCATCCGCGATGCTATTGGCGATCGGCTTGTCCAGGAAGACGTGCTTGCCGGCGGCCGCGGCGGCGCAGGTCGTCGCCAGATGCACGTCGTTCGGCGTCGTGTTGATGATTGCCTCGATCTCGGCATCGGCCAGCAGCGCTTCGTAGCTCGCGGCCGGCCGGCAGCGGTATTTTGCCGCAAAATTTTTGCGTTTTTCGTCGGACCGGGTGTAACAGCCGCGGATCTCGAGCTTGCCCGAACGCTGGATGGCATCCGCCAGCACGTCGGACCACCATCCCATCCCGATGCAAGCCACGCGGAGCGGATCGGCACTCGTCACTTTGCCCTCCCCCAACACTTTGCACGCCACACGGCCGAGTTCGTCGGCCGGCTTCGGCCTATGTCATTCCCAATTCCAGCGCCGTCGCCATGATCTTTTTCGCGCCCTGATGCGTCAGGCGCTTGCTCTCGGCGACAAACATGGCAGCGCTCCGGTCGGGAGGGACAGGCGAATTGTGCGCCACCGCGACGCCTCCTTCAAGAACCAATGCGCAACTTCCGGATGCGATTTTGTAACCCACGCGTCGGCAAGGCGATGAAGCCTAGCCAAACGATGAGGCGCCAACATGGAGGGTTACGGGGGATCCGTGCTGACGGTCTCCCGGTCGAACACGTCAGATATGCTGCGATGGATGAAGGAGTGGGAATCGCAGGATGGGCAGAGCGCAGCGAAGCAATCCATTCTTTCTATCCGCGGATAGATGGATTGCTTCGTCGCTTTGCTCCCTTGCGCAAACGCTTCGCGTTTGTCGCAGGCAATGACGAACTCCGCGAATTTACCGCTGCCGAACCAACTCTACCGCTGCCAGCCGCAGATACCGCCGGACTTGCACGGCCAGGTCTGGATCCGCGTGTCGCGCGCCTGTGCGTCGAGCGGGTTGCCGTGACGCCGCGCCAGCTTGGTGCGGGCAACGCCACGCGGCTTCGCGGTGCGCTCATGCGCTACGTGAGGCTCGACGTAAGGCCTGGGCGCGGCTTCCTTCGCCACAACCACGCGCTCCGTTTTCACAGGTTTGCGATCGGATCTCGCCTCGATCCGAACCGGGGCGAATTCCGTCTCCGGGCCGAGCCGCTTCGGCGAGAGCACAGCCTGGGAAAGATCGAGGCCGAGCAACTCACCCGCACGGTACTCATCCGCCAGCGCGGCGCTGCCCGACATCAGGAACCCCGTGCAAAGTGCCGCCGCAAAAGCGCTTTTCAGGACCATCAAAGGCCTCCTGAATCAAACCAAGAATCTGAGGAACAGCCATCATGTAGGAAGCGAGCCGGACAATTCCAGCCGTTCCTGCCAGCAAGGTTACCGGTGCATGATCCTGGCTGTGGAAAAGTTCACAGCCAGGATGAGCGGAACCTACTCGGCCGCCTGCGCCACGGGCTGACCGATGGCGCCTTCGAGACGCGCATATTCAGCGCGGTATTTCGCGACATTGGCTTCCTTGATGTGGCCGTAGCCGCGAACGAGTTCCGCCGACTTCGCCAACGCCACCAGGCGCGGCCAATCCTGCGGCTTCGCCTTGTCGAGATGGCGGAAGATCATTGCCGAATATTCGCCCGGCAAGGCCCGCTCCATCCGGCGCTCGGCCGTGTAGCCGAACGGATCGAACGCCGTGCCGCGCAGGAACCTGAACCGGGTCAGGAGCTCGAAGGCGCGGAATATCCATGCGCCGAACTCGCGCTTGCGCAGATGCCCGGTCCCCTTGTCGCGCGACGCCAGCAGCGGCGGCGCAAGGCTGACCTTGACGCCGGGGTCACCATCGAACTGCTCCTTCAACGCCTTGCCAAACTCGCCGTCCGAGTAAAGCCGGGCGACCTCGTATTCGTCCTTGTAGGCCATCAGCTTGAACAGGCCTTTTGCAAAGGCCTCGGTGAGGTCATGCGAACCGGGCGAGCCCTTGGCTTCGGCCGCGCGAACGCGCTCAACCTCCGCGAGGTAGCGGTTCGAATAGGCCTCGTTCTGGTACTCAGTCAGGAATTTGGCGCGGAAGGCGATGCTCTCGTCGAGCGTCCGCTTGACCGGGGCTGCGCCCGAATTCTTGAAGCGCGCCGCGCTGACGACGCGCTGCAGGTCGTGCGCGGCGAGCCGGCCCCAGGAGAACGCCAGCTTGTTCATGTCGATGGCCGCGCCATTGAGGTCGATCGCCTTCATGATCGCCTCCAGCGACAGCGGGATGGCGCCGCGCTGGAACGCAAAGCCGAGCATGAAGGCGTTGGTGGCGATGCTGTCGCCCATCAGCGCGGTGGCAAGCCCGGTGGCATCGAGGATGTCGAGATCGGCGGCGCTGACGGCCTCGTTGAGCGACTCCCGCATCGTCCCCGCCTCGAAATCGATGTCGGGATTGATGACGAAGCTCGCGGTCGGCAGCAGGTCGGCATTGACGATCGCCCGCGTCACGCCGCGCTCGGCCCGGCTCAACGCCGGGATGCTGGTGGCGACCACGATGTCGCAGCCGAGGATGAGATTGGCGCCGCCCGGCGCGATGCGGACGGTGGAGAGATCGTCCGCCTCGGGCGCGATGCGGACATGGCTCATGACCGCGCCGTTCTTCTGGGACAAGCCCGTGAAATCGAGCGTCGAGCACGCCAGGCCCTCGACATGGGCGGCCATGCCGAGCAGCGCACCGATGGTGATGACGCCGGTGCCGCCGATCCCGGTGACGAGGATGTTGTAGGCGCCATCGAGCGCAGGCGTAGCCGGCAGCGGCAGGTCGGCAAACAGCGCGGACGGATCGGCCGCGGTACGATCGGCCTTCCGCAGCCTGCCGCCATGCACGGTGACAAAACTCGGGCAAAAGCCCTCGATGCAGGAAAAGTCCTTGTTGCAGTTCGACTGGTCGATCCGCCGCTTGCGGCCGAGCTCGGTCTCCAGCGGCTGCACCGAGACGCAGTTCGAGACAGAAGAGCAGTCGCCGCAGCCTTCGCAGACCCGCTCGTTGATGAAGACGCGCTTCGGCGGATCCGGGTAAAGCCCGCGCTTGCGGCGGCGGCGCTTTTCCGCCGCGCAGGTCTGGTCATAGATCAGGACTGTGAGGCCCTTGATCTCGCGCAGCTCCCGCTGCACCGCGTCGAGTTCGCGGCGGTTATGAACAGTCGCGCCTGCCGGGAAGTAATTGCTGGGGTATTTCTCCGGATCGTCGGAGACGATGACGAGGCGTTTTGCGCCCTCCGCCGAAACCTGGTGCGCGATCTGCGACACCGTCAGCCCGCCCTCGGCCGGCTGGCCGCCGGTCATTGCGACCGCGTCGTTATAAAGGATCTTGTAGGTGATGTTGACGCCGGACGCGGCCGCCGCGCGGATCGCCAGCAGGCCGGAATGGGTGTAGGTGCCATCGCCCAAATTCTGGAACACGTGCGCTTCATTGGTGAACGCCGCCTGCCCGATCCAGGTCACGCCTTCCGCGCCCATATGCGAGATCGTCTGCGTCCGCCGGTTCGGCACCGACAGCGCCATGCCGTGGCAGCCGATGCCGGCCATCGCGCGGCTGCCCTCCGGGATCTTGGTCGAAGTGTTGTGCGGGCAGCCCGAGCAGAAATACGGCGTGCGCTGCAGCTTTGCCGCGCCAATGCCTTCCGCCGGCCGGTCGAAGGCTTCGAGCTTTGCGAGGCGCTGCTCCAGCGCCGGACTGCGATGGCCGAGTTTTCGCAACCGCGCCACGACCGCCGCCGCCACCATGGTCGGCGTCAACTCGCCTTCGCTCGGCAGCAGCGGCGCGCCGCTCTCGTCGCGTTTGCCGACCACCGAAGGCCGCTTCGACGCATCTACATTATAGAGAATGCGCAGGAGCTGATCCTCGATGAAGCCGCGCTTCTCCTCGACCACGAGAACATCCTGCAAACCTTCCGCGAACGCTCGCGCGCCTGACTCCTCCAGCGGCCAGGTCAGCGCGACCTTGTAGATACGCAATCCCAGCGCCTGCGCCTCGGCATCGGTAATGCCGAGATCGGCCAGCGCCTGCCGGAGATCGAGATAGGCCTTGCCGGTTGCCATGATGCCGAGCCGCGCGGGCTTGGAATCCAGCACGATACGGTCGAAGCGGTTGACGCGCGTGAACGCCGCCACTGCCTGCATCTTCGGGCCGTGCAGACGCCGCTCCTGCTCCAGCGGCGCATCCGGCCAGCGGATGGAGAGCCCGCCCGGCGGCATTTCGAAATCATCGGGCAAAATGATCTTGATGCGATCGGGATCGCTGACGATCGAGGCCGAGCTCTCAACGGTTTCGGAAATCGCCTTGAAGCCGACCCAGCAACTTGAGTAGCGCGACAGCGCAAAGCCCAGAATGCCGAGATCGAGATAATCCTGCAGCGTCGCCGGATTGACCACCGGCATCAATGCTGCGGCGAATACCTGCTCGCTCTGATGCGCCAGCGTCGAGGACTGGCAGCCATGGTCGTCGCCGGCCAGCGCAATCACGCCGCCATTCGGCGAGGTGCCGGCCGAGTTGGCGTGCTTGAGCGCGTCCATCGAGCGGTCGACGCCGGGGCCCTTGCCATACCAGATGCCGAATACGCCATCGACCTTGGCGCCGGGGAACATGCCGACCTGCTGGCTGCCCCACACGGCGGTCGCCGCCAGATCCTCGTTGAGACCGGGTGCGAACTCGATGTCATGCTGCTTGAGGAAGGTTTTCGCGCGCCACAGCGCGTGGTCATACATGCCGAGCGGCGAGCCGCGGTAGCCTGATATGAAACCTGCGGTGTTGAGCCCCGCTGCGCGGTCGCGTTCGCGCTGCAACATCGGCAATCGGACCAGCGCCTGCGTACCGGACAGAAAAATGCGCTTCGCATCCAGCCGGTACTTGTCGTCCAGCCCCACTTCCATCAACGCCATTCGTCCGCTCCCCGTCGCGCGTTCCGCCGGTTATTTGAACCGGTCTAATTGCGAACAGAATGCACCGGTTCTGCTATGCGTGCCCAGCGTGAATTCATGGCCGCAGGACATATCTCGCCCGTCTTGTGGATCGCTCTTGCCGAAATCCGCCTTCTTTGAAACGCTGCGGGACAAAGGGAGACACCAGGGATGACATCAGCGGCGTTCACGACCGAACTATTGGAGCGCGACAATCTGCTCGTGGGGCCATGGCGCAGCCCGAAGCAGATGCTTCATGCGCAGGTCTACGACTCCCACGCCTCGATCCACGACGATGCGACCGCGCAGAAGCTCGGCTTTCAGGGCGGCACCATCGAGGGCCCGACCCATTTCAGCCAGTTCGCGCCGCTGTGCGAGCGGATCTGGGGCCAGGCCTGGTTCGAGACCGGATGCCTGTCCGCGCATTACCGCAACCCCGCCTTCGAGGGCGAGGAGGTGCAGGCCAATATCGAAAAGCCGAAGCCGGGCCAGATTACCTGCGCGATCGGCATGACCAAGCGTGACGGCACCGAGATCTTGCGCGGCACCGCATCGATCGGCGGCGATGGAACGGAAACCGCGCTTCACCGAAGGCTTGGCGAACTGAAGCCGCTCGCCGATCCCGTCATTCTCGCCGACCTCAAGGTCGGCATGAAGACACCCCGCCAGACCGTTAAAATGGATTTCGACCAGAACATGGGCGATCTCTATCCGTTTTCGCTGGAGCAGAAGCTGAAGGTCATCACCGAGCCTTCGGCGTACTATTCGCAGGAGCTCAATCCCTGGGGCCGGGCGATCATTCCCATGGAGATGTTGAGTGTGCTGTTTCAATACCGCGCCCGCGAGGACCGGCTGCCGATCCGGGGGCCGGCGGTCGGGCTGTTCGCCGATCAGGAAATCCGCCTGCTGCGCGGGCCGCTTTTCGTCGGCGAAAACTATGTCACCGAGCGCGAGGTCGTTGCGCTGAGCGGTAGTCGGCGCACCGAAAGCGTGTGGGTGCGCACGACGGTATTCGGAGCTGACGACGCGCCGGTTGCCACCATGCTGTTGAACATGGCGAGCATGAAAGACTCCTACGCCAACTATGAGCAGGAGCACAAAGCGCTGTACGGCTAGGTGAGCATCATCGGACATCGCCAACAAGGACAACAACAAAATGGCCCGCCTGCCCTATCTCGAAGCCGACCAGGTCGCTCCCGAATACCGCGACATGCTCAAGCGCAACACGAACCTGCACAAGCTGCTGGTGAACTCGCCCGACATGGCGCGCGCCTTCAACGGCGTCGGCGGCTACATCCGCTTCAAGAGCAAGCTCGATCCGCGCCTGCGTGAACTCGCGATCCTCCAGGTCGGCTGGATGGAGAAATCGGAATATGAGTTCACCCACCATGTGAAGATCGGCAAGGAATTCGGCGTCACCGACGAGGATATCGAAGGACTGATGGCCGAGACCGAGGGCAAGCCCTCGAAGCTGGAACCGCTCGCAAAAGTAATCCTGCGTGGCGCCCGCGAGATGGTGAGGGAGCTTGCGATGTCGGAGGCAACCTTCGGCGAGATCAAGCAAAAGCTCTCCGACGAGCAGATGGTCGACCTCGTGCTCACCATCGCCTTCTACTGCGCCGTGGTGCGCGTGCTGGCGACGATGAAGATCGACAACGAACCCCATTACAAAGAGGTACTGCAACAGTACCCGATCCCGGGAGTGGAATGAATGCGCCTGAAAGATCGTGTCGCCATCGTCGTCGGCGCCGGACAGAGCCCGGGCGAAGGCATCGGCAACGGCCGCGCCACCGCTCTCACTTTTGCGCGCGAAGGCGCAAAAGTTTTGTGCGTCGATCACAATCCGGCCTCGGCCCAGGAGACGGTCGACATGATCGCCGCCAGGGAAGGCACCGCGGCGGCATTCAAGGCCGACGTCACCCAAAATGCCGACCTCAAGGCGATGGTGGCGGATGCGCTGGGCCGCTGGGGCCGCATCGACATCCTGCACAACAATGTCGGCGTCAGCCTGTCCGGCGGCGACGCCGAACTGCTCGACATTTCGGAGGAAGCGTTCGACCGCTGCGTCGCGATCAATCTGAAGAGCTGCGTGTGGGCCGCCAGGCACGTTATCCCGATCATGCGGGCGCAGAAGAGCGGCGCGATCATCAACATCTCGTCGATGGCCGCGATCACCACCTATCCGTATGTGGCCTACAAGGCGACCAAGTCGGCGATGATCGCCTTCACCGAACAACTCGCCTACCAGAACGCGCAATACGGCATCCGCGCCAACGTCATCCTGCCCGGCCTGATGAACACGCCGATGGCGGTCGATACCCGCGCGCGCGAGTTCAAGAAGAGCCGCGCCGAGGTCGAGGCCGAGCGCGACGCCAAAGTTCCGCTGCGCCACAAGATGGGCACCGGCTGGGACGTCGCCAACGCCGCGCTGTTTCTCGCTTCCGATGAAGCAAGTTTCATCACCGGCGTGACATTGCCGGTCGATGGTGGCGCCAGCGTGCGGCGCGGGTAGATTCGTGGGGTGGGCAAGGCGCACCGCGCCGTGCCCACCATCGAACACTCCGCTCACAATGGTGGGCACGCTTGCGCTTTGCCCACCCTGGCAGCCAAACCCTCATGGTGAGGAGGCGCTTTAGCGCCGTCTCGAACCATGAGGCCCGCTGGTGCCATTCATCCTTCGAGACGCCGCTTCGCGGCTCCTCAGGATGAGGTCTGGCAGAAGTGGGCGCAGCCCCGTGTTCTTGCGGAACCGGCGTTTACCTTTGGTTAGTAACTTCCTCTTAAGGGTTGCGGCGATTGGGCGGTTTTTTTGACGCCCCGTACTCACGCAATTTTGCGCCAGCGTTTTTGTCCGGCCATCTGTGTGATTCGACACATTCAATCGATTCCAGTGACACGATGATGTGACAGCGCATCGTCGCTCGTCGCGATACCGACTCGTTGCGGTCGCACGAATTTCACGTGCGCTCGCTAATCACGCGCCACAAGAATTGTGGCAAGCGCTGCAAGAATGCCGAGGCACCATGAACGAAGAATTCGATTACGAACTGACGCCGTCCCAGTGGGAAGCCTTGAAAGCGTTGCGGACGCCTGCATCAAGGCTGCCGCGCATGAGCCGCACCACGATCGACGGCCTGATCGCGCTGGAACTTGCCACCATGAACGGCGATGCGCCCGCCATCACCGCGAAGGGACGCAAGGTGCTGATTCGCGGTTCGTCGCTGCTGTTGCAGGATCTGGCGGCCTGACCGCGCGGCATTGCGCGCCTGCAGCATGAGATTCCGGATTGACCGCACCTGATTCCCTTGGATATCAGGGTTCCATCGACTGAGTGGCAACTAGGGTTCCGGGTGGCGACACCGCCATCGCCGGTCCGAGCGTTGCGGAAACCGCGGTAGCACGCGGCTGCACCCGAGGGACAAAAGCCCAGAGGAGGAGATGTCGAGATCTTGATCGCGCCTGATGGCACGGAGGTCTCATGTCGCTCGTCTCACTCACCCTCGTTGTCCTCGCCGCCTTCATCCACGCCACCTGGAATCTGCTCTCCAAGCGCGCCGCCGATGCCGGGCCGACCTTCGTGTTCGCCTACAATCTGTTCGCCTGCCTCGTCTATCTGCCGTGGATGATCTGGCTTCTGGTTTACGGTGAACTGCACTGGAGCCTGCCTGTCGCTGGCTGCCTCGTGCTCAGCGCCTGCATTCATCTGGCCTACAGCCTTTGCCTGCAGCGCGGCTATCAGGTCGCCGACCTTTCGGTGGTGTATCCGATCGCGCGCGGCACCGGGCCGATGCTGTCATCGATCGGCGCGTTCATCCTGCTGCGCGAGACGCCGACCGCGCAGGGCATTTTTGGGCTGCTCGCCGTCGTCGCCGGCATCGGCTTGATCACCACGCAAGGCGATCTCACCGCGTTCCGCCGCCCGCGCGGCCTCGATGGCGTGCGCTGGGGCACTGCGACAGGATCGCTGATCGCCGGCTACACGGTCGTCGACGGATATGGCGTCAAGCTGCTCGGCATTCACCCGGTCGTGCTCGACTGGGTCACCAACCTGCTGCGGTTCTTCATCATGCTGCCGATCGTTCTGTCGAACCTGCCTCGCGCCAGGGCGAAAATGAAAGGTTACTGGCTGCTGGCATTCGGGGTCGGTGCGCTGTCGCCGCTGTCCTACATCCTCGTGCTGTCAGCCATCGAGATGGGCGCCCCGCTCAGCCTGGTCGCGCCCGCGCGCGAAATGTCGATGATGGTCGGCGCGCTGTTCGGCATGCTGATCCTCGGCGAACGGGTCACCGCATGGCGGGTTACGGGCTGCGCGATTCTGATTGGAGGCGTGGTGCTGCTCGGATCCGCTTCCGCCTGAAGCCCGCCAGCCGGGGTGTCACACCGGCTTCTCGTCGTCCGTCACCGGCGAGGTGATCACCAGAAACACCAAGTCGACCAACCCCGAATTCGAAATCGCGTGCTCGACGCCGGGCGGCAGGAAGATGAAGTCGTGCTTGCGGACGACGTGATTCTTGCCCGCGATCTCCATCAGCCCCTCGCCTTCGAGCACGTGATAGATCTGCTCCTGCACAAGATGCTTGTGGGGCGCGACATGCGCCATCGGCTGGTACATCGAGATCCGGTAGTCGATGTGACGGGAGCCCGCGGTCTCCGGCATGACCAGCGGCTTTGACAGCGCGCCGCCGAAATGATTGGGGAACTCGCGCCACGGCACTTCGGCGATGTTGCGGATGAAGGCGCCGTTGTTTTCCGAAGCCATGATGGCCTCCTCTGCCGTCAGATGACGAGCGCCCCGCCGTCGATAGTGACGATCGATCCGGTCGCAAAGCCGTTCGCCATGAAGCTGAGGATTTGCCGCGCGATATCCTCAGCCGCGCCGACGCGGCCCACCGGCAACGCCGCCGCCGTCTTCGCCAGCATGTCGCGCCGCGCCTCTTCCGGCATCGCGGCGCGGATCGGGGTATCGATCACGCCGGGCGAGACCGCGTTGACGCGCACCGGTGCGAGTTCGAGCGCCAGCGCCCGGGCCAGCGATTCCAGCGCGCCATTGGCGGCGCTGACGATCGCCGAATTCGGCCGCGGCCGAACGCTGAGGAATCCCGAGACCAGCGTCAGCGACCCGCCGGCCCGGATCTGCGCCTCTCGCGCGACACGCCACGCGCCCCAGAACTTGCCTTCCATGGTGGCGCGGACATCCTCCATCGCCACCTGCTTGAACGGGCCGGTGCGAAGCTGCGCCGCCGTCACCACGACATGATCGACAGGACCGCAACGCTGGAACAGTTTCGCGACGCTGTCATCGCTGGTGACATCGGTGGGGATCGCGATCGCATTCAGCTTCTCGGCCGCCTTGTCGAGCCGCTCGACATTGCGCGACGCAAGGATGATTTCAGCGCCCTCGCGCTTTGCCATCTCGGCGGTCGAAAGACCAATGCCGGAGGAACCACCGACGACGACGACTTTCTTGCCTGCAAGCAACATGCGATTTCCTTTCGCAAAAGATCAGGCGGGCTGATAGCGCGTGCCAATGCCGGCCTTGCTCTGGCCGAGCCCGGGCAATTCCCACACCCCCGCGCCGACCGGATTGATGTCAGCGGCGATATCGACGTCGATCAGATAGGGCTTGTTCGCCGCAATGCCCTTGCGGATCGCCTCGCCGAGATCGCCGGCGCGATCGACACGCACGCCCTCGACGCCGCAGGAGCGCGCCATCGCGGCGAAATCCGGGTTGTAGCGCGCGCCGGTGTTGGGATCGTGAAAATCGGTCGCCAGCTCCCGGCCGCCGAGATAGCCGCGCTGCAACCCGCGGATCGAGGCATAGGCGTAATTGTTCCAGACCACCCAGACCACGGGCAGATTATATTCCACCGCCGTGCCGAGCACGTTGGCGTGCATGAAGAACGCGCCGTCGCCGCACACCGACACGCAGGGCCGGTCGGGGGCTGCAAACTTCGCGCCCATCACGCCGGCGACGCCAAAACCCATTGGGCCGAACCCCATCGAGCCGATCAGCGAATCCGGCCGCTTCGGCTTGCAGAAGCCGAGCAGCCAGTTGTGATGCACGCCGATATCGCTGACGAGGATCGCATTATCAGGCAGCGCCTTGTCGATCTCGAGCGCGGCGCGCTGCGGATTGATCGGCGTGGTGTCGTCGGAAAATCCGGGCGCGACAAACTTGTCCCATTCCTTGCGATAGCCATCGATCTGCGCCAGCCATTTCTTGCGGGCATCGGCCTTCTTGGTGAGGTCGGCGCGGCGATCGAGTTCGGCATGGACCTGTCGCAGAAAAGTGCGCACGTCGGCCATCAGGCCGAGCGCGACAGGATAATTGCGGCCGATCTCCTCGGGATCGATATCGACATGGATCAGCCGCGTCGGCGGGATGGTGAAGGAATAGCCCGGGATCCATGAGCTCGAGGTGCGGTCGTCGAACCGCATCCCCATCGCCAGCAAGACATCCGCCTGACGCGTCGCGTGGTTGGCCTGGTAGTGCCCGGCGCGCGCGACGAGGCCCAGCGCCAGCGGATGGTTGCAATCGATCGCACCGAGGCCGCTGGCGGACGCCGCGACCGGAATCTGCAAGCGCTCGGCAAGTTTCAGTAATTCCTCCGCCGCGCCGCCGTAGCGCACGCCCTGGCCGACGATGATCGTCGGCCGCTCGGCGCCGAGCAGCATATCGACCGCTTTGACCACGCCTTCCGGATCGGCGCCGCAGCGGCTCGATATGTTGCCGTTCCATGCGATCGCGTTCGGCGCCTCCTCGGCCGCCGATTCCATGAACACGTCGAAGGGCACGTCGAGCACGACAGGGCCGGGCCGGCCGGTCGTCATTGTCTTCCAGGCCTGCCGCACCGCCAGCGGCACCATCTCGCCGCGCGTCGGCTGAAACACCTTCTTGCACATCGTGCGCACGGTGGAGGGAAAATCGGCCTGATAGTGCCGGTACATTTCCTGGAAGGCGCCGCGGTTGAACTGGCTGGTCGGCACGTTGCCGGTCACCGCCAGGAACGGTACGGAGTCGAGAAAGGCGTTGGCGAGCGAGATCGGCAGGTTGGCCGAACCGGGCCCGCAGGAGGTGAAGGTCGCCGTCGGCCGCCCCGACACGCGGTAATAAACGTCGGCCATGAAGCCGGCGACGCTCTCGTGATGCACCGAGATGGTCTTGATGTCGGATGAGCGCTCGTACAGCGCGTCGATGAACTGGATATTGCCGTGGCCGCACAGGCCGAACACCTGCGGCACCTTTTCCTGGATCAGATAGTCGACGATGACCTGGGCGCCGTTGAGCATGTTACGCGACATCGATTTAACTCTCTCCCTGAGCTCAACGAATTCGCCTCCGCGTCTTGCTTGCACGGTGCGGCGACGGGCCCGAACCTATTTCTCATAATACTGTACGTCAATTGCTATTGTGGTATGATGCCGATTGGGCCTCGCGCGCTGCGCGGCGCTGTTGCCGGGCGAGGACGGCCTGATAGAGTTCGCCCCGCCCACCTGGAGAGCTGATTCCGTGAAACCGCGCACCAAGCCGAAGACGAGCGACAAGCCGGCAATATCGCGCAAGGTTTCGACCGGCAAAGTCGCGATCGCAAAGCTGGTGCCATCGAGCGAACCCAACATCGACGACGAGGCCGAGGAGCGCGCGCGGGGCGGCGTGCAGTCGCTGGGCCGCGCGTTTTCGATTCTGGAGGAAGTCGCGCGTCACCGCGAAGGCATCGGGCTGGCGGACCTCAGCAAGCGGGTCGGCCTGCATAATTCGACCACCTTCCACCTTGCCAAGACGCTGGTCTCGCTCGGCTATCTCAGGCAGGAGCGCGATTCAAAGCGCTACCGCGTCGGCCGGCCGCTGTTTGCGCTGGCGGCCAGCGCGCTTGACGAAATCGAGATGGTGAATCTGGCGACGCCGGTGCTGGAAGACCTGTCGCGCGAGAGCGGCGAAAGCGGCCATTTTGCCGTGCGGATGGGCGACGCCGTGGTGGTGATTGCCCGCACCAGCGGGCCTGGCGCGTTCCAGTTGACCGACCGCGTCGGCGTGGTGCGGCCGGCGCATTGCACCGCGCTCGGCAAGATCATGCTGGCCTCGCTGCGCCCCGATCAGCTGAAGCGCTTCCTCGAACGGGTCGAGCTGAAACCGTCGACGAAAAAGTCGATCACCGACCCCGCCGTGCTGCTGCGCGATATCGCCGAGATCCGCCGCAGCGCGATCGCCTTCGACGACGGCGAATTCAACGCGGAAGTCCGCTGCGTCGCAGTGCCGGTCTACAACTTCACCGGCGAAGTGATCGGCGCGCTCGGCATCTCCGGCCCGATCTGGCGCATGACCGACCAGGTGCTGCAGAGCCGCGCCAAGCTGGTGCAATCGGCCGCCAGCCGGCTGTCGGCCGAATTCGGCGCGCGGGATCTGGCGAAATCCTCCTGATCCGATCCAGCTAAAATCCGCTTCAAACGGGTTGGCCGCGGCTGCGACGCATTTGGCGTTGACAGGAGCGATTGCGTCCGGAAATATCCTACAACAATAAAAGAACGTCTCTCACATTGTCGCATAAGCGGAAACGGAAGAGAGAACGTCGTGACGTATCCCGGGAGGAGACCAGTGATGACCCGCTACAGCCGACGTACTCTGTTGAAGGCCGGCGCCGCCTTTGCCGGCGCCTCCGCGATCGGATCTCCGGCCATCCTCAGCGCCCAGGCCGCGCGAATAAAGATCGGCCATCTGGTGCCGCTGACCGGCTTCCTCGGCGCGATCGGCAGCTACGCCCAGCTTGGGGTGAAGATGGCCGCCGAAGAGATCAACGCGTCCGGCGGCATCATGGGCAAGCAGATCGACCTGATGTCGGAAGACTCGGTCAATCCCGCGACTGCATCCACCAAGGCGCAGCGCATGATCGAGCAGGACGGCGCGGTGCTGCTGTTCGGCGAAATCTCTTCCGCCTCGTCGCTGACCATCATGCAGGTCGCCGAGCGCAACAAGAAGGTGTTCTTCTCCACCGGCGCGCGTTCGGATGCATTGCGCGGCAAGGATTGCAACCGCTACTCCTTCCACTGCGACATCCCGAACACCGTGATGGTCAACGCCGTCGGCACCGCGCTCAAGCAGAAGGGTATGGTGAAGGGCAAGAAGTTCGTCACCCTGACGGCAGACTACATTTTCGGCCACGACCTGCTGAAGGCCGCGAAAGCCTTCTTCAGCGCCAACGACGCCACCCTGATCGGGGACGAGCTGATCGCGACTGACGTCACCGACTTCAGCCCGTATCTCCTGAAGGTCCGGCAGGCCAAGCCTGACGTCGTGTGCTGCAACCTCGCCGGCAACCAGGTCACCAACCTCGTCAAGCAATATGCCGAGTTCGGCCTCCCCTACCCGCTGGTCGGCTTCAACCTCAACACCGGCGACGCCTGGGCGATGGGCGAAGGCAATCTCAGCGGCACCTGGCCGACCGTCTGGTATCACACGCTGGACAATCCGGCCTCGAAGGCTTTCGTCGAGGCCTTCACCAAGAAATACGGCAAGCCGCCGGAGAACCACGCCTGGATCGAATACATCACGCTGAAAATGATCGCGCAGGCGATCACCGAGACCAAGTCGACCGAGAGCGACGCGCTGATCGGCTATTTCGAGAAGCAGACGCAGTTCGACATCATGAAGGCGCGCAAGGCCTATTTCCGTTCCTGGGATCATCAGCTGGTGCAGGAGGCCTATCCGTTCACGGTGAAGCCGAAGGGCGAGATGAAGGACAAGTGGGACATGCTGGTGCTTGGCGAAGCGGTGCCGGCCGCGGGCGCGGAGCTCGAATCGATCTACCCGACGAAGACGCAAAATCCCTGCAACATGAAGGCATAGAAGCCCGAATCCGGGCGTCGGGCACACTGGCGTTGCGGCGCCGGCACTAAAAAGCCGGCGCCGTCCCTTTTTATCTTCGCGGATCGCATATGCAGTTCGGATTTCTGCTGGAGCAGGTAGTGAATGGCCTGGTGCTCGGGGGCTATTACCTCCTGATCGCGCTCGGCCTGTCGCTGATCTTCAGCGTCGGCGGCATCGTCAATCTCGCGCACGGCGCGTTCTATGCGCTCGGCGCCTACATCTCGGTCGGGATCACGAAATTTCTCGGCTTCGGTCCGGCGGTGGTGCTGTCGCCGGTCGCCGTGGCGCTGCTCGGCATTCTCTTCGAGCGCTTCATCCTGCGCCGGTTCTACGATGCCGATCCGATCTTGAGCCTGTTGGTGACGTTCGGGCTCGCCATGGTCACCGAGCAGGCGATCCGGATTCTATGGGGCGCGCCGCCGATCTCGGCCGCGATCCCGCAGGCGTTTCGCGGCTCGGTCTTTCTCGGCGACTTCCTGTTCTCGCGCTATCGCCTGCTGATCCTCGCTGTCGTCGCCGCGGTCCTGGTCGGCGTCTGGCTGCTCTTACACAAGACATCGTTCGGCCGCGTGGTGCGCGCCGGCATCCAGCGGCCGGACATGGTGGCTGCGCTTGGCATCCGGCTGCAGCCCTACATGACCGCGATCGTCATGCTCGGCGTCGGCATGGCCGCCCTTGGCGGCGCGTTCTTTGCCCCGATCACGATCGTGCATCCCGCCATGGGTGCCGAGATCATCACGGTGGCCTTTGTCGTGGTCGTCATCGGCGGCCTCGGCAGTTTCTGGGGCGTGGTGATCGCAGCACTGCTGGTGGGCGTCGTCAGGGGCATCACCATTCACTTCGCGCCCGCCGCGGGTGAAGCCTCGATTTACGTGCTGATGTTCCTGGTGCTGCTGGTGCGGCCGCGCGGGCTCCTGGGCGAACGTATCGAGAAGTTCGAATGACAAGCGCGTTCCTCACCAAATATCATCAGCTGCTGTCAGCCACGCTCGCCGTCATCGCGCTGCCGTTCGGCCTCTATCTGCTTGGCCTCTCGCTCAACACCGGCACCATGGTGGTGGCGCTCGCCATTGCCGCCATGGGGCTCAACCTCTGCATCGGCTATACCGGCCTCGTCTCGTTCGGCCACGGCGCCTGGTTCGGCATCGGCGCCTATGCGGCGGGGCTGATCCAGCGCAACTGGTTCGGTGGCGACATCTTCCTGCCGCTGCTGCTGGCAGCCGCCGTCGTCGCCATCATCGCAACCTTTGTCGGCTTCGTCATCCTGCGCCGGCGCGGCGTCTATTTCTCGCTGCTGACACTGGCGCTGTCGGCGCTGGCCTACACCATCGCCTTCCGCTGGACTGCCGTCACCGGCGGCGAGGACGGCCTCGGCGGCCTGAAGCGCGGCAGCATCGGCCCGTTCAGCCTCGACAATGCGCTGAACTATTACATCGTCGTCTCCGTACTCTGCCTCGGCGTGCTCTACCTGCTGCTGCGACTGGTGCGCTCGCCGTTCGGCCACGTGCTGATGGCGATCCGTGAGAACCAGTTGCGCGCCACCTTTCAGGGCTATCCCGTCGAGCGCTACAAGCTCGGCGTCTTTGTGATCTCGGCTGTCGTGACCGGCTTTGCCGGCGGGCTGATCGGCTTCCAGAATTATCTGGTCTCCGCCGAAGCGGTCTCGGTGCCGTTCTCCGGCGAGCTGCTCGCGATCGTCGTGATCGGCGGCATGCGCAGCATGCTGGGGCCGGCAATCGGCGCGCTGTTCTTCATCCTGTTCCGCGAATTGTTTTCGATCTGGACGTCGAACTGGCTGCTGTGGTTCGGCCTCGTCTTCGTCGCCTTCGTGCTGTACTCGCCGGGCGGCCTCGTCGGCATCTGGGCAACGCTTTCAAAACGCTGGTGGCCACCGCCGGAAGAATCCGCGGCGATGAGCCGTCGGAAGATTTACGAAGGCCTGCCGCTGCCGGCCTTCCTGCTGCCGAAGGGGCTCGACGGCATCGTGCTCGACGTGCGCGGCGTCTCCAAGAGCTTTGGCGGCATTCGCGCTGTGACCGATGCCAGCCTGCAAGTTGGCGCCGGCGAAATCCATGCCTTGATTGGGCCGAACGGCGCGGGAAAGACCACGCTGTTCAATCTGGTTTCCGGCCTCTATCCGACCGACAGCGGCACCATCAAGCTGAACGGCCGCGAGATCCAGGGCGTGCCCTCGGAGGCGATCTGCCACCGGGGGCTGGCGCGCTCGTTCCAGATCACCAATTTGTTCAAGGGGCTGTCGATCTACGAAAACCTCCGCCTGTCGCTGCAGGCGCAGAATGCCGGACGCTTCGACCTCTGGCGCGACATCGACCACTACAGGGATATCCACGCCGAGACCGCGGAGCTGATCAAATTCCTCGGCCTCGAAGGCATCGAGACCATCGAGGGCGGCGAACTCTCCTATGGCGGGCAGCGGCTGGTCGATCTCGGCATCGCGCTCGGCTCCAAGCCGCACGTGCTTTTGCTGGACGAGCCGCTCGCAGGACTTGCCGCCGCCGAGCGCGAGCGCGTCTCGAACCTCGTCAAAAACATCGCCGCTAATATTCCGGTCCTGATCGTCGAGCATGACATCGACCGCGTGCTCGGCTTCTCGCGCACCGTCACCGTGATGAACCAGGGCGAGGTGCTGATGACCGGCACGCCGGAAGCCGTGCGCGCCGACCGCAGGGTGCAGGAGGTCTATACCGGCACCGGCGTGCCCGAGGTCGAGCATCTCAGCAGCGACTACGCGAAGGCGAGTGCAGCGCCTGTCCTGCGCTTCGAGCGCGTCAACACCTTCTACGGCAAGAGCCATATCCTCCACGACGCCACCCTCAATGTGCGCGAAGGCGAGATCGTCGCTCTTCTTGGCCGCAACGGCGCCGGCAAATCGACGCTGCTAAAGACGCTCGCGGGCCTCGTGCCGCTGTCGTCGGGCACGATTCGATATGCCGGCGCCGATATCTCCCACCTGCCCGCGCCCGACATCGCGCGCGCCGGCATCGGCTATGTGCCGCAGGGCCGCGGCCTGTTCGCCGGCATGACGGTTCGGGAAAACCTCTCGCTCGGGCGTCTCGCCCGCAAGACCGACGGCAGCAACGGCGTGGTGTGGAACGAGGAGAAGATCCTCGAATACTTCCCGCGCCTGCGCGAGCGCATGGACGTAGCTGCCGATTATCTCTCCGGCGGCGAGCAGCAGATGGTGGCGGTCGCGCGCGCGATGTCGGGCAATGTCAAACTGCTATTGCTCGATGAGCCCTTCGAGGGACTGGCGCCGGCGGTGATCCTCGACCTGTTCAAAGTGTTCGACAAACTCCGGCAGCACATCTCCATCGTGATCGTCGAACACAATCTCGATCTCGTGCTGGCGCTCGCCGACCGCGTGTTCGCGCTGGAGCGCGGCGCGGTGTTCCATGAGGGACCGGCGCAACCGCTGCTCACCGACCTCGAATACCGGAAGAAGATACTGTGGCTGTGACGGCTATGACACTCACCGCCGTCATTGCGAGCGGAGCGAAGCAATCCATCTCCCCACACGGGGATAGATGGATTGCTTCGTCTCTCCTCGCAATGACGGCACTCCTTGGGAGGCTGCGATGCGAGATCTGATAACGACAATGCTTGCAGGATCGATGCTCCTGATCGCAGGCCACGCCCTGGCGGCGGACAATCAGATGACCATCGCCGTGTTCACCAAGAACCGCACCAACCCGGCCTATGAGGCCTTCCGCATCGCCTCCGACCAGATCGCGCGCAGCACGGGCGTGAAGCTGATCCACCTGGTGCCGAACCAGCCTGACAATGTCGGCGAACAGAAAGCGATGGTCGATCAGGTGTTGAAAGACAAACCGGACGCCGTCATCTTCATCCCGGTCGATGACGTCGCCATGATCGATTCCGTGAAGAAACTCAACGAGGCCAAAATCCCGATCGTGCTGGTGTCCAATCCGCTGCCCGGCAGCTTCGTCACCTATGTCGGCGCCGACGATTTCGAAATCGGATATCGCGAGGCGCGCTATCTCTTCGAAAAACTCGGGGCTAAGGGAAAGATCGTCGTCATCGAGGGAACGCCTGCCGCGCCCACCAATCGCGAGCGCGTGCGCGGATACCAGCGCGCCCTCACTGAGTTTCCCGGCATCCAGGTTTTGGGATCGGGCATCGGCAATTACCAGCAGGTGGACGCCCGCCGCGCGATGGAGAAATTTTTGACCGAGCATCAGGAGATCGATGCCGTGCTGTCGGTTAACGACAGCATGGCGCTCGGCGTGCTGGAAGCGCTGAAGGCCGCCAACCGGACCGCGACCGTGATCGGCATCAACGGCATTCTTCCGGCCGTGAAGCAGATCGAAACCGGCGGGATGTTAGCTTCCGTCGATTTCAACATGTTCAAGATCGGCTGCACTGCGGCGCGGGCCGCGGTGCGTCACCTCAAGAAGGAGCCGCTGCCGGAAAAGGTGATGCTGCCGGCGGAAGTGATCGACAAGACCAACTACAAGGCATGGCTGGTGCCGGTCGACCAGCGCACCTGCCCGGAATGGGCAGAGGTGGCGCGCTAGTCCACGAAGCCCCCGGTTTTTGGAATTTGAATCACGGTCGTCCGGCCAACCCCACAAGGCCGTTGGCTGACAGCAAAGCCCGCAGACCCGGTTGAAAACGGCCCAACTGGACATGCGCGGACAGCCAAAATCGAATGATCCATTGCGGACGTCCTTTGATCTAGGTCAACAAGAGCAACGCGGCGCTCTGCTCCGTCCGGTATCAGGGGCGTCCTGCGGCGCGACCGAAGTCGTCCGTAGTGGCCCGGGAGGCTGCCAGATGTTGAAGGACAAGCAGAAGAAGGGTGAGGTAACCGAGGCGCCGGCCGGGTCTGGCAAGGTGAGCCGCAAGGAATTTGAGAAGGAGCTCGCGAAGCTTCAGGTCGAGCTAACGCGGCTGCAGACCTGGGTCAAAGACAAGGGGGCACGCATCATTGTGGTCTTCGAGGGCCGGGACACCGCGGGCAAGGGTGGTGTGATCAGCCGGATCACTGCACGCACCAGCCCGCGCATCTACCGCCACGTGGCACTGCCCGCCCCATCCGACCGCGAGAAGACCCAGGTTTTCATGCAGCGCTACATCGCGCATTTCCCGGCGGCGGGCGAGATCGTCCTCTTCGACCGCTCGTGGTACAACCGGGCCGGGGTCGAGCGGGTGATGGACTTCGTCACCGACGAGGACTACGAGCGGTTCTTGACGATGGCGCCCATCGTCGAGCGGGAGATGATCGTCAACAACGGCATCATCCTGCGCAAATACTTTCTCGATGTAAGTCAGGACGAGCAACGTCGCCGGTTTGAGGCGCGGATCAAAGACCCGGTGAAACACTGGAAGCTCAGTCCGATGGACACTGAATCGGTGCGGCGCTGGTGGGACTATACGGAAGCCTACCAGCGCATGATCAAGGCCACCCACACGTCATGGGCGCCTTGGCACATCGTCCCCGCTGACAACAAGCGTCGCGCCCGGCTAAACCTGATCCAGCATCTGCTCGACAGCATCCCATACAAGAAGGTCGACGTAGACTTGCCGAAGATCCCCAAGGTGCAGCGGCGGCCCAAGAATGCTACCGAGGGTCTGGGCTCGGGCCAGCCGATTCCCAACCACTACTGATGTTTCGGCGCGTTGTGTTTTCCGCTTGCCGAGGGACACAACAGCCTGGACCGGGCTCCAGCTGTACCAATTGCGGCCAACGCATGCGCGTGGCCAGCGGGTCCGGAAGTGACCGCCAATGAAGCATTCGATGCACTGGCTGCCGGGAATCGAGATCCTCCGTCGATATGAGGCGGCATGGCTTCCGCACGATATCTTCGCTGGACTGGTCCTGGCGACGATGCTGGTCCCGGTTGGAATTGCCTACGCGGCGGCATCGGGCCTGCCTGGCATCTACGGTCTGTACGCAACGATCGTACCGCTGCTGGTCTACGCATTGTTCGGCCCCAGCCGCATCCTCGTGCTGGGACCGGACTCGGCACTGGCGGCCGTTATCCTCGGCGTCGTCGTTCCGTTGTCTGGTGGCGATCCTGTTCGCGCCGCAACGCTCGCTGCCATGATGGCGATCGTTTCGGGGACGGTATGCATTCTGGCCGGCATCGGGCGCCTGGGTTTTGTCACCGAGCTGCTCTCCAAGCCGATACGGTACGGCTATATGAACGGAATTGCATTGACCGTTTTGATCAGCCAACTGCCAAAGTTCTTAGGCTTCTCGGTCGAGAGCAAAGGACCTTTGCGGGACCTGTGGGCGATCACCGATGCAATTATTGAAGGAAAGACAAACTGGGTCGCCTTCGGGGTTGGGCTCGGCACGCTGATGGTCATCCTGCTGCTTAAGGATAGCAAACGGCTGCCAGGCATTCTGATTGCGGTGGTTGGGGCGACTGCGGTCGTCGCTGCGCTTGGTCTTGGCACCCACTACGGCGTGAAGGTTTTGGGTCCTCTTCCCCAGGGCCTGCCCGTTTTCGCCATTCCCTTGATCGGCTATAATGATCTGTTTCCGGTGCTCATCGGCGGCTGCGCAATCGCGCTCGTATCATTTGCTGACACCAGCGTGCTTTCGCGTGCCTATGCCGCGCGACTGGGCACCCATGTCGATCCCAACCAGGAGATGGTCGGGCTTGGCGCCGCGAATCTGGCAACCGGCTTTTTTCAAGGCTTTCCGATCAGCAGCAGCGCTTCGCGTACCCCTGTTGCAGAAGCCGCCGGCGCCCGCACCCAACTCACCAGCGTCGTCGGCGCGCTTGCCATCGCCATCCTTCTGCTGGTGGCGCCAAACCTCCTTCAGCATTTGCCCACCGCTGCATTGGCGGCCGTCGTCATCGCGGCCGCGATCGGCCTCTTTGAGGTCACGGATCTCAAACGAATCTATCGGATTCAGCAGTGGGAGTTCTGGCTGGCGATGGTCTGCTTTGTCGGCGTGGCCGTATTCGGTGTGATTCCGGGGATAGGTCTGGCCATCGCGATCGCCATCATCGAGTTCCTGTGGGACGGCTGGCGCCCACACTCCGCCGTGTTGGGTCGCGCCCATGGCGTCAAGGGTTATCACGACATCACGAGATATCCGGATGCACGCCAAATCCCGGGCCTGGTCCTGTTTCGGTGGGACGCGCCACTATTTTTCGCCAACGCCGAATTCTTTAGAGAGCGCATACTGGACGCCGTGGCGAAATCGCCGACGCCCGTGCGCTGGCTGGTCGTTGCGGCGGAGCCTGTCACCAGCGTGGACGTCTCCGCCGGCGATACAGTCGCCGAATTGGACGAGACGTTGTACGCGCAGGGTATCGAGTTGTGCTTTGCCGAACTGAAAGATCCGGTAAAGGACAAGCTGAAGCGATTTGGATTGTTCTCGCAGCTTGGCGAGCAATACTTCTTCCCGACCATCGGCGCAGCCGTTTCCAGTTACCTGGAAATCCATGACGTAGAGTGGGAAGACTGGCAGGACCAAGCCAAACGTTAGGCCGTGACATGTACACGGCCTATTCCGAACAGAGATAGGTCCGCAGGCCCGCGCGATAGGCGCTGTATCGATAGTACGGCCGGTAGGCGCGCCCACGATAAAGCGCGGTCGGCTGCCCCGCATACCAGGCGCCGTGATAGAAATTATCCGCTAGCTCGTCGGTGCAGCGGAACGGAATCCAGGAGTAGCGCGCGGGCGGCGGCCCGACGCCGATCTCTTCGGGGGTCGCCAGAAAGCGCTGCTGGGCTTGCGCCGGCAGAGACAGCGCGGCTGCGGTCGCGACCAACGCGGCCCTTAAGACTGCGGCTCCCAGAACTGACGCGTATCGCATGCGTGCACCGTTTCGGCATCACCGGCGGGTTGGACGATACCCATAAACGCGCTTCGGCGAAAGCAGTTCGTTGCTCGAGGGGTCCCGGGCGAATTGTTCGGGATCAATGCGCCGACATGGACAAAGCGTCATTTGTCTTGCGCGCCTCGGTACATCAAGGTCGCGCCAGGTTCGGAGACTGCCATGGTCAAGCCCCTGCTGTTGATACTTCACCGCTGGATCACCCTCGTCTTCGCGCTGCCGCTTCTCGCCATCATCCTGACCGGGCTGATTCTTTCCTTTGAGCCGGCAGTTCAGGTAAGCGCCATCAAGCCGCAATCCGTCGATGCGGCGCGGGTCGCCGATCTCATCAAGCGATATGATCCCGACGGCAAGGCGCGCGGCGTCTCCGTCAACTCGGCGGAACGGCGCATCACCCTGCAGGGCGCCGACTCAGCCGAGATCGATCTCGAAAGCGGCGAGAAGGTCACCGAGAAAGCGGCTTTGCCGGCATTCTTCCTGTGGACGCGGCGCAACCATGAACGTTTGCTCGGTCAATCCTGGCTCGTGATCTCGTCGACGATCGCCATGGTCGTCGTCATGTGCCTCGGCATTCTGATGGGACTGCCGAAACTGCGGAACAGCCTTTCCGGCTGGCACAAGGGCACCGCGTGGTTCACGTTGCCGCTGATCGTGCTGAGCCCGTTGACCGGGCTATGCCTGGCGTTCGGCTGGACCTTTCAGGCAAGCGCACCTCCCCTCAGGTCCGCCCGGCTGATATCGCTTCCCGAGGCCGTTTCCATTGTCGCCGATCGCATGATCTGGCGCAGGTCACCTCCATCCGCCCACGCGGCAGACTGTTAATGGCGCGAATTTTCGAGGGCGGCGAACTCCGCGCCTATGCCGTCAATGGCGACGATCTGGTGCCACTGCCCCGCAACTGGCCCCGGCTGATTCACGAAGGCAACTGGTCGGCCATGATCGCGAGCTCGCTGAACATTCTCACCTCGCTCGCGCTGCTCGGACTGCTCTCGACCGGATTGCTGCTGTGGACACGGCGCAAATTGCGACGGCCGCAGCGGCGCAGAAGCGAAATGCGCCGCGCCGACTCCGTAAGCCCGGCGGCCCCGTCCTCCATCAGCGGATAGACGGCGACCGTTGGGCTAGTGCTCGTCGGGCCTGGTCCGCGCGATAATCTCGGCGGCGCCCTTGTCCAGCAACTATGCAGAACCGGTCAGCCACCGTCATCGCGGAGACCGCAACCGTGCTGTACGAGCCACGGCCGGAAACCTCTACGCGTACTACAAGGCCGAAGGCTATGTGATCGTGATGCAGAATATCAACCGCGAACCTTGCCGGCGACTCCGCCGCGCCGACCGCCGCAGTGCCGAGCTGAGCCTTCACGCGGGTGGATGATGCAGATGCAACCCGCAACGGCCCATAGCGTGGCCGCCGACGTTCTGAATTGCCTTCCGCTTTCGGCGTCACAGCGGACATGGCTGGACTTACCGCTGGCTCGACTCGGTAGCGAATGCCCCACTTCGGACATTAGGTCGCAAGACATCGGTCCGCTATATTGCTAGTCAAGCACAGCGTAAGCACAGTCGCGAGGAGGCCACCATGCCCTCAGAGCTTGAGCAAATACGTGATCAGCAGCGCCAGACCTGGGACAAGTTCTCTGCCGGTTGGAAGAAATGGGACGAGCAAGTATTGAATTGGCTAGCCCCGGTTGGCCAGGAGCTCATCCGCAGTGCCGCCTTGCGCGACACTTCGAACGTCCTTGATGTGGCAGCTGGTACCGGCGAGCCGGGGCTTAGCGCCGCTGCTCTCGTACCAAAGGGAACAGTCACAGTCACAGATCTCTCTGATCGAATGCTTGAGGTCGCTGCGGATAAGGCCGCGCGTCGCGGGATTGGAAACTTTCGGACCAAGCAGTGTGATGCGGGCGCCCTTCCATTTCCCGACAACTCATTCGATGCCGTGCTTTGTCGATTCGGTTTTATGTTTTTCCCCGATGTCGACACCTGTGTGAAAGAGTTCGTGCGTGTAGCAAGACCTGGAGCACGCGTGTGCACCGCTGTCTGGGATGTACCCGACAGGAATCCATGGGCCACCACGATCATGGAAACAATCAGCAAGTATGTTGATATGCCCACACCGCCCCCCGGGTCGCCTGGACTGTTCCGTTGTGCCGCGCCGGGTTATATGGAAACAGCCTTTCGCAAGGGCGGTCTCAAGGACATCGCAGTGAAGAATGTGGTGGGCGAACTTAACCTCAAGTCAGCTGAGGAGTACTGGAGCTTGATGACGGAGGTCGCTGCACCGGTCGTCGCGGGGCTCACAAAGTCGGACGAACAAACTCGCCAGAAGATCGAAGCCACAGTGCTTGATTTGGTACGTAAGACATCCCTTGATGGCAAGCCGCGCCTACCATCATCGGCCATAACTATCTCCGGAACCAAATAGGTTGTCATTACGAAACCAGAGAATTGCCGCCAATGGCGCTTTGGTGCAGTCGTTTGCCTGGCCGACGTACGCGCCCTAATGTTCGTCCGGCCGGGTGCGCGCGATAATCTCGGCTGCGCCCTTGTCCAACAACTCCAGCCCGACGGCGCGGCCAAGCTCGCGTGGTCGGTCCGCCATGCCCTGCCGCGACACCTCGATGAAGCGGTCGCCGGTTTCATCGAGCACGGCGGCCGTCAGCGTCATCTCGTTACCCGCGAGCGTGGCGTGGCCGGCGATCGGCGAGTTGCAATGGCCGTTCAACACCCACAGCACCTCGCGCTCGGCCTCGGCGCAGCGCCGCGATTGCGTGTCCTCGATCTTCGCCAGCCGCCCGCGCGTCAGCCAGTCCTTCTCGACGCATTCGACCGCGACGATGCCCTGCCCCACCGCCGGCAGCATTTCGCGAACCGAAAAGTCATGGACGATACGTGAAGCCATCCCGATGCGCTCGAGCCCCGACCGCGCCATGACAAGCGCGTCCGCAGGCCCCACCTCGCCGCCGCCGGGAAGCCGCTGCTTGTCGCCGCGATCGAGCTTTGCCACCCGGGTATCGGCAGCACCCCGAAAATGGATCACGGCGGCTTCCGGAAACAGCCGGCGCAGATAGGCGGCGCGGCGCACCGCATTGGTGCCGATCTTGAAACCCTTGCCTTTCGATTTCCGAAATTCTTCCAGCGAAAGGCCGGGACGCAGCACCAGCGCGTCGTTGGCGGCGTCGCGCGGCAGCATCGCCGAGATGATCAGGCCGGGCGTCTCCTCATTGCCGGGGACGTCCTTCAGCGAATGCATCGCCGCCTGCAATTGACCCGCGCGCATCGCTTCGCGGATTTCGGCGACGAAGGCGCCGCCCTTGCCGCCATGGCGCAGCAGTTTGCTGGTCTGGTCCTGGTCGCCGCGGGTTTCGAACTTGACGATCTCGACGTCGAGCGCGGGATCGGCCGCCCGCAACAGCCGCGCAATCGCTTCCGTCTGCGCCAGCGCCATCGCGCTCTTGCGCGTGCCGATCTTCAAGGTCTGTCCCGACACAAGGTCTCCGTTCAAAGGCGATCACGATCCGGTGTTTTGTGGCCTAGGGGATAGAGCAAGCGGCCGATCAGAACAATGATTTTGGGCACCGCCGCAACGAGTTTGCCGATTGTTCGGGCAAGGCTTGCCTGCAGGCTCCGAGGCCGCCGACCTGCCATTCCAAAACACCGATTGTGCGTCGCAACAAAATCAATAGAGTGCGGTCCTCAAGAGGGTTTTTCGTTGTCCGACACCAGTGCCAATGCCTTGGCCGCTTCAGGCCACCGCCCGATGGGCTTTCCCGAATTCGTGATCGTGATCGCGTCCATCATGGCGCTGAATCCGATCGCGATGGACATGATGCTGCCGGCGCTGCCGAACATCGCGTCCACGTTCCACATCACGGCCGCCAACCGGCCGCAGATGGTGCTGTCGATCTTTCTGCTCGGCTTCGGCGTCGGCCAGTTCGTGATGGGGCCGCTGTCGGACCGTTTCGGCCGCCGTCCGCTGCTGCTCGGCGGCATGGCCCTCTATTGTGTCGCCAGCCTGCTTGCGATCGCCGCACCTTCCTTTGAAACCCTGCTGCTGGCGCGGGCCCTGCAGGGCCTCGGCACCTCAGCCACCCGCGTGATCGCGACCTCGATCGTCCGTGACTGCTATTCCGGCCGTCGCATGGCAAGCGTGGTGTCGCTGGCGATGATGGTGTTCATTGCCGTGCCGGTGGTCGCGCCGTCGTTCGGACAGGCCGTGCTGATGCTGACGCAGTGGCGCGGCATTTTCATCGTGCTGATGCTGTATGGCGTGGTGGCGCTGATCTGGACCGCGCTGCGCATGCCGGAGACGCTGCCCGTCGCCATGCGCAGATCGCTCGCCATCCGCGAGGTGCTTGACGCCTTCCGCCAGACCGTGACCAACCGCCAGACGCTGGGCTATGCGCTCGCGGCCGGCGGCGTCGTGGGTTCGCTGTTCGCTTTCGTGTTCACGTCGCAGCAGGTGTTCACCGAAATCTACCAGCTCGGGCATTATTTTCCGCTGGCCTTTGCCGGCATCGCCATCGGCACCGCCATCGCCGGCTTTATCAACTCCCGCCTGGTCGGCCGTCTCGGCATGCGCGTGATCTCGCATGGCGCATTGCTCGGGTTCGTGGCCGTCGCCGCAACCATGCTGGCGGCGACGAAAATGCAGATGCTGCCCCTGCCGCTGTTCATGGCGCTGTCGGCATCGATGATGTTTGCCTTCGGCCTGATGATCGGGAATTTCACCGCGCTGGCGATGGAGCCGCAGGGCCATATCGCCGGCACCGCCTCGTCGCTGTACGGCTCGATCACGACCCTGCTCGGCATCGGCATCGGCGTCACCATCGGCCAGGATTACGACGGCACGCTGCTGCCGTTCGCGACCGGCTTCTTCCTGTGCACGCTGGCTGCGCTCGCCGTGGTGCTGGCGGTGGAGAAAGGCCGGCTGTTCCGGCCGCATGGCGCGAAGGCGTGATGGGCATGGCAGGTGCCTGCCCCGGCGCTGGCGTCGTTTGGCGAAGCTGATAACAATTGCTCACATCGCATCAGAATTGGGAACCGGAAGATGGATAACCGCAGTAATATCTGGCGTGGCGTCGACACCATCAAGCCGCGCTTCGTCGACTTGAGCGACCGGGTCTGGGCGATGCCCGAGGTCTGCTACACCGAAGCGCGCTCGTCGGCCGAACATCTGGCCGAGCTGCGCCATCAGGGTTTTCGCGTCACCGAGCAGGTCGCAGGGATTCCCACCGCCGTGATGGGTGAATGGGGCGAAGGCGGGCCCGTGATCGCCTTCCTTGGCGAATATGACGCCCTGCCCGGTCTCAGCCAGGAGGCCGGCGTGGCCGAACCTCGCCCGCTGGAGGCCGGCGGCCACGGCCATGGCTGCGGCCACAATCTGCTCGGTTCGGCCGCGCTACTTGCAGCCACGGCCGTGAAGGACTGGCTCGCCGAACACAAGGTGCCGGGGCGCGTGCGCTATTACGGCTGCCCCGCGGAAGAAGGCGGCGCGGCGAAGGCCTTCATGGTGCGATCGGGCGCGTTCGATGACGCCGACATCGCGATCACCTGGCACCCGTCGAGCTTCTGGGAAGTCGTGGTGACGCCTTCGCTCGCCAACACCCGCGCCGATTTCATCTTCACCGGGCGCACCTCGCATGCCGCGGCCTCGCCGCATCTTGGCCGCAGCGCGCTCGATGCGGTCGAGCTGATGAATGTCGGCGTCAACTACATGCGCGAGCACATGCCGAGCGACGCCCGCGTCCACTATGCCCTGCTCGACACCGGCGGCATCGCCCCCAACGTGGTGCAGGCCCATGCGCGCGTGCGCTATTCGATCCGCGCCCGCGACCTGCCTGGCATGAACGAGCTGGTGGAACGCGTCCACAAGATCGCGCAGGGCGCGGCATTGATGACCGAAACAAAAGTGGAGATGAAGATCATTTCCGCCGTCTCCAACATATTGCCGAACACGCCGCTCGAGCAGGCTCTGCACGGCATCATGGAAGAACTCGGTCCCCCGCATTTCGACGAGACCGACAAGGATTTCGCCGCAAAAATCCGCTCCACGCTGACGGACAAGGATATCGAGAGCGTCTATCACTCGATCGGCATGGAGCCGACCGACCGGCCGCTGGCTGATTTCATCGTGCCCTTAGACGCCAAACGTAACCCGCAAATCGGCTCGACCGACGTCGGCGACGTGAGCTGGGTCGTGCCCACCGTTCAGGTCCATGCCCCGACGGTAGCGATCGGCACCCCGTTCCACACCTGGCAGGTGGTGGCGCAGGGCAAGAGCCCGCACGCCCACAAGGCCATGGTGCAGGCGGCCAAGGCGATGGCGGGGCTCGGCGTCCGGGCGCTGACGGAGCCGGACCTGATCGCCGCCGCCAAGGCCGACCTGAACAAGCGCACCACCCGCACGCCTTATGTCAGTCCGCTGCCGGACAGCGTTGCGCCGCCCCTGGATATGTCGCTGGCCTGACCGGACATCAGCCCGGACGAGGCTGGACCTCGCTGATCCGGCGAACAAATTTTTTGCAATCCGGGGTGCGTTTGGAGCACGGATGGCGCCGGATTGCTGAAGCGGTGTGCGCTGCAGCGCCGTTTTGCTCAAGCAAAAATCAACAGCGGCTTGCCGTCACGGGGGTGGTCTGTCGACAGACGTTGACCTCGGGGGCATTTGGTGTGCCATCTTACCGGGGGACACCTGACGCTGCCGCCCGGCGGCGCGCCGCAACCACGCCGGAACCAGATGGGGACAACGATGCTGGACACTGAACTGCGAAGCATGATCGATGAGGTAAAGGACGGCCGGATGGATCGCCGCGCCTTTGTGCAACGCATGATCGCTTTTGGCCTCACCGCGCCAATGGCCACGCAGATACTCGCCATCGGCGGTGTGGCGATGGCGCAGAGTCCCGCTCCTTACAAGCCGACCAAGCGCGGCGGCGGCGGGCCGCTCAAACTGCTATGGTGGCAGGGACCGACCCTGCTCAATCCGCATTTTGCCACCGGCACCAAGGACCAGGACGGCTCGCGCCTCTTCTATGAGCCGCTCGCAAGCTGGGATTCCAGCGGCAACCTCTGTCCGATTCTGGTGGCGGAGATTCCGTCGATTCAGAACGGCGGTCTCGCTGCCGACGGCAAGTCGGTTACCTGGAAGCTCAAGCCGGGCGTCAAATGGCATGACGGCAAGCCGTTCACCGCCGACGACGTCGTGTTCAACTGGGAATACGCCCGCGATCCCGCCACCTCAGCGCTGACCATCGGTGTTTACCAGGACATCACCGTCGAAAAGGTTGACGATCTCACTGTCCGCGTCCTGTTCAAGAATCCCACCCCGTTCTGGGCCGATGCCTTTGTCGCGGTGGTCGGCTGCATCCTGCCCAAGCATCTGTTTGCGGACTACAAAGGCGCCAAATCCCGCGAGGCTCCGAACAATCTCAAGCCCGTCGGCACCGGTCCCTACAAGTTCGTCGAGTTCAAGCCGGGCGACGTCGTGCGTGGGGAACTCAATCCTGACTACCATATGCCGAACCGCCCCTATTTCGATACGATCGAGATCAAGGGCGGCGGCGATGCCGTCTCGGCGGCACGCGCGGTGATTCAGACCGGCGAATACGACTATGCCTGGAACATGCAGGTGGAAGACGACGTCTTGCTGCGCCTGGAGAAGGGCGGCAAGGGCAAGACCGTCTACTCGACCGGCGGCGATATCGAATTCATTGCGCTGAACTTCACGGATCCCAACACCGAGGTCGACGGCGAACGCTCCTCGATCAAGACCAAGCATCCCCTGCTCTCCGATCCGGCCGTTCGCAAGGCGCTGGCGCTCCTCGTCGACCGCGATGCCATGCAAAAGCACATCTACGGTCGCGCCGGACGCACCACGGCCAACTTCCTCAACGGCCCGGACCAATTCGTCTCCAAGAACACGAAATGGGAGTTCTCAATCGAGAAGGCGACCCAGCTGCTGGAGGAGGCCGGATGGAAAGTCGGGGCCGACGGCATCCGGGAGAAGGACGGAAAGAAGCTGAAGCTCCTCTACCAGACCTCGACCAACGGCCCGCGCCAGAAGACCCAGGCGATCGTCAAGCAGGCCTGCCAGAAGGCCGGCATCGACGTCGAGCTGAAATCGGTGGTCGCCTCGGTGTTCTTCTCCTCCGACGTCGCCAATCCAGACACCTATTCCAAGTTCTATGCCGACATCGAGATGTTCCAGATTCCGATGACCCAGCCCGACCCGGCCCAGCATATGCGGCGCTTTCATTCGCGCTTCGTGGCCACCAAGGAAAACAAGTGGCAGGGCAGGAATTTCCCGCGCTGGGTCAACAAGGAGTTTGATGCCGCGATCGACGCGGCCGAGGCTGAAGTCGATCCGATCAAGCGGGCCGCGTTCTACATCAAGGCCAACGACATCATGTGGCAGGACACGGTGGTCATCCCGGTGATGCACCGCCTGAAGGTCGGCGCGGCAACCAACTCGCTGCGCCCGGTGCTCAGCGGCTGGACCAACGACACCGACAACATCCAGGACTGGTACCGAGAGACCTGATAGCCGGCATAGGCGGATCGTTTCTCATGCGGCAGTATGTTCTGCGTCGCCTCCTGATCGCGGTCCCGAGCCTGCTCGGGATCTCGCTCGTGCTGTTCATCGTGCTGGCGCTGGCGCCCGGCGATCCGTTCAGTGAACTCGCGACCAATCCCAACGTGCCGCCCGAAGTAGCGGCGGCGCTTCGGGCCAAGTTTGGCCTCGACGATCCGATCTACCTCCGCTACCTGCACTGGCTTTCGGCCATGCTGCAGGGCGACTGGGGCTTTTCCTTCGTCAGCCGGATGAACGTCGACACGCTGATCCTGCAGCGCCTGCCGACGACGCTCTATGTGATCGGCTCGGCGCAACTGCTGGCACTCACGATCGCGATACCGGTCGGGGTCTATGCCGCGACGAAGCCCTACTCGATCTTCGACCAGATCGCCAACACGCTCGCCTTTATCGGCTTTTCGCTGCCGACCTTCTTCACCGGCCTGCTGTTCATCCTGCTGTTTTCAATCACGCTGGACTGGCTGCCTTTCGTCTACACCTCCGACATCAAGGCGACCGGCTTCCGCTGGGTGATCGAACAGGTTCGGCAGGCGATCATGCCGGTGATGGTGCTCGGGCTGTTTCAGGCCGCCTCCATGACGCGCTTCGTGCGCTCGGCCATGCTGGACGTGATCCGCCTCGACTACGTCACCACCGCCCGCGCCAAGGGCCTCGGGCAGGCCAGGGTGATCGTCAAGCACGCGATGCGCAACGCCATGATCCCGGTCGTCACGCTGGTGGCGCTGCAGATGCCCGCGGTGTTCGGCGGCGCCATCGTCACCGAGCAGATTTTTCGCATTCCGGGCATCGGCTCGCTCCTGATCTCCTCCATTCTCTCCAACGACACGCCGGTCGTGATGGCCGTGACTTTCGTCTTCGCCTGTCTCGTCGTGCTCTTCAACCTGATCGCGGATGTCCTTTATGGCTGGCTTGACCCTCGCATCTCCCTCCGCTGAGCGGCGGCCGGCCTGGTCGCCCTGGCGCGAGACCTGGCGGCGCTATCGCCGCCACAAGCTCGCCGTGGTCAGCGCAGTCCTGCTGATTGTCCTGATCGCGGCGGTGGTGTTCGGTCCCTTCGTCTGGCGCGTCAGCATCAACGACATCGATTTCAACGCCCGCCTCGAAGGCCCCTCGCTCGCCCATCCCTTCGGCACCGACGATCTCGGACAGGATATTCTCGCCCGCATGATCTACGGCGGACGCATCTCGCTCGCGGTCGGCCTCGCCGCGATGGCGGTCGCTGTCATCGTCGGCACGGTGATCGGCGCGCTCGCCGGCATGTCGCGCGGCGCGCTCGGGCATGCGCTGATGTGGCTCACCGACCTGTTCCTCTCGCTGCCGCAACTGCCGCTGCTGCTGCTCCTCATCTATCTGTTCCGCGACGGGCTGAAGGCCGCCTTCGGCCCCGAGGGCGGCATCTTCATTCTCATCGTGCTGGTCATCGGCGGCCTGCGCTGGATGCCGGTTGCCCGCCTGGTGCGCGCGCAGTTCCTGTCGCTGCGCGAAAAGGATTTTGTCGAAGCCGCCCGCGCGCTCGGCGCCAGTCCGCTGCGGCAGGTGGTGCGCCACATCCTGCCCAATGCGCTGGGACCGGTGATCATCGCGGGCACCATCGACGTCGCCGCCGCCATCATCGCGGAATCGACCTTGTCCTTTCTCGGCCTGGGCTTCCCGCCCGACGTTCCGACCTGGGGCCGGCTGCTGTACGACGCCAAGGACTTTCTCGACATCGCCGCCCACTGGGCGTTGTTTCCGGGTGGCGCGATCTTCGTTGCGGTGGTCGCCATCAACTTCATCGGCGACGGGATGCGCGACGCGCTCGATGCAAGGCGGGTGATCTGATGGCGCCGCTGCTCGAGATCAAGGGCCTGAAGACTCACTTTGCCACCGATGACGGCGTGCTAAGGGCGGTCGACGGCGTCGACATCTCGCTCAACAAGGGCGAGACGCTCTGCGTGGTCGGGGAATCCGGCTGCGGCAAGACCGTCACGGCGATGTCGATCCTGAAGCTGATCGCGATGCCGCCGGGGCGCATCGTCGAAGGCCAGATCCTGTTCGAGGGCCGCGATCTGGTGCCGCTCACGAGCAACGAGCTTGACGATATCAGAGCCAAGGATATCGGTTTCATTTTCCAGGAGCCGATGACCTCGCTCAACCCGGTGCTCACGGTCGGCGAGCAGGTCGCCGAGGTTCTTCGTCGCCACGAGGGTCTCTCGAACAAGGACGCGCTGGCCCGCACCGTGGAAATGTTCAAGCTGGTGCAGATCCCCAATGCCGCCGGCCGCGTGCATGATTATCCGCACCAGTTCTCGGGCGGCATGCGCCAGCGCGTCATGATCGCGATGGCGCTGGCCTGCAAGCCCAAGCTCGTCATCGCCGACGAGCCGACCACCGCGCTCGACGTGACCATCCAGGCGCAAATCCTCGATTTGTTGCAGGACATGAAGGAACGCTTCGGCATGGCGGTGATGCTGATCACCCATGCGATGGGCGTCGTGGCGGAGACTGCGCAGCGCGTCGTCGTCATGTATGCCGGCAAGGTGGTGGAAGAGGCCGATGTCGACAGCCTGTTCGAAAGCCCGCGCCATCCCTACACGCAGGGCCTGATCCGCTCGATCCCGCGCATCGACCTCGACAGCGCGCACAAGACCCGGCTGGAAACCATCGGCGGCACCGTGCCGATCCTGATCAATCCCGCGCCCGGCTGCCGCTTCGCGCCGCGCTGCCGCTTCGCCTTCGCGCGCTGCGCCGAACAGGAACCGGTGCTGCGCGAGGTAGCACCTGGCCACCGCATGGCCTGTCACCTCGGAGATACGCAGGGAGCGAGCGCATGAGCGAACCCCTGCTGCGCGTCACCGGACTGAAGAAATATTTTTCCGTCAAGGGCGGGTTGCTTTCGCGCGAGGTCGGGCGCGTTCACGCGGTTGACGGCGTGTCGTTTGCGGTCAACCGCGGCGAAACGCTCGGACTGGTCGGCGAGTCCGGTTGCGGCAAGTCGACCACGGCGCGCTGCGTGCTGCGCCTCATCGAACCCAGCGAAGGCGAGATCGCCTTTGAGGGGCAGGACATGCTTGGCCTTTCCGGCGGCGACCTGCGCGCCATGCGGCGCAACATGCAGATCGTGTTCCAGGACCCGTTCGCCTCGCTCAATCCGCGCATGACCGTCGGCGCGATCCTGGGCGAAGCCTTCACCATCCACGAGCTCGCTTCCTCGGCCAGCGAGCGGGACGACCGCGTGGCGAGCCTGCTCGTCAAGGTGGGGCTGAAGGCCGAGCACATGCGCCGCTACCCGCATGAATTCTCCGGCGGCCAGCGCCAGCGCATCGTGATCGCGCGCGCGCTCGCGGTGGAGCCGAAGTTCATCGTGTGCGACGAGCCGGTATCCGCGCTCGACGTGTCGATCCAGGCGCAGGTGATCAACCTGTTGGAGGACCTGCAGGCCGAACTCAACCTGACCTATTTGTTCGTCGCCCACGATCTCTCCGTGGTGGAGCATATTTCCGACCGCGTGGCGGTGATGTATCTCGGGCGCATCGTCGAACTGGCTGACGCGAGCGAGCTCTACCGCCGTCCGCAGCATCCCTATACCCAGGCGCTGCTCTCCGCCGTGCCGGTGCCGGACCCGAAGGTGAAGCGCAAGCGGATCCGCCTGCAAGGCGACGTGCCGAGCCCGATGAACCCGCCGCGCGGCTGTCATTTCCACACCCGCTGTCCGATCGCCGAGCCGCGCTGCCGGGAAAGCGCGCCCGAACTGAAGCAAGGCAGCGACGGGCATTTCGTGGCCTGCCATCTGGCCTGAGCGCGGAGAGGTATTCGGGTCAGGCTATTCGCCGCTTCTGGTGCGGGCGGCGTTGTGAATTCAATCATCGAAAATACGGCGGCCCCGCCCCGGCAGCGGTTGAACCATTCTTGCCGGGCCGGGGCCGAGATCGGATCGTCGCGTTATCTCGGGTGAACGCCGTTCTTGCGGATCAGGTCCGAAAGCTGGGACAACAGCTCCCGAAGCCGGGCGTTCTCCTCGATCAGCGAGTGAGCTTCGTCGGCCTGTTCGTCGCGACGAAGGGCGGGCTCGTCCCCGCGAAGGGCATTCTCAAGCAGTGAAAGGGCGTCGTCGGTCGGTTCCTCAACCCAAAATGAAGGTTCTGCGCGGCGGTCTCGCTTATTAAGCTGCGGATGGTCTACTCGCATGATTGATACTCCAATTTTAAAAAGCGCAACGTGCCCCCAGTCGTTCTGTCGCGCGCGGAGAATGATGTGAGTCGGCGGGCAAATTTGCGACTAAAATTGGAATCGCGCGAAGCCGACCCCGGCGCCAAAGCGGCGTGATTGCGGCGAATCTTCAAGCCTGCGCGGTCCGGAATTACAGCCCGCGCGTGCGCATTATGGCGTATTCGAGCGAAGCGTGCTCTCGGAATGCACACCGCTTCGCGTCAGGAAAACGCGTCAAAACAACAATCTAGAGCCTGGTTCTGATTCAATCAGAACCGAAAAGTTCTCTCAAAGAAACGTGGCCAATTGATAGAGCGCGTAAAGAACTTCCAGCCCCATGAGAACGAGCGCTGCGATCATCAGATAATAACCAAAATGCATGCGAGACTTGCAACCAATGCCTTTCGCGGCCCGTGCGAATCTCGCGCCAGGCCGTAAACCAAACTCGATACGCGTCGGAAGGGACAAGCCTCCAACGAACCATGCGTCGGCAACCAGAAATGAAAAGGCCTCCGCCGCCGCGGAAGTGTTACCATTGTCGCGAACCTCTTCTGAGGTTTCTTGTTCGACGCCAGCTCGCCTGTTCAGACACCGTGGAAAATCTTGATTCCCCACAGCACGATGACGATGGCCAGTACCAGCGTAGCCGCCGTCAGTACACTTTCTAAGGAAGCGACTCTCATACTCACTCTCCGCTTCCCAGCCCCGCTAACGGTCTAGGTGATTCGTTGATTCTCCTGCAATCGCATGATCACAATGCTTTGAACGTTGCCCCGCAGTTGTGTTTTACGGGTCACACATCTGGGTAATGGCGGCACACTTCGCCGCCACGGCTGCATCGCCATGCGCCGACTGAAGCGGAAATGCCCGCTGCTCCGGACGGTTTTTCGATTGAGGACGATTTACTCGGGCTGGCTTGCCGGAGCGTAGGACCCGGCCGGGACCGGAGCACTCCGCCGCCGTTCGGCGAGGGCTGCCAGGCGGTCGTATTCCTCCGCCACCTTGAGCAGGCGGCCCTGGTCCTTGACGGCATTCGCGGCTAACGCCCGAGTCCGTTCCGCACGCCTGCGCCAGTGATCCGCATTGGTCAGGAAATCCGTCATCGATACGTCCCTAAATAAGATGCTTTGCTCCCCAGCCGCGCAGACGTCAGAATGGTCCACGATACGTCAAAAATTTGGCCTAATTCGATCTGCCGTGTGAATCCAAGGACGTGTGACCGATCTGCCGAGCCACTTCGGCGTTACCTTTCCGACGCAAATTTGCCTCCGACTCAATGGAAAGCTCATCGTGGAACTGACGACTGGGCCACCTTGTGATCAGGAATGTGTCATGAGTATCGAACATCCGCCGCACGACAGACAGGCCCGCCGCAATGCATTTCGGGACGTCGGACACGCCGACAACGTCGTGCCGCTGCGCGAAGACAATGGCGTGCGCCAGGCAAATGAAGCGCCGCATCAGGACGACGAACTTCTGACCGCCCTGTCGCCCCTGCTCGACGAAGTCGATGGACTTCGGGGAGATGAGGCGCTGCATCAGAAAGCCGATAACGTCGGACTGCTGCTCGAGGAGAATGCCCGGCTTCGCAAGCTTGCGGTCAAGCTGTCAAATCTGCTTGGCGACCTTCCCGAGCGGGGCACGTAAGATCGAGACCGCGGCGGCATTGCCGCCGGATCGTCCAACGTCGCTTCGCTGCACTTCTTGAATAGCTGTGCGCCACGTTCAGGAACGTGATGGGCTTTGGACATCAAATAGAATGCGTCGAGCCAAAACATCGCATTGGCGTCGCGCTGCTCGGCTGCGCGTGACAACCATTTGATGGCTGGGCCGGGATCTGTGGTGACCTGCAGGTTATAGTCGGCGAGCCTCGAAGTCCGCGGGATCTTGGCCCCTTGGCGCCAGCGAGTACGGCACCTCCCAATCAGGATGGCGGAGGAGAGGAACTGGGATCTAATTTCTCCGCTCAGGCAAGCCCCGTCCGCTTCCACACCTCAATCATTGCCTCGGCGAGCCGATCGATCAGGGCGTCGTCATGATACGGCGATGGCGTGATGCGCAGACGCTCCTGGCCGCGCGGCACGGTCGGATAGTTGATCGGCTGGATGTAGATGCCGTGCTCGGTCAGCAGCAGGTCGGAAGCCTGCTTACACTTCTCGGGATCACCGACATGAACAGGTACGATATGGGTATCGCTCGGCATCACCGGCAGCCGTGCCGTATGCAGCACCGATTTCAACCGCGCCGCGCGGTCCTGGTGGCGGTCCCGCTCCCATTGCGAGGTCTTGAGATGGCGGATCGCGGCAGTCGCCGCGGCGCAGATCGCCGGCGGCAGCGCGGTCGTGAAGATGAAGCCCGGGGCATAGGAACGGACAGCGTCGATCAGATTGGCCTTGGCCGCGAAGTAGCCGCCGAGGCAGCCGAAGGCCTTGGCCAGCGTTCCCTCGATGATGTCGACCCGGCTGGCTGCGCCGTCGCGCTCGGTGATGCCGCCGCCATGGGCGCCGTACATACCGACTGCATGGACCTCGTCGACATAGGTCAGCGCGCCATAGCGCTCGGCAAGGTCACAGATCTTGTGCAGCGGCGCGACGTCGCCGTCCATCGAATAGAGGCTCTCGCACAGGATCAGCTTGGGACGATCGGGATCGGCTGCACGCAGGAGCTGCTCGAGATGGCCAACGTCGTTGTGGCGCCAGATCACCTTGTCGGTACCGGCCTTCCGCACGCCCTCGATCATCGAATTGTGGTTCAGAGCATCCGAAAGTAACAGGCAGTTCGGCAGCAGCTTCGCGATCGTGGAGATCCCGGTCTCGTTGGAGACGTAGCCCGACGTGAACACCAGCGCAGCTTCCTTGCCGTGCAGGGAGGCCAGTTCATGCTCCAGCTCGATCAGCGGGTGGTTGGTGCCGGCGATGTTGCGGGTGCCGCCTGCGCCGGTGCCCATCCTCGTCGCCGCGTCGACCAGCGCACCGACGACCTTGGGGTGCTGGGCCATGCCGAGATAGTCGTTGGAGCACCAGATCACGACCTCGCGCGGGCCCTGCGGGCAATGCCAGATCGCGTGGGGAAACCGCCCTGCCAGCCGCTCGAGGTCGGCGAACACCCGGTACCTGCGCTCGTCATGCAGCTGAGCCAGTGCGCGATCGAAACAGGCGTCGTAGTCGAGACCGAACCGCTTTTGCCTGGCCTGGAAATTCATGGCGCAACTCCTTGTCACCCAAAATCAGTTGAACTTGTAGGAACCCTGCACGAAGACGCCGTAGCGATCGGTGTTGTAGCGCAGCAGCTGGTTGAAGGTATCCACCGCGTCGGTGCTGAAGTGCCACCAGCGGCCGCCGATTCCGAGGCTGAAAGCGTCGGTCAGGTGGAACTTGAACACGGTTTCAGCCTGGAATCCGGAGCCGTGCCCCGCGGCCGGATCGCGGCCGAAAGTGAAATAATGAGTGTCGACGGCCTTCTGCGAGGTCCAGACATAGGCGACCTCCCCTTGCCAGCTGAGCCGGTCCCAGATCCGCGCGTCGACGGCCACGCCGGCGCGCCCGGAGTGCCAGCGATCCTGCTCCGTCACCACCTTGATGTTCGGACCGAGCGCGGGCATGCAGATCACCGGGTTCCCGCCCAGCTGCGTACAGCCGTGCGCATCCACCGTCTCCATCCAGTAATGGTAGCCGACGAACGCGCCGAGCCTGACGCGCTCGGCCTCGATCAGGTTGAAGCCGAGATCGACGCTGCCATATTGCAGTTGCCCGCTGGCGCTGCTGCTGGTGCGCGAGGACGGTGTGACGAACGGCGCGAAGTCGTCGTCTATCATCTTGCCGCCGGACACCTTGCCGGCGCCGGCATAGCCCTTCAGGAACATGTTTGCGAAAGGCCCGTCATAGGCGTCGAACCGGAAGAACGCTTCGCCCGTGTGGCCGGTCAGGCCGTTGTAGTCGAGCCGCGATACCTGGGTCGTCGCGGTCTGGTCGGCAAAGTAGTTGTAGCGGTTCTTGCCCGAGCTGAACCAGTAGCGCAGCCCCGTTTCCAGCGCATAGGACCGCGGCGCCGCATCCTGGTCGCGCAGCGGCAGACCGGCCCCGGGGCTGTTGCGGGCCGCCTCCTCCATCGCGCCGCCCTTCGCCCAGGCGCAGGATACGGTCGAAGCGCGGCAGCGGGTGGAGACGCCATCCATGCCGAAATCGTGGCGCAGCGTAATGGTGCCGAACAGGTCTCTCCCCGCCGACTTGACCTGGTTGAGGGTCGAGTCGACGAAACGGTAGCCGATCTCCGCCTCCATGCTCAGCTCCTTCGACCACAGATAAGTGACCAGGAACGAGGGAAGGATCGTGAGCTCCTTCAGATCGGTGCGCGTTCCGGTCCGGTAGCCGAGCCGCAGCCGCGGGCTGACCGCAAGATCGGGCGACAGCGGATAGCGCGTGTTGAAGTCGAGCACGTAGAACCGCGAATCCGCGAGGTTCGCGTAGCGGACGGCGGCCATGAACAGGTCGCCCGGCTTGACGATGCCGCTGCCTGTCAGCTGGGTCGAGGCATAGTATTCGAGCCCACTCGCCATCGTGCCGTCGACGCCGCCGGAGGGCAGCGTGCCCGAGAGATTGGTGACGGTGGCGTCGGTGGAGACCTGCCAGGTTTCGCTGAGCGGCTTCGAGTAGCTCGCCATCGCCGACGAGAAGGTCGGCGTACGGTCGATCGCGAACTGCCTGATATCGGCAGCAGTGTTGAACTTCATCATGTCGTACAGGGTCAGGAAGGGCTGGCCCTGCAGCGCGTTCCAAGTCGAGAGGAACGGCACCTTGCGATAGTCGAGCGCGGTGTTGATAACGGACTTGTCTTCCAGCGTGTAGGTGCCGGAGAAGATCGCCGCATTCAGCTGCTGGAAATGTGTGTCGTAGTCGATCGTGCCGAGCGCGGACTTGTTGGCATCGAAATAGCGGAACTCGGCGCCGATCGCCTGGCGGTCGACGATCGCGCTGTCGTACTGGGTGATGGCGTAGATGCTGGTCTCGAGCCCGCCGAAGATCTTGCCAAAATCGATGCTGGCGCCGTACAGCGACTTGTTGTCCTTGAACGGTGCGTCGAACCGGCTCCAGTTCGGCGAGCCCGCCAGCACGTTAAAGCGCACCGCCGGACTGTACTGCCAGCTCAGCACGGCGCCGTCGAAGCGGCCGATCACGCCGCCGGTGTTGCGCGACTGCCGGCCGACCCGCGCGGTGAGATCATAGTCCTTCAGCGTGTAATCGACCTGGGCCGTCGACACGCCGTATTTGTCGGTCTGGGTATCGAACCGCCGTTCATGCGTGAAGGCGAGCTTGAATTTGGTCCGGACCTGGTCGTTGTCGGAGGTGCCGAACAGGTCGAAATTGGACAGCAGCGTGTTCTGGTGGATGCGGTGCGCGTCGGGATCGGCGTTCGGGTTGGGCGCGCGCGACAGGTCCTTGACCGCGGTGGTGCTGTCGTTGGTGATGTAGGTCGTCGACAGGCTGCCGGACATGGTCCAGCGGGTCTCGCCGGTCGGCGGCGGCTTGCGCACCCCGTTCGGCTCGGCGCCCTGCCCCGGCTGCTCCCGCGGCCGCTCCGGCATGGCCGCGGTCTGGATCGCCGCCAGCCGCTGCCGGACCCGGTCGCTGCCCTCGCCGGTCGGATAGCGGCGCAGATAGTCCTCGTATTCCGCGACCGCCTCGGCGGTCTGGCCCGCCTTCTGCCTGGCGACGCCGAGCAGTTCCTGCGCCTCCGGACTGGTGCTGTTCTCCGGGTATTGCAGCGCCTTTCTCAGGATCGCGATCGCCGCCGGATAATTGCCCTTGCGGATCGCCGCCCGCGCCTCGTCCATCGACGCCTCGGCGATGCGCCTATCCGCCGGCGACAGCTTGCGGGGCGGGCCGACGTCGCGTCGCACGGACTCCGCCGTCCCGATCGGAAAGGCGGAGAGTTTGCAGGCCGAGGCCGGCCCCTTGCGCGCGATCAGCACCGCGATCTGCTCGAAGCTGCCGGACTGCACGACCTGGTATTGCACCTCGCCGCCGAACAGGATGACGAGGACCGGTCCTCTGGCTTCGTCCAGAGCAAGGTAGACATCGCGGATGCCGAGACCATGGGCGTTCTCGACCCGCACGCCCTCGCGGCGGACCAGCCGCCGTGCCAGCGTTCCCTCGCGGTCGACCAGTTGCAGCGAGATGCTGAGCTGGTTGCCGCGGTCCGGCGGGAAATGCCCGACATAGCGAATCCGGACATGGAAGTTGACCCGCAGCAGGCTGCAGTTTCCAACCGTCATCAGATCCGCGCCGGAGACGAACTGGTCGATCACCGGCTGGGCACGCAGTCCGGTCGCCGCGCCATCGAGCAGAATCGCCGCGAGCGAAATCGCAGCGAAACTGCGCACCATCAGTCCCATGCGAGCGAACACGTTGCGCGTCACCAGCTGCCTCCGTTGACGCGATGCAGCCGCTGCCGGCGGGTCTGGATCGTGGTGCCCGACTTGTCGGCGTAGATGTGGCAGGCGCCGGTGCAGTCCTTCAGCTCGGCGGCGGTGTAGTTCATCGGCACCGGCTTGAGCGACTTGACGTGCTGCTGCGGGCGGAAGTCGTCGGTATGGCAGCCGCCGCAATCGGGCTTGCTGGCCGCGAACTTCCAGGTCACGACCTGGCTGTTACCGGCATGGCACGCACTGCAGGCGATGGTGGCGCCATGATTCGGATAGCTCGCCGACACGTGGCGATAGGTCACGGACGACCAGCTGACCGTGCGATGGCAGCTCTCGCAGGACACCGTGGTGACGAAATGCTTCGGCCCCTTGCCAGACGCCGTGGTGCCGTTGTGGCAGCTGGCGCAGGGCGCCGTCAGCGTCGCGTGATCCATTCGCGCACCACTGAAGGTGACCGTGCTCTTGTGACAGGTCTCGCAGGCCGCACTGGTCACCACGTGCTTCTGCGGCTTGCCGCTGGCCGTGCCGCCATTGTGGCAGGTCGCGCAGGCTGCCATCGTCGCGCTGTGACTGAAGCGCGCACCGGCGAAGGTCGCCGTGCTCTTGTGGCAGGTGTCGCAGGACGCCGTGGTCGGCACATGCTTCGGCGGCTTGCCGCTGGCGGTGCCGCCATTGTGGCAGCTCGCGCAGGCTGCCGTCGTTGCCGTGTGGCTGAAGCGCGCGCCGGCGAAGGTCGCCGTGCTCTTGTGACAGGTCTCGCAGGAGGCGCTGGTCGGCACGTGCTTTTGCGGCTTGCCGCTGGCAATGCCGCCATTGTGGCAGGTCGCACAGGCCGCGGTCGTGCCGGCATGGGTGAAGCGCGCACCCGCGAAGGTCGCCGTGCTCTTGTGGCAGGTGTCGCAGGAGGCCGTAGTCGGCACGTGCTTCGGCGACTTGCCGGTCGCAGCATTGCCATTGTGGCACGATGCGCAAGGGCCGCGCGTGGTCATGTGGTCGAACCGGCTCGAGACCGCGCCCGCCGCAGGGGCTGCGGACAGACCGAACTGCTGCGCCGGTGCCAGCCGGGCACCCGGTTGCAGCGATTGATCTGCGGTGGACGGTCCGATCGTGGGCGCGAGCTTGCTGCGGCCGTTGGCGGCGATGGTCGCGCTTGGGGCAGACGATGCGGCGGCGGCCGGCGGTGTGCCCGCAGCCGTGGAGGCACCCGCGGCTTCCTTGTCACCCTTGGCCAATGCCGACTGGGGCGCCGCCGCATTGTTCGTGGCCGGGCCCGGTGCCGGAGCCGGCGAACCGGAGGACTGGGTTGCACTGCCTCCAATTCTGCCGGTTGCCGAATTGATCGCGGACGTGACCGCCGTCATCGTGCGGTTGGCGACCGACTGCATCGCCGACCTCACCGCGGTCATCGGGTTCGTCACCGACTTCGCGGTCGTCGTGCAGGTACCTGCGGAGTCCTTGGGATTATCGTCCCAGGTCGAGAAGCTGACGGCCGCACCGGTATGACAGCAGCCGCAATCCTGCGACTTCGCCTTGTGCTCGGGACCCTTGGCCCCCCGCTTGCCCTGCCCCGTATACGAGCCGTTGTGGCAGCTGTCGCAGCGCGTCGCATGCACCGCCGAGTGGCTCATCGTGTAGGTCGTGAAACTCGCCGCCGTATTGACGTGGCAGTTCGAGCACTGGATGCCGGTTACGGGAATGTGCGGCGGCGTGGTCATGCCCTTTGCGACCGCGCCATTGTGGCAGGAGGAACAGTTGGTGTCGGTGGCCTTGTGGGTGAACACGCCCCCGGTCCAGCTGACATAGCCGCCGGACACCGACCTGGCGTGGCAGCTCGCGCAATCTGCGCCATTGGTCGCGACGTGGCCCGAGAACGACGCCGTCCCCATCGCGCCCTTGGTCCCCTGCGAGGTGAAGGCGCCGGAGTGGCAGGCATCGCAGCGCATCGTCGACACCGATGCGTGGTTCATTGTGTAGGTGGTGAAGCTCGCCGCCGTGTTGGTATGACAGTTCGAGCATTGCAGCGTCCCCGTCGGGATGTGCGGCGGGGTCGTCATGCCCTGCGCGGTCTTGCCGTTGTGGCAGGACGAGCAGTTGGTATCGGTCGTCTTGTGGGCGAAGGTGCCGCCGCTCCAGGAAGCGTATCCGCCGGACACCGCCTTGGCGTGGCACGAGGCGCAGTCCGATCCGTTGGTCGCGACGTGGCCGGCGTAGGACGCCGTTCCCATTGCGCCCTTGGTCCCCTGCGAGGTGAAGGCGCCGGAGTGGCAGGCGTCGCAGCGCATCGTCGACACCGAGGCGTGGTTCATCGTGTAGGTGGTGAAGCTCGCCGCCGTGTTGGTATGACAGTTCGAGCACTGCAGCGTCCCCGTCGGGATGTGCGGCGGGGTGGCCATGCCCTGCGCGGTCTTGCCGTTGTGGCAGGACGAGCAGTTGGTGTCGGTCGCCTTGTGCGCAAAAGTGCCGCCACTCCAGGAGGCGTATCCGCCGGACACCGCCTTGGCGTGGCACGAGGCGCAGTCCGATCCGTTGGTCGCGACATGGCCGGCGTAGGACGCCGTTCCCATTGCGCCCTTGGTGCCCTGCGACGTGTACGCACCGGAGTGACAGGCGTCGCAGCGCATCGTCGACACCGATGCGTGATTCATCGTGTAGGTGGTGAAGCTCGATGCCGTGTTGGTATGACAGTTCGAGCACTGCAGCGTTCCGGTCGGCAGGTGCGGCGGCGTGGTCATGCCCTGTGCGGTCTTGCCGTTGTGGCAGGACGAACAGTTGGTGTCGGTCGGCTTGTGCGCAAAAGTGCCGCCGCTCCAGGAGGCGTAACCGCCGGACACCGCCTTGGCGTGGCACGAGGCGCAGTCCGATCCGCCGGTCGCGACGTGGCCGGCGTAGGACGCCGTCCCGAGCGCGCCCTTGGTGCCCTGGCTGGTGTACGCACCGGAGTGACAGGCGTCGCAGCGCATCGTCGACACCGACGCGTGGTTCATCGTATAGGCGTTGAAGCTCGCCGCCGTATTGGTGTGGCAGTTCGAGCACTGCAGCGTCCCCGTCGGGAGATGCGGCGGGGTCGTCATGCCCTGTGCGGTCTTGCCGTTGTGGCAGGACGAGCAGTTGGTGTCGGTCGCCTTGTGCGCAAAAGTGCCGCCGCTCCAGGAGGCGTATCCGCCGGACACCGCCTTGGCGTGGCACGAGGCGCAGTCCGATCCGTTGGTCGCGACATGGCCGGCGTAGGACGCCGTTCCCATTGCGCCCTTGGTCCCCTGCGACGTGTAAGCACCGGAGTGGCAGGCGTCGCAGCGCATCGTCGACACCGACGCGTGGTTCATCGTGTAGGTGGTGAAGCTCGATGCCGTGTTAGTGTGACAGTTCGAGCACTGCAGCGTCCCGGTCGGCAGGTGCGGCGGCGTGGTCATGCCCTGTGCCGTCTTGCCGTTGTGGCAGGACGAGCAGTTCGTGTCGGTCGGCTGATGCGCGAAGACCGCCTTGGCGAAACTGACGGTGGTGGAATGGCAGGCTTCGCAGGCAATGTTCGTCGGACGGTGCGTGGCCGGCTTGCCGATCGCGGTCTTGCCATTGTGGCAGTTGGCGCAGCCTGCCACGATCCCGGTGTGATCCATCTTCATGGCCACCCGGAAGCTCGCCGTCGTCTTGTGACAGGAATCGCAGGGGGCACTGGTCGCGATGTGGCTCGCAGACTTGCCCGATGCCATCTTGCCGTTGTGGCATGTCGCACAGCCGGCTTTCGCCTGCGTGTGGTCGATCCGGCGGATATCCTTCCAGGTCGTGGTCTGATGACAACTTTCGCAGCTGGCCGTGGTCTTCGGATGGCTCACGGACATGCCAGCCGTCTGCGCGCCGTTATGGCAGCTCGCACACCGCGTCTGGGTCCCCTTGAAGCGGCCACCAACATGGCAGGCCGAACACTCGACTGCGGTGTGGCTGCCGGTCAGCGGAAACCCGGTCGAGAAATGGTCGAACGACGACCGCGTATCCTGCGCGGTCGCCGTGATCGCGGACGCGAGCACGAGCAGGCAGGCGACGATCGCGCACCGGACGACGGAACGCGACCTACGCACCAACAGCGACAGATGGCTGCTGCACTCTACCAACCCGATCTCCGACTTCGTTCACCAACTCCAGGATTTCCGGAGATGCACGTGCAGCCACCCGACCGTCAGTCAAAGCAAAGCCGTCAGGCGAAGCGCCTGCGCGCTTGCCTCCTGGCCACCAGTCGATGCTGTTTGCAGATCCCCGGTACAGCGAGGTGGTTTTCGAATCCCCATCCACCCGCCTGCCAGTACGCCCCGCACTCTCCTTCCGCTTTGCTTCCCGCTGCGACTCTCGGCCGATCACATCAATTCGTCGGCCATCGCGATCGTCACGGCACAAAGACACCAGACCTAGGCTGTCGAGAGAGGCCGAAAGGTTGCCGAAAGCTTGACAAAGCTGAACTCAACCTGAAACGCGGGTCCGCTTCTCGCCTGCTGCAGCAAGGGCCTGCGCCAGATGTCTCCAATCGGGCCGGATATTCGCGTGAAATCCCGACGTCAGGGCCCAGATCGCCCTGCGCGCGGCGAGGCCGCAGAACGCGTCACTGCTACGAAAGCTCAATGCGCTCAGCCGCTTGAACTGTCGTTCGCCCTGCGAATCCGAATCGAGCGTGGCATCGGGGACACGACCACGGGAGAAAGCGACACCAGTTGCAACCAGCTCCGAACAATGGAGGGCTTGGCGAGGCGATAGCGGCGCGATCCGCGCGGCTCAATTGCGAATCTGCACCTGCCGCCAGCTGGTCGCGACATGGCAGCGTTCGCAGCTCTGCCCAAAGGTGCCATTGTGCGCATCGGAGCCGCGATGGCAGCTGTAGCATTCCATCGGCAGCTTCATGTTCGGGGGCGATTTCGCCTTGTGGCAGGCCTCGCAGGTCAGCTTCTGATGGGCTGCCGCCAGCGCAAACCGGGTCTGCTTCGCATGGTCGAAGCGCCAAAGCATCCAACCGTTCGGGGTGTGGCATGTCGCACAGCGTCCGCCGAGCCGGCCCTGGTGAAAGTCCTTGTGGCAACTCTCGCAAGCCGTCGGCGTGTTCTTGTAGGTAGGCGTGCGGTGACACTCCTCGCACGGGACCGTCTTGTGCAGCCCGGCCAGCGGGAAGCGCGTGAGCTCGTGATCGAAGGTGATGTTCTTCCGCCACCCCAGATCGTTGTGACACTTCTCGCAACGCTCGCCGAGCTTGCCCTGATGCGGATCCTTTCGGTGGCAGGAGACACAACTGGTCGCGAGCTTGTCGTGATAGAGATCACCGGTGTGGCAGCTGTCACACTTGGCCTTGGCATGCGCGTTGCGCAGCGGAAACTTCGTCTTGTTGTGGTCGAACCGGGCCGGCTTCCATTTCACCTGTTCATGGCAGGCGTCGCACTTGTCGCCGTAGCGCCCACCATGCACGTCCTGCAGCTTGTGACATGACCCGCAGGCGGTCGGAAGGTCTTTGTACTGCTGTCCGGCGTGGCAGGTCGTGCATGCCACGGTCTTGTGAGCGCCCATCAGAGGAAACTTCGTCTTGCCGTGATCGAACTCCCTGGTGTCACGCCATTTCACCGTCGTGTGGCAATTTTCGCAACGTTCACCAAGTCTGCCGCGATGCGGATCGATCTTCTTGTGGCATTCGAAGCAGGTCGATGGCGTCTCACGGTATTTGACCGTCGCGGCATGACAGCCAATGCACGGCACGCCGCGATGCGAATCAACCAGGCGGTAATTCGTCACGTCGTGGTTGAATGTTTCCTTGTCGAGCGGGTTGATGTTGAACTCTCGCCCTTTATGATCGGCATGGCACTGTCGGCATTCCTGGGTAGATGCGCCCTGCTCTCGGCCATGCAAACGCTTGCGATCGTTGCGGTCGACGGCAATTTCCTTGTGGCAGTCGAGACAGAGTCCGGTCTGCGCGCCTCGCGAGAACGATACGTGACACTTGCCGCACTGGGGTTCGTACTTGGTATGGCTCTGGGTCAGCGGTCCCGGCATCACAAGCTTTTCGAGCACGGTCTGCGCACCAGCCCAGCCCGAAAGCGCCGCGAGCCATGCGAGGAGCACGCCGACGGTCAGCACAAGACGGATCGCGGCCCCGCGTGGCCTCTCAGTAATTGTGGACAGCCCACACATGGACGGCGCCTGACAGCAACATCAAGAAGAACAACGGCAGATGGAAGACATGCCAGAGCGCGAACAATCGCTCGAAGAAAGTGAGTTCGGCGGCCTTGCGGACGGCCAGCGCATAGCGGCCGACGAGATATTCGACCCGGCGCTGTCGAACGCGCCGCTGCGACCACGTCCAGCCCGCCTGCCTGCCCTGCTCGCGGATGAGGTGGCGGGCCTGCGCGACCACATTTGCCCGCAGCCGGCGGGATCGCAGGGCAATCGTCGCACCGGTCCGCAGGCTTTCGAATGCCGTCCGCGGCACCTTGTTCTCGATGCCCCTGCTGAAGGCCACGAGCTCCTGTGCGACGAACGCGGCAGCCTGCATTTCCCGGCCCAGCGACTGCAGCATTGCCTCGGCCTCGAGCAAGAGGTCCTGCACCTGGGCCTTCCTGCCGTAAAGGCCGAGATGGATCCGGCGATAGATGTAGCGGCCGATCACGCCGCTGACGGCCACGGTCAGCATCGCGAAGAATGCGACGTTGCTGTTGAGTGCGCCGAGCCTGAAGTTCGCATGAAAAAGGATCAGGACCGGCCCCAGCGTCCCCAGCAGCATGTGGGTACGAAACCAAAACGGGATCGTGCCGATCGTCCGTGTCGACTTGAACCGCTTTCGCAGCGAGTAAATCAGCAGTACCAGCATCGCAAGAGCGCCGATGATGCCGAGCCAGTATCCGGTACCGCTTTTCGGCGTCCAGATTTCCTCGTCTCGCTGCAGCCATCCGACCAGGACGGCGACTGCGACGAGAACCGTTACCATCGCCGGGACACGTATCTGAATGGTGGGAGCCGATGCCCTCACCGCGCGCGCTTCACTCATGATGGCGCCAACGGGCGAGCGCAATACGTCGCTGGAATGGCGAACCTGAACGGCAGCTGACAGCCATTCCCGCCGCCAGCGGCTGTATCCCCTGCGAGCATGCTGCACCTGCACCCTGAGCCATATTTCTGCCAGCGGTCGCTGGCTACTCATCGAACGCCTCGTCGGTCGGGACCGCTCGCGAGCATTCCGGATCTCTGCGCGGAGTCTCTTGAGAAGCATTCGCAGCGACCCGATGCAAGCAAGCCACGGGTTGCCTGCGCCGCGAGGCCGTAAGTAAGCGATAGAGACTGGCATGGCTCTCGATCTGATCATTATCTACGCCGCCCCAATGGTCGGCATCTGGGCTGCTTACATGGTTACGCGGAAGCGGCGCGAGGCGCACAGTGCCGCGAAGTTCACCGCGGCGCGAGAGGCCGGTCTGCTCGAACCTGCCTCGCTGCATCCGGTGATCGATCCGGCGAAATGCATCGGCTGCGGCTCCTGCGTAAGGGCCTGCCCGGAAGGCGACATCATCGGACTGATTGGCGGCAAGGCATCTCTGGTTGAACCGTCGCATTGCATCGGCCACGGCGCGTGCGAGGTAGTTTGCCCCGTCAACGCGATCACACTCGTATTCGGCACCGAGACACGCGGTGTCGACATCCCCAACGTCGCCGAAGACTTCCAGACAAACGTGCCCGGAATCTACATCGCCGGCGAATTGGGCGGGATGGGCCTGGTGCGCAACGCCATCGAACAGGGACGGCAGGCGATCGATTCGATCCGCAAGGTGACCAGGACCGGCGACAGGCAGATGCTCGACGTCGTCATCGTCGGGTGTGGACCGGCCGGCCTGTCCGCGAGCCTTGCGGCCATGCAGCACAAGCTTCGCTCCGTCACCGTCGAACAGGACTCGCTCGGCGGTACGGTGGCACATTTCCCGCGCGGCAAGCTGGTCATGACAGCGCCGTTCACGCTGCCTCTGGTCGGCAAGTTCAACATCCGGGAACTGAGCAAGGAAGAGCTGATCGGCTTCTTCATGAATATCGTCCGAAAGACGAGGCTCAAGATCAATCTCGGCGAACGCGTCGAATCTGTTGCACGAGCTCCGAACGGGTTCGAGGTCAGGACCACGCGCAGCACCTACCGGACCCGGTCCGTGCTGCTCACGATCGGGCGGCGCGGTACACCTCGCCGGCTCGACGTTCCCGGCGAGGACCAGACCAAGGTCGTCTACCGGCTGATTGATCCCGAACAATACCGGGGGCAGCACGTGCTCGTCGTCGGTGGCGGCGATGCCGCGCTCGAGGCAGCCTGTTCTGTCGCCGAGCAGCCGGGCACCACGGTGACGCTGTCCCACCGCAGCGGCTCGTTCAACAGGGCAAAGCTCAAGAACCGAGAACGCGTCGACGAGATGCGGCAATCGGGGCGGCTGAACGTGCTGTTCCATTCCACCATCCGGCAGGTCGAACCGGACGCCGTCGAGATCGAGGCCGATGGCAGCGCTCAGCGTCTCCGCAACCAGGCGGTCATCGTGTGTGCTGGCGGCATTCTACCGACAAGCTTCCTTGAGAGCATGGGCATCGAGGTCGAGACCAAATATGGCACCGCATAGCCTAATATCTATGAGCCTGATCGGTGGACTGTGCCTGAGCAGCATGGCGGGATCTTGCTTCGCCCAGAACTCAGCTGCAGCGTCGGACCCTTCCACGCCATTCGTCGATACCGACCGTCGCGGCAGTTCATCCGCGATCCGCGCCGCCGACGCCGCGATCAGGGCCGGTCGCCCGGGCGAGGCCCTGAAATTGCTCGAGCCGCCTGCCCGCGCCGGTGACCGCGAGGCCCAGTACCGCCTTGGTTCGTTGTATCGTTCGGGCCACGTGACCGGGGCCAACGACGCGCTGGCGTTCAAATGGATGAAGCAGAGCGCCGAACAGGGACACGTCCGCGCACAATATAACTTGGCTGCGATGTACCTTGCCGGACGCGGTACGACCTCCGATGTCGAGACGGCGCGGGAATGGTTGCGGCGATCGGCTGCTGCTGGCTACCAACCGGCCGAACAACTCTTGGGCGACATTGCCAATCGTGCTGCCGCGACCGGCCCCAGGCAGCCGGAGATGCGTCCGGCCAGCCGGCCCGTCGCCACTCCGAAGCTCGACCTATCGTCGCTGAGTGCATCGCGCAACGGCCAGCCTGCAATCATTGATGCGACACTGCGCGCCCAGATCGCGCCGCTGCGCCTGCTCATTGCTGCGGGCGTCGACGTCAATGTGGCAAACGCCGATGGCGATAGCCCGCTCATGATCGCTGCGGCAGCAGGTCAGACCGCCGTCGCCGAGCTCCTGCTGGCCGCGGGCGCCAACCCCAATCTCCGCAATCGACAGGGTCAGACAGCGCTGATTCTCGCTGCCGGTCACGCCCAAGCCGAAATCGTGACACAGCTGCTGGCTCGGGGCGCCGACCCGCTGATCACGACGAGCGATGGCACGACGGCGCTGGCCGCAGCCGTGAGCCGTTGCAGCGAACCGACAATCGCTCCCCTTCTCAAGGTCAACCAGTCGGCAATTCAGACACTCGAAGACGGCCGGACCATGCTGATGATGGCGGCGACATCGTGCTCGCCACGTGTGGTCGAGACGTTGCTGTGGGATCATCAGAGCGTCAAGGCGGTGGACAAACAGGGCCGCACGGCCCTGTGGCATGCGGCCGCGCACGGCAATGCGGATGCCATTCCACGTCTTCTGACGCAGGGCGCAGAACCAAATGTCACCGACTCCGGCGGCACGAGCCCGCTTCTGAAAGCGATCGAGAGCGGCCATGAGACTGCAGCATTGGCCCTGCTCGATCATGGCTCCGACCCGCAGGCGACGACAGCCAGCGGCAACACAACTTTGATTCTCGCGGTCCGCGCCGGACTGACGGAGGTCGTGCGCGAGCTTCTGCGTCGCAAGGTCGACCCGAACGTCCGCAATGGCCAAGGGGTAAGTCCGCTGATGATGGCGGCCTATGAAGGACGGACCCAGATCGCCTCGATGCTGGTGGAGGCCGGCGCCGACAAGCGCTTGCGCAACAAGCGGCGCGAGACGGCAGCTGAAATCGCCCTGGTCAGCGGTCATCGCGAGGTTGCCAAACTTTTGGAATAGGCAAGTGACTGCTGCGATCGGTCCGCGTGCATTCGCCGGCCATGCGTTGGATGCATCTGGCATTCTCAATGTTGGGGATGCCGTCTCCCGGAAGACGGGAAATTCAAATGCAAAACAACAGAATCAATCCGAAGCGTAGTTTTGAATTCGCGAAGCGGTCGCAAATTCAATCGTGGCGAATCCGCGGAATGGCGTTTTTCCGTACTATTGATGCCCCATTTCGCCCTTTCAGTCCGGGAACTCACGAACTCTTGAGAACGGCTTGCGGGAATAAATCGCGGCTGTCGTTGCGGGAAGGGACATGACGGCAGAGACGGGATCATTCGCTCTCATCATTGCTCTGCTGATTGCGCTCGTGCAGTCGGCCGTCCCGCTCTTGGCCTTGCGCCGCCGCGAGCCGGCGATTGCGGCGTTCGTTCGCCATGCCGCGATCGGCCAGTTCGTCTTCATTGCGCTGGCATTCGCCTGCCTGACTGCGGCGTTCGTGCAGTCGGACTTCTCCGTCCAGGTCGTTGCCGCCAATTCGCACACGCTGAAGCCGCTGCTGTACAAGGTGTCGGGCGTCTGGGGCAATCACGAGGGATCCATGCTGCTGTGGGTCCTGATCCTGGCCCTGTTCGGCGCGGCCGTTGCCGTGTTCGGCAATAACCTGCCTGACCGCCTCCTGACCACCGTGCTCGGTACTCACGGCATGATCGGGCTCGGCTTCCTGGTATTCATTGTCGCGACGTCGAATCCGTTCGTCCGGCTCGCCGACGCGCCGGCGGAGGGCAATGGCCTCAACCCAATCCTGCAGGATCCGGGCCTCGCGATCCACCCGCCCTTCCTCTATCTCGGCTATGTCGGCTTCTCGATGGCATTCTCGTTCTCGATCGCCGCCCTGATCGAGGGCAAGGTCGATGCGAGTTGGGCACGTTGGGTCAGGCCCTGGGTGCTCGCGGCCTGGTGCTTTCTCACCATCGGCATCACGCTTGGCAGTGCCTGGGCTTACTACACGCTCGGCTGGGGCGGCTGGTGGTTCTGGGACCCGGTCGAGAACGCCTCCTTCATGCCCTGGCTGGCCGGCACCGCCCTGCTCCACTCCGCGCTGGTCGTGGAACGGCGCAACGCGCTTCTGAGCTGGACCATCCTGCTTGGGATCCTGACCTTTTCGCTCAGCCTGATCGGCACTTTCCTGGTTCGCTCCGGCGTACTGACCAGCGTGCACTCTTTCGCGCAGGACCCGGCGCGCGGCACCTTCATCCTGGTGCTGATCCTGATCGCCACCGGCGGCGGCCTCGCTCTCTTCGCGATCCGCGCGCCCGAGATGAAGCATGGGCCGCTGTTCGCGGCGGTCAGCCGCGAGAGCGGCCTTGTCGTCAACAACGTGCTGCTCACAACCGCGGTGGCAACGGTGTTCCTCGGCACCTTCTATCCGCTGGTCGTCGACATGCTCGGCAACGACAAGATCTCGGTTGGGCCGCCCTATTACAACATGACCTTCGTGCCGATCATGGTGCCGCTGCTGCTGGTGATGGTGGTGGGTCCGGCACTGCGCTGGAAGCGGGACGAGTTGCGCGCGGCGCTCGGCCGTCTCAGGCCGGCTGCGATCGCGGCGACCCTGACTGCGGTCGCGCTGCTCGCCTTCACCCTCGGTCAGCATTTCCTGGTCGCCTTCTTCATGGGCCTCGCGGTGTGGCTCGTCCTCGGCTCGCTGCTCGTACTCGCGCAACGGACGCGACTCGGCAGCACGCCCCTTGCAACAACGCTCCGGCTCGCGCGCACGACTCCACTTGCGGTCTACGGCCTGGTCCTCGCCCATGCCGGCATGGGCGTGACGGTCGCCGGGATCACGGGAATGACCGCATGGGCAAGCGAGAAGATCGAAATGCTGCGTCCGGGCCAGAGCCTGCAACTGGCGGGCTATGACGTCCGCTTCCGCTCAGTGGCCGAAGTGCCGGGCCCGAACTACGAGGCTGAACGCGCCATTTTCGATATCTCCCGTAACGGCAAGCCTTCGACGCAACTCAGCAGCGAACGCAGGTTCTATCCGGTCCGTCGGCAACTGACGACGGCGGCGGGAATTCGTACGAACCTGGTCTCGAACGTTTATGTCACGCTCGGTGACCCCGACAATGCGGGCGCCTGGGCCGTTCGCTTTTACTACCACCCGTTCATCCCGCTGGTCTGGATCGGCGCCCTGATGATGGCTCTTGGCGGCTTCGTCTCGCTTGCCGACCGCCGCCTGCGGGTTGGCGCTCCGCAACGCGCGGCGCAGCCGGTCCCGTTCGCCGCTCCTGCGGAATAGGAGAGCGCGATGATCATCTCACACTCTGGTGTCTCTCGATCACGGCCTCGCAAGGCACTGCTGGTCGCAGCGGCGCTGCTCGGGGCCATCTCGCAAGCCCGCGCGGTACAGCCGGACGAGATACTGAAGGATCCGGCACTCGAGGCCCGCGCACGCAATCTTAGCCGGGAACTTCGCTGCGTGGTCTGCCAGAACCAGAGCATCGACGATTCCAACGCGCCGCTGGCCCGTGATCTCCGCGTGCTGCTGCGCGACCGCCTGCAGGCCGGTGACAACGACAGCGCTGCCATGGATTTCATCGTTGCGCGGTACGGCAACTTCGTTCTGCTGAAACCGCCGATGCAGCTCAACACGTTGATGCTCTGGGTCGGACCATTCCTGGTCCTGATCGCAGCAAGCCTGGGCTTCGGCCGGTACATTCGGCGCTCGGCAACCAATGCAGCGGTGGCGACGACAGCCGCACCGCTGGATGACAACGAACTCAAACTGGTCGAGGCGATCCTCGACAAACGGAACTCCGCATGACGCTCTGGCTCATCTGCACTGCCATGATTTCCGCGGCCGCGGTTCTCCTCTCGGCCCCCTTCATCCGACGCTATGAGCGGACGCGGCTGGCCGCGGCCGGACAGATCGCGGTCTATCGCGATCAACTCAGGGAGATCGAGACCGAGGCCGCCCAGGGCCTGATCGATCAGGCGCAGGCCGAGAGCGCAGGGCTCGAGATCAAGCGCCGGATCATCGCGGTCAATCGCGCCGAGGACACGCCCGACACCTGGCTCGCCGGGTCCGAGCGCAAATTCGCGCTGGTCGCCGTCACCTCGATCGTCGTGTTCGGTTCCGTGGCTCTTTATGCCGTCATCGGGAGCCCGGATCTTCCGTCAGCCACTCCGCAGGCCATCAGCCAGCGGCCCGCTTTTGCCACCCGATCGATCGCGACGCAGGGCTTGGTTCAACCGTCCACGACCGCCGCCCCGGAAGCCTCACGCGGCGCCGCGCAATCATCGAGCACACTTCCGCCCGTCGAGGAGATGATCCAGCGGGTCCAGAACCGGCTGCAGAAAAATCCGCAAGACGCCGATGGCTGGCGGCTGCTCGGCTGGTCCTACTTCAACATCGAGCGGTTCGCAGATGCAGCCAAGGCGTATGCACGGGCCGTCGAGCTGAGGCCCGACTTCGCCGAGTATCGCAGCGCGCGGGGAGAGGCCCTGGTGCGTGACGCGGGCGACGTCGTCACCACTGACGCACGCAAAGAATTCGAAGAGACGCTGAAGAGTGATCCGAGGAATGCACGGGCACGATTCTTCATGGGGCTGGCGAAGGAGCAGGACGGCGACAAGGATGGCGCGGCCGCGGACTGGCAAGCGGTCGTCGCCGAGGCCGATCCAAGCGAGCCGTGGCTGCCCGATCTCCGTCAGAGGCTCAAGACCATTCGAGCCGATGCCGGCGAAGTCGCCGCGTCGAAACCGAAGCTGTCTGCCGAAGCCATGCAAGAGCTGCTGCGATCGTCCACGTCCCCGGTTGCTCCGCCGGCCGAGGCAGCTGGCGCGCGCGGCCCGTCTGCGCAGGACGTACGAAACGCCGAGACCATGGCTCCGCAGGATCGCAGCGCAATGATCCGCAACATGGTCGATGGGCTGGCGGCGCGGCTGGAGCAATCGCCGCGCGATGCCGAAGGCTGGATCAAGCTGATCCGCTCCCGGGTCGTGCTCGGCGAAACGGAGCAGGCGAAAGCCTCGCTGCAGCGTGCGCTCGCGGTCTTCGCCGAGGAGTCCGGCGAGCGGACGCGGATCGCGGATGCTGCGAAGCAACTCGGGATCGCGCCATGATCTCGAACGAACCGATGACAGCATGACAGGGGAGTGACGGCCATTCGCATACTCCTGATTGAAGACGAGACGGCCTATGCGCAGCGGATCAGGGCAAACCTGGCGGAGGCGGGCTTCGACGCGGATCTTGCCACCGATGGCACCAAGGGATGGCTGATGGGCAGCACCGAAAGCTATGACGCGGCGATACTGGACATCGGGCTTCCGCACGTCTCGGGACTCGCTGTGCTCCGGCGCTGGCGCAGCGAGGGTCGCAAGCTGCCCGTCCTGATCCTGTCCGGACGGAGCGGCTGGGCCGAACGGGTCAACGGACTGAATGCGGGTGCCGACGATTACCTCGAGAAGCCGTTCCAGGCGCAGGAGCTTGTGGCCCGCCTCCGATCGTTGCTGCGTCGCTCGTCCGGCCAGTCGGAAACGATGCGCCGGCGCCGTGACATCGAGATCGATGCGGCCGCGGGGACGGTGACCAAGAACGGTGTGCCCGTCGAACTCACCGCACTTGAATTGCGCATGCTGGATCTGCTGATGCGCCACTCCGACCGCATCGTCTCCCAGAAGGAACTGCTCGAACACGTCTACTCGTTCAACCATGGCCGTGACTCAAACGTGGTGGAGGTCTACGTCGCCCGGCTTCGCAAGAAGCTGGGGCGCGAAACGATCCGCACGATCCGGGGCATGGGCTACCGGATCGGATGAGCCCATGCTGCGCCGGAATTTCCGCGCCCGAATGATCACCTGCGCAGCGATCTGGATCTCGTTTGCGCTCGTGGCCAGCGGACTGCTGCTGTCCGGCGTATTTCGCAACCTCGTCGCATCGCACTTCGACCATGACCTGCAGGATCACGCCCGCGAGCTCAGCAGCCTGGTTGAAATCAATTCTAACGGGAGGCCGTTTTTGGCGCGCGATTTCAGCGATCCGCGGTATTTCGCCGCTCGCTCCGGCCACTACTGGCAGGTCCATCTGCCCGGCGGCGAAATGATCCGGTCGCCCTCGCTGGACGCCGATCTTGAGCTTCCCGCCGGACCCGACGGCGACAGCCCCGCGGCTGCCAGCGTCAACGGTCCCACCGGGACGATGCGTATGCTCCGGCGCGTCGTCCAGGGCCGTCACCTCAAGGAACCGGTCGAGATCCGGATCGGAGCCGACGAACGACTGATCAGCGACGAGATGAGCCATTTGCACATGGTGCTGGCCACGTCGCTCGGCCTGATGGCATTCGGGATGATCGGGACCGCCTATGCCCAGGTAGCATTCGGACTACGTCCCCTCGCCCGCATCCGCGACGCGGTTTCGGCGGTGCGTTCGGGGACCGTGACTCACCTGCCGGACGACCTGCCCAACGAGGTGATGCCGCTCGTCAAGGAACTCAACGGCATGATCAGCGCCAATCTCGCGATGGTCGAGCGCTCACGCATTCACGCCGGCAATCTGGCCCACGCACTGAAGATGCCGCTGGCGATCCTGACGATGGAAGCCCGACAACTGGAGTGTCAAGGGCACACCGAGACGGCCCGCGTGCTGCACGAGCAATGCGCGCGCATGGTCCTGATAATCGACTACCAGACCGCGCGCGCGCGGGCATCCGCGATGAACAACGCCGGCACCTCGGCCGCTCTTGCGGAGATCGTGCACACCGTGATCAACGCCTACAGCAAGTTGAACGCCGGTCATCAGCGAAGCTTCGAGGTCGAAGGCCCCCTTGATCACACGGTTGCCTGCGATCCCAATGACCTCACCGAGATTATCGGCAATCTCGTCGATAACGCGGCGAAATGGTCTCGCCAGCAGGTCGTTGTCGCAAGCCAGGATCTCGGCGCCAGCGTGTGCATGTCCGTCGAGGACGACGGACCGGGAATCCCGGAGGAGCATCGCGAACGTGTCTTCGAGGTCGGCGCGCGGCTCGACGAACTCAAGCCCGGCACCGGACTTGGCCTTGCGATCGCCCGTGATCTGGTCGCGCTCTATGACGGACGCCTGTGGATCGAGCAGTCGCGCTTCGGTGGCGCCGCCGTGAAGCTGACGATCAGCAAGCGGATACCAGCACCGGCCTGAACCGAAGCCCTTTCCCACCCAACGATGATGGACTGCCCCGATGAAAAACCTGATCAGCCTGACCTGTCTTCTGTCCGCCGTCGCGCTCTCGCATCCGGCGCGTGCCGAAGTGGGCGCCAAGGACCTGACGCTCGCGGGCCTCAGCGATTGCGTCAGGGAGGCGATGGGAGCCGGCTCGGTCGAGGATGCCGGTGGCGCCGTGGTATTGTCGTGCAACGCGGAGAAAGCGAAGGTCCTGTTCAATTTTCTCGGCAAGAAGGTCCCCGCCGAGGTCGTCCAGGACACGAACGGCAAGTTCGAGAACCGCCCGTTCGGTAACAACGCCTGTTATCACCGGATCGAAGATGCGAGTGGCAAGTCCGCCAATGATTTCCGCTGCGACCTAATCCTTGTCACCGGCGACGCACTCAAGGATTGAGTACGTCCGCTCCTCCCCTGACGCGCTCGCCTGCACGATGGCTCCTGCATCATAACGCAAATTTCGACCGCAAGTTTGCCGAGCGCTATTGGCCATTGTTCGAGCCAAAGTCGTGGGCTTGTTCGGCAACCGAGGTGGAATGGCGAAAACACGGAATCCGGTTCGTCGTGAACCGCATGCATGATGGCCAGCCGATCGCCGGCAAGATCCGATCAGCCTGGGAAGGCATTTTAGAGGATGCCGGGCTGGGCGACGACGTGGTCCGACACTCACTGCGCACACAGCAGCAACCTGGCTGATGCAATCGGGCGTTGACATGTGGGAAGCCGCCGGCTGGCTCGGAATGACGGTTGAGCAACTGGAGGCCAACTACGGACATCACCACCCTGACTTCCAGGAAGAGGCTGCGGAGGCGTTTAGGGGAAGGCGCTGAGCTGACCCTACTCGCCGCGTGCCGCCAATTCAGCTTGTAGGCCGGGAGAGGATTTCGTGTCCTGCGCGACGTCGCACCAAAGCCATTTCCCTCGCGCTTCCCGGCTTCGAGCGACACAAGGTCGTCGCGAATCTTGCTCGATTTGTTTCTAAAGGCTATTCGCGTACGCCTTAAGATCGATGGGCATGGCTGCCGTGCCTCAAATCGTTGCGCATTTCATTGCGCACGAAAAACATCGAAACTATAAGTACTTGAAAGAATGGTCGGAGTGGCAGGATTCGAACCTGCGACCCCTGCGTCCCGAACCCGGTTATCGCGCCGCATAGTGCTGAAAAGTCAAGAGTCTTGGCTTCATTCGACCCCGGCTATGTGCGTTCGTTCCTGATGTAATCGGGGTTATTCCGGGGTTGGCACTTCATGCAGAAATAGGCTTTCGAGCGAAGCTTTTCAGTTGTTCCGGGGACCTGCAACCATCTCAATTACGTTTTCAGGCACTGAATTATTTAGTCTGGGTTGACCTGCGCGGTCGCCTGCGCGATCGCCAGTCAGGCCCGACACCGTGTCGGGCCTGCTGCCGGGGCGGATTAGGCCGTGACCTGACGTCACCATCGCAAGGAGCAAAGTCCTGCAAAATAGCCAGCAGATACGACCGCGAGAAGGGCCAGCGGATACCAGGTGATAACGAACAGCGGGCTGTCGTCAAAGCAGTTCGTGGCGTAGAATACGGCAGCCAAGGTGCCCGCACCAAGCCCCGCCATTGCACCGCTCAATCCCGGATGCGCCGGTGCGCCGCTCTTCAGCGCGGTGATGAAGATTACCAGCGGACCACTGGCGAGCTGCGGAATGAGCGTCATGCAGTTCACGGCGTTAGAACCGATCAGCCGGACCATCCAATCCGATCGCGGGATTGACAGCAATTCTGCGGCAACGCCCGCGGACAGCAGAAGCAGCGGAAGCGGCAATAATCTCGCCCACCAGCCCAGCGCGAAGACCGGTCCCGCGCTGCGGAACAGTGCGCCTAGGGCCACGAGCGCGAGCGGCACGATCACGGCGAATTTGAACTGAAATCGCACCGTGCGTAGCGCGGCATCGATATCCTCGCGAAATCCAATTCGCGTGAAGAAAAGAATTGCAACGAAGGCCGTCGCGGGCAGCAATGCAATCAAGAGAACCGCCCGGGGCTTTCGCCCGACATATCCGTCGGCAACCAAAGCCCGAATGAGATCGTCCGTCGTCATCGCCGATATCCCACAGAGCAGGCACGCTGCAAATCGCGCCACTAACGAAACTAACCCATGACATCCCCATCTATTACTTCGTCGCAGTCGTCGCCGATGTTACGCGGGCCCGAAGGATCGCCTCACGTTGATTAAGGCTTGCGGGCGAGCGATTGCAGCGTCTGCTGCTCCTGCTCGCGATCCCGGCGCCGTTCGAGCCAGCGCTCCAGCGACAACTCGCCAGGCCCGCCAAGCACCAACGCCACCAGACCCGCAAGATAAAGCAGCAGGATTTCATAGCCGACCGACCCGAATTTGATTCCGGTTTCGGTGACTTCCGCGAATTTGACCGAAAAGAACCCGTAAGGAAGGTGCACGGTGATCAGCGCGGTGAGGAGAACGACCACCATAGGGATGCTGACCCAGGGAATCAGCATGCCCGCCATGACCGCCGCACCGCCAATGAGCTCGGTCAAGGTTGCCGCCCACGCGGCAAACAGCGGATCGGGTACCCCGAGCGTGTGCAGCACCACCGCGAAGGTCTCAGGTCCGCGCGACAGCTTGGCATAGCCGTGCGCCACGAAGCCGTAGCCGACCGCAAGCCGGATCGGCAATGGCGCCCAAGCGGCGAACGCGTCGGAAGCCTTGCGGGAAGACGATGTCATCGCGAGCATCAGCTGTTTTCCAATCCTGTGTTGACTGATATCGCGCACTTAGACGCGTCAGCTTAAACCAACCTTAAATGCATTAGAGCACGACGACCTTGGCGCCGAGCGGCACCCGGCCATACAGATCGATGACGTCCTGGTTCATCATGCGGATGCAGCCGGAGGAGACCGCCTTGCCGATGCTGTCGGGCTCGGTGGTGCCGTGGATGCGGTAGCGGGTGTCCTTGCTGTCCTTGAACAGATAGAGCGCCCGCGCGCCGAGCGGGTTGCCGACGCCGCCGTCCATGCCCCTTGCCCACTTCGCGTATCGCTTCGGCTCGCGGGCGATCATGGCCGGCGTCGGTGTCCAGTGCGGCCACTCGCGCTTTTCCTGCACCGTGCCCGTACCCGCAAAGGCCAGGCCTTCTCGGCCAACCCCGACGCCGTAACGGATGGCCTTACTTCCCTTCTGAACCAGATAGAGAAAGCGTCGGTGCGGATCGACCACGACCGTTCCCGGCGGATACGGCGCGCGATAGTCGACCATCTGCTTGAGGAATTGCCTGTCGATATGCGAGGTATCGACGGCGTCGACAGGAAATCTTTCGGAGCCTCGCGAGGCATAATGCATCATGGCCGGAGATTGCGGGCCTGAGAATTCGACGGTGCGGAGCCCCTCGTCCGTCACCGAACAGCCGGCAAGGCCGAGTAAGAGTGTCGACGCGGCGAACAAACGCCGCGCCCCTTGAGAAGGCGAACTGATCATGATTGCTGTTTTCCGGGAATTGACGCTGTCGTCTATTTTTTGGCCCGCGCGCGAGCATCGGCCACGACCCGCACGAACCCTTCATAGCTCAGCGCCTGGTTCACCTTGTAAGCGCCGACCAGAAATCCGGGCGTGCCCTGTAGGCCGATCGCTTCAGCAATGTTCAGATTGCGCTTGATCAGACGCAGGATGTCGTCGGCATGCGCTGCAATATCGGCATCCAGCCGGGTCTGATCGACGCCGGTCTTGCGAACGGCATCGAGCATCTGTTCCTGCGAGATGCCGTAGCCCGGAATGTCCATCAACGCGTGGTGGACCGGCAAATACTGGTCCTGGTATTTGGCTGCCAGCGCCAGCCGGGCGCCAACGATCGAGGTCTCGTGCAGAATCGGCCAGTCCTTGTAGACGAGGCGGATATTGCCGTCAGCCTTGACCAGCTTTTCCAGACTCGTGGCGGCCTTCTTGCAGTAGGGACAGTTGTAGTCGAAGAAATCCACGATGGTGAGATCGCCATTGGGGTTTCCAGCCGTCGGCGCATCGGGATCGTTCAGGATCATGTCACGCGTGATTTCGTTGTCGTCGGCGCGCGTCTGCGCCGGGACCACAAACAGCGACAGGGCCGCCAGCCGCAAAAAGCCGGCCCGGGATATCGAAGAGGTCATCTGTCATCTCTCCATGAACTGGATTTAGGCGCGCCAGGCCTTGGCGACCTTGTTGAGGAAATTGTCAACGCCGATGTCGCCGACCACGCGGGCATCCTTGATTTCGCTGCCGTCGGGATTGAGGAACACCACCGTGGGCGGCCCGACCACCGCGAAACGTTGCATCAAGTTTTTGCTCGACAGGTCGTAATGGGTGAGGTCGGCACGAATCAGGAGCATGCCGCGAAGCTGCTGCCGCACCTCATCCTTGGCGAAGATGTTCCGCTCCATCAGCCGGCACTCGGTGCACCAATCGGCAGAGAAGTCGACCATGATGCCGCGGCCCTGCCGGCGACCGAGGTCAATCGCCTTGTCGAGGTCGGCCTCGTTGGAAACCACCTGGAAACCTTCGGTGCTGCCGGCATCCGCTGAAGAGGCGACCGCGCCGATGGAGATCAGTGGCTGCAAGGGTCCGTAGTCGGAGAGCGCCGCACCGATGAGCAGGACGCATCCATAAAACAGCGCCAGCACGGCGGCACCTGCCCTGGCGAGACTGGCTGATCGCCACCGCGGCTCCTCGAACAGCGCGAGGACGTCGAAGTAAAGCCCGATTGCGATGAACAGGGCGCCCCACGCGGTGGCCGTGAGCGCGACGGGCAGGACCCGCGAAGCCATCCAGATCGCGAGCCCGACAAAAACGAAACCGAAAATATGCTTTACGCGCGCGAGCCACGCGCCGGAACGCGGCAGCACCCGGGCGCCGAGCACGCCGAAGGCGATCAACGGCAGCCCCATGCCGAGGCCAAGCGCGAACAACGCCAGCGAGCCGCGAGCGACCGCCCCGGTCTGTGCAACCACCAGCGCTGCCGCCAGCGGCGGCGTTACACAAGGACCGACGATCAGCGCCGAGCCAAAACCGAGCAACGCGGCGCCGCCGATCGAACCTCTATTACCCGCACTGGTCGCGAGCCTCGCGGTCCAGGATTGCGGCAACTGCAATTCATACAGCCCAAACATCGACAGCGCGAGCGCCAAGAACAGCGCGCTCATGCCAAGGACGGCGAGTGGCGTCTGCAATACGGTCTGCAGGTTTTCACCCGACCAGGCCACGAAGATCCCGAGCGTGCCGTAGGCCGCAGCCATCGCCACCACGTAGGACGCAGACAGAGCGAAGCTGCGTGTCAAGGAAAGGCGGCTGCCCGACCGCGCCAGCATGCCCGAAAGAATTGGGATCATCGGAAATACGCAGGGCGTGAACGACAACAGCAGGCCGAAACCCAGAAAGGCCAGAACTATAGTCAATAGGCTGCCCCCGAGCATGCCCGACTCTGCGCCTGCTCCATCGGCCGGGGACGGACCCCATGTCGAAATGTCCGCTGCGCTGCTGCCGTTTCCGGGCCGGTTCACGGCTTCGTTATCTTCGGGCGCCACTGCGATCAGCAATGTCGCCATATCAACCGTCTTTGCGATCGGCGGATAACAGATCGTGTTTTCGCCGCAGCCCTGATAGGTGACGATGATGCGGCCTTTCTCCGGCAACAGTTCCGCCGGAACCGTCGCCGTGGTACCCGCGTGATAGACCTCGGTCATGCCGAAATTCGGATCATCCTTGGGCTGGCCTTTCTCCGTGGCGATCCTGACTCGCTGGCCATCAAGCGTGACCACGATCTTGTCGCGGTACAGGTAATAGCCCGGAGCGATCGTCCAGGTCAGCTCGATCCCCTTCTCCTCGTCGAGTTGGGCGCGGAGCTGGAAGGCCTGATCGGCCGGCATCGGCGTCGCGGCCAAAACTGGACCGGCAGCCGCCATCAGCCTCAGCAACAAAGTAACAAAACCGAGAATGCGAACGTAGGGCATGGGGTACCTTCTGTGAGCGATCCGGCGGCCCATGTGACCGCGCGACCTTAAGCCAGCCTTAAGGCTAGAGGCCGACGCGGAAGTCACGACGAGGAGCGGCTTCCATGCGAATTTTGGTTGTTGAGGATGACCCGGTGCTGTCCGACGGCCTGAAGATCGGTCTCGGGCTGTACGGCGCGACGCTCGATATCGTCTCCAGTTGCGCCGACGGTCACGCCGCGCTCGCGGCCGACGCGTTCGATGCGCTGGTGCTCGATTTGATGTTGCCGGACGGATCGGGCCTCGATCTGTTAGCCGCGCTGCGTTCCCGCGGTGACCGAACGCCGGTGCTATTGCTGACCGCGCTTGATGAGGTTCCCGACCGCGTCAGGGGGCTGGATGCCGGTGCGGATGATTATCTCGGCAAGCCGTTCGATCTTGAGGAACTCGCCGCCCGCGTACGCGCCATCAGCCGGAGGAATAGCGGCCGTGCGGCACCGCAGGCCACTTACAATGGCGTGACGCTCAATCCCGCGCGGCTGACAGCGGCCGTCAACGGAGAGTGCATTGGCCTGTCGCGGCGCGAATTCGCGGTCCTTGCGGCGCTGATGGACAGGCCAGGCACGGTGCTGTCAAAGAGCGATCTGGAGGCAAAACTCTACGGCTGGCAAGAGGAGGTCGAAAGCAACACCGTCGAAGTGCACGTGCATAAGCTGCGTAGCAAAATCGGGCGAGCCAAAATCGAAACCCTGCGCGGGATCGGCTACCGCATGAGGCCCATCGCATCATGAATTCACTGAAGGGCAGACTGTTCCTGATCCTCGTTACCGCCACCAGCCTGATCTGGCTCGTCGCCACCTGCTGGATCTATATTGGCGCCACGCGCGAAATCGAAAGTGTGCTCGACGCGCGACTTCAGGAAGCTGCGCGCATGGTGCTGTCGCTCGCCTCGGGCAACGGCGTTGGCCCGGCGCAGACGGAAGGCGATTCAGAACAGGCGCCCGAAATAATGAGTTATGAACGCCAATTGTCCTGCCAGATATGGTCGCTCGACGGCCGCTTGGTGGCCCGCTCGAGCGGTGCGCCGGACGAAAGCCTGGGCGAAAAGCGTGCCGGCTTTTCACAGCGGATGATCAAGGGAGAAACATGGCGCGTCTATACCGCGGAAGATACCGCCAAGGGCATCCGGGTGTCGGTGGGCGATCGTCTGGGACTGCGGGCTCACCTAGTGGAAGAGATCATTAAGGGTCTGCTTGCGCCCCTGCTCCTCACTATTCCGCTGCTTGGCCTGCTCATCTGGGCAAGCCTCAGCCGCGGCCTTCGCCCCTTGCAGGCGCTGGCGCGCGAACTTGCACACCGCAATGCCGACGACATGCGCCCGGTCGCGACCGGAAAGATTCCAGGTGAAATCCAACCCGTCGTGGATGCGCTCGACCATCTCTTCCGGAAGCTCCGCGACGCCATGCGGCATGAACGGGAGCTAACGGCGTTTGCGGCGCACGAGCTTCGCACGCCGCTGGCCGGCCTGCGCACGCAAGCGCAGATCGCGATGGTGGCGAGCGACGGCGGCATTCGCGAGGCAGCACTGCGCCAGATCGTAGTAGCCGTCGATCGGACCACGCGGATGGTCCGTCAATTGCTGGCGATGGCAAAGGTCGACTCCACCCACGACGCCAAGCGATCCAACGTCAACATCGGAGACCTGATTGAGGAAGTCATCGATGCTCTACCGGCATCGGACAGCAAGGCACAAGTCGGATTTGATCCCGCGCTGAAAAGCACCGTGGTCACGGCGAACAGGGAGCTGCTTCTGGTTGCCATTCGCAATTTGCATGAGAACGCAGTCTGCCACATGCTTGAGCCAGGCATCATTCGATGGTCGATGAAGAAAGGTTCCGACACCTTGGCTGTCTATATCGATGACGACGGTCCCGGTATCCCGGACGATGAGATCTCGCTGGTAACGAACCGCTTCTTCCGCGGCCGCAACAAGAGCCCGCTCGGAAGTGGGTTAGGGCTGTCGATCGTCGATCTCGCGCTTCGCGCCAGCGGCGCACGATTGGTCCTGCAAAACCGGAGCGATGCGCGGGGCCTGCGTGCGCAAATCGTTTGGGGGATCGTACAAGACGGTGAAATGCAGCCTTCGTTGACGGATGCGCATCGATCCGACTTCAAACGGTTCGGCCCGTATCTCTCTCCAGCGTAACCCCATGGGCATTGGCCACTACGGCGAAGATCGCAACCTGCTGCTGCCTCTTTTTGCACTGGCCGACGATTCCCAGGCCCAGATCGCCGCTTACATCACGCGCGGCGAGGTGCTGGTCGCCCACGACGGTGACCTACTCGTCGGCCATTTGCAGATTCTCGAGATCGAGGATGCCAGTGTACCGCTCCAGGGGTCAGTCATCTGCTCACGAGCCATAAAGTCGTCGAGTTCGAGGCCCCGCTTCGTGGTGTTGAGGGAAACGCACGCGTGTATCGCGTCGTCAGCGGATCATAGTCGCTCGTTCGTCGAGCCCTCTAATTCCTGGAAAACGACCTACCCTACGTGGACAGGCAAACCGAATTCGGGGATCGAGGCCTTGAGCCGGGGGGCGGAGAAGTCGAGAAACGCACGCAGCTTTAAGGGCATTAGCGATTGCCCGGCGTAGATGATGTGCACCGGTAGAAGCTTCGGCTCGAATGGACGCAAGATCAAGCGAAGCGCGCCGGAGGCAACAGCGTCGGCGACTTGATAAGACAATACATGGGTAATGCCGGCCGAGGCCATCGCAGCCGCGATTGCGGCGTCCGCCGTATTTACGGAAAAGCGCGGACGGACTGGCAAAAAGATGGACTCTTTCCCGCGGCCAAAACTCCAGAGATTGTTTGAATAGACGCCTTCGAACATGATGCAATCATGCTTCTCAAGTTCTGCAGGCGTTTCCGGCGTGCCATTCGCCTCCAGGTATTGCGGGCTCGCACAGGTCACCCAGCCAACCTCCCCCAGACGCGTTGCGATCATTCTGCTGTCCGGCAACAGTCCGACCCGGATGGCGACGTCTACCTGATCATCGACCAGATTAACGACGTGATCCGCCAGCACCAGTCGCGCATTGATATCGGGATATGCCTTCAGGAATTCGAGCACGACAGGCTCAACGTGCAACCGACCGAACATGACCGATGCTGTGATGGTCAGATGGCCGCGCGGCGCACGATACTCGCCCGAGGCAGCACGTTCGGCATCTTCGATCTCATCGAGAATGCGCCGGCTCGCCGCGACATAGGCCTGTCCGGCCTCGGTGAGGACAAGCTTGCGACTGGTCCGGACGACGAGTTGAGTACGCAAGAGACTTTCGAGTTCTGAGATTTTTCGGCTGACCGTGGCCAATGGCATGCCCAGCGCCCGTGACGCTGCCGAAAGGCTGCCGCCGTCCACCGTCGCGACCAGGGTGGCCATTGCATCGAATCGATCCATAGATGCTTCCATAAAATGGAATGTTGGTTCTAGAAAATAGCGTCTATTTCCCAAAAATGGAAGAAACTAGGTTCCGCGCATTCGCCAATTAGGCTTAACCACTCACAAGGGAGCCACCCCATGTCCCGTATCCCGACCCCCGCCACGATCGCCGAAGCACCTGAAAAGTCACAACCGCTGCTTGAAGCCGTTAACAAGCAGCTCGGCCTTGTACCGAATATGTTCCGCCTGATCTCGACCAGCCCGCAGGCCCTCGAGGGATATCTTGGCCTTTCCGGCGCGCTCGGCAAAGGCGCACTGCCAGCCGCAACCCGCGAGCGTATCGCGCTTGCCGTCGCCGAAGTGAACGGCTGCAGCTACTGCCTGTCCGCACACACCTATCTCGGAAAGAACGTCGCTCGTCTCGATGACGGCGAGATTACTGCAAACCGCAACGGCGCATCGAACGACCCAAAGGCTGATGCTGCGGTCCGCTTCGCCGCCAAGGTGGCACGCGCCCGTGGACATGTCGCAGAAGCGGAGCTCTCGGCTATGAAACTCGCCGGTTACACCGACGCGCAGGTGATCGAGATCGTCCTGCACGTCGCACTGAACACCTGGACCAATTATTTCAACGAAGTGTTCAAGACCGACATCGACTTTCCCGTCGTCGAGGCCCGAGCTGCCTGAACGGGCTCTCGGCAAACGACGCAACTGGCTGTCGGCATCCCCACCGACACCCACTCATCTCCAATCACAGAGCAACCAGACCATGACAATCAGCTCTCGCTTGTTTGCGGCCTTATTCGCCGGCGCGATTTCCACTACCAACCTCGTAGCGATCGCTCCCGCGCGCGGGACGACCGCAATCACTCCAACAACGACCGCCGTCGCCGCTACCCAGGTCAAGTACGGTACGATAAACGTCGACGAGCTCAATATCGCCTACCGCGAAGCCGGCGATCCGAAGAACCCGAAACTCGTGCTGCTGCACGGCTGGCCGTCGTCATCGCATCAATATCGTGATCTCATCGTCGCACTCGCACCTCGCTTCCACGTGATTGCCCCGGACTACCAGGGCTTTGGTAATAGCGACCGGCCGGACCCGGCGACCTATCATTATTCGTTCGAGGCCATTTCCGTGACGATGGAGAAGTTTCTCGCAGCGAAAGGCTTCGACCACTACGGCCTCTTCATGCAAGATTATGGCGGGCCGGTGGGCTTCCGGATCATCGGACGCAACCCTCGGGCGCTTGATTGGATGATCATCCAAAATACCAATGCATACGAAAGCGGCTTAACGCCCGCTTGGGACGCATTCCGAAAGGCGCTGTGGGTCAACCGTTCCGCTGAGACCGAAGCGCCGCTCGCAGCCTTCAACACACACGACGGCATTAAGGGTGTCTATCTTGCAGGTGCGGCCCACCCTGAGTTGATCAGCCAGGATGCCTGGGAATCAGACGATGGCTTCATGCGCAAGCCAAACGGGTTGCGGTTGAATCTTGACTTGTTCTATGACTATCGGACCAACGTAGAACTGTACCCGCAATGGCAGAAGTTTCTGCGCGATCACCAGCCGAAGACGCTTATCTTCTGGGGCGAGCACGACCCATTCTTCACCCCGGAAGGCGGCGAGTCCTATTTGATGGACCTTCCTAAGGCAGAAATGCACCGACTGAACGCAGGCCACTTCGCCACCGAAGACAATCTGCCCTACATCGCTGACCACATCGTTACTTTTTACGACAAGAACGTGAAACCGAGGAAGTAGCCAGTCAACGCAGGCCGCGAGGCAGCCACAAAGGAAAACGACAGCGACGGTCGCCAACCATCTCATGGCGGCCGATCGTCGTCCTTCAACCTGACTGCAAGCGACAGGAGTATCGACATGAGCCGCCCTCACCTCCCCGTTCGACGATCGTACCGCCGCGCAGAAAGCCAAGCTGGCCGAAGACGCCTGGAACAGCCGAGATCCGGCCCGGGTCGCACTCGCCTATACGCCCGACAGCCAGTGGCGAAATCCGGCGAAGTTCATCAACGGCCGCGATGCGATCGAGGCGTTCCTTGAACGAAAATGGTCGACAGAACTCGATTACCGCCTGATCAAGGAAGTATGGACCCACGCGGATAACCGCATTGCCGTTCGCTTCGCCTATGAATATCCTGATGACAGCGGCCATTGGTTTCGCGCTTACGGCAACGAGAACTGGCAGTTCGACGCAGGCGGGCTGATGGAACGCCGTATTGCGAGATCAACGAGCACCCCATCGCCGACGTCGATCGCAAATTTCGCTTGGCTGCTTGGCCACCGGCCGGATGACATCCTGGGCTAGACGAACTGGACTATTGGAAATGCAATGCGGACCCCTGCCCAACGGTCTGGCGCGACCGTGCTCCAGCATTGGAAATGGTAGCCCGCCCCAATGGTCCGTCAAGATGGACGCTATCTGTCACATACTCTCTGGTGGGACTGCACCTGGCGGTCGGACGTGCTCGTCGCCAACCGGATTCCCGCTGCGATTAAGACGACACCTGCGATCAGCGAGGCACCGACGGCTTCTCCCAGCGTAAGAGCGGAGATCAGAATGCCAAGGCTTGGAGTTGCCAACAGCGCCATGGATATCGTACCTGCCTGAAAGTGGCGACCGACTTCCACGACCGCCCAATAGGCGAAAGCAGTCGCGATCGGACCAACATATGCGAGCGATGCTGCGCCACTTGCTCCAATTGGCGGCGGCGAGCCCTCTATACCCAGTGCCAACGGCAGAAGGAGAGCCGCCGCCACCAGCATCTGCCAGGGAGCCAGTGCAAGGGTTGTCGCAGCAAAGCGATGCGAGCGGACGAAGACGATAGAGATTGCCCAAGCAGCGGCCGCGCCCATAAGCATGCCGTACGCGGCGATCTGATCTTTTCCTTCCACATGGAGGGAGGGCGCCGCAATTACAAAGACGCCCGACAATCCGACCGCCACGCCAAACATGGCGAGCTGTGAAATGCGTTCGTGAAGCCACCACGCCGCCAAAGGGACAACCCAAATCGGGGTGGAAAAGGCGAGGACGGAAGCACGTCCGGGCGGAAGTATGGTCAGTGCGAGACCTGTCAGTGCGGAATATGCAGCCATCTGCAGGGCGCCTGAAACGGCAATGAGTGACCAATCCGATCTCGACGGAAAAGCCAGCTGTCGCCGCAGGGCAACAAGAGCAAACAGGCAAAAGGCCGCAATCATGTAACGTAGACACCCAAACCAAATCGCAGGCACGGCTGTTACCCCAACCTTGATCACCGGCCAACTGATGGCCCAAATCAGAATGAGGAAAATTAGCAGCCATCGGTGACGATTTGTATCACCGCCAAACCTTGCAGCAGTCATGAATGCAGATTCCAATTTATGCTCCGAAGGGGTCGAGCTGCCGAGTCAGTCCGAGCATGTCCGATGGTGCGAATGGTCGATTAGAACTTTTCGCCGACCGGCCGCACATCGATCTCGTGCGTCCAGGCGCTGCGTTGTTGCCGGTAAAGCTGGAAATAGGCCTCCGCGATCGCACCCGGGGCCAGAACGTCGTCGGATTCTGCGCCGTCCTCCTGACCAATCATGCCGTCGATGATCACGTGGACGATATGAAGGCCTCTTGGACCGAATTCGCGGGCCATACTCTGAGCCAGGGCGCGAAGACCGAACTTTGGGACGGCAAAGGCCGCAAAGCCGGCACCCCCGCGGATCGACCCGGTCGCGCCGCTAAAGATGATGGTGCCGCGTTCACGCGGCAGCATCGTCCTGACAGCTTCCCGACCGACAAGAAAGCCGCCGAAGCAGCCGGTACGCCAGGCCCGTTCGAACAGTTGGTCGGAAATATCGAGAATGCCGGCACGATCCCAGGTTCCTACATTGTACACCACCAGATCGGGGGTACCGAGCTCCGCGGTAACCCGCTCGAACATGCTGGTGACCTCGACACCCACCGTCGCGTCGCAAGCGTAGCCGCGAACGAGGTTGCGATCTTCGATCATCTCGGGCGGCCGCCTCTTGCGCGAGACTGCGGCCACGTTCATGCCCGCCGCAGCACATCGCCGGACCAGCGCATTGCCGAGTCCGGGCCCTGCGCCCACCACGACAGCAATCTGCTTTTCACTCATCGATTTTCCTCCCCTTGCCAGCAAGCACCCGGTCACTTCTTGGATTTCACATAGCTGACGAAACCGGCGACATCGTCGGCGACGAGCCTGCCGATTGCCGCAGTGGAGTACACGCCGGTGATCACCTTGCCGTCCGGATCGAGGACGAAGCCGGTGGATTGCAGGTAGCGCGGATTATCGTTGGTGTAAGCGCCGGTCGCCGCCGCGACCGAATCTGCGTTGGCGCCATATCCTATCGGAAAGTTCAAATCGCGCTTTTCTACCAGCGCGGCGGAGGTCGCGCGGTCATCGACCGATAGAGCAACGACCTTGATGCCGAGTTCGGCGAACTTTGCGCTCGCGCGAGAGAACGCCGCAAGCTGCGCGTTGCAGTAGGGGCACCACGAACCACGGTAAATGAGAACCACACCGTACGAGCCTGCCAGATCGCCGGGCAGCGAAATGGTGCCGCCGCCTACGGCATCAATGGTGAGGGAAGGAAAAGTGTTGCCGTTCTGTAGTGCTGACATATGGATTCTCCTACTGGACCGATTAGTCCAGTCTGCTTGCAAAACCGTCCGTTGTCAAATAGGGTGATCACCATGGCGGGAAGCATTGCAGCTGAACGGCCGCGAACGGCTCGCGGAACGGCAACTAAGGCACGCATCGTTGAGGCTGCGGCTGATCTGATGCGAGCTCACGGAGTTGCGAGCACCAGCGTGGACGCGGTTCTCGCGGCCAGCAAGGCGAGCAAGTCTCAGCTCTACCATTACTTCGCGGACAAGGATGACCTGGTGCTCGCGGTGATCCAACGGCAGACCGAATGCGTGCTTGCTGCACAGGAGTCGATGTTGCGCGGACTGACATCCCTTGCCGGTCTGCGTCGATGGCGGGACGCCGTTGTGGAGTTGTCTCGGGAAAGCCAATGCGCGGGTGGTTGCCCGCTCGGATCGCTGGTCTCAGAGTTGGCCGAATCTCCAAAACCGCGCGCGCAACTTGCGGAAAGTTTCGCACGTTGGGAGGCGTATCTCATCGCGGGCTTCAAAGCGATGCGCGACCGATCTGGAAGCAAGTCGAGTGTTGACCTAGCCGATCTCGCCACCGCCGTACTGGCAGCACTGCAAGGAGGCCTACTGCTGGCTCAGACCACGCGCTCCACTCGGCCTCTTGAACTGGCGCTCGATATGGCTATCGATCAGGTTGCTTCACGTCTGAAGTGACTCGAGGCAATCCTAAATGAAGCCACCAGACGTCGTTATGTGAGAGAGCAAACCGCCCCTTCCACTAATGTTATTCAGGGTTTCCAGGCAGAATTCTGAAGTACCACCCGATACCCCATCACAATCTTCAAACGTTACCCCATCCTTGTCCCAAAAGGGATTGAAGGACCGAACCGGCGCATAGCCGTGCTGTTTCATCCGTACGACCGCTGCATGCCAATCAGCGCAATCGGGAATGTAGAAAGCCACGAGGTTGTCGTTTGGCGCTCTCGCATCATGTCCGTGTGCACGGGTAAATTCAAAGTGATACGCCTGCCCCGGAACGCCAAGCATGACGCCATCAAACCCATCATGGTCCTCGAAGCGATAGAGATCCTGTAGGCCAAGGCCATCTCGAGCTGCCGGGCCTGACAGGGCTCAACTCCACAGTCACCAGCGGGCTCGAGCAGAACATCTTTTGGGTGAACCAGGTCATCCAGTTCGGCAAGCTGCTTGCGGTTCTGCAACAGCATCCGACCGAGCGGGAAGCCGCCATTGCGACGGTCTACATCCTGACCGGGAGAGGCGCCCCTCATACCTCGTCGCGCTTTCCCCATGCAGCGGGAAAGAAATCATCGTTGATCGAACTTGGTCAGTCGCCACCTCACCAGATCGTCGGCGCCTGGGCCGGCCTGAGGCCGAACATCCCTCATGCGGACCACCTCGGCTGACTTCTCATCCACGAGCGCCAGCTTCACCTGGCGTCCGCTGTTCTTGTTGATGAATTTGAGAGGGGGGCCGGCGTCCCCGGTAATTCCCCATTTGTCCCCGACCTGGGCAAGCGCCTGAACGACGAGGATGACGTCCCTGCCCTTTCGGGTCAGGAGGTACTCGTAACGATCGGGACCCGACTGATACTGCCGCCGCTCGATCAGTTCATTTTCTTCAAGATGCTTGAGGCGGTCGGACAAGGTGGCATGGGTAACATCAGTCGACTTTCTCAAATCCTCGTATTTGCTCAAACCCAGCGACAGGTCGCGCAAGATCAGAACTGCCCAGCGATCGCCGACGGCATCGAGCACCCCGGCGATCGAACAAGCCATTCCCTCAAAACTCTTCGAGCGCATCTGTGTGGACCTCCGAATAACTCTTATTACCAGAGTAAACTCGCCTGGCCCGCTATCCAAGGCCAGACCGGGAATTTTCATGCAAGAATTCACTTGCCTTCCAGTCACTCTTATTATTAGAGTTGTTAAACGCACAATGGGAGGACAATGGATATGAGCGAACTGCGCGACCTTGTCCTCGACGCTCACGGTGTCACACGCTGGAAATCGGCTAGGACGATCGAAGGCTATATGTCTATCACCGGAATGCTTTGGGCCAGAAAAGGTTGGCCCGATGCCCTGAAGCAGGTTTACGTCACGGCCGATACCGGCGCTCAGCGGGTCAGCTATCAGCCGTTCACCAAGCCGGACTGGCGCAGCGTCTATCATCCCGAGGCCGTCGCCATCGAGACCTCGAATGGCAAGCCCATCAAGAGCAGGGCAAATCCACGCGCCGCCTTTGAAGGCCACACGGTCGAGACCGCCTGGGATGATCTGCATCTCGCCTATTTTTCAGGTTACGCGATCTGGAACTATCTAAATTCGCCGTTCCTCTTCCAGTTGCCGGGATTCAAAACGGAAGAGATCGAGCCGTGGGACGAACCAAGCGAAAGGCGGCGTCGGCTCAAGGTGACGTTTCCGGACGCGGTCGCGACGCATTGTCCCGAACAGGTGTTTCACGTCGATTGTGACGGCCTGATCTCACGCGTCGACTACGGCGCGGTCGTCACCGGCAGGATTCCGATGGCGCACTACATGTCCGAGTATCGGGATTTTGACGGCGTCAGGATCGCGACCAAGCGGCGCGCTTATCGTCGAGGAGCCGATGGCACCGCGATCACCGAAGCTGTTGTGGTCGCGATCGATATTGCCGATATCCGGCTCTCATAAAGAAGTACGGCGGCCAGCGTGCCGTAATCAGGAGGATGCATGCCCGAGCCCGACAACCGTCACGTCGTAACCTTGGAGATCAACGGCACGCGCAAGACCGTCGCAGTGGAAGCGCGAAAATTGCTGGTCCACCTGATCAGGGAGGATCTTGGCCTCACTGGAACGCATGTCGGCTGCGATACTTCGCAGTGCGGCGCCTGCACCGTGGAGATCGACGGACTGGCGATCAAGTCCTGCACCGTGCTAGCCGTAATGGCAGACGGTGCGTCGATCACAACGATCGAGGGCCTGACCGACATAGGGGCCGAACTCAGCCCGGTTCAGGCTGCGTTCCATGAGCATCACGCTCTGCAATGTGGCTTCTGCACGCCGGGCATGGTGATGAGTGTGCGCCAGCTGTTGAGGGATCAGCCCAATCCGAGCGAGCACGACATCCGCCACGGCCTTGCCGGCAACATCTGCCGCTGCACCGGCTATCACAACATCGTCCGCGCCATCGAAAGCCTGGCATCGAAAGGCGACCAGCCATGAACGATACAACTGCGATCCGCCTTATCGGCCAGCCGCTCAAACGACAAGAGGATTTCAAATTTCTCGCCGGCAAGGGCCGATACGTCGATGATGTCAGGTTGCCGGGCATGCTGCATATGGCAGTGCTGCGATCGCCGCACGCCCACGCCAAGATCCGAAACGTCGATCTGTCGGCAGCCAAAGTCGCACCGGGTGTTCGCCTTGTATTGTCCGGCAAGGCGCTCGCCGGCAAGATCGGCCCGATCGTGCCGAACTGGGTCATTCCCGGCAGCAAGGTACCGTTCCGTCCGGTTGTCGCGACCGATTGCGTTCGCTTTGTCGGCGAGTGCGTGGCGCTGGTCGTTGCGGAAACGCTGGCTGAAGCCTATGACGCCGTCGGCAGGATCGAAGTCGAGTACGACGTGCTGCCCGCCGTGATCGATGAGGAAGTCGCGATCCGGGAGGGCGCCCCGCAGCTCCATGACAACGTTCCGGGCAATATCACCACGATCTACAAAGTACGCGGCGGCGACTACCAGAACGCCGCCCGCGCGGCCGATCATGTCATCGGCCTGCGCGTCGTCAACAACCGCCTGATCCCCACCTGCATGGAAACGCGCGCGATCGTTGCCTCGCCGGAACCGGACGGCACCTTGACGGTTTATATCGGCAGTCAGGTTCCCCACATGCACCGACGCTGGATCGCCGAGACGGTCGGTATTCCCGAGCATCAATTGCGGGTGGTCGCACCTGATATCGGAGGCGGCTTTGGCGCCAAGATGCATCTGTATCCGGAGGACCTGCTCTGCCCCTATCTCGCGCGCGAACTTGACGCACCGGTCAAGTGGTGGGAGAGCCGCTCCGAGAGCCATCAATCGACCAGCCATGGTCGCGCCCATACGGAAAATATCGAGGTAGCGTTCAGGAACGACGGCAAGATTCTCGGCCTGAAGGTTGAGACCCTCGGCAACGTCGGCGCCTACCTGTCGAACATGGCGAGCGGCGGTCCGACCGTGAATACGGTCAACTTCGGCACCGGCACTTACAAGATAGACGACTATGAGGCTATTTCCCGCGTCGTCGTGACCAATACCGTGCCGGTTGATGCCTATCGCGGCTATGGGCGGCCCGAAGGCGCTTATATTGCCGAGCGCGCGATCGATGCGGTGGCACGCCACCTCAAGCTCGACCAGGTCGACGTGCGGCGGAAGAATTTCGTTCAACCGGCGGAATTTCCCTATCGGCCCTACGGCAGCACGGGCGTCATGTACGACAGCGGCAATTACCAGGGACTGCTCGACAAGGCGCTCGCGGCTTTCGACTATGAAGGCCGCCGCAGCGAATGCCAAGCCTTGCGCGGAAGTGGCATCTATCGCGGCATTGGCGTTGCCGCCTATACGCATATGTGCGGGATGGCACCATCACGCCGGTTGGCTATGAGCGGCTTCGACCGGGGCGGCTGGGAAAGCGCGCGGGTCAGCATCGACTCCAGCGGACGAGCTACGATCTATTCGGGCTCGATGAGCCAGGGACAAGGCCATATCACGTCGTTGTCGCAGATCGCTGCCGACGTGTTGCAGATTCCGATTGAAGACATTGACATCGTACAGGGCGACACGCGCCAGGTACAGGCCGGCCACGGCACCTTCAATTCCCGTTCGATGGCGGTCGGTGGATCCAGCGTGCACGTGTCCTCCCAACGCATTGTCGCAAAGGCGAAGAAGATCGCGGCGGGCATGCTGGAAGTGGACGAGAAGGACGTTTCCTATTCGGCCGGCGCGTTCAGCGTGCCCGGTACCGATATCGCCCCGGTAACCTTCCCGAAGGTGGCCCGCATGGCCTATGTCGGGCATAAACTGCCGGATGGCGTCGCGCCGGGCCTTGATGAGACGGTGTTTTACGACCCGACCGGCATGGGGTCGCCGTCAGGCGTCCACCTCGCTTATGTCGAGGTCGATCCGGAAACCGGGATCGTCGATATCCTCGACTATGTCGCGGTTGACGACGTCGGCACGCTGATCAATCCCCGTCTCGCGGCCGGCCAGATCCATGGCGGCGTCGTGCAGGGCATCGCGCAAGCGCTCTATGAAGAGGTCAGCTACGATCCTGACAATGGGCAGCTGCTGACCGGTTCGCTGCTCGATTATGCCGTTCCGCGCGCCGAGCATGTGCCGAACATCCGATCGCTATTCCAGCAAACTGCCTCGCCGACCAATCCGATCGGCGTCAAGGGCATCGGCGAGAGCGGTTCGATTGCCGCCCCGCCTTGTATGGTTCATGCCGTGCTTGATGCTTTGTCACCATTCGGTATCAAACATCTGGACATGCCGCTGACCCCGCCACGGGTCTGGGCGGCGGTGCAACAAGCACGCATGGGAGCGGCCCAATGATCCCCGCAGCCTTCGATTATGTCCGCGCGTCATCGCTGGCCCAGGCGATCGATTTGTTGCGCGACGATCCCGACGGAACAAAGCTCCTGGCTGGCGGCCATACCCTCCTGCCGGCGCTGAAGCTGCGGTTGGCGTCCCCCGAACTGCTGGTCGATATCAGCGGCATCGCCGAACTCAAGGGAATCGAGATCAGCGAAACCGGCATCAGGATCGGCGCACTGGCCACCCATGCCGAACTGTTTGCTTCCGAGCCCCTGTACAGGGAATTGCCGGTCTTTCGCCAGGCAGCCAGCCTGATTGCCGATCCCCAGGTGCGTAACCGCGGCACGATCGGCGGCTCGCTCGCGAACGCCGATCCCGCGGCTGACTGGCCGGCGGTAGCGGTGGCGCTGCAGGCAGAGATCGAGATCGTGGGCCCGAATGGCCTCCGAAGGGTGGCGACGCGGGACTTCTTTATCGATATCTTTTCGACTGTGCTGGAACCGGACGAAATTCTCGCAAGCGTCCATATCCCTCGGCCGAGGACTGGCATGCACTTCATCTATCGAAAGATCCGGCATCCCGCGAGCGGCTTTGCCGTCGTGGGAATCGCGGTCGGCGTGCGGTTGCAAGAGGGGGCGGTTGACGAGATTTCCATCGGCGTCACCGGTGCAGCGAACCACGCCTTCGCCGGCCAACGCGCTTCCGATTTCCTGATCGGCAAGACGCTTTCGCAGGACAACATCGAACAGGCGGCACAATTGCTGAGTGAGACCACCGAGTGCCTCTCCGACCGCTACGCTTCGGCGGAATACCGCGCGAATCTGATCCGGATCGAGACCAGGCGCGCGTTATTTGCGCTTGCGTCGTGAAACGGGAGCGTTCGAGTCGACAACCCCGCGATCGGCAGCATTGCCGCCAAATCGCTTACGATTGAACGGAACAGCACCTGCGCCGGCAACGATCTCGACGTCCTCAAGCCGCAACGGCTTGCCGCCGCTCGTCCGCAACGCCGGATATTCGATCGGTCGTCCGGCGGCGCGTTCGCGGAACACGACCTGCGGCCCTGCGGGCTCCGCCAGCCAGTCGTCACCCCATTTCTTAAGCGCGAGATAGGCCGGAAAGAAATCGCGTCCTTTCTCGGTCAGAACGTATTCGTATCGCCCGGCGTGTTCGGGCAACGGCACCCGCGCCATGACGCCGGCATCGATCAATTTCTTCAGCCGGGTGCTCAAGATATTGGAAGCGATCCCGATATAGTATTCGAACTCATCGAAGCGTTTCACGCCGTAATAGGCCTCGCGCAGGATCAGGATGGACCAGCGGTCGCCGACAACCTCCATGGCGCGCGCCATGGAACATTCCTTGTTTGCAAGACGGCTTCGCTTCACACTGGACATAGCTCTTTCAACCCCGAACTCAACTCATACCATATTGAGCGGGATTCGCGTATGTCCAGTGCGCCCTTCGGCGTTTCTGATCAGGCCGCCTGCCCCGGCTCGGCTTCCGGCTTGGCGACGATGTCTGGCTCTAGCGCACGCCGATGCGAAACGAGCGCGCCCGCTTCGCTTAAGCGTTTCAATTCCGCCTCGCTGAGGCCGAGTTCGCTGAAGACCGCGAAGTTATGCTCGCCCTGAAAGGCAGGTGTGCCAATTGGTGCCAGCTCCTCTGCTGAAAAATGCCACGGCCGGCCCGGCAACCGATATTCGCCGCCGCTGCGGTCAGGGACGCGTTGGACGGCGCCCCAGTAATCGCTCCATTCCGATGCCGTGAGCTCCTTGATAGAACGGATCTCGCCCATGGCGATTTTGGCCTCGTCGAACTGGGCGTCGAGGGTCGCCATATCCGGAAAGGTCAGGATCCACGACTGGATGATCTGATGCAGCACGCCGAAATTCAAGCGGCGCGCGGCAGCGCTGGAGAACCGCGGATCATCCATCAGATCGACCCGGCGCATGGCGCGCAGCCACGACGGAAAGGTCCGGCTGCCAATAATGCTGGTCGCGACCGTGAAATTTTCGCCTTGCGGTCCTGTAAAGAAGGAACAATCAGTGGCGCCGAGCACCGCCGGCTCCGCCCCGATGTCATCATCGGAAAGATCGACGTGCGCGCGTTCGTTGACCGCAAGCAACGTCGCCGCCATTGCGACGTCGATATACTGGCCCCGACCGGTCCTCTGACGGCTATTGAGAGCCGCAAGTATCGCGATCACGGCCTGCAATCCAGCGTAGACGTCGGCATGCGACAGGCTGTCGGTACGCGGCTCCGTCAGAGCGCTGCCATAGTGGCGGACGCTGTTTTCGGTAAAGCCAGCCTCGGCCTGCACGGTTGGCGCATAAGCCATCCTGCTCCGCCACGGACCACCCTGCCCATAACCTGTGATCGACGCGTATATCAGCCGTGGATTGCGTTTCGACAGCGTTGCGTAATCCAGCCCGAAGAAACCCAGTGTGCCTGCCCGGAAGTTTTCGACCAGGATATCGGCGGTGTCGCAGAGTTCAAGCGCCAACTCGTAAGCGCCCGGGATGTTGAGATTGATACTGACGTTGCGTTTGCCGGCATTTTGCTGAGCGTAATAGCCTGACATCCCGTCGGTCGATGGAAAAGCAAAGCGAGAAACGTCGGGGCTTGGTGGTTCGATCTTGATCACCTCAGCGCCGAGGTCCTGCAAGGTCCGGGCACACAGAGGACCAGCCAACACACGGGAAAAATCAACGACACGGATTCCACTCAAGGGGCCACTCATGTCAGCGCCCCGCAAACTTTGCGAGACCCGGGCCGTTCTTGCGGAATGATGCAAGACCGGTCTTGAGGTCTTCCGACGCCCAGATCGGCGCCTGTACGCGTGACATCGCCTCGTCCGCAGCCACCACGCCCTGATTGACGGCGATATGCGCGAGTTCCTTGGTTGCGGCATGCGCCACCGTTGGGCCTTGCGCGAACTCCTCCGCGATGGCCATGGTCGCCGTCTCCAACGATTCCTCCGGGACAGTGAGATTGATTAATCCCCACTTCTCCAGCGTTGGCGCATCGTAGCGGCGCGCCAGCATCGACATCTCCTTGGCGCGCTGCGCGCCGATACGTTGCACCTGCCGCTGGATTCCTCCCAGCAAGGGATGCAGCCCAAGCGTCGCCTCGACTGAGCCGATCTTCGCCGAAGAGGCTGCGATGATGTAATCGCACGATAGCGCAAGCTCGAGACCGCCACCCAGGCAAACGCCGTGAACGCTGGCGATTAACGGGATTGGCAGAAGCTCCATGAAGCGCAAGAATTCGACGCCGTTCAGCCGCCGATTTTCACCGCCCTGATCTGCGCTGCCTGCCTCCACCCGCTTATCGAAGATATCCAGATCTGCGCCGGCGGAGAAATGCCGCAGTCCGCTACGGATGACGATGGCGCGGCTGCCTGCCTTTTGCGCTGCCTCCACCTGCTCCACGATCGCGTTGAGAAGCTTGGGGCCGAGCAGGTTGTACGGCCGATAAACCATTGTCAAAACGGAAATATTGCCGCGCTGTTCGCGCGTCACCAACGCATCCTCGGACAAAGCTGCCTCCTGTTTGCCGGCGGCTCTCGCGACCGCATCATTTGATTTGCGAAATGCAGGCTACATCACGGCTTGCATTTTGCAAGTCATAGTTTGCATCAAATGGTTTGACGATCGATATGCCGGAGCTGCCCTGGAGGCTGATGGACTCGGAAAGAGGCATTCAGATTCAGTCCGCTGGAGAGGCTTCCGCAGTGGCGCTTCCGGTCTGATCGCGCACGGCCTGCCGACCGGCTTCCAAAAGGGCGTCAGACAGCCGCTTGTCACCCGCCGCACGCGCGAGCACGATCGAACCGACCATAGTCGCAATTGCGCCGGCGGCGGCATGTCGCGCATCTGATGGCGATCTCTTCGGGATCAACCCGGCGATGATATCGATCATTTTCTCCAGCCTGCCTGCAAAGGTACGTCGCGCCTCCGGGCCAGAACGTCCGATATCCGCGGCTAACGCCGGAAGCGCACAACCGCGGGCCGGGTTGTTGCGATGGCGAGGGCTCAGATACGCCTCGACGACGGCATCAAATCCTTTCTCGGCAGGCAATCCCTGCATGAGATCCAGCCAATGGGCGACGGTTCGATCCATGGCCAAAGCGAGCGCTTCAACGACCAAAGCGTCACGTGACTTAAAGTAGGCGTAGAAGCTGCCATGCGTCAGATCGGCGAGCTTCATCAGGTCGACCACGCTCAAGCCGTCGGCACCGTTCTGGCGCAGGCCATAGGAAGCATTCTCGACGATCCGCCTGCGGGTCTGCCGCCCGTGATCTTTCGGGTAACGCATTGCCTGCTCCGAGCTAACCTAGGAAACGGAGACATATTAGATGATCATCATCATATATAACAACCGAATTCTGCAGAAGCGCCTTTCACCACCAAACCGAAAGCGGCTCGACTGAGAAGTTCAGGAAGACGACAGCACCGAGGTCAGGCCGCCATCGACGGCGAGGATCTGTCCGGTGATGTGCTTGCCGGCGTCGCTGGCGAAGAGAACGGCCGCGCCTTTCAGATCATCCTCGTCGCCGATGCGGCGCAGCGGCGCGCCGGCGGCGAGCTTTTCGACACCGACAGCCTCGATGGTGCCCTTCGTCATCCTCGACGGGAAAAAGCCGGGCGCCAGAGCATTGGCCGTAATTCCGTAGCGCCCCCAACTACCCGCCAGGGCCCGCGTGAAATTAACCACCGCGCCCTTGCTCGTATTGTAGGCGACCATCTGCATATCCCCGGAACTTCCGAACAGCCCCGCGATCGAAGCAAGGTTGATAATGCGGCCATATTTATTGGGGATCATCGAGTGCTTCGCAACCTGTTGGCTGAGCAGAAACAGCGAGCGGATGTTCAGATTCATCACCTTGTCCCACGCCTCGATCGGGTGATCCTCGGTCGGCGCGCCCCAGGTTGCGCCCGCGTTGTTCACCAGAATGTCCACCCGGCCGAGCTTCTTGATCGCTTCGTCAGTGAGCCGCTTGACGTCTTCGTCCCTGGAATTATCCGCAGCGATCCAGTCCGACTTAATGCCGAGACCGGCAAGGTGCGCTTGGGCTTTTTCCAGGTCTTGCGCCTTGCGAGACGAAATCAAGACCCGAGCCCCTTGCTCGCCTAGCGCCTCGGCGATCTGCAGCCCAAGGCCACGGGAGCCGCCTGTAACAAGGGCATTCTTGCCGGTGAGATCGAATGCCTTCTTGATGCTTCCCATAGTCAAATCCTCTTGTGGGCGAAGTTCTGCTGCATGGTAATGTGGGTTCCGCGAGATCTTTATTTCCCGCGGAACATTGCCGAGCGACGTTCCACGAAAGACTGGATGCCTTCCTTCATGTCTTCGCTGCTGAAGACGCGATCCTTGATCTTCGGGATGTAATCGATCGCAGCTTTTTCGCCGGCCTCGATGTATTTCAGCGCTGCTTCCTTGGTTACCTGAATGCCGATCGGCGCGTTCCTTGCGATCAGATCCGCAATCTCCATTGCGCGGGCAATCTGTTGGCCGGGAGCAACTATTTCCTGAACAAACCCGATTTTGTGCGCTCGGGCCGCATTGAACTCGTCGCACAAAAACAAATGATACATCGCATCTCCCCATCCTGCCCGGGTCAGATAGCGAAAGTGGGCGCCTCCAAGCGGCGCGATCCCGCGCTTGGACTCCATCTGGCAGAACCGGGCATCATCGGCCGCCACGACGATGTCGCCAGCCAGCATCATTTCGATGCCAATCGTGAAACAGATCCCCTGCACTGCCGTCACAATCGGTTTGCGGCACCGGCTTTTCAGCGCGAAGGCATCGATGTTGCCGGGCTTGATCTCGGTATTCTCGGCCTTGGGTCCGAAGAATTTCGGCATATCCAGCCCAGCCGTGAAATCCGGGCCTTCGGCACAGAGCACCCCGACCCAGTAATCGTCCGTTCGGTCGAGAAGCGTCATCGCATCGGACATCTGGGCCATCATCTGCGGACTGAACGAGTTCTTCTTCGCCACGTTGTCGATGATGATCTTGAAGACATGCCCGTGCACCTCGGTGCGGATCTGGCCGACTTGGGTTCTAGTGTCGTTCATTTGTTGCCTCCGAATTGTTTCCAGGGGACTGCGCAACGACACGCAGGCTCCGGTCGACTGGCGTGCAGCTAATTATTCCCTGCCAGCCAGCTTGGAACGGTCGCCGAACACTGGCTACAGAAAATTTGGATAGCCCTTATTCGGGTGGCGGTGCGCCCTGCACCTCGACACCTTTTATCGCTCAACTCAGCTCAGCGCCGCGAACGCGGTCCGTTCGAAAGCCATCAGTTCTTCCGTCCGGCCGTCACGCACCTTCAGTAGCCACTGCGGATCCTGAAGCAGCGCCCGGCCCACCGCGACGAGATCGAACTCCTCGCGATCGAGGCGGCGGATCAACTCGTCGAGGGACGCCGGACGGGAACTCTCGCCGCCGTATGCGGCGATGAATTCGCCGGTCAGACCGACCGACCCGACCGAAATCGTCGGCACTCCCGTTACTTTCTTCGCCCATCCGGCGAAATTCAAATCGGAGCCATCGAACTCCGGCTCCCAGAAGCGCCGTTGAGAGCAATGCAAAATGTCGATTCCCGCGTCGACCAAAGGTTTGAGCCAGGCTTCCAATGCGCGAGGCGTATCGGCCAGCTTTACCTCAAAGTCCTGCTGCTTCCACTGGCTGATCCGGAGCAATATCGGAAAGTCCGTTCCGACCGACTTGCGCACCGCGTGGACGATATCAGCAGCAAACCGGGCCCGGCCGGGCAAGTCCTTGCCTCCGTAGGTATCCTCTCGGCGATTGGTACCCTCCCAGAAGAACTGATCGATCAGATAGCCGTGCGCGCCGTGCAATTCGACGGCATCGAACCCCAGGCGCTTCGCCGCAAGCGCCGCGTCGGCGAAAGCGCGAATGGCGTCTGCAATGTCCTCTTCGCTCATCGGCTTGCCGAACTTCTTCTCCGGTCGCGACAGGCCGGACGGACTGTCGTAGGCGCCGGGAGGAGACCAATTCTGGGCACGCGTGCGAACGGCTCCGACATGCCATAGCTGCGGCGCCATCAGGCCGCCGGCGGCGTGCACCTCGTCGACCACACGCCGCCACCCTGCCAGCTCCATCTCGCCATGAAAGCGGGGAACATTCGGATCGTTCAGGGATGCCGGACGATCCACGCCCGTACCCTCCGATATGATGAACCCGACCGCTCCTTCGGCTCGGCGGCGGTAGTATCGCGCGACGTCTTCTGTCGGAATTCCGCCCGGAGAGAATGAGCGCGTCATCGGCGCCATCACGACCCGGTTCGGCAAGTTCAGCCCTTTCAGCTTGAAAGGCCGGAAAAGTGCGTTGCTGGACATTTATGCTCCCTGATTCAGTTAGTGGCGTTGCGGGCTCAGATCACCCGCATTGCACCTTCAGAAAGCACACTTCACTTTCCATCGGCGCTGAGTACGTTACCGAATTGCTCCCACGTCGTACCGTTCCAGCGCTGCAGCTGCAACTGCGTGTACGCCATACTGTTTTCCGGGCCTGTGTTGATCGTAACACCCGGTATGAGAGTGGGAAGCGACAGCCCGCGTATGCTCCGCGATTGCTTGACGATGTTCTCGCGCGAGAGATCGTCACCGCACTGCTTGAGCACCTGCTCAAGGATCTGTCCCTGCTGCGTACCGAACACATAATTGGCATCACCAATGTCCGCGCCCGGCAGGTATTTCGCGAAGTGCTCACGGTACCATTTGATGCCGGGGTCGTCGCCCCACTTCTTGTCGTTCGGGTCCTTGGTGATCGTTGCCGCAACGATGCCCACGGCCTTTTCCGGTCCCGCAGGGACGATGGTCGAAGAGACCGAGCTCGAAACGAAGTTGATCAGGAACAGCGGCTTCCAACCGACCTCGTCGGCCTTCTTGATGGCCTGAGCCGCGAACTTCGGTGTGCCGGCAACTAGGAACACCTCCGCACCAGACGATTTCAACTTCACCACGTGGGAATCGATCGTCGGCTCGGTCACTTCATAGGAGGACGATAAAACTTTCTTGTCGAAGTCCTCTTTCAGATAACCTTTGAATGCATTGAGGAAGTCCTTACCCAAATCGTCGTTCTGATACAGGATCGCAATCTTTGCGTCCGGCCGGGCCTGGGTGATGTATTTCGCGTAGATCCGCCCTTCCGTATCATAGCTAGGCAACCCAGTGGTGGTCATCGGAAATTCAGCGAAATTCGTGAATTTGGTGACGCCGCTTACCACGAATAGATGAGGCACTTTCTTCGTTGACGTACTTGATGGTGGCGCCGATACCGGGAGTACCGAGCGGGCCGAACAGGAAGGCCACTTCATCGCTCTCGACAAGCTTCCTGGTCTGCTCCACCGTCTTGGGAGGACTGTAAGCATCGTCGTAGGTGATGAGGTTTATCTTTCGGCCGTTGATCCCGCCGCGGTCGTTGATCGAATTGATGTAGGCGATCAGACCCTTTCCGGTATTGCTGAGCGGCGATGCTGGACCACTAAACGGGAACGTAGCCCCCACCTTCACTTCGGCGCTCGTGACGCCGGGCATTTCCGCACGCGCGTGCGCGCCGACAATCGTCACGCCGATCGCGGCTGCTAGTATAGACTTCCTGAACATCGACTTCTCCCTTGTGCGGCGACGGGTTGCGCCGCTCATCAATCGTTGAATTTCCGTACGGCCTCGGCACCGACCCCTGGTGCGGCTTCGCCCATCCCTTGCAGTGCATCACTCAGCCCGCGGCTGCGGCATCGGACACCTTCCCGCCCGCCCGTTCGATCGCCATCTCTCGCAGCTTGTGTTTGAGTATCTTGCCGGTGGAGGCTGAGGGCAGAGCATCGACCACGATCAATTCAGTTGGCCGCTTGTACGAAGTGAGCTGTTGGGCCGTGTATGACTTCAGCTCTTCGGCGCTGACGCTGGCGCCGGGGAGAAGCTGCACGAACGCGACGACCTCCTCGTTGCCATCAATCGGTCGTCCTACCACAGCTGATTGGACGACTTGGTCGTGCGCGTTCAGCACCGCCTCCACCTCGGCGGGATAAACGTTGAAGCCGGAGCGGATGATAAGTTCTTTGGTTCGGCCAGCGATGTAGAGATGGCCCTCGCCGTTCACCCGGGCGAGATCCCCTGTGTTGAACCAACCCTGGTTATCGATCGCCGCGGCTGTCTGCTCGGGAGCGCGATAGTAGCCCAGCATCACATTGGGGCCTCGGACGTGCAATTCGCCCACGTCGCCGGTCACCACCTTCTTGCCCTGCCTGTCCACGATCCGGTGCTCAATACCGGGAAGAAAGGGGCCGACCGACTCGTCCGAGACAGGGTGTTCTGAACGGACACCCGATAGGCCCGGCGAACATTCGGTTATGCCGTAATTGTTCAATAGCGGGATTCCGAATTCGTCCTCGATCCGCTTCTTCAGATCGAGGTCGAGCGGAGCGCCAGCGACGGCTATGATCCGCAGCTTGCCTCGCTCGAGTCGTTGGATGCCCTTGACCGCCTTGTGTTCGAGCAGACGCTGATATGTGGCGGGAACACCGAACAGGCTCGTAATCCCCTCCTCGGCGATGGCATGGGCCAGCGCGGCGGGATCGGCCTTGGCCACAACACACAATGTGCCGCCGTGCATCAGCGTGGCGATCAGCAGGATCGAATACCCGACGATGTGGGACATCGGCAGCACGCCGTAGATGCGGTCGGCTGGACCGCTTTGGCGAAGAATTCCTGAAGTCCTTGCGGTAAAGAGCAGATTGCGGTGGCTCAGCATGACTCCCTTCGGAGCACCGGTCGTGCCCGAGGTGTACAAGAGGCCAGCGACCTGGCGGGCGCCATCTTTCTCGACGGGCTCCGCTTGCGCATCCGCATTGAGTGGACCAATACCGATTCCACCGAATGGCCCCACGGCGCCGATTTTAGCACCGACGCGGCTGGCGTGATCGGCGGCTTCCTTCGAAAGTGCTGAGTTGAACAGCACACGCCTGGCGCCGCTGTGCGTGCCGATCAGGTCGATCTCCCTGGCTGATAGGCGGGGATTAACCGCAATGCCCCAAGCATCGAGCTTGCTCGCCGCGAAGAGCATCGCTCCCAGGGCCACGCTGTTCTCGCTCGCAATCATCACGCGATCGCCCGGCCTGATCCCCAAATTGGAAAGATCCTTCGCTACGGCGTCGACAGCTTCCGAGAATTGCCTGTAGCTCCACGAACGCCCCCCTTCCACAAAGGCCGGATGATCCGGGATGTCCCGCACGAACGGCGCGTAGACCTCGTGTACCCTGGACGGCAGGCCGTCCAGCAGCTCCGCCGCAGTGAGTTCGTCCACGCTCCTCATGCCATCCTCCTCGCGCCTTGTTTTCGGGGGTGCTGCGTGGCCTCCCCTTCAAACGGGCAAGTCCGCTCCTTCACTTCCATCGACCGCCCAAGTAAATAGTTCTAAAATAGAACTGTCAAGACGGATGGCTGTCCGCCGTTCTGGAAGTGAGGATGACTTCCATCTCACGCGATCAATTCCCATTTGGAATTGAATAGTTGAGACGCAGATTATTCGGAGAAATCAGTGGGATAAGACCAACTTAGGGAAGTGCGTTGCTCGTTGGCACGCGCAGTCGCGATATTCAGCGCTCGTTAGAGTCAGCTGATCCCACGCGAATGCTCGCTTCGCGTGCGCAAGTTGGAGAAGTTTGGCACAGGCATCGTTCGTTAGCGGCTCGCAATAATCGCGTCATTGCTATGCCACTGCGGCATTAATCGCTAACTGAACACTGGCTGAACTCGCCGTACGACGCCAGCTCATTGGGCGCCGTACGGTGAAAACATCTCGACTGCTCAGGCATCCGCAGCACAAAGTCCGCACGCATCACTCAATTTCACGTTACAGGGAGCATGCGTTTAGCTGGCGATCTTCAAGCGCCTGTGCAACTGCGGGACGCCTTCAATTGAACCTCCATACCTGCTTGCCCCAACTCCGAAGCGAAAGCAGTACAGGCCCCAGGCTCTGCCCGAAGGGGGAGATTTCATATTCCACCTTCGGAGGAATCTGCGGATAGGCATGGCGCACGATCACGCCATCGGCCTCCAACTCGCGCAATTGAAGGGTCAGTATCCTCTGCGTGGCGTTAGGGATGGCTCGGGACAGTTCCATGTACCGTTTCTTGCCAGCGAAGAGATGAAACAGGATCAGTGGCTTCCACATGCCGCCAATGACGGACAGTGTTACTCCGACCGCACATCCGCTCTTCGCGTCAAACCGTCTTGGACGCATAGACACCTCCAAAAATGGTCGCATCTGCTATAATTAAGCGTTCCGCTGCATGCAGGCACGAATTCGGGTGGGCGGACCCTAAACTCCGGTCATACTCGCTCGGTTGACGTCTTTGGATGTTGCCGTCGATGCCATTTGAACCGACGTCAGGATTTATATCACATGACGATCCTAATACAATAGATGCTCGCATCCTCCTGCAAGACAGCGGCGTGATTTCGGCAACGAACTCACTGACGGCGCGCGCCGGAGCGGCTGCACGGATAAGCCTCGGCATGGCCAGTAGCCTGCCCAGGCTTCGGGACGCTCCGTCGTCATGTCAGGCCCGCTGTCATATCGCCAAGGCCTGACTCCGCGCTTTGGCATGCGTCGGGTACGTCCATAAATGATAGTAGCCGCTTTAATTGTGCCTCCTTGCGAAAAAGAGGCGCGACCCTAGGTCCGTGGACAACGCAACACCGACCTAGGATATGACGATGACGTTCAAGGCACTGCTGGCAGCAAAGACAGACGGAAAGATTACGACCAGCGTGGTCGAAATGAACGAGCGAGATCTCATGCCTGGCGACGTTACGGTCGCCGTCGACTACTCGACCGTGAACTACAAGGATGCGCTGGCCATTAGCGGGCGCACGGAGGTCATTCGCCAATTTCCCCTCATTCCCGGCATCGATCTTGCTGGAACAGTGGAGGCATCCTCCTATCCCGGCATCGCAGTCGGAGACCGCGTCGTCGCCAACAGCTGGGGGTTAAGTCAGACCCATCATGGTGGATATGCCCAGAGGGCACGGCTGAAAGGCGAATGGTTGGTGAAGATTCCGGCGCCATTTTCGACAAAGGACGCCATGGCGGTCGGCACTGCCGGTTACACCGCGATGCTGTCGGTGCTCGCCCTCGAACATGGCGGCATTACACCGCAGCGTGGCGATATCGTCGTAACCGGCGCCAATGGCGGCGTCGGCTCGATTGCGATTGCTCTCCTCGCGGACCTCGGTTATCGCGTCGTTGCATCAACTGGACGTCTTGAAGAATCCGATTATCTGCGGAGCCTCGGTGCGGCCGATGTCATCGATCGTCGGACGCTTTCGGAGCCTGGAGCTCCTATCGCGCGCGAGCGTTGGGCGGGAGCAGTCGACTCCGTCGGCAGTCATACGCTGGTGAACGTATTGGCGCAGACGCAGTACCGCGGCGTGGTGACGGCCTGCGGCCTGGCTCAGGGTGTCGATCTTCCCGGAACGGTTCTGCCGTTCATCCTGCGCAACGTCACACTTGCTGGAATCGACTCGGTGAATGCCCCGCAGGAGGCGCGAATCGAGGCATGGTCGCGTTTGGCTCGCGACCTGGACCTGAACAAGCTCGCCCGAACGATGCAGGTGGTCGGCCTCGCAGAGGTCCCCGATGTGGTGCGCCAAATGTTCGCCGGGAAGGTCCAGGGCCGCACGGTCGTCGACGTCAATGCCTAGCTATGTTGCGACCGGACTTGCTTGGCGACGCCTCGATGAAAATCGGACGCGCGGCAACAAGACAGCAAACCCTCTCGGAGTCCATTATATGCCAACTTTGCGGTCGATGACGGCGAGCGGCACGTCAACTCGAAAGCAATGGTCAATCGCGCTTCGTATCCGCACCGAAGCAAGTGCGCATCACCATTTCTCGGCCCACGGTCGGAGCACGACTTCGAACGCCCAGGTCGACCGATGCTGCTGATGAAGCTGAAGATAGGTTTTCGCGATATGGACGGGGTCGGCCATGTTGTCGTCGACGGTCGTTCCCGCCAGCCGGTGCGCACGGGTCCCGTCCGCTTGAGTCCAGCCGATCGCGGCGTCGATCGGCACATTCGCAACGTGGATCCCCTGCGGCATCAGTTCTCTTGCCATGCTTTGCGCGAGTCCGGACTTGGCATGACATGCCATTGCAAAGGCGCCACTTGATGGGAAGCCCTTGAGTGCCGCGCTGGCGTTCGTGAAGATGATCGTTCCTCTCGCGCCATTGGCATCGGGTTCGTTTCCGAGCATAAGCCTGGCGGCTTGTTGACCAACCAGAAACGCAGAGAACGCTGAGTTTCGAAGCGTCTCGAGCGCCATCACGGGATCGGCTTCGATAACGCTCTTGCGGAAAATGCCGGGAACCCGGCCATCGATGTTATGCACGACAAGCCTCGGCGTGCCGATGTCTTGAACGACATTTCCGAACAACTGCGCCACGGCCGCCGGTTCGCTGGCATCGCAGGCGTATCGACGTACGCCGTGCGTTTTTTCGAGGGTCTCAAGGACCGCTTTTTCGGGATTCCGGGCTGCGACGCAGACACGCATGCCGCTTTCTGCGAACAGCCGGGCGCAACTCGAGCTGATGCCCGGACCGCCGCCGACAATGAGTGCAACGTCCTGTACGGAAGGTTGAGTGTCGCGCTTGGATTCAGTCATGATGCTTCCTCAGATGCGTTTGGCGGCCGGCCAGCGTCGTGGCATCGCAACTCAGGCCGCGTCATTAGGGGACCTACTGTTTCACTGCAATGACGACCTTGCCTCTTGCGCGTCCTGTCTCGACATAGGTCAGCGCATCTCCAGTCTTCTCAAACGGAAAGACTTTATCCACGACCGGACGGATCACGCCGGATTCGATCAGCGACGTGATTTCGCTCAGCTGCTGGCCCTCCGCACGCATGAACAGGAATGAATAGCGCACACCAAGGCTTTTGGCTTTCTTCCGCGCACCACGGCTCAGCAGCCGCATTACCAGCTTCAGGAACAGGTTCAAACCGAACTCCTTGGCGAAATCGGGATCCGGCGGCCCCGAAATCGAAACGAGGAAGCCACCCGGCTTCAGCACTCGCAGAGATTTTTCAAGCGCCTTGGCGTCCTGGCTGTGCAAGACCACATCGTAGCCCGACAAAACCTTCTCGAAATCCTGCGTCTTGTAGTCGATGACCACATCCGCACCGAGGCTTTTGACCAGCTCGACATTTTTCGTGCTCGTCGTCGTCGCAACTGTCGCGCCGAGATGTTTGGCGAGCTGGATGGCAAAAGTTCCCACACCACCGGAGCCGGCCTGAATGAAGACCTTCTGACCGGGCATCAGCTTGCCTACCTCTACCAGCGCCTGCCAGGCGGTCAGCCCCACCAGCGGGATGGAGGCGGCTTCTTCCATGCTGATGTTTTTGGGCTTTAGCGCCACGTCGGTTTCATTCACGGCAATGAATTCCGCGAATGTTCCTATCCGATGATCGCGCGGCCGTGCATAGACCTCGTCGCCCGCCTTGAACCGCCTGACCTTCGGGCCAACCCGGGTGACGATCCCGGCAACGTCGTGGCCCAGAACGAAGGGCGGACGATACGGCAGGAAGAGTTTGAACTCTCCGTTCCGCACCTTGGAGTCCAGAAGGTTCACACCGGTTGCGTGAACTCGAACCATGACATCATCGTCTCGCACCTCCGGCTCCGGTACTTTGGTCAAGCGCAGAGCGCCCTTCTTTTTGTATTTGTCGACAACGAATGCCTTCATGGTGTCTTCTCCAATCTGAAATATTGTCGCGGCGTCAGGCGCCGAGGAAGGACAAGGCCTTCGGCACGAAATCGTCGTGGTTCTGAAAAATCCCGCCATGACCGGCATCTTCGTAGATAATCAGTTCTGCGCCCGGGATACGGCGCGCCATATCGATGCTGTTTGAGGTCGGCACCATGATATCGCTGTCGCCATTCGCGATCAGCACCGGGATGCGGATGCTGCCGAGATCTTGAGGCGCCTGTCGGCCCCAAGCAGTGATCGCCTTGACTTGCCGCAAGAAAGCGCTGGGCGTAGGCCCCTTGTCCCGGCCTGCTTTGCGCTCTTTCAGCCGTTTCAGGAAGGCTGCCGCCGCTTGGCGGCCATTGGCCGTGGACGTGAAAAACAGGTAGAATTTTGGGTCCCGCAGCGTCAGAAAGCCCTTGATCATCAAAGGCCAGGATACCGGCCACACCTTGTCGATACCTTCGCCACCCGCCGGCCCCGTGCCAGTCAAAATGAGCTTTCGCACCAGGTCCGGTGCTTTCAATGTGACGTCCTGCGCCACAAATCCCCCGAGGGAAAAGCCGAGCAGATCGACCTTCTCGAAGCCCAGCGCGCGGATCAGGGCAATCGCATCCCGCGCCATTTCATCGATGGTCACGGGCGCTGTTCCGCCCGATGCACCGATACCCCTGTAATTGGTTGCGATCACGCGATGCTTGCTGGCGAGACCATCGACAATCCGCGGATCAAAATTGTCGAGAACCGCGCCCCAATGGTTGAGAAGAATTAGCGGCACGCCGGTGCGGGGACCGATGTCGCGGTAGACGAAACTGGTCCCCCCGACATTTATCGAGAGCGTGGGTGCATCTATGTAGCGCACCCCTCGCCCGAGGTTAGTAACAGTATTTGACATGGTCTTCTCCATAGTCCGGCTCGGACCGAACACTCCAAGATGGGACGGATAATCGGCCGGACGGCACGGCTCTCCATTTGCGCGGCAGTACACGTGCTGATTACGCCAGCCCGATTTGCGATCGCAGAATCTTGTCGAACAGCGCCCGAGGACGCCGGGCGAATGCGACCTGCCGCGCGGCCTAGCCGATGCCACTCGACGCGCCGGCGAGGAATGCTGTCTTCTTGCACTCCGGCGCTTTCAGGCTCGGCATTATTTTACCCCTCAATTATGAAACGGTCCGCTTCGTCGGCTGGCGGCGGTCATTTCGCTTCACTTTTTTGATGACGACCGTCATCTTATCTGATAGATGATGGTCGTCATGCAACATGTCAAGCGGAGTTTTTGCGAATCTGAGAATGCTCGGCCCGTGGCGAGGACCATCTTACGAAGGTCCGGTCCTGCGACAAGCGGAGTGAGCAAACCATGAGGGTGTCGCGCGTAAAGGCGCTGGAGAACCGCGAGCAGATCCTCGAGACTGCGGCGCGCCTGCTGCGCAAGCATGGATTCGAAGGGATCGGCGTTGCCGACATCATGAAAGCAGCCGGGCTGACTCATGGCGGCTTCTATCGCAACTTCGCTTCAAAGGATGATCTGGCGGTCAAGGCCAGCGAACGTGCGATCGCCAACACGACAGCGTTGCTGAAGAATGGACTGGCCCAAAAGCCCAAAGATCCGCTTCGCGCGCTTATCGAAGGCTATGTGTCATCGGCTCACCGTGACGATCCAGGGTCCGGGTGCATTCTGCCAGCATTGGCCGTAGACGCCGCGCGGAGCGACGATCCCGCTCTCCGCGCCGTCTTCATCACGGCGATTCAAGGCTATCTCGACCAGATTGCGAAGCTGCCGTCCGCGAACCCAGGGGCCGCTGGCAGCAGACATCCCGCGGCTATCCTCTCGGAGATGGTTGGCGCTGTCATATTGTCTCGGGTGATTGCGGACGACCCTCTGGCGGAATCGCTGATTGCGGCCGTGGTGGCGGATATTGCCGGACCATCCCCGGAAAACAAATCGGCCGAGGAGTGACTTCAGCCGCCTAGTCTCACCTGAAATTAGGAGCGCGTTTCTCGATGAAGGCTCGCACGGCTTCGGTATGCTGCGCTGTGCTCGCTGCGAGGACCATCTTCTCGGCCTCATGATCCAATGACGTCAGGAAGTCAGCCGACAGCGCAAGATCGAGATTATCCTTGATGGAGGCAAACGCACTCCCCGGACCGTTCGCCAACGTCTTCGCCAATGCAAACGCTTCATCCTGCAGGTCAACATCAGGCACCACGCGATTCACCAGCCCCAGTGCTTCGCAGCGGCGTGCATCGATCCGTTCGGACAGGAACATCAGTTCGCGGGCACGCGCCGTCCCGGCCAGCCGGGTCAACAGCCACGAAATGCCGTAATCGCCGGTGAGCGCAATTCTGGCATAACCAGTCGTCATGATGGTGGATTCGGCTCCGATACGAATGTCGCAGGCAAGCGCGATCGCAAGCCCTGCGCCAGCCGCAGGTCCCGGTAGGGCCGCGATGGTGGGTTTACGCACCGAGACAAGCACGCCGGTCAGGGTTCGCTGACGTTCCTTCAGTCGCGCAACCTTGTCGCTGATTGACATGGCCGGTGCAGCAGAGTTGCCGCCCATCCCCTTGACGTCGCCGCCGGAACAGAAGGCGCTGCCTGCACCCGTAATCAGCAGTGCGCCGACGTCCGGATCGTCACCGTTGCGCTTGATCATCCTGCGCAACGCCGGCGTGAGATTGTCGGACAGCGAATTTCGTGCCTCAGGTCGATTCAAGGTGATCACGGCGACGCGATCCCGGATCGCACACAGCAATTCATCTGTCCCTGTATCAATCGAGATTGACCCATCAGACATGGTTTCGACCTTTCAAGTCCTGCGTCTGAGCGGTTCGCTAAATGGAGTAATCGAGACCGTGTTTCTCACCGGCCATGGTCACCAATTTTCGCGGAATGGCCGCAGTTCCGCGAGGAATGACCAAGCCGATCGATCCTGACAGTAGAGATGGTACAGTTCGTCGGCGATGGCGGCAGGTTTGATGAAGAATTCGTCCGGTCTGTCGGTCATCCGCGCACGCATCCGGGGCGTATCGATCACGGCGTCAATGAGAACATAGGAGACGTGGACGCCGAGAGGTCCCATTTCACGCGCGATGGACTCAGCCAGAATACGCTGCGCTGCCTTTGTCGGAGCGAAGCCGGCGAAATTGGCTTTGCCTCGGATCGAAGACGTGTTTCCGGTTACCAGGATTGCGCCGCTCCCTCGATCGATCATGTCAGGAGCCACTTCGCGCGCCAGGTACAACAGGCCCATCACGTTGACCTCGAAATTGCCTTTGAGCATCTTCGGATCGATCTCGCGAAAGCTTCCCCAGCCTCCTCCGACCGCGTTGTGGATGAGAACCTCGGCCGCGCCAAAACGGCGCTTTACGTCAGTGACCACGGTCCGCACCTGGCTCTCGTCCGAGACGTCGCAGGTCACCGCGTGCACGTCGGGAAGCTCTTGCGCAAGGCGATTGATGAGCTCCGCTGAGCGGGCAAGTGCAATGATACGGAACCCGCCGGCAGAGAAGCGCTTGACGATGGCAGCACCCGTGCCCGGCCCTACCCCGGTCACGATCGCGATTGGTTTCTCGGTCATTTAACGCTCCCTTCGAACTGTTGTCCGGCCGCCCTCATATGAATTCGCTCGGACTGCGACTGATAGGCAGCAGCCTCGTGCGCGGACACGAGGGTCAGACGAACGGCGACGTTCTTGTGGTAAGGCGTGCCCGCAATGGGATCGCGGTTGCCGCTCTCGGTGAGCAGATTGATACGCGGTCCGTTGACCAGGCGCTCTCCGTCCGACGTCGGGTATGCCTGACCGTAACCGTGCGGCAGCGCCAGCTGGCCATTCCGCATGGCATCGTCGACCTTGCAGCGGACGACGAGCCGTCCGATCACCGACTCGACGGCGATCCAGTCACCATCCTCTGCGCCCAACTCGCTCAGATCGCGCGAATTGATCAACATGGCGCCGTCCGGATCCTCGCGTCGCCACGCGGGATCGCGAAAGATCTGGTTGGCATTGAACAACCGGCGGCCACCCGCCGCCAGCATGAACGGAAACTCTTTTGGCGCGCCCGCTGCTTGCGGATCGAGCCGTGCCAGCCATTCCAGCATCTGCGGGACCACCAGCCGAACCTTGCGGTCCGAATGGCTGATCAATGACCAGACCTCATCATAGTCGTGCCGGGTAACGGCAGTGCCTTGCCGGGTGGCTACGATAGTGTCGAACAGGAGATCGCCGAGCTGGTGATCCGCCACCTCGTCCGATGCGCCGATCGCCCGCCGCACCGCTTGCGGCGATCGCTTCGCGCAAGCCAGTGCCGCCCCCCACAAGGGTGCCGCAGCCGCCGTGCCGTCCGGAAGCGTCTGCCCTAGCGTGTGATAGAGCACGAGCGCAGCGACCGCGCCGGGGTTTTCAGCGATGACAGCACGAAAAGCGATGGCGAACTCGGCTCGCGAAAGCCGCGCCGCCTCCCGCAGGGGCGCGAGCACATTGTCACCTGGCAGAAGCCCCAGGGCGATGGCAAGCCGCGTGTAGATCTCGGGTTCCGGCAAGGTGCCGGCGAGCGGCGGCAACACACCGGCACGAACATGAAAATAGTTCGTCGGAAATTCGAAGTTGAACAGGGTGAATTCAGTTTTCTCGAACTGTGAGGACGCCGGGAGAACGTAATGCGCGAGCTGTGCGGTTTCGGTCATCGCAACGTCGACCACAACGCATAGGTCGAGCGAGCGCAGCGCGCGTTCCACGGCCTCGGTGTTTGCGGCCGTGTTGGCGGGATTGGAACTGTCGATCCAGGCGCAGCGCAACCGGTCGGGATGGTCTTTGAGTACCGCTTCGGGGAAAATGTTGGGCGGCAACAGGCCCCCAATAATCGCGTCGCCGGTCGGTGCGAATGTCTGGTTCGGAGAATTTCCCCATAGCGGTTGAAGCCAGCTATGCAATTGGTTGGTACCTTTACGGCCGAAATTGCCGGAAAGCATGATTAGAAGCTTTTCGAGATAGGAGTTGAGCGTCGAGTTGATGCCCTGCTGGATGCCAAGCTCGACCCGCACCACCATGGCCTTCGCCGCCACGATCATCGCGGCGCAACGCTCCAGGTCCGCGATCGAGATATCGGCGGCAGCAGCCCATTCTTCAACGGGGACATCTAATAGCGCCTGCCTCACTTCCGCGAAGCCGATCGTGTGCTCCTCAATAAAGGCATGATCGATCCGGTCGGACCGGACAAGCGTGGCCAGCAGCGCGCCCAGGAGAAACGTGTCGGCACCGGGACGAACCGCGAGATGCAGATCCGCCATTTCGGCGGTTTCGGTTCGCCTGGGATCAATGACGATCAGCTTGCGTGCGGGATCCTTGCGGATTTGATTGAGATGATCGCGCGCATTGGGGAAGCCGTGCGCGATCCAGGGATTTGCGCCGATGACAAGCAAGAGATCGCAATGATGCACGTCTTCGGCGGTATGGCAGGTCTGGCTGCCGAACATGTGACCATTGACCCAGAAGTCGCCGGTTTTTTCCTGCGAAAGGGCATTGAAGACGCTGCGCGAACCCAGCGCGCGCAACAATCCACTGGCGTAGGCGCCGCCGGCGTGATTGCCCTGCCCGCCACCGCCGTAAAGGGCGATACTCTTGCCGCCATATCTGTCGACGATGTCTCGCAGCCGCTCCGCGATTTCTGCGATCGCCACGTCCCACTCGATTTCATCGAAGCCGCCGTCCGCGCGACGGCGCAGCGGGGTCGTGAGCCGATCCCTGTGATGCGCATAATATGGAATTCGGGTCGCCTTGTTGCACAGATAGCCCTGTGATTTCGGGCTCGAACGGTCGCCCCGCACTTTCTCGAGGCGCCCGTCATTCACCAGGACTTCAATCCCGCAATTGATGTAACACAGGTTGCAGGCTGTCTTGAGCCATTTGCCGGCCGTCATGGAGACCTCCCTTGTTATGATTTTTCGCAGCGCGTCGCCTTTGTTGTTCTTCGTTTCGGCTTCCGAATCCGGCCGCCGGCGGTCCTGCGGCCGGATTCGAGAATGCGGTCGGAAAGTTTCCCCGCGCCGACGGCACGCGACAGCACGATCGATCCCACCATGGTTGCGATAGCGCCTGTCGCAATTTGGCGGGCCTGTCCAAGTCGCTCATCGGGAAGCAACTCGACAAGGGCATCGATCATCTTCTCCAGTTTGGAAGCCAGGGCCTGCTGCTCGCTCGGACTCGATCGCGCGACATCGACGGCCAGGGTTGGAAGCGCGCAACCGTGTTTAGGATTGTCGCGATGCCGGGGACTAAGATAATCAGCGACCAACGCCTCGAAGCGTTCCCCGTCGGCCTTCCCGTTCGCCAGTTTTTTCCATCGCCCAGTCGTTTGGTCCATCGCAAAGGCGATCGCCTCGCTGACAAGCGCGGCACGCGACTCGAAATGGTTATAGAAGCCACCGTGGGTCAGACCCGCGAGCTTCATTAACTCGACAACACTGAGCCCTTCCGCGCCCTTTTGGCGCAAACCGTAGGAGGCATTTTCAACGATCCGATCGTGGGTTTGACGCCTGTGGTCTTCTACGTATCGCATCGCCCCTCCGTGCAAGGTCCTAAGGTGATCGGCTGCACAACCCGTCCCCATCCCCTCGAAGCAATTCTGGAGCCGCGCTTCCTTGAAAGTTCACGGCAACATTTCATTGCAATGCTGGCTATCTTATATGACTATCGTCATATAACAACATCTATCAACAGGAGAGTTCGCCATGGCCACCGCTTCCGACCCCGTCGTCATCCTTTCCGCCGCCCGCACGCCGCTCGGCCGCTTCATGGGCGAGTTGTCGCCTCTCAGCGCCCACAAGCTCGGCTCCCACGTGATCGGCGCGGCGCTGGAACGGGCCAAGCTGGCGCCCGAGCGGATCGATGAGGTTTTCATGGGCAACGTCTTGCCGGCCGGACAAGGCCAGGCGCCGGCACGCCAGGCCGCCCGCGGCGCCAAACTGCCGGATGCCGCCGGCGCCACCACCGTCAACAAGGTCTGCGGCTCCGGCATGAAGGCGACCATGCTGGCCCACGACATCATCAATGCGGGCTCGGCCGCGATCGTGCTGTCCGGCGGCATGGAGAGCATGAGCAATGCGCCCTATTTGCTGGCCAAGGCGCGGGCCGGCTATCGCGCCGGCCATGACCGGATCATCGATCACATGATGATGGACGGGCTGGAAGACGCCTACGAGACCGGCCGCTCGATGGGCGATTTCGGCGAGGCCACCGCGGAGGCCTACCAGTTCACCCGCAAGGACCAGGACACCTATGCGATGGAGACGCTGAACCGCGCCCGCAAGGCGGTCGAGGGCGGCGCCTTCAGGGCCGAGATTGCGTCAATCACGCTGACCGAAAAGACAGGCCCACGCGTCGTCGCCAATGACGAGCATCCGCTCAAGGTGGACCCCGGCAAGATTCCCGGATTGAAGCCCGCGTTCCGCGCCAACGGCACCATCACGCCGGCCGCCTCCTCCGCCAATGCCGACGGCGCCGCGGCGCTCATTCTGGCCAAGCGCTCGCTCGCCGACCGTGACGGCCTGCCGGTGCTCGCGGAGATCAAGGGCCACGCCACGCACAGCCAGGAGCCGCAATGGTTCACCACCGCGCCGATCCCCGCCATCCGCAAGCTGCTCGACAAGGTGGGCTGGAGTGTCAGCGATGTTGACCTGTTCGAGATCAACGAAGCGTTCGCAGTGGTGGCGATGGCGGCGCAGAAGGATCTCGGCATTCCCCGCGAGAAACTCAACGTCAATGGCGGCGCCTGCGCGCTCGGCCACCCGATCGGCGCCACCGGCGCGCGATTGATCGTGACGCTGCTGCATGCGCTGGAAGCGCGGAACCTGAAACGCGGCGTCGCCGCGTTGTGCATCGGCGGCGGTGAAGCGACCGCCATCGCCGTCGAGCGCGCCGTTCGCTGACCGGGCGATTGGAAAGACATGCGAGCGGCGCGAGCCGCGTCGCTCGTATGTCTTCTCATCCGACCACCTCTCGAGCCGGGCGGACGGCAGGTCGCAAACGCCTTGCCGCCGCGCGGCGGCGCGCCGGCTCAGCGGTCTAGTAGTTGCTCGCCGTCGCCTCGTTCGGAATGCCGTCGATCGGGCACTCGTCGGTCCCGACCGTCGGGCGGGTCATCGCCTCGACCATTTCGCGCGTGCCTTCGGGATCGTCGATCCACTTCTTGTAGAAGTCGTAGGGGCAGGACGCGACGCCTTGCGCGCCTTCGCCGGAATTGATCATGCCGGTATAACCGCGATGCAGCAGCTTGAAGAGATGGTTCTGCGACTGGCCGTTGCGGCGCGCATCGCGGATCAGACTCTTCGATAATCCTGCGTATTGAATGCCGTATTCTTCCTCCCCGGTCTCGCCCAGGGTGCGGCCATCGAAGCCGACGATCGCGGAGTGGCCAAAGTAGGAATAGACGCCGTCGAAGCCGGCGGCGTTGGCGACCGCGACATAGACATTGTTGGCCCAGGCCATCGCCTTGGAGATCAGGATCTGCTGTTCCTTGGCCGGATACATGTAGCCCTGGCAGCGCACGATCAGCTCGGCGCCCTTCATGGCGCAGTCGCGCCAGATTTCCGGAAAGTTGCCGTCGTCGCAGATGATCAGGCTGACCTTCAGACCCTTCGGGCCTTCGGACACATAGGTGCAATTGCCGGGATACCAGCCTTCGATCGGCACCCATGGCATGATCTTGCGGTACTTCTGGACGATCTCGCCCTTGTCGTTCATCAGGATCAGGGTGTTGTACGGCGCCTTGTGCGGATGCTCCTCGTGGCGCTCGCCAGTCAGCGAGAACACGCCCCAGACTCTCGCCTTGCGGCAGGCTTCGGCAAAGATTTCCGTCTCGGCACCCGGGACCTGCGAAGCGGTCTCGTACATCTCCTTGGAGTCGTACATGATGCCGTGGGTGGAATATTCCGGGAAGATCACCAGATCCATGCCCGGCAGGCCAAGCTTCATGCCGACGATCATGTCGGCGATCTTGCGGGCGTTGTCGAGCACCTCGGCCTTGGTGTGCAGGCGCGGCATCTTGTAATTGACGACGGCGACGCCGACTGTGTCGTTGCTGGAGGAAATGTCACCGTGGAGCATTGGATCGCCTCTTGTTCTGGTTCGGGTTTGAAGGATCGCGCTTCAGTGGCTGATCATCCATGGACGTGCGGTCGGAAAGCCTTTGGCGCCGCCCTTCGTCCTGGTCACCAGCCGCGCCGGCTTCTTGGATGAACAGCAGCCGCAGCCGGGGCCGTGCGAGGCCTTGTATTCACCAAGCGTCTTCGGCGCGTGGGCGCTGCGCTCGTTGGTGGCGATGGCTTTCCGCTTGTCTGACGGCATGCAGAAAAACGCCGGCGCGGTCAGGATCACGCGCGGCGATATAGTCTCACAGCGCGGGCAGTCCTGCGGTTCGTCGCATTCGGCCATCGGCCGCATGTCGGTGAACGGGCCGCAATCGTTGCAGAGATATTCGTAGACGGGCATCTGGCTTTCTCGCGCGATGGTTGGAAGAGCACGACAGCGGATGCGGGGCGGCCGGCACACCAAAGCCGTCCCGCATCCTTCTCGCGCAGGGATCACTTGTCCGGCGAGATCGGCATCTGGATATCGCCCGTGATGTGTTTGATCGGACCGGCCGACGACGGCATGATGTCGAAGTCGAAAATCTCCGTCGGCAGCCACAGCGTGGCGCAGGCATTGGGCACGTCGACCACGCCCGAGATATGACCCTGGCACGGCGCGGTGCCGAGGATCGAATAGGCCTGCGCGCCGGAATAGCCGAACTTCTTCAGATATTCGATCGCGTTCAAACAGGCCTGGCGGTAGGCGATGTGGACGTCGAGATAATGCTGCTTGCCGGCCTCGTCGACCGAGATGCCTTCGAAGATCAGATAGTCCTTGTAGTTCGGCGTGATCGGCGACGGCTTGAATACGGGATTCTTGATGCCGTACTTCGCCACCCCGTCCTTGATGATGTCGACCTTGAGATGCAGCCAGCCGGCCATTTCGATCGCACCGCAGAAGGTGATCTCGCCGTCGCCCTGGCTGAAATGCAGGTCGCCCATCGAGAGCCCGCCGCCCGGCACATAGACCGGGAAGAAGATTTTTGAGCCGCGCGACAGGTCCTTGATGTCGCAATTGCCGCCATGCTCGCGCGGCGGCACGGTGCGGGCGCCTTCCGCGCCGACCTTGGCCTTGGCGTCGCCCTTGGCGCGGCCGGCATGCGCGGTCGCGGCGAACGGCGGATTGGCAAGGCCCGGGACACGGGTCGGATTGGTTGCGATCAGCGCGGTTTCGCGCTCGTTCCAGGTCGCCAGCAGTTTCGGATCGGGCAGACAGCCGATCAGGCCGGGATGGATCAGGCCGGCAAAATTCACGCCGGGCACGTGGCGCGACGAGGTGTAGAGTCCCTTGATGTCCCAGATCGATTTCTGCGCCAGCGGAAAGTGATCGGTCAGGAAACCGCCGCCGTTCTGCTTGGAGAAGAAGCCGTTGAAGCCCCAGAGGCTTTCCTTCAGCGGACCGACGTCGAGCAGATCGACCACGAGCAGATCGCCGGGCTCGGCGCCCTTGACGCCGATCGGGCCGGACAGGAAATGCACGATCGAGAGATCGATATCGCGCACGTCATCGGCGGAATCATTGTTCTTGATGAAGCCGCCGGTCCAGTCATAGGTCTCGATGATGAAATCGTCGCCCGGGTTGACCCACGAAACCATCGGGATGTCGGGATGCCACCGATTGTGGATCATGTCGTTGTCGTAGGCCGACTTCGAAAGATCGACCTTGATCAGTGTCTCTGGCATCGATAGCTCCCCTTTTTAGACAGATGGGTTGGGTTTTCAGACGGACAGATATTTCGAGACTTGCGCGGCATCGACGCTGTCGCGCGGGTCATCGCGGACGATCTCGCCGTTCTCGATGACGAGCACGCGGTCGGCGATATCGAGCGCGAAGCTCAAGACCTGTTCGGAGACGACGATCGACAGGCCGCGCTCGTCGCGAATCCGCTTCAAGGTCCGCGCCATGTCCTTGATGATCGACGGCTGGATGCCCTCGGTCGGCTCGTCCAGCAGCAGCACTTTCGGCTTGGTGGCGAGCGCACGCGCGATCGCCAATTGCTGCTGCTGACCGCCCGACAGATTGCCGCCGCGCCGTCCTTTCATTTCCAGCAGCACCGGAAACAGCTCGTAGATGTCTTCAGGCACCTCGGACCCGCCCGACACCACAAGGCCGGTCTCGATATTCTCCTTCACCGTCATGGTGGAAAAAATCATGCGGCCCTGCGGAACGTAGGCGAGGCCCCTGGCGACGCGCTCGTAGCTCGGCAGCGCGCTGAGCTCGGCGCCGTCCATGCTGACAGAGCCGCTCTTGGTCGGCAGGATGCCCATCAGCGACTTCATCAGCGTCGTCTTGCCCATGCCGTTGCGGCCCATGATCGCAACGATCTCGTTGGGCGCGACCGAAACGTTGAGGCCGTGCAGCACCTCGCTCTGGCCGTAGGCCACGTGTAGATCCGAAATAGCCAGCATCGACGCGCTCCTTATTCGTTACGCAGGATCTTGTCCGGAAACCGGAAGCCACTTTCCGGGATCATGCGCTAATGTCCGAGATAGACTTCAATGACCTTCGGATCGTTCTTGACCTTCTCCATCGTGCCTTCCGACAGGATCTGGCCCTGGTGCAGCACCGTGACCTTGTGGGCGATGTCCTCGACGAATTTCATGTCGTGTTCGATGACCAGCACGGAGCGGTCCTTGATGATGCGGTTGAGCAGTTCGGCGGTCTTGGCGCGTTCGCTGACGCTCATGCCAGCGACAGGCTCATCGAGCATCAAGAGCTCCGGGTCCTGGATCAGCAGCATGCCGATCTCGAGCCATTGCTTCTGGCCGTGGCTGAGCTGGTCGGCATAGGTATCGAGACGATCCTTCAGGAAGATCATCTCGGCGACCTCTTCGACGCGCTGCCTCACGGCATCGTCACGCTGGAAGGCGAGCGATCCGAACACGGTGCGACCGCGCGGGTATGAAATCTCCAGATTCTCGAACACGGTCAGATCTTCGAACACCGACGGCGTCTGAAACTTGCGCCCGACGCCAGTCTGCACGATCTGGTTCTCCTTCAGCTTCGTCAGCTCCTTGCCGCGAAACTGGATCGAGCCCGAGGTCGCCTTGGTCTTTCCGCAGATCAGATCCAGTACGGTGGTCTTGCCGGCGCCGTTGGGGCCGATGATGACGCGGATTTCGTTCTCCTCGACATAGAAAGAGAGATTGTTCACGGCCTTGAAGCCGTCGAATGACACTGTGAGCGCCTCGACCGCGAGCAGGAAGGGTTTGGGCTGATGACCGATGAGCATGCTTGCCTCACTCTGCCGGTGCGCCGTCGGCGACGGAATTGTCGGCCCACGCGCCCGCCTTTGATTTGCGCGATGCCAGCAGCCGGTCGATGCGCGGCTGAACGTAGTCGGCCCAGATTCCCGACAGGCCGTTCGGGAAGGCCAGCACGACCGCGATGAACAGCGCGCCGAGGCCGAACAGCCAGAGCTGCGGGAAGGATTCCGAAAGGCTGGTCTTGGCGAAATTGACCAGCAACGAGCCCCACACCGCACCGAAGATCGACATCCGTCCGCCGACGGCGGTGTAGATCACCATTTCGATCGACGGCACAATGCCGACAAAGGACGGCGACATGAAACCGACATTGAGCGCGAACATCGCGCCACCTATCGCGGCGAAAATCGCTGCCATGCAGAAGGCAAAGATCTTGAAGTTGGCGACGCTGTAGCCGGAAAAGCGGACGCGATCTTCCTGTTCGCGCATCGCCACCAGGATGCGGCCGAGCTTGGTCAGACGGATGAACTGCGCGATGCCGATGCAGACGAACAGCAGGAACACTTCAAAGAAGTAAAGGATGATCTTGGCATGGTCCGGCCGGATGTCCCAACCCCTGAGGGTGCGCAGGTCGGTCATGCCGTTGATGCCGCCGGTATAGCCCTGCTGTCCCACGATCAGGATGGTCAGGATCGCGGCGACGGCCTGGGTGATGATCGCGAAATAGGTGCCGCCGACGCGACGCTTGAACATCGCCGTGCCGATAATCAGGGCGAACAGGCCGGGCACCAGGATGATTGCGGCGATGGTAAAGGTGAGGCTGTGGAATGGCTGCCAGAACAAAGGCAGCGAGGTGATCTGGTTCCAGTCCATGAAATCCGGAATGCCGGGCGTGGACTGGATCTTGGTGTTCTCGACGCTGGAGGCTTCCAGCTTGAGGAACATCGCCATGCAGTAGCCGCCGAGGCCGAAGAACACTCCCTGCCCCAGGCTTAGAATGCCGCCATAGCCCCAGCACAGCACAAGCCCGATCGCGACAAAGGCGTAGGTCAGATATTTCGCGACCAGGTTGAGGCGGAACACATCCAGCGAGAGCGGCAGGATCACGAACAGGACCGCGGCCAGCGCAATGAAGCCGATGAGCTCGGATCGATTGAAGAAGCGTGAGGTGATGATCATGACCGTACCTGCTTTTTGTTATTTGCGGACTTTGAGGGCGAACAAGCCTTGCGGCCGCAGCATCAGGATTCCGACCACAGCGAGCAGCGTGAGCACCTTGGCCATCGAACCCGACATGAAGAATTCCAGCGTCGACTGGGTCTGCGAGATCGAGAAGGCGGAAGCGATGGTGCCGAGCAGGCTGGCAGCGCCGCCGAACACGACGACCAGGAAGGTATCCACGATGTAGAGCTGGCCCGATGTCGGCCCGGTCGAGCCGATCATGGTGAAGGCGCTTCCGGCGATGCCGGCGATGCCACAGCCGAGTCCGAAGGTGTAGCGGTCGACCTTCTCGGTATTGATGCCGACAGCGCCGGCCATGATGCGGTTCTGCACCACGGCGCGGACCTGGCGGCCCCAGCGAGATTTGTACAGGACGTAAGCGACCACGATGGTGATCAGCACGGTCAGGCCCATCACGAAGACGCCGTTGATCGGGACCTCGATGCTGTCGGTCACCTTGAGCGACCCCAGCATCCATTGCGGCAGTTCGACGCCGACCTCGCGTGGGCCGAACACCGAACGATAGGTCTGCTGGAGGATCAGGCTCAGGCCCCAGGTGGCGAGCAGCGTATCGAGCGGACGCTTGTAGAGATGACGGATCAGCGCCCATTCGACCAGCATCCCGAGCGCGCCCGATGCCAGAAACGCCAGCAGCATCGCCAGGAAGAAGTATCCGGAGAACAGTGAAGGCAAATAATGCTGGAACGTGTTCGACGTCATCCAGGTGACATAGGCCCCCAGGATCATGAACTCGCCATGCGCCATGTTGATGACGCCCATCTGGCCGAAGATGATCGCAAGACCGAGCGCCATCAGCACGTAGACGGAAAACAGGATCAGGCCTGCAAAGCCCTGCATGACGAAGATGGAGCCCAGATCGCCAATCGAATATTCGCCGAACATCGATGTTTCTCCGTCGAGGGAAAGGGTCCCGCGTCGCGAGAAAATTCGCGACGCGGGGTCGTGAGCGCGGATTGACGGTCCACGCCAGGGAGCGGTTGCCCGGGAGAGATTGGGGGAGATCGGCCGCGCTTACTGGTAGCCCTTCGGGAACGGATCGGGCTCGACCAGATCGGCGGTCTCGAAGATCAGTTCGAACTGGCCGTCGAGTTTGGCCTTGCCGACGCGGGTCTTCGACCAGAGGTGATGGTTTTCGTGGATGCGCACGTAGCCTTCGGGCGCGCCCTTGAATTCGACGCCGGGCGAGGCCGCCGCGATCTTGTCGACGTCGAAGCTTCCGGCCTTCTCGACGGTCAACTTCCACAGCCACGGGCCGAGATAGGCGGCCTGCGTCACGTCGCCGATCACGGTCTTCTCGCCCCACATCTTCTTGAAATCGGCGACGAACGCCTTGTTGTTGGCGTTGTCGAGCGACTGGAAGTACTTCATGCAGGCATAGGCACCTGCGATGTTTTCGCCGCCGATGCCGTCGATTTCGTCTTCGGTCACCGAGATCGTCAGCAGCGCCTGCTTCGAAAGGTCGACGCCGGCCGCCTTCAGCTGCTTGTAGAAGGCGACGTTCGAACCGCCGACCACGTCGGTGAAAATCACGTCGGGCTTGGTCAGCTTGATCTTGTTGATGACCGAATTGAACTGGGTGCTGCCGAGCGCGTAATATTCCTCGCCGACGACCTTGCCCTTCAGCACGTTCTCGACGTGCTTGCGCGCGATCTTGTTCGAGGTGCGCGGCCAGATGTAATCCGAACCGATAAAGAAGAACGATTTGGCGCCCTTCTCCTTGGCGATCCAGTTCAACCCGGCGAGAATCTGCTGGGTCGCCTCCTGGCCGGTATAGATGACGTTCTTGGACTGCTCGAGACCTTCATAGAAGGTCGGGTAGTAGAGCATGCCGTTGTACTGCTCCATGACCGGCAGCACGGCCTTGCGGGATGCCGAGGTCCAGCAGCCCATGATCGCCGCGACCTTGTCGTTGACGAGAAGCTTCTTGGCCTTTTCCGCAAATGTCGGCCAGTCGCTGGCGCCGTCTTCCTGGATGAACTTGATCTTGCGTCCGAGCACGCCGCCGGCGGCGTTGATCTGTTCGATCGCCAGCTTTTCAGCCTGGATCGAACCGGTTTCCGAAATCGCCATCGTTCCGGTGGCGGAGTGCAGGATGCCGACCGTGACTTCCGTATCGGTGACCGCTAGCCCGGTGGTGTTGACCGTAGCGGTGGCGGGACCGGCTCCGAACGAGGGCCGGGGAAGCATCGAAATGAGCGGCAGTGCTGCCGCGCCCATCAGCAGTTTGCGGCGAAGTGGCGACTGCAGGCCCTTGTTTGGTTCGTCTGACATGAGCACCCCATTTTTGGTTCGAGAACGCTTATTGGTCAGGCGAGGATTGCCTGGATTTGTGCACTGCACAGATACGTGGGATTGCGTATATTGCACCGCAAAATAGCGACGTAGATTTTGGTACGGGGTTTGCTGGCTACGCAGGGGTCGGTTGAACTGGGCAGGAGCATCACAGTGGCAGGGCGGCAGCGGATCGACCGCGTCAGGCGCCAATATAATCAGTGGGTTGCGAACCAGACCCTGGAAGACTATGCGCTGCGCTTCACCGCCAAAAGCGCCCGGCGCTGGTCGGCCGCCCGCGTCGCCAATACCGCCCTCGGCGCCATCTCTTTTCTGGCGCTGGAAGCGATCGGCGGCACGATTACGCTGAATTACGGCGCAGCCAACGCCACCGCCGCCATCCTCGTCGTCAGCGTCATCATTTTCTTTTGCGGCCTGCCGATTGCCTACCATGCCGCCAAATGCGGCATCGATATCGACCTGCTGACCCGCGGCGCCGGCTTCGGCTATATCGGCTCCACCATCACCTCGCTGATCTACGCCTCCTTCACCTTCATCTTCTTCGCGCTCGAAGCGGTCATCATGGCAGCCGCGCTGGAGATGTGCTTCGGCATCCCGCGCCCGCTCGGCTATCTCATCAGCGCTGTCGTTATCATTCCCCTGGTGACCTACGGCATCACCTTGATCAGCCGCTTCCAACTGTGGACGCAGCCGCTCTGGGTCGTGCTCCACATCCTTCCCTTCGTGGCGATCGCCTGGGCCAACCCGCATTCGTTCACGGAATGGCGGAAATTCGCCGGCGAACATGGCGACGCGAGCGGCCATCTCGATCTCTTGCTGTTCGGCACCGCCGCCTCAGTGGTGTTTTCGCTGGTGGCGCAGATCGGCGAACAGGTCGACTTCCTGCGGTTTCTGCCGCGCGACCGCCGCACCTCGCGAACCTCGTGGTGGATCGCCCTGCTGGGTGCGGGCCCCGGCTGGATCATTTTCGGCGCGCTGAAACTGCTCGTCGGATCCTTCCTCGCCTACTTCGCGCTCAGCCACGGCGTCGCCAACGAACAGGCCGCCGATCCGGCGCACATGTATCTCGAAGCGTTCCGCTACGTGCTGTCGCAGCCCGATCTGGCGCTGGCGCTGACCGGCACCTTCGTCATTCTCTCGCAGGTCAAGATCAACGTCACCAACGCCTATGCAGGCTCGATCGCGTGGTCGAACTTCTTCTCGCGGCTGACGCACAGCCATCCCGGCCGCGTCGTCTGGCTGGTGTTCAACGTCATGGTGGCGCTGCTGCTGATGGAAATCGGCGTCTACAAGGCGCTGGAGCAGACGCTGGCGCTCTACTCCAACGTCGCGATTGCCTGGGTCGGCGCGCTGGTCGCCGATCTCGTCATCAACAAGCCGCTTAGGCTTCGCCCGCAGCACATCGAGTTCAAGCGCGCGCATCTCTACGACATCAACCCGGTCGGCGTCGGCGCCATGACGATCGCGACCCTCGTCTCGATCTCAGCGTTCTACGGCCTGTTCGGACCGACGGCAAAGGCGCTCTCGGCCTTCGTGGCGCTGGCGGTCGCCTTCATCGCCGCGCCGCTGATCGCATGGGCCACCGACGGCAAATATTACATCGCGCGCAAACCCAAACGAAGCTGGCAGAACCTCGAGGCGATCCAGTGCTGTATCTGCGAGCATTCGTTCGAGCCGGAGGACATGGCCTCCTGCCCCGCCTACGCCGGCCCGATATGTTCGCTGTGCTGTTCGCTCGACGCGCGCTGCCACGACCTCTGCAAGCCGCATGCGCGGATCGGCGCGCAGGTGTCGGAGACGCTGGGCAAAATGCTGCCGGAGACGATCTACGCCCGGATCAACTCGCAGTTCGGGCATTATCTCGGCGTGTTCGCGGTATCCGCTGGCCTCGTCGGGCTGACGCTCGGGCTGATCTACCTGCAGACGTCGGCAACGGTTGCGGTCGACAACCTCCTTCTGTCCGACGTGCTCTGGAAGGTTTTCTTCGCGCTCACCATCATCATCGGCGTGGTGGCGTGGCTGTTCGTGCTGGCGCAGCAGAGCCGCCGCGCGGCGGAGGCGGAAACGCGGCGGCAGACCGCGCTCTTGATCCAGGAAATCGACGCGCACAAGCGCACCGATGCCGAGCTGCAGCGCGCCAAGGAAGTAGCGGAATCGGCGAACCTCGCCAAGAGCCGCTATGTGGTCGGCCTGAGCCACGAACTGCGCTCGCCGCTGAATGCGATCTCCGGCTATGCGCAACTGCTGGAACAGGATTCCAGCCTTACTACGAAGCCGCGCGATCAGGTGCGCGTGGTCCGCCGCAGCGCCGATCATCTGTCCGGGCTGATCGACGGCATCCTCGATATTTCCAAGATCGAGGCCGGCCGGCTCTATCTGTCCCGCGACGAGGTGCGCCTGAGCGAATTCCTCGACCAACTCGTCGGGATGTTTCGCGTTCAGGCGGCCGCCAAGGGTATCGACTTCGTTTTCAGGCGGCCTTCGGTGCTGCCCCTCGTCGTCTATGCCGACGAAAAGCGTCTGCGCCAGGTTCTGATCAACCTGCTGTCGAATGCGCTGAAGTTCACGCAGACCGGCAGCGTGCAGTTCGTCGTGCATTACCGCAGCCCGGTCGCGGAGTTCGAGGTGATCGACACCGGCCCGGGTATTCAGGCTGACGATCTCGAACGCATCTTCGCGCCGTTCGAGCGCGGTGCGCTCGGCGTGTCGCAGCCGCAGACCGGCACCGGTCTCGGGCTGACCATCAGCCGGCTGCTCGCCGGCGTCATGGGCGGCGATATCAGGGTGACGAGCGAGGTCGGCACCGGCAGCACGTTCCGCGTCAAGATCCTGCTGTCGGAAGTCACCAATCCGACGCGGATTGCGCCGATCGAGGCGCCGATCTTCGGCTATCACGGCCCGCGCAAGACGATCCTGATCACCGACGACGATCCGACCCACCGCGACCTGCTGCGCGAGGTGCTGGCGCCGCTCGGCTTCATTCTCCTGAGCGCGCCCGACGGACCGGGCTGCCTTGCGCTGGCACAGCACTGCCGGCCCGATCTGTTCCTGCTGGATATCTCGATGGCAGGCATGGACGGCTGGACGGTGGCGGAAACGTTGCGCGCCAGCGGTCATCATCAGGCCCGCATCCTGATGGTGTCGGCGAGCGCGCTGGAGGCGCATGGCGCGCCGCTGGCGCAGCCGTTTCACGACGGCTATCTGATGAAGCCGATCGATATCCCCAAGCTGGTGGAGACGATCCGGCAATTGCTCAGGATCGAATGGCAGTACGAGGCCGAGCAGATACCCCAGCCGCGCTGGAAGCCGGAGACGGGATCGCGGCCACCGGTGAAATATGTCGAGGAACTGATCGGCCTCGGGCAACTCGGCTACATCCGCGCAATCCAGGTCAAGCTGGACGAGATCGGGATCGACTACCCCGAACATGCCGACTTCGTGTCGCAAATGCGCGCCTTGATCGACCGCTTCGATCTCGATCAGTACATGGCGACCCTGAAAACACTGCACAGTTATGATCACTGAATCCAAAAAGCGCGACGTCGCCCTCATCGTCGATGATTCGCCGGAGACCCTGCGGCTGCTCACCGATGCGCTCGACGGCGCCGGCATGACGGTCATGGTCGCGCTCGACGGCGCAGCCGCGATGCGGATCGTCGACCAGATCACGCCCGACATCGTACTGCTTGACGCGGTCATGCCCGGGCTGGATGGTTTTGAAACCTGCAGGCGGCTGAAGCGTGACGCCGGCCTCGACCACGTTCCCATCATCTTCATGACAGGGCTGGCCGAAACCGAGCACATCGTGCGCGGCCTGGAGGCCGGCGGCGTCGACTACGTCACCAAGCCCATTGCGGTCGAGGAGATGCTGGCGCGCATCCGCGTCCACCTCGCCAATGCGCGGCTGACCCAGAGCGCGCGGGCCGCGCTCGACGTCTCCGGCCGCTATCTGCTCGCCGTCAACGGCGTGGGCAAGATCATGTGGGCGACACCCCAGGCGCAGAAACTGCTGTCGGATGCGCTTAGCCCGGATAGCGACGACGATGTCGTGCTGCCGCAGCCGATCCCGCAATGGCTGGACCAGGCCCGCAAGGGCAAGGCCGGGTCGAAAGCCGCGATCATGACCGCGCTTCCCGGCAACGAACAGCTCCGGCTGCAATATATGGGCAGGCTGGGCAGCAACGAATTCCTGCTGCGGCTTGCAAAGGATTCCGGCACTGAGACGCCGGCGGAATTCTCCAGCGAGCTTGGTCTGACGACACGCGAGGGCGAAGTGCTGTCGTGGCTGTCGAAGGGCAAGACCAACCGCGACATCGCGCAAATTCTGGGCTTGAGCCCACGCACCGTCGACAAGCACCTCGAGCAAATCTACTCGAAACTCGGCGTCGAGAACCGCACCGCAGCGGCTGCGATCGCGGTGAACGCAAAACATCGAAAATCTTGACGCGACCTGCTTCCTCGCCCTCCTGGCAGGCAAGCAAAGTCTCATGTCCGCAGCTAAGAGATAAACGAACCGACATCACCGGGGCATTGGCGGAACAACCGCGCTATCCGGCCCTTGCCCATCCCTCATCCTCCGGCGACCGGAACCAAAGCCCGGACATCGCGTCAAACAGGTAGAGGTGATCGTGGACCAACTTGACGCCGTCGACATTTTCAGCGGCGACGATGCTCGCCTGCCGAGAGCGCTCATCCGTGATCATACCGCTCAGATGCACGATCCCGTCTCGTACCGTGACACCAAGCTGCGCCGGCTTCCATTCGTTCTTCTCAATGGATGCGATCACACGGTTGCGAATGTGGTCATCGTCGGCTGTCGGATCCGGAATATCCCGAGCAAGACTTGCGACGGCGCGAAGCAGGTCAGTCCGCGTCACAATCCCGACCAAAGCAGCTTCGCGCACAACAGGCACACGCTTGACATTCCTCCGTTCCATCAATCGCACCAGTTCCTCCAGTGGCGTGTCCTCTGTCACAGTGCAGAGATCGTCGTGCGTCATAATCTCGCCGACCTTCCGACCGTGCTCACGCACGAAATCGACGGCCGATTTCCCGGGACCCATGAGAAAGTCGAGCCACCTGATGCGCGGTGTTTGCGTGCCGATCTCACCGCGGCAGATAAAGTCACCTTCCGAGACAATACCGATCAGCCTGTCGGCCTCGTCAACCACGGGAAGCCCGCTAATATGCTGTTGCAGCATGAGATTTGCAGCATCCCGGATCGATGTATCGGCCTTCACCGTGATCACCTTGCGGGTCATGATTTGATGCGCGCGCATTCAAGCCTCCAATTTTGGATCAAAGACTAATCAAGACGGACTCCTTGCTATTGACGCAGGTCAAGCACGATCCGGCGGTCGAACCAGGGCTATCGGGATTGATTTGCATCAAATGACCTGGCCGAATGGATGGGACGATGAAAATATCTGATTCCACGGCGGGAAACTGCCCGGGTTAGCTGAAAGAGCCATTCCAATGAGCACGCACCGACGCAGGGTTGCGCCGCATTTTCTTTCGATATTTATCATTTCAAACATCGCCACCGGTTTTCCGGCATTTGCCGACGCACAAAGCGTCCGGCGCGGCAAAGCCTTCGCGCAAGCCAACTGTTCGCAGTGTCACTCGATCGACAGAGCTACCCGAAGCCCTCGCACTGCCGCGCCTCCATTTCGGACTCTTCACAAACGCTATCCGGTCGAAACGCTGGAAGACGCACTCGGCGAAGGGTTGTCGACGGGCCACCCAAGGATGCCCGAGTTTCGGCTGGATCCCGGCCAGGTCGGCGACTTCATCAGCTTTCTGAAGTCGCTGGAATAAGGCGTCGCGCTGGATTTGATCTCTCGCCCAGATTGCCCACCCGCCGCGTCCAGATGTCCGCTTGTCTGGATTTTCCCGCATGATTGCCGGGTACGGGAGACCGCCAACGCAGGGCGATGTTTGATCTATCGCATGGTCGGTTCCTTCGCATTGATTTATTGGACGCAAGCGTAAGGGAAGCTCGCGGCCGATGTGATACGGAGCACGCTTGCCTGGACGTCAAATTCGCGGATGCTCTTGGGGTCTCATCGGCTTTCAAGAGCATCCGCTCAATTCTGTGAGAATTTTACAGGAACCATTGATGCCGACATTTTACTTTGACAGGAAGGACGGCATTCCGATCCGGGATAGAGCTGGGCTGGAGTTTCCTGCGATCGCGAATGCAATCGAGCACAGCAAGGAGCTTGCACGGCGGTTAGGCAGCGAGCAGCCACGCAAAGACCCCGCCCTTGCTATCGTTGTCATCGACGAGTCGGGCGCGGAGGTGCATCGAGAACGAGTCTACCCCGATGTTCAGGAACCGACCTGATATTCCCGGACCCAGGCAATCCCTTTAGAGAGAGCAAGAGCGATCCGCGCAATCATGGTCTTCCAGGGGCAACACCGGATACCAGGCGCTCCGCGGAAGAACTGGCGCAAGCGCAGGCAATCGCGGCCCTGGGGTTTCGAATGATGAGCGAGCGATCGACTGAAGCCTTCGTGCCTTTGCGCCGCCGTCTTGGGTTGCCTCTACTTGTTTTATACGGGACAGGAATTACGGTTGGCGCCGGCATTTATGTACTGATCGGCGAGGTGGCGGGCCATGCCCGGATTCATGCTCCGTGGTCGTTCGTCCTTGCGGCGGCGGTGATGGGTCTGACCGTCGCCTCCTACGCGGAATTATCAACACGTTTTCCGGTCAGCGCCGGCGAAGCGGCTTACGTCAGGGCAGCCTTCCGATCGCGTGGATTCTCGACGACCGTCGGCCTGCTGACCGTTGCTATCGGGGTGATTTCCTCGGCGGCCGTAACGCTCGGATCCGCCGGCTATATCCAGCAATTCGTCAGTTTTCCCAAATCTATAATCGTGATCGCGGTTCTGGCGATTCTTGGAGGCGTGGCGTGCTGGGGAATTCTGGAATCCGTCGTTCTGGCGAGTATCTTCACGCTGATCGAGGTCGGTGGACTTGTTATCGTTGTCGTCGCCGCCGTTTATGCGGACCTTCCCATTGTCGCAACGACCGCACACATGCCACCGCTGAATGCGGCCGGGCTGTCAGGAATCGCCTTCGGTAGCTTGCTCGCATTTTTTGCTTTTATCGGCTTCGAGGACCTTGCAAACGTTGTCGAGGAAGCGAAGGTTCCGCACCGCGACATCCCGCGTGCCATGATACTGACGTTGCTTATCTCGACAATCCTGTATGTAGTTGTCGCAGCGGTCGCGGTGACCGCCGTGCCGATTGAACGCCTGTCGTCCTCGTCGGCACCGCTGAGTCTGGTGTTCCGTGAAGTGGCCGGTGTCAGCCCCGCAACAATCAGCGCGATCGCCATTGTCGCAACGCTGAACACGATCCTTGCGCAGATGACGATGGCGGCTCGGGTCATCTACGGTGTCGCGCGGGAGCGCCAGTTGCCTGCCGTCCTCGCGCGGGTGAGTCCACGGACCGGAACTCCCTGGGTCGCGACAGTGCTCATTGTAGTGATGGTCGCCCCCCTTGCGCTGTTCGTACCACTGGCATCCCTTGCAGAGGGCACATCTCTGGCAACCCTTGTAGTCTTTGCGCTGGTCAATCTATCATTGCTCCGGCTTCGCTATCGCGGTGTGCAGTCCAAAACGCCACATATAACCGTCCCGGTTCTCGTTCCGGCAGCCGGATTTGCAACCTGCATTGCCATGATGGCGTTTGCCTTCCTGAAGTAGGTACGCCAAATGTCCGATCGAGGTATCGTACCATCCACTCAGCAGGCTCCGCCGCCATCAACACGAAGCGAGATGCCAGATCAGGCTTACATTGCTCCGGACGAAGGGCAGTTGCTCTCCCGCTTCTGGCAAAGTGCTTCCGGCTTCTGGAAGGGCCGTTCCGCGTGGCGCGCCTGGCTGCTGGTCGTCCTATTGATCGCCACGGTGCTCCTGCAGCTATGGACCCAGTACGGGTTGAATTTCTGGAATCGCGACTTCTTCAATGCCGTAGAGCGCAAGGATGCGGCGGAGCTCTGGATGCAGACGCTGCGGTTCGTTCCGTTGGCCGCTGCCAGTATTTTCCTCGCTATTTTTTCGGTCTGGGCCCGGATGACCATGCAGCGCACATGGCGCGAGTGGATGAGCAACCGTCTCTACGACTATTGGCTGGAAAACGATCGCTATGTCCGGCTGAGATTCGTGCGCGGGGACCATCAAGCTCCCGAGTTTCGGATCGCCGAGGACGTAAGGATCGCGACAGATCTTCCCATTGATCTTACGATCGGACTGCTCTCGTCGTTCCTCACGGCGATTACGTTTATCGGCGTGCTCTGGTCTGTTGGGGATGGCTTGATCGTAAGCTTCGACGGCTTCACGCTCAATATTCCCGGCTACCTTGTCATATCGGTTGTCGTCTATTCCATCCTGCTTTCGGCCGCAACTTTTCTGATTGCCCAACACCTGGTCCACGTGCTGGAGGAAAACAAGCGATGCGAAGCCGAACTGAGATCGATCGGGACCCACCTGCGCGAAACTGGTGAAGGTACCGCGCTCAAGGATGACCAGAAGGACGGTCGCCAGGCAGTTGGCTCGGCCTTGAAGGCGGTGATCGCCATTTGGCTAACCTATTGTTGGCAGCTGATGCGGTTGACTCTGATCACGCACGCCAGTGTCCTGATTACGCCGGTCATCGGCCTGCTGCTCTGTACCCCAAAGTATCTTGCAGGTGAGATGAGCCTCGGGGAAGTGGTTCAGGCGGCAGCCGCCTTCGTCATGGTGACGAGCGCGTTCAATTGGTTCACCGACAATTACGCACGGCTTGCGGAATGGGCCTCCTCCGCCAATCGCGTCGCATCGCTGCTGCTTGGGCTGGATCAAATTGATCGCGCGCGGGCTGATTTGAAGGGATCGGAAGAATGAAAGACCCTTACCAGACCCTCGGCGTAAGCGGATCCGCGACCGACAAGGAGATCAAGGACGCCTTCAAGAAACTGGCGCGCAAGTTTCATCCGGATCTCCACCCGGGCGACAAGGAGGCGGAGGCAAAATTCAAGGACATCTCGGCTGCCAACGATCTGCTCAGGGACAAGGAGAAGCGGCGGAGGTTCGATGCGGGTGAGATCGACGCCAGTGGCGCGGAGCGGCCGCAGGAGCGATTCTATCGCGACTTCGCCGACGGGCCCGCCTACACCTCGCATGCCGCGCAGGACGGTTTCGACAGCAACGAGGATCTGGAGGAATTCCTGGCAAAGGCGTTTGCCGGCAGGGGTCAACGCTCACGGGACGCGTTTCGGGCACGCGGCCAGGATGTGAGCTATGTGCTTCCTGTGGCCTTCCTGGACGCTGCCAACGGCGCCACGCACGCCATCACGCTGCCGGAGGGCAAGACCTTGCAGGTGACTGTGCCCGAGGGCGCCGAGGACCGGCAGATGCTGCGGCTGAAAGAACAGGGAATGCCCGGCTATGGCGGCGGTCCGCCGGGCGATGCCTATGTCGAGCTGCATATCCAGCCGCATCCGTTCTTTCACCGCAAGGATGAGAACATCCATGTCGAGGTTCCCGTGACCCTGAGGGAAGCGATGCTCGGCGGTCGGATCCAGGTGCCGACAATAGGTCAACCGGTGACGGTGACCGTCCCGAAGGGATCGAATACGGGCACCACGTTGCGGCTGCGTGAAAGAGGCATTCGCAACCGCAAAACCGGACAGCGCGGGCATCAGCTGATCACCCTCAAGGTGGTGCTGCCCACAGCCGAAGAACCCGAACTGGTCGCGTTTCTCGAGACATGGCAACCGAAAAACGAGCAGGATCCGCGCAGGGAGATGGAGAGATGATGGCTATCGACGACCTTCTGACGACCATACCCTCGCTGCAACGCGGCGATCTTGAGGGCTGGATCCGCGACGAACTGGTCGCTCCGCAGCAGGACGCCGGTTTGTCGTTCTCGGACATGGAATGCGCCCGGATCCGTCTGATCTGCACCCTGACTTACGAGCTCGAGATTGATAGCGGCGCGCTCCCGGTGGTGCTGTCCCTGCTCGATCAGCTCTATGATACCCGCCGGCGCCTGATGTCGCTGACCCGTGCCGTAGCGTTGCAGGACAAGACCATCCAAGCGGCCATTATCGCCGCGATGTCGTCGGGTGGCGATTTTGCCGGGATCGACCAGACTTAACTGCATTGTTTTTTCGGCAACGGCGCCTGATGCCCGCGCTAGCCTACATCGGCCCCATCCATTGGACCGCAGAAGCCGGTGCAATTGATTGGGATCCGTATCCGTCATTTGCCTTTAGGATGTGCCGAGAGCGCTTTCGAAGGCTGGAGACCACCTCCGGTAAACTACTTAGGGACCCGCCCCTAAGAAAAGAAACGAAATTTCGCGACGCAGTGACCTGAACTAACAATTGGCCATCAGCTCGTTCAGGAGATGGCACATGCTCACTCAATCGATCAGCGCTCCCGTCGCAAATCCCAAAGTCGCCACTGCCGGCCGCCCCGACCAATTCCATGCGATTGCCGGCCATGCGGGTCTTGTCGCCACGGAATTCTCCTACAAGAAGGATGAGGAAATCTATGGGGAGGATGAGCCTTCGGACTACGTCTATCAGGTCATTTGCGGTTCGGTCCGAAGTTACAAACTGCTATCCGACGGCAGGCGGCAGATTGGCGCATTCTACCTTCCGGGCGACGTCTTCGGGCTGGAGTCCGGACCGACCCATCGGCTGACCGCGGAAGCTATCGTTGACACCACGGTTCGCCTGGTGAAGCGCCGCAGCCTCGAGCAGGCAGCCGGCATGACCGCCCAGGTTGCCCGCAGCCTCTGGACCATGACAGCCGGCGAGCTTGGACGTGCCGAAGACCATATGCTGCTTCTCGGCCGCAAGAACGCGATGGAGCGCGTCGCAAGCTTCCTGCTTGAGATGGACCGTCGTCTGGCCGCGACTGGCATGATGGCGCTTCCGATGTGCCGCAGGGACATCGGAGACTATCTGGGGCTCACGCTTGAAACAGTCTCGCGCGCCCTGTCACAACTTCACAATGATGGCGTGCTTGCCTTCTCCGGCGCCCGTCAGATCGTGCTTCGCAACCGGCAGCGCCTGCACAATATGGATGCGTGAGGGCACCTCTCTCGTTCACCCGATCGCAGCCGCATAGGAAAGCAATACGACGACTTCAAGAATCGAAACTTTCTGGAGGTCCGCCATGAACCACTCGATCTATAGCGCAGATCGCACGACCCACATGAAAATTGTGGTCGCTGCCTTGGTGGCGGGCATCGGCGTCGCGGGCTTCGGGATTGCGGCCCGCGTCAACACCGGCAACGAATATTCGCAGACTGCCCAGATCATCAAGACCAAGGCGCGGCTTGAGGACCGAAGGCTTGCACTTGCGTTACCGACGCCATGAACCGTCCGGAACGGTCTGGTTAGCTCCGCTGCACACCTCACACTACTTTTCTACCGGCGGCAGCGTCGCTTTCAGCGGAAACCAGGTCCGATCACCTTGATGCCGATCAACTGCCTCGGTCACCAGCGGGCTACATTTAGTAATTGTTGCCGTGAGGTTTAGGCGAGATGAACAAGCAGTCGGGCCCTGGCGAATCCGGCGGCAAGGATGCGCTGCAAATTGTACCCTTCCCGGCAACCGAGCGTGGGGTTCGGGAGCCGGCGGCGCAGAAACGCGGAACGGCCCGGTACTGGGCGATCGGCGTAGCGGTGGCGCTTCTGCTTGCCGTTGGGACGATCTCCGTCTGGTGGTCCGTTGGCAGCGGTTCGGGAATTCGCTATGCGACCGCGCCCGTCACGATTGGACCAATCGCCCGCAGCATTAGCGCAACAGGGACCGTCAACCCCGAATTGACGATCATTGTCGGAACTTACGTATCCGGAGTCATCCAGGAACTGAGCTGCGACTACAATACGCAAGTCAAGCGTGGACAGTCCTGCGCCAAGATCGATCCGCGCCCGTATCAAAGCATGGTCGATCAGGGAAAGGCGAACCTCGCCGTCGCGAAAGCCCAACTGGAGAAGGACAAAGCATCGCTGGTGTATGCCAAGCTCTCGCTGGAACGCCACGCAACTCTCGTGCAGACCAACGCCGTGTCGAGAGACGCCTACGACAACGCAAAAAGCGTATACGATCAGGCACAGGCGCAGATCATATTCGACGAAGCCACCATTCAGCAGCGCCAGGCGGTGCTCGACGCAGCGCAGGTCAATCTCGATTACACCAACATTATCTCGCCGGTCGATGGCACCGTTGTCTCGCGCAACGTGACCATGGGGCAGACCGTCGCGGCGAGCTTCCAGACCCCTACCCTGTTCCTGATCGCGACTGACCTTACCAAGATGCAGGTCGACGCCAATGTCAGCGAAAGCGACATCGGCGGCATCAGGAACGGCAACAAGGCGACATTTACCGTCGATGCATATTCCAGGCGCGCCTTCGAAGGCCGGGTCACTCAGGTCCGCCAGTCCCCACAAACGGTACAAAACGTTGTCACCTACGACGTCGTCGTCAGCGTCGACAACTCCGACCTGGCGCTCAAGCCGGGCCTGACGGCCGCAACCCGGATCATCGTCGATCAGCGCAGTGCGGTGCTCCGCGTTCCGAACCAGGCCTTGCGCTATGTGCCGACCGGAACCGTCCCTCACGAAACCAAGCAACCACGGGTCTGGGTGCTTCGCGACGGAACGCCGGCGCCGGTTCAGGTGACGGGCGGACTCGACGACGACGAGTTCACGGAAATTGTCCAGGGCGATCTGAAGGTCGACGACAAGGTAATCATTGCCGAACAGCAGACTTCGGTGAACGGGCGCTCTGCGGTGCCTCGACCGCGACTCTGATTGTGCGGCTACAAGGCAGCGATTGACGTGCATGGCGGAGCCGGTCATCAAAATTGAGAAGGTGTCGCGGACATATCACGTCGGCGACATCGACGTTTTTGCGCTCCGGGACGTCAGCCTGACCGTCGAACACGGCGAGTTCATCGCCATCATGGGAGCGTCGGGGTCGGGCAAGTCGACGCTGATGTCGGTCCTCGGCTGCCTCGACCGGCCGACAAGCGGTCGTTACTGGTTCGATGGCATCGAGGTCGCGCAGCTTGCCGAGCCGGATCTCGCCGGCCTGCGAAGCGAGCGGCTTGGATTCGTGTTCCAGAGCTTCAATTTGCTGCCGCGCACCAGTGCGATCGACAATGTTGCCTTGCCCCTTCTGTACGCGATGTCCGGTCAGGGCCATGCGCGCGTACGCTTCGACCGGGCACGCGCGGTTCTGGACAAGCTCGGGCTACGCGACCGTGAACGCAACACGCCGGGCCAGCTGTCGGGCGGGCAGCAGCAGCGGGTCGCGATCGCCCGCGCCCTGATCAACCAGCCGAGTCTGTTGCTGGCGGATGAACCGACCGGCAATCTCGATACCCGAAATTCAAACGAGATTATGCAGACGCTCAGCTCGCTCAATCGGCAACAAGGCGTCACCATCATCGTGGTTACGCACGAGCCTGATATTGCGGCCTTTGCCGATCGCGTGCTGACCATGCGCGACGGTCAGATCATCTCCGATGTGAGAAACACCGCGCGCGAACGGGCGCCCCGGACCGCAGTCCCTGCAACCCGGACAACGAGCGACTTGGCCTCTCTCTCGAAACCGGCAGCGCCTCAGCGCTATGTCGGGCTGTCGGGCGCCTCCTGGCCGTTTGCCTGGATGGTAATGACCGCGGCGGCAGAGGCAATCTGGCGCAACAAGATGCGCTCGGCGCTGACGATGCTCGGCGTCTTCATTGGCGTGGCCGCATTGATCGTCATGGTGTCCGTCGGCCAGGGGGCCAACGAGGCGGTTCGCAAGGAGATCGCAAGACTGGGAACCAACCTCGTTGTCATACTGCCCGGGGCGGCCACCAGCGGGGGCGCCCGCGGTGGGTCCGGAAGCGCCTCGACGCTGACCGTCGCCGATGTCCATGCGATCCGACGAGAGGCGCCTGCCGCGGGTGAGGTGAGTTATCTCATCCGCCAGTCCGGGCAGATTCGGTTTTCAAACCAGAACTGGACCACCGGCATCCAGGGGGTAAGTTCCAATTACCCGCCGATGACGAACTGGCAGATCGCAGCCGGGCGGGCGATCACGCCGGAGGATGAGCGAAGCGCGGCACTTGTCGCGGTCCTCGGCGAGACCGTGCGCCGGCAATTGTTCGGCACTTTTCAGAATCCGATCGGCGCCACGGTGCAAGCGAGGGGCGTCGCATTGCAGGTGGTCGGAATCCTCGACACCAAGGGACAGACATCCTTCGGACAGGACCAGGATGATCTGATCATGGTTCCTTTCACAACGGCCGAGCGCAAAATTCTCGGCGTTGCGTCTCCGAGCCAGCAGCAAACGGCCATCAACTGGATCTATCCGGCGGCGCCAAACCCTTACGGCCTTCAACCGCGCATGATAGGGTTCGTGAACCAGATTTATGTGCAGGCGGTAGATCAGACCAGCATCCAGACCGCGATCAGCCAGGCGACTGAAATCCTGGCGCGCCGTCACCGCATCAGGCCGGGTAGCGTCAACGATTTTTCCGTGCGAAATCTCAGCCAGATCGCGGAGACCGCGGAAGGCAGCAGCCGCATCATGGCGCTTCTGTTGGCCGCGGTGGCGTCGATATCGCTTGTGGTCGGCGGCATCGGCATCATGAATATCCTGCTCGTCTCAGTGACCGAACGGACGCGGGAGATCGGGTTACGGATGGCGATCGGTGCGCGAAGGCTGCATGTCCTGCTGCAGTTTCTTGCTGAGGCAATATTCATCAGCGTCAGCGGCGGCATCGTGGGAATTATCATCGGCGCGGCATTTTCCCTCGCCATTTCTGCCCTCACCGGCTGGCCGGCACCGATATCGCTCGCCGCCATCGCGGGCGGGTTCCTGTTCTCGGCAGCCGTTGGCATCTTCTTCGGCTACTACCCTGCACGGAAGGCCGCCCGGCTCGATCCAATCGAAGCGTTACGCTACGAGTAATCACGAGAAAGACGAGGCGGCTAGTATCATGACTTTCTGATGCCCAACCATGCTTCGCGCAAGACACGCCGCACGCAAGTGTGGTCAAGAGCGCTCGCTCCACCGGAACGGTGTCAATTGGGCGATAAAGTAGAGTAATAGATTACGAGTTGATCAATCTCCCGGTCTGACAAGTCCCGAGCGATCGATTTCATGTCGGGGTGTTTGCGCTTGCCAGATCGGAAGGCCAAAAGTTGCTCGCGAATATAGATGCTCTTTTGTCCGGCGAGATTTGGCTTTTCAACATCGCCCCCGGTGCCATCCACACCATGACAGGGCGTACAGATCTCAACAATTGCAGGCAGATTATTTGCTTGAGCGTTCGCGATCCTGACGTGCGCGCCAAGGCAGAGCCATGCGACCATCGCCGCTGCGATCCTGTAACAAGGCTCTCGATTGACCGACCGCACGGGCATATCCTACATCGTTACGCAGTGGCGCCTTTCGCCACTGCGACTAATCCCGCCAAAGGACCGTCAGGCCGGAAAGGCCAACTGTCTTGATCAGGCAGATCGCTTGAACTGCTCCCGCAGCGCCTGATTGGCGCGATCGAAAGTAGCCCGGGTTTCCGTTAGAGCGGCCGTCAGTACGGACCAGGACTGGGTTCCCGCCTCACTCAGCTTCAGGAGCTTTGCCTCCGCTGCGACGGCATCAGCGTTCATACGCTTCAGCGCCGCATCGATTTCGTTCCGACGTTCAGCTGCGAAATCGTTGGCAGCGGAGCCAAGTTTGTCGGCCGCTTCGCGCCAGGCGTTCAGTTGGGCGGCGGCCTGAAGTTTAAACGTTGCCTGCTGTTGCTCGACCTGCTTGACGAAGCTCTCGACATATTTTTTTGCTTCGGTCTCGAAGGAACCCCATTCAGACTCCAATTGCGCCTGAGCCGTGATCCAGCCGGCCTCATTCGCTTCCGCCTGTTTCTTGACGATGTTCCGAAATTCATCGCGTTTTTCGCGCATTACTGAAAGAACCTTGTCTGCCCTATCGCGGGCATCGGCTTGCACTGCAGCGACTTTGTTCTCAAATGACGTCAGCGTGGCGTCCATTTCATCGAGGCGCTCTTTAGCCCAGTTTACGTAGAAGTGGATGTTGCTTTGCATAGGCATTTGCGCATCTCCGCAGGTTTCCAAGCGATTAATCGTCCAAATTGTCAATTACCATGGTGCCCCGCACCATTGGTTGATGTGCGTCAAGTACAATTCTTCTCCACCTTTCCGATACCCCGAGGGACGCCCCGGTTAGCGGCTAAATTTTTGCCCTTCACGACCCCGTCAGGCACTCCGCTGCGAACGTGCGCGAGGATTGACCTTCGTCAATACCGGCTGAATTCAGCCTGATTTATTGGGCAAATGGCAAAATATATCAGATCATTCCTCGAACTCGGATTGAACGACGTCGGCCTTGTCGGCGGCAAGACCGCGTCGCTAGGCGAATTGTATTCCGTTTTGTCGTCACAAGGGGTTGCTGTCCCCAATGGTTTTGCCATCACGGCAGAGGCTTATCGCGATGCGCTGTCGCAGGGCTATGTCGCGGACGAACTTCACCGGCTTCTGGACGGTCTCGACAAGCGCAAGATCAAGCAGCTTGCGAGCAAGGCCGCCAAAGCCCGCGAGATCATATACAGGGCGATGGACACGCCGCTTCTCCGCGAACAGATCGTGGAAGCTTATCGGCAGCTTGAGCGGGAAGCCGGAACCGGCGTCGCCGTTGCCGTACGAAGTTCTGCGACGGCGGAAGATCTTCCGACCGCAAGCTTTGCCGGCCAGCATGAAAGCTTCCTCAATGTGCGCGGCACGAAAGACCTGTTCGAGGCCTGCCGGCGCTGCTTTGCCTCGATCTTCACCGATCGCGCGATTTCCTATCGCCTCGACAAGGGCTTCGATCACTTCAAGGTCGCCCTCTCCGTCGCGGTGATGAAGATGGTGCGTTCGGATATTGGCGCCAGTGGCGTCATCTTCACGCTCGATACCGAATCCGGGTTTCGCGATGTGGTTTTCATCACGGGCTGTTACGGCCTCGGCGAAACCATCGTCCAGGGCAAGGTCGATCCTGACGAGTTCTACGTTCACAAGCCGACCCTGAAGCAAGGATTTCGCTGCGTCCTGCGGCGGCGGCTCGGTGGCAAGCAAATCCGCATGATTTACGGCAAGGGCGGCGGCAGCCGCGCAACGCTTGTTCGAACGGTGCCAAGCGCCGAGCAACAAAGGTTTTGCATCTCCGATACGGAAGTGTTGCGCCTTGCGGACATTGCCGTGCACATCGAGGAGCACTATTCAAAACATGCCGGCATTGCCATGCCCATGGATATTGAATGGGCCAAGGACGGCGCCGACGGCAAGCTCTACATCATTCAGGCGCGGCCCGAGACGGTTGCCTCGCAGCGTTCGCCGGACGTCTACGAAACCTACGATCTCAAGGGAAGCGGGACTGTGATCGTCACCGGTCGCGCGGTGGGGGAAAAGATTGTATCGGGACCCACCCGCCGGATTGCCACAGCGCGAGACCTCGCCGCCTTCAAGCCAGGCGAGATTTTGGTCGCGCCGTCGACCAGTCCGGATTGGGAACCGGTCATGAAGATTGCGGCCGGCGTCATCACCGACAAGGGCGGCCGGACCTGTCATGCCGCGATTGTGGCTCGGGAACTGGGCATCCCCGCCGTGGTGGGCGCGATGCATGCGACGGAGAAGCTCAAGACGGGGACAAACGTCACGATCTCCTGCGCCGAGGGCGAGATTGGAAACGTCTATCAGGGAAAGGTCGCCTTCGACGTCACCCGGACGCCCGTGAGCGAACTCCGGCGGCCGCATACCGCAATCATGGTCAATGTCGGCACGCCTGAAATGGCCTTCCGGGTCGCGATGCAACCGCAGGCCGGGGTCGGCCTCGCGCGCATGGAGTTCATCATCAGCGAACATATCGGCGTCCACCCGATGGCGCTGCTCAAGCCGCAGATGATCGTCTCGGCCAAGGCGAAAGCTGCCATCGCTCGTCTGGTCAAAGGCTTCAAGAGTCCTTCCGATTTCTTCATTCAAAGGCTGGCGGAGGGTGTCGGCACGATTGCCGCTGCATTCTATCCCAAGCCGGTGATTGTCCGGCTTTCCGACTTCAAGACCAACGAATACGCCAGCCTGCTCGGCGGCGAGGCATTCGAGCCGAAGGAGGAGAATCCGATGCTGGGATTCCGGGGGGCTTCGCGTTACAGCCACCCTGCCTATGCCGAAGGGTTCAAGCTGGAGTGCGCGGCGCTGCGCCGGGTGCGCGAGGAAATGGGTCTTTCCAATTTGCGCGTCATGGTGCCGTTCTGCCGAACCGTCGAGGAAGGCCGACGTGTGATCGCGACGATGGCGGCCAACGGCCTCAAGCGCGGCGAAGGCGGGCTTGAGATCTATGTGATGTGCGAGATTCCAAACAACGTCATCCAGATCGACGCGTTTTCGGAACTGTTCGACGGCTTCTCGATCGGTTCAAATGATCTCACCCAGCTTACGCTCGGCGTCGACCGGGATTCCGATATCGTCGCCTTTGATTTCGATGAACGCGATCCGGGCATGCTGGAGATGTTCAGGCAGGCTGTGACGGGCGCCAAGCGAAACGGACGTCACGTCGGCATCTGCGGAGAAGCTCCAGCAAATTATCCGGAGATCGCGCGCTACCTGACCCAGCTTGGCATCGATTCAATCAGCGTCAATCCCTCAAGCGTGTTTCGCACCATGGCGGCGGTTGTCGAGGCCGAAGCCAGTTGCACGAAAACCAGGGCGTAACGACCACTATTCGGCGTGGGCGGCCTCCGCATGAATTTGCTCCGCCGCCGCATTGACCCGGGTCATCGCTTCAGTCAGCTCCGCATAGACGTCATCTTCGATTGTCACCATGCCGAAATTCGAATTCTCGCCGTCGAAGCGTCCCTCCGCTGGCTGATCGGCATGCTCGAACCAGTGATATCCGACTATGGACGGTTTTCGCAGCGCAGCGGAAACGTAGCGTTCGAAGCTCTGGGCGCGCTCGACCTGGCTTGCCACCCGCGGTCCGGCACCGCTGGTATTGGGCAGGCCTGAATCGTCGCCGCGGAACGAGAACTCGGAAATCAGGCACGGCTTGCCACATTCCGCATAAGCATCGATAACTGGACCGGCGTCGAGGTGATAGCAATTGAACGAGATCACATCGAGGTAGCGGCCGGCTGCTGCAATCACACCGGATTGCGGCTGGTAGCCGAACCGGGAGCCAATCACGAGATGGTTGGGGTCAACAGCCTTGATGGCCGAGACGCACGACGCGAAATATTGCTCGGCGACGACCGCAACAAAGGCATCGCAATCGGCGGAAAATGCCGCGCGGGCTGGATTGGCGAGGTTAGCTTTGGTCTCAAGCGCGTCGTTCAGGCCGCCAGGCGGCATTCTGAAGAACGGCGCTTCGATACGTCCGATTGAGCCGAGTTCTTCCCATGATCGCGCCGGCGTGCGCCAGACTGCGTTGAACTGGGAAAAATCCCGATAGTGCTCCTGTAATCTTGCAATCGCCGCGACCCGGCCCGGACGGTGAGATGGCAGGTTCAGAAACAGCGTCAATAGTTCGTCGGCCCCTCGCCAATCGGGTGACCAATACAGTTCGTTGTCGATGAATGTACCGAGTAATCCGGCCTCATTGCGCCGCTTTGCGCAATGATTCTTCGCGCTCTCCCGGATGTGCGCGGAAAATGCGGGATCGAACACATCGGGAAAGATCTGGTCGCGCCGGTGTAGCCGGAACGTGGCGCCGAGTGCAGCACTGGGTGCGATCGCTAGCAGCGACGATCCTGCGGTGGCGACAAGTTCATCCGACCAGCAGCCGAGCGTGTTGAACTTCCAACTCGTCAGCCGGTCGGCCACCGACGTACGCCAGATATGCTGGCTGCCGTATTTCTTCAGGCACGTGTCGGCATATGGTACGCGATTGCTGCTTCCGACGTGATCCTGATCGAAGCGGACGGTATTTACGCCCTTGGAAAGGAAACGCCCTCCGTCGGGATCGACCAGCCAAAACACACCGTCATGTTCGTCAACGCGAAAAAACCCGCTTCCTCGGAAGCGACCGTCGGCGATGCCACCCCATTTTGTCCTTTTCAATCGAATACCCCAGCGGTCAAATAACCAAGTAATTTATCGCATCGGTCCGTCGATAATTCTTGATATATCTCAAGATCGTCTTCGCGTTCGGTCGGATTATTAAAATTGCGGCTCGCGCCCTGGTTGCATGGGCGGCCAATGAGAGACAATCAGAGATCAGACGGTTCAATCATGCCCGCATCGGAGCTTCCCTCAACAGCTAACCTGCGTCCGGATTTCATCTGGGGAGTCTCCACGTCAAGTTTCCAGATCGAGGGGGCAACAAGAGAGGACGGCCGAGGGCCGAGCATCTGGGACGTCTACGGTCAAAAGGGGGAGATCAAGAATCACGACACCGGTGACGTTGCATGCGATCACTACCATCGCTACCGGGAAGATGTTGCCCTGATGAAATTGCTGGGCGTTCAGGCCTATCGGTTCTCCGTTGCCTGGCCACGCGTGTTACCGCAAGGGCGAGGGTCGGTGAACGAACCCGGCCTCCTATTTTACGATCGGCTGATCGATGAGCTGCTGGCCGCCGGTATCGAACCATGGCTGTGCCTGTATCACTGGGACCTGCCACAGGCGCTGGAGGATCTCGGCGGATGGATGAATCGGGAGGCGGTGACATGGTTCGCCGACTATACCACGCTGATCGCAACGCGTTTTGGCGATCGCGTCAAACATTTCGCGACATTCAACGAACCGTCGATCTTCAATCTGTTCAGCCGCTCCATCGGCAAGCGAGACCCGACCAGCGAAGACAATCTTCACCGGGCGATACACCACGTGAATCTCGCCCATGGTGCGGCCGTGGATGTGATCCGGGAAAAAGTCCCCGGCGCATCAATCGGGTGCATTCACAATTTTCAGCCGTGCTGGCCCGCGAGTGTCGACGAGGCCGATGCGGTCGCGGCCGAACGACTGGGCACCTATTGGAATTGGGCTTTCCCCGATCCGCAATGCCGCGGCGAATATCCATTCCTCATGCGGCCTGCCGTCGATCCACACGTCCAGCCGGGCGACATGGCACGCATTTGTCGTCCGGTCGACTGGCTCGGACTAAATCATTACAGCCCAGTATATGTGAGAGCGCAGCCGAATTCCATGTTGGGGTTCGCGTTCGGTGAGAAGCCGACGGGGGTTCCGCTCACCCCGATAGGATGGCCAATCAATCCGGAAGCCTTTCGCGACACGCTGCGGACCGTCCATGAGAAGTACGGTCTGCCAATTTACGTTCTTGAAAATGGATATGGCAGTTACGACAAGCCCGACGAAACCGGAGCGGTAATCGATTCGGAGCGGATAGAGTTTCTGGCCGCCTATGTCGGGGCCATGAATTCCGCCGCCGCCAGCGGCGCCGATATCAGAGGCTACTTTGTTTGGTCCCTGCTCGACAATTTCGAATGGGAGTCGGGATACAGTATTCGTTTCGGCCTGACCTACGTCGATTATGCGTCGCTGCGGCGTTTTCCCAAGACCTCATTCCACTGGTACCGGGATCTGATCAAGGCCGCACGACAAAGATGAAAGCGGTTTCCTCAGAACAAGCCCCCCAAAGCGTGCTGCTTGCGGACATCGGAGGCACCAGCGCGCGCTTTGCAATTCTGCCCGCTGGAATAGTGCGCAAGATTACCCGTATGGCTCTCGGCAACCACTGCAGCTTTCGTGCAGCTCTCGTGGCGCATCTGGGAAAGCAGCCCGGAGCCGACTTGATTCAGGCCGCGATTCCCGGAAATCCCGGCCCGATACAGAGCGGCCGCGGCGAGCTCACCAACAATCCCTGGGCGATTGGTGCCGCGGGGTTGCGCGCCGCCAACGGATTTTCCACGATAGTTGCCAGACGTTGGACGAACGCTGAAAATTGGATTCGTAAATGAGCGATCCATGCCTTGATCCCCCCTACTGGAGCCAGGACGCCACTGCGCTGATGACCACCTTGGGATCGGGTCCAGGCGGCCTTTCATCGGAGAAAGCTATCGCGTTGCTTCGCCTGGTGGGTCCCAACGTCGTGGAAGACTCATCGCGCCTAAGCGCGCTTCGTTTGTTTCTGCGGCAATTCGAAAGCCCTCTCGTCCTCATTCTGATATTCGCCGCGGCGATCTCCTTGGTGCTGCAACAGTGGATGGACTCGACCATCGTTCTGGCGATTGTGCTTGGAAGCACCCTGCTCGGCTTTTTTCAGGAGTATCGCGCGTCGGCGGCTGTCGAGGAGCTGAAACGCAGCTTGGCACTGACATGTCGCGTCGTGCGCGACGGCGTCGAACGGGTCGTGCCTGTCAGCACAATCGTGCCCGGCGATATCATCCAGCTGTCCGCGGGGAATTTGATCCCGGCCGATGGCCTTGTGATCGAGGCTGTGGACTTCCTGGTCAGCGAAGCGAGCATGACAGGCGAATCCTTTCCGGTCGAGAAACAGCCTGGGATCATAAAGGCTGAGGCGGCAGTTTCTGCTCGGACAAATGCAGTCTTTCTCGGCGCATCCGTCCAAAGCGGCACGGCGAAGGTGCTTGTCGTCGAAACAGGTCTCCGGACCACGTTTGGCGCAATCGCGGCACGGCTTGGAACCCGCGAGCCCGAGACGGATTTCGGGCGCGGCGTTCGTCAGTTCGGATACCTTTTACTTCGCGCGATGGTCGTCATCGTTCTGTTCGTCCTCACGGTGAATCTGCTTCTCGGTCGTCCGGCGATCGAGTCCCTCCTGTTTGCCGTTGCGCTTGCAGTCGGCCTATCTCCCGAGCTGTTGCCGGCGATCGTCAGTGTGACTCTGGCCGCGGGCGCCCGAGATATGGGCCGGCGGGGCGTCATCGTCCGCCGCCTGGAAGCCATCGAGAACCTTGGCAGCATGGATATTCTGTGCACCGACAAGACCGGTACCCTGACGGAGGGTATCATCGTTCTCAATGGTGCGTTGGATGCGGACAATCGGCCATCCGCCGAAATCAGCCGGCTTGCCTTCCTCAACGCGGCGTTCGAGAACGGCATCGAAAATCCGCTCGATGCCGCGATCATGGCCGCGGGGAGCAGCGCAGGCTTGACGACGCACGGCTTCACCAAGATCGACGAAATTCCGTACGATTTTCTTCGCCGCCGGCTGACCATCGTGGTGGCGGAAGACGGCAATCAAACAGAGCATCTCATCGTTACCAAGGGCGCATTTTCCAATGTGCTCGATATCTGCTCGTCGATCCGGCGCGATGCCGCCGATATCCCCCTTACGCCTGCATTGCGCACCGAACTCGATAGGGTTTTTGAGGCGAAGGGAACCGAGGGGTTCCGGGTCCTGGCTGTGGCTACGCGCAGGGTCGCGGCCAAGCCGCGCTATGGACGAGATCAAGAGCAGGACATGACGTTTTGTGGCTTTCTGATCTTCTCCGACCCGCCCAAAGCAGAAGCGCAACGGACGATCCACGATCTCGCCCAGCTCGGTATTCGCATCAAGGTGATCAGCGGAGACAACCGCCATGTGACGGCACATCTGGCCAAGGCCGTCGGTCTCAATCCGAAGTCGATGCTGACCGGCGACGCTCTGGGTAAACTCAGAGATGAGGCGTTATGGCACCTCGCGCCACGCACCGACCTTTTCGTTGAAATCGATCCTCAACAGAAGGAGCGGGTCGTCCGCGCCTTGCAGAAGACCGGGCACTCGGTCGGATATCTCGGCGACGGCATCAACGACGCACCGGCCCTGCATGCGGCCGATGTCGGCATCTCGGTTGAGGAGGCCGTGGATGTCGCGCGCGAGAGTGCCGACATTATCCTCCTGAGCCGCGATCTCGACTGCTTGCGCAGCGGCGTCGAGGACGGACGCCGGACCTTCGCCAACACGCTCAAATATATCTCGATCACCACCAGCGCGAACTTCGGAAACATGCTGAGCATGGCGCTGGCCGCACCGCTGCTTCCGTTCCTGCCGCTGGCGGCCAAGCAGATCCTGCTGAACAATTTCCTTTCCGACCTGCCGTCGATTGCGATCTCAAGCGACAATGTCGATCCTGACCGCCTACGTCGGCCTCAGCGCTGGAACATCAAGGACATCCGGCGTTTCATGATCGTCTTTGGACTGATTAGCTCGGTCTTCGATCTCGTGACATTCGCGGCGCTGCTGCTGGTCTTTCATGCCGACCAGCCGACGTTTCAAACATTCTGGTTCACAGTCTCGCTGCTGACCGAACTCGCCGTCGTGCTTGTCCTGCGAACACACAGACCGGCTTTTCGCAGCAGGCCCAGTCGCTTGCTGTTATGGACCACGCTTGTGGTTGCCGCCGGGACTCTCGCGATTCCGTTCATCGGCTCCTTGAGCTCGATCTTTGGCTTCGTGCCACTATCCGCTCTCCAGATGAGCACAGTCCTCGCTATCGTCCTTGGCTACATTGCCGCTACGGAAGGAGCCAAGGCCTGGTTCTACGGCCGAAAGTCAATGCGAAAGCGACAATCGCCGCACGGGTGATGACCGCTGTTGACGCCACGAGCGGGCGGCTGTCCGTTGGCGAGGATCTGTCAACCGCAAACCCATTGAGATTTCGTCATTCCTCGTTCAGACTTGATTGGATGAACGCATCGTGAGCGGCGCAAGCCAAGTATCAGTCGCATCGGTGTCCCTTCCAGAAGGATACAGGTTGCTGCAAACTGCATATGTAGCTTGCGATTCGTTGATGTCTTGAGGCCCATGAACGAGACTTTGATATCCGCCTGCACGATGTTCCTCGTTCCAGCAACGCTCTTGTTTGGCGCCTTGGGTGTCGCGAACTCGTCCTTTCTCAAGGTGCTGGTCTGCCTGCTTGGCGTAGCCACGACAGGAATATGGCTTTACCGGATATGGTGGTGGACAAACCTGTCCTTGATCGATCGCAGGACGGCGCTTGGTCTCGCGGGCATGTTTGCGTGCGCGTGGCTAGTGACATTCTTGGTGCAGTTGAAGAATGTGTCCTCGCCGCGCTGACTGGCTCCGTTTTGCTGAAAATCTTGTCAGTTGGCTATCTGACTCCATCTACTCATATTCAGCCACAACATGCCGATTGCCTGCGAACGCCAAAATCGACCGTTCGACGAATTGCCATGCGCTGATCGCGTTCGACCAGCCGTGGAGAACACGGAGTCGCCGGCCATGGGCGCTCGACGGGCTGCGATCAGGTTGTTAAAGCCCGCCTCCGCCAGGGAGACTTTGAGTCGAGACATGACCGTTGCGATCGAGATGGGACACACGACGGCAGGCGCCCCGGCTAACCTGGACCTTGAGGAACTGCTGGCGACCCGCCTGCTGGTGCAGGGCAATTCGGGTTCCGGCAAATCCCATCTGCTGCGCCGGCTGCTGGAACAGAGTGCCCCCTGGGTGCAGCAGACCATCATCGACCCCGAAGGCGACTTCGTGGCGCTTGCCGACCGTTTCGGCCACCTGCTGATCGACGCCGAGGACCATACCGAGCGGGGCCTGCAGGTCGCCGGCGAGCGCGCGCGCATCCATCGCGTCTCCACGGTGCTCAATCTCGAGGGGCTCGACGCCGAGAACCAGATGCGGCGCGCCGCCGCTTTCCTCGGCGGGCTTTTCGACGTCGCCCGCGACCACTGGTACCCGATGCTGGTGGTGGTGGATGAGGCGCAGCTGTTCGCGCCGGCAGTCGCCGGCGAGGTTTCGGACGAGACGCGCAAACTCTCGCTCGGCGCCATGACGAACCTGATGTGCCGTGGCCGCAAACGCGGGCTTGCGGGGGTCATCGCCACCCAGCGACTGGCGAAGCTCGCCAAGAACGTCGCGGCCGAGGCCTCCAATTTCCTCATGGGCCGAACCTTTCTGGATATCGACATGGCGCGCGCCGCCGACCTTCTGGGCATGGAACGGCGACAGGCAGAGGCCTTCCGGGATCTGGAGCGCGGGCAATTCATGGCGCTGGGACCGGCCCTCTCCCGCCGTCCGCTGGGGCTGCGCATCGGTCCGACAGACACCACGCCGCGCAACGCGACCCCGCGCCTGATGCCTCTGCCGGAAGCGACACCGGACGCGCGCGCCATCATCCTGGCAGCGCCGCCGCCCGAGAATAATCGGCCCCAGCGCCGGTCGCCGCCAGACCTCCTCGGCCAGCTCATGGCGGCGAAGTCAGCGGCGCTGGAGGTCCGTCCCGAAGCGGTGGAGCAGCCACTCAGCGCCGAGGAACTGGCGGCGCGGCGTGAGCAAGTGGACCGTATTCTGCGCGCCGTCATGGCTGAACCCGACGCGGGATTCCGCGCCATCGGCGTCCTCTATCAGGAGTTCGTGGTCCGCTGCCGGATCGAGGGCCTCGGTTCGGCCGTGCCGGACCTGGGTGACTTCCGTCGCATGCTGACGCGCGCCCGCGCCGGGCTCGGCTCCGATATGGCAGAGGATGACGGGTGGCAGGATGTCTCGGTCCGCGCCTCACTTCTGCCGGAGGATATGCAGGGCGTCTTCATGATGATCGCCCGCGCCGCGAAGGAAGGTTGGCCCTGCCCGGGCGATGCAGCGATTGCCCGCGCCTATGGCTCACATTCGTTGCGGCGTGCACGGCGTCTGCTGACCTACATCGAGGAGCAGGGCCTCATCGTTTGCCAGCTTGACGGCGCCGGTCGGCGGATCGTGACGCTCGTCGAACTGGCCTGGGCGACGGCACCGGGCGACCCCAATGCGGAGGAACTGCCGGCGGAGCAAGGCTGCAGCGGCTCCGCTCCGTGATGCGACATTCCGCGCGCACTCACAAAGGTAGCTTGATAATGGCGCCCGTCTCGCTCCGCGGTGTATGATTGGTAAATGTCGCTGAGCGTTGCGCTACAGTTCCTTTGACGAGTCCGCGCGCTTGTCGTCGGCCGCTTTTTGCGTATCTCGCTTAAAAGGAGTTTCGAGCTTGAGCGTTGCCTTCACCAAGGAAGACAGTGCCGAAACGGCGTCGGAGACTTTGCTTCCCGACCGCCCGGTTTCACCTCATCCGAACCTTGTTACGGAGGCGGGATTAAAGGCTCTGGAATTTCAGCTCCAACAGGCTCGCGAAGCGTACGAGACGGCGCAGAAGATCGAAGACGTGAATGAACGGCGGCGGCAAGCAGCGACCCCTTTGCGCGATGCGCGCTACTTTGCGGCGCGGGTTCGGACGGCTCAGGTCATCCCCAATCCGACGTCGACTGACACTGTCGGCTTTGGCAGCACGGTGACTTTCAGGCGCAATGATGGACGCGTGCAGAAATATCATATCGTGGGAGAGGACGAAGCGGACCCCAAGGCCGGCTCCATTTCCTTCGTGTCCCCAGTGGCAAGGTCTCTGATGGGCAAAGCTGTTGGCGATGTCGTCGGTGCATCCGGTCAAGAGCTCGAGATCATTGCGATCTCGTAGCCCCTCCGCACAGGACGCAGCCGCCGCCAATGGTTGGGTCGCCCCGCGGCGAAAGATGTGGGGCCATCTGAACGCGGCACCCCGTGCAGCAGGGATGTGTGGCAGAGCTGTGGATGATCCTCCTTTGCCCTAAGTAGCACCGCGCTTGCCGTTCCTGCCGAAGGCGACCCGATAGATAGTCCAATACATTGCGCCGACGAGGCCGGCACCACCTACGATATTGCCGAGCGTGACCGGCACAAGATTGTGAATGATGCCCGATATAGTTATGGCCGACGCGTCGAAATCAGGAGGGACATTTCCTGTTCGCGCCATCAACCAGGCCAAAGGCAGGAAGTACATGTTGGCGACGCAGTGCTCAAAGCCGGCGGCTATGAAGGCCGACACCGGAAATATGAGCGCAACAATCTTGTCGGTAACCGACCGGCCGGCATACGCCAGCCACACTGCCAGGCAAACAAGCAGGTTACACAAAACTCCCTTGAAGAATAAAGTTACGGCGTCGGGCTGAATCTTCGCGACAGCCGTATTCAATATGGACAGCCCTACGCGACCTCCATTCATTTCGAGATGATGCGAAAGGAAGACCAGAACTACAAGTCCGACGGCACCGATCAAGTTACCGAAATAGATGACGACCCAGTTGCGCAGCATCTCCCTCGTAGACACGTCTCCGGACGCCCAAGCCATCACGATCAGATTGTTTCCCGTAAAGAGCTCGGCTCCGCCAACCAGAACGATTGCCAGCCCGAGCGAAAAAACCAGCCCGCCGACCACGCGCGCCGTGGCGAAGCTCAGCTCCGCGTCGCTGACGATGACGATATAGTAAAGCGCGCCCAGTCCAATGCTGCCCCCTGCGATCACTGCCAGCATAAATGAAGCCAGAAAGGGAAGGTTCGCCTTTTTGACTCCGACTTGCTCGATCGCCTCCTTAATTTCGGCCGGGCTGTAAGCATTCAAATTGAAGATGGGTAGTTGCGGCGGAGATGCCCGATCAGCCATGCCGTGTCTCCCGTGCCTGATCCATCGACGAGCTAACCTTCCGCCGCCCCCTTGGTCACCTAGCCGGCGCTGCTGCCAACCATGAGGAGCCCCACGATCTGCGCTGCGATCACCTTCACCAGCGTCATGGAAGGAAAGATCATGGCGTAGCCGATGTCGGGCCGTTCGGTGGGCGCCATCTTGGTCGAATAGACGAGGATCGCCGGATTTCCTGTTGCGCCGGATGCCACGCCCACTAGATCGTCGTACGGGATTCTCAGAATGTAGTGCCCCACCAGCAAGACGATGGCTACAGTCGTCAGCAGAACTGCAACCCCGATAAAGAGCATCGTAAGCCCGGATTCGGCGACGGTTCGAACAAAGGGCTGCCCTGCATTGACGCCGACCGTTGCAAGAAACATCGCCAGTCCGAAGTTTCGCAAGACGATGTTCGCTGGTAACGGCATGGTCCAGAGCATGGGGCCTGTGCGCCGTAATTTGCCAAGAATGAGAGCGACGATCAGCGGTCCCCCTCCGATACCGAGCGTCACAACGCCTACTCCAGGAATCGGAATCGGAATAAGCCCAAGCAAGACCCCCAAAACCATTCCGACCCCGAGCGAGACGTAGCTGAATTCGGCCGCCGCCTTCACCGTGTCGCCGAAGTGGCGCCGAATCTCTTCCTTGCGGTCAGGCGGCGTCAGTACCCCTACCCGGTCGCCGAATTCGAGCATCAGGTCGGGCCCCGGCACGAGGTCCGCATCATAGCGACGAACATGCAACAAGTAGGTTGGATAGCCGGCCGGCATCGGAAGACTGGCGAGGGGTACTCCCACCACGCTGGCCTTCCCGACAAAGACTCTGATGTAGTCGAGATCAGCGCGGTCGCTCGCCAGGCGGCCGGGCTCCAGTTTTCCAAGCGTGGCGGCCGCCCTGCCAATCGCTTCATTCTGCTCGGCGACCACGAGAATGGCATCCCCTGTGGACAAGACGGTATCGGCCGTCGGAACGAAATTGTGCCCTCCCTTTCGAACCATCGTCACCTGTACACCGCTGAGCGCCCCCGTCGTCAGTTCGTCGAGTCTCTTTCCGGCATGGCTTTGGCCGATCGAAATTTCGCCCATGTGAAACCGCTGCGCTTTAGCCGGAAATTTCGGCTTTACGATCCGGGTCATGAAGTAAATGCACAGGATGGGACCGATCACCCCGAAGGGGTAGGCGATGGAATAGCCGATCGATGGATCCTTGTTCTTCACAACGTCGAGCGCAGCCTGGAGCGTGGCGGTGCTCGTCATGGATCCAGCATAGATGCCGAGCGTATGTCCGATCTTGATACCGAAGACGTGTCCGAGCCCAAGCGCAACCAACAAGCTGGCCAGGCATGCGACAAGCGCCAGCAGATTGTACTTCTGCCCGACGCCGACCATGCCTTCGAAGAACTGCCTGCCGTAAAGGATCCCGATCCCATACAGGAACATGATCAGTCCTGTCAGGCCAATTGGTCCCGTGATCTGGGCTTTGGGCGCGAACGCACCGATGGCAAGGCCCACGAAAAGAACGGCGCCGACGCCGAGGGAAAATCCGCCGATGCTGATCTGACCGACCAGGTAGCCCAACCCGATCGCGAGAAACGCCGTCAATATCGGCTGGCTGCCGATGATCTCGCGAGCAAGGTCTAACATATCTGGTTTCCCCCGGAGCCCTGTTGTCGGTTAACGCACCCGGCAGCCTGCCGCGCGGAACTGCCCAATGACGCGGTCCGTCAGTTCCCGGTTGGCAGGCGCGGTATTGAGAAGTTTGTAGTCGAGCCCCAGCGCCTTCCACTTGAAGGCGCCCATCTGGTGGAACGGCTGAACCTCGACCCACTCGACGTTCTTCATCGGCGCGACGAATCGAGCGATGCCGTCGACGTTGGCGGGATCGTCGGTCTCGCCGGGGACGAGCGTGAAGCGGACCCACACCGGCTTCGACAGCGAAGCCAGCCGCTCGGCGAAGCGCAGCGTCGGCGCGAGGTCACGACCCGTCACTCGCCGGTACGTGTCTGGATCCGAACTTTTGATGTCGAGCAGGACGAGATCGATGTTCGACACGTAGCTTTCGTCGGCACGATCCCCCAGGAATCCCGAGGTCTCAATGGCCGTGTGCAGGCCCAATGCCTTCGCGCCGGCGAATATCCGCCGGGTGAATGCAAGCTGCACCATCGGCTCGCCGCCGGAAATGGTGAGTCCTCCGCCAAGCGGAAGAAGTGCTGGCGCGAAATCACCCAGGCGACCGAGCACATGATCGGCCGAAACGTAAGTCCCGTCCTTCAGATGCCACGTATCCGGATTGTGGCAGTACGTACATCGCAACAGGCAGCCGGAGACGAAGAGCACGACGCGCAGACCCGGCCCGTCATATCGGGACGAGGTTTCGTAGGAGTGGCAATACCCGAACGCGCCCTCCTCATCCCTGAGCTGGCTTTCGTCTGGTGCGTCGGGTGAAATCCCCGCTCGGAGGTCATAACGACTTCCGGGTTCAAGTATCTGCACCGTCGACATGATGCACCTCCGTTCAGATCTGGCCGTGGAAAGTGCGGCTGATCACATCTCTCTGCTGCTCCGGTGTCAGACGAACGAAGTTGACGGCGTAGCCGGAGACTCGAATGGTAAGCTGCGGGTACTTGTCCGGATTCTTCATGGCGTCCTCGAGCGTGTCCTTGTCGATCACGTTCAGGTTCATGTGGAACCCGCCTCGATCGAAGTAGAGGTCGAACGCCTTGACAGCTTCATCGATCAGCTGGCTCTCGGACAAGTGCGCCTTCTGTGGAGCGACGGAAACCGTGTAGCTGATGCCGTCCTGCGCGTCCTTGTAGGGAAGCTTTGCAACCGACAGGCAGGAGGCGAGCCAACCATGGCTGTCCCGGCCGTGCATCGGATTTGCGCCCGGCCCGAACGGCTCGCCCTTGCGGCGGCCGTCGGGGGTGTTACCCGTAGCCTTGCCGTACACCACGTTCGAAGTAATGGTGAGCACGCTCTGGGTGTGCGTCGCGTTGCGGTAGGTGGGGTGCTTTCGTAGCTTCCCCATGAAGCTGGTGACGATGTCCGCCGCGATTTGATCAACGCGGTCGTCGTTGTTGCCGAATTGCGGCGTCGCCTTATTCCCCTCATTTTGATAGTCAACCACCAATCCATTCGCATCGCGGGCGACGCGGATCTTTCCGTACTTGATAGCACTGAGGCTGTCGGCAACCACCGAAAGGCCGGCGATGCCGAACGCCATGGTTCTGAGAATGTCACGATCGTGGAGAGCCATCTCCAGGCGTTCATAGAAATACTTGTCGTGCATGTAGTGGATGCAGTTCATCGCGTGGACGTATGTGCGCGCCAGCCACTCCATGGTGGTATCGAACTTGGCCATCACATCGTCGTAGTCGAGGAAGTCGCCCGCGACCGGCAGCGTTTCGGGGGCGACCTGTTCGCCTGAGACCTCGTCGCGGCCACCATTGATCGCGTAGAGCAGCGCCTTCGCCAGGTTTACGCGGGCGCCGAAAAACTGCATCTGCTTGCCCAGGCGCATCGCCGAAACGCAGCAGGCAATGCCGTAATCGTCACCCCAGAACGGACGCATCAGATCGTCGTTCTCGTACTGAAGGGAGGACGTATCGCGGCTGACCGTGGCGCAGTAGCGCTTGAATGTTGCGGGCATATGGCTGGACCAGAGAACCGTAATGTTCGGTTCGGGTGCCGGGCCAAGATTTGAAAGCGTGTGCAGCATGCGATAGCTGCTCTTGGTCACCAGCGTGCGCCCGTCCAGATCCATACCGCCGACACACTCGGTCGCCCAATAGGGGTCCCCGCTGAACAGCGCGTCGTAGTCGGGCGTGCGCAGGAAACGAACGATGCGGAGCTTCTGAACCAGTTGATCCCACAGTTCCTGAGCTCTGCCTTCGTCCAGAACGCCCTCCTTCAGATCCCGTTCGATGTAAATGTCCAGGAAGCTTGATATGCGTCCGATGGACATTGCTGCCCCATTGGCCTCCTTGATCGCCCCAAGATAGGCAAAGTAGGTCCATTGGAATGCTTCCTGGGCATTGGAGGCGGGCTTCGATATGTCGCGGCCGTATAGCTTCGCCATCGAAGCAAGGTCCTCGAGCGCGCGCATCTGGTCGGATAGCTCCTCGCGCAGCCGGATGATGTCATCGCTCGGCCACATGCCGTCGATCTGTTTACGCTCGGCACGCTTGGCCTCGAGAAGCCGATCGATCCCGTAAAGAGCGACCCGCCGATAGTCCCCAATAATGCGGCCGCGGCCATAAGCATCCGGCAGGCCCGTGATGATCCCGGACCGCCGGCAATTCATGATTTCGGGCGTATAGGCGTCGAAGACGCCGTCGTTATGCGATTTTCGGTAGTTCGTGAAAGCTTTGTGGACAGCCGGGTCGGGCTCGAAGCCCGCGGCCTTGAGACCCGCCTCGACCATCCGCAACCCGCCGAAGGGAAAAATCGCCCGCTTGAAGGGCTGGTCAGTCTGAAGACCCACGATGATTTCGTTGTCGCGATCGATATAGCCGGCTTTGTGGGCAAGCAATGTCGAGGGAGTTTGAGCGTCTACTGCAAGCACTCCCTTTTTTCTTTCCTCGGTGAAGTACGGCTGCAATTTCGCCCAGACGGCTTTGGTGCGCTGCGATGGCCCGGCGAGAAAAGCTTCGTCGCCCGTGTAGGGCGTCACGTTACGGACGATGAAATCGCGAACGTTGATGGAGCTGAGCCAGTCTCCAGGCCGAAAGCCATTCCAGCAATCACCGGCATCGGCTTCCTTCCTCAGGGCTGCGCTTGCCTTCATGGTGTATCTCCTACCGGCTTAGACTGGTTGCTTGGATACCCTCGATGTTGAGGTCGCAATTCGGCGCGTGCCCTGACCATCGGAGCGCTGACACCTCCACCTTTGATTTAAGTCAAGCAAATGAAAGACCCGTCGGGCCGCCGTTTCGGGGATGCGTGAAATCGGGTATTTCTTCTAGGCGCGCGCTCCAGAGTGCCTTCCCGAAACAAGAACGGGAGCAGCCGAGCAGGCTCACTTCAGCGAAATCCCAACCCCGGTGAGTTTCGCGGCGAACTCCATTCCGGCTCTCGGCCCTTGTAGAGCGATCTTCACGCCCTTCTCGTTTCCTAGTCGAACGCCTATCCGCCAACGAAAGCGCCGCCGCTGCCGGCGGAGCTGTAGGTGCCGGCGAAGTCACTGACCTGCCTTATGCCTGACGCCCATCCTTCCAGCCGACTGACCGATGCTCCAGCCGTAACACCGAGGCTGAGACCCGATACTCGAAACGGATAATCGCGACCACGACCTGACGATGCTTTGCATTGTGAGGGCTTGCGGCCAATTGCCACCATTTCAGCTTCGCCGCATGGCCCAGGCCCATGTCTTTAGAAACTGACTGCTACTATCCGGAGAACTCTATCGAGCGAAATCGTACATTGCGTAGCCATCGGGGTTCGAGTCAGAGGAGCGCCTCAAACCCCCGATCCGAACATCCGGCTTATGGCGAGCGGCGGCCCGTGACGACGACGAAGCCGACCTGCCCCGGACATACGCGAACCGCGACGTTGCAGGTTCAACTCCTGCCGGGCCCGCAATAGAGTCGCATCGGCTGCTGGTGCTCATCGCCCAAAAAGCGATTTCAGCTCCAAACTGGTACCCATCCAATGTCTCAGAGAGTCCGAATTGCACGCTGCAATATCCTAATCTACGACGAGCACGTAATCGACCTGTACCAGTTGATCTGCGCGCCGTATCTCATGGCGTGAAGGTGCAGAAACAAAGGATAAAGCGCACCTGGGTTCGATGAGAGCGGCAAAAACGTTCAGAAGAAGCGCCGGAACAAAGTACGATTTGACGAGCAATATCAATTGGCTGGGGCGGGAGGGGATCGAACCTCCGAATGGCGGAATCAAAATCAGTTTGATTGTTCAACGATTTCAAAGCGCCTTTGGAAAAAAGGCTAAAAGTGGCCTCTAGCAATTTCAATAGCTTGGCAATTGTTTCCAAATAAAGAAGCAGCCCTCGCAGGGGGATCAGTCCGAAAAACCTGCTGCAACGGGCTGCGCGCGTGCCGACTACGACGAGATACTCCATGAAAGCAGGCTCCGATAGAGCCGCTGATTGAGACATGCCGCACCTCGTGATTTCTCAAAAGAATTTTCCCAACTGGGCCAAAATCCGATCATTACAGATCAACCGCTTACAGCGAAAAATCCAACCGCGAGAGCGTCAGGGGCGGTGGGCAAATCTTGGGCAAATCATTGCCAAGTCTACCACAAGGCCAGCCAAGAGCTGCCCTCATTGAGCTAACTCAAGGCTGTTCCGACGATCTCAGGATATTGAAAGCATTCGATCGGACCGTTGATCTAAAAAAAGGTATGGCGCCCAACATGCGTGGCCCCGCAGTGTTTGCTATCGCCGCCCTGCTTACGCTCGCTGCAGGCGGATATATCTACTGGACGCAAGTGATGGCGGTGCAAACCCCTGTCGGGCTTGCGACCGCCAACGGCCGCATCGAAGCGACGCGCGTCGACATCGCCTCCAAATTGCCCGGGCGGGTGGCGCAAGTCCGCGTCAAGGAAGGTGATGCCGTCCAGAAGGGCGAGCTGATCGCCGCGCTCGATACCGCGGAGCTGCGCGCACAACTTGCCGGCGCCAAGGCCGCAGTTCAGCGCGCCGCCGCCGCCATCACTCATGCCGAGGCCGACATCAACATCCGCAAGGCGGAGTACGACCTCGCCGAGGTCGAGATGCAGCGTGCGACCCGTCTCGAGCAAACGTCCTCCGGAACCAGGGCCGATCTCGAACGGCGCCAGGCACAAAGCCTCGTCGCCGCCGCGCAAATCGAGGGTGCGCGCGCGGCGCTGGTCGAAGCCAATGCGGCCAGGGAGGCCGCCGACGCCCAGGTCGCGCAGATCGAGGCGACGCTCAGCGATTCCGAATTGCACACGCCGGTGTCGGGCCGTGTCGAGTACAAGCTGGTGCAGGCCGGCGAAGTGGTCGCCGCGGGCGGCCGCGTGGTCACCATCCTCGACCTTTCCGACGTCTACATGACCGTCTTTCTGCCGACCGGCGAGAGCGGCCGGATCGCACTCGGCTCGCAGGCGCGTATCGTGCTCGACTCGGTTCCGAACGCCGTATTCCCCGCCACTGTCTCCTTCGTCGCTGCCGAGGCGCAGTTCACGCCGAAGACGGTCGAGACGCAGAACGAGCGGCAGAAGCTGATGTACCGCGTCAAGCTCGCCATCGACCCGAAGCTGCTCGACACCTATCGCGACTTCGTCAAAGCCGGCCTCAGCGGCAACGCCTATGTCCAGGTGGCTCCGAACGCGACTTGGCCCGCCTGGCTTGCTCTCCGGCTGCCCAATGTCGCCGGCTGAGCCTTTCGCAGTTGAAGTCAGCGAAGTCGCCTACCGTTACGGCAAGGTAACGGCGCTGGCCGACATCGGCCTATCCGTCCGCGCCGGCAACGCCACGGCGCTGGTCGGGCCTGACGGCGTCGGCAAATCGACCCTGCTCGCGCTGATCGCCGGCGTACGCCGCCTGCAGGCCGGCAGCATCCGGACGCTTGGCGGCGACATCGCCTCCCGCGCGCACCGCGACGACATCATGGCGCGCATCGCCTACATGCCGCAGGGCCTCGGGCGCAATCTCTATCCGAGCCTATCGGTCGCCGAGAACATCGATTATTTCGGCCGCCTGTTCGGCCAGTCGGCGACCGAGCGCGCGGCGCGCATCAAGCAACTGCTGAGAGCGACCGGCCTTGCTCCGTTTCCCGACCGGCCGGCCGGCAATCTCTCGGGCGGAATGAAGCAGAAGCTGTCGCTGTGCTGCACACTGATCCACGATCCCGACCTACTCATCCTCGACGAACCGACCACCGGCGTCGATCCCTTGTCGCGGCGGCAGTTCTGGCGGCTGATCGACGACATTCGGGCCCAGCGTCCGCAGCTCACGGTGCTGGTTTCCACCGCCTATATGGAAGAAGCCGAACGCTTCGATCACGTCGTCGCCATCGACGCCGGCCGCGTGCTGGCGCAAGGCGCTCCCACCGAGCTTCTGAAGCAGACGGCAACCCAGCATTTCGAGCAGGCCTATATCGCGCTGCACGGCGGCAGCGTCGCCGCTGAGGCATCCATCGCGCCGCTGCCGCCGAGCGCAGACGGCACGCCGGCGATCGTGGCGGAGGGGCTGACGCGCCGGTTCGGCGATTTCGTCGCCGTGGATCACGTCAGCTTCAGCATCCGGCGCGGCGAGATCTTCGGCTTCCTCGGCTCGAACGGCTGCGGCAAGACCACGACCATGAAGATGCTCACCGGTCTGCTCGACGTCAGCGACGGGCGCGCCGAACTGCTCGGACGTTCCGTCGAGGCGGGCGACCTGGCGACGCGCCTGCGCGTCGGCTACATGTCACAGGGCTTCTCGCTCTACGAGGAGCTGACGGTCCGCGAAAATCTCGAGCTGCATGCGCGCCTCTATCGTATTCCCGAAACGGAGGTGAAGCGGGTCACCGACCGGGCGCTGGAGCATTTCGGCCTGGTCGAGGCGGCGAGCAGCAAACCGCCGAGCCTGCCGCTCGGCATGCGGCAGCGGCTGCAGCTCGCCGCCGCCTGTCTGCACCGCCCCGAGGTGATGATCCTCGACGAACCGACCTCCGGAGTAGATCCGGCCGCGCGCGATATGTTCTGGCGCCTGCTGGGCGAACTGTCCCGGCGCGATGGCGTGACCATCTTCGTATCGACGCATTTCATGAACGAGGCCGAGCGTTGCGACCGCATCTCGCTGATGCATGCCGGCAAGGTGCTTGCGGTCGGCACGCCGGAAGAGCTGAGGCGGGCCAAGGACACCGCCAGTCTGGAAGACGCCTTTATCGCCTATCTCGAGGAGGCCGATCCCGACGGGACGGTCGATGAAGAGGCGCGCACCGTCTGGACGACGTCGGCGGCTGCACGCCCGTCGCCGACCGCCAGCCTGCGGGCATCGCTGCGGCGCATGTGGGCGTTCGGCTACCGCGAGATGCGCGAACTGCTGCGCGACTGGGTGCGGCTGGGCTTCGCGCTGCTCGGCCCGCTGCTGCTGCTCCTCACCTTCGGCTACGGCATCACCTTCGACGTCGAGAACCTGTCCTTTGCCGTGCTCGACCGTGACCACAGCGCCGACAGCCGGCAACTGGTCGAGAATTTTGCAGCGTCGCGCTACTTCCAGCAGAAGATGCCCCTGCAGAGCGAAGCGGAGGTCGATCGCCGCCTGCGCGTGGGCGACCTGCGCCTGGTGATCGACATCCCGCCGGGCTTCGGCCGCGACCTCGTCGCCGGCCGCCGGCCCGAGGTTGCCTTCTTCCTCGACGGTGCCACGCCCTTCCGTGCCGAGACGACGCGCAACTACGTGGACGGCATCGTGCTCTCATATGTAGAGGATCTGGCCCGCCGCACCCGTGGTGCGGTGCCGGACCTCCTGGCGGCCAAGCTCGAGCCGCGCTTTCGCTACAATCAGGATTTCCGCAGCGTATTCGCGCTGACGCCCGGACTGATTATGATCTTCATGGTGCTGTTCCCGTCGATGCTCGCCGCCCTCGGCGTGGTGCGCGAGCGCGAGCTCGGATCGATCACCAATCTCTACGCCTCGCCGGCGACGGTGGCGGAGTTCCTGCTCGGCAAGCAGCTGCCCTACATTCTCTTCAGCTGCGCGAGCTTCGTCAGCCTGCTGGTGCTGGCGAGCCTTGCCTTCGGCGTGATCGTCAAGGGCTCGCTTGCCGCGCTCGCGCTGGGCGGCCTGCTCTACGTCTTCGCCTCCACGGCCTTCGGCATCCTCGTGTCGGTCTTCGTGCGCAGCCAGGTCGCCGCGATCATCGTCACCGCCATCGTCAGCACCGTCCCGGCGATCAATTTCTCCGGCTATCTCTATCCGGCCGCCGCCCTGCAGGGCAGTGGCCGCTTCATCGGTATGAGCTTTCCGCCGCTCTGGTTTCAGAACGTCTCACTGGGCACCATCACCAAGGCGCGCAGCTTCGTCGAGCTCTATCCTAACCATCTCATCCTGCTCGCCTTCGGCCTTGCCTATCTCGTGGCGGCGAGCCTGTTGCTGCGCAAACAGGACGGTTGACGTGACCCGCTGGCTCTCCAACGTGTTCCGCCTTGGCGTCAAGGAGCTCGCGAGCCTCGCCAGCGACGTCGTGCTGGCCTTTTTCGTCGTCTATTCGTTCTCCTTCAGCGTCTACAGCGAGTCGACGGGGATCACGACCGACGTCAACAACGCGCCCATCGCCATTGTCGATTCCGATCGTTCGGTGCTGTCGATCCGCATTGCGGACGCGCTGTTGCAGCCCTATTTCCGCAGGCCCGTCGCGATCGATCGCTCGGCCGTCGATCGGCTGATGGATGAAGGCCAATATGCTTTCGTGCTCGACATCCCGGCGCGGTTCCAGGCCGATGTGCTGAACGGGCGCGATCCGGCCGTGCAGCTCAACATCGACGCCACCGCCATGACCCAGGCGGCGGTCGGTGCCGGCTACGTGTCCTCGATCCTGCAGCAGGAAACGGCGAATTACCTGCATTCTCGCGGCATCGAGCGCGAACTGCCGGTGCGCAGCGTCGAACGCGCCTTCTTCAATCCGAACCTGGAAGGCTTCTGGCACATGGCCATCAATGCACTGGTGGAGAACCTGACCATGCTGACCATTCTGCTGGTCGGCGCGGCGGTCATTCGCGAGCGCGAGCGGGGTACCATCGAACACCTCCTGGTCATGCCCGTGCGCGCGCACGAGATCGCCGCCGGAAAGATCTGGGCCAACGCGCTGGTGGTGGCGTTCTTCGGCACGCTGTCGCTGCTCATCGTGATCAGGGGCATATTGCACGTGCCGATCGCGGGCTCGATTCCGCTGTTCGTCGCCGGCATGATGATCTATCTCTTCGCCATCGCCTCGCTCGGCATCCTGCTTGCTACCATTGCCAACACCATGCCGCAGTTCGCGCTGCTCGCGATCCCGGTGTTCCTCATCCTCAACATGCTGTCGGGCGGGGCCTCTCCGCTCGAAGCCATGCCGGAGCCGCTCCAGGTCGCGATTCAGATCTCGCCGGCCGTGCATTTCGTGCAATTCACGCAGTCGGTGTTGTGCAGGGGTGCCGGCATCGACCTGGTCTGGCCGCATCTCGTCGCGATTGTCGTGCTTGGCGCAATCTTCCTGGCGGTCGCACTTGCCCGTTTCCGCCGGATGCTGGCACGGGTGCAGTAGTTCGGCAACATTCAGGGTTATGCGCGCTTGGGCATTTTCACGCGAGCTCGGCCCACAATATTTGCGTTTCCAATTCAAGAAGCCACTTTGCAATGAATGGGGTCCATGGTCAGCATGACGGGCGACGCCGTTCAGTTCGATTCTCAGCCGAGCTTCAGACCCTGTATTTCCAAACGCGCCGAAAAACTTAGCGGAAATAGAAGCTGTTTATATAGCGAACTCAGCAGCTTGGGTGCTGGCTGGCGACGCAGTGCTGATCGCACCTGTCTCCAGGCACTTTCCCTGCTAACAGGGAATTTTGCAGGGAATCCGCCGATCTTGGTGGCTCGGAGAAAAAACGTGAGTCAAAAAACGCTACACTGCAGCGCTTTTCGGGGCAATTCCCTAGTCCGGCTAACAGGGAAATATTCTTAGGCGAACAGGGTAACGTCACGACGTAACAGGGAAATCCGAAGGTCGCGGTATGTTTAGGAGGTTTGGCTGCTCCCTCCAAGGCCCGGTGGCCGGAGGGTACCTCGGGATCGTGGAAAGCAGAGGGCCGCTGTCAGACGGTTGAGCATCCATTCGGCACGATAAGTCGTGGATGGGATGGACGCACTTCCAGATGAAAACGCTCATGAACGTAGGCACCGAAATGGCGCTCCACACGTCCTGGCCTACAACATGAAACGGGTAATGAGCACTCTGAGCGTTGGCGGATTGATGGAAGCGAATCCGAGCATAGGATCGACCACCCGGATACCGGGTCGCACCCGCCAACCTCCGGGTCAAAAGGCGACATTTGGCCGGCGCTCGGACTAAAGTTTGCCTTGTATTCAAGAACAGACATCGCCAGGGAGGCCCGCCAAGTCCGTTTTGTGCCGATTTTGTTGCAAAAGTCGGCTGCTACCGATGGATCGTTCGGCCATTTCGCTAAGGACGACCGGCTTTGATCCGCCGGCCCTGACGCTCTCTACGCAACTCTAACGCTACGCGATGCACAGAGCCTGAGCGGGTGGTGGACGAGCGACCAGCGACGCGAGCCGCCGCAGGTTCTGGGCGATGGCAGCCAGAACAAACTCGTCCTGGGCACCTCGTGGACCACGCAATCGAAGCCGACCGAGCTTCAGGATACGTTTCAGGTGTGCGAACCGCATCTCGATCTTCTTACGCTCACGGCGTGACTGTTCGAAGGCTTCAGTGTCCACAAGCGAACGGGCAACGTCTCGGGCGTGTTCATGGATATCGCGCGGGATCTTGCGCGCCGGGTCTTTCGGACAGCACTGCGGTTTGAGCGGGCATACATCGCAGTCGAGCTTGCTGGCGCGATACAGAAGCGTCTTGCCCTCATGCACGGTACCACTCGTGCCAAGTCGCTTCCCGCCAGGACAGTGGTAGACGTCGCTCGTCGGGTCATATCGAAAGTCGCCACGCGAGAAGGTGCCGTCGTCCCGCTTCGATTTGTCGAACACGGGAATATGAGGCGCGATGCCTTTCTCCTCGACCAGCCAGTTCAGCATTGGAGCTGCCCCGTAAGCGGTATCTCCGACAAGCCGCTCAGGCTTAAGGCCGAAGCGCTCCTCTGTTCGCTCGATCATGGTCTTTGCGGCGCCGACCTCGGCCTGCCGAATGGAGCGGGAGGCCTCGACGTCAACGATGACGCCGAACTTCACGTCGATGAGATAATTGTCGGAGTAAGCGAAGAATGCCGGCCCTTTGTGAGCGCCGGTCCACTGCGCCGCAGGATCAGATGGCGAGACGAACTTTGGCACAACGTCGCTGGCGGCGCCCCACGCCGTATCGTCGAGGGTCGCCAGATACTCCTTCACCGCACGGCTGGACCTCGCCGGATCGCGATCCTTGCGCCAATCCTGACCTGCGATCGAGCGTTGCTTGTTAGCGTCGGCCGCAATCAGGCTCGCATCGACGGCAAAGCCTTCGCCGCCAACCAGGCCGGCTGCGATGCACGCCTCGACGACCCGCTCGAACACACGGCGGAAAATGTCTCCCTCGCGGAAGCGCTCGTTGCGGGCACGCGAAAATGCCGAATGATCCGGGATAGCGTCCTCGATACCGAGCCTGCAGAACCAGCGATAGGCCAAGTTCACCTGTACTTCACGGCAGATCAGCCGCTCTGAGCGGATCGCAAACACATACCCCACGACCAGCATCCGGATCATCAGTTCCGGATCGATCGACGGGCGACCCATCGACGAATAGTGAGGTGCAAGTTCGCTGCGAAGCCAGGATAGATCGAGAGCAACATCGATCTTCCGCACTAGGTGATCTTCGGGAACCGCGTCGCCAAGATGAAACTCGTAGAACAGTTGACCTTGGTCACTCTTCAGACGGCCCATCATGGATCGACCCCACCGAGAATCGCGTCAACACAACGGAATCACGCTTCACGGCCTGTCTCAACTGACTTTTGCAACAAAATCTGCCAAAAACGGAAGTGACTTTTTTCGCTGGTTGGACGTGCGACAAGTCCTTCTGTCACTCATTCGGGAAGTCCTGCCTTGCGCAGATCGTCAATATAGATATTTCGAGCTTCGATAAGCGGTTGCGGGTCGCCCATTCAGTAATGGAAAATTGGGCTCCAGTTCAAGAAGGTGAGCGACTGCCTCTCTCGAGCGAATTGCAGCTCGGCAAATATCAGGGGTTCACCAAAGTAGCCCGAGGTTTCGGCCAGGCACCTTTCGCTTGAAACGTTTCACGGCGTTCGGAGCAGACCCGCCTTGCTCGCGATCGCAGCCCCACGGCGGCATCTCGACCAACCTACCGCACTGCGCTAGGCTCTCATCTCCCTTAGTACAGAAGCGATCAGGCCAGGGAAAAGATTATGCACGCGCTTTCAATCGCCGAGGCTCAGGAAATCGACACGAGCGTCGTTCCCGACATCCACGCCTATCTGGCTGGATTGCGTACAAACGGGCCGATCGCTCGCAGCCAAATGGGGTTCATTGTCGCGCTTCGCCATCAGCATCTCGATCTGATCACGCGCGATATCACGCGCCAGATCGAGACAGAAGGGAAGTTGATACAGGGCATAACCTCGGGTCCCATCTTCGACTTCATTAAATCTAGCATGTTATTTTCCAACGGCGATGTCCATTTGCGCCGCCGCGCGCCAGTGTCCCGTATCTTTGCGTTCAAGTTGATGGACGCCATGAGGCCGAAGGCGGCGGCGTTGGCGGCCGAGCTTGTCGAGGCGCGCATCGGCCTCGGACCGATCGATTTTGTCAATGAGATCGCCGCGCAGGTCCCCGCCCGCATCATCGCGGACATTCTTGGCATTCCCCGCGGCGACCTCCCAGTCTTCATGCAATGGATCGCCGATACGCCTGAAGCGCTCGGCTTCATCAATCTTGACCGTCGTGATGAGATCGAGAAGAGCCTTGTGGCGTTCAACGACTATGTTGCGGCGCTACTGGCTGACCGGCGCGCTTCGCCTCGAGAAGACTTCCTGTCGCAATATGTCGAAGCGACTGTGCAGGATGAAGAGTTGTCCAAGGACGAGATCCGCACCCAGATCGTCGGGCTCATTCTAGCGGGCTCTGATACGACCCGCGGCTCACTGTGTATGACGCTCGCCCATCTCCTCCAACATGTGGATCAATGGCGCGCTTTCTGTGCCGATTCCGATGGTCTCAAGCGCGCAGCGGTGGACGAAGGATTGCGTTTCGATCCGGTGATCATGGGAATCCCCCGCATCGTTGTCGGGGATTTTGACCTAGACGGCTATCGAATTCCCGCCGGTACTCTGCTCACCATTTCCGTGCCCTCGGCTCTGCGCGATCCATCGGTCTATACCGATCCCGACCACTTCGATATCTTCCGCAAGGACCATCCCCGATGGCATCCGATTTTCGGCGCGGGTGCGCATCGCTGCCTCGGTGAGGCACTCGCCCGCGTCGAGATGGAGGAAATCCTCGCGACAATTGCACGGTTGGCGCCGGACACGCGGCTGGTCGGTGCCTTTCCACGACTTGCGCCTGGACCCATACGCCAGGTTGACCGGATGGAGGTCGAATTTCTGGGCGGATAGCAATGTCTGCTTTGGATCAATCGCGTCGGCTTGGCCGCGTACCGACGACTTCCGTTCTACCCTTTTAAACAGACATCGTTACCGTGCATCGGCATGTCTCAGCGTGCCAATAGCGGACACGTGCACCACAACATATCGCTCTTACCTGGGCGACACTTGTCTTTCTCTGCGTCACCATCTTGCTCGAAAGGCAAGTCGATCTGTTGAGGCGAGATGTCCGTTATAGAGACCGTGTGTCGAACGTTTGGCCCCATTGCCGGACATCGACAAACCTTCCTGCGATCGCGGCAGCCGTCGCCATCGCAGGCGACACGAGATGGGTGCGACCTCTATAGCCCTGGCGGCCCTCGAAATTGCGATTCGACGTCGAGGCGCAACGTTCGCCGGGTTTGAGCTTGTCGGGATTCATGGCGAGGCACATTGAGCAGCCGGGCTCACGCCAGTCGAAGCCAGCCTTCACGAAGATCTTGTCGAGCCCTTCGCTTTCGGCTTGCTGCTTCACCAAGCCGGAGCCTGGCACGATCATCGCACGGACGTTGGGATTGACCGTCTTGCCACTTGCCACGCGCGCGACCTCGCGCAAGTCCTCGATGCGAGCGTTGGTACACGAGCCGATAAACACGCAGTCGATCATGACGTCGACCATTTTCTCACCGCCCTCCAGCCCCATATATGCAAGGGCACGTTCAGTGGCATGGCGCTTACTTTCGTTCGCGATCTCATTGGGCTTTGGAACGCGGCCCGCGATCGAAACCACCTGTTCCGGACTCGTGCCCCACGTGACCAGCGGCGGAAGCTCATTCACACTCAGCGTGACCTCGCGATGGAATTGAGCCCTCTCGTCTGAGCGCAACGTCTCCCAATAGCGCACGGCTTCGTCCCATGTCTTGCCTTTTGGGGACTTCGGCCGACCCTTGAGGAATTCGTAGGTCTTTTCGTCAGGCGCGATGATGCCGGTCCTCGCACCCGCCTCGACCGACATATTGCAGACCGTCATACGGCCTTCCATCGACAGCTCCCGTATAGCTTCACCGGAGAATTCGAGTGCGTGGCCGATGCCGCCAGCGGCACCAATCTCTCCGATGACGGCCAGGATAATGTCCTTGGCGGTGACATCCGGGGGCAGCTTGCCGTTGACGGTCACTCGCATGTTCTTTGACTTTCGCTGGATCAGCGTCTGTGTAGCGAGCACGTGCTCAACCTCGGAAGTGCCAATACCGTAAGCGAGTGCTCCGAACGCACCATGGGTCGTGGTGTGGCTGTCGCCACAAACGATGACCGTGCCCGGAAGCGTGAAACCCTGCTCTGGTCCGACGACATGGCAAATGCCCTGTCGCCTATCGAATTCGCTATAATATTCGAGGCCGAATAGCTTGGCGTTCTCGGCGAAATAGGCGATTTGCTGGGCGCTCTCGTGATCGGGGTTGGGTTTGGTGCGGTCCGACGTTGGCACGTTGTGGTCGACGACCAGCAGCGTTTTTTCAGGAGCCCGCACCGCGAGGCCTGCGCGTCGCAGCCCTCCGAACGCTTGCGGGCTGTCCACCTCGTGCACAATGTGCCGGTCGACGTAGAGGAGGCACGTCCCGCCTGGCTCCTCAACCACCACGTGGTCGTTCCAGATCTTGTCGTAGAGGGAATGGCTCATCATGCATGCCTTCGGGTATTTGCAGGAGGTCTAGATTGGCCGAACGATTGCCCAAACAAGGTTCTATCGGTGGCTCAACCACTAGCAAAGTGCAAATGCGGTTTATGAACGACGCACCTACGCGACGCATCTAGGGAACGGCCCATGTCCGCTTTGGGGCCAGGCTGTGTGAATACGTTTTTCCACCCCCAAAAACTGCACGCAACCAGGGACGATCCGCGTCGACACGACGGTCT
>NZ_JAFCLU010000089.1 GCF_018130385.1 Bradyrhizobium sp. AUGA SZCCT0283 | reverse complement strand
ATTGCTTCCGGCTGGAGCGGTTGCCGGGTGGGGCTTGCACCCACTGGAAAGCGCCGCCTTTGCACGGCGCACACCCATCTCGGACATCGGGCTTAGTCGGACATCAGCCCATTTTTCTACTAAGCTGCACTCGATTTCTCGGGCCGAGCTGCGTCTTGAGCGGCGAGCGCGTCAACGGTGACTGGCGGCGGTGCTGGCGGCGGATGTCATGGGGTATCGCCGGCTAAGCGCTTTTCAATCTTGCCTGGGCTCTGACCAGATCCGCGGTGTCAAAACCTTCGCTAAAGGATGCGTAAACCTCGCCAAGTTGTAAGCGACACCTGTTGTCGCCTTGTCTCAGCTCGTACAGGTCACATTTGCTCAGACAAAGCCTAAGTTGAAATAATTTGGCATTCTGCTCGCGCGCAACCTCAAGACCTTCACAAAAATAATGCTCCGCCTGATCCAGATCTTGGTTCGATCGCAGGCACGTTTCGCCGAGCAAACGATATATCTCAGCCGCGTAGAAGCGTTCGGAATTCTCTTCATTAAGCCTCAATTGCGCCTGTTTCAAAAAGCCGAGCGCTTGCCCGTAGCGTTTGTTCTTTATGCATGCATCCGCCAGTAACCCCAAAACATAAGACTCAAATATTAACGCGCCAGTGGCCCGTTCTTGTTCCAAGCCTTCGTGAACCTCGGCAATGCCTTTCTCAAACTCACCTTGGTGAGCATTTGCCCAGCCGCGCAAAATTAAAGCCATGGCCAGATAGTGCACAAACTCATGCTCTTCGCAGAATGCGATGACAGCGTTTGCCTGATCTGCAACAGCGGCAACGTCGCCACGAAGCTGATGCACGCGAAGGCTTATCGTTCGCGCAATTGCCTCACTGAACGGATGCTGAGATGCATCCGCGTATCGGCGAGCCTCCGTGCAAATTCGCAACGCCCGATCTGGATAGCCGAGCAAGCAAAGTGCCATGCCGTCGTATAACCTTACATGAACTCGGGGGTCTTGCGCTGACAGGTCAAGATATGCGGAAGCCTTACTGTCGTCACAGAGGTTAATACTGCGTTCTAGCTCCGCGTGGGCATCGGCAAATTTCCCCTGTGCAAACAGGGTAAACCCCAAAGCTTCGTGGGCAAGAACCTTGCAAACCGAGTTGTCCACGTCCTCGGCGCTATTCAGCAGATGTTCGGCAAGGGCTTGAGCTTCACCAAGCGATGCGTGAACAAAATTCCACGTCCATAAACCAAAGACCGCAGGCAAGATAAGCTCGTCAAGACCACTCTCTTTGCACAATTGAAGTGCTCGCGTGTACGCATGCTTGACACTGTCGGTGCTCCAACCCTTAATCGCACGGAGGGAGTTGCCCAGCGACGTCTGAAGGAGCAACTCCGATTTGGCGCGCAGCATCGGGTCGTCGATATTTGGAATCTGATTCAACCCTTGTTTCAGATGACCGACCGCTTCGTTATGCGCCGAACGAGCCGCGGATCGTTTACCTGCCTCGTACCAGTAGTGTACGGCCTTTTCGTAGTTTCTCGCCTGCGTGTAGTGGTACGCAATAGTCTCGGGCTGAGCCTGCACGATTTCAGGAAATTGCTGCTCCAGCGCCTTCGCAATAGCGGCGTGCAGATGCACGCGGCGGCTCTTTAGGAGTCCCTCATACGCGGCGTCACGCACCAGCGCGTGTTTGAAGGTGTAAACCGCGTGTGGAATTTCGCCCCGGCAGAATATCAGTTCCGAACGCACTAACTGATCAAGCGCCTCGTCCAATCGCTGTGTCGGCAGCCCGGCGACGGCGCTCACAAGTTCGTAATGGAATTCGCGACCCGCGACGGCTCCAATTTGGGCGACGTCCCGCACCGGCGACAACCGATCAAGGCGAGCCATTAGCGAAGCTTGCAACGTGGTTGGGATCGCCAATGACGGTAGGGGACCCTCCAGAATATATTCGCCGTCCCGCTCCCGCAACAGCCCGCCTTCCAGCACCATCTTCGTTAATTCCTCGACGAATAGCGGTACTCCATCGGTGTGTGCGAGAATGCGCTCCATTACCTCCTTCGGGAGTGTTCTGCCGCCGGTCAGCCGCAAGACCAGCGCTGCGCCGTCGCGCCGGCCAAGGCGGGTGAGCGGGATTGTTGTGGTGTGGGGATAACTTGGCCAAGGGAGAGTGAATTGGGGTCTTGCCGTGATCAGCACCAGTGCCCGAAGCTGCGGCACGTGCTCCACAGTAGCTGCGAGGAGCTCAAGCGATGTTGGGTCAATCCAGTGTACATCTTCGAAAATGAGTAAAGCCGGTTGCTGCGCCACTAACCCAACGAGCTGGGCCAATAGTGCCGCAAAGGTCTTCTCCTTGCGCTTTTGTGGAGTGACGTCCAGCAGTCTGTAGTGATCATCGGTCGGCAGCGCCAACAAATTGGCGAGAACCGCCAGGTGTTCGGGATCGTGTGTGGATTGCGCGAGTAGAGCGTCGAGCTTGCATAGCTTCTCGTGGGGTGAGTCGCTGTGCTTGAACCCGGCAGCACGCTCGAGCTGGCTGATGAATGGGAACAATGCGCTGTGGGTGTGATGCTCAGAGCAGAAATAGCGAAGGGTGATGTGTGATTCAGTCTGGAGTCGCTCATTAAGCGCCGACGCAATGTGTGACTTGCCAATACCCGGCTCTCCCGTAAGGGTCACCACCCGGCCTTCTTCCTGTGTAGCTTGTCGCCAGCGGCGTAACAGCAGCTCTATTTCCTCGTCGCGCCCGAACAGTGGCGGCAGCTTGGTGGTGTGCATGGCCTCGAAGTGGCTCTCTACACCGCTCATCTCCAGCACCTGATAGACCCGGACCGGTTCCGCCCAGCCTTTCAGTGCGACCGGACCGAGGTCACGGTAATGAAACTCTCCGCCGGTGAGCCGGCGCGTGCTCGCGCAGATTAACACAGTCTCTGGCTCGGCCATAGTTTGTAGACGCGCGGCGAGGTTCGGCGTCTCACCAACGACCGCTTGCTCCGCCGGAATATTCTCAATCAGAAGCTCGGTTACGACCACAGTGCCCGTCGCAATGCCGACGCGAATCTGCAGCGCCGCGGCGACATTCCGGATGCTCGCTATGGCACGGATGAGTGCGAGTGCGGCGTGCACGGCCTGTTCGGCATCATCTTCATGTGCTTGCGGATAGCCGAAATAGACCAACACGCCGTCACCCATATAGCGAGCAATCTTCCCTTGATAGCGGCTGATGACTTCTGTGATGCAGGTGTGATAGGCGCCAATCAGCGTCCGCATGTCCTCCGGGTCCAACCGCGCAGAAAGGGCCGTGGACCCAACCAAGTCACAAAACATCACTGTAAGGTGGCGCCGCTCGCCTTCATCCGATCGCCTCGGTTCGGTCGCTGTTTTCGCCGGTTCAGCCCTAGCTGCGTCATCAAGCTCTGCGATGGCACGCAGTAGCTTGCGACGATGACCTAGCACGACGCCTAGCTCCTTTAGGTCCTGATCTGTCAGGTCGCGCACGACCGAGAGGTCAATGCCGTTTTCGGCGAAGCGCTGGGCGTACTCCGACAATCCGATTGACTCAAGCCACTCCGTGACGCCTCTCATGGTATTGGCGCCTCCCCGCTCAGTTCTCGATCCCCGGGGGAATTTAGTACTACACAACGTATTACGCACGAAGAAAGAGCGCACGCGCAACGAATTAGGTTTGAATGGGCAGGACGGCGCAATCTGCAACCAACACTCGAGCTTTCATAGTTTGAAACTGTTGGACGGTTCGGGTAAGCCCACAACCTTGTACAGTGCCGCCCAATCTTCTCCACCGTTCCCGGTCCGCCTGAGTTCTTCGTTCCTCGGCTACCATGTCGATTTCAGTCTGACCACACAACCGCGGCAAGTGAGCGTCTCGCTGCGAGTGGACGGCTGACCTGCTGTGCGACTTCCGGTTATGGCACCTTTGAGACGCGGCGACCGGCCCTGACAATGTCCGTTTCCAGAGGAAGACCGCAAGTAGTCGGCCGCCGACTAAAATGACGCGATTGACCGACCCAGAGCGGAAGTGGCGCGTCGTCGATTTGCTGAGCACTAGAGCGCTTTCCGCTTGATTTGAATCGGAAGGGTTATAGGGGGTTCCCTCGGGCGCGCAAATCAGATTCGGTTCCTCCA
>NZ_JAFCLU010000088.1 GCF_018130385.1 Bradyrhizobium sp. AUGA SZCCT0283 | reverse complement strand
TACCTGGGTGATCCGGTGGCGGCAATACCGTGGATCGAACGCGCGATGCGTCTCGATCCGTTCTCGGCCCATCACTATTATCTCGACCTTGTGCGAGCTTTGTTCATGGCCGGACGCGCGACCGAGGCGATAGGCGTTTTGGAGCCGATGGAGCCAGACCGCTTCGAACACTACGCGCTGCTGGCGGCCTGCCAGTCAGCAGTCGGTGACACTCTGGCGGCGCAAGAGGCCGGGCGACGCGTCCTTGCAATGCGCCCAGCCTTTGCAATCGGTTCCTACTTGGAAAGTTGGTTTGCTTGGAAGCGGCCTGAGAACAAGGCGCGCTTGCGCGATGCGTTGCAAAAGTCGGGGCTACCCGAATAACCCGCCGTTTTGACGGACCATCATGCTCTGTTGCCAAAAGGCATCCACGCCATCCATTAACTCGCCGCGCCTCCTGCCCGCCCCGACGAGGTGATCGAACAAGACCGGCCGTTTCCGCTATTGGGCACCCAGCGGACGTGCCGCCCCTTCCGATTGGCGTGTGTTTGCGGGCGTGGACAGGATATGGCGAAGTAAACCGCCACTTCCGCCAGTTGACCATAGGTTGAAATTTTTGAACCCAACCGGCCGCGCCGGCGTTTCAAAAATTGCTGGCACGCAACAAATTCCGCACCTCATGAACATAAAATATTTGACGGGCTGAATTTTCTCTGCCTTTAGATCATGACATTCGTCGCGGGTGAAATCGCCTGCACTCTTGAGGACCGTAATGCGCACCGCACGCACGCACATCGCAGAGACTGCCGCCCGCGTCCGGCCGCTTATTCGGCTGGCCGCTTGGTCGTGCATGCCCGTGATGGCACGGGGTCCGAATTTTCAGCTCCAAGCGGGGCTGATCCGCAGAGCAAGAGTGTAACTCTCGGCGCAGGGCTGCTCCCTCCGCCGAAACGGCAGGAGGGCAAGATGAACGCCCGCAACGACGTCAAGAGACCATCCGATCAGAGCTTGGACGCGAGGCTTGTTCTGGCAGCGGCTCGACTGCGATTTGCCGCGCGGGTTGATTTTCTCGTGGCTCGCTGGCTCGAGCGCTGCGCCACGAACGCCGAGGCCGCACAACGGTTGTTCAAGACCGATCGGAAGCCCACACGTGAGTTCGGGATGGGCGTGAGCCTTGTCGTTTCATCTCCACGCTGGGATGAGTCCCCATGACGGGGGCAGGCGGCGGGGTGGGGATAGCATCAAGGTATGGGAGAGGCTGCCCAGATGGCAGCCTCCCTTAATCTATTGCAGATCACCGGTGTTGACGTCATGCCCCCTCAAAGCAAGGCTCGCCCTGTTCAATGTCGAATCTTCACGAACCGGATCTGACCGACCGATCTGACGATGTCTGCTTACGCGGGCAAGGCAGATCTCCCGGTTGCATCTCCGGACTTCCGGGTTTTGACCCATCTCGGACCTGGGTTGACGATGGCAGAATGTCTGCCGTTGGGGCTAAAGTCATCACGGCCGTACGTGTCGCGTCGGAGCGCAAGGCGGAGGAGGAACAGCATGGCAGCGCGCGGATCAGGTGGACTGCTCCTTTGCGTGGGTCTCCTGCTTGCGATGCCGGCGCAGGCCGCTACGCCGGCCGACCGCGGCGAGTGCGCCGCCAGCGCCGACAAGCCCGATTTCGGGGGCGCCGCCTGCAGCCGCATCATCGACGATGCAAGCGAGCAGGTGGCGGAACGCGTCAAGGCCTTCAAGAACCGGGGCCGCGGCTCCTTCAACAGAAAGGATTACGACGGCGCGATTGCCGACTACGGCGAGGCCATCAAGCTCAGCCCGAAGGACGCCTGGGCCTTTGCGCACCGGTGTGAGGCACACGAGAGCAAAGAGGACCACGACGCGGCCGTTGCCGATTGCACCGCGGCGATCAAGATCGATCCGAAATATGGCTGGGCCTACAACAACCGTGGCGTCGCCTATTACGGTCTGCATGAATACGACGCTGCGCTGGCCGACCACGCCGAGGCGATCAGGCTCAATTCCAGGGACGCGTGGGCCTATGCCCGCCGCGGCATGGCGTGGACGGAAAAGGGGGAATTCGACCAGGCGGTCGCCGAGATCACCGAGGCGGTCACAATCGATCCGAAATACGCCTTTGGTTTCGGCCAAAGGGGTCAGGCGCTCTTCAGGAAGAGGTTGATCACGAAAAAAGGCGGATGGGAGCCCGCCATCGCAGACTACAGCGAGGCAATCAAGCTCGATCCAGATCTGGTTTGGCTGTACAGCGCGCGTGGCGTTGCCTACAGCAACAATCGCCAATACGACCTCGCCGTTCCGGATTGCAGCGAGGTCATCAAGCGCGAGCCTAAAAATTCCGGCGGGTACAATTGCCTCGGCGTCGCTTACGAAGGCTTGAAGGACTATCGCCGCGCGATCGCTGCCTATGATCAGTCGATCGGCATCAATCCAAGGAACGGCGTGGCGTATTGGAATCGCGGCAATGCCTATGCGGCGCTGCGCAAGATCGATGATGCGATCGCCGACTATGACCGGGCGATCGCGATAAACCCCAAGGACTTCAACGCTTTCAACTCCCGCGGCAAAGCCTACGTCGCAAAGGGTGACAGCAACCAAGCGATTGCAGATTTCACGCAAGCGATCCAGTTCGGTCCGTCCTATGTCGAAGCCTACAACAACCGCGGCCTCTCCAATGAAGTGCTGGGCCGCCGCGCCGAGGCGATCGCCGATTTCCGCAAGGCGCAATCGATCGATCCGGCCGACCGGGTCAGCAAGCAACAGCTCCGCGTGCTCGGTTTCTGATCGCGTACCGTTCAAATTCTGCTCAAGGGGCAGACCCGCGATCCGACTCGTCCGTGCTGCGTCGCTTTTGCTACACCGATCGACTACACCCCGTCTCGATCTCTGCTCTTGAGCGCATCTCGGACGAGATTTGCTCACCCTGAATTCTTCCGGGTTTGGCACCTTTGAGACATGCCCGCCTATCCTGAGAATGTCCGTTCACCGGGGTAGACCGGAAGTCACCGTGGTCCGGCCAAACCGACGCGAATGACCCCAACCGGACATCTATTCGGACGTCGTAGAACCGATGACTGTTCAAGCAACAACTTGAGAGAGGCGAGAACTTAGTCAGCAACCTTGACCAACCCGAAGCCGCGAAAATGTGCTAGTCTTTGGAATCCGGGCGTGTGGCCCCTGCGGGGAGGCAACGGTGACGAACTCGGAAGTCTCCAACGACCTACCGGACAAACCGACATCCGATAACGAGCAACCGGACAAAGCGACATCCGATAAGGAGCAACCGGGGAAACCGCCATCCGACCGCAATCCAAAGAGTCGCCTGCGAGCACGATTGCAGTTGATGGGCGGGGCGCTTGCCTCGATTGCCGCCGTCGGCGCGATCGCGGGTGGCCTCGTCGGCTATTGGACTGTGTGGAAGACGCTCCGCACCGATGTGTTTCCGGACAAGCAACAGACGCAGAGGGAGGCTACCGCCCGCCCCGACATTGCTCCCCGCTTGTCGCTCGTCGTCCTGCCGTTCGTAAACCTCAACAACGATCCGGAGCAGGACTATTTCGCCGACGGCATTACGACCGATCTGACGACCGACCTCGCGCAAATGCCCGGCGCGTTCGTTATCGGACGCGGAACGGCCTTTACATACAAGAACAAGCAGATCGACTTCAGGACGCTCGGCAAGGACCTCGGCGTCCGCTGGGCAGTCCAGGGCGCGGTGCGGCGCAACGGGGACCAGGTCCGGGTCAACGTATCGCTTACCGATATCGCGAGCGGTCGGGACGTCTGGTCCGATCGTTTCGACGGCGATCGCACGAACCTCGCCGCCTTGCAGGACCAGATCACAGCGCGGCTCGCCCGCTCGCTGAACATTGAACTGATGCAAGCCGAAAGCCGTCGCAGCGAAGTGGACCGGTCGAGAAATCCAGACGCCATGGACTTCACGATGCGCGGCTGGGCAAAGCTCTACGAGCCGCACTCGAAGATCCAAAATGCTCAGGCAAAGGACCTATTCGATAGTGCGCTGCGCCTCGATCCGGACAACGTTGAGGCCATCATTGGGAAAGCGCGGTGTTTAGAGCGCTTTCCACTTGATGCGGGTCATTGTCCATAGCCAGCATGCCGAAAGTAATTGACGCACTGCTGTGGCGCAAAT
>NZ_JAFCLU010000087.1 GCF_018130385.1 Bradyrhizobium sp. AUGA SZCCT0283 | reverse complement strand
AGGGCGGGGTGCTTCCGAAAACTCCAACTCTTCCCGTGTACCAGTCATATGAGGTGGGGACGCCCAACGGGAATCCTGCGCTGTTGCCTATCGTATTTTGATAGATGGTATCGGTCAAAGCACTCATTCTACGATCTCCCTTGCAGACCGATGTTGAAGACAGGGAATTCCACTGCGGCGCTACGCAAGGCGCGCGACACCGCAGGCTCGCAGCCTCGGACCGCGAACAGATTTCCAAAGGATTGCAGCCTCGAACCGCGAGGGGATTTCAGGGCAGTGGGATTTGGAAGTTGCCCCCCCCGACTGCTGGCAGGTTGGTTAATGAGCAAAAATGGCGAAAAAACTTTCGAAATGTGATTTATGCACGCCTGTGTAGCGCCCAACATTTGCCCTGTTTTGTAGCGCCGAACATTTGCCCTATGCGCGCCTATGTTGCGCCGACACGTGCACGATTGGTCGGTTTAAGACACACGCTCGATTTTTCGATCAGATTGCGTCGGCGTCGGAGTTGCGGAAAGTTCGCGAGCGCCGCCGGCCGAGACGAACGCACGTAAGTGACAATCGATTGAGTGGATGCGGGGGCGCGTGCCGCGGATCGTCAAATTCGAGCTGCGCAACCAGTCGCCAAAGCTCCACCTCGTAACTATCCGCTAACTGCGTTATTTCGCGGAAATGCCGTCCGCGACCGCGGCATCGCTTGTCGATCGCTTTGGCGAGCGGTGTTGCAAGCCCAACTGAGCGGGATAGCGGAGTTATTTTGGGGCCGATCAATTCCGCGCTCCAGGGTAATCCGTAAGGGCTATTGCGATAACTTTAAGATCCAGGACACACTTGCTGGTGGAGATGGATCGGTTCTTTTCCATGCCGTGGCCAGCATTAGCGCGCTAGTTCTTAAGTCACTCGATAAACATCACGCTTCAATGCAACTAACAATCTATGCTGGTTACTGGAAATGGCCTCAAAGCGCCAACGGTCGATCGGCTCTGCTAGCAATACAGTTGGCGACCCCGAATTCGAAGCGGCACATCGAATGGGGGCGCGTGTGTCGACAAAGCTGAAGCCTGACTATGTGGCCATCCAGCGGCGCCGGAAAGACACACGGCCGCCCGAGTGCCTGATCGCGCACTACGCTCGCGGATCGGCTGCGGGCGGCCAGCCGCGACCAGCGCTGCCGGCTCTACTCCGAAGTCTATTCGGAACTGTTCAACAGCCTGCCGGACCATCCGCAAAAGCCGCCGTAGGTTCGCGCACGGACCGGATCGCGAAACAGGTCAGGCTCCTCAAGCCTCTGATGCGGCGCGGCGACGTGTACCTAGAGATCGGCTGCGGTGACGCCTTGCTGCCCTTCGCGCTGTCCGGGTTCGCCCGGGAGGTGCTGGGCCTCGATGTCACGGACGCCCTGGTAGATTTCGCCGCCGCTGGCCAGCGTCGTGGCACGATTCGCGGACCAATTTCTGACTGGAGGCAAGGGCGGCAAGACGGTGCTGCGTGCAGCGATGGACAAGATCCTGCCACCGGAAATCGTGCGGCGGAAAAAGGTCGGATTCCGTGTGTGGTCGGAGAATGGTTCAAAGGCCCTTACCGGGATTTTTTGCAGGACCTGCTGATGAGCGAAACTTCCAGCGTAGCACATGCTAAGCGGCCTTAAGCTTCGTAGGCTTGCAACAGAGCACCCTAGTGGTCGACAGAACCACAAAGGAATTCTTTGGTCATTGATAATCTCGAAATCTTCTTGCGTACCTTCAGGATTGCAACATGAAGATTGGGCGGCTCTTGCTTTTGAACCCGTCTGCGGAGGTCGGGAACTCGAATATTCGACGCCTGGGCACGCCGACGCTAAAGAGCTGGCATTGTGGCGGACCAAACAGAGGATTGGCGATTCGGTGAGGGCGAGCATAAATCGTCGGTGGCTGCCGCTCCGTCATCAGAGCAACGCACTTTTGCAGCCGAACGCATCCACGCGTATCACACCGATGTCTGTCCTGGCCAAGCGTAAGACCCGGGGGGCCGGTCTAACCCGCCGCGTGCCTCAGTTGTCTAAGGGAGATTGTTGAACATGGCGAAAGTGGTCGGCATCAGTGGATTCGAGAACTCGATTCCATTCAAGAAGAAGCATTGGCCGGGCCTGGAAGAACGCGAATACCGAATTTCTCAGGGTCACGATTCGGCTGCGGTGCTGGTGGTCGACGGCAAGATTGTCGCTGGAGCTGCCGAAGAGCGCTTCTGCCGCAAAAAGCACACCGGTGACTTCCCGATTGGCGCTATCCGCTACTGCCTGGAGACCGCCGGCCTGAAACCCGCCGACATCGACGAAATTTCCCACGGCTTTGACTATTCTCCCTACAAGGCCGCCTTCAAGCTGGACCCGACTTCCGCCGAGCAATACAGGGAAGTCTTCTCGCGCGAAAAACTGCTTTCGCAAGTGAACCAGCACCTGCCAGGATTCCCCGCCGACAAGGTTCACCACGTCAACCATCATTTGTCCCACGCCGCCAGCGCCTACTACACCTCCGGATGGGATGAATGCCTGGTCGTGATCCTCGACGGCATGGGCGAAGTTCACGCCGTCACCGTTTATCACGCGCACGACAACAAGATCGACAAGCTCGCCGAAATCACCGCTCAGGATTCCATCGGCATCCTCTATTCAACTCTCACGCTGCATCTTGGCTTCGATTTCAACTCCGACGAGTACAAAATCATGGGGCTCGCCCCCTACGGGGATCCCGCTCGCTATCAGCATTTCTTCGAGCAAGCCGTGGAGCTGCTCGACAACGGCTTGATCAAGATTCCGCTTCTTCGCCTGAACAACGAGCGGCTTGATCGCGAAACCTACGGCGCGACGCGCCGCTACCTCGAAGAACACCTCATCCCGGCTCGCGTTCCTGACAGCGACACGAGCGACGATCATCGCGACGTCGCTGCGGCGTTGCAAGAATGCCTCGACAAAGTCATGCTCCATATCTGCGGCCACTTCGGCCGCAAGACTGGCCTGCGCAAGCTCGCTATGGCGGGCGGTGTCGCGCTCAACTGCACTGCAAATGGCCGTCTTCTTCAGTCTGGTCTATTCGACGACATCTACGTTCAGCCGGCCGCGGGCGACGACGGCTCCGCCCTTGGCGCCGCGCTCTGGTCGGCGTCGCGCAACGGCGATGTAAAAAACGTCCGGATGCCGGTTCCCTTCCTCGGCCCCGGGCACTCGCAAGCCGAAATCGACAAGGCTCTCGCTGACACTGGCAGCCGCATCGAGGTCACACGCTTCCCGAATCTTGAGCAAACCTGCGCAGAAGCAGCCAAGCTCATCAAGGCCGGACGCGTGCTTGGCTGGTATCGCGGGCGCATGGAGTTCGGTCCGCGAGCCTTGGGTCACCGTAGCATCTTGGCCGATCCCGGCCATCCGGAGATGCGCGATCGCATCAACGCGATGGTCAAGATGCGCGAAGCCTTCCGCCCGTTCGCTCCGGCGGTGAGTCTCGAACAGGTACAGGATTGGTTCGAGGTACCGAAGGGCCTCGAACTTCCCTACATGATCATGACTGCCGACGTTCGTCCTGAGCATCGTGCCGCGCTACCTGCGATTACGCACGTCAACGGCTCGGCCCGCGTGCAGACGATCAATAAGAAGGACAATCCGGAATTCCACGCGTTGGTGCAGGCCGTCGGCAACGTGACCGGTCGCGAAATGGTGCTGAACACGAGCTTCAACGTGAAGGGCCAGCCGATCGTCAACACCCCGCGCGAAGCCATCGACACGTTCCTCGGGACAGGCATCGAGTTTCTCTTCCTCGAGAACACACTCGTCCGCCGCGCAGGGCAGAAGTAGTCGGTGCAAAGGCACACATTTTGCGGAGCGTTAGGTAGTGTGGACACTTATCGCATCCATAAGATGATGGCGGCGAGAGTGACGACGGCAAGGTAATTTCGGGCCGTTTTTTCGAAGCGCGTTGCGACGCGTCGGTGAGCTGGGCCCGGTTGTCTGAACAGATTTTCCGCATCGATAAGTGGAGCCTCTGCCGAGGTTAGGCTGCCAAGCGGAGAGGCTGCGTGGTGAAGTAAGCTTGATCGGGCGTCGCGCCGTCAAGGCTCGAATGCGGACGGCGGCCATTATACAACAACGTTTGAGAACGCCCACAGGACCGTTCTTCGTGAGGTTCTTTATCAGCATCATCCTTGGTTTGGTCGCC
>NZ_JAFCLU010000086.1 GCF_018130385.1 Bradyrhizobium sp. AUGA SZCCT0283 | reverse complement strand
AGACCGTCGTGTCGACGCGGATCGTCCCTGGTTGCGTGCAGTTTTTGGGGGTGGAAAAACGTATTCACACAGCCTGGGTCATTTTCGGAAGTAACCTCGATCAACCGCGAGGTCCGTCAGATTGTGTTGCAAAACTCGAAAGTTGCAGCGTTCAAAATTTTTGGCGAAAACCTGAAGCGCAAAGAGGTCGATGATTCGCACAGCTTCAGTCGCGCTACCGAAGTCGCCCATGAATTTGGCGCAAGGCGATGAGGTCCCTCGGATCATTACACGAAGAACGTGCCAGCGGCCCTCAGAATTTTTGACACTTCTCGCAAACGACTTTTGCAACACAATCCCTCAATGAACTGACATCGTCAGCTTCATCGCTTTGGTCCGAAAAGTCACACGAGCGGTCATTCGTGAACATTTTTGGCCTGCCTCGAATAGAATGTCTCCGCCAATTCACCCTTCCGGTAGCCCCGCCTTGCGCATGCCCTCGGCAATCCGTGCGCGCTGGGCGAGACAGATCGGAACGTCCGTTGGCGCACTGGTATTGAAGTGCGAGAGCGTGAAATCGGGATCGATGGCGAGGCCAGTCTGTACCGAAGCCCGCGCTTCCTCGATCCGCCCGAGATGAGCCAACGCCGCGGCAAGGTAGAAGTGAACGAACGCGGCGACATTCGGATTGGTCTCGATGGCCCGCCTGAGCCAGTAGACGGCAGCTTCATCGGCCGCAAGATACGACTGCGCGACACCCGCAGTATTCATCCAGCTGTATGCTCTGTTGTCACGGGGAGACAGCCGAAATGCCTCCATGACATGGGCTTCGGTTTCCTCGGCGCGACCGAGATAACATTTGCCAAGGCCAATCCACATGTAAGCGGAGGCCAGATTTCGGTCCAGCTCCAGTGCGCGCTCGCATTCGGTAATGCCCTGGGCGGCACGTTTGGTAAAAATCTGGACGACGCCAAGGAGGCAATGCGCCATCGCATGATTTGGCGTGTGCGCAAGTACTTTGGTCAAGGACGTTTCGGCCGCCTTAAGGCGTGCGGTCCGGTCGCCACTCAGCATGGAAGTCCCCCGCATGGCATCGACGAATGCAGTGCCAACCATTGCTTCAACGTTGCCAGGGTCCAGGCAGAGGGCTTGCTCGAAAAACTCACGCGCTTGCGACAAGTCTGCGAATCCCCGGTTCGCGCTCGCCATGCCCCGGAAATACAGGTCCATCGAATCGGGATGTGGCGCGCGCGCCGCACGCCGCGCCTCGGCCGTGACCAGTTCCGTTCCCAGTTGATTGGCAAGACGCGCGCCAATCTCATCCTGCATGTCGAACAGGTCGGCGATCGGCTTGTCGAATCGTTCGGCCCACATATGATTGCTGGTCTCGGCCTCGATAAGCTGGACGTTGATGCGCATGCGGTTTCCACCCCGCTGCACGGAACCCTCAAGGACGTAGCGGACACCGAGGTCCCGACCGATTTGCTTCAAATCGACATGCTTTCCCTTGTAGGTGAAAGCAGTATTGCGACCGATTACGAAGATGCCGACCATACGCGACAAATCCGTGGTCAGGCTCTCGGTAACTCCATCGACGAAATATTCCTGCTCGGGATCAGAACTAAGGTTGGTGAACGGCAGAACGACGAGCGAGGGTCTATTGTGGACGGCAAAGCTCAGTTTCGAGGAACTGCTCGCGCATGCCGGCCCCGCGGTTTCCTGTACCGTGCCGACGAAGCGGAAACCCTTGCGCGGAAACGTTTTGATGAGACACTGCTCATCTCCGGAATCACCGATCGCCTTTCGCGCGGCATTCAGCCGGGTAGTCAGCGCTGCATCCGAGATAATGCGGCCGTCCCAAACGGCTGTAATCAGGTCGTCCTTGCCGACGACGCGTTCGCGGTTGCTGATCAGGTAGTTGAGCAGGTCGAACACCTTCGGCGCAATGGCGATCACGTTCGGACCACGCCGCAGCTCGCGGCGGTCGATATCGAGTGCATAATTTTCAAACAGATAGCGCAAGCCAATTCCCCGGGGCGGCGGTTCGTCGAAGGTCCTGCGACACCGCCCTAAATGCCAAGAATATGCCGACGGTTAGGGAAAAGTAAGCTGAAGATTAAGCGCGTCTGATCCCTGCCGTGGTACATCCAAGGTAGAATGCGGAACCGGGAGGCACCTGATGATCACACGCCGTGATTTGTTGAGTGTGTCAGCGGCCTGTGGTGCCATCGCCGCGGCGAATCTCGTGCCGCGGGCCATTGCACAGCCCCTCGCAAAGACCGTCCATATCCTGACGGGCACTACGCCTGGCCTGCTGGACGCCTTGGCGAGGCTCATTGCCGGCCAGATGAAAGATTATGCGGCGACGATTGTGGTCGAGCCCCGGCCAGGTGCGGCCGGTCGTATCGCAGTGGAGGCGGTGAAGACTGCCGACGCCGACGGATCGGTCATGCTGCTCGCGCCGCTTGGATTCATGACGTTCTTTCCGCACGTCTACAAGACGCTCAGATATCAGCCGCGGGATTTCACCCCGGTGTCGACAGTGGCCTCAACCCCATCATTGCTGACCGTAGGTCCAAAGGTGCCGGCTGAAGTAAGAACCCTTGCCAATTTCGTCGCGTGGTGCCGCGCAAACCCAAAGCAAGCCACCTACGGGACGCCAGGTGCTGGAACGACGCTGCATTTCCTTGGTGCGATGCTGGGGCGCACTGCAGGTTTCGAGTTTCTTCACGTACCTTATCAAGGCAGAGGCGCGATTGAGGATCTTCTCAAAGGCGAGATTGCATCCGCCCTCATGCCAATCGCCAGTTCCCTGGGTCTGGTCCAATCCGGCGATCTTCGCGCGCTGGCATCTACCGGACCGCACCGGAGTTCGTTCCTGCCCGGCGTCCCCACGATGGCGGAAACTGGCTACCCATCCCTCAAGGACCTCACATGGTATGGATTTTTCGTTCCTGCGAAGACACCGGCAAATATCGTCGAAAAGCTCAACAGCGCTATCCAAACGTCACTGCGCACCGATGAGGTAGTATCCGGCCTTGCAAAGCTGGCGGTCGAGTTCAACGCAATCTCGATGGCGGACTTTGCCCGGCTGATCGCGTCGGAATCCGAACGGTGGAAAGCGATCGTGCAAGCAACGGGGTTTACCCCGATGGATTGAAATTTGCGGCGCGCTAATGCGAGCGACTGCCGCACGTTGGGAACTTCCCGATCGGAGGAAGATTTGAGCAGGCCAGAATCCGTGTTCTTGTGCAATCCCATCGCATTACCGCGGCGATCTATGTGGCGGCCAAGCTCGATCTCGCCGAGGCTTTCGGGACCGATGCCAAGTCGGCAGCCGAACCCGCCAGTGTGGTGTCCGCTGATGAAAGCGCGCTGCGCGGGCTGCTCGTTGCCCCCACAACCCCTGGTCTCTGCAACCGAGCCGATCGGGACAAATTTGCCATGGCCGATCTCGGCCGGCAGCTTGACCGCAATGCCGATCCATCCTTCAAGTACTGGGTTCTCTTTGAAGGCGAACTTCTTGTGCAATCCTGGAGTGGCCTTGTCGATTCGGTTCGCACGGGCAGACCGCGATCCAGATCCGGGGAGACGGAGATTATCGCTACGCCGCGATGCGCAATTCGCCGGAAGTCGTTGGCCGGTTCAACGCCGCGATGGCTAATCTGACACGGAGCCTCGTTCCCGGAATGTCGAGGCATATGATTTCTCGGGCGCGACGGTCGTCATGGATATGGGTGGAGGCTCGGGCGCACTGATCGGCGGCCTGCTGCACCACAATCCGGGCCTTAAGGGAATGGCCTTCGATCTTGCGCGCTGCGAAGACGGAGCGCGAGAACATTTCAATCGACTGGTGATTGCCGACTGCTACCGGTTCGTCGCGGGCGACTTCTTGGAAGCTCCCGGAGCCGCCGTCGCTCGAGGTTATTCAGCTGTAGGGCTAGGGTTCGACATCCTCATGCTAAAGAGCGCCGCGATTGCTGCGATAGGTTGGCTGGACGGCGACAGCATGGGCTCCAATCGCATCCGTCGTGCGAAACAGCGCAAAAGACGTCGAGTTGTGGCCGGGAAATAGTATTCAAACTTACTTTGCGATTGCTGCCAGACCGATACGCCACATGTCCGGTTTGGGTCTTGGTCGTGTAAAAACGGCTCGAGAGGGACGTCAGTGCTGGGAGCAAAAACCCGAGTGGGTTTTAGGCCGCGATCGCGGCGATCAGCGGCTTGATCCCGACGATGTTCATGACCCGTGTCAGATTATAGGCCAGGACCGAGAGTGCCATTTCAGCGGCTACTTTTGGAAGCGTTTTGGTCAGGAAGTGCGTCGCCCCCATGCGGGCCTT
>NZ_JAFCLU010000085.1 GCF_018130385.1 Bradyrhizobium sp. AUGA SZCCT0283 | reverse complement strand
ATCGGCACTGGAGACGTATTCTCCAAAGGCCGCGACTTCGGCGCCTGGCTCGGACTGGTGCCCAAGCAGATCTCGACGGGAGACCGCACGATCCTCGGCAAAATCTCTAGGCGCGGCAATCGCTACCTGCGGGTTCTGTTCGTGCAGGCGGCATGGGTTGTGCTGGTCAGGATAAAGAACTGGGAACGTTACGGGCTCAAATCCTGGATCGAAGCCGCCAAGAGGCGGTTGCACCACAACGTGCTGGCGATCGCGCTCGCCAACAAGCTTACCCGCATCGCCCTGGGCGGTGCTGGCTAAAGGACGCGCCTTCGAGCTGACGAGGACCGACGATGCAGGCGTCCGACCCGCTTGATCCTCGCGCCGTGCTCGGCGCGGTCAAGGCGCAGCCTGGCAACGTCGGAGCCAGCCGCAAGCCAAGCGCGACGGCCGGCCTTGACCGCCCCTGCGCGCGACGCAATTGACGTTCTGCGGGCCGGGACGAAGGAACGGCCCTTGGCTCGAACAAAGGAACTGCGCGATATGAGGAGTAAGCGACGACGTAACCCTATCAACAGTTTCCAGCCGAGGCCTGCGAGAGGACGAGACGAGATGGAGGTTCGGTCTTCTGAGCGCATGCGAACACTGGTGACCCAAATGGCCCGATCGAGGCCTGTCCGGTAACGAGAACGCACGCGCGCTGATAGCCATGATGGCCCGGAGCAAATGCTCCAATCAAAGGCCGGATACATTGATGCAAGACCGCTCACCGCCAGCTCGGCGAAACCACTTGCAACGCACGGCCGGACCATACATTCGGGTCATTTCGCGTCGGTTTGACCGGACCACGGCGACTTCCGGTCTAGCCCGATGAACGGACATTCTCAGGATAGGCGGGCATGTCTCAAAGGTGCCATGAACAGACATGCAGACCTTGAACAAGGCATCAACAAGCGAAGCTATGAACAACCTGCCGATGAGCGGCTCAATGAGCGACTGCGCGGAGAAGGGCTTTGTAAGAAATGCGATGCATCCAGAGTCCAACGCAGCCACGAAGTGCTGTTGCGATGGCCGCTTCGGGGTCATCAGGAGACCTCAACACGAATCTACTTGGTTGCTTTGGTGGATTGACCGAACGCAGCAAACGCGATTGTCGCCTCGAGCTTTCGAGACTACGGTTGCTTCCGGGGCTGCTGCGCTTGCCTGCGATCTCTTAGCGTCTCCGAAGGACTTTCCCCAAAGTACCTGCGGTACGTGACCGAGAACCGACCCATGTGGGTGAACCCCGTGCTCATGGCAATCTCGGTGATGTTCGCTTCCGGATCGGCCCGCAACAGGGCTTGGCGAACTTGCCGCAAGCGGGCGTTCCGCAGGTAGTGCATCGGGGAGACGCCCTTGAAATCGCTGAAGTGCTTAAAGAGTGTTCTGCCTGCAACTCCGGTTGCCGTAACGAGGTCGGCCACTGTGACCGCCTGGTCGAGATGGGCCTCGATGTAGTCGATCGCGCGCCTCACGTCACGCGGCGCAATCGGCTTCTCGAGACGTCGCAGTGCTGCGCTGTAGTTATGCAGGTGCGACACCAGCAGTGCCGTAATAATGAACTGCTCGAATGTGCTCATTGTCGTCGGGCTCCAGAGCACCGATCCCGCCTGTTCCAGGTCTGCGACGGCCGTCAGCACGTAGCGTGCCAGGCTGCGGCCGTACCCGGCGGCGAGGTCGATGGTAGGCGCAAAGTCGAGGGGAGCGGTTGGTGGTTCGCCGAGTAGGGCGGCAAGCTGGCCTGTAAGGCTGGATTTGGTCAAAGACAGTTGGATGCGGCTACTATCGGCCTCCGATACCAGCCGACAACTCTCGCATATCGGCGAGATGATTGTGGCGAGGTTCGGATTGCAAATGATGTTGTCACGGCCAATGGTGGTTCCAAGTTGCCCGCGAAGCGGCAGGTGGATCCAAGTGTCAGTGCGGGCGGGGCTCGGCGACAGGACGACCGAAGCGCCACCGTATTGCACGTAACCCATGTAGAGGCCCGGCATGTAAACGCCGTTGAGGCGCGCATCGAGGTGGCGGGCCTGCCGCCCTTCGATGTCAAAGCGGTAGCCTTTCGCGCGCAGGAATGCACCAGTCTCCTCCGCATTGCGGCTGTGGAAGATGGGCCGCTGCTCCAGAAGCGGGGCGGTGCCAAGCTGCATGCCTACCTCCGTATGATCAAGCATACCATGCAGAGCGAGGCATGGGCACCGGGGCCGGGAATGCTCCGATCATTTTTGCAGTTTTTGGATAGTGATCGTTGGTGCTTCCCGGGGGCGATTTTCCACGTTTTTTGCGCTTTCCGGATAGGCCCTCGCGGCAATCGGATATCAAGGACCCAAATGCGCCAGTAAGCTTCGCCCCCAACGGGGCGGTGCCCATCGATAGGGTGGCCGATCAAGGAGCGAAGCGTCGTGACTGCAGGGCATGTTCACAGAATAGCTCGTCGCCAATTTCTGGGTGGGTCGGCCGCAGCGGCTCTGGCCGCAGCTGCGTGCGTGTCTTCGCTGCGACCGACAAGGGCAGCCGTCCATACGGTATCGGTCCACAAATCAGGCAGCCTCGAGACTCTGGTCCTAAGCGACGGCCATTTCTTCCTTCCAGTGGGCTTCCTCGTGGCGCCGGACTCTCCGCCCGCCGAGCGCGAAGCCGCTCTGAACGCAGCCGGACAAACCGGCGAACAGCTCCAGCTCGTGAACACTGTCGCGGTGATCCGTAGCCAGTCCGATGTGATCTTGGTCGACACCGGCACCGGCCCGCGCCATCAGCCCACGGCGGGAAAGCTTGCGGAGAACCTCAAAGCTGCCGGCATCCTACCTGCAGCCGTTACCAAGATCGTCCTGACCCACGGCCATCCCGACCACCTCTGGGGCATCCTCGACGCAAATGACAACCCGATCTATCCGAATGCGAGCTATCTCGTTTCGGCCGTCGAATGGAACCTTTGGGCCGACCCGGATGCGATGCGAAGGTTGCCGGCAGTCTTGGCAACCAACGATCGCATCATCAATGGCGCCAAGAACCATTTCTCGCACGTCAAGGACAAGATAAGGACGGTACGGGATGGCGAGGAGATTGTCAGTGGCGTGCGGGTCATCGATACGCCAGGGCATACGCAGGGCCACATCTCGGTCGAAATCGCCGGTGGGGATGGTCTCGTCGTCGTTGCGGACGCGCTTACGCACGCTGTGATCTCATTCCAGCATCCGTCGTGGCCGGTGCCAGTCGACCATGAGCCCGATCGCGGCATCTTGACCCGCCTACGCCTGCTTGATCGACTCGTCATTGACAAGCGCCGGCTGATCGGCGCTCACCTGCCGTTCCCTGGCACCGGCTTCGTCGAGCGCAAGGATGGCGCCTATCGCTTTGTTCCGACTTGAAGCTCGCGCAAAGTCGAGTTGAGCGTCATCGCTTTCGGGAGGCGCCGTGAGATGGCTGATCAATGGCTATTCAAGAGCGAGACTTATGATAACTGCAACTGCGCTATGAATTGTGGTTGCCAGTTCAACTTGCCGAGTACCCACGGCCATTGTCGGTCGGCCTTCGTCGGCACCATCGTCGAAGGCCACTTCAACGATACGCCGCTCTCAGGCTTGAACTGGGCGGCGCTGTACAAGTGGCCCGGCGAAATCAAGGACGGAAACGGCCGGCGCCAGATCGTTATCGACGAGCGTGCGGATGAAGCTCAACGGATCGCGCTTGAAACGATCATCTCAGGCGAGGCATGCGAACCATTGAGCAATCTCTTCGCCGTATTCGCGTCCACATGCTCGGAATTTTGCGAGACGTTGTTCCTGCCGATTGATCTCGATGCGGACTTGGAACTCAGAACCGCAAGAGTGGAGATACCCGGCGTCATGCGGAGTAGCGGCAGGCCCAAGATCAACGAGTTTACTGGTCAACCATTCCACATTGCGCTGGCGCGTCCTCGTGGCAGTTTCGAGTTTACCTACGCAGAAATCGGGCTAGGTACCACGTCGGTCACGGGTGACATGGAAATGGCGTACGAAGATTCATGGGCGCACTTTTGTGTTCACCACTTCAACCAGGATGGCTTGGTCAGGGAAAGATCAAGGCTCACGGCATGGCTTGGGCACATGACCCCGCACTCCCGTGAATGACGCCAGGCGTTACCGTTCTGGATGCATGTTTCCGGAGACGTCTTTTGAACGTGAGCGGGCTCACTCGCTCGAGAGTCTGTAATGGGTCAAAGTGAGAAGTCCGGGCATTCAACCGGCAAGGTCGGCTTTACCCCCAACTCCGGACATGGCCTTGCACCTCGCAAACTGACGCTTTGCGCCATTAGGCGACATTCGAACCGAGGCGGCCTTACTTCGTCAACTCGCGGACGGCATCCAAGACTAGGAAGACGGCTTGGTCGGGCGGAGCGGCAGACCTTTCCTTGGTAGGACCTGGCTAATTCTTGGATCACCGGTGTGCCGAGCGGCGCGGCC
>NZ_JAFCLU010000084.1 GCF_018130385.1 Bradyrhizobium sp. AUGA SZCCT0283 | reverse complement strand
GGATTGCGTGGCCGCTTTCGATCGGAATCGGTGGCCGCCTTCCGTCGGAATCGGTGGCCGCTTTGCCTCGGATTCCGGAGCCCAGTAGCCGTAGCCATTTCTGATTTGGGCTCTGGACTTCCCTTCGGAAGAACCGCCCTATTATTCTCCGAAAGTCCCGTTTCTCTCCAGACCTTCGGACTCCATCCATTCGCTACGGTTCTCGAAATTCGATTGTTTCGAGCTACTTTTGCGCCTCAGCAGGACGTAGCTTCCGCCGTTTCTCTCCGTAATGCGCCCCAACCGGAGGCGAGGGGCAGGCGCAAGCGAGGCCGCACCTATCACCGGTTCGTAGTGATGGGAACGAATCGATCGTTGTCGGTTTGCTAGCTGGATGAGCGACTTCACCCCAAGTAATCGCGTCAACAGCGAGCCAAGACGATCGCACCGCACACTGCCGTGGATTCTACTTGTTCTCCTCGCGGTTGCTGTCGGTGCGGTGCTTTGGGCCAGCAATCGGATTGGATACGAGTCCTCTCCAGCTGCTGTTCAGCCCAAGGCTGAGCTGTCTGTGGCTGCGGAGATCGCCGACAAAACGGCTAGAGACGCTGTGGCTAATCTCCAGCAAACGATCTAAGAGGTGCGGGCAGAACAGCAACGGGCCGCGGAACAGACCAGCGGTCTCCAGCGGCAGATATCAGCGGAGCAGGGCGAGCGTAAGTTGCTTTCGGAACAGCTGGGTGGGCTTTCCGCTCGCGTGGATAGCCTCCAAGGATCGAATGCGGCAGCGCCGCCCAACCCGCCGCCAAGAAAGGGCGCGGACAATGACTGCCGCTAAGCGTCGTTTCGCTCTTTCTTGACCGACAGGTGGCGATGCGGGCTGATTTTGAAATTAGGCTGGGGGTCTTGGAACGACGCCAAAACCAAATTCCGCCCCCTTAGTAAAGGAACAAACCGGAGGAATGTTCCTTACGTTGCGAAGCACGAATGTTCGGCTCCGCCACAAATGCTTGAGCCCAGCCAGGTATGTCCTCCCACGTTAGTGATGGGGAAAAGCGACGGCCCGCCAGACTGACGCCTCTCCGGGAGAAAGCCGATCACATGCCACAAGAGAAACCAGAGCCGGATCGCATCCGAGAGCTTGAGGACGCGTTGAAGGAGGCCGAGCGGCACATCGCCGAAATGCGGGCCGAACGCGATCAAGCGTTTGAGCTAGTCGAGCAGATGAAAGAACACGTCAGCGACGTTGACGCCTTGATCGATAGCTGGATCGAGGCGTTCGAGATGGAGCTCAGCGAGGATGGCAAGCGAACGCGCGATGCGCTGCCGGATAGTATCAAGAAAATTCTCACGGTTGCTGTCGGCTTACAAAAGCAGACGAAGGGGCTTGGCAAGAAGTAAGAAGGTCCTGGTCCCGCGCTTCCGCTTTTCAGAAATTGGCCTGAAGATTGAGGCCGGTATAGAACCCAGTTCCGTACGTCGAGTCGCGAACAAAACCCAGCGACACGCCAGACTGCATTCCCAAGACGTTGAAGCCTGTTATGTGGCCTCCGACCCGGACTTGGTCATAGGTCCAACTGCCCGAGAAGGCCGCTTCGGGTCCAATGAACAAGTTCTGTCCAATGGCGACGCCCGTTTTGCCCTGCACATAGAAGAATTCTGACCCAGTGTTGTAATGGGCCTGGGCGTAGAGCATCGTGTTGCTGGTCGGATTGCCGTAAATCGAGGACAGTGCTTTGATGCCGGACAGCGTCGTATTGGACGGCACTAGACCAGGTGCTGCGTATAGGTGGGCGTTCACCATCGATGGGCCTGCCGCAAGAAGCCATGACCAGCCATTTGAGATGAACTGGTATCCGACCAAGCCATCGAGTGTCGTGTCCAGGCCGATGCGTTTCGTGCCGGAATCGATGAAGCTATAGCGCCGAGCAGACGCGATACCTTGCACGCGCCAGCCTTGCTCCCACAGGCTTCCAAAAGGAGAGTAAGTCCCGGTCAAGTCCGTATAGAAAGCTCCGTAAGAGGCGAAATCGCTGGTGCTTTGGAGCGACCATCGAGGCGGCTCTTGTGCGCTGGCGCTCGCGAGGTTCATCGCGACTAGCGCAGCCAGGGCAGCGAGCCAATTCACTGCGACGGTCTCAAGCAGAGACTTCTCGCAACGTATCTTGGTCGCGGGCCCAATCATTGGATCACGTCGTCGCCGACGCCACTCTGGTTGAAATCCGCCCGGCAAAGCCTGCCGTGATGTCCACGATGGCCTCTCTCCACCCAATCAGGCATAGGAAGCCATAGAGGAAGAAGCCGGCGTTGATCGAGCAAAAGCCGAAGAACAACAGGTTGCCAGACCACAGGTTCGCTCCGGCAGAAAAGATGGCAGTCGCTGTGAGGGCACACAGCGCAAGCAGATGAGATGCTGGCGCGGCTGTGCGGCTTTCGATCTTGGGTGTGCGAGCAAACGGGCTCTTGCGGCCCGTGATCATCTGCTCCAGCGAACGATAGACGCCGGCAAGGTTAACGGGAACAAGAAGCAGTGTGAGCGCATAGACCCGCAACAGATCACGCCATTTGTAGCCCGTCCTCGTTAGGTCTTGACCGTACAGCAAATAATAAGGAGCGGCTGCGACGGGGAACCAAATGCTGGAGAACTCGCCGCCGAAGGGAATAACCAGCAACAGCAGCAACCCCACATTCGCCAAGGCCGGCGATAGCAAATAGTGTGATCTAATGATCGTCTCAAGTGTACCGGCCCGAGGTGACTGCCTTCCAGACCAAAGTTCGATCAGGCGCGGGAAAATTATTAGCCCGCCGTTAGCCCAGCGGCGGCGCTGGATTACGAGAGCGCCGAAGTCCGACGGGGTCGCACTGAACGCCAGGCGCTCCGGATGATTGTGCAAACGCCAACCGCGGGCCGCAAGATCAATAGTTGATCCGGTATCCTCAATGAGGGTTTTATCCTGGATGAAGATCGGGATCGCATTGCCGCGCTCTTCTGTCATCGTTTTTATCTCGTCCAGGGCTTCGCGGCGGAGAACCGCGTTCGCTCCAACCCAGAACGTGGCATTGTAGGCTGTGAAGCCCTGATGAATAAGATACTGAATATCCGTGGTGGCGCCCGCCACCCGTTCCAGCACCGTCGGCGCATCGGGATAAGCCGAATAGGGCGTCTGCGCGATGGCTATGCGCCGGTCGGCTTCCATGATTGAGACGAGCTTGCGGACGTAGTCGGGAAGAATGATGCTGTCGGCATCGATGGTTACGATGTAATCGGCATTAGGAACCGTGACCTCTGCCTCGGCCGCGGGCGTTTCCAGTAACAGTGAAGCGCCAGTCGCACTTTTCGAAATGCGGAATGTCCGTCCGATCAGCCCGATATAGCTGTTAAGGTTCATTGCCTTGTTAGGCGCATGCGAGAGATTGGCAAATTGCTTGCGCTCGAATATGTCGATGGGCACTGCAAAGAGCTTCGAGAGACGTCGGTACTCCAACTGCAGTCGCGCCGCATCGATGCTCTTCCCGCTCCGAAGAAGGGCCGCTGTGGCGCGGTGCTCTCGGACGAGACGTTCGATGACTTCGCGCGCGAACAGCTCATCGGCATGGGCGAAGGCTGGTTGGGAAAGTTCAGCGTATCGTCTTCCGAGGGCTTCCACCACTGCCGCGGCATCGTCGAAGAGAGCTCCGATGAGCTGGCGTTCGCGTGAGATAGCCACTATTCCCGACGAGGTGCGTTGCAAATAGTCGCGCTCCGCGATACGAAACCGATCGGCCGCTCCCGCAAAAATTTTGTTTAGTTCGTCGACAAGCTCACGCGTTGCTGAAAGCGCAATCAAATCGGCTCCGACACAAAGCGGCGGGTCATCGAGAAGCAAGGTGATGCTGCGATTAGGATATTCCGACAGCGCTGCGGACATGATCGTTTGCATCACGACAGGAGCTTGTTCCTTATAGGATGGCACGAGGATGCTCACCGTCGGGCTGCCATCGTCTTCGTAGAACGATTGAAGGTCGGAATTATCGGAGTCGTTGGAATGACGCTTGAGCTGGCCTATTCGCGTCAACTGGTAGACGATGTTTCCATAAAACAGGCTGAGCAAAGCAATGCTGAAGATAATGACGAGTATTATCTTCAGCACTGAACTACTGCCCGAGCCCAACTCGATGCTCGAGAATACATTGTCGAATCCGAGCACAAGCGCAACGATGCTCGTGGCGACGGCGCCGCGCGTCAGCAAAATGTCTATCATTGAGAGCCAGGACCGGTGTGATGCCAAGTTTTCCCGACTGCGTAAAGTTAAGAAGTTTGACGCAAGTGAGGCTGGATTCGGGACTTCACATGACTCTCGACGGCTGAGGTATCTCAGTGCCCACGCTCAGCCCCAAAAGTGCGTCGTGGCTGTTGATAGTGAGGTGGCCACTTCCGTTGTCGACTCTTACTGACGCGATGAGCGGGCCGAACGATGTCGGCTGTTGGCACCTTTGAGACATGGCGACCGGCCCTGACGATGTCCGTTGTTGGGGGTAGACCGGAGTGCGCCGGGAGACCGGCAAGGAGTAGATGGTGCAAGTCCATCACGATGAAGGAGTAGCGAACCGCATCG
>NZ_JAFCLU010000083.1 GCF_018130385.1 Bradyrhizobium sp. AUGA SZCCT0283 | reverse complement strand
TGGAGGAACCGAATCTGATTTGCGCGCCCGAGGGAACCCCCTATAACCCTTCCGATTCAAATCAAGCGGAAAGCGCTCTCTAGCTGCTTCCCGTTCCTAAATGCGCTGGAAGGGAGGACCCGTCGGTTCACGCTGGCGGCCTATTCCACAAGGCGAAGAGTCCGACGCCTTTTCATTCGATCAATAGCGTGGACAACCTCTTCTCCGTCGAGAACGGCTATCAGCCGGTGTACCGTTCCCGTGGCGTCTCGCGGGCCGAATGCAATGTATTCCCCGAGGATGCGCCTGGCATCCTCGATGGCCGTCAATACGATGTCCTGATCAGGGGTGTTCATGTTACACGCCTACTAAGCGCGGACTCAATCAGATCGCCCTTCAATTGTTCCTATATGCCTTGAGGCTGGCCTACAGCAACCCAGCACCTGCCAGACGATTGCCGCCACCTAGATCACGAGCATGGCTTAAGTGATCCTGCGGCCAATCCGGTTCATTCGATCACCGGATATTCGAAGGCAACGCCCTGGGGATCGTTTTCCTCGAACCATGTTTCCGCCGCATCAGGGGTGGCGAAGACCTTGAGGTGCTCGGGGTCGCCAACCTGCTTGCTGGTGTTGACGTAGACAAAAACTGTCATTGGTCTCTCTTCAGCTTGCGCTTGCCCCAATGATGACTTTTGAGGTCTGAATTAAAGACCCGTTCGAACGTGACGGTTCAACGCCCGCGTGCACGCCGATCCGGCCAGCATCGTCGGGCCGCCGTTCTCTGCACCGAGGATTAGCGCCCAAGCCTCCATGGCCGCCTGCCATTCGGGCGCGGAGTGCTCGGCTTTCGACAGCTTTGTGATGTGGCGGCAGCACTCTTTAAGGTGACGAGCTTCCGGCCGCTCGGCAGCGGGACCGGATCCTCAGACGGGGTGGACCAGGGCAAAGCGAACTTTCAAAAGAAGAAGAGCGGCAGAACTTGTTGCTTTAGGCGGTCCAAGTGCGATCTTCGCACAGCAGGCATTCAAATATATGAATCACGACTCCGCTTTCGGATTCCGCGATCGTTTTGAGCAGAGTGAGTCTTCCTCCGCAGAAACGACAGTCATGGTTTGATTGGTCGTGAACAGTGGTAATCTTCTCAGCTCGAAATAGCTCCATGGCAGAGCCCCCACCCCCAAGTAGAGGGGACGGACACGGAGCATCGGTTTCGGAGGTGATAAACAAGCCTTACGGCGCCGTAGTCTTACGGGAGGACCGTCCCAGCGGTGCGAGAGGCTGGGGCCGTCATTGCCAATGCGCCGGAGCGGCTTATCAAGACCGAAACGGCCCTCAGCGCCGAGGCTGGGGTGCGTGCCGGAGCCGTCCTCTTTCGCGCCCTGTCCGAGCGCATCATCTACACTATCGAGGAAAACAAGAGCCGGGCCGGCCTATTTTTGTCATACCCGGAACTCTGGCGGGGTAATCCCCTTCGACGGATAAGCTTAGCGGAATTTGACGCCGATCAAGCGTTCCGTTCGCCATATCACCGTGCAGCCGCGGCTCATGCGATCAGCAACGATCATAAGGGTAAATTGCGCCGGGATGCCCAGTGGGCTGACCACCTCGAGCGATGCACCAGTGTCGGACTGGTTACGAATGAGACAGGCGATCGTGCGCCCGTTGAACTCGATGCTTCCTGACTTCAAAATGCTTTATTCCAACTCGGCAATACCTGATCACGCTATCACAGTTCGAACGCGTCGTCAGTTCGTTAGCGAACAAAGCGCTGCCCGATTCTTCAGCAATTCGGCGTAGGGTTGGCCTAGCCTGTTCCCATGAGCGCGTGTTCGAACAGCGGCCTGACATCGGCGCCACGGTGTCCGCACGCCTGGCAGGTGAACTTGGGCTCAAGATCGGAAAGCCGGACGTCATCACCCCAGCGGCCGGCATCGATCACCACCGAGTGCGCGCACTTGTAATCGGCGCAGTAGACGATGAGCCGGGTAGGGCCGGACTCACGCGTTTCCTTGAGGGTGATTTTCTGCTGGCGCTGCATTAAGTCCCGGCTGCCGGAAACCGGATGATTGGCCAAGCTTTTCATAGCCGACCTTTCCTCGTTCAAGCGCCTTTCGATAAACTCACGCTCAAGGTCCGAAAGATCGGTCTCAAGCAGCCGCCGATATCGGGTGATGTTATTATCATATGCGCGCAGGCGGGCGACCTTCTCTTCGATCATCGTCGTCACCTGAAATAGGATAAAGGAAACAGCTTGGAGCCAAAATAAGTACCACCGCCATTCATCGCGCCAATTCTGCCAAGAATCAGACCCGCTTGCACAGGCCATTCCGGGGGTAATCCGTAGTGGTAAGGCCCGGCGCATGTCGTCCGAAACCCCGTGCGCCAAGCCGCCTTACCGGCCGGCAGCCAAAGTGCTTCGCACTGAGAGCCGGTGCGGTGGTGACCCGATCGAAGCCCAGACGGCAAAGGCAATTGCTAGAGCCGCTAGAATAGTCGCCCTTACAGGCTTCTCCCTTTCCATAGTTATCTTCGATTCTTGTCCCTCTCGCAGAAGAGGAGACCCGCTACTTTCGATGCCTTCTGCGCGGAGTTGCCACTGGCATCTGCTACCGCGACATTCGTGGGACCGACACCACCTCGTCCAAGTTGGAAGGAATCGCCGACGCCCACCACAAACGCCCCGGCGGCAGGAGCGTACGGCACCCAACCTTTCGGGCAGACGGACAGGTTAAATGCTAACACGGTGTGTTCCGGCAGATCGTATGCTTCGGCGGGAAGCGTCGCTGCGCTTAAAAGGACAAACGAAAACAAGCTAACAATTTTCATGAGAAACCCCAGATGGCCGACCGCCCGCAATGGCGGCATGGGCAACCATAAGGCAGTCTTCATACATCTGCATGCTCAAACGGGCGGCGTCTGATGCCTAAGATAGCGCCGTATTTTCTGTTCAGAGTGCTTCGAGCAGCGGTGTATCTTATGACCCCGGATTTAAAGAGCGGCCTAGACGTCGGCGCCACGTTGGCCGCATGCTAGGCAGTTGAATTAGGGCGCCAGGTCGGAAAGCCGGACGTCATTACCCCAGCGGCCCGCATCGATCACCGAATGTGCCGCACTTGTAGTCGCCACAGAATACGATGAGCCGGGTAGGGCCGGACTCGCGCATTTCCTTGAGGGTGATTTCTGAGCGCGGAATCCTGGACATCGTGCGGGAATCTCCTGGTCGGTTTCCTCCAATCCCTCGTGCCGGAGCCGGTCAAGGCACCGCCGGCGCCAGCAGTGACGTCCGGCCGCAGATGTGAGCGCGTAGATGAGACAGCCCGCCTGTAGATAACCGGCGGGCTTTTTTCGTCGCAAAGCGGACTTGGACTCTCCTGCCCCTAAACAACGGGACTAGCGAGACCTAATACGCGCCGCGACCTTACCCTCCTAGGGCCGTGAGCCAAGAGCGCCCAGGCGGGAACAGGTACACATTTACGACCTTGAGACCGGCGCTCGTAAGATCGCCAAGGGATGGCTGTCCTTGGCTGGATACCGCTATAATCTCGTCGGCGATATATTTTCGAATTGCAGGATTATCCCGATCCGGAGGCACTTTCTGAGCTGGTGCCGGTTTGATGGACACCCAGTTTGGGTGTTTCATGGAGCCGGAGGTGGTCATGCGGAGACGAAAGTTTAGCCGAGAGTTCAAGATCGAGGCAGTCAAGCTGGTCAGGGAGCGCGGGGTGTCGGCAGCACAGGCTGCGCGGGACCTGGACGTTCATGAGAACGTGCTGCGCAAATGGGTGAAGGAGTTCGGCTCCGACCCTGTTCAGGCCTTCCCTGGCCATTGGCAGATGAAGCCCGAACAGTTGGAGATCGAGCGTCTGCGGCGCGAGGTCAACAAGCTGAAGGCTGAGCGGGATATCCTAAAAAAGGCCGCGGCCTTCTTCGCGAAGGAAGCGACATGAAGTTCGTCTTTATCGCGAAGCACCGGACCATCTGGCCGGTGGCATGGCTATGCGAAACAATGGGCGTGTCCCGGTCGGGCTTCCATGCCTGGCTGAACCGGTCGCCCAGCGTAAGATCCCGAAGCGACGAAGCTGTGGGCCAGCAGGTGAAGGCAAGCTTCATCGCCAGTGACCGGACTTACGGCGCACGGCGGGTCTGGCGAGACCTGCTGGCGGACGGTGTCGAATGCGGTCTGCATCGGATCGAACGACTGATGCGCTTGCAGGCCTTGCGGGCGCGGCCACGGCGCCGGCGTCTGCCGAAGGACGAAGGCGATCGCCAGATCGCGACCGTGCCATCGAACATTCTGGACCGGCAGTTCGCGGCCGAGCGGCCGAACCAGAAGTGGGTCGCCGACTTCACCTACATCTGGACCGCCGAGGGCTGGCTCTACGTGTCGGCCGTGATCGATCTATTCTCGCGCCGGGTGGTCGGCTGGTCGATGAGCGCCAGCATGACAGCTCAATTGGTAGCGGACGCCCTGCTGATGGCGGTCTGGCGGCGCGGCAAGCCGGATGCCCTGCTGCATCACTCCGACCAGGGCAGCCAATACACCAGCGAGCAGTTCCAGCGGCTGATGGCCGACAGCGGCATCGTTTGCAGTATGAGCCGATCCGGCAACGTCTGGGACAACGCGGCGATGGAAAGCTTCTTCTCGTCGCTGAAGACCGAGCGGACCGCGCGTAAAATCTATCTCATCAGGAACGAGGCCAGGGCAGATGTGTTCGACTACATCGAGCGGTTCTACAACCGCGCATCAGAACACCCATCTGTCTATGTTGTTGAAGAGAAGAGAGTTTGCTGATCGGGATGCGATCCCGT
>NZ_JAFCLU010000082.1 GCF_018130385.1 Bradyrhizobium sp. AUGA SZCCT0283 | reverse complement strand
ACGTCAAAGATCTCCGAGGACGTGCTGTTCTATTGCATCCAGCGCGGCCTCAGCCAGGAAGAAGCGGTCGGCCTCGTCGTCAACGGCTTCGTGAAGGACGTGCTGCAGCAACTGCCGATGGAATTCGCGGTTGAGGCGCAGAAGCTGATCTCGATCTCGCTGGAAGGCAGCGTCGGCTGACGGTGCCGGCTCAAACAGGTAACGGAGGCAATTTGCAATGACGCCACTGCTCGAAATCCGCAACCTGCAGGCCGAAATCGGCGGACGGAAGATTCTCAACGGCCTCGACCTCACGGTGAATGCCGGCGAGATCCACGCCATCATGGGCCCGAACGGCGCAGGCAAATCGACGCTGTCTTATGTGCTGGCTGGAAAGCCCGGCTACGAGATCATCGGTGGCGAAGTTCTGTTCAGAGGCGAGGACCTGCTCGCGATGAGCCCGGACGAACGTGCCGCCAAGGGTGTATTCCTGGCGTTCCAGTACCCATTGGAAATCCCGGGCGTTGCCACCGTCACGTTTCTGCGCACCGCGTTCAACGCGCAGCGCCGCAAGCGTGGTCAAGAGGAGTTGACATCGCCGGACCTGCTCAAGCGCGTCCGCGAGATTGCCCGGAAGCTCGGCATCGACGCCGAGATGCTGCGCCGGCCTCTCAACGTCGGATTCTCCGGCGGCGAGAAGAAGCGAAACGAGACGCTGCAGATGGCGCTCCTGGAGCCGCTGTTGTGCGTGCTCGACGAAACCGATTCTGGTCTTGACATCGACGCGTTGAAGATCGTTGCCAATGGCGTCAATCAGCTGCGATCGAGCGAACGTGGGATGATCGTGATCACGCATTACCAGCGGCTGCTGGATTACATCGTGCCGGATGTCGTTCACGTGCTATCGGCCGGCCGCATTGTAAGGACCGGCGGCAAGGAGCTCGCGCTGGAGCTCGAGGCGACCGGATATGCGCAATATCAGAACGAGGCGGCTTGACGGTCATGAACGCTGGAATCCGCCCCATCAGGACTCAAGCCGAGCTTGGTCTGGTCGATGTTTACACCACCTCCCGACAGGGTTTGCCGGGCGGCAGCGATGTCGCAGCGGTGCGCGCCGCGGCATTCAATCATTTTGCGCTCGCCGGCCTGCCGCACCCGCGCATTGAGGCCTGGCGCTACACTGACCTGCGGCGGTTGATGCGGGATGCCAAGCCGCTTGCGGCTCCGCCCGACGCCGAGGCAAGGGCGATGGCGCATGATGCGGGCGGAGTGTTCGCTGCACTTGGTTTCAGGCGGCTGGTCATTCTGAACGGCTCGTTTGCGACGGATATTTCCGACCTCGCCGATCTCGAAGCCGGCCTCACCATTCGCTCCATGGCAGAAGCGTTGGCCCTGGACGAGCCCTTGCTGTCGCAAGGCCTTGGCACAACGGTCCCTGCCGACGACCCGGCACTGGCGCTCAACACAGCGCTGGCCGGTGATGGCGTCGTGATTACGGTTTCGCCTGGTGCCACCATCGAGCGGCCAGTCCACCTCGTTTTCGTCAATACAGGCCCAACGCCGGCGGCCATGGTCACGCGGTCGCTGGTCGTGGTCGGCGGCGGCGCCCGCGCGACCTTCGTCGAGACCCATGAGGGACGCGATCAGCTGGATTATCAGATCAACACGGTGCTCCAACTGGTGGTCGGCGATGAAGCTCAGGTCGATCACGTGAAATTTACGCGCGAGGGGAGCGTCGCCATTCATGTCGGAACGCTCTTGGCCAACATTGGCGCCCGCGCCAAATTCAATGAACTGGGGTTCATCGCCGGCGGTGCCGTCGTCCGCAATCAACTATTTGTGCTGCTCGCAGGGGAAGGCACGGAGGCAAATCTGCGGGGTCTGAGCCTGTTGGCTGACCGGCAGCATGCCGATAGCACGCTCGCTGTTGACCACGCGGTTGCCGGCAGCCAGAGCCGGGAAATCTTCAAGGCTGTGGTCGACGATGAGGCCCGCGCCGTGTTTCAGGGCAAAATCACCGTTCGGCCGCAGGCGCAGAAGACCGACGCGAAGATGATGTCTCGCGCGTTGCTGCTGTCGGATCGTGCGGAGGCCGATTGCAAACCCGAGCTGGAGATATTTGCCGACGATGTCCAGTGCGGCCACGGCGCCACGACGGGTACGCTCGACGACCAGCTCAAATTTTACCTCATGGCGCGCGGTATTCCCGACAAGGAGGCGGAGGCGCTGCTGATTCAGGCTTTCGCCGCCGAAGTGGTCGGGGCGATCGAGCATGAGGGTGTCCGCGATGCGCTGATGGACGCCACAGTGGCCTGGCTTGGGCAACGGGGATGATGCGATGCATCCGGCGGTAAGCAACGGCAGCTATGACGTCGGTCGGGTCCGCGAGGATTTCCCGATCCTCGGAATGCAGGTCCACGGCAAGCCGCTGGTCTATTTCGACAATGCCGCTTCGGCCCAGAAGCCGAGGGCGGTCCTGGACCGCCTGACACAGGCCTACACATCCGAATACTCAAACGTCCACCGCGGGCTGCATTATCTCGCCAACGCCGCCACCGAAGGTTATGAAGGCGCCCGGGAAAAGGTTGCTGGCTTCCTGAATGCCGGGCGGAGCGACGAAATCGTCTTTACCCGTGGCGCGACCGAGGCGATCAACCTCGTCGCCCAGACATTTGGGCGCGAGCGGATCGGGCCCGGCGACGAAATCATACTCTCCATCATGGAGCACCATGCCAACATCGTTCCCTGGCATTTTTTGCGCGAACGACAAGGCGCGGTGATCAAATGGGCGCCGGTTGACGACGACGGCAATTTCCTGACCGACGAATTCGAGAAGCTGTTGACCGACCGTACCAAAATGGTCGCCATCACGCAGATGTCGAACGTACTGGGTACGGTGGTGCCAATCAAGGAAGTGGTCCGGATCGCGCACGCACGGGGAATTCCGGTGCTTGTCGACGGCGCGCAGTCCTCCGTCCACATGGATGTCGACGTCCGCGATATCGATTGCGACTTCTACGTGATCACCGGCCACAAATTGTACGGACCGACCGGAATCGGCGCGCTTTATGGCAAATACGAGCACCTGGCGACCATGCCACCATTCAACGGCGGCGGCGAAATGATTCGCGAGGTGCGCCGGGATGGCGTCACCTACGGTGTGCCGCCGCACCGGTTTGAGGCCGGAACGCCGCCGATCGTGCAGGCGATCGGGCTCGGCGCCGCGATTGACTACATCAATTCGATCGGCAAGAGCCGGATCAGGGCGCATGAAGCGTCGCTGCTGGCCTATGCGCAGGAAAAATTGCGTGAGATCAATTCATTGCGCATCATCGGGACGGCGGCCGAGAAGGGGGCCATCGTATCGTTTGAAATGAAGAGCGCTCACGCGCATGATTTCGCGACCGTCATCGATCGTGCCGGCGTTGCAGTGCGAGCCGGGACGCATTGTGCCATGCCGCTGCTGGAACGCTTCGGTGTCACGGCCACCTGCCGGGCGTCGTTCGCTCTCTATAATACCCACGACGAGGTCGATGTTCTGGCGCGTGCTCTCGCCAAAGCGCAGGAGTTCTTCGCATGAGCCACCCAACCCCCAATCCAAAACCTGCAACAATCGGCCGTGTCGTCCATGACGCCCGCCGGCGACAGGTCGGCCGAGGTCCGGGCGTTGTAGGCAAGCACGAGTTCAAGCGGGGCGACGCGGTGCGTTCGCTGACGCAGATCATCAATGACGGGATCTACCCTCACCGGGACATCGGCGAGACGTTGGTCCATCAAGGCGATGCCGGCATCGTTCGCGAAAGCTGGGGCTTTTTGGGTGAGATCTACTACACCGTCGAGTTTTTCACCCGCGCTGCCGTCGTCATCATGCGGGGCCGGGAAATGGCCAGGGCCGTGCGGTGAGGGGGCAATTGGCCGCCTGAAGCCGGACGGCTGGCGGGGCACTCGACAGTGCCTGCCGTGCGTCGGCGCGGATGCGTTCGACCATGGAACGAAACCCGTTCGAACGCTGCGGCGTGAGGTGTTCACGCAAGCCCAGGCGATCAAACAGGGCGATCGGGTCAGCCGCCAGGATCTCGTTGGCATGCTTGCCGGAGACGGTCGCGAGTAGGATGGCAACGAGCCCACGGACGATGTGAGCATCGCTTTCGCCACGGAAGGTGAGCACGGGCTGGTCGTTATCGAAACACACGGTCGTTGCCAACCATACCTGACTTGCGCAGCCCTGAACTTTATTCGCCTCGGTGCGGTCAAGCTCGGGCAGCGGGTCCATGCCGCGGCCGAGCTCGATGACGTAGCGATATCGGTCGTCCCATTCGTCCAGCAAAGTGAAGTTGTCGATGATGTCATCGATCGGCGGAATATCAGCAGATGAGTGGTCCATTGGGGTCGCAACCTATGTTCGTTGTCGTCCTGCGGAATTGCTCTGCGCCTGCCTTTGTTCACCATGCAGCCGAAAACGGCAGCAGTCCCAGCAAGCCCGGTGAAAGCTCATGAGGTCGAAGCAGGGCATCGACCTTGCGACGAACGGAATCGAAGCTGATGGGTTTGCCGAGTACGTCGTGAGCCCCCCATTTCAGGCTCGCGACCGCGATGGGGTCATTGACGGAATCAGCCACGATCAGGATCCTGGCGCCGGGCATCCGCATTACGATCTCGTCCAAAATCCGTCCTCCGTTGTTTTGCAGCATGCCGATCCCGAGCAGAATGGCATTCGGCTTCCTGCTCGCGGACTTGGTAAATGCTTGATCAAGGCTCGCAAATGAGTGGGTCTCGTTCTGGTCGTCGAGAATGAAGTGCAGCGCCGATCGAACGACCTCGTCGCCCTCAACCACGAAAATGATGCTGTCGTCCGCAAAGCGGAGCGGCTTTGGATTGATCGGCATATCTTGTCCTCGTTGACCGCCGGGGTTTGATCTACCCAAGCAAACACCATACCGCGACTGGGGAGTGCAATCCTGGCTGATTCCTCCTGGCCGCTTCGATCCGCTCGTCCGCGGGTCACCCGGTTGTTTTGTTTGAGACAGCTATATCCCCTGACGTCGGGTGACGTGCAGCGATGTCGGGTTTGCAACAAGCGCCTCGGGCTCGGCACGACTCCGGTATGTATTTAGAATCAATGAAAATTTCGCCGACGACCGACGCTGGCACAGTCGTTGCAAACCACGTTTGCACAAGGCGATGGTTGCTGGCTGCAAGCCCTCGAAACGGAAGAGCGAAGTCCGTAACCACGCCGCGCAACAAGGATCCATCGAGATCGAGCTGCGCGGCTTGTGTGTATCGGTGAAACGGCAATCAGGTTCCGAGGAGAACAAAATGGCTGCACTACGACAAATCGCGTTTTACGGCAAAGGCGGCATCGGCAAGTCGACGACCTCGCAGA
>NZ_JAFCLU010000081.1 GCF_018130385.1 Bradyrhizobium sp. AUGA SZCCT0283 | reverse complement strand
GATGAGCCAACGGGTCGCGCGAATGCGCGCCCGGCGACGAGCGCAATGCGCTCGCGCAGTGATGACAGGCTCCGCGATATCCGGGGGCGATGTTAGAGTTGTCCCGGATGTCGCTGCGCTCATCCGGATCTACGCTTGCTTGAGGAAATGCCGTTGTTGTTGTCCGCCGATGATTTCGAAAACAGTCTCGACACCGTTCGCGCGGCGGCGGCCGGGCCCGTCGCGGGACTGTTCGGTCCGGATTCGCTGACCTGGCGGGTCGATCGCGAGGCGGCGATTTTCCTTGGCGCGGGGCGGGCGCTGTTGCTGCAACTGGCGCACCCCTGGGTCGCTGCCGCCATTTCGGAGCATTCCAAAACCTTTGCCGATCCGGTTGGCCGGTTTCACCGGACCTTCAACATCACGTTCACGATGGTATTCGGCACGCTCGATCAGGCGTTGGCCGCCAGCCGCCGGCTGCATCGGCGTCACGCCGTGGTGACCGGGACATTGCCGCAAGCCGCAGGCCGCTATGAGGCCGGCTCGAGCTACAGCGCCAATGAGGTCTCGGCGCTGCGCTGGGTTCACGCCACGCTGGTGGAGACCGCCCTGCAGACGCATGACCTCGTCCTGCCTGCACTCACGAACAGCGAGCGCGAACAATACTGGACCGAGGCAAAACTTTACGCGGCGTTGTTCGGCATTCGACCGGCCGACTTGCCTGCGGACTGGACGTCGTTCGCCGCCTACACGGAGGCGATGGCGCAGTCGGACAGTCTCGCGGTCAGCCCCGCCGCCCGCGACATTGCGGAGCAGATCTTTTCAGGCTCCGCGACAGGGCTGCGTGTGCCGAAATGGTATCGGGCGCTGACGGCCCATTTGCTGCCGGAGCGGTTGGCCCAGGAATTTGGATTTGAGTTCGGCGAACGCGAACAACGCAGCATGGACCGGGCGCTGGCGTGGATCCGCCGCATCTATCCCCGCCTTCCGATGCGCCTGCGCGCGGTGGGCCCTTACCAGGAGGCGCTGGCGCGCCTGCAAGGCGACAAGCAGCCGGACCTTGTCGTCCGCTGGCTCAACCGGCTTTGGATCGGCCGGGAGATGATGGAATGATGTTGGCTCGGCCAAAGGTCGTCGATTTGCGGCGAGTAGGGTGGGTTAGCGCAGCGTAACCCACCGACCTGTTGCGAGAGAGCGGCGGATTACGCTGCGCTAATCCGCCCTACGAGTTGCGGTCATCCGGGCTACGCTTGCTATCGGCAGGAATGCGTCTGGCCGTCGTAGCCCCGGTAAGTCTTGGACGTCGGATTGTAGGTGCGGAAGTGGGTGCAGAGCATGGCCATGGTCCGCTCGCGCGGCTTGTGGGCTGCGCTGGCCGGCTGCACCGGTTTATTGGGCTCTGCCGCTTTGCTCTGGACAACGCTTGCTGATTGCCTGGCGGCAGATTTCTGCTTCAAGGCGGGCTTGCCGGGCGCAACCGCTGGTTTTTTTCCGGCAGGCGCCAGCTTCTGCTCGACGACCGCAGGCTTCGCGTCCGGGACAGCCGGCTTCTGCTCGACAATGGCAGGCTTGTCGTCCACGGCCGCCGACTTCGCCTCGACCGCTGCGGGCTTGTCCTGCGCGACCGTTGGTTTCGCCTCTGATGGGGCCGGCTTCTGCTCGACGATGGCAGGCTTGTCGTCCGTGGCCGCCGGTTTCGCCTCGACTGCTGCGGGCTTGTCCTGCGCAACCGTTGGTTTCGCCTCGGCGGCGGCCGGCTTCGGCTCGACGATCGCAGGCTTGTCGTCCGTGGCAGCCGACTTCTCCTCGACGCCTGCGGGCTTGTCCTGCGCGATGGCTGGTTTCTCCTCTGCAGGCGCAGGCTTCTGCTCGGCGGTGGCGGGCTTGTCGTCCGCGGCAGGCGGTTTCTCTTCGGTAGCCCCCGCAGGCTTTTCCTGCGCGGGAACTGAGGGCTGCGCTGCGGTCGGGCCCGGATTGTCCGTGGCCGGCGTCTGCGCGAGCGCTTGAGCGCTTATCACCATGAACAAGACACAACACAGCACGCCGGCGCGCTCGGCGACGGCGGTCGATAGAACTGACAAACGCATGGATTGATACTCAGCTAATTGTCCCCCGTGCATGCTCCACACGCATTTGCGGCAAGTCTGTGAACAGTGCGGCTCTTTCGCGAGCGACGACGCGCTTAAGACCGAGAGTGTGTGCCGGCTGCCACACCACGCGTCTTGAGGGCTGGCGCCAAGACAGCGAAAGCGTCTGGGCAATGCGCAACTATGAGAAGAGGTTTTCTCGTCAACAATCAAAGCGGGCGTAGTCCGGACGAGCTACGCGCTGACCCCTTGGCGCATCCCGGAATGACAAACAAGGTCGGCGCGTCTCGCACCTGCGAGACGTCTGCATCTTTCGCTTAACGCGATCACGCGTTTAGGGAACGCCTGCTTCGCTGCGACGTTCCTACTCATGAGGAGGAACTCGCCATGAAACTGAGAGCATTGTTTATCGCAGCAGCTGTGCTGCTGCTGATGCCGGCCGTCGCATTGGCGGCGCCGGGCATCGTCACCACCACGGTCAGCCTGAAGGCAGGGCCCGGTGAAGGCTTTCCGACGGTCGACCGCATTCCCGGCGGCGACCGTGTCAACATCCACGGCTGCTTCAGAGGCAAGGCCTGGTGCGATGTGAGCTGGTCGGATGAACGTGGCTGGGTGTCGTCGCGATATCTCGAATATCTCTACCGCAACCGCTACGTCTATCTGCCCGACTATGTCGACGAGATCGACGTTCCCGTCGTGCCGTTCGTGCTGACCTCGTACTGGTCGAGCTACTATGCGGGACGTCCCTGGTATCACCGCCGCGCCCACTGGGGCGGCTACTGGCAATCGCATGAGCGTTTCGCGACGCGGTTGACGATCGACCGCTCGGCGGCCCGGATCGGCCGCGCGGCGGCCGCGCGCGACGCTGCGCTCCCCGAGGCAAAGGCGCGTGCAAATGCGCGTGTCGGTGTCGAGGAGAAGTCGCGGGCCCGTGTCGAGGAACGGACGCGCGCCGGTGCGACGGAACGGACCCGCGCCGGTGTGACGGAACGCGTGACGCGGGAGAAAGACATCGCTACCCGTAGCGCGCGCGAGGTGCGCGAACGCGCGGCGGTGCAGCCCCGCATGGCGCGAGAGAACGCGCGGATGACGCGTGAGAGCGCAAGAGCGACCGTGCGCGAACAGCCGATGGCCCGCGCCCGTACGCAGACGCCGCCGGTCATGGCCCGCGGTCATGACGAACCGCGTGCGGCTGCGCCGCGGATCGAGCGTGCCGCGCCCCACATGACGCAGCCCAATGCGGCGCGCGGCGGCGGTGGCCCGCCGGTGAGCGCACGCGCGCAGATGCCGGCCCCGGCCGCCCCGCGCGCAGCAGCGCCCGCGATGCCGCAGGGCGGCGGCGCGCCGCACGTCAACGCCGCACCGCGCGGCGGTGGCGGCGGACCGGGCGGCGGCGGAGGCCACGGTCAGGACAAGCGCCAATGAACGAAAAGCCCGGCCTCGAGCCGGGCTTTTTCTTGCTCGACGAGCTGCTGGCGGTCTGACGGGCTGCGCTTGCTGGTCGCCGAAGAGGGGGAGCGGCCCCAAACCAAAAATATCGAAAACAACCCCATGCAAAGTAGGATGGGTTGAGCCCTTTGCGAAACCCATCGAAGCCTGGACAGCAAGTGATGGGTATCGCTTCGCTCCACCCATTCTACGGGCTGCATGCCTGTCTTGACGCAGATCAAGGTGGTCGATCGAGGCGCGCATAACTTGATCGCCAAATGAAGAGGTGAGGAGGATTGCCATGCGCGTTTTTCTCATGTCAGTAATCTCGGCAGTCGTTATCGCCGTTGGTTCGATGCTCATTCTCGATCAGGCGGTGCAACGCAACGCCGATCAAGCCTTCGGTGCATCGACGAGCGTCCGCCTTCCCAGCCACGGAAATACCCATAATCTGGTCGGACGCGATTGGTATTCGGCGAAAGAGCACGGATGGGACGACGAGATCCCGACGTCAAATTCGCCACTCTCGGCACCGCCGGTGGCCTCGAGATAGCGAGTAGAGAGTGGGTTAGCCAACGGGTCGCGCGAATGCGCGCCCGATGATGAACTCAGCGTAACCCACCGACCTGTCGCGAGAGAGCGGCGGATCATGCTCTCGCCAATCCGCCCGCGCTAAACTGGACATGACGGGTGAATTCAGTCCAACCGCGAAGGAGTATCCGATGAAATCGCTTTTGCTGCTCACGGCGAGCGGTCCGCTGCTCATTCTCACATCGCACGAGTCCTTACGCGATCAGAAGCTTCTTGAGGTGCTCAAGCACAAAGGGATCGGCAAGTTCGTCGCGTTTGAGGTTCCATTGTCGCTCGCCAGGGAGCGCTACGGCGGGCATTTTCACGCGGTCGAAAGCAATCTGCACGAGACTGATGATTTGAGGATCCTCGACTTCAACGGCCAGCGGGTCTTTCAGCTCTTCCGTTTCGATGAACTCGGTGCACCGATCCTGCAAGAACAGCCGTGATCTGGTTTTGTGGCACCTCATTCATCCGCCTATGGATCGGCAAGATGGTCAGATCCCGCATGGCCGGATAGGTCAGGCCAGTTGACGATACGTTGCGCTTTCCAGACATGATGGCTGACGTCGGGCGCACTTGATGCTACCATGCCGCACGCTCGGATCGTGCGGATTATGCCTTCTTGCAGGTGTGTAAACCGTTCATCGGCCCTGTCTTCAGTCCGGTTCTGTGAGAACGTCATGAACCGGCGATCGGAGCCACAATCTCCTACATACTTCGTCCGTCTGCGGCGAAGCGTCGTTAGAGCATGATCGCGTCGGCGTTCAGCGCCTCGCGCGAAGTTCGACATCAGCAAGGACCAACGATACGCCTCTTACGTGCCAGCACGTCGTCTCCAACTCCGCGGCAGTTCGCGGCATAGGCGTGAGCCGCCGCTTGATCCAGGGAGGAATCAATGAAGCCCATCGACCTGAGCATAAACGCGACAGCCGCCATAGCGATGACACTTGCGAAAGCAACGCTCTTCGCAGCGGTACTGGTAGCCATTGCTCCCGCGGTTGCCCTGGGAGAGCCGGTTGAAAAGAAGGGGACTACCCCCTACGTGACGCACTTCATCTTTAAGCCGTTGATGAGCATTGACATCGCCGGATTAGGTACGGCGACCTCGCTGGAGGCGGTCGGGACGACGCAAAACATGAAGGGAGAGAAGATGCTGGACAAGATGTCGGCCCATTGCACAGCGTTGAACGTGGCGTCCGGCGACAAGAAATACATTGACGGCGCCTGCGTGCTGGCCGACAGCGACGGTGACAAGATTTTCTCAACCTTCGATACGCGCGACCTCGATAAGTCGCAGCCGAAAATGGATTGCGGCACCCACATCATCACCGGCGGTACCGGGAAGTATAAGGGGATCACCGGGAGCGAGCCATTTGCCTGCATAACCATGCCGGCGCCAGCTGGCGCGGGCGGCTATTTCGCGATGGACATCCCGCACAACACGACGTGGGAAATCAAATAAGAACCTCGATGTCCCCCAGAACCGGGGGGCAGCAACACTTGACGAGAGCCCGGCCCAACACAGCCGGGCTTTTTCTTCTGCTGAATTTCATCTCCAGGGATCGCCGGCGACGAATTCGTCTTGGCGACATGCCGGATTCAAGCAAGTGTAGCCCGGATGAGCCAACGGGTCGCGCGAATGCGCGCCCGGCGACGAGCGCAATGCGCTCGCGCAGTGATGACAGG
>NZ_JAFCLU010000080.1 GCF_018130385.1 Bradyrhizobium sp. AUGA SZCCT0283 | reverse complement strand
CGATGCGGTTCGCTACTCCTTCATCGTGATGGACTTGCACCATCTACTCCTTGCCGGTCTCCCGGCGCACTCCGGTCTACCCTGGTGAACGGACATCAGAAGGGCCTATTAGCATGTCTCAAACTTGCCAAAAGCGGAAGTGAGGCGTCCTCGCCGGGCGTTTGTTGCATGCCGAGGCGGTCTGTTGCGGAACGGAAAAACGCGCTACTGACTGGCGCGCTGGCCAGCGTAGTTAGATCCTGCCAAGCCCGTTGGCGGTGTGACGGGGCCATAAATAAGTATCCCCCCAGCGCAGGCGGACGCGCGTGAGGGCGGCTCACTCCTTTTCACCACCACGGTCGCGCGCCGCTGGCTGTGCCTATCACATATTAGGAGGCTCTCATGATTGCATGGAAATCCTTACAGCTGCTTTTGCTATGCGCAATCCTGGCGGCGTGGTCAAACGCACAGGCGCAAGAAGCGAAACCAAACGGCAGTCAGCTGCAGCCGGTGTACTCCCCGGCGAACCCGAAAGGCGGCTGGAAGGTGAAGAGTCAGGAGACTAGGGGCGCGTATTCTGTACTCGAATCCATCGTGCAGCCCTCCACTGGGCCCGAGCCGCATCGGCACAGCCGCGAAGAGGAAGGATTTTATATTCTTGAAGGCCAGTACGAGTTTCGCGTGGGGACTCAGGTTATCAAGGCCGGGCCAGGTGACTTCCTATTCGCGCCGCGTAATATTCCGCACACCTACAAGAACGTCGGCACTACGCCGTCGCGACATCTGACAATCATCTCGCCTGGCGGCCTCGAATCATTCTTCGCAGAGCGGGCAGCGCTTCAGAAGGAGACACCGCCATCTCATCCCGAATACCCTGCAAAATACAAGGCTCTTCAGGAAAAGTACGGGCTCGAGTACAGCACGGAATGGCAGTTCTCGCCGCGGCCATGATAAGGCATAACTCGCTGCTGCAGCCGACGCACTGAAGTGGGCGGTTGAGCGTGACGATCCTGCGCTCTTGATCTTCCCAAGTCCGGTTAGGGTCCATTTTCGGACTTTGGCGCGCGAAGTTGCTAGGTCCGCTTTACCCTCAAGAACAGACGTCTCCAGCCGGGCCTGTCAGGTCCGGAAAGTGCCATCCGCGGAAGCAATCGGCACCGGCCCAGAGCGCAGACGACCGCTTTGTCTAAGTACATGAAACATGTTGAATTGGTCATGCGCAAAGTTGCGGCGTGGGCTAATCGAGGGCCAAGGCGTTCGGCCAGCCCTCGATACGTTCCCTTTTGAACCCACTATTTCCCGCGCTTCTAGCAGTCGTCCCCCGGCTTTTTCTCGGACGGTGCGGGCTGGGCCGCGCCGGCCGTCGCCCTCTTTGATTGTTCAGTGAGCTCGGGACGGGTCTGTGTGCCTACCGTCCGTGACTGCGCGGAGGGTGCGGCCTGGGTCGTCGTTGATTGCTCGGCAGCGGTAGGCTGGCTCTGCATCTGGCGCTGCGCATCTTCCGACGACGTTGCGGTATGCTCTGAGGCTTTGCTCATCGAAGATGTCGGTGGATGCTGCTTGGAACTAGTTGCTGTGGAACCAGTCGTTTGTTCGGTATAGCCCGGGACATTCCCTGATCCTGCATCGCGGCTCGCCGTGTTGCAGGGACCGGCATACACAGAGGTGGTGCTGAAGGCGAGCACCGCGCCCAGGATCATAAGTCTGTTAGTAGTCATAGCCTTTCTCCTTAGTTGGACTCTGGACGATTGAAACGAAAGTAGGGGCCTTCCGTTCCGGACGTGTGAAAGCCGCGCCAACGTTGGCGAGTGGCCGAGTCCCCCGGCTTAAATCGCACCGAGCGTCAACGCACAGGAGCGGGTCGGGCTCGACGAATGCGTAATGCCGAAATCAGCATTGCATTGCAGAACCTCGGAATTCTTTTTGGGGTGGGAGGCTTACGTGCGTAGCTGGCCGATCGCTTGGCTGGCGTCGCACCGGTGATAGTCCGGTTCGGCGGCAAACCGCCGCGGAGATCGGTAAAGGATTATGAAGCGAGTTCGCTCGGCATGTCGCATATGGGTCAATCGCGTCGGTCGGCCCATTGCCGGCTACTTCCGGTCTTCCCCGGCACCCGTAAACGGACAAATCAGTGACCGATCAGGTCCGAAAAGTGCCGATACTGTTGCAAAAGTCGAAAGTTGCATCAGTCCAAATTTTTGGCGAAACCTTAAAACACGAAGCGATCGACAATTCGGATAACCTCAGTCGCGTTACCGAAATCGCCTATGAGTTTAGCGTGAGGCAATGAGGTCCGTCACATCTCTACAGGAAAACCGAACCAGCGGCCCTCGGAAATTTTGATACCTTTCGAAAAATCGACTTTTGCAACATAATCTGCCAAAAGACGACTTTCATCCAGCGTGAGAGCAGATAACCATGCTATGACAATTGCCCTTAGTCAGAGGATTTTAAAATGCGATTTCTAAGAAGAATATCATTCGTCCTCCCGTCTCTGTTTGCCGTCGCTTTCGGTCCTGCGCTGGCTCAAGATATAAAGGTGACTCTACTTGGCACAGGAAGTCCCCCGCCTGTAATGAACCGCTTCGGTCCGAGCATTCTGGTTGAAGCAGGAGACAAGAAATTTCTCTTCGACGCGGGGCGAGGCGCGATGCAGCGCTTGGCCCAACTCCAGACAAAATGGCAAGACGTGGATGGAGTCTTTTTTACCCATCTTCACTCCGACCATGTGGTGGGATTTCCGGATGTCTGGCTCACTGGTTGGCTTGTTGCACCAGGACGAAATCGACCCTTAGAGGTTTGGGGACCACTGGGAACCGAGAAAATGTTGGGACATTTGGTCCAAGCGTTTGAGTTTGATATTAAGTTTCGAATCTCGGACGATAAGGCCCGTCCTGAGGGGGTGGTGGTCAATGCCCACGACATCAATCCCGGCGTGAGCTACGAAAGGAGTGGCGTAAAAATTACCGCAATCGAGGTCGACCATGCGCCGGTCGAGCCAGCCTACGGCTACAGGATCGACTACAATGGTCGATCAGTCGTTTTGTCCGGCGATACCCGTACTTCGGCTAATCTCATACGCGCGGCCGAGGGCGTCGATCTACTCGTGCACGAGGTCGTCTCCCCTGAAACCTTTACCAGGAGAGGCGCCGATGCGGAGAGAACGAAAGCAGTAGTCGCGCACCACGTTACTCCCGAGCAAGCTGGTGAAGTGTTCGCAAGAACTAAGCCAAGGATGGCAGTCTACTCCCACATCGTCCTGCCCACAGCAACGAACGATGATCTGATACCCGGAACTCGCAAAACTTATGGCGGCCCGCTCGAAGTTGGCGAGGACCTAATGGTAATTGAAGTTGGGAAGGATATTGTTGTTCGGCGACCATCACATCCGAAGCAGTAAGACGAAGTTAGTTTCGCCCGGGACAATGGAAGCATAAGCGGGCGTCTGGGACAGCCCGACGGGTCTCAATCGTAGAAGCCCGGCGCCATTTTTAGGCTGTCGCGTTGCACTTTGTCATGGTTTATCCAAAGCTGCGCTTTTTCCTTCGCGAGAATGTCAGACATCCGCTGCAGTGATGCGGAGGTCTGCTCCTTGTTGAAATTGATGTCAGGGACGCGGCGGTTTTCCCAATTGTCCTTGAAATGGACGGCGTCGCCCGAGAGCAGGAGTGCGCCAGTGTTGGGCAATTTGATCAATAGCGATTGATGGCCGGGCGTATGCCCAGGGGTCGCCATGAGCGTCACGTTGCCGTCGCCAAAGACGTCATGGTCCCCCTCCAGCTTGTTGACCGTGGATGGTCCGACTTGCAGTGCCCGCGCGAAGGGCGAAGGCCACTCATATTCCGCCTTTTGCACCAACAGAGTTGATTGCGGAAACATGTTGATATTGCCGATGTGGTCGGGGTGGGTGTGCGAGACGGCGACGTATTTGATATCGGAGGGCTTGACGCCAAGCTGCTCGAGCTGGCTCGCGAGCGTCTTGGGGCGTTTCCAATGGGTGGCGCGCGCATCCGTCGGCTTCTGGCCATCGGGCATGGCGGCAATCGCGTCGGTCACGCCGGTGTCCCACAGCAGCCAGCCTTGGCTGTGCTTGATCAGGTAGCAATTATCCACGAAGTCGATGGACTTGCCGACGTTGACGCCGGGCGACCAGCGGGAAATATCGCCGGCGACGCCTTCGCCGCAGTTGAGGATGTAGAGCCGCTCCACCCCGGGCTTGGCTTGCGCGTAGCTCGCTTCGTTGGAGAACATCGTTGCCAAAGCAAAACCGAACGCCACGGCGATGGATGATATTCTGGTCATGGGCAATCCTTTGGATCAACATTCCCAGGATAAACTCTGGAACTTGGCAGATGATAGCATGAGAACCGCACGTCTGCTTAGGGTCAAACGCGTCGGTTTGGCCGGACCACGGCGGCTTCCGGTCTACCCTGGTGAACGGACATTCTCAGGATAGGCATGTCTCAATCACTTCGTCGCAAACGGTCGAGCCTTGCTGCGATGGTCATTCGGGCAGCTCGGCTTGCTGCAATCCTTCTTCGAATCGCGAGAGATCTTCGGCACGCCTATAAGGGCCCACTACGTCTTTTAGAGTGGAAACACGCAGCGCTGGATTGACCTGCCGCAGCCGAGCCACGGCCTGATGTGCTTGCTCCGGGCGTCCGGCCATTGCATTGCTTGCGGCGGCGATCCGTAATCCAGGTTGATAGTCCGGATTGTCCTGCAATGCCATTGCCGCCCACGATGCCGGTTCGTCATAGCGGCCCAGGAAGAAATGTGCATGTGCGCGGTCCACCCCGCGCCGCTGTCACCCGCGGATCAAGTGGGCTCAGGCGCATGGCACGCGCGAAGCGCTCGATCGCCGGTTCCGGCTCGCCGAGGTAGTTTTTTACCCAGCCGCCGTAAAACCATGCCTCGGCCAAATTGGAACTGAGCACAAGCGCGCGATCGATTAAGCCGGCCCCTGCCTCCAGATCGCGAACAACAAACGCTAACGCCCACCCGCTGGCGGCGAGCGCCATCGCATCATCTTTGCCCAACCCCACCGCCCGCTGAGCGAGCCTCGTCACCTCAGCAATCTCGTTCGGTGTGACTGAAATCCAGCCATTGCCCCTGGCATAGGCGTAGCAAGCGGCGGCGCGAGCGTTCACTTGCCGGCCAGCAAACTGATAAAACCTGGCCAAACCGCGTAAATAAATGGCATAGGCGTCGAGGCTCTCGGTCGGCTTGCGCTTGGCACGCTCGATCTCGGCTTTTTCCACCGCTGGCGCGATCGTCCCGACAACGCTTTCAGTCACCCGGTACTGCAGATCGAAGACGTCGCCGAGCCCGCCATCAAACCGGATCGACCATTCCGTCCGCGAAATATTCCTGTTCCGGGTCGGAGCTCAGGTTGGTGAAGGGGAGAATGGTGATCGAGGGTTTATCGGGCAGCGCAAGGGCGTCATCAACACGCAGGCGGGTCGGCACAGCTGGCACGGCGCGACCGTATGGGACGCGCCAGACCCGCATCGGTTCGGCGATATTCTTCAAGGATTGCGAACCCAAATCCTCAAACGTTACATCAACCTTGCCACGAATTTGCCGGCGAGCGTCATCCGAGATGCTGATACCGCCGGGGTCAGCGATCCCTTCGAGACGCACTGCAATATTGACCCCGTCACCAAAGATATCGTTTTCTTCGATATATCACCGACGTGAATGCCGATGCGGAGCTCGATCCGCTTGTCCTGCGGCACGTCGATATTTTGTTCGGCCATGCCGCGTTGAATTTCGTCGGCACACCGTACCGCGTCGACAACGCTGGCGAACTCAGCAATAGCGCCGTCCCCCGTATTCTTGACGATACGTCCGTGATGCTCAGCGATGTTGGGATCGAAAAGTATTCTTCGAAGCGCTTTCAGTCGCGCCAGCGTGCCTTCTTCGTCGATCCCTATTAAGCGGCAAGAGCCCGCGACATCCGCCGCCAGAATTGCTGCCAGCCGCCGTTCTACGTGCTCGCCGCTCAAGGTGGCCCCCATGCTCGGGGAAATTCAATGGCTATATAGCACGATCGTGGACCGATGTCCGGCGATGCCCACGTCCGCTTTGGGTCTTGGTCGTGTAAAAACGGCTCGAGGGGGACGTCAGTACTGGGAGCAAAAACCCGAGTGGGTTTTAGGCCGCGATCGCGGCGATCAGCGCCTTGATCCCCACGATGTTCATGACCCGTGTCAGATTATAGACAAGGACCGAGAGTGCCATTTCAGCGGCTACTTTTGGAAGCGTTTTGGTCAGGAAGTGCGTCGCCCCCATGCGGGCCTT
>NZ_JAFCLU010000008.1 GCF_018130385.1 Bradyrhizobium sp. AUGA SZCCT0283 | reverse complement strand
GCGTCCATCGCATCTCACCGCACGTTCGTGACGATGGCCAACGCCCCTCATCTGCCGTGAGACAAGCGGAGTTATGCCGATGATTTGGGCTCGAAGTTAAGCGGAATATTTTTGCGGGAAGGGCTGGACAGGCTTCTGGGTGATTTGCCTCCAGGCACGTACAATATCTTGCGACCGTCGCGAGGGCCGGACGAATGCCCTGCTCCCGCGCTCGGCTTGTCGCTCTTACAGACGTGATCTAAACTTGACGGCCTAACCATAATAAATCGTGCGAGCCCGATCCGCATGCGAGGGAGGAGACAATGAAGGCATTCATGATGGCCGCGGCGGTTGTTGCCGGCATCGCTGCCAATGCGGCAAATGCCGCGCCGCTACCCGAGGCAAAGCCGGATGAGGTCGGATTTTCGCAGCAGGGACTGGCCCGGCTGGACGATTTTTTTGCCCGCGAGATCGCCGCGAAACGTGTGCCCGGCGCCGTGGTCGCGATAGCCCGCGACGGAAAGCTCGTACAGTACAAGGCGTACGGCCAACTTGATCCGACGAAAGGCACGGCGATGCCGCTGGATGCTGTGTTCGCGCTTGCCTCCATGACCAAGCCGATGGCCGCCGTTGCGGGTCTGACGCTTATGGAACAGGGCCGCCTGCCGCTTCAGGCAAAGCTTGCGGATTACTATCCCGCGTTCGCCGAGATGAAAGTGGGTGTTGCGCAGGCGGATGGTTCGCTGAAGCTCGAAGCGCAGCTTTCACCGATCTACATCCACGACCTTTATCGACATACGTCCGGCCTGATGTATGGAGGACGCCCGGACAGCTCGAGCCCGGTAGCGCGTCAGTACCCGGACGGGACAGCGCCGGCGATCGAGGGTGATACGCAGGCGTTCATCGATCGCATCACAAAGCTGCCGCTGGCGCACCAACCGGCGACAGTTTTCGAGTACGGCTTCTCGATCGACGTGCTCGGCGCAGTTGTTGAAAAAGTAAGCGAGCAGCGGCTTGGCGACTACCTGGCCGGCAATGTGTGGCAGCCGCTCGGCATGAGGGACGCCACGTTCCACCCCACGGAGGCACAGCGCGCTCGTCTTGCCCGGCCATTTCCCAATAACCCGCTGACGGGTAAGCCACAGGCGATCAAACTACTCGATACACCAACGAAGTTCGACTGCGGTGGCGCCTGCGCGTTTGCAACCGTGGGCGACTACGTACGCTTTGGGCAAATGCTGCTCAATGGCGGCGAGCTCGACGGTCAACGCATTCTCGGGCCCAAGACAGTACATCACATGGTCACCAACCACCTTGGGCCGGAAATCAAGAACAACGTGGCCAATGTGGAGCCGCATCGCGGTGGCTTTGGCTTCGGCCTTGGAGTGGCAGTGCGGACGAGCGAAGGTCTGTCCTCGGTTCCGGGCAATCCCGGCGAGTTCACCTGGAATGGCGCGTATGGCACGCAGTTCTTCTGCGACCCGAAAGAGCGCCTTGTCGTCGTCGTTGGAACGGCGGCGCCCGGCGAACTTCGGAAGTACTATCGTGAGCAGGTCCAGGACATCGTCTACGGCGCCATGGTGCGGTAGTTAATTGTAGGGTGGGCAAAGCGCAGCGTGCCCACCATCTCGCAGCGAAATCGCTGAAGGATGGTGGGCACGTCGCTTGCGCTCCTTTGCCCACCCTACGACTCCTTACGCGGGCATCATCGGCTCCGGACAATTGGTCAACCGCGCGGGAACGCCGACCGCGGTGCAGCCGGGCGGCACATCATGCTCGACGACGGCGCCGGCGCCGATCTTGGCGAAATCGCCGATGCTGACGCCGCCGATCACGGTCGATCCGGCGCTGAGATAAACGCCCCTCCCGATTTTCGGAGCACGGTCCGGCTCCGAATGTTTGCGGCCGATGGTGACGTTCTGCAGGATCGTCACCTCGTCGCCGATCACGGCAAAGGCGCCGATGATGATGCCGGTGGCGTGATCGAGAAACACCGACGTTCCGATCGATGCGGACGGATGAATGGAGACCTGAAGCTGATCGGACGACAGGCTTTGCAGCAGCAGCGCAAGATCGCTGCGCCTCTCGCGCCAGAGCCAGTTGGAGACGCGCCAGGCCTGCAGCGCGACGTAGCCCTTGAAGTTCAACAGCGGCGGCAGAAGCGCCGTGGTCGCGGGATCGTGAACAGCGATGCTCTGCAGGTCGCAGCTCGCCGCATCGATCAGATCGGGCGAAGCAACGAACACGTCACGGACGATCTGCGCAAACCGCCCGCGATCCGCGGAGCTCTTGCCGAGCCGCGCGCCGATCTGGTGAGCCAGCGCGTGAGCGAAGTCGGGATGATCGAGAATAGCCGATGACAGCGCGGCGCCGAATACCGGATCACGCGCCACGGCGCTTTCAGCTTCACGCCGGATCATTCGCCAGAGCTGATCGGCAGATAGCATTACATTCATGGCGGCCGTCCCGGATTGCGCGCGTCTGCATCATATAGACCGGCCGGGGAGCAGCGCCATGAGGCCTGATCCAAAAACAAACCGCCCACCTGCTCTCGCAAATGGGCGGCTGTATCCGCCGTCAGGCATCATGGGGGCATCACGCCTGAGGCTGAACTCTCACTCGCGACGCTATTCGCTTAGCCCTGCTGCGGCTGGTCGTTCGGCGGGGTCGGACGCTGCTTGTGCTGCGCCATGAACTGGTCGAACTCTTCCTTGTCCTTGGCGTGACGCAGGCGGTCGAGGAAATTCTTGAACTCGACCTGCTCTTCCTCGAGCCGACGCAGGGTTTCCATGCGGTACTCGTCGAACGCGCGGTTGCCGCTGGTGGGCGGACCGAAGCCGAAGCCGCCAAATCCACGGCCTTCCATGCGATTGCGCATCCGGTCCATCTTGTACTGCATCCGCTCCATCTTGTTCTGCCAGCGATCCCCGTGACTCCAGCAACCCATTTTTCTGCTCCCTAGTGTGAAAAAGAGGAGGGCAAGGCCGATCGGCCACCAGATGATGAAGCCGAGGATGGTCACGGCGATCCAGCCGGGATGCCAGGGGCTCTCAAGCATATGCGGGGGTCGATAGGATTCTTCCGTTGGGCCGCGCCATCGATTGACATCTGCGGTGTAGGCCATTTCCCTCTCCATGACGGCGATCACGCCGTTGTGAATGTAAATAACATTTACATACCTAAACCATCCCGCGTTTTTGTCAAGCGCGCGGCTCGCCGCACCCGAAAAATTATTTTGGGGTGCCCCAGGGACCGGATGGCCCACCGGTAGGCGGCACCGGCGGCGGCCCCGGCGGTTTTGGCTCCGGCCGGCGGTCGGTCGCGAAGCCGAGGCCGCGCAGATAGATCAGCACTTCGGCTTCCAGGAGATCCTCCGGCGACATCGGTAGTTTGCGCCGCGCCGCGTCGCCGCGGCCGAACAGCGAGGCCACGCCGTGCGCCATCGACCAGATGTGCAGCGCCATCATCATGGCCGGCGGCCGCGGCATGCCGGGCGGCGCCATCGCCGCAAGCCGTTCGGCGGCGGCGCGGATGATGGCGAACGCGCGCTCGCTTGCGGCCATTAGCGTGGGGTTTAAATCGACCGGAATGCCGGATTCGAACATCGCCGAATAGAACGCGGGCTCATTGCGGGCGAAGGCAAGATAGGCCTTCCCGACCCGCTCGAATGCCGACACCGTGTCCGGCCGGCCGTCGTCCCAGGCCTGCGTCAGCAGCGCCTCGAACTGCTCAAAACCGCGCTGGGCGATCGAGGACAGCAATTCATCGCGATCGCGGAAATGGCGGTAAGGCGCAGCGGGGCTGACGCCCGCCATCCGCGCCGCGTCGGCAAAGGTGAAGCCGGCCGCGCCCTTCTCGGCGATCAGGCCGAGCGCTGCCTGCAGCAACGCCTCTTTCAGATTACCGTGATGGTAGCCGCGTTCGCTGCGGCGTTGTTCCTTGCGCCAGCTCATGTGAAAGGCTTTTACATGAGCCGGCTGAAAAGGTCACTCATTTTGAGGCCGTTAACGGGTGTTCATCAAGATTAACGGCGCGCGGGTGCGGCGTAATTCCGGACGATTCTAACCTTCTGGGTCTAACCGCCCGGGATCGGGAGCACCGGCATGACCTCCACGCGCTCGCCGGGGAAGATCGCAAAATGCGGGTGGTTCTCGAACAGTTTCGCGGCGGCCTCATGTGAGCCGGCGCGCACCACCGTGAAGGCGCCCATCTCGTTGGCGATGTCAGCAATACCGTTTGAATCGACCTTCTTGGTCTTGCCGAGCGGGCCCCCCATCGCGACGATCGCCGCCTGGTGTTTTTCGACCCAAGCCTTCCACGCCGCGATTCCCTGCTGCTCCCTGGTACGCCGCTCAGCCTCAGACAGCGCATTCCAGGCCGCCATTTTCGCGCTGGTTTTGCTGCCGAGAAAGACGGCCAGAAACGTATCGCTGGTGCTCATGAGATTTCTCCTCGCTTTGCGGTTGACGGATCGGCGATAGACGTTCGACTTAACGGCGTGCGGAGCCCTGTTGCAGAGACTCACCGCGCCTTGTGCGCACTTCCCTTCTGCAGCTCGGCGAAGCCTTTGGCCGCCTCCTGCACTTCCTCGGAGAAATCGGCCATTTCCTGCACCTGGCGGATCTCGATGATTTCGTTCTCCGAGGCCGGGCATTTCTTCGCCCAGGCGATTGCCTCCTCGCGCGACTTCACATCGATCATCCAGTAGCCGCCGAGCACTTCCTTGGCCTCGGTAAAGGGGCCGTCGGTGACGACGGGCTTGCCGGTGGCGAAGGAAACCCGCACGCCCATCGACGGCGGATGCAGCCCGTCGAGCGCGATCAGCACGCCGGCGTCTTTGAGCGCCTCGTTGTACTTCATCATCGCTTTCACCCGCTCGGGGTCGAGCTGGACGTCCGGCGGCGCGGTCTCATAGCCGAGGGGTATCATCAGCATCATGAATCGCATGGTGGGTGTCCTTTGCTTCAAGTTGCCGTCATTCCGGGGCATCGCGCAGCGATAAACTTCGGTGCGCGATTGCGCACCTGAGAATCTCGAGATTCCCCGATGCGCAATTGCGCATCTGATGTCTGGTCCTTTCGGACCATCCCGGAATGACGGCAAGTCGTTACTTCTTCGCGGCCTGGGACCGCAGCCGCTCTTCCTGCTCGCGCAATTCCGGGGTGAGCGCTTCGCCGAAATCTTCCGCCGCAAACACCTGGCGGATTTCGATCTCGTCGCCATCGAGGAACGGCGCGCGCTGCATCCATTCGATCGCCTCGTCGAGCGATCTGGTGTTGATCAGCCAGAATCCGGCGACGAGATCGCCGGAGAGAGCGAACGGGCCGCGGCTGACGCCGCCCTGCCCGCTGCCATACTTGATCCGCGCGCCCTTCGCGCTCGGATGCAAGCCCTCACCCGCCTCCATCACGCCGGCCTTCACCAGCTCCTCGTTGAACTTGCCCATCGCGGTCAGCAGTTCCGTGCTCGGCATCACGCCGGCTTCCGAATCCTTGCTGGCCTTCACAATCACCATGAATCGCATTGTCGCACTCCGTATGCGTCTCTTGGGCCGGCTACCGTCGCCTCGGCCTTCATCAACAAGACGAACGGGGTTTTACGGCACCGACATGTCGATAAAAATTATTTTGGAGACATGGCTCCCTTTTCGTCACGCCCGGGCAAAAGCGCGAAGCGCGTCTTCGTGCTGGATATCCCGGGCATCCAAGGTCTTGCGTCACATAAACAGAGAAGACGTGGATGGCCGGGACAACAAGCCCGGCCATGACGAAGAAGAGACACTTGACGCAGCATGCCCGCGAAGCTACCCGGCCTGTTTGACGAACTTGCCGTTTTGGCATGTCGCGCCGAAATAGACGTCGATGCGGTTCACCTTGTTGCCCTCGAAGACGAAGAACTCGGTATTGCGAAACGTCTTGCCGTCTTTGGCGACACAGCGGTAGGTCACGAAGGCTTCATCGCTTTCGACGAAAATTCGCTCCAGCTCGTGCCGCTCGATCCAGTCGCTGTTGTTCCAGCAGCGTTCGAAATAGGTCGGCTTGTCGATCGCATCGTCGTAGGGACTGGTGAAGCGAAAATCGTCGCTGAGCGCGCTCTCGACGAAGTTGCGATCGTTGGCGAGATAGGCTGCAAAAATGGCGCGGATCGTATCCGCCCTGCTTGCATGCGCCATTCAACGCTCCTCCTTCAGGACTCTTTGGGCACCATCCGGAAATAGGGCTCCGCCTCCGTGCGCACGCGCGCGAACGAGGGCCGCGCTTTCAGCCGTTCGAAATAGGCCGCAAGATTCTTCTGCGTTTCCTCGAACGGCACCACCATGCTGCCGTAGAACAGCGACGGCGCAGCGGCGCAATCGGCAAGGCTGAAATCCTCGCCCATCGCCCACACTCCCTTTGCCATCTGCTGCTCGATCATGGCGTAGGAGATCAGCAACTGCGCGCGGGCTTCCTCGACGCCGTGCGGATCCTTTTTGTCCGCAGGCCGCAGCCGGTCCAGCATGATCTTCTGCATCGGCAGATGCACATAGAGATCGTAGAAGCGGTCGCGCAGCCGCGTCTGCAACGCAAGGTCGGCATCGTGGGGAATGAACCGCGTGGGGCCGCGATAGTGGCGATCCAGATATTCGATGATGATGCTCGACTCCGGCACGGTCTCGTTCCGCGCTTCGTCGCGCAGCACCGGAAATTTTCCAATTCCCCACAGCTTCACCAGCGCGGCGCGCTCCGCGGGATTGCCGAGATCGACCAGGTTCGGCGTGAACGGAGTGTCGTTCTCGTACAGCGCAATCAACGCCTTCCAGCAGTACGAGGCCAGCGGGTGGAAATGCAGCGTGAGCGACATGGAAATCTCGGTATTGACGGACCTTGCCGGCAAGACGATCGGCGTGCGGGCACGCCGACATTTGCCGCAGATTATTGTGCCGCTGCCGGCACGTAGCGCAGGATCACGATGCCGGTCGACAATGGCCGGCTGTCGATCAGCTTCAGCTTGAGCTTTCCGCCCGGCTTGAACAGCGGCGTTCCGCCGCCGAGGATGATCGGATTCAGCGCGATGCGGAACTCGTCGATCAATCCGTGCGGGATCAGGCTACCGGCGAGATCGGCGCTGCCGAACAGAAAAATATCCCTGGCGCTGTCGCGTTTCAGCCCGGCGACGGTCTCGGGGACATCAGCACTGAACATCTGCGTGTTGTTCCAGTCGGATTTTTTCACCGTGCGGGAGAACACGTATTTCGGCGCGGCATTCATGAAGTCGGCGACCTCGCCGGTCGCGCTCGGCCAGTGATTTGCCATCAGTTCGTAGGTGACGCGGCCGAACAGCAATCCGCCGGCGGCGTTCAACTGCTCGATCGACAGTTGCTCGAGTTCGTCGCCCCAGACGTCGGAATGCCAGGAAATGTCGCGGTTCGGACCTTCGACGAAGCCATCCAGCGTCATCAGATTCCACATAATCAATTTGGCCATCGTGCATTTCCTAAACCGATTGCGTTTTGCAACTGGTTGTATCCTGAGATAACCGGTGCAATATTGCAAGCAGTTTTTTTTAAGGGCCCCCGACCGCCCGTCTGGAACCGAACATGACCGACATCAGGCGTTCCGGCTGCCCGATCAATCTCTCGCTGGAAGTCCTCGGCGACAAATGGAGCCTGCTCATCATCCGCGACATGATGTTCGGCAACCGCCGGCACTTTCGCGAGCTCTTGACCAAATCGGAGGAAGGCATCTCCTCCAACATTCTCGCCGACCGGCTGAAGACCCTGCTCGACGAGGGGATCATCACCCGCGAGGACGATCCCACGCACAAGCAGAAGGGAATCTATTCGCTGACGGAACAGGGCATCGAGCTGTTGCCGGTTCTCGCGCAGATGGCGGCCTGGGGTTACAAATATCTTCCCGTCAGCAAGGAACTCGGCATTCGCGCGCGGCTGCTCAGCGAGGGCGGAGCGAAAATGTGGGCCGAATTCATGGATGAATTGCGCGAAAGCCATCTCGGCGTGAAGCGGCGCAGGCGAACCGGCCCGTCAGTCGGCGAACGACTGCAGGCGGCTTACGAAAGCGTCGTGAAGGCAAGGTAGCCCCCGATCGCGCGCCCGCCGCGGAAGCGAAGGCGATCGCGCAGCGCTAGACTAACGCTTCGCCATCGGCAGGAGCATTGACCTGATACGGGACGTTTCCCGTGTCGCATCGGGCCTGCCCGAATCTGCATTGAATTTCACTGCACCCCAGCCGGGACACGGCACGGGGCTTGGGTTATAGGAGCGGGAATCTTTCTCTCGCCAACGGACCCGCCCATGCCTCCCTCCCCGCAAAAGATTGCTCTCGTCACCGGCGCCGCGCGCGGCATCGGGCTTGCGACGGCCAAACGCTTTCTCGCCGAGGGCTGGCAGGTGGCGCTGCTGGACATCGAGGGCGAGTTGCTGCATGTCGCGGTCGCTGGCCTCGCCAACCCGGACAATACGCTGGAACTGCATTGTGATGTCTCCGATGCCAAGGCGGTGGCGAACGCCATGGCGGCGGTGAGCGAACGCTTCGGCCGGCTCGACGCGCTGATCAACAATGCCGGCATCGCGGTATTCGCGCCTTTGCTCGACACCTCGGATGAAGACTGGAGCCGCATCCTGCAGGTCAACCTCACCGGCCCGTTCCTGTGCACCAAGGCGGCGGCGCCCCTGATGCGCGAACATGGCGGCGGCGCGATCGTCAACATCACCTCGATCTCGGCGGTGCGCGCCTCGACGCTGCGCTCGGCCTACGGCACCAGCAAAGCCGGGCTTGCGCATCTCACCAAACAACTCGCGGTCGAACTGGCTTCGCTCGGCATCCGCGTCAACGCCGTGGCGCCCGGCCCGGTCGAGACCGCGATGGCCAAGCAGGTCCACACGCCGGAAATCCGCGCCGACTATCACGACGCCATTCCGCTGAATCGTTACGGCCTCGAGGAGGAATTGGCGGAAGCGATCTTCTTCCTGTGCAGCGATCGTTCGAGCTACATCACCGGCCAGATCCTCGCCGTCGACGGTGGTTTTGATGCCGCCGGCATCGGCCTGCCGACGCTGCGCGGCGCGCGGCGGAACGGGTAGGAGTTCGCAGACTTCGTAGGGTGGACAAAGGCGCACTTGCGCCGTGCCCACCATTTATCAACATCGGGGTATTGAATCGTGGGCACGCTGCGCTTTGCCCACCCTTGTATTAGCGCGAAGGATTAAAGTGGCGTCGTTCCGTGAGGAATGGCCCAGCCTGGGTGGCCGCCCGGGCTGGGCCGCCGATTGATCGGATCGATGCCCACCGAAGCCTTGAGGGCTGTCTTTCGTAGCAAGATCGCGATCGGCACTTCATCGGGACCCGGATGGTTGAACGAACTTTAGGTTCGCATTCACAAGGGAGGGTTCGAGGAAGATGGCCAAGCGTATCACAGTCTGTGCCGGGATCGATACCGGCAAACGGAAGCTCGACGTGGCAATCGATGGCAGCTGCGAGCAGTTGCAGGTTGAGAACACTGCAGAAGGCCACAAGGTATTGCTGGAGTGGCTGCAGCGCCACAAAATCAAACGCATCGGGATCGAGGCGAGCGGCGGTTACGAACAGCCAGTGGTCGCCGCGCTTCGGCGCAAGCGGTTTGTGGTGGTCGTGTTTCAGCCGGCACAAGTGCGCGCCTATGCCAAGTTCCACTTGCGACGGGCCAAGAACGACAAGATCGATGCCGCGCTGATCGCCGCCTGCACCGCTGCGGTCAGGCAGATTTATCCGGCGCCAGATCCCCGGCTATCGCCGTTTGCCGAGCAGCTGACAATGATCGATCAGATCGGCGAGGATATCATGAAGCTCAAAAACCGGATCGAGACCTGCCGCAACGAGCGAATCCGGGCGGTATGGAAAGAAGATATCGCCCGCCTGGCCAAGCGCGCGAGGACCGAACTCAAAGCTTTGGTGGCGGCGATCCGCCAGTATCCCGATCTCGCCGAGCGGCTGGAACTGATCCACAGCGTCGGCGGCGCGGGGTTGCCGACCGCGGTCGCCATCCTGGTGCGAATGCCCGAGATTGGCCAGCTCACTCGCGAGCAAGCCGCGGCACTCGCCGGGCTAGCCCCCTATGACGATGACAGCGGCGATCAGGTTGGCGCCCGTCACATCGACGGTGGCCGCGACCGCTTGCGCCGCGCGCTCTACTTGGCGGCGCTGCCGGCCTCCATGCGCTGGAACCCGCAGCTCATCGCCCTTTATCAACGACTGAGGGCCGCGGGCAAAGAGCACAAGCGCGCGCTGGTCGCCTGCGCCAGGAAATTGCTCATTTTCGTCAACACCGTCGTGGCGCGCGGCACACCTTGGCAAGGTGAGCCACCTGCCGCACGCACCACGAATCCATCGACCGCCTAACTCAAGTTTTGGTTCGCCCGGAGCATTTGTCTTCGTCCTTGCACGCCGTGCTCACGACGTCGCGCGCGGCCGCCGTCAAGGATGGCCGTCGCTCAATCTCGCCCATCCCTCGCTGCCGCCAGGCCACGCCTTGACGGCGGCGAGTACGACGTCATGCTTGCAAGCAAGCTGACGATCCCATTGCCCACAATCAATCGATCTAATGGTTGCTACGGGCTGTGTTGTCTACCAGCGCGTATTCACCGCAACCACACGCCAGCCGTCCTCCAGCCGATCGACGCGCGTCAGCGACAGCGGATCGATCACGAAGCGCAGCGCCTGCTCGGGCGCAAGATCGAGCGCGATGGCGAGCACGGCGCGGATGGTGCCGGAATGCACGACGAGGATCGCTTCCCCTGCGGGCAGCAGCGCAAGGCCGGCGCTCGCGCGCGCGATCTGATCGACGAAACTTTCGCCGCCGGGCGGCCGGTTGCTCGCGGGCGACTCCCAGAACGCGCGATAGGCCGGGCCGAGTTCGCGTTCGAGTTCGTTGTGACGACGTCCGGTCCACGCGCCAAAATCCTGCTCGCGAAAGGCTGTCTGTTCGACCGCAACGAGACCCAGCCTTTCGGCCGTCTCCCGCGTGCGGCGCGCCGGGCTGCACACCGCAAAAGCGCCTCCCGGCAATCTTGCCTTGAGCGCGGCAAAACCTGCGGCATCGCCAAGATCGGTCGGCGCGTCGGGTCCGTGAATCACGCCGCGCGGTCCGTCGACCGGCGCGTGGCGGATCAGCCAGAGATTTGTCTGGACGTTCATGGCGACGCCAGCCGTGCGGCGAGCAGGACAAGGATCGCGGTCTCGGCCACCTGCTCGGCGCCGCCGAGCACATCGCCGGTCTGGCCGCCGATCTGCCGCAGCGCCAGCCACGCGATGGCGAGCCCGCTCAAGCCCGCCACCACCGCCGCCCACAACGCGTTGCTCCATGACAGCGACGCCAGCGCGATCAGCAGCGCCAGCCCGCCGGCGATGGCCGCCGTCGCCGCATCGGGCTGGCCGGCGTTGCGGGCCAATCCATCCTTGCGCGCATAAGGCAGGTTCAACGACATCGCGGGCAAGATGCCGCGCCCCAGCGCATGCGCCGCAATCAGGCTCGGGATGACGTGGCCGTCCGGGATCGCCGCCAGCGCGGAGACTTTCGCAGCAAAGCTCACCAGCAGGATCATGGCGCCATAGGTGCCGAGCCGGCTGTCGCGCATGATCTCCAGCTTGGATTCGAGATTGCGGCCGCCGCCGAATCCGTCGGCGACGTCGGCTAAACCATCCTCGTGCAACGCGCCGGTGACGATGGCGCTGCCGCCCAGCGCCAGCGCTGCGGCCGCCAGATCGGGCACGCCGATCGATCGCAGGCCGAGGCATAGCAATCCTATCGCGGCGCCGATCAGCGCGCCGACCACCGGAAACATCCGGTGCGCGCGCACGAAATTCTGCGGCATCGCGCCATCCGGATGCGGCATCGGCAGCCGCGTCAGGAACGCGACGGCGGTTTTGAAATCGTCGAACCATTCATTCATGGAGATGTCCGGAGAATCGTTCTAGCGTGCGGCCCCGATTCGACGAGAGAATCGCATGCAGTTTGCCAGTCTAGACGACATCCGCGCCTTCTGTCGCGACCTGCCCCGCGGCGATCGGCGATTCGCTGACATGGCCGCGCAGCGGCAACAGAATCTGACAAAGCCGCCTGGCAGCCTCGGCCGCCTCGAAGAACTTGCGATCTGGCTGGCGCAATGGCAGGGCCGCGAAAAGCCGCTTCTGGAACGCATCACCATCGCCGTGTTCGCCGGCAATCACGGCGTCGCCGCACGCGGCGTCTCGGCCTATCCGCAGGCCGTCACCGCGCAGATGGTGGCGAATTTTGCCGCAGGCGGCGCGGCCATCAACCAGATCGCCAAAGCCGCCGCCGCCGAGCTGCGGGTGGTGCCGATCGAACTCGAACGGCCGACGCGCGATTTCACCGAGGCGGCGGCGATGAGCACGGACGAATTTCTCGCAGCGGTCGACGCCGGATATCGCACCGTGCCTGACGATTGCGACCTGCTGGCGGTCGGTGAGATGGGCATCGCGAACACGACGACGGCGGCCATGCTGTGCGCGGCCCTGCTCGGCGGCGGCGCGGCGCGCTGGGCCGGCCGCGGCACCGGCGTCGACGACCACGGGCTGGCGCGCAAACGTGCGGCGATCGAGACCGCGCTGCATTTCCATCGCGGCATCCTCGGCGATCCGCTGGCGGTGGCGGCAGCCCTTGGCGGCCGCGAGCTCGCGGCGATCGCCGGCGCCGTGCTCGCCGCGCGGCGGCATCGCGTCCCGGTGCTGCTCGACGGTTTCGTGGCGACATCCGCGGTGCTGCCGCTCGCACGTCTTGATGCAGGCGCGCTCGATCATTGCCGCGCCGGGCACGTCTCGGCCGAATCCGGCCACCGCGATCTCCTGCGCGAACTGAAGCTGCCTCCGCTGCTCGACCTCAGAATGCGGCTCGGCGAGGCGTCCGGCGCGGGGGTCGCGATCCTGCTGGCGCGCGCCGCGCTGGCCTGCCATGCCGGAATGGCGACATTCGCGGAGGCCGGCGTTTCCGACTCGGAGGATTGACGAAACCTTGCCACATATCTCAGCGTAACTGGCCGGGAGGGCAGTGCTGACGAAGGAGCTGCACATGCGAATGGCGGTCATCAAGGTAATCGTAGTCGCCGCCGCGCTGTTTGCGGCAATCGTGCCGGTGCGGGCCGAGATTCGCATTCTCGCCAGCCCCGGCGGACAGGTCGGACCGTTTCTCGAACTGTTCGATCGCGTGCGCCAATCCGGCGAGCGGGTGGTGATCGACGGGCCATGCCTGTCGGCCTGCACGCTGGTGCTGATGACGATCCCGGAGGAGCGCATCTGCGTGACGCGCCGCGCGGTGCTGGGATTTCACGCCGCGCGCTCGATCGACCGCCGCGGCCGGATCTATGCCGAACCGGAGGCCTCGCGCGCGGTGCAGGAAGCCTACCCGGCGCCGGTGCGGGACTGGATCAGCCGCCGCGGCGGCCTGACCTCGCGGCTGTTGCTGTTGCGCGGGCGCGAACTCGCCGCGATCTATCCGCGGTGCAGGTAGGATTTCGTAGATTTCGTAGGGTGGGCAAAGGCGCACTTGCGCCGTGCCTACCGCCTTCCCTGAAGCACCGATGGTGGGCACGCTTCGCTTTGCCCACCCTGCGAGTCACGCTTTACATGTCCTCCTTCGGGCAATTCACCATCCAGGGAATGCCGAACTTGTCGACGCACATGCCGAACCCGTTGGAGAAGAAGGTCTTGCCGAACGGCATCCGCACCGTGCCGCCTTCCGCGAGCGCGTTGAAGCGGCGCTCGGCGTCCGCGGGATTCTCGACCGCAAGCGCAACCGAAAAGCCCTGCGGCTGATGGTAATCGCCGGGCGTGGCGTCGGACGCCATCAGCACCTCGCCGTCGATGGTGATGCGGGCATGCATGATCTTCGTCTTCCAGTCCGCCGGGATCGGCATCTCGGCGGGTCCATCGCCATACGGCATCATGGCCTCGATCTGGGCGCCGAGCGCCTTTTGATAGTACTTCAGCGCTTCCTCGCAATTGCCGTTGTAGAACAGATAGGGATTGACCTGCATCGCTGGCTCCTTGGGTAACTGATATCCGAGTGACGATTTATTTCTCGGTGAGCTTCTTCAGATTGGCAAGACCGGCTTCGAAATCCCGGCCAATCATCTTGTCCAGGTTCATGAAGACCTGGATCAGCCTGGTCACGAAGCGCGCGGGACCATGCATCAGCCATGTGACATGGGTGCCATCGCCCTGCGGCAGCATTGTGAACTCGGCGGTGTTATGGCCCTCGAACGGCGTGAAGAAATCGAGCTTGATGACGATCTTTTGCGGTGCGGAGGCTTCGAGAATTTCCATGCGGCCGGAACCGACATTCTTGTCGCCGTCCCAGGCATAGACCGCGCCCTTGCCGCGCTCCGCCCCGCCATAGGTGCGCTTCATCGCCGGATCCTTGTTTTCATACGGCGACCAGCTTCTCCACTGGTGAAAATCGTTGATCAGCGGAAAAATCATTTCCGCCGGCGCCTTGATGCTGGTCGCGCGCTGCACCCGCAGCGTATTCGGTCTGGTCGCAGCGAAAATGAGCACCGCGGCAATGGCAATCGCCAGTATGACGGCGACGGTAACGATGTCGAACATGTCTGGCTCCTTATGTGAAGTCTATCGTTGATATCAAATCAGCGGCGGAACGGGATCAAGCCGCGCAGGTTGTTGTCGCGCAGCCACAGCCCGCCCCACACCATCAGGCCGAGATAAAGTCCGAACAGCGTGTGGGTGAACAGGGGACTGCCGATCCGCACATGCGAGGCCATGGCGCCGCCGAGATAGCCGGTAAGCAGGATCGCGCCGAGGATCGAGGTCGGCGGGATCGAATAGAGCACGGTGCAGACGATGGTGATGAGGCCGAGACTCCGCGCCAGCGTTTCGCTCGAACCATAGCCCATCCTGTCCATGGTCTCGGTGACGATCGGCCATGGCACCAGCTTGATGGCGCCATCGATCATCAGGAACACGATGACGAGGCCGGAGAGGATGCGGCCGGCCCAGCGTGCGGACCTAGAGGCCGGAAGGGTTTCGGCGATGACAGTCATGACTAATCCCCGTTGTCTTGAATGGCTGTTCGGATTCAAGACGAACGAGGGGAGCGGAAACCGACAGACGCGGTGAATTTTTTCAGTTCTGCCGCTCTTCCCTTCTCCCCTTGTGGGCGAGGGTGGATCGAATGAGCATCAGCTCATTCGAGACGGATGAGGGTCTGTCTCCGCGGAGAGAACCCCTCATCCAGCGCGCTTCGCGCGCCACCTTCTCCCAGCGAAGTCGGATTTATCCGACTTCGACATTTTAAAGTGCCCAACTCGGGTAGACCCGAGTTGGGTGGGAGAAGGAAAACGCCTACTTCCCCGCCTTTTTGCCGCGGGGCTGGCTGTCGCGCTGCAGGCGGTCGAGGTGCATGCGGATGTGGGCGGCTTCGGCCGAGGTGTTGGCCAGCGCGATGGCGCGGTCGAACGCGGTGCGGGCCTCGTCGTTGCGGCCGAGCTGCATCAGGAAGGCGCCGCGCACGCCGAAGAAATGAAAATAGTTCGACAGCCGCGGCGCCAGCGGTTCGATCATGTCGAGCGCGGCCTGCGGTCCCCGCACCTTGGATACGGCGACCGCACGGTTCAGCGTCACCACCGGCGACGGCTGCATGATCTCGAGCGCGCCATAAAGCAGGTCGATCTGGGTCCAGTCGGTATCCTCGGGCTTTTCGGCGCGGGCGTGCAACGCCGCGATCGCGGCCTGTACCTGGTAGGGCCCGCTGCGGCGATGGCGCATCGCCTTGTCGATCAGCGCCAGACCCTCGGCAATGAGCGACTTGTTCCACTTGGAACGGTCCTGATCGTCGAGCAGGATCACCGCACCATCGGCGTCGAACCGCGCCGCGGCCCGCGCATGCTGTATCAGCAGCAGCGCGGTCAGCCCCATGATCTCCGGCTCGCTCTGGAACAGCCGCAGCAGCAGCCGGGCCAGCCGAATGGCTTCCTCGCACAAGGGCGCGCGTATCTCGGCGGTATCGCCTGAGGCCGAATAGCCCTCGTTGAAGATCAGGTAGATCATGGCGGCGACGGAGGTGAGGCGTTCAGAGCGCTCCACCGCGCCCGGCGTTTCGAACGGCACGTTGGCGTCGGCGACCCGTGCCTTCGCCCGCGTGATGCGCTGCTCCATCGCGGCTTCCGAGACCAGGAAGGCGCGCGCGATCTGCTTGACCGTGAGCCCCGAGACGATGCGCAGCGCGAGCGCGATCTGCTGCGTCGCCGGCAGCTCCGGATGGCAGCAGATGAACAACAGGCGCAGGATGTCGTCGCGATAATGCGACCCGTCGAGCCGCTCGGCCAGCTGTTCCTCGGCGTCATCGAGATCGGAGATCGCCTCGTCCTCCGGCAGCGCCTCCTGCTTCTTGCTCCGTCTGATATCGTCGATCGCGACATTGCGCCCGACCATGATCAGCCACGCCGCGGGATCGCGCGGCGGGCCGTTCTGCGGCCAGCTCTTCAGCGCGCGCAGGCAGGCGTTCTGAAACGCCTCCTCGGCGGTGTCGAGATTGCGGAAATAGCGCAGCAATGCGCCGACCGCCTGGGGGCGCGCCGAAGTCAGCGCGGCATCGATCCAGGCGGCGTCGGTCACGACGGCACACTCCCCGGCCGGAGCAGGCCGACGGGCCGAATCTCATAGGCCCCGCCGGGATTGGCAGCTCCGAGATCGCGCGCAACGTCGAGCGCCTCGTCGAGATTCTTGCAGTCGACGACATAGAAGCCGAGCAATTGCTCCTTGGTTTCGGCATAGGGGCCGTCGAGCACCAGCGGCGGATCATCCTTGCGCAGCGTGGTCGCCGCCGTGGTCGGCAACAGCCGCGCGACCGGACCGAGCCGGCCCTGCTTGGCGAGCTTGTCCTGCACGACGGCGAGCTTCGTCATGACCTCGGCGTCCTGTTCCTTGGTCCAGGAACCGACGGTGTCTTCGTCGTGATAGCAAAGGATGGCGTAAAGCATGAGGGCTGGCATCTCCGTTGTCACAATGACGAACGATTATGCCCGCTGCCGACAGGTGCGTCGAAGAAATTTTGGAATGTTCCGTCGCCGGTCAGGGGCCGACGATCGGAGGCGGTCGCGGATTGAAGTGCCTGTAGGTGTGGACGACCGCCTTGGAACAAAGAAGGCACACGACGAGAATGAGAATGATGTTCTTGATCGTCTTCATCTGACGGTCTCGACTTTGGCCGGGCCAAAGTCGCGGTGATTGCTCTGGTAGGAAAGCGCCAGCCAGAACATCACCGCCACGATGATGAAACCGCGTATCACCAGGAGATGCCATACTGCGCGGCGATCTGGCGCGCCTTTTGCTCGTCGGTCTCGATCAATTTGCACACGAGAAGGGTCTCCCTTGTTCGATGAAAGGAGGCTAGAGAAGCGGTTCGATCGATTATGTGAGGCGAGTCACGCTGCGTGACGATACGAAAGGGACGGCCGGAAGAATGACAGTGAACAAAGGTGCGCTCGCCATCCTGGTGCATGGCGGGACTGACAACTGGTCGCCGCAGCGCTGGAAAGGCCGGTTCGACAGCGTCTGCCCGGACCGTTCCGTGCTGCTGCTGCCGGATACCTCGTTCGATCCGGCGGAGGTGCATTACGCCGCGGTGTGGAAGCCGCGTCCCGGCGAGCTTGCCGCCTTCCCCAACCTGCGTGTCATCTTCAATCTGGGTGCCGGTGTCGATGCGTTGATGGCGGACCGCTCATTGCCCGACGTGCCGCTGGTGCGCGTGGCCGTCACCGACCTCACCGCGCGGATGACGGAATATGTCGTGCTGCATGTGCTGATGCACCACCGGCAGGAACTCTACTTGCGGGAATCCCAGCGCGCCAAGCGCTGGGCGCCGAAATTGCAATGGGCGGCGGGCGCGATCTCGGTCGGCGTCATGGGGCTGGGCACGCTCGGGGCTGACGCGGCAGTCGTGTTGAAGCGCCTCGGCTTTCGCGTCGCGGGCTGGAGCCGGAGCCCGAAGACGATCGACGGCATCGATTGCTTTCACGGCGAGCCGCAGTTCGAAGCGTTCCTGCGGCGGACCGACATCCTGGTCTGCCTTTTGCCGCTGACGCCGGAGACACGGCACATTCTCAACCGCGCGCTGTTTGAGAAGCTGAGTCGCAAAAGCCCGCTCGGCGCGCCGGTGCTGATCAATGCCGGCCGCGGGGCCTTGCAGAACGAAGCCGACATCCTGCAATGCCTCGACGACGGCACGCTCGGCGCCGCCTCGCTCGACGTCTACGCCACCGAGCCGCTGCCCGTGGACAGCCCGTTCTGGACCCACCCAAAAGTGGTGCTGACCCCGCACAACGCCGCCGATACCGATACCGACGAGATATCGAAATATGTCGCGCAGCAGATCGCGCGCTTCGAGGCCGGCGGCGCGCTGGAAAATGTGGTGGATCGCAATCGGGGGTATTAGCGCACGCGAGGGTTGCGTGCGCCAGGCAGCCTTGAAAGGTTGCACGGCCGGCGCCATTCACCCAAAATTAGCAACGTTTTGGTATTTCTAAGGGATGGCCAGCACAGCACGAAACGGTTTCTCCCGACACATCAATCTGGGGCTCAGAACCCGGATCACCGCCGCCCTGGCGCTCGCCTCGGCGGGAACGGCGGTCTTCATCCTGCTGGGTGCGATGTGGATTATCTCAGGGGTCGTCGATCGCGCCGATGAACGCGAATTGCGCAGCCACTACGACGCGCTTCAGTCGAGGCTGGGCCAGGAGGCACGACGGGCCGCCGCGATGAGCGCCGTCGTCGCGACCATACCGGCGGTTCAGGAAGCGATGGCGCGCAACGACCGCGATGCCCTGATGGGATTGTTCGGCGCCGGATTTGCAGCCCTGAAATCCGATTACGGCGTCGACCAGTTCCAGTTTCATACGCCACCGGCGATATCCTATCTGCGCGTCCATCAACCCCAGAAATTCGGCGACGACCTGTCGAGCTTCCGCAAGACGGTGGTCGCGGCCAATCAGGCGCGCAAGCCGATCGTAGGCCTCGAAGGCGGCGTCGCCGGGCTCGGTATCCGCGGCGTCGTTCCGGTCGCGCTGGCCGGCAAACATCTCGGTTCCGTGGAGTTCGGCCTGACCTTCGGCCAGCCGTTCTTCGACGAGTTCAAGCGCACCCGCGGCGTCGATGTCGCGTTTCATCTTTCGGCCGCCAGCGACTTCAAGCTGTTCGGCGGGACGCTGGACGGCCGAAGCTTCTTCGATCCGGCCGACTATGGCCGTGCCCGCGACGGCGGCTTCGTCATCCACCAGGGCAAACTCGGCACCACGCCGGTTGCCGCGTTGCTCGCCCCGATCAAGGATTTTTCCGGCAACTCGATCGGCGCCGTCGAAATCGTGATGGACAACAGCGAGTATGTGACCTCGCTCGATCGCGCACGCCAGCTCGCCATCGGCATGGCGCTGCTCGGACTGGCCATCGCGGCGGCCGCCGGATTGCTGATCGCCCGCGGCATTTCGCGCCCCATTCTGGCGATTACGGCGGCGATGCGCGATCTCGCGCATGGCAAGCTGGAATTCGAATTGCCGGTTCATCAGCGCCAGGACGAAGTCGGCGAAATGGCGCGGGCCGTCGCGGTGTTCAAGGACAATGCCGTCCGCATGCAGAAGATGCAGTCGGATCAGGCGGAAGCCAAGGCCCACTCCGAGCAGGAAAAACGCCGCGCATTCGCGGCGCTGGCCGACAGTTTTGAGGCGAGCGTCCGCGGCGTGGTCGAGCGCGTGTCGGCAGCCGCGACCGAAATGCAGGCGACGGCGCAGTCGATGTCCTCCATCGTCGAGCAATCGCGGCAGCAGACGCTCACGGTTTCCACCGCATCCGAACAGGCTTCCGACAACGTCCAGACCGTTGCCGCGGCGGCTGAAGAATTGTCGTCGTCGATGGACGAAATCGGCCGGCGGCTGACGCATGCCTCCACCGTCGTCGGCAAGGCCGCGAACGACGGCCAGCAGTCGAACAACCGCGTCCAAAGCCTCGCCGCCGCCGCCCAGAAGATCGGCGAGGTGGTCTCGCTGATCAACCAGATCGCCAGCCAGACCAACCTGCTCGCGCTCAACGCGACCATCGAGGCCGCGCGCGCCGGCGAATCCGGTCGCGGGTTTGCGGTCGTCGCGAGCGAAGTAAAGACGCTGGCGACGCAGACCGCCAAGGCCACCGAGGAAATCCGCGGCCAGATCGCGGCGGTCCAGAGCGAAACCACCGCGGCCGTCGAAGGCATCCAGTCGATCTGCACGACGATTCGGCAAGTCGATGAAATCTCCGCGGCCATCGCCGCGGCCGTCGAGCAGCAGGGCTCGGCGACGCAGGAAATCGCACGCAACGTGCAGCAGGCTGCGGCCCGAACCGGCGAAGTCTCGCGCAACATTTCAGGCGTGACGACCGGCATCGGCGCCACCGGCGATGCCGCGCAGGAAGTGCTCAGTTCGGCGGGCGAACTGGCGCAGCAATCGAGCAAGCTGCGCAGCGAGGTCGACCGCTTCCTCGCCCATATCAGGGCGGCGTGAGGCGACCCACCGATCGGAAGCTCTATCGTCGTCCCTGCGAACGCAGGGACGACCTGAAGTTACTTGGCCGGGCCAACCATCACATCGAGCGCGCCGTTCACGATCGCCTCCAATTCCCTGCGCGGCGTCTGCGCCCGGGCGCGGATGGCGATGGTGTGGATGGTGGCGGAGGCGAGTTGGGCCAGGACGACCGGATCGGCGCTTTCGGGCAATTCGCCCTTCTCCTTGGCGCGCCGGAAACAGGCGGCAAAAGCCTTGTCGAGTTCGGTGAAGCCTTCCAGCACCATGGTGCGGATATCGGGATCGTGTACCGCCTCGGAGGCCGCGGTCATCACCGTAAAGCAGCCGCGCGGACCGGATTCGCCGGACAGATAGATATCGAGCGCCACCGCATAGATCCGCTCCAGCCTTCGGCGGATCGGCAACTCGCCGCGGAAGATGTCGCCCATGGCCGCCCGCGCGTCCTCGCGATAGCGCCGGTAACTCTTGATGAATAGCTCGCGCTTGTCGCCGAACGCCCCGTAGAGGCTCGGCCGGTTCATGCCGGTGGCGGCGGAGAGATCGTCGAGCGAGGTCGCCGCGAAGCCATCCTTGCGGAACAGGTCGAGCGCCTTGCCGAGTGCGACGTCCGGCTGATAGGCGCGCGGCCGGCCGCGGCGCTTGGGCGCCACGGGATCGTCGATCTTCGTCACAGGCGGCTTTTTACTTTTTTGTACCATTTCGCAATAAATTCCTTGACCAGATTTATATTATGCGGAACAGTATAAAAATCAATCCCGCCCGCCTTACGCGCCGGCCCGATTGATCAACTGCCAAGGAGGCAAACCATGGATCTCTATTTTTCGCCGCTGGCCTGCTCGCTGGCGACCCGGATCGCGCTGTATGAAGCCGGCGCCGAGGCCAACTATCTCGAAGTCGATCCCAAGACCAAGGTGGTGCAGAACGACGGCTCGGATTTTCGCGCCGTCAACCCGCTCGGGCTGGTGCCGACGCTGCGCACCGACGACGGCACGGTGCTGACGGAGAACGCGGCGATCCTGCAATATGTCGCCGACCGTTTTCCGAAAGCCGGCATCTCGGCGGTATCGGCTGAGGAGCGCAGCCGCCTGCATCAATGGCTCTGCTTCATCGGTACCGAACTGCACAAGGCGCTGTTCGTGCCGCTACTCGACAAGACGGCGCCGCAGGAGGCGAAGACCTATGCACTGGGCAAGAACCTGTCGCGGCTCGACTATCTCGAAAACTACCTGAAGGGCCGTGAATTCCTGCTCGACCATTTCAGCGTCGCCGACGCCTATCTCGTCACCATCATCAACTGGACGATGGCGACGCCGCCGATCGAACTGGCGAAATGGCCAAACGTGAAAGCCTATTACGAGCGGCTGCGCACCCGCCCCAGCATCGCGAAAGCGGTCGCCGAGGAGTTCGAGATGTACAAGGCCGAACTCGCTCGGCACAAGGCGGCGGCGTAAGGCGTTCGTCTCTCAACGCGTCGTCCCCGCCTAGTGCGCAATTGCGCACGGGGCGCGGGGACGACGTCGTTGTAGCAGCCGTCAATCCGCCGGCGCCAGCAACCGCGCCGTCAGATCGCTCAGCGCCCGCCGAAAGATTCCGGCGTCGTTGCGCGCCCGTGCCAGCACCAGCGCGCCTTGAATGGTCAACAGCGCATCTTCCGCGCGCCGCTGAGCTTGACTCTTGCTCAATCCGGATCGCCGCAGAAGCTGCGCCAGCGCGGCCTGCCAGCGCGCAAAATAACCATCGACGGCTTCGGTAAAAGTGTCGCGCGCAGAACCGAGCGCCACCAGTCCGACCAGACAGATGCGATCGCCGGAATGAAAATACTGGTCGACGCCCGCGATCATCGCAGCGATCGCGCGCGCGGCATCGTCGGCCTCGCGCAACGGTGCATAAATGTTGAGTTCGAACCAGCCGCCGATGTCGGCGAGCACCTCGGCGGCCATCTGCTCCTTGCCGCCGGGGAAGAGGTGATAGAGGCTGCCCTTGCCGAGCCCGGTGGCCTCCGTGATCAGCGTCAGCGAAGCGCCCTCATAGCCATGCGCGCGAAACACCTCGCCAAGCGCCCGCAATACTTCCCTGCGCTCGACGCCCTTTTTCAGCATCGCGTCACAGCGGGTTCTCGCTTAAGCCCGCGACATCGGCCGGGCGCGGCCCTGGAGCCGGCCAGTGGAAGCGGCGCTCGCTCTGCTTGATGGCGACATCGTTGATGCTGGCCTCGCGCCGCCGCATCAGGCCGTGCTCGTCGAACTCCCACTGCTCATTGCCGTAGGAGCGATGCCACTGCCCGGCATCGTCGTGCCACTCATACTGGAAGCGCACGGCAATGCGGTTCTGATCGAACGCCCAGAGGTCCTTGATCAGGCGGTAGTCGTGCTCCTTCGCCCATTTGCGGGTGAGGAATTCGACGATCGCCTCGCGCCCCTGGAGGAATTCGGAGCGGTTACGCCAGCGGCTGTCCTCGGTATAGGCCAGCGACACCCGCACCGGATCGCGCGAATTCCAGGCATCTTCCGCCATGCGCGCCTTCTGGGCGGCGGTTTCGCGGGTGAAGGGCGGCAGCGGCGGACGCGACATGACATTTCTCCGAATGGGCGATCCCGGGATATTGTACCGATCGGTACAGAGAGTCAATCCGGAAAGATCAATCCGAAGCCAGATCGGCCTTCATCAACTGCCGCAGCGATTTCGGGATCGGCTTCGCCCGGCCCTCGCTGATGAAGGCAACGCGCACCTCGGCCTTGACCAGCACCTCATCGCCACGCCGCACCTCCTGCGCCAGCGTGATGGAGGCGCCCTTCACGGCGACCGGCCACGTCACGACGTCGAGCACATCGTCCATCCGCGCCGGCCGGAAAAAATCGAGCTCCATCGAGCGCACCACGAAGGCGAAGCCCGGCGTCTCCTCCAGCGCCTGTTCGAACAGCGCGTGCTGCGACGCGCCCATCAGCCGCAGATGGTTGGTGCGGCCGCGCTCCATGAAGCGCAGGTAGTTGGCGTGATAGACGATACCCGAAAAATCGGTATCCTCGTAGTAGACGCGGACCTGCATGTGATGGCGGCCGTCGCGGATCTCTCCGTCGAGGGGGGACATGAATGCCTATTCCCCCATTTCGGTCGCGAGCGAAAGCGATCTTGCTACCGCAAGCAAGCGCTTGTCCCGCGTCCAGATCAGGGTCTCAGCCGTCAGCGCGGCAGCAGCAAGCAGATGCGCATCGACATACCCGATGCCGGATCCCGGCAACTTTCGATCAGAGATAAATTTGAGGACCTCATCGAAACTGGCTACGGCTGTCTTCGGAAGGGTGTTCAAGTCGCTCATCAATTCGTCGGTGCCGAGAGCGCGCCCAAGCAACAATTCGCCAACTACAAAAGGGTGCATGGCGACTTCGCCGCGATCGAGCAATTGCGCCAAACGCAAATCGCCGCGGCGAAAATGATCTATCCAGATTGACGTATCGGCCAACACCATCATTTAGAGCGACGGCGCGGCGGCGCCTTGGCGTCCGGTTGCGTCCCCCCCATACGGGCAAGCCGGCGCGCGGCTTCGCGTTCGACAAACGCCTTCAATGCCTCCCGTATCACCGCGGATTTCTCGGTGACACCGGCAAACTCCTGCGCCTTGGCAAACAACTCGTCGTCAATTGCAATCGTGGTTCTCATGGGGAGCGGCTCCTGTGCATCAAGAATAGCATCATTTGATGCAGATTCCTATGCCGGAGATTCGAGAGCTACGCCACCGCCGGCCGCGGCGCGCCCAGCGTTACCAGCACGATTTCCGGCGGCACCCCGAGCCGGAACGGCATGATGCTGCAGCCGAGGCCGCCGGAGACCACGATGTCGCAGTTCATGCGGATATGGCCATAGGCGAGTTGCTGACCGGATGGCGAAACCGGCGACCAGCCCAGCATGCGCACCTGGCCGCCATGGGTATGGCCGGAGAGCTGCAGCGCGACGCGCGAGGGGACACGCCTCGCTATGTCGGGCTCATGCGCCATCAGAACCACCGGCGCGTTATCGGTGACTTTCGCCAGCGTCGCGCCGAGATCGTCGACGCCGATGCGCTTGAGCGGCCTGAAGCGGCGCGCCGGCATATAGGCGAGCTGGTCGCCGAGACCGGCCAGCCAGAACGAATGGCCATTCTTAAAGAGCTTATTCGCATCGTTCTCGTAAACCGGGATACCGGCGGCCTCCAGCGCGCGGCCTGCGGACGGCAATCCCCGCCCTTCCCGCTGCACGGTCTTGTCTTCCCACCAATCGTGATTGCCAAGCACCGCGTGCACGCCGAGCGGCGCCTTCAGGCCGGCGAGCACGGCCGCCCATTCGGCATCGGGAATGAAGCGCGTCACCTTGCGATGTCCGGCCACATAGTCGCCGAGCATGACGACGATGTCAGGCTTGAGCGCATTGGTGCGTTCGACGATCGCCTGGACATGATCGAGCGACATCCAGGGATCGCAGGCATGGAGATCGGCGATCGCGGCGATCCTGAGCTTGAGACCTGCCGGCCATTGCGGCGGTGAAATGTCGTACCGCGCGACGCGTAGCCGGACGACCGGCGCAGAGAAGCCGTAAGCGGTGGTCGAGACGCCCAGCGCACCCAGTCCACCCACGGCTTGCAGAAAATGACGGCGTGTTAACATGTGATCCATTCGTGATGCATCGCAAACATGGTGGCGGATTGAGCCTGAATTGCGGTGCGTTTGTGCAGATCGTCAGCAGAGCTCCAGCAGCTTCTCACCAGCGGTTCTGCCCCACCAGGGCATCCAGCCGCGCCTTTAGCTCGTCGGGTGCGCGGTAATACCAGACGCCGCCGAGCAGATCGTGGAAACGCTTGTCCGCGGCCGCTTCGCGCTCGATGCGGTCGATGGTCTCCATGCTGATGACGTCTTCGAGCGGACCGGCAGCAAGCAGCGACAGCATCACCGGGTTGGTCTCGATCTTAAGGATCTCGACGATGAGGTCTATTGCCTTATCGGGGTACTCCTCCCGCAGCTCGCGCTCGTAATCCATCATCGCGAAGAAATTGTCATCGCGGTCGCGATCGGATTTCGAATATTGCTCGACCCAGGCGCGCGCCAGCTCCGCCACCGGCATGGCGTCGCACTCAAGCGGACGCTTCGGCGTCCGCCGCGCGAGATCGTCGGCGCGCCAGCCCTTGCTGTCGGCAATCGCTTCGATGCGCCGCTTAAACGGCTCCTCGGGTCCGAAGTAAATCCCGCCCAGCAGCCAGCGCAGCCCCGCGTTCTGTTTCGCCTCGGATTCGATGCGGTCGATCACGGCCGCGCCATGCGCATAGAGCAGCGAGAGCATGAACTTGTCGTTGAGCTGCATCACGGTCGGCTTGTCGGACTCGGAGTGCAACACTTCCAGCGCAAGGTCGAGCGCGCGGTCCGGCCGCTTGTGCGGCAGATGATCGAAATAGAGGAACGCCGACCAGGCGGCACCCGTCTTGTCGCGCCGGCTCAGGCGCTGCAGCGCGCCCCACATCGAGGCAAGCTCGGCGATCGGCATGGCGTCGAGGAACGTTTCGGTGTCGTCGGGTGTCGCCAGTTCCGGCGCCGCCGCAATGAGCGCCAGCATATCAGCGTCTTCGGTCGAACCCATCGTTGTTGCACTCCACGGCAAGCAGACCCGGCGCGGAAGCGCGCCTGGCATTTTGTCCTTAGTGCATCGCCGCAATGATCGGGTTCGAAGCGATCAATCGTCGCTGTCGCCGTTGCCGAACAGGCCGAACTGCGCGGGATCGCGCGCGGGCTCGGCGAGGCCGAGATGGCGGAAGGCGTGCGAGGTCAGAAGCCGGCCGCGCGGGGTGCGCTGCAGATAGCCGCACTGGATCAGGAACGGCTCGATGATGTCCTCGATGGCGTCGCGCGGCTCCGACAGCGCCGCCGCCATGGTCTCGACACCGACCGGGCCGCCGCCGTAGTTCAGCGCGATCGTCGTGAGATAGCGCCGGTCCATGGCGTCGAGGCCGGCGGCATCGACCTCCAGCGCGCTCAGCGCGTGGTCGGCGATGGCGCGGTCGACGGAACTCGCATCCGCGGCCGAGGCAAAGTCGCGCACGCGGCGGAGCAGCCGTCCAGCAATCCGCGGCGTGCCGCGGGCGCGGCGCGCGATCTCGTTGGCGCCATCGGGCGTCATGCCGATGTTGAGCACGCGGGCGCCGCGGGTGACGATCTTCTCCAGCTCTTCCTCGGTGTAGAAATTCAAGCGAATCGGAATGCCAAAACGGTCGCGCAGCGGATTGGTCAAGAGGCCGGCGCGCGTGGTGGCGCCGACGAGCGTGAACTTTGCCAGATCGATCTTGACCGAGCGCGCCGCCGGTCCTTCGCCGATGATCAGGTCGAGCTGGAAATCCTCCATCGCAGGGTACAGCACCTCCTCGACCGCCGGGCTGAGGCGGTGGATTTCGTCGATGAACAAAACATCTCGCTCTTCCAGATTGGTCAGCAGCGCCGCGAGATCGCCGGCTTTTGCAATGACGGGACCTGACGTGGCGCGGAAACCGACGCCGAGCTCGCGCGCCACGATCTGCGCCAGCGTGGTCTTGCCGAGGCCGGGAGGACCGACAAACAGCACATGGTCCAGCGCCTCGTTCCGCTTGCGCGCGGCCTCGATGAAGATCGAGAGATTCTTGCGCGCCTGCGCCTGCCCGACAAACTCCGACAGCAATTGCGGGCGCAGCGCGGTGTCGCCGACATCGTCGGAACGGCGCTCGGGCGTGACGATGCGGGAGGGCGGGTTCACTCGCTGCCCCGCTTGTACTTGTTGGGCAGGAGTTCGCCGATGGTCACGACTTTCGGCGCACGGCCGTTGTCGGGGACGATGACCCGCGCGTTGGCGTCATAGTCGTGGATCAGCTCGCGACAGATGCCGCAGGGCGAGACCACCGCGATCTTGCCGGGCTCACCGGGCTTGGGGTGACGCACGGCGACGATGGTTTCAATGCCGTGGTCGCCGTTTTCGGTGATGGCACGGCCGATGGCGATCGCTTCGGCGCAGACCGCGATCCGGCCGATATAGGCGTCGATATTCACGCCGGTGACAATACGGCCGTCACGGGTGCGCATGGCGGCGCCGACCTCCTGCCAGTCGTCGCGATAGCGCCGGCTGATGGCTTCGGTGGCGACGGCGATCAGTTCCTCGTCCTTGTTGCTCAGCATGGCAGAGAATGCGTTCCTTCGTCAGTCGGTGGCCGGCGACGGCAGTCTATTTCGACAATTCCTTCAGGCCTAGCCGGATCAGCTGCGCGGTCTCCGCCTTCTCACCCGCGCTGCGCGAGGCGGCGGCGATGGCCGCCGCCGCCTGCGGCTGGCCGTAGCCGAGATTGACCAGCGCGGAGATCGCATCCGTCACCGGGCGCGGTGCGCGGTGATCGTCGATCGCGCCGGCAAGATGCACCACCGCGGGATCGACGTTGGCGAAGGCGGGCGCCTTGTCCTTCAACTCGCTGACGATGCGCTCGGCGACTTTCGGGCCGACGCCGGGCGTGCGCGATACCGCGGCCTTGTCGCGCAGCGCGATGGCGTTGGCGAGTTCGGCCGGCGGCAGCGTCGAGAGCACGGCGAGTGCGACCTTGGCGCCGACGCCCTGCACGGTCTGCAGCAGACGAAACCATTCGCGCTCGGTATCGGTGCGGAAACCGAACAGTTTTATCTGGTCCTCGCGTACGTAAGTCTCGATCGAGAGCACGGCGGCGTCGCCGGGCGATGGCAGCGCCTGCAGCGTGCGCGACGAGCAATGCACCTGATAGCCGACGCCGCCGACGTCGAGGATTACGTAGTCCTCGCCGTAGGAATCGATCAGGCCTTTGAGTTTACCGATCATAGGTTCGCCACCTTCAGCCGCAGCGCCGCGCCCTGGCGTTGATGGGCGTGCGTGATGGCAATCGCCAGCGCGTCGGCGGCGTCGGCGGATTTCGGCTCGGCCTTCGGCAGCAATATCTTCAGCATGACAGCGATCTGGTTCTTGTCGGCGTGGCCGGCGCCGACCACGGTCTTCTTCACCTGGTTGGGCGCATATTCCGCGACCGATATGCCGAACATCGCGGGCGCCAGCATGGCGACGCCGCGGGCCTGGCCGAGTTTCAGCGTGGCGACGCCGTCCTTGTTGACAAATGTCTGCTCCACCGCGGCTTCCGCCGGCCTGAAATCGCCGAGAACGGCGGCCAGGCCCTCATGGATCGCCAAGAGGCGGCTGGCCAGCGGCAGACCGTCCGGCGGCTCGACCGAACCGCAGCCGATGAAGACGAGCCGGTTGCCCTCGGTCTCGATCACGCCCCAGCCGGTGCGGCGCAGGCCGGGGTCGATGCCGATGATCCGGACGGGTTGGCGAATCGGTGGGGGTGTCATGGCGTAGTGATAACGCCAGAAGGAGGCAATCGAAATAGCAACCGGGCCGCCATCAACCGTGAAGCCGCCGCTCGGCTGGCGCAACACGGCGCTCATCCGGGGGTGCAAATTGGTGCGGTTTCGGCCCGAAACGCGCAGCCTTCAGCCGGGTCGACGCCCGCCTGCCTCTCTCGAAACCGATAGCGCAACCGCAAGCTCTAAACTAGAACATCTCCGGCCAGCCGGTTCGCCGGAGCCGAGTGAACGGAGCACCACCTTGAACAAAGAATTGACCAATCGCAGCGCGACCGAAACCCAACTTGGCGAAGAGCTGAAGGCCTTGACCGGCGAGTGCCTGAACCGCTTCACCGGCGAATGGAACAATCATCTGGCCGTGACGCTCAAACGGCAGACGCTCTCGCGGTTGCTCTATTGGGACCAGCTCTATCGGCAAATCCTCGAGAAGCCCGGCGTGATCTGCGAGTTCGGCGTCCAGTGGGGAGCTTCGCTGGCGCAATTGATCAATCTCCGGGGCATCTACGAACCCTAAAATATCAGCCGGCTGATCTACGGCTTCGATACCTTTTCAGGCTTCGCATCCGTCGACGCGAAGGACGGCGGGTTCAGCGAAAAGGGCGATTACGCGACCAGCACCGGATACGAAACGGTGCTCGAAAAACTGCTCGACATCCACGAGGCCTTCTGCCCGGTATCGCACAAGAAGAAATTCCAGCTCATCAAGGGCGACGCCTCTGTCACCGTCAAACAATGGCTCTCCGACAATCCTTCGGCGATCATCGGCATGGCGATCTTCGACATGGACGTCTACAAGCCGACCAAGGATGTGCTGGAAGCGATCCTTCCGCGATTGGCCAAGGGTTCTCTGCTGGTATTCGACGAACTCAACTGCCCGCATTTTCCCGGCGAAACGCGCGCGGTGGATGAAGTCCTGAAGATCAACAATCTCCGCCTCAGGCATTTTCCGCACCAGCCCTACTGCGCCTGGGCCGTGTACGGGGAGTAGTTGCGTCCCCGCCCGTCAGGCCCCCGGGCTGGTCGCGACAACCCGGTGCGTCAGTCTATGCCGGCGCGCAATGACGGCGCGGTCTTCGCCAGGCGGTTCTGGTAGACGTAGGAGTACATCACGACGAACATCACGATGTCCCGGTTGTAGACATCGGGCGGAAACCGCTCCCATTGTCCCTCAAAGCCGGAGTAGAGATTCTCGAACAGGATGTCGCCATTCAAGACCTGCGACATCAGCGAGGAACCGACCGTTATTCGCTTGTTCGGCAGCCCGTTCTTGTGGGCGCCGATGTGAACGTCGCCGCCGAACACGACCGTGCCGGTCGTGTTGACGTCGGGCACGACAATCTCAAGCGACTTTCCGACAATGGTCTCGAAGAATTTTGCATCGTCCTGAATCTTGCGACCGACGAACTTGTTCAGATTGTCGAGGAAGTAAAGGAACCTCTCCTGGTCGAAGGCGGCCTTCGGTGCCGGCGGCTTGTAGGTGTCGCACTGGTCGATGATCCCATACGCATCATAATAGCGCACGGTGGCGTCCTTGAGTTGCTTGTCGCTGTAATCCGCGTGCGAAATGAACGCCTTCGCGATCTCGCCATCCGAGAGATCGAGCACATCGCCGGGATAGAAGTCCCTCACATTCACCCTGTCCAGCAATTCCCGGGATTTGGCATCGTCGAGCAGTTCATCGCGGATGAACTTGGCCGTCGGGACGAGACCAAGGTCCAGGTAAGACGGGAATTCCTTGACGAAGATCGACGCAAAGCCGGCATAGGAATAGAAGGTATCGAGCCCCAGGGCATCGGCATTCTTCATGCCCTGAACCACCATTCCCTTCACCTTGGACCGCAGGATCGTGAGCTTCTGCCGGTCGTCGAAGCAGGTGTAGCTGAGCGGATGGCCGGAGGCGCTGTTGGTCTGACTGAAGAACGCAATGTTCCGGTTCGCATATTTCGCGCGGTCGTTGGCGATGCTGGATAGCGCCTCGGGCGCGAACTCGAACCAGTTGTCGTTGCAGTGAATGATGAAGCCGCTGCCAGTGTCGATGGTATAGGTGGCGTCATCGAGCGACCGCGTCGGATCGACGTAGCTTTTCACGGCAAAGCCATTCTCCAGCACCGTCCCCCGATCGCTGTCGGCGGTCTTGAGATTGCCAAAGCCCAGCTTCTTCAGCCGGTTCAAGACCGACGGCGCGTTGAAACTCGCGGTGACGATCTCGATGTCCTTGTCGAAAATGCGCAGCATGTCGTCGTCGCAATGATCGTCGTGGCCATGCGAGATCAGGATGCTGAGCTTGTTGCCGAGTGCGGCGAGATAGGTCGGGTGGACATATTGCTGGAAGGTCGGCAGCCAGCTGCCGAAGCCGACACGCAGATGCCACGGGTCCGTCAGCAGATAGCGGTCTCCTTTCTTGATCAGGAGGCTCGCATGGTTCACGAACATCAGGCTGGTTTTTTGCTGTGATTGCTGCGGCGTGTCGCGTGCCTGCTCAGTCATCTCGGTCCTCGCTTCTGCTTTGTGGATGGCTGGCAACGGCCGGCTTCATCCGCCCATCTTTGCGACCAGCGCGTCGGAAATCTCGAAATTGGCATAGACGTTCTGGACGTCGTCGTGCTCGTTCAAGAGGTCCATCAGCTTCAACAGCTTCTCGCCGGTCTCGTCGTCGACCGCGACCGTGTTTTGCGGCTTCCAGGTCAGCGCCGCCTTGCGGGCTTCGCCGAATTTCGCCTCCAGCGCCTTCGCAACCTCGCGAAAGGTTTCCTGCGAGGCGTAGATCTCGTGGCCGCTTTCGCTTGATACCACGTCGTCGGCGCCGGCCTCGATCGCGGCATCCAGCATCGCGTCGTCGGAGGCTGTGCTTGCGTCATATTCGATGATGCCGGTGCGGTCGAACATGAAGGCGACCGAGCCGGTTTCGCCGAGATTGCCGCCGGACTTGGCGAAGAAGGAGCGGATGTCGGAGGCGGCGCGGTTGCGGTTGTCCGTCAGCGCCTCGACGATCACGGCGACGCCGCCGGGGCCGTAGCCCTCATAGCGGATTTCGTCGTAGCTCTCGCTGTCGCCGCCGGTCGCCTTCTTAATGGCGCGCTCGATATTGTCCTTCGGCATGTTTTCCTGGCGCGCCGCGATCACGGCCGCGCGCAGCCGCGGGTTCATGGCCGGGTCCGGGGTGCCGAGCTTGGCCGCCACCGTGATTTCCCGCGCCAGCTTGCCAAACAATTTCGACCTCTGGGCATCCTGCTTGCCCTTGCGGTGCATGATGTTCTTGAATTGGGAATGGCCGGCCATGCAGAGGTCTCTTGGATTCGTCCGGAGGGGATGTGGGTGAAAGCGCGGCCTTATAGGCCGACAATCGGGCAAAATCAAAGATTTGCGGCCGATTCGGCTACTAAAGTAGCGACCGCCTGCCGGAATATCAGGCAGTTGTTAACCATGACTTCATGCTCGGATGAGAGGATTTAGTACCCATCCTCAACTTTTAAGAGACGTCATGGCGTTCGGTTTGTTCAAAAAGCAGGTGCCGGCAGCGGCTGCGCCGGCCGCTGAAGCCAAGGTTCCGCAGGCCCCGGCCGCGGCTGCGGCCGCCAGCACCGAGGGCGATTCGGCCAGGGCCATCCTTGAACTGCTGGAACTCGAACTTGGCACGATGATCCGCCAGCTCGAGCGGGCGGCCAATTCGGTCGCCGGCGGCGCCGAGGCGACGGCTGCGACGCTTTCCACCATTCGCCAGCGCACCGACGCCCTGACGAGCCGCACCAGCGCCGCACAGGGCACCGCGACGACCTTTTCGCACGCCGCCGACAAGTTCACCCAGTCGGCGCAGGGAATCGGTTCCCAGGTGCGCGACGCCGGCAAGCTCGCCGACCAGGCCAGCGACGCCGCCCGCGAAGCCAGCGCCAATGTGGACCGGCTGAGGGAATCCTCGGCGGCGATCGGCAATGTCGTCAACCTGATCGCGCAGATCGCGCGGCAGACCACGCTCTTGGCGCTCAATTCCACCATCGAGGCCGCACGCGCCGGCGAGGCCGGACGCGGTTTCGCCGTGGTCGCCACCGAGGTGAAGGCGCTCGCGGTGCAGACCCAGAACGCGACTGAAGAGATCACCAAGAAGATCGAGGCGCTGCAGCGCGACGCCGCGGGCTCGGTAGATGCCGTGCATCGCATCTCGCAGGCGATCGAAGCGATCCGCCCGGTGTTCGAGAACGTTAACGGCGCGGTTGCCGAGCAGAGCGCGACGACCGGCGAAATGGCCGACAATGCGGCTTCCGCGTCGAGCTTCATCGGCTCGGTCGGCGACAGCGCCACCGAGATCGACCACGCGACCAAGGAAGCCGAGGCCCATGGCGAAAGCGTCGCCAGGGCCGGACGGGCGGTCACGACATTTGCGCAGAAGCTCAAGTCGCGTTGCGCCGTGCTGCTGAGACAGGGAGAGAAAGAAGGCGACCGCCAGGACCGCCGCAAGGACCAAAGGCTGCCTTGCAGCCTCAAGATCGAAATTGCCGCCCCGCGCGGGGTGATATCGGCGCCGGTCTACGAAATTTCCATGGGGGGCATTCTGGTCAGCGGGGCAGACGCGGAAGCGCTGGTGCAGGGCCAGAGCTTCAACGCGACGCTGGAGGATATCGGCGCCTGCCGGATTCGCATCGTCCAGCGGTCGAAGGCCGGCACGCACGCGCATTTCGAAAGGCCGGATGCGGCGCTGATCGAGAAGATCGAAGACAAGCTGTGGTCGATCCAGGACGACAACACCGAGGCGGTCACCCGCGCGATGGAAGCCGGCGCGGCGCTGAAGAAGATTTTCGAGAACGGCATCGACAGCGGCGCCATCTCGATCGAAGACATGTTCGATACCAATTATGTCGAGATACCGGGCAGCAACCCGGTGCAGTACCGCACCAAAATCCTGGACTGGGCCGACCGCGCTTTGCCGCCGTTCCAGGAAGCGTTCCTGGCCAAGGACAAGCGGATGGCTTTCTGCGCCATGACCGACACCAACGGCTACCTGCCGGTGCACAACAAGATCTATTCGCACCCGCAGCGGCCGGGCGACGTCACCTGGAACACTGCCAACAGCCGCAACCGCCGCATCTTCAACGATGCGGCAGGCCTTGCCGCCGGGCGCAACCAGCGCGCCTATCTGATCCAGAGCTACGCCCGCGACATGGGCAACGGTAACACGGTGATGATGCGCGAGATCGATGTGCCGATCCGCGTCAAAGGCCGCCACTGGGGCGGCTTCCGCACGGCCTACCGGCTCTAGTGCGCTCTCAGGCAAGACTCCAAGGCGCGAATCGCGTTCTAAGCTTGGAATTGGAATGCGATCGCCGCGGTAGGCCGATCATCGGCTCTGACTGGAGAAAGCTCGAACATGTCCTTTGTGCAGCTTGCAGTCCTGGACACTCAATCCAACCAGACACTGGCCGAACGACTCATTGACCAGCTTGCCAACCGCATCGGCGGGCTCGGCGTGGAGCCAGGCCACGCAATTAGCTGCGAGCTTGTCATCCCGGGTTGCCACGACATTGCTTGATCTTGCTAAATGTCAGCCGCACCTGCACTCTGCCGCGCGGCTTTTTCTTGCACCACGATTCCTTCCAGTCGTGAGATGTTTTCCAGCAGGCGCTGGCTGGTCAGGACGAGGAAGTAATAGCCAAATTGCGGATTTTGGAAATAAATCTCGAGCAGCTTTTCATAGGTTATGGTCAGTACTTGCCCGTCCTCTATGCATTCGACCGTCGCGGTTCGCTGCTTATTGGGCGTAAGGAAGCCAAGTTCGCCCACGATACGTCCCGGCGGAAGTTCGACGCCGATTTCCGTGACTAAATACCTTCCTGTGATCGTCAGGAACATTTCGTTGGCTGCATCGTCCTTCTTGCACAATGTGTCGCCCCGGCGATATCTGCGCTCGGTCATGAACGGCCTGAGCCATTCCATCGAGGTATCGCTCTCCGTCGCGATACGTGCCTTCTTGATCAGATTTTGCATTTGACGGAGGCGAACGGCGTTGATCGGCAGCAAAAGCAGATAAAGCAGAAAGGTCGCGACGTTGCCGGAGAGCGCGCCAAAGGCGACGAAGAACGTACAGCCGGCCATGTTCGCGATGCGCAGCGGCACCATCGTCTGCATCAGCAAGGTAGCAACAAAGAAGATGGCGCCAATCAGGGCGAACATGTTGGCAAGCGTGATGTTGGCCAGCCCGATTTCCAGCAGCCGGTTGAATAGTGCGTCGTAGGTGATGTTGTTGGGATCAAGGCCCATTTGCACCAGGATCTTTGCGACCCTGAGATTGTCCGCCGCGGTATCGAGAATGCGGTTCAATATCGTCGAAAAATCTGCACTGCTGGACGCCATCGGACCATCCCCCGCGTCATTGCCGCTTTAGTTGACGTTGAATCAACAAGGCGCGCACTCGAATGACGACGATCATATCAGTTCGCTTAAAACTGACGCAGCTTCGCTGCACAATCTTGTGATCTGCTGCGTTGGCGCAAGCAGCCTCTGCATCGCGTTCCCCGGTTTGATCCTCGTCAGACCCAGAACCCCGGCACCGCAGGCTCGAGCCTTCCGCCTTTCCGCACCGGCGCGACACGCAGCGCCAGGCCGGTGGAATCATCGGTCTCGACCGCAACGCCGCTGAGTGTCGCCACGCCTGCCGCCGGTTCGAAGCGCCCTGAGGGAATGCCGGTCGTGAAGCGCCGCAGCGGCTCTTCCTTCTGCATGCCGATGATGGAATCATAATCGCCGGTCATGCCGGCATCGGTCATGTAGGCGGTGCCGCCGGTAAGGATCTGGTGATCGGCGGTCGGCACATGGGTGTGGGTGCCGACGACGAGGCTGGCGCGGCCGTCGCAGAAGAAGCCGATGCCCTGTTTCTCGCTCGATGCCTCACCGTGGAAATCGACCACGATCGCGTCCGCTGCCTCGCGCAGCGGACAGGCGTCGAGTTCGCGGTTGAGCACCGCGAAGGGATCGTCGAACGGCGTCATGAAGACGCGGCCGATGGCGTTGACGACCAGCGCGCGCTTGCCGTTCTTGGTATCGACCAGGGCCGCGCCGCGGCCGGGCGTTCCCTTTGGATAATTGGCGGGGCGGACCAGCCTCGGCGCGCGCTCGATGAACACCAGCGCCTCGCGCTGATCCCAGGCATGATTGCCGAGCGTGACGGCATCGGCGCCGGCGTCGAGGAATTCCTGATAGATCGCCTCGGTGATGCCAAAACCGCCGGCGGAATTCTCGCCATTGACGACGACGAGATCGAGGGCCCAGTCTCTGACCATGCCGGGCAGATATTCCGCGATCGCGGTGCGGCCTGCCCGGCCGACCACGTCGCCAACGAAGAGAATACGCAAAGTTCAGCTCCGGAAATCGAACACTTTCTTTTCCGTTAGCACATAATCCAGCGCCACGTCGTGCGGCTGCGCGGGAACGGCTTTTATTTCCTGCACGGAAAAGGCGGTGCCGACGGCCGTGATGGCCTTCGCCTTGCGCAAATGGGCAAGCGTGAAGTCGTAATGTCCCGCGCCATAGCCGATGCGGTGGCCCTGGCGGTCGAACGCCGCCAGCGGAATCAACATGACATCGGGAATGAGCTCGGCGGCGGCCGGCGACGGCTCGAGAATGCCGAGCGGCCCCATCATCAGCCGGGCGTCGGGCGACCAGGCGCGAAAGGCGAGCGACTTGCCGCGCGCCATCACCGCCGGCAGCGCCAGCTTCGCGCCCTGCTCGGCGAGCCTGCGCATCAAGGGCGCGGGATCGATCTCGCTGCGGATCGGCGAATAGCCTGACACCACCATGCCCGGCAGAATCGCAAACGGCACGCCACGCTTGGCCATCGCCTGCGCCGCCGCAGCGCGCTGCTCGTCGCTCAACGCGTCGCGCTTGGCCAGCGCGGCGGTGCGGAGGTCGGCTTTCGACACGGTTGCCGTCATGCGGGGTCTTGTTCTGCCGTCATCAGCAAGCACAGGATTTCGACGCAATCGTAGCCCGGATGGAGCGCCGCGAAATCCGGGGCCTTGTCGCAATCGAACAGCCTGTCCCGGATTGCGCTTCGCTCCATCCGGGCTACGCTGGACATTGCCGCAGCAACGGCAATGCACCGAAGAACTGTGGAAACAAGCCCACCGACAAAAAAACAAGAGTGCGAAGCCGCATACGCCGTTGAAGCACTCGATCCCGGAGTTCCCTACGAAAGTAGGTGGGCACCATATGTCCGGGTCCACGGACCCGGCCAGGGACAGTTCCCTAAAGGATCGATAAGGCCCCGGGGATATATGGCTCCTGACGCACGACGCAGCTTCGCCAACACAATGTAAGCGCTGCTGGCTCGATCCGCCAGCACTAACCCAGCCCGTCACCCGATCGCGACGCCGCTGCCGATGGTGCGGTTGAGGACTTGCGTGGTCTTTTCAATACGGTCGGCGGCGGCGTTGAGCGCGTTGGCGACCGCGACCTGGGTGGCCTTCGCGCGGTCGGCGGCGGCGACGCGCACGTTGCGCAGGGTTTCGAGTTCGCCCTCCAGCGCACGGATGCGCGCGTTGGCATCCAGCAGTTCGTCGCACACGGTGAGCGCCGCCATCACGGTGAGGCGCGCATCGCCGATCTCGCCGAATTTGCCGCGCAGCTCGCCGACCCGCGTTTCCAGGCTCTCGGCGAGCTTCAAGAGCCGCACTTCCTGCCCTTCCTCGCAGGCCATGCGGTACTGCCGGCCGTTGATGGTGACGTTGATGTGGCTCATTCATCCTCTCCGGAATCGAGCACCGCACGGATGGTGCCGATCGCGACATCCAGTCTTTCTGATATCTCGCGGTTGGTGCGCTCCAGCCGCCGCGTCTTCACCAGCGAGCCGTCGAGTTCGTCGGCGAGCCGCGAGCGATCGGCGCCGAGCGCCTGGATCCGGCTCGCCAGTTCGTTCTCATCGCGGTCGGCGTCGCGCCGCCGCTCGGCCGCGGCCTCGAGCGCATCGAGCGCCATCATCAGGCGCCGCGTGGCGGCGTCGATGTCGGCATAGACCGGCTCGGCATTGCCGGCCCCGTTGGTGTAACGATCGCTCATGAGGGACAGCGCGCACCTTCGCGTAGGCCCGCCGCACGGCAGCAAAATCCGCGGTTCGGCAAGCGGTTAGAGCACGAAATTTACGTGGCAAGCGAGCCGAGTGCAACGCCGACGCGAAGCTATGCACCGCTAAGCAACTTTTCGCACCGGAAGGGCGTTTCCTCGCCTTGGACTCGGGGGATTGAGGTGCTATCCAGCCCCGACTTTCCCTTAAGCCACGCCCGTATTGCGGCCTTTGCCCGGTACGTACCCACAACCAAGCACCTCATTTCAGGCGGATTTTCATCATGACGCAGGTCGATCATACCCGTATGGCCAATGCGATTCGCGGGCTTGCCATGGATGCCGTCGAAAAGGCGAAATCCGGCCATCCCGGCTTGCCGATGGGCGCCGCCGACATTGCGACCGTGCTGTTCACGCAGTTCCTCAAATTCGACGCGGCTGCGCCGGCCTGGCCGGACCGCGACCGCTTCGTGCTCTCGGCCGGCCATGGCTCGATGCTGCTCTATGCCTTGCTGTACCTCACCGGCAACAAGGACATGACGCTCGACCAGATCAGGAATTTCCGCCAGCTCGGCTCCAAGACGCCGGGACACCCCGAGAACTTCGAGACCAGCGGCGTCGAGACCACGACCGGCCCGCTCGGCCAGGGCATCGCCACCGCGGTCGGCATGGCGCTGGCGGAGAAGATGCTCGCTGCAGAGTTCGGCAAGAAGGTGGTCGGGCATCACACCTACGTGCTCGCCTCCGACGGCGACCTGATGGAAGGCGTGTCGCAGGAAGCGATCGCGATGGCCGGTCACTGGAAACTCAACAAGATGATCGTGCTATATGACGACAACGGCATCTCGATCGACGGCCCGACCTCGCTCGCCGATTCGGTCGACCAGGTGAAGCGCTTCAAGTCCGCGGGCTGGGCGGCCGAGCTGATCGACGGCCAAGATCCGAAGGCGATCGCAGCTGCGATCACGCGGGCGCAGAAATCCAACAAGCCGTCGCTGATCGCCTGCAAGACCACCATCGGCTACGGCGCGCCGACGCGGGCCGGCACGGCGAAAGCCCACGGCGAGGCGCTCGGCGCCGACGAGCTCAAGGGCGCCAAGGAAAAGCTCGGCATCTCGCTCGAAGCCTTTTCGGTGCCGGACGATGTCCTGAAAGCCTGGCGTGCTGCCGGCAGCCGCGGCGCTGCCGCGCGCGAGGAATGGCAGGCCCGCTTCGACGAACTCGGCAGCCGCAAGCGCGCCGAGTTCGAGCGGCGGATGCGGCACGAACGGCCGGCTTCGCTTTCGAAGGCGCTGCGCGCGCACAAGAAGGCGCTGCTGGAAACGCCGCAGAACGTCGCCACGCGGAAATCCTCCGAATCCGCCATCGAGGCGATTGCATCAGCGATGCCGATGGAATTCGTCGCCGGATCGGCCGACCTGACCGGCTCCAACAACAACAAGGCGAAATCGGCGGTGGCGTTCACGGCCAAGACGCCGAAGGGCCGCTTCATCCATTACGGCATCCGCGAGCACGGCATGGCTGCGGCCATGAACGGCATCTTCCTGCATGGCGGTTTTGCGCCGAACGGCGCCACCTTCCTGGTGTTCACCGACTACGCGCGGCCTGCGATGCGGCTCGCCGCACTGATGGGCGCGGGCGTCGTCTACGTGATGACCCATGATTCGATCGGGCTCGGCGAAGACGGACCAACGCATCAGCCGGTGGAACACCTCGCTGCTTTGCGTGCGATTCCCAACATGCGCGTGTTCCGGCCCTGCGACGCCGTCGAGGTCACGGAATGCTGGGAACTGGCGCTGAACCGGGTCGACGGCCCGACGGTGCTGGCCCTGACCCGCCAGAACCTGCCGCAGCTCCGCACCTCAGCGCCGAACGACAATCCTTGCGCGCATGGCGCCTATGAGCTGGTCGCGGCGCAGGGCGACGCCAAAGTGTCGCTGTTCGCCTCGGGCTCCGAGGTCGAGATCGCGGTGGCCGCCCAGAAGCAGCTGGCTGAACGCGGCATCGCGTCGCGGGTGGTCTCGGTGCCCTCGCTCGAATTGCTGCTGGCGCAGCCGGCGGACCGGCGGAAGGCCATCATCGGCAATGCCCCGGTCAAGGTCGCCATCGAGGCCGCGGTACGCTGGGGCTGGGACGCCGTGATCGGCCAGAATGGTGAATTCGTGGGCATGCACGGTTTCGGCGCCAGCGCGCCCGCGAAGGACCTTTTCAAGCACTTCGGAATTACCGCCGAGGCCGTCGTTAACGCTGCCCTGAAGCGCTTGGGCTGACAGTTGAGCTATTGGGGAAAAAGGACTACCTAGACCCCCATCTTGACCGTTCCCGCCCGGCCGAACCGGGCGTTCCGCCGTCAGCACCTCCGTGGAACGTCTCCGCGGGGCCGGCATCGGCTATCAGAGGAGAAACGAGCATGGCAATCCGCGTCGCGATCAACGGATTTGGCCGCATTGGCCGCAACGTGTTGCGGGCGATTGCGGAATCTGGCCGCACGGATATCGAGGTGGTCGGCATCAACGATCTCGGCCCGGTGGAGACCAACGCCCACCTGCTGCGCTTCGATTCCGTGCATGGCCGCTTCCCCGGCACCGTGACCGTCGATGGCGACTCGCTCAGCCTCGGCAACGGCAAGATCAAGGTTTCCGCCGAGCGCGACCCCTCCAAGCTGCCCTGGAAGGCCCTCGGCGTTGATATTGCGCTGGAATGCACCGGCATCTTCACCGCCAAGGACAAGGCCTCCGCGCATCTGACCGCCGGCGCCAAGCGCGTGCTGGTCTCGGCGCCCGCCGACAATGCCGACGCCACCATCGTCTTCGGCGTCAACCATGACACCCTGACCCGGGATCATCTGGTCGTCTCCAACGGCTCCTGCACCACCAACTGCCTAGCGCCGGTTGCCAAGGTGCTGAACGACACGGTGGGCATCGAGACCGGCTTCATGACCACGATCCACGCCTATACCGGCGACCAGCCGACGCTCGACACCCTGCACAAGGATCTCTATCGCGGCCGCGCGGCGGCGATGTCGATGATCCCGACCTCCACCGGTGCTGCAAAGGCGATCGGCCTCGTACTGCCGGAATTGAAGGGCAAGCTCGACGGCGTCGCGATCCGCGTGCCGACCCCGAACGTTTCGGTGGTCGATCTCAAGATCGTCGCCAAGCGCGCCACCGACGTCAAGGAAATCAACGCGGCGATGAAGCGCGCCTCCGAGCAGCAGCTCAAGGGCATCCTCGGCTACACGTCGGCGCCGAACGTCTCGATCGACTTCAACCACGACCCCCACTCGTCGACGTTCCACGAGGACCAGACCAAGGTGCAGAACGGCACGCTCGTGCGCGTGATGTCCTGGTACGACAATGAATGGGGTTTCTCCAACCGCATGGCCGACACCGCCGTGGCGATGGGGAAGCTCCTGTAAGTCTCGTGTCCCGGACGCGCCGCGGCACGAAGTGACGCGACGCAGAGCCGGGACCCACGCAACATAGGTCCCGGTTCAGCACAGCGGCACTTCGCGCCGCCGTGCGCCCGGGACAAGAGAGCGCCAATGCAGAAAACATTCCGCACCCTCGATGACGTCGACGTGAAGGGCAAGCGCGTGCTGCTGCGCGTCGATCTCAACGTGCCCATGGAAAACGGCCGCGTCACCGACGCGACCAGGCTCGAGCGCGTCGCGCCGACCATCACCGAAATTTCGGACAAGGGCGGCAAGGTCATCCTGCTCGCCCATTTCGGCCGGCCGAAGGGACGCGATGCCAAGGATTCGCTGAAGCCCGTAGCGGCGGCGCTGGGACAGGTCATCAAGAAGCCGGTCGCCTTCGCCGACGACTGCATCGGCGAGGCTGCGGCCAAGGCCGTCGCCGCCATGAAGGATGGCGACATCCTCTGCCTGGAGAACACCCGCTTCCATAAGGAAGAAGAGAAGAACGATCCGGCGTTCGTGGCCGAGTTGGCGAAGCTCGGCGACATCTGGGTCAACGACGCCTTCTCGGCCGCGCACCGCGCGCATGCTTCCACCGAAGGCGTCGGCCACAAGCTGCCCGCCTATGCCGGCCGCACCATGCAGGCCGAACTCACTGCGCTTGAGAAGGCGTTGGAAGCGCCGACCAAGCCGGTGATCGCGATCATCGGTGGCGCCAAAGTCTCGACTAAGATCGACCTGCTCGAAAACCTCGTGACAAAAGTCGATGCGCTGGTGATCGGCGGCGGCATGGCCAACACCTTCCTGCACGCGCAGGGCGTCGGCGTCGGCAAGTCGCTGGCGGAAAAGGATCTCGCGGCAACCGCGCTGCGCATCGTGGAAAAGGCCGAAGCCGCGAACTGCGCCATCATCCTCCCCGTCGATGCCGTAGTCGCCTATCATTTTGCGGCCAACTCGCCCTCGCACGCCTATGGCCTCGACGCCATTCCGGCCGACGGCATGATCCTCGACGTCGGGCCGCAATCGATCGCGCGGATTCATTCCGCGATCGACGACGCCAAGACGCTGGTCTGGAACGGCCCGCTCGGCGCGTTCGAAATGACGCCGTTCGACCGTGGCACCATGGTAGCGGCCAAGCATGCCGCCGAGCGCACCAAGGCCAAGAAACTGATTTCGGTCGCCGGCGGTGGCGACACCGTCGCGGCGCTGAACCAGGCCGGCGTGGCAGACGATTTTTCCTATGTTTCGACGGCCGGCGGCGCGTTTCTCGAATGGATGGAAGGCAAACCGCTGCCCGGCGTGGAAGTTCTGAAACTGCGTTAGACCCAGACTTAATGGAGCGCCAAAGGCGCGGCAAATACAGGAGAATTTGAATGGCTCGCATTACCTTGCGTCAACTGCTCGATCACGCGGCAGAGCACGATTACGGGGTGCCGGCTTTCAACATCAACAACATGGAGCAGGCGCTGGCCATCATGGAGGCCGCCTCTTCGCTCGACGCGCCCGTCATCATCCAGGCCTCGCGCGGCGCGCGCTCCTACGCCAATGACGTGATGCTCAAGCACATGATGGACGCCGTCACCGAAATCTATCCGCAGATCCCGGTCTGCGTGCATCTCGATCATGGCAACGAGCCCGCCACGTGCATGACCGCGATCCAGGCCGGCTTCACCTCCGTCATGATGGACGGCTCGCTGAAGGCCGACGGCAAGACCCCCGGTGATTGGGACTACAATGTCGGCGTGACGAAGACCGTCACCGACATGGCCCATCTCGGCGGCATCTCGGTGGAAGGCGAACTCGGCGTGCTCGGCTCGCTCGAGACCGGCATGGGTGACAAGGAAGACGGCCACGGCGCCGAAGGCAAGCTGTCGCACGACCAGCTGCTGACCAATCCCGACGAAGCCGTGAAGTTCGTCAAGGAGACCAGGGTCGACGCGCTGGCGATCGCGATGGGCACTTCGCACGGCGCCTACAAGTTCACCCGCAAGCCGGACGGCGACATCCTCGCCATGAACGTGATCGAGGAGATCCATCGCAAGCTGCCGAACACGCATCTGGTGATGCACGGTTCGTCCTCGGTGCCGCAGGATCTGCAGGAGATCATCAACGCCAATGGCGGCAAGATGAAGCCGACCTGGGGCGTGCCGGTGTCCGAAATTCAGCGCGGCATCAAGAACGGCGTGCGCAAGATCAACATCGACACCGACAACCGCATGGCGATGACCGGCCAGATCCGCAAAGTGCTGAAGGACAATCCGGAAGAATTCGATCCGCGCAAATACCTGAAGCCCGCGATGGAAGCCATGGCCAAGCTGTGCAAGCAGCGGCTGCAGGAATTCAATACCGCGGGGCAAGCCAGCAAGATCAAGAAGGTGCTGACGACGGCCGAAATGGCCAAGCGGTACAGCAAGGGCGAGCTTGACCCGCGGGTCGCCTGAGCGGGCCGCCCGCGCCTCGCAAACACCCCCGGTGCGACGAACGTTTTCTAGGCAATTGCCCGAGAACCGCCTATTTTGGTGCGCAAGGGCATGATGTTTCTGGAGAACTTCGATGAATCTCGCTGACCTCAACAAAGTTGCCCTCGCCATGGTTACCCCGGGCAAGGGCATTCTCGCCGCCGACGAATCCTCGGGCACGATCAAGAAGCGTTTCGACGCCATCAAGGTCGAATCGACCGAGGAGAACCGCCGCGACTATCGCGAGATGCTGTTCCGCTCCACCGAGGCGATGAGCAAGTACGTCTCGGGCGTGATTCTGTACGACGAGACGATCTGGCAGAACGCGAAGGACGGCACGCCGCTGGTCAAGCTGATCGAGCAGTCCGGCGCGATCCCCGGCATCAAGGTCGATGAGGGGACGCAAGCGCTGCCGCAATGTCCGGGCGAACTGGTCACTGTCGGCCTCGACAAGCTCGCCGAACGGCTGAAGAAATATTACGAACGCGGCGCGCGCTTCGCGAAGTGGCGCGCGGTGATCGATATCGGCCGGGGCACTGACGGCCCGGGTATTCCCACCATGACCGCGATCAGCGTCAACGCGCATGCGCTGGCGCGCTACGCCGCGCTGTGCCAGGCGGCGCAGATCGTCCCCATCGTCGAGCCGGAAGTGCTGATGGACGGCGATCACGACATCGACCGCTGCTATGACGTGACCCAGCGTGTTCTCAACAAGACGTTCCAGGAATTGCGCGTGCAGCGCGTCGAACTCGAAGGCATGGTGCTGAAGCCCAACATGGCCATTTCAGGCAAGAAATGCCCAAAGCAGGCTTCCGTCGAGGAAGTTGCGGAGAAAACCGTACGGCTTTTGAAGGCGTGCGTGCCTGCAGCCGTGCCGGGCATCGCCTTCCTGTCCGGGGGACAATCCGACGAGGAAGCCACCGCGCATCTGAACGCCATGAACCGGATCGGCGGGCTTCCCTGGCGGCTGACCTTCTCCTACGGCCGGGCGTTGCAGGCGGCGCCGCAAAAGGCGTGGTCGGGCAAGGCCGAGAATATCGCCGCGGGCCAGCGCGCCTTCACGCACCGGGCGCGGATGAACGCGCTGGCGAGCAAGGGCGAGTGGGAAACCGGCCTTGAAAAGAAGGTCGCCTAGAGTTGGCCAATAAATCCGTTCCGCCGCGCCCGGCGCCGCGCCTCTATCTCGCGACACCAGAAGTGGACGATCCGTCGCAGCTCGCAAGCCTGCTTCCGGAGCTGTTGGCCGCGGCCGACGTCGCGGCGGTGCTGCTGCGGCTGAAGCAGACCGATCAGCGCACCATGATCGCGCGTGTGAAAACGCTGGCGCCCGTGATCCAGAACGCCGGCGCGGCGCTACTGCTCGACGGCCATGTCGAACTGGTGGCGCGTGCCGGCGCCGATGGCGCGCATCTGAACGGCCTCGCTGCGCTGGAGGATGCCTTGCCGTCGCTGAAGCCGGACCGCATTGCCGGCGTCGGCGGCCTTGCCACGCGGCACGATTCGATGGCCGCGGGCGAACGGGGCGCCGACTACGTGCTGTTCGGCGAGCCCGACGCCAACGGCCAGCGGCCCTCGGCTGAAGCGATTGCTGAGCGCCTGCAATGGTGGGATGAACTGTTCGAGCCGCCTTGCGTTGGCTTTGCCATCTCGTGCGAGGAGGCTTTCGAATTCGCCGCGGCCGGCGCGGATTTTGTGCTGGTCGGCGATTTCATCTGGGCGGACCCGCGCGGCGCAAAGGCGGCGCTGACCGATGCCGGGCTAGCGATCGCGCAGGCGTACGAAGCAGCGTTCGGAAAAGCCAAGGCTAGTACGGACAAGGCCGGGCACGGATAACGCCGGACCATGAAACTCCTGCGTCCCATATCGCTGCTTGCGGGCCTCTTGATGACGATGACCGGCGCCACCGCGCAGGTCTCGCTGACGCCGCCTGCCGCGCAGCCGCCCGCGAGCCCTCCGGCGGCGAAAAAGGAGGCGCCCAAGCCAAAGGCGCCGACGGCTGCGAAAAAGCCCGCTGCGACACCGACACCGACGCCGGCGGCGCCGCTCAAGCCTGCGATAACGACCAAGCCCGTGGCAACGCCTGTGCCCTCCCCCTCGCCGACGGCCGCCTTCGAGGATCCGAACGTCGACACCGTCTACGGCGCCTATCAGCGCGGCCTCTACAAGACGGCCTTCGATCTCGCGATTACGCGCGCGCAATATAACGGCGATCCCAAGGCGATGACGATGCTGGGCGAGCTCTACGCCAACGGGCTCGGCATCAAGCGCGACTACGCGAAGGCCGCCGATTGGTACCAGCGCGCGGCCGACGCCGGCGACCGCGAAGGCATGTTCGCGCTCGCCATGATGCGGCTGTCCGGCCGCGGCGGCGCCGCCAATCGCGAGCAGGCGGTGAAGCTATTGGCCTCCGCGGCCAAGCTCGGCAACCCCAAGGCGGCCTACAATCTGGCGCTGCTCTATCTTGACGGCAACACGCTGCCGCAGGACGTCAAACGCGCCGCCGAACTGCTGCGCGTCGCCGCCGACGCCGGCAACCCGGAGGCGCAATATGCGCTGGCGACCTTCTACAAGGAAGGCAACGGCGTGCCGAAGGATCTCGAGCGGGCAGTGCGGCTGCTGCAGGCGGCGGCACTGGCCGACAATGTCGACGCCGAGGTCGAATATGCCATCGCGCTGTTCAACGGCACCGGAACGCCGAAGAACCAGCCGGCCGCGATCGCGCTGCTGCGCAAGGCCGCGCGGCAGAACTCGCCGATCGCGCAGAACCGCCTCGCCCGCGTGCTCGTGAGCGGGCTGGGGGCGCCGGTGGACAAGATCGAAGGCCTGAAATGGCACCTGGTCGCCAAGACCGCCGGCAAGGGCGACCCTGAGCTGGATGAGCGGCTCTCGGAGCTCAGCCCCGAGGACCGCGTCAAGGTCGAGGCGGCGGCGAAAAAATGGACCGGTACCGCCGGTCCCACGACCAACAAATGACGCCTTGACGGCGGCACATCTGCAGGGCACCCAGTCCCCAACCCCCTGACGGCATTGGCCCGTTCCCTCACACCATAAGCTCGCATCATGCTGTATTCAGCCCTTATCAACGTCATGGTGAAAGCCGCGCGCCGCGCCGGCCGCAGCCTCAAGCGCGACCTCGGCGAGATCGAGCATCTGCAGGTGTCGCTGAAGGGGCCGGCGAACTTCGTCACCAAGGCCGACAAGCGCGCCGAGGAAATGCTGTACGAGGACCTCGCCAAGGCGCGGCCGGGCTACGGCTTCATCGGCGAGGAAGGCGGAACGCGCGAAGGCGCCGACAAGAGCCACACCTGGATCGTCGATCCGTTGGACGGCACCACCAACTTCCTGCACGGCATCCCGCAATTTGCGATCTCGATCGGCCTGCAGCGCGAGGGCACGATCATTGCGGGCGTGATCTACAACCCCGCCAATGACGAGTTGTACATCGCCGAGCGCGGCAAGGGCGCGTTCCTCAACGACCAGCGGCTGCGCGTCTCCGGCCGCCGCCAGCTCAATGAATGCGTGGTTGCCTGCGGCCTGCCGCATATCGGCCGCGGCGACCATGAATTGTCGAACCGCGAAATGGCCGCGATCCAGAACAAGGTGGCGGGCCTGCGCCGCTTTGGCGCCGCCTCCCTCGACCTCGCCTTCGTCGCCGCCGGCCGCCTCGACGGCTACTGGGAACGCAATTTGCAGCCCTGGGACATCGCGGCCGGGCAGATCATGGTGCGGGAAGCCGGCGGAACGATCTCGGGCATGGAGGGCAGCGACGATCCGCTGAAGACCGGGCACGTGATCTGTGGCAACGAGTTCGTGCACGGGGAATTGGTGAAGATTCTGAAGCCGCTGGGGAAGTAGGGCGACGGTTCCAAGCCACGCGCCGTCGCTCCATCCGCGATCGGGGTGATGCAGCCTTCCGGAGGCGGCGGAAGGACACGGAGGAGCCTCGGCGCTCCCAGCAAAAATATTGAAAACAACCCCATGCACAGTAGCCGGCACTCGTCGAGTGCCGAAGTAGACATTTGACACGTCGGGCAAATCAGCGAGACAAGACCATCATCCACCGAACGAAGCGATTGTAACAAGTCGTGCGGGGACCACAGGTCGCGCCATGGCGCACCTGAACGCAGGACCCAAACGATGCGATCGAGCACGCGGCGGTCATCTACCCGCCGAACGCCGCGCGGCTTGTTCGGCAACATCGGCCTAATGGCGGTCCACTCATGTTCGCCGAATTCGCCGCGGATGATTCGAGGCTCCGGTTTCGAAACTTGAATGACGTGAAGGGGAGCGCCATCAATCCGCACCGGCCTCTAGCGGAGCCGCTAATTGCTCTGAATTTACTTCCGCTTTCGGAGCCATTGCCGGCATGGCCGGACTTGCCGCTGGGTCGCCCGTGTAGCGATTGACCCATCTGCGACATTAGGCAGCACTCAAGAAAGTGCACGATCTCACTTGATCGGCGGAACGGGATCGCGCAAGCGGCGATGTCCTGAGCCTACGCGCTTATGTTCAACTGCCGCAGGACATCAGCGATGAGTTGCTTCACGTCCTGATGGCCACCGTTGTTAAAGGTGATGCGCGTGCCTTGTCCGTCGAGCAGTGGTGTGGCGGTCACGATCCTATCCGTGTTGATGACGATCGGCTGATCGTCCGGTTGCGTGAACTGCACGAATGCCATGAAAGATCCTGGCTGTTGTTGACGTGAGTTCTTCGTAGCTCGCCCTTGCGGGCTATCCCTAAACACCCGACCCATTGCAGGGTCGCGAGACTAGGTAACGCCTCCGAGAATTACGGCTTCGGCCCCATGTGATGGGGATCGCTCCTCGGTCCGCCGCTGTAGTGATGACTACCGCCACCGGCGGAGGACTTCTTCGCGGCGACTCCCCGCGGGTAGATGTCTCCCTGCGCGTAGATATCGCCTCCGCTGCTGATTTGCCGCGTAGGCATGAAACTCGACTTCGGACCGCCTTGGTACTGTTGAGCCATGCTGGATACAGTCAGCACAGGCGTGATGAGCGCGATGGCAAGGATGTATTTGATTGTCATAGGTTTCCTCCGACATTTGTTAGAGGCTGCCACCGCCAGGGCTTCGTCGCATTGATATTGATCAACATGGCGACGAGAATGCCCCTTTTTTAGGCTCCAGCGATGCTGCGCCGACGTGAGCCGCCGAGCATCGCCATCCTCCAACGGAAACTGCTTTCAAATCAGCGACTTAATTGATCGCTCGAAAGCGCACCAGGTTGGCATGCGATTTGCGGCGCGTGGCGCAGGATTGATCACGCCGCGGAGAAGGTAATGCGAGTGTGCCTAATTTCTGCCGTTCTATTGACGGCGCTAACCGCTACTTCGGCTTCCGCGACCATCATTATCAGCGACGACATCGGCGGTAAGATGCGGGACTACACGACGCGCTTCCGACAGGTGCGCGACTCCGGCGAGCCCGTTGTCATTAGCGGCACTTGCGTTTCGGCCTGTACAATGGTGCTTGGACTCGTACCGAGCGATCGAATCTGCGCCACCCCTAATGCGGTGCTTGGATTCCATGCCGCATGGATGTTCGACGAGTCCGGCAAACGCGTCGTCAGCGCATCCGGGACGCAAGATCTAATGGAGACCTATCCAGCTTCTGTGCGCGCTTGGATCGCACGGCACGGCGGGTTGACCCGAAAAATGATGTACCTGCGAGGTCGTGATCTCGCCGCCATTGTTGCGCCTTGCAATAGTTCACGCGCGGCGTCTGCTTCACGCGCAAAGCGCTTAGGCGGTTTCCATCAAGATTCTGATACAAGTACGCCTCGCGCCAGTTTTAATGCGCGCTGAACAACGAGCCCAGATTAGGCCATCGCACTGGCTTGTTCATTCGTCCTTGCCGCCTCAGCAAGGAATCTGAGCCATCAGCGGATGCCACGCAGGGATGGTTCATGTCCGCCTATGGCACATAGCGTCGTTTCGCTGCTATGCAGCAGCACGTCGGGCATCGGGGCATAGCGGACTCTGGCGCGGCGTCAGCCCGGCAAATTTATCGGTTCATGGACTGGATGCATCGGCCTCCAGCCTGCGCCAAGGCTTCTCGACGGCCCGAGACCGCAAATCCCGGCGAAGCCCTGGCGTCGCGAAGTCACTGAGCATGACAACGTCTATCACTTCACTGGCGCCGGCGGGCCGACCACCTCGACTCCCGCGGTCGCCTCCACCTTCTCCCGGTCCCCCGCCAGCACGCGCTGCACCGAGACGAAGAACACCGGCACCATCAGCAGCGCCAGGATCACCACCGCGATCATGCCGCCCATGACGCTGGTGCCGAGCGCCTGCTGGCTGGCGCCGCCGGCGCCGGTCGCAATCGCCATCGGCAGCACGCCGCAGACGAAGGCGAGGCCCGTCATCAGGATCGGGCGGAAGCGTAGTGAGCACGCTTCGATCGTGGCCTCGACCAGCGGCTTGCCTTGCGCGCGCAGATCCTTGGCGAATTCGATAATGAGGATGGCGTCTTTTGCCGCCAGGCCGATGATGGTGATCAGGCCGACGGTGAAATAGACGTCGTTCGGCAGGCCGCGCAGCGTGGCGGCGATCACCGCGCCGCAAATGCCGAGCGGCACTGTCAGCAATACCGCGAGCGGAATAGTCCAGCTCTCGTAGAGCGCGGCGAGCAGCAAAAACACCACCAGCACCGAGAGGCCGAGCAGGAACGGCGCCTGCGAGCCGGACAGCTTTTCCTGCAGCGACTGACCGGTCCATTCGTAACCAAAGCCGCGCGGCAGCTTGCCCGCGAGCCGCTCCATCTCGGCGATGGCATCGCCGGAGGTGAAGCCAGGCTTGGCTTCGCCGGAGATGCGCACGGCGGGATAGTAGTTGAAGCCGGCGATCTGGGTCGGGCCCTTCGACCACTGCACCGTGGCGAAGGCAGAGAACGGCACCAATTGCCCGCGGCTGTTCTTGACGTTGTAATTGAGGATGTCGTCGGCGTTCATGCGGCTGGCCCGGTCGGCCTGCACGATCACGCGTTGCATCCGTCCCCGATTCGGGAAGTCGTTGATGTAGTTCGAGCCGAGATTGGTCGAGATGGTCTGGTTGATATCCTCGAAGGTGACGCCGAACGCGCCGGCCTTTTCGCGGTCGATCATCAGATTGACCTGCGGCGCCGGCGGCAGTCCCTCGACATAGACCTTCTGCAGCACAGGGCTGGCATTGGCTTCCGCGATCAGCCGATCGGCGGCGGCAACCAGCGCCGGATAGCCCTTCTGGCCGCGATCCTGCAGGCGGAACGAGAAGCCGCTGGAATTGCCGAGATTGTCGATCGGCGGCGGCTGCAGCGCCGAAATTTTGGCGTCGCGGATCGACGAAGATAGATCGCGGTTGATGTCGGCGACAATCGCAGCCGCAGAATCCTGCCGGCCCCGCTCCGACCAGTCCTTCAGCGTGATGAAGGCCTGCGCGGTGTTCACGCCCTGGCCGAGGAAGCTGAAGCCGGTCAGGAACGTCACGTCCTCGACGCCGGCGCGGTCGCGGAGATATTTTTCGACCTGCTCGACCGCGGCCTCGGTGCGGGCATAGGAGGAGTCGGATGGCGTCTGCACGTCGGTGGTGATAAAGCCCTGGTCGTCGACCGGCAGGAAGCCGCCGGGCAGCCGGACGAATCCCCAGCCGAGCCCGATCAACAGCGCGGCGTAGATCAGCATCAAGCGCCCGGTGCGCTTCAACGAACCTTTTACGGTGCGCGTATAGCTGCCGCGGCTGGAATCCAGCACGCGGTTGAACCAGCCGAACACGCCCTTGCTGGCATGGCCATGGCCGGCTTCGACCGGCTTCAGCAGCGTCGCGCACAGCGCCGGCGTCAGCGACAGCGCCAGCAGCGCGGAGAAGGCGATGGCCGAGACCATGGTGACCGAGAACTGGCGGTAGATGATGCCGACCGATCCCGGGAAGAACGCCATCGGCACGAACACCGCCATCAGCACCAGCGTGATGCCGATGATGGCGCTCGTGATCTGCGACATCGCCTTGCGGGTCGCTTCCTTCGGCGGCAGGCCCTCCTCCGCCATGATGCGCTCGACGTTCTCGACCACGACGATGGCGTCGTCGACGAGGATGCCCACGGCCAGCACCATGCCGAACATCGTCAGCATGTTGATGGAATAGCCGGCCGCCATCAGCACCGCGCAGGTACCGAGCAGCGCCACCGGCACCACGATGGTCGGGATGATGGTGTAGCGGATGTTCTGCAGGAACAGGAACATCACGATGAACACCAGCACCACCGCCTCGACCAGCGTCATCAGCACCTTGTTGATCGAGGCCTTGACGACGGGGGTGATGTTGTAGGGGATTTCGTAACCGATATTGGCCGGAAAGAATTTTGACAGTTCTTTCATCTTGGCTTCGACGGCGCTGGCGGTCGCCAGCGCGTTGCCGGTCGGCGACAGCAGCACCGAAAGGCCCGCGGTCGGCTTGCCGTTGAGCCGCGTGTTGAACTGATAGCTCAGGCCGCCGATCTCGATGCGGGCGACATCGCGCAGCCGCACGGTCGATCCATCCGGATTGGCGCGCAGCGTGATGGCGCCGAATTCATCGGGCGAGGCGAGCTGGCCCTTGACCAACACCAATGCGGAAATCTTCTGTTCCGGCGTGCTCGGCTCGGCGCCGATGCTGCCCGAGGCCACCTGCGCGTTCTGTGCTGTTATCGCCTTGTTGACGTCGTCGGCGGTGAGACCGTAGCCGACGAGTTTTGCGGGATCGATCCAGATCCGCAAAGAACGTTCGGTGGAATAAAGCGTGGCGCGGCCGACGCCGGGAATGCGCCGGATTTCACCGAGCACGTTGCGGATCATGAAATCGCCGAGGCCGATTTCGTCGAGCGAGCCGTCGGTCGAGTTCAGCGTAATGATCTGCAGCACGGCGGAAGAGGCTTCCTCGACCAGGATGCCCTGCTGGATCACGGCGCGCGGCAGCCGCGCCTCGACGCGCTTGAGGCGGTTCTGCACTTCGACCGAGGCCGCGCCGGTCTCAGTGCCGGGCACGAAGTTGGCTGTTATTTCGACCTGCCCCAGCGAGTCTGAGGTGGATTCGAAATTGAGGATGCCGGAGGCGCCGTTGAGTTCCTCCTCGATCAGCCGCGTGACGCTGTTGTAGAGATTTTCCGGCGACGCGCCGGGATAGCTGGTCGAGATCGAAATCGAGGGCGGCGCGATGATCGGATACTGCGCGACCGCCAGCAGCGGAATCGAGATCGCGCCGATCAGGCAGATGAAAAGCGCAACCACCCAGGCGAAGATCGGCCTGTCAATGAAGAAGCTGGGCATATCCCGATCTCAGCGGGCGGCTTGCGTCGCCGGTGCGCCCGGTATGGTACCAACCGAGGCATCGGCATCGATCCACGCCTTCGCCTTGACCTTGTCGCCAGGCACGAATTTCTGGAATCCGTCGACGATGACGCGATCACCGTCCTTGAGACCTTCGCTCACCAGCCAGACGCCGTCCTGCACCGCGCCGGTGCGGACCGGCTGCGTGGCCACGCGGCCGTCGTCCTTGACCACGAAGACCTCGCTGCCGCCGCCGGCATCGCGCTGGATCGCCTGCTGCGGCACCGCGATGGCGTCGGAATCGATGCCCTGTTCGATCAGGACGCGGACATACATGCCCGGCAGCAGCTCGCGATTCGGATTCGGAAACTGTCCGCGCAGCGTGACCTGTCCCGTATAGGCATCCACCTTGGCTTCGGAAAACAGCAGCTTGCCGGAAACCGGATAGACCGTGCCGTCGTCGAGCACGAGGCGGACCTTGGCCGCGTCGGGCGCAATCCGGTCGAGATCGCCGCTGTCAAACGCACGGCGCAGCTTGTTCATCTCCGAGACCGATTGGGTGAAGTCGGCGTAGATCGGGTCGAGTTGCTGGATCGTGGCGAGACTGGTGGTCTCGTTCTGCACCACCAGCGCGCCCTCGCTCACCAGCGCGGCGCCGACGACGCCGCTGATCGGCGCGCGGATCGTTGCATAATCAAGGTTCAGCCTGGCGCGCGCGACGTCGGCCTTGCGGCTGCCGACCTCGGCGTCGGCTTGGCGCTGGGCCGCGATCGCCTTTTCGTTCTCGGCCTCGGGCGCCGCGCGCTGGCTGGTCAGCGTTGCGATGCGCCGCGCATGCTGGCTGGCGAGATCGAGCGCGGCCATCGCCTTGTCGAGGGCGGCTTCGCTGGCCTGCAACTCCACTTCGAACGGCTTCGGGTCGATCCGGTAGAGCGGATCGCCGGCCTTCACTTCGGTGCCTTGCTGGAACAAGCGTTCGACGACGATACCGGAGACGCGCGCACGGACATCGGAGACGCGTGTCGGTGCGATTCGGCCGGGCAGTTCGCGGATAATTGCGCGGGCCTGAGGTCTGACGGTGAAGGTGCCGACCTCGGGTTCGGTCGGTTTTGCTGCCGCTGACGCAGCTATCGGTTCGTTGCAGCCAGCCAAAAGCGGCGCCATCGCAGCCAACATCAAAACGATGCATGCCGATCGCGTTTGTAGTCCGGACATTGAAAGCATTGCCCCAGTTCAAAGTTGAAGCGCGAATTGAGCACTCGCGACGTTGTCGTAGGAGACTTTGGGAACTCACGGTTGATGGATACAGGATAGGGCGAGCCTGCTGCGATGCAATACGCTTTCGTGGCGGCTCAATGTCACACAAAGCTATCGCGCTGATCTAACAATGCCTTTTCAGGACTCACTGGATTGTGAGTCGGTTCCATTCCGGGCTCGGAAAAAGGGATTAAGACCAATGGTCAAAAACGTATCGTTTCGCTGCACGAGAAAGCGGCAAACAGTAATCTTGTGAGGCAAGGCCCACGAATCATTAAATGCTTCGTTAACAGGCCGCCTTCAGCCGATAATGACTGACGCCCCACTCGCTGCCGCCGGCGTAACCGAACAGGCCTGCGGTGGCGAGCAGGAACCAGCGCCAGCGCCGCATCCACAACGCCGTCTCGCCGCCATGGACCTTGCGAAGCACGCGCTCGATTTCGTCGCGATGCGTGTCGAAGTTGTCCAGCCAATCCTGCGCGGTGCGCTGATAATGCACGCCGCTCCAGCGCCATTCCTTTTCGACCTCGAACAGATCGGCATATTGCCGGATCAGATGATGGCTCGGCATCACGCCGCCGGTGAAGAAATGTTGCGCGATCCAGTCCTCGCCATCGGCGCGGTTGAACAGATAAGCGCCGGAGCGATGGGTGAAGATATGCAGGAAGAAGCGGCCATTGGGCTTCAACCACTCGCCCACGCGGGTCATCAATTCGCGCCAGTTCATCATGTGCTCGAACATCTCGACGGAGACGACACGGTCGAACTGCACTTCGGGCGCGAACACGTTCATGTCCTGCGTGAGGACGCGCAGATTGGCCAGGCCGCGCTGCGCGGCTTCACCCTCGACGTATTCGCGCTGCGCGTTCGAGTTGGAGACCGCTGTCACCAGCGAATGCGGGAATTGCCGCGCCATCCAAAGCGACAGCGAACCCCAGCCGCAGCCGAGTTCGAGGATCGATTGCCCGTCATCCAGATCGGCATGCTCGACGGTCTGGCGCAACGCCTCTTCTTCGGCCTCCCGCAATGTCGAGGCCGGCTCCTTGTAGAAGCACGAGGAATATTTGCGGTTGGGACCGAGCACATGGGCGAAGAACGCCGCCGGCACTTCGTAGCGCCGGGCGTTGGCCTCGCCGGTATATCCGGCAACGGCGCGCGCCACCATTTCGTCGGCGAACCAGGCATCGCTTTCCGTGTTCCCGGTGGCGAGCCGTGTGGCGGTGCGCGAGCATAGCCGGTGAATTGCGGCGCGGATGATGACATCGGGCAACGGCACCCGTTCGGCGGTGCCGATGATGGTGGAGGCGAAGCTCATGCGACCACTCCCTTCATTTTGAGCATGATCTCCGCGCAAACGCGTTCCGCGTTTGTCGCGAGCGAAAACCGGCCACCACTTTGCGCTAACGCGGCCCTCCGGGTCGGGATCATGCTTACGGCGGCCACGGAAAGAACGGGCTGGTGCGCGATTGGTAGTCGAGATAGCGATCGCCGCGCGAGCGCAGCATCTGCTGTTCCAGCGGCGGGATCCCGGTCACGTAGACCAGGATCCAGTACATGAAGACCGGGCCCAGCAGGGCAGCGAAACCCCACGGATAGGTAAGCGGGTCGCCGGACGAAATGCCGATGACGGGATAGGCCAGCCACCCGAACCATTCGAAGAAATAATTGGGATGGCGCGACCAGCGCCACAGCCCGACGTCGCAAACCCTGCCCTTGTTGGCGGGATCGGTTCGGAACGCCCTGAGTTGCGTATCCGCCAGCGCCTCGCCCACAATGCCGGTCAACAGGATCAGCCCGCCCAGATAGTCCGCCGGCCGCAACCCGTCGCCGGGCACGTGGGCGGCGACAAAGATGGCGAATGCCAGCGGGATCGATCCGAGCCCCTGATTCTGGAGAAAGATGAACATCCTCCGCGGAGAATCGGTCCCCCATTCCCTGGCGAAGTCCGCATAACGGGGATCGTCTGATATCCCTGCGCTGCGGATCGCAATGTGAACCCCGAGCCGCAGCGACCAGATCGCGACCAACGCCGCCACCAGCCATTGCCGGGCATTGGGCGTGGCCCCCTCGAGCGGCCACAAGGCGCTTCCGACGCCGACCAGGCCGAGCGAAAAGGTCCAGATCGTATCGACCCAGCCGGAATTGCCGGTCCGCTGCTGCACCAGCCAGGCGCCCGCCATCAGGACCGCAAGCGACGCGGCAATGGCCGCCAGCGCCTTGAGATATAAGGCCGTCATGAAAAATCCCGGTTGGACATCGAAACGATCCAAAATACGCTGATGTCAAAGCCGGGTTTCGGGAAGAGGTTCCACCATCGTCTGCCCGAAATCGCGGCTTCCCAGCTTTTTTCTCCAGCCCGCTGTGCCATATTGGTTCCCCAGCGCGGCTTTTCGTAACGGATGACACCCGCAAATGCCCTCAGGCCCTTCCTCCCGCTCCGAAATGGAAATCGAACTGAGCAAACTGTCCTCGCCCCGGATTTTCCTGGTGCGGATGCTGGTGTTCCTGGTGCTGTGCACGCTGGTCACGGTCGTGCTCTACAAGCAGATCATCGCGGCGTTCTTTGCCAATCCCGGCCTCAACGCCCTGATCGGCGCGGTGCTTCTGATCGGCATCATCCTGTCGTTCCGGCAGGTGATCCGGCTCTATCCGGAAGTGGCCTGGGTCAACAATTTCCGTATCGCCGATCCCGGGCTGGCGCTCGCGCGGCGGCCGACCCTGCTGGCGCCGATGGCGGCGATTCTCGGCGGCGAGCGCTCCGGGCGGATGACGATCTCGCAGCAGACCATGCGGCATTTGCTGGATTCGATCGCGACGCGGCTGGACGAAGCCCGCGATATTTCCCGCTACATGACGGGCCTGCTGGTCTTTCTCGGCCTGCTCGGCACCTTCTGGGGCCTGATCGAAACCGTAGGCTCCGTCGGCAAGGTGATCGAAGGCTTGAAGGTCGGTGGTGATGCCGGCTCGCTGTTCGACACCCTGAAAGAGGGGCTGGCCGCGCCGCTCGGCGGCATGGGCATTTCGTTCTCGTCCTCGCTGTTCGGCCTCGCCGGCTCCCTGATCCTGGGTTTTCTCGACCTGCAGTCGAGCCAGGCGCAGAACCGCTTCTACACCGACCTGGAGGACTGGCTCGCCTCCACCGTGCGCGAATATGGCGATGGCGGATCCGGCATCGGCGGCGAATTGCAACATGCGATGGAACGGATGCGCGCGGTGGTTGAAGAGAGCGGCGGCAGCCGCAACACCACGGCGGCGATGGCCAACCTCGCCGAAGCCATCCAGGGCCTGGTCGCGCATATGCGCACCGAGCAGCAGATGATCCGCGAATGGGCCGACGGCCAGGGCGAGCAAAACCGCGAGATCAAGAAGCTGCTGGAGCGGATCGCCAAACAGCCCGAGAAGAGCTGAAGGGCAATGTTCATGTCCCGGACGCGGCGCAGCACGCATAAGCGCGTTTACGCGCGTCTTCGACGCGCTATGGTGATGCGACGCAGGGCCGGGACCCATCGCGAGCAGGTCCCGGCTCTGCGGAGCAGCGTTTCACGCTGCACCGCGTCCGGGACACGATAGTGGAGACAAGCAATGGCCCTCGCCCGTGCACGCCGCAGCGAATCCGGTTTCAACTACTGGCCGGGGTTCGTCGACGCACTGTCGACACTGGTGCTGTCGATCGTGTTTCTGCTGTCGGTGTTTCTGGTGGTGCAGTTCTTCCTGTCGCAGGAGGTCACCGGCAAGGACAAGGCGCTGGAGCAGCTCAACGCCAAGATCGCGCAGCTCAACGACCTGCTGTCGCTGGAGAAGCTCGGCAAGATCTCGCTCGATGACCAGATCGGACAATTGCGCGCCGGCCTCGCCGCTGCCGAAAGCGAGCGCGATCGCATCAAGGGGCTTTACGAGGGGCTGGCCGGCGCCGGTGGCGACGCCCAGGGCCGCGCCAACGAGCTCAACAAGGCGCTCGAATCCGAAAAGACGGTGTCCTCGCGCGCGCTCGCCCAGATCGAGGTGCTGAACCAGCAGATCAGCGCGCTGCGCCGCCAGCTCGCGGCGCTCGAGGAAGCGCTGGAGGCCTCTGAAAAACGCGACAAGGAATCGCAGGGGCGGATTGCCGATCTCGGCCAGCGCCTGAACGTCGCGCTGGCGCAGCGCGTGCAGGAATTGTCGCGCTACCGTTCGGAGTTCTTTGGCCGCCTGCGCGCCATTCTGGGTAATCGCCCCGACATCCGGATCGTCGGCGACCGCTTTGTCTTTCAGTCGGAAGTATTTTTTGACACCGGTCAGGCATTGCTGCTGCCCGAGGGCCGCGCCGAACTCGACAAGCTCGCCACCGCGCTGATCGATCTGGACAAGCAGATTCCGAGCGAGATCGGCTGGGTGCTGCGGGTCGACGGCCACACCGACATGCGGCCGATCAACTCGCCGCTGTTCAAGTCGAACTGGGAATTGTCGTCGGCGCGCGCCATCTCCGTGGTGCAGTATCTGGTTTTCCTCGGCGTCCCCGCGCAGCGGCTGGTCGCCGCCGGTTTTGCCGAATTCCAGCCGCTCGACACCGCCCCCACCGAAGAAGCCTACAAGCGCAACCGCCGTATCGAACTGAAGCTGACGGAACGGTAGTGGCCGCGGATTTCACGCTCCGTCCCTATCGCGCTGAGGACGAAGACGCTGCGATCGAGCTGTGGCGGCTGACGTGGCAGCAGGCCTACCCCGCAATCGATTTCACCGCCCGCGTGCCGTGGTGGCGCGAGCGTTGGCGCAACGAGCTGGTGCCGAATGCTTCGATCATCGTCGCCGAACACGCGGACGCGCTGATCGGGTTCGTGACCATCGACGGATCAGGCTATCTCGACCAGCTCGTGGTCGGCCCCAATCACTGGGGCTCGAAACTCGCCACCGCATTGGTCGATGAAGCGAAACGCCTGTCGCCCGGCGGCGTTACCCTGCTGGTCAACAAGGACAACGCCCGCGCCATCCGCTTTTACGAGCGCAACGGCTTTGGGCATGCCGGGGAGGACGTCAATCCGACATCGGGGCGTCCGGTCTTGAGAATGACCTGGAGACCGTGACTGTCATCACAGGCCTGACGAGTGGGTGCGGTAAGCCGATTGCGCAACTCAACAGCGGAGACGAAGCGATGACGCGGGCCGAATTTGCCAAGGGCTCGGCGACGTTCCTGGTGGTGATCGTTGCCGGATTGCTGTCAGAGGCCTATCTGGATCGGCACCTCGCTGCTGCCGAGACGGACAAAAAAGCGACGTCGAGCGATGGCACCGAAGCCTCGGCACCGACCACATCGTCGGCGGCATGCGTCGGGAAAGACGGCTCCTGGAAAAACTGGCCGTGGTCGAACGTGCCGATACTATCGCCAAAATGCCGCGAGGATCGTTAGCCGCTCGTGGGCAGCGTCACACACCGCGAAACAGCACGCCAACCATCAATGCAACATAGGCGATGGCCAGGACGTCGAAGACCCGCGACGAACTGACGATCGGGACGGAAACGTGAGCATAATGAACGAGAAAGGCGATAACCGCCAGCACCAGCGAAATCAGGAATATCACGAGCGACGGCGGCGTCAGCGCAAAACCTGCGCGGCGGTAAGGCATGCCCCTCTCCTGTTCGATCGGACCTAGAGAACGAGGTTGCAACAGACTCGCAACGTTTTGGTTCCCGCTTTTTTATCCCCCCTCGAACTGCAGCCGCGCCAGCCTTGCATAAAGCCCGTTCGCGGCGACCAGTTCGGCATGCGTGCCTTGTTCGACGATCTTGCCCTGGTCCATCACCATAATGCGGTCGCAGGACAGCACGGTCGCGAGGCGATGTGCGATGACCAGCGTGGTGCGGTGGCGCATCAATTCCTCCAGCGCGGTCTGCACCAGCGTCTCGCTTTCGGCATCGAGCGCGGAGGTCGCCTCGTCGAGCAATAGCAGCGGCGCGTCGCGCAGGATCGCGCGCGCGATCGCGATGCGCTGGCGCTGGCCGCCGGACAGCGTCACGCCGCGCTCGCCGAGCTGCGCCTCGAAGCCGCCGGGCAGACGCCGGACGAATTCGGTGGCATGCGCCAGATCGGCGGCGCGCTCAACCTCGGCATCGCTGGCGTCGGGCCGGCCGAAGCGGATGTTTTCGCGCGCGGAGGCCGCGAACACCACCGTGTCCTGCGGCACCAGCGCGATGCGCGCGCGCACGTCAACCGGATCGGCCGATCTGACCGGTACGCCGTCGAGCGAAATCGTGCCGCGCGCGGGATCGTAGAAGCGCAGCAGGAGATGAAACAGCGTGCTCTTGCCCGCCCCTGATGGTCCGACGATCGCGACCTTTTCGCCGGCCTTGACCGCGAGCGAGACGTTGTCGATTGCGAGCACGTCCGGCCGCGTCGGATAGGCGAAGCTGACATGATCGAAACCGACGTCGCCGCGCGCAGGCTGCGGCAGTGCTGCCGGCTGCGGCGGCGCCGCGATCTGCGATTTCACGCGCAGGATCTCGAACAGCCGCTCGGCGGCGCCCGAGGCGGCCGAGACTTCGCCCCAGACCTCGCTGAGCTGGCCGAGACCGGTGGCGGCGAACGCCGCGTACAGCACGAACTGGCCGAGCCGGCCCGGCGTGATCTGGCCGGTCAGCACGTCGTGCGAGCCGACCCAGAGGATCGCCACGACGCTGGAGAACACGATGAAGATGATGATCAGCGTCAGCACCGCGCGCGCCCGCGTCGAGTTGCGTGCCGCCTCATAGGCCTGTTCGACCTCGCCGCCGAAGCGGCTGGTCGCCAGCCGCTCGCTGGTATAGGCCTGCACGGTCCTGATCGCGCCGATCAGTTCGGAAGCGTAGGCGCTGGCGTCCGCCAGCGTATCCTGTGCGTTGCGCGACAGCCGCCGCACCCAGCGTCCGAACGCCACCAGCGGAATCACGATCAGCGGAATCGCCAGCAGCACGAAGCCCGACAGTTTTGGGCTCGTGATCACCATCATGGCGGTGGCGCCGATGAACAGCATCATGTTGCGCAGCGCGATAGACACCGAGGCGCCGACCGCGGATTTGATCTGGGTGGTATCGGCGGTCAGCCGCGACACCAGTTCCCCCGAGCGCGCGGAATCGAAGAACGCGGGCGACAGCGAGACCAGATGCGCGAACACGTCGCGCCTGAGATCGGCGACGATGCGCTCGCCGATCGTCATGACGAGATAGTAGCGCGACGCGCTTGCCGCGGCCAGCACCGCGACAATGGCGATCATGACGCTGAAATAGCTGTTGATCAGCGCGATGCCTTCGGGGCTGAAGCCGAAATCGATCATGCGCCTGACCGCGATCGGCACCACCAGCGTGGTGATCGCCGCAACCGTCAGCGAGATGAAGGCAAGCAGCGCGCGTCCACGATAGCGCGCGACGTAAGGCGCCAGCGCCAGCAGCGGGCGGAGCCTGGCGCTCGTCTTGGCCGGCGACTGCGTCAACTGGGATTCGATGAAGGCCTCTTCCTCAAGCAGCGCATCGCGCCGTGGAGGCGTGCTAGGGGGGGCCTCAAACTGTTCCGCTGCGCTCATGAAATCCGACCGGTTTTGCCGCCCCCAGATAGGCCCCTCGGGGCCCCTCTGGCAAATCCGGCAGATTCCCAATCAGGGCTTATACGTAGCTTGTTTTGGCGGGCGGCTTACGTTATAGAGCCGCCAAATCCCGTATCCCCTGACATTTGCGACGGGCGCCGGCGCGCCGAAGGATATGCCATGAAAGCCGAAATTCATCCGAATTATCATATGATTACGGTCGTGATGACCGACGGGACCGAGTACCAGACCCGCTCCACTTGGGGCAAGGAAGGCGACAAGCTGAACCTCGATATCGACCCCAAGTCGCACCCGGCCTGGACCGGCGGCTCGCAGCAGCTCCTCGACCGCGGCGGCCGCGTGTCGCGCTTCCAGAAGAAGTTTTCGGGCTTCCTCAAGAAGGACTGAGGGTTTTCGGGTCCCCTCCCTGCTCCCGCCCAGACATGAAAAACGCCCCGGTTTGCCGGGGCGTTTTTTGTTTCGCTCGTCATTGCGAGGAGCGAAGCGGAGGCATGGATTGCTTCGCTTCGCTCGCAATGACCATGGAGAGGCTTACTGCTCGAACGCCGCCTTCAGGCGGTTGAGCTGCGGCACCAGCGGGTTGCCGATCGGGGCCCGTTCCGCTGGCGGCGTGTGGATCGTGGTGTCGAGCCGGCGAACCCGCGTCTGCAGGCTCATCGAGCGCGCAATCAGATCCTGCAATTGCTGCGGCAGCTTTGCGATCATGTCCTCAGCACCGGGATCGGCGGCCGTAAGCTTGACCTTGGTCTTTTCCCGATTGGCCTGGGTCAGCGTCATCTCGCCTTCCTTGACCGCGCGATGCAGCAGCAGCCAGGATGCGAGCTGCATCAGGCGGGTGGTGAGGCGCATGCTTTCGGTTGCGTAAGTGAGGCTGACGGAACGTTCGAGCGCCTTGGCCTCGGTGCGGCCGTCGCCGTCGAGATAGGCGGCGGTTTCCTCAACCAGGTCCATGCCTTCCCGAAACAGAACTCCGAATGCCGCGGAATTGGTGAGCCGCTCGCTGAACAGAACGAGCGCGGATTCGCTTTGCGAACGGTCCGCCATGGTTAACGCCCTCACGCCACTACTTGCCCCGCCGGCTGTGAACCACCGGCTTATGATGAACAAATCATTGCTCGGGCGAAGTCGAGAGTCCAGCGGCAACCGGATTTATGGTTTCCAGCGTATGGGGGCACAAAATAGCCGTGCTGCGCACAAAAAAGAGCCGCCGTTTCCGGCGGCTTTTGAAGTTGATAACAGGGAGGCGTCAAACAGAGTGGACAGGAGCCACTCGGTGTCCAAACGAGGACGATGCCAGTCATAATCGAGAAAGCTTAATCCTTCGTAAACGAGCGATTTTCTTCAGGGATTATTTGCCATGTCGGCCAGTGGCCGAGTTTAATCTTGACTCCAACCACAGGGGCGTCCTGCGGAGCAGGGACCCATAACACCGGCGGTCGTGATTGCGGGAAAAGTCGGCCAGCGGCCTGCCACAAGATGGGCCGCGGCGTATTGGTCCGGGATCGCGTTCGCTGCGCTCACTTGTCCGGGACGACGGGATGAGAGATCGGGCTGCAAAATCCTACGTCTTGAAAAAGCTGTTCGCCGCATCCTTTGACGCGCGCTTTTTGGCGACGGCCTGTTGCAACCTTTCGATCTCCGAATTCATCAGCGCGATGCGCTCGGTCAGTTCCTCAACCGACAGCAGCGACAGGTCCTGCCCGATCTCGTGGGTGATTTTCTTCCGCGGCTTGTCGTCATCCTCGATGGCCATGCGTTTCTCCGTGCTCTCGGCGATCCCCGGAGCGGTTGCCAGCCGGAGCCGGGCTGGCTAATCAGGGGCCGCCTTCAAAATTCCCGCATTTCGCAAGGACAAATCATGGAAAAGCTGCCCGCGCAAATGACCGTCATCGGCATCAGCAAGCCCGGCGGCCCCGAGGTATTGTTGCCGGAAACCCGCGCCGTGCCCGTGCCCGGTCCGGGCGAAATCCTGGTCAAGGTGATGGCCGCCGGCGTCAACCGCCCGGACGTCGCGCAGCGCTCCGGCGCCTACCCGCCGCCGCCCGGCGCCAGCGACCTGCCCGGCCTTGAAATCGCAGGCGAAGTAGTCGCCCTCGGCGCAGGCGCCACCAGGCACAAGCTCGGCGACAAGGTGATGTCGCTGGTGGCGGGCGGCGGCTATGCCCAATACTGCATTGCGCAAGACGCGCAGGCGATGGCGGTGCCGCCGTCGCTCTCGATCCAGGAAGCCGGCGCGCTCCCGGAAACGCTGATGACGGTCTGGCACAATGTGTTCGAGCGCGGCGCGCTGAAGCCGGGCGAGACCTTGCTGATCCACGGCGGCTCATCCGGCATCGGCACCATGGCGATCCAGCTTGCGAAAGCGTTCGGCTCGAAAGTGATCGTGACCGTCGGCTCGCAGGACAAGATCGACGCCTGCCTGAAACTCGGCGCCGACCGCGCCATCAACTACAAGACCGAGGACTTCGTGGCCGTGGTCAAGGCGGAGACCAACAATGTGGGAGCCAACCTGATCCTCGACATGGTCGCCGGCGACTATGTCGATCGGAACTATGATGCCGCCGCGGTCGATGGCCGCATCGTGCAGATCGCAACCCTCAACGGACCCAAGGTCACCGTCAACATTGCCAAGGTGATGGTGAAACGGCTGACCCACACCGGCTCCACGCTGCGCCCCCGTACTAATGCGGATAAGGCGGCGATGGTCGCGGCGATCGAGGCCAAGGTCATGCCACTATTGCGCGAAGGACGGGTAAAACCGCTGATGGACAGCTCATTCCCGCTGGAAAAGGCCGCCGACGCACACCGGCGGATGGAGACCAGCGCACATATTGGCAAAATTGTGTTGGCGGTTTAGCCGATCGCCAGCGAAGCGAAGGCGGAAACCCTTTGATTCGCTTCGCTTTCATGTCATTTATCGCGGACACCGCCGGACTATTCGCAGGCCCGGGAGGTCGTTGTTCTCGGAGTACTGACATTGCGTCTGATCAGGTGCCTTGCGCGGTTAGCGCTGGGCCTCATGATTGTTGCGGTCGCGCCAGCGGCGCACGCCATTGACGCGGTCAGCGTCCGCAGTGACGCGCCTGCCATCGATCTCACCGCAGTCCTCGACCACCAGCGCAGCGAAACCGACCGCATCCAGGTTTCGACGGCGCCGGGAACCGACGGCATCGTCCGCCGCATCGAAGTCCGCGCCCGCGAAGGCGGGCAGAACTGGGTGGTGTTCGCGCTGGCCAACAACACCGACGACCAGCTCGACCGCCTGATCGTCGCCCCGCATTATCGCATCGTGTCGTCCGGCCTGCTGTGGCCCGACCTCGGCCTGTCGCGCATCGCAACCATCACCCCGTCGACCGGCGATCGTCCGGAACGCCAGGAAAGCGCGACCGCCGACATCTTCCGCATCACGCTCGATCCCGGCGCCGTCATCACCTTCGTCGCCGAACTGCGCACCGACAAGCTGCCGCAGCTCTATCTGTGGGAACCCGACGCCTACAAGGACAAGGTCAACTCGTTCACGCTCTACCAGGGCATCGTGATCGGCATCTCCGGCCTCCTGGCGCTGGTGCTGACGATCCTGTTCGTGGTCAAGGGCAGCATCATGTTCCCGGCTGCCGCAGCACTTGCCTGGGCGGTGCTGGTCTATATCGGCGTCGATTTCGGCTTCTGGGGCAAGGTGCTCGACATGTCGAACAACGCCGAGCGCGTCTGGCGCGCGGCGGGCGAAGCGATCCTGGCGGCGACGCTGCTCGTGTTCCTGTTCGCCTATCTCAATCTCAGCCGCTGGCATGTGCGCTATTCCCACATCACCGTCGGCTGGCTCGCCTTCCTCGGCTCGCTGGTGGCGCTGGCGCTGTTCGATCCCGCGGTCGCCTCCGGCATCGCGCGCATCTCGCTGGTGCTGATCGCCTTCGCCGGCTTTGCCCTGATCGTCTATCTCTCGACGCATGGTTTCGACCGCGCGGTGCTGTTGATTCCGACCTGGTTCCTGCTGGTGGTCTGGGTGATCGCGGCCGGCATGACGGTGGCGGGCTCGGTGACCAACGACATCGTAGGCCCCGCTTTGCTCGGCGGCCTCGTGCTGATCGTGATGCTGATCGGATTTACGGTGATGCAGCACGCCTTCGCCGGCGGCGGCGCGACCACCGGCATCGTCTCCGACGTCGAGCGCCGCGCGCTGGCGCTGACGGGCTCCGGCGACCTGATCTGGGACTGGGACGTCTCGGCCGACAAGGTGTTCACCAGCCCGGAGACCGAAAGCCTGCTCGGGCTGAAACGCGGCACGCTGGAGGGCCCGGCCGCAAAATGGCTCGAGGTGCTGCACCCGCTCGACCAGGATCGCTTCCGCGCAGCCCTCGACAGCGTGCTCGACCAGCGCCGCGGGCGGCTGGTGCAGGATTTCCGCCTGCGCACGCCCGATGGCCATTTCATGTGGTTCGCGCTGAAGGCACGCCCGGTGGTCGGCTCCGACGGCGAGGTCTCGCGCGTGGTCGGAACGCTGACCGACGTCACCGAGATCAAGAACGCCGAAGAGCGCATGCTGCACGATTCCGTGCATGACAACCTCACCGGTCTGCCGAACCGCAAATTGTTCATGGATCGCCTTGGGGCGGTCGCCAATTTCGCCAAGAGCATGCCGACCCTGCGGCCGACGCTGATGGTGATCGACCTCGACCGTTTCAAGCAGGTCAATGATTCCGTCGGCATCGCGGTCGGCGACTCCATCCTCTTGACGCTGGCGCGGCGCCTGACGCGCATCCTGAAACCGCAGGACACGCTGGCGCGGCTGGCCGGCGACCAGTTCGGCCTGATCCTGTTGTCGGAGCAGGATCCGGCGCGCATCACCGCGTTCGCCGAAACCATCCGCAAAACCATCCGCGCGCCGATCGCCTTCAACGACCGCGAGATCTTCCTGACCGCTTCCATCGGGCTCGCGCTGTCCGATCCGCAGACGCAATTGACCGACGAGATCATCAAAGACGCCGAGCTTGCGATGTATCACTCCAAGCGCATCGGCGGCGACCGCATCGACGTCTACAAGCCCGCGATGCGCGCCCGCAAGACCGACCGCCTGACGCTGGAAAGCGAACTGCGCCGCGCCATCGAGCGGCAGGAAATTACGATCCTGTACCAGCCGATCGTGCGGCTGGAAGACCGCTCGATCGCCGGCTTCGAGGCCCTGGCGCGCTGGGATCATCCCAAGCTCGGCCGGATGTCGCCGTCGGAATTCATCTCGATTGCCGAGGAAATCGGCCTGATCGTCGATCTCGGCATGTTCGTGATGGACCAGACCGCGCGGCAGCTTTCGGTGTGGCAGCGCGCGATGCGCTCGCGCGAGCCGATCTTCGCCTCTGTCAACGTCTCCTCGCGGCAGTTGCTGCGCCATGATTTGATCCACGATATCCGCACCGTGCTGTCACGCTCGTCGGTGGCGCGGGGCACGCTCAAGCTGGAATTGACGGAATCGCTGGTCATGGAGAACCCGGAGCACGCGGCGCAGATGCTGACCCGCATCCGCGAGCTCGGCACCGGGCTGTCGCTCGACGATTTCGGCACCGGCCATTCCTCGCTGGCCTATCTGCAGCGTTTTCCCTTCGACACCATCAAGATCGACCAGTCCTTCGTGCGCACCACGAGCCGCGGCACGCGCCCCGTGATCCTCAAATCGATCATCGCGCTCGCCCACGACCTCGGCATGGACGTGGTGGCGGAAGGCGCGGAGACGGATTCGGACGCGGTGGAGCTCTATCAACTGGGCTGCGAATACGCGCAGGGCTTTGCCTTCGGCGAGCCGATGGACGCCGACGCCGCGATGCGGCTATTGACGGAAGAGCGGCTCGAGGCGGCGAGCTAAGCGGCCTCGGCGAAGGACCCCTACGCCGCTCGTCTGTGAGGTGGTGGGGCCAATTGCCTTTGCTACAACTACGCCCGGGGTTATGAATCCCCGCCTTTCTACCCGCGGCGCGCCACGTGTTACCACCAGCCCGGTTGCATCTGACGATAGTACTGGCCGCCGCGCCGGCGCGTATTGCCGGCTTGGGGGTCCCGATCGCGTTGGAAATTGAAGAAGCCGAAGCCATCGTCGCCCTGGACGTCGTCGCTCGCAACGAAGACATCGGCTGTCGGCCGCCGCGTTAAGAAGCCGCCCTGGGGTTGGTTGTTCAGCACCGCGACAAACTCCGTGCGATAGTTGGTCTCGCGGCTCAGCGGCTCGTCCGAGATGACGATCGAGGATCGCGGCAATGCGGTCGGCGCGATGCGATCGAGCACATCCTGCGGAACGGCGATGCGGTCGAGCGCAGCCTTGGCGTTGTCGCCGTTGTCGATCGTGACCGCAGTCCAGCGCAGGCCCGCCTCGCTGCGCGCCACCGCCGTGAACACATGCGTGCCGATCGGTCTTTCGGGATTGCGGATCGTGACCGGAACCTCAATCGTCGCATCGAACACGATGCCGCCGCCGTCAGGTGCCGGCTTATGCGTGGGGCGGCGCACGTAAAGCTTCTGCGTCGCGCGGCTGATGTAGATCGAGACCGGCTCGAGCGCGAGCCTCGCCTCGCTCGCCGCTTTGGCGGTGTCGGCTTTCCGCGTCTGCGCCGTCTTGGCCGCTTCCTTTGCGACGGCGGCGGCGTCGAGCTTCGATTTCGCGTCGGCCCTGGCGGTGTCGAGCTGGTTCCCCAGTTCCGCGGCCTTGGCGACGGCCTTTTGCTTGAGGTCCTCGGCCCGCGCCTTGGCCTCGTCCGTCCTGGCGGCGGCGAGCGCCTTGTCGGCGTAAGCGAGCTCGGCGGCGGCGCGGGCCTTGAACCCCTCCAGCTTGCGCAACGACGCCGACAGCGACGCCGACTCGCGCGTCGCTGTCGCGGCGGCTTTCTTCGCCTCGTCGGCCGTCTTGGCGGCCTCGGCCGCCTCACGGGGGAGCGCCTCGGCCCTGGCCGGCGCGGCCGCGATGGCCTCCGCCTTCGGCACCAGCAGCGCCGGATGGGAGAACTCGACCGGCTCGGCGTTATCAGGCGAGATGATCACCCGCATCCCGATCCGCGTCCTGTCGAACAACTTCTCGGCAAAGCCAAAGGGCATCCGAATGCAGCCGTGCGAGGCCGCATACCCCGGCAGCGGCCCGCCGTGCAGCGCGATGCCGTTCCAGGTGATGCGCTGCATGTTCGGCATCTCGGCATCGTCATAGAGGGTCGAGCGGTGTTCCTTCTCCTTTTCGAGGACGGCGAAGATTCCGGCCGGCGTCTCGCGTCCCGTGGTGCCGGTCGACACCGGCGCGCGCATGATCCAGCCGTCGGCGTCGTAGAAAGTGACCTGCTGGGCCTTGATCGACACGATCGCCATGATCGGCTCGCCTGCATCGCGCGGCGCCGTCGCCTCGGTGGGAGGCTTGGGGCGCGCCTGTCTCGCCGCGGCGTCGGCGGTCAGCGCCGTCACTGCTGCCATCGCCGCAAGCGTCACAATGGCGGGAGGGCCCCAACGCCGTATCGCCACGGTGGATCGCGCCGTCGTAAATCGATTCACCATGCCATGCCCCGGTTGAAATGCCTGTCCGCGCTTGCATCGATCAAGTATCAGATCGCGATTTTGGACTAACTAACCGCCGCCGCCATCCACGCCGCCAATTTGCTCCTTAAGACTATCGGCACGTTCCGTTGGCAATTCTCTCATATACGACAGCCCGCGTAGCAGGAAGCGTGTCTCGCGGCGGAAAATTGGCACTTTTTGGACGTGCAGCACGGAGCAAGACGACGTCGGCTCCAGAGGGAAAAGCAGACGTCCCTGCCGGTGATGACGGGTGAGCGGCGCGCCCTCACCGCCTCACCGGCATCTTCTTGAACTTCACGCTCTTCCCGTCCGCCTGCCGCGTCGCGATATAGCCGGCTTCCAGGCAGGCCTCGCGCTGCGGCATCTTCTCCTGCGGGCTGCGCAGCGTTTCCCACCATGATGCGCGGTGCGCGGCGCGCGGCAGGGCTGCGTCGATGATCTCCTCGATCTGTTCGAAACTCAGCACGAATTCAGGAAGTTTCTGCTTCTTCAGATAGTTCCGCAGCAGGTCGTAGTCGTTCACCCGTGTCTCCAATGGCGATTTGCATAAAACCGTCGCTCCCGGCAACCAAGCGTTAACTGATTATCATATCGCTGTCGCCGTTTAAGGCCGCAACAACATATCTGGCAGCATACCGGAAGGCTTGGAGCGGACCATGCTGTTCGGACGGCAAAGCGACGTGGCCGGAAAGGGTTGGTTCAGGAGAGACTCCGGCCGCCGGCCCTGGCGATTGTCTGCGAAGCTGTTGATCGCGTCGTCCATTGCGACCGTGATCGGTTTCTCCGCGATTTGCACCAGCGTCATGCTCGACATGCGCCGCGGCGAGGAAGAGCTCGCGCGCCAGACTCTGGAAAATCTCGCTGCCGGCATCGATGCCGACATCAGCCGGAATATCGAACTTTACGACCTCTCGCTACGCAATGTCGTCAGCAACCTGGTGATACCGGAGATCAAGGGCGTCAGCAAAGAAATCCAGCACCTGATCCTGTTTGATCACGCCGCCACCGCCAAACACTTCGGCGCCATCCAGGTGTTCGACGCGCAGGGCAAGCTGACACACGACGCGGCAAGCCTCGATCCGGCGCCGGAGGATCGCAGCGACGAGGAGTATTTTTGGGTTCATCGCTCCGACCCCGATGTGGGCCTATATATGAGCCGCCCGATGCTGCGCCGCGGCGCCTATTCGATCGTGCTCAGCCGGCGCATCAACGATACCGATGGCGGCTTCCTTGGCGTCGTGGTGGGCTCGATCCGTTTCACTTATTTCCATGACCTGTTCGGCCGGCTCACCCTCAACCCCGGCGATACGATCACGGTGTTGCGCCGCGATCGAACGATCATCATGCGGACGCCGTTTGACCTCGATGTCATCGGAAAGAATCTGGCGGAGCGGCCAAACTGGCGGGCGGACAATCTGAAGGAAGGCACGGCCTATGCCGGCGTCGGGCCGGTGGATCCGACGCCGCGGCTTTATGTTCGAAGCGGCAGCACGAATCTGTTCTTTGTCGTGGTCGGAAAGCCGCTGGCGAGCATCCTGAACCTTTGGCACCGGGAAGTGCTGCGGATCGGGGCGGTCATGATGGTGCTGATCCTGTTCGTGGTCGGTACCACGCTGTTCCTCGCGCGCGAGATCGGCCGCCGCGCCGAGGCCGAGCGCAAGCTGGAGGAGCTGGCGACGACCGATGCGCTCACCGGCCTGAAGAACCGGCGCAAATTCGATTCCGAAATCGATCTGGAATGGCGGCGGGCGGCGCGCAACGAGACCTCCATCGCGGTGCTGATGATCGATGCGGACCACTTCAAGGCCTACAACGACACCTACGGACACCAGGCCGGCGACCAGGTGCTGGTCGGCATCGCGATCTGCATTTCGGACTCGGTGCGGCGGTCGGGCGACTGTCCGGCGCGCTACGGCGGCGAGGAATTCGCGGTACTCCTGCCGGGCCTCTCGGCGGTGGAAGCGTTCACCGTCGCCGAAACCATCCGCCTGAAGGTCGAACAGTGGGCGGAAGACCCCAGCGTGACGACCGTCAGTATCGGTGTGGCGAGCATGACGCCGGCTGCGCCATTGAGCTGGCCCGACCTCATCGAAGCCGCCGACAAGGCGCTCTATGCCGCCAAAGCCAATGGCCGCAATCAGTCGGTGGTCGCCGCGATCCCGCAGCTGGCGCTGGTGGCGTAAGCGTTCACCACCGCACCGTCGTCATTGCGAGCGAAGCGAAGCAATCCATGCCTCAGCGCATGCGGAGCGATGGATTGCTTCCGCCTTCGCTCTTCGAGCTACGGCGGACAAGTCGTCGCGTTCGCTCCTCGCAATGACGGCGACAACAGCGTCGGCCTTCCTCACTTCTCCAGATACTTCTTCATCTCTGCGCGCAGGCCGTCGCGAAGGTCGGGGCGTGCCATTCCGTAGGCGATGTTGGCGCGCAGGAAGCCGGATTTCGAGCCGCAATCGTGCCGCTCACCCTCGAACTCCACGCCGTAGAAGCTTTGCGTCCTGGCGAGGGTTTTCATCGCATCGGTGAGCTGGATCTCGTTGCCCGCGCCGCGCTCCTGGGTCTCCAGGATCTTGAAGATTTCCGGCTGCAGGATGTAGCGCCCGGTGATCGAAAGGTTTGACGGCGCGGTGCCCTTCGGCGGTTTCTCCACCATGCCGTTGACCTCGAACATATTCTTGGCGAGCCGCTTGCCGACGCCGCAGATGCCGTATTGATGGGTGAGATCGTCGGGCACCGCTTCCACCGCGAGCAGATTGGACTTGCCGCCGAGCTTGCTGGCAGCCTCGATCATCTGCTTCAGGCAACCCGGGCTGTTCAGCACCAGTTCGTCCGGCAGCAGCACGGCGAACGGCTCGTCGCCGACGATGTCGCGCGCGCACCAGACCGCGTGCCCGAGGCCGAGCGGCGCCTGCTGGCGGGTGAAACTGGTGGCGCCGGCTTCGGGCTGGTCGCGCGCCAAAATGTCCTGCTCGGCCTTCTTGTTACCGCGCGCGGCCAGCGTGGTGTCGAGCTCGAACATCCGGTCGAAATGATCCTCGATCACGCCCTTGTTGCGCCCGGTGACGAAGACGAAATGCTCGATGCCGGCCTCCTTGGCCTCGTCGACCACGTACTGGATCAGCGGCTTGTCGACGATGGTCAGCATTTCCTTCGGCATCGCCTTGGTGGCGGGCAGGACGCGGGTGCCGAGACCGGCGACCGGGAAAACGGCTTTACGGATTTTCATGGGATGTCGAGGGCCTTGGAAATGAGGAATTTTGGGAACGGGGAAAGTGCTTTGATTGCACGTTGGTAGCCGGTTTGCATCCCCCAACAAAGGCGGATGTATGGTGCCAGTTGTTTCGCCTCCCCTTGCGCTGGCCGGGGGCGACAACGAAATTCCGCCTCTGTTAAGCTGTTGGAAACCGTGGCAGGGCCTTCTGAACCGGGGTGAGAAACAACGGACGGACACTGAATGGGTTTGCCTGAACGAGCGATGACCAATCGAGCCGGCGCGATCATGATCGCGGCGGCGCTGGCGTGTTCCAGCCAGGCCGTTTTTGTCAGCCCGTCCCAGGCCCAATCCTCCGGCAACGGGGTTTCGAACTTTTTCGGCAACATCTTCTCCGGTCCGAAATCCGGCCCGGCACCGCAGGCCGCGCCCGGCCCGGACGGCGGTCCGCCGGCGCCGCCCCCTTGGAGCGGCGAGGACGGCGCCTCCGGCCATCCGCTGATGACGGCATCCGCGATCCGGCAGGCGGCCGCGAATTTTCAAAATTGCGTCGCCTCGATGTGGCCGGATGCCGCACGGCGCAACATCACGCAAGCGAATTTCGAGCGCTTCACCGCTGACCTCGAGCCCGATTTGCGCATCATGGACCTGATGGATTCGCAGCCCGAATTCACCAAGGCGATCTGGGACTATCTCGACATCCTCGTGAACGACAATCGTCTCGCCAAGGGCCGCGAGATCCTCGCGAAATACAAGCCGCAGTTCGACGCGGCGGAGAAAGCCTACGGCGTCGACCGCTACGCGATCGCCTCGATCTGGGGCATCGAGTCGAACTATTCGACGCAGATGGGCGACCGCAACGTGGTGCAGTCGACGGCGACGCTGGCCTGCATCGGCCGCCGCCAGGCGTATTTCAGGGACGAATTCCTCACCGCGCTGGAAATCCTCAACCGCGGCGATCTGCGTCCCGAACAGATGCGCGGCTCCTGGGCCGGCGCGTTCGGGCCGACGCAGTTCATGCCGACCGCCTTCAAGCGCTACGCCGTGGATGCTGACGGCGACGGCCGCCGCGACGTCGTCGACAACGCCGCCGACCTGATCGCCTCCACCGCCAACAACCTCAAGAAGGACGGCTGGCAGACCGGCCGAAGCTGGGGCTACGAGGTGGTGCTGCCGGAGGGTTTTAATTTCATGCTGGCGGACAAGGCCAAGGCGATGACGATCGCGCAGTGGCAGAGCCAGGGAATGAAGCGGGCCGACGGCAAGCCGTTCCCTGACACCACCGAAAAGGCCTATCTGCTGGCGCCCGCCGGCGCGCAGGGGCCCGGCTTCCTGATGCTGCAGAATTTCCGCGTGATCATGAAATACAACCCGGCGGAGGCCTATGCGCTGGCGATCGGCCATTTTGCCGACCGCCTGCGCGGCGGGGCGCCGTTCGTGCAGCCCTGGCCGCGGCAGGAACGGGTGCTGTCGCGCGCCGAGCGGCTGGAACTGCAGCAGCTCCTGGCCCAGCGCGGCTTCTATCGCGGCACGCCGGACGGCCAGTTCGGCGGCCAGACCCGGGAGGCGCTGCGCAGCTTCCAGGCCTCGATCGGGACGCCGGCGGACGGATTCGCCTCCTCCGACGTCCTGGAGCGGCTGCGGGGGCGGTAGAGCCTTTAGTTTTAGTTTTGACCCGTTTTCTTTACGCGAACCGGACTCCACCTCGCTCGAAAACGCTATGAAAGTCAGGTTTTCCGCCCGAAAGTAACCCTGAAAACCACGATTCGGCAGAAGCCTTGACGGTCGGGCCGGAACCCCGGTTTATGGGGAAAATCTGCCCGCTTGCGGCCCGATTCCGCTACTATATTTCACGCCTCACGATCCATTGCGACCGAGCCGGATGCGAAAGCCAAAGTCCTTCTTGCGCGTGTTCACCGACACTGGCCCGCTGGTGGCGCTGGCGGTTGCGATCGCGCTTCTGATCGGGATCGTCGGCCCTGCCTCGGCGCAGTTTTTCAATTTCGGTGGCTTCGGCGGTCCGCCGCAGCGGCAAGCGCCACAACGTGGCGGCGGCTGGTTCGGCGGCGATTTCTTTGCACCCTTCCAGCAAGGGCCTCAGCAGCAGGCGCCGCGCCAGGATTTCTCCCGCGCGCCTGGGCCCGCCAAGCGCGACACGGTGCCGGAACGTAACGTGCTGGTGCTGGGCGACGCCATGGCCGACTGGCTCGGCTATGGCCTGGAAGACGCCTATGCCGAGCAGCCCGACATGGGCGTGATCCGCAAGCACAAGACCGCCTCCGGCCTGATCAAGTATCAGCCGCGCGGCGAGCCCGCCGATTGGGCCGCGGCCGCCAAGGGCATCCTCGCCAACGAAAAGCCGGATGCCATCGTCGTCATGCTCGGCCTCAACGACCGCCAGGCCATCCGCGAAGCAGCGCCTGAGAAGAAGAGCGACAAGAAGGACGACAAGAAGGACGCGCGCGCCAAGCCGGGCGATGCAAAGTCCAAGCCTGAAAGCTCGACTGATACTGCCAAGGCCGATGCTGGCAAGACTGATGGAACCAAGGCAGACACTGCCAAGGCTGATACCGCGAAGGCTGACGATGCCGAGGACGATGATACACCGCAAATCGCAGCCCCCGAAAAGAGCGCGCGCTCAGGCGGCGGGCTCTACGAATTCCGCGACGAGCGCTGGGTCGAACTCTACGCCAAGAAGATCGAAGAGCTGATCGGCGTATTGAAATCCAAGGGCGTGCCGGTGTTGTGGGTCGGCCTGCCTGCGATCCGCGGGCAAAAGGGAACGGCCGACATGCTGTTCCTGGATGCGCTGTATCGCGACGGCGCCGGCAAGGCCGGCATCACCTATGTCGATATCTGGGATGGCTTTGTCGATGAAGCCGGCCGCTTCCTGCAGAAAGGTCCCGACTTCGAAGGCCAGATCCGCCAGTTGCGTACGGCCGACGGTGTCTTCTTCACCAAGCCCGGCGCGCGCAAGCTTGCACATTATGTCGAGCGCGAAGTGACGCGCCTGCTCGCTGCCCGCTCCGGGCCGATCGCCGTGCCGATCGAACCGGCAACCCCAGACGCCAATGTCGTGCCGGGTCAACCGGCGCCGCGTCCCCTCGCCGGACCGGTCATGCCGCTGGTGGCCTCTTCCGTTGGCACGGATCAGTTGCTCGGCGGTCCCGGCTCGCGTCCGGCCGGGGTCGATGCGCTAGCTGCGCGCACGCTGGTGAAGGGTGAAGCGCTGGCGGCACCGGCTGGCCGCGCCGACGATTACGCCTGGCCGCGCCGGGAAATCGGCCGCGAGCAGGCCAAGGGCGATACGCCGGTAGCAGCCACCTCTCCGAGCGGAACGGTGACGGCGGTGCCCGGACAGAAGCAGCTTTTGCTTCCGCCGCCGCAGCAAACGTTACAACAACAGAAGAAGCAGCAGCCGATGCAGATCCGACCCGCGCAAACCAACGGGCCGTCGCTGCGCGATTTCTTCGGCGGGTTCGGCGCGGCGCCGCGTCAGCCCGCGCCGCCTGCGGCCGCACCGCCGCGTGGACCCGTGGCCCCGGGCGTGCCGCGCCCGCCGGGTAATGTCGGACGATCGGCCGAGGTCCCGCCGGGCAATCTCACGCGATTCTGACGCCTCACCGTGAGACGCGCGTTTCCCGACGATGCATTGCATCGCCGGCGAACTAATCAGGACCGTTCTGGAGCCCCGTTCCGATGGAATCGGAACGGGGCTCCAGATTTTTGATTTGACGCGTTTTCTTGACGCGAACCGGTCTCCACTTCGCTGGAAAACGCTCTAGCCGTAATAGCGCCAGCGCGGCGGCGGGCGGCGCGGCGGGCGCGTCATCAACAGCGCCAGCGCAAATCCAATTCCACCTGCGACCAGCAGCGCGCCGAGCGGATTTTCCTGCACGGTCTTCGCTACCGCTTGCTGGCCGCTGCGAACGGTGTCGCCGCTGTTTTCATAAGCATCCTTGGCGTAGTTGACGGCGGCATCCGTGGCGTCGCGGGCGGCATCCTTGGCCTGGCCGTAGAGATTTTGCACCGTGCCGACGGCTTCGCGCGCGCGGCCCTCGGCCTGCGTCTTCGCATCGCCAGCCATGTCGCCGACAGCGCCTTCGACCTTACCGGCAAAATCCTTGGCCGAGCCGACAATCCGATCCTTGTCCATCGCGATTACTCCCTGTTTCAGGAAAGGTAACCGGCGAGACCCGTTCAGGTTCCTGAAGCGCTCGAAATGCCCCGGTTCAGAACGCTTGGCTCAAAGTATAAGCCCGCCATCGACCACGATGGTCTGGCCGATGATGTAGGACGAAAGCGGCGAGGCCAGGAACAGCGCCGCGCCGGCCATGTCGGCGGGCGTGCCGAGCCGCTTCAGCGGGATCCGCTCCAGCGCGCCTTCGAGCCGCTTCGGATTTGATGTCGTCGCCTTGGTCATCTTGGTGTCGACCAGGCCGGGCGCGATGCCGTTGACGCGGATGCCATTGCCGGCCCACGCCTCGCCGAGCGTGCGCGTCAGTCCGACTGCGCCGGTCTTCGAGGCGTTGTAGGCCGGATTGCCCATGGTGGAGTGATAGGCGGCGGTCGAGCTGACGATGATGAGCGAGCCTTGGCTCGCGCTCAGCATCGCCTGGAATTTGGTCGCGCATGCCATCAGGCTCATCAGGTTGACTTCCACGACCTTGCGAAAGCCATCCATCTCGAATTCGCCGCGGCGGTAGATCACCGCGCCTTGCGCCAGCACCAGCACATCGAGTTTCGCGAAAGTTGGCTTGAAGGATTCGATCGCCTGAGCATTGCTGACGTCGAGCCGGAAGTAGTCGAGACCTTCGAGATGCGACCCTTCGTCGGGCGAATAGTCGGCAGCGTTCGCGCGGGTGCCGCAGACGGCAACATTCGCGCCCTTGGCGCGGAACGCCTGCGCGATACCGTTACCGATGCCACTGGAGCCGCCAACCACCAGCACCTGCCTGCCGCTGAAATCCAGTTCGTTCATCCCTGCGATCCTTCTTTTTTGTGTTCTAATTCAAGCCTTCGTCGAGGAATTTGACCATCAGAATCTCGTCGTAGTATCGGCCGTCCTGCTTGAGGGCTCGCTTTTCGTAGCCGTACTCGACAAAGCCCATGGCACCGTAAAGCCGGCACGCAGCTTTGTTCTCGTTCACCACAGTCAGCTGGACCATCTCCACGCGCCCGTCCGCATGGTCGAGCACAGCCGCGACAAGTCTTTTTCCAAGATTCAAATTTCGCGCAGCGGCTCGAACATACATGCCCCAAAGCAGCCCTTTATGCGCCTGCTTCGAACCTTCCGGCGCGGCATATCCGGCTATTCCCATAAGCGCTCCGTCAAGGAATGCGCCGAAGACATCTGCGCGGACAACGACCGCTTCGAACCACGACAGCGGTTGCGCGTTTTCTCTCTCAAACGTGCTGGCGAAAGCCTCGGGATTTCTTTTCAACGCCTCCAGCCGGATATCCCTGTAGAGGGCGGTGTCTGAAGTCTCGAGGCGACGAATCTGCAGAGGGGGAATGTCGGCCACCGTTGCACCTGTTGCTGCCTGGTTTGACCTGTCTGCGGATCGGTGCCAGCCTTGTCAATCCCGCAACGTGCACCACGCATCTCTGTCCGGACCGCATCATGTCAGATTTCAAGCAGCTCAGCCGCTCGGTCAAAGGCCTGACCGTCCTCGTCACCGGCGCCGCCAGCGGCATGGGACGCGCCACGGCGGAGGTGTTCGCGAGCGACGGGGCCAATGTCGCCGTCACCGATATCAGCGCGGAAGCCACGCGGGCCGTCGCCGGCGAGATCGCATCAAGGGGCGGCTCGGCAAGAGCCTGGACGCTCGACGTCGCCGACCGCGACAACATCAACGATGTGGTCGACAATGTCGCCGCGCATTTCGGCGGGCTCGATATTGTCGTCAACAATGCCGGCATCTCCGTGCGCGTCGCGATCGACGATGACGGCTATGACGAGGCATGGGCAAGAGGCCTGGCCGTGATGCTGACGGCGCACCAGCGCATCATCCGCGCTGCACTGCCTTACCTGCGCAAATCGAAATCGCCGCGGATCGTCAACATCGCCTCCACCGAGGCGCTCGGCGCCACCGCATTGCACAGCCCCTACTCCGCCGCCAAGGCCGGCGTGGTCGGCCTGACGCGCTCGCTGGCGGTTGAACTCGGCCGCGACGGAATCACGGTGAACTGCATCTGCCCGGGGCCGATCCTCACGGGCATGACCGCCCGGATCGCCGCCGAGCACAAGGCAATCTACGCCAGGCGCCGCACCGCCCTCGGCCGCTACGGCGACCCGGAGGAGGTGGCGCACATGACGCTGAGCCTGTGCCTGCCGGCAGCCTCCTTCCTGACCGGTGCGGTGATCCCCGTCGACGGCGGGTTGATGGCTCGAAACGCGTAGCGGGCATGCGTCCGCAGCGTTGACTTGGATACGTCGGAGAGTAATTTTTCTTCCAAATGGAGTGGGACAAAACCGCCCGCCGCTTTCAGGAGAGACGCCATGACGGTCACGATCCGGCAGCTTCATCCGCATTTTTTCGGCGAAGTTTCCGGCGTAGACTTGCGCAAGCCCCTGACGCCGCAGGAAGCGGCCGATATCGAAGCCGGCATGGACAAATATGCCGTGCTGCTGTTCCGCAACCAGGACATCACGGACGAACAGCAACTGGCTTTTGCGCTGAATTTCGGCGAGCGCGAGAAGGCGCGGGGCGGCACCATCACCAAGAAGGAAGACTACCGTCTGACCACGGGGCTGAACGACGTTTCCAACCTCGGCAAGGACGGCAAGCCGCTGCCGCGCGACAGCCGCACCCACCTGTTCAATCTCGGAAACTGCCTGTGGCATTCCGACAGCTCGTTCCGGCCGATCCCGGCAAAATTTTCGCTTTTATCGGCGCGGGTGGTGAACCCGAAGGGCGGCAACACCGAATTCGCCGACATGCGCGCGGCCTATGACGCGCTCGACGACGACACCAAGGCCGAGATCGAGGACATGATCTGCGAGCATTCGCTGATGTATTCGCGCGGCTCGCTCGGCTTCCTGGATTATTCGGGCGAAGAGAAGGAAATGTTCAAGCCGGTGCTGCAGCGCCTGGTGCGGACGCATCCGGTGCACCGCCGCAAGTCGCTGTACCTGTCATCGCATGCCGGCGCGATTCTGGGCATGAGCGTGCCGGAAGCGCGGCTATTGTTGCGCGATCTCACCGAGCACGCCACGCAGCCGGAGTTCGTCCACGTCCATAAATGGACGTTGCATGACCTCGTGATGTGGGACAACCGCCAGACCATGCACCGCGTGCGGCGCTACGACCAGTCGCAGCCCCGCGACATGCGCCGGGCGACGGTAGCCGGCACCGAGCCGACGGTGCAGCAGCAGGCGGCGGAGTAGAGAGCGAAGGCTGTAGGGTGGGTAAAGGCGCACTTGCGCCGTGCACACCATCCATCCAAACCGTTGTCGTGAATGATGGGCACGCTTCCGCCTTCGCTCTACGAGCTACGGCGGACAAGTCGCTTTGCCCACCCTTGCGAATCGGATCTACGCGTGCCCGGCCTCGTTCGACAGCATGCCGGGATCGATGCCGATCTTGCGCAGCGCGCGCTGGTATTTTTCATCGACGTCGTCGCCGAAGACCAGATCCGGATCGGCGTCGCAATGCAGCCAGCCATTGTGCTGGATCTCGCTCTCGAGTTGGCCCGGCGCCCAGCCGGCGTAGCCGAGCGCCAGGATCGCGTGCTTCGGCCCGGTGCCCTTGGCGATCGCCTTGAGGATGTCCACCGTCGCAGTCAGGCAGATGCCGTCGTCGATATTCAGCGTCGCATCCTGGATGAAGAAATCGCTCGAATGCAGCACAAAGCCGCGGCCGGTATCGACCGGGCCACCCTTCAGCACCTGCATGGTCTCGGCGTTCTCCGGCAGCTTGATCTGGTCGGCCTTCTGGATGATGTCGAGTTGCACCAGCAATCCCGGAAAATCGATGCTGCCGGCCGGACGGTTGACGATGATTCCCATCGCCCCTTCCGACGAATGCGCGCACATGTAGATGACGGAGCGCTCGAAGCGCGGGTCACCCATGACCGGCATGGCGATCAGCAGCCGGCCGTCCAGATAGCCCTCATTGGACGAATTATCGCCAATGCCGGCGGCTTTGCGGCGAACGGGCTTCGGTGTTTTGCCTTCAGGGCTCATCCGTAAAGGCCTCTCTTGCTGATTGCATATCCTGATATCGGGTTGGGTTTCTGTCAATCAAGCTTCCGGCATCATTCGGCGGCCGATCACACGCAATTCAATGGTTTGCGCCGCAACTTGCCTGTAAAGACGTCCCATGATCGTGCTGGTTCCCCTACGCGCCGCGCTCGGCGTCGCCGCTTTATGTGTCGCGTGTACGACGTCGGAGGTTCGCGCCGAGGATGCGTCGCCATGGCAACGCGACGCCCATTCCGCGGTCCGGCTGCTGGCGGGATCGCGCAGCGGCACGGTGCTGCTCGGCGGCGTTGCCATCCAGTTGCAGCCGGGATGGAAAACCTATTGGCGGACGCCCGGCGATTCCGGCGTTCCGCCGCGCTTCGACTTCTCCAAATCGGACAATGTCGAAGCCGTGACCGTGCTGTGGCCGGCACCGAAGAAATTCGACGATGGCGCCGGCGGCACCGCGCTGGGATACAAGCAGCAGGTCGTGCTGCCGTTGCGGATCGTCGCCAAAAATGCCGACAAGCCGGTGACGCTGCGCGCCCACGTCAGTTACGCCGTCTGCGACAAGCTCTGCATTCCGGTCGAAGCCCATGCCGAACTGGCTTTTGCGAGCGTCGCAAGCACCGAGGACGGCACGCTGTCCGATGCGCTTAATACCGTGCCTAAGCCCGCCAATGTCGGCGACCCCAATCCGCTGACCATCCGCGACGTCAAGCGCGAGGGAAAGAACAACGTGCTGGTCGACGTGACCGCGCCCGAGGCCAAGGAGGTCAGCCTGTTCGTCGAGGGGCCGACGCCTGACTGGGCGCTGCCGGTTCCCAGACTGGTCGAGCAAAGCCCGCCCGGCGTCAAACGGTTTACCTTCGAACTCGACGGCCTGCCGCCCGGCGCCAGCCCCGACGGCGCCGCGCTCAAACTGACGCTGGTCAGCGGCGACCGGGCCTACGAGTTCAACGTCAGTTTGAACTGACGTCCGCCGGCAGTATGGGCGCAGCCATCGCCGAGCGGCCCCAGCTTCCGCCAGCGCGCAAGAAGCACTGCTCACGCTGGCGGGCATTTCCCGGTCAGTTCAGCGAAATGCTTGCGATCCGAGGAGAACCGGCCACGCCGGCTCTCCTTCAGGAATAATATCTACCCTTTCTGACCGCTCATTTGCTGGGCGCGCATATAGCTCTTGCAAGCCCCCCGCATATCGCCCTTCGCCATAGCGGCATTTGCCGCGCCCATCTCCTTCATCATCCCCGCCTTGCCAGGCGTGTCAGGCATAGCCGCGCTGGACGTGACGAGCTTGGCCATGTTTTCGCTCGTGCAAGCCATCTTCGCGGAAGCCGGGCTGAGGGCCAGCGCAGTAGTGACTGTAATAGCGGTAACAAGCAGTTTCATGTTTCTCCTCCCGGCCGCACAATGCGGCCGGAACTAAAAGTTGGAAAAGCTCGGAAAAGTTCCCGCGAACTGCATTGCGGCGCCGGCTTCCGCATCGGGCCATGACTTCAGGAATTTTTGGTGCATCATCTACCCCGCCCGGAACGGCGCCTCGCCAGCCCGCAATCCAACCGAATCTTAACGAATCGTTGATACATCCGACCATTGCCGCCGCCTCGCGGCGCGTTTCGGGGATGCACCCTCGTGGCCGTGATGGATACGCAATCCGCAACCGCCTCGCTTGCCGGCGTAATCACGCGCCTGCGTGCGCTGCTTGGCGGCTCCCATGAAGCCTCCGTCACAAAGCGGCTGGCCGGCACCATCTTCATCATCCGCGTCTTCAGCGCAGCGCTCGCCTATTTCTCGCAGATCCTGCTGGCGCGCTGGATGGGCGGCTCGGATTACGGCGTCTACGTCTATGTCTGGACCTGGGTGCTGCTGCTCGGCAGCATGATGGATTTCGGCATCTCGGCATCCGCGCAGAAGATCATTCCGGAGTATCGAACGCGCGGAGAACACGCCCTGCTGCGCGGCTTCCTCTCCGGCAGCCGCTGGATCACGTTCGCCGTCTCCTCCATCGTCTCGCTGCTGCTGGCTGGCGTGGTGAAGGGATTGTCGCCGTGGATCGACGGCAATGCGATTGTTCCCCTCTATGTCGGCTGCCTGACGCTGCCGGCGTTTGTCGTCGCCAACACCCAGGACGGCATCGCCCGCTCGCATGACTGGATGCGGCTTGGCCTGATGCCGCAATTCATCGTGCGGCAGTCGCTGATCATCGGCCTGACCGCCGGCGCCTTCGTGCTCGGCTTCAATCTCGGCGCCACCGCCGCGATGTGGGCCAGCGCCGCCGCGGTCTGGATCGCGATGATCAGCCAGATGATCGTGCTGAACCGCAGGCTCGGCGGCCACATCGAGCCTGGCCCCAAGGCCTATGATTTCCGCGGCTGGCTCGCGGTCTCGTTGCCGATCCTGCTGGTGGAAAGCTTTTATCTGCTGTTGTCCTACACCGACGTGCTGGTGCTGCAGCAGTTCCGCTCCTCCGAAGAAGTCGGTGTCTATTTCGCTGTCGTGAAGACGCTGGCGCTGGTCTCCTTCATTCACTATGCGATGGCGGCGACGACGGCGCATCGCTTTGCCGAATATCACGCGCAAGGCGACAAGCCACGGCTGTCGGCCTATGTGGCGCACGCGATCCAGTGGACGTTCTGGCCGTCGCTGGCCGCCACCATCCTGCTGCTGGCGCTGGGCAAGCCGCTGCTGTGGCTGTTCGGACCGCAATTCGTGGTCGGCTACGACATCATGTTCATTGCCGCTGTTGGCCTCGTCGTGCGCTCCGCCATCGGCCCGGTCGAGAGGCTGCTCAACATGCTCGGCCACCAGCACATCTGCGCGCTGGCCTATGCGCTGGCGTTTGTCATGAACGTCGTGCTGTGCGTGATGCTGGTGCCGCGCTTCGGTGGCCATGGTGCTGCGGCTGCAACCTCGATCTCGCTGGCGTTCGAGACGGTGCTGCTGTTCTGGATCGTGCGCCGGCGGCTCGGACTGCACGTGCTGGCGTTCGGCAAGCGCGGCTCCTAGAGCCCAGCGGCCAGTCCGGTTTCCCTCAGACGGCTGCCACCATCGACGTAGCAGGACACCGCTTTCGCCCTGCACCGGCAAATTGGGGAAAATGACCATCAGCATACAAAGCGCGCATGAAATATTCTTATTTCATCCGATCGCCTGCCATCGATAGGACGTTTATTCCCTGCGTTGATATATACTCGCACATGCGAAATGGAACTTGCGCCCGGAAATGATGGATCCGCTCTACGTTGCCTCGGGTTTCGGGGTCGGCCTGCTGGTCGGGATGACAGGCGTCGGCGGCGGCTCGCTGATGACGCCGTTGCTGATCCTGCTGTTCGGCGTTCACCCGTCGACCGCTGTCGGCACCGACCTGCTTTACGCCGCGGCGACCAAGACCGGCGGCAGCCTGGTGCATGGCTGGGCCCGCAGTATCCACTGGCCGGCGGTGATCCGGCTCGCCAGCGGCAGCATCCCGGCAAGCCTCGTCACCCTGCTTGTGCTGTGGCAGCTCGAACTCAAGGGGGATTCCGCGCGCAGCCTGATCAATCTGGTGCTGTGCTTTGCGCTCATCCTCACGGCGACGTCGTTGATCTTCCGCAAGGCGATCATGGATCGATACCGCCGGCGCATGGAACGGCTCGATGTCTCGATGACCGGCCGCGGGACCGTGCTGGTCGGCGTTGCGCTCGGTGTGCTGGTCTCGATATCGTCCGTGGGCGCCGGCGCCGTCGGCGTCACCGCGCTCTTGCTGCTCTATCCGCGCCTGCCGATGGCGACCATCGTCGGCTCCGACATTGCGCACGCGGTGCCGCTGACGCTGGTCGCCGGCATCGGCCATTGGGCGCTGGGTTCGGTCGATTGGGCGCTCATGGGAGTGCTGCTGATAGGCTCGCTGCCCGGCATCGTGATCGGCAGTTACTGGGCGGTTCGCGTGCCGGAGATGGTGCTCAGGCTGCTGCTGGCCACCGTTCTGATTCTGGTCGCTGGCAAGCTTGGCTTCAATGAATTGTACCTGTCGACGGAGAGCATCGCGGCCGTAGCCGGGAGCGCCGCCCGTTAGGCGCTCCCGGCGCTGCCCGCAATTGCTATGCCGCGGTCCAACCACCGTCGATCGACAGATTGGCGCCGGTGATCTGGGCGGCATCGTCGCCGCACAGGAACAGCGCTAACGCCGCGACCTGCTCCGAGGTCACAAATTCCTTGGTCGGCTGCGCCTCCAGCAGCACATCGTTGATGACCTGCTCCTTGGTCATGTTGCGCGCCTTCATGGTGTCGGGAATCTGCTTCTCCACCAGCGGGGTCCAGACGTAACCGGGACTAATGCAGTTGCAGGTGATCTTGAAGGTCGCAAGCTCCAGCGCCACCGTCTTGGTGAGGCCGGCGATGCCGTGCTTGGCCGAGACATAGGCCGACTTGAACGGCGAAGCGACCAGCGAATGGGCGGAAGCCGTGTTGATGATGCGGCCCCAGCCGCGTTTCTTCATGCCGGGCACCGCGGCGCGAATGGCATGGAATGCCGACGACAAATTGATCGCAATGATCGCGTCCCATTTCTCGATCGGAAACTCCTCGATCGGCGACACGAACTGGATGCCGGCATTGTTGACGAGGATGTCGACCGAACCGAAGGTCTTCTCGCCGAGCGCGACCATGTCGGCGATCTCGGCGGGCTTGGTCATGTCGGCGGGCGAATGCACGGCCCGTACCCTAAAATCGGTTTCGATGCCGGAACGCTCCCGCTCGATATCGGCCGGCACGCCCATGCCGTTGAGGACGACATTGGCGCCGGCGGCGGCGAACGCGCGCGCGTAAGCCAATCCGATGCCGCTGGTCGAGCCGGTCACGACGGCAGTCTTTCCTTTTAACGTACCCATTCTATTCACTCCTGCTTGGCTCCGGGGCCCTTGGAAACATCCCCCGTCATATCGTAGGCCATCATGGTCTCGCCGGATTGCGGACGCTCCAGCACGTCCTTGTGACGCATCGACTGATGAACGTCGCGGACGCCCGCGTTCCAGTGCTCGATCATGGCGACATGCGAAAAGTCGTAGTCTTTGGACGAAGTTTCGTAGTTCTTGCTCTTGTAGATCAGGTGCACCACGGTGACGGTGTTTTCCGTGGCCGCGCTGCAGAGGACTTCCACCGACGGATCATTCTTGAGGTAATCGGGCAGTTTTGCGAGCAGCTCCCGCAACGCCTTTCGCGTGTTGTGCACCTGCTTGTTCTTGTCGGTACTCATGCGGGTGCGGCTGGAAAAACGGATGTCCTTTTCCCGCTCGGCGGCCTCCAGCAGCGACGTCGGCAATTCCCCGCGCGCGCTGAACAGGTCGACCTGGAAGATCAGGAGATCGCGCTGGGTCTCCTCGCCCAGCACGTGATCGAGCGGGGTGTTGGAGGCGATGCCGCCGTCCCAGTAATGCTCGCCTTCGATCTCGACGGAGGGAAAGCCGGGCGGCAGCGCGCCGGAGGCCATGATGTGCTCCGGCCCGATCTTCTTGCCGAGTTTCCTGAACTCGAAATTGTCGAAATATCTGAAATTGCCCGAGGTCACGCCGACCGCGCCGACGCTGAGCCGCGTCTTCAGGTCGTTGATGCGATCGAAGTCAACCAGCCGCTCCAGCGTCTTCTTCAAGGGCGCGGTGTCGTAATAGCTCTGCGATTGCGGGCTGCCGGGCGGCCACAAGGGCGCGGGCGGAATGCGCGGCGTAAAGAAGCCGGGCACGCCGAAGGTCGCAATCAGGGCGGCGCTGGTTTCGTTGAACAGCGAGCGCGCGCGGTCGCCATTTGTGACGGGATTCCACCGCACCGGAGACGACACCATCTCCCAGAATTCTTTCAACCGGTCGACCCGCTTCTCGCCTTCGTTGCCCGCAATGATCGCGGCGTTGATGGCGCCGATCGAAATGCCCGCGATCCATTCCGGTTCGAAGCCTGCGCGACACAGCGCCTGAAAGGCGCCGGCCTGATAGGAGCCGAGCGCGCCGCCGCCTTGCAGCACCAGCACGCGCTGCGCTTTGGCAGGTGTGGTTGCGGGCGCGGGGTTTGAATGATCCATCGTGACCGTCAATCAGTGGGCAAAGAGGCCGGCACCGTGGCGGCAGTTCGCGACGGCGTCAATCGGCGAGATCGAAGCAAGGATCACGCCGAGTTTACCGCCTTGTGAGGCATCGAAGCCCGTAACCGGACCTGCTTCAGGTTGACGCAAGGATGAGCGTCCAGAACACCTTGTATTTGGTGTTTGGAGCATAAGTCGCCGCGATGCCCAATTTTGTGACACCGTTCTTGAGCATGTTGGCCTTGTGCGGCGGCGAGTCGCGCCAGCCGGAGAAGGCCTCCGCCAGGGTGTGGTATCCGGCCGATACATTTTCGACAGCGAGCGTCGCCGGATAGCCGGAGGCCCCCAGCCGCTTGTCCAGCGGACCCTTCACATTGTGGTCCATCTTGTTGCGCGCCGCCATTGCCTGGGACTGCTGCTCGGCGAGCTTGATCAACTCGGGATCGACCACCACGGAGCCAAGGCCGTTGTTCTGGCGATATTGCGAAATCATGATCGCCGCCGCGACCGGATCGAGTGTGGCGCCGGGTTGCGCCATGTCGAGATACATGGCCGGCTGATCCGGGATTTTGACGTCTGCCGAACAGCCGGCAAGCAGCAAGAGCCCGATAATCGCGGTAGTCGTCCGTTTCACTGAAAGAATCCCCCGAAGAATCCGCAAAAGGCTGGACGCGGCCGTTGTTGCATACCAACCGTGGCTGAATGGTGAACGGGGGCGGATTTCGTGGGGTTGCTATGGGGCTACGAGATCAATCCTGGGCGGCAAAGATCCGGTAGCGGCGGGGCTGCAGGCCGATGATCTCGCCGGCCTGGAGTTCCCGGTCCCGGGGGGCGTCGATCTCGATCACGGTCTTGCCCTCGCCGCCCGAGAGCGCGATTTCCGCCCGCTGGATCGGGCCGAACGAGCGGACATGGCGCACCGCGCCCTCCAGCGAGCCGGTTCCGGCCGGCCCGATCTGCATGTCATGGCGGCGGACGAACAGCTTGGAGGCGCCGGAGGCCGCGCCACCGGCGGCGATGTTGAGCGGCCGGCCGCCAAGCCGCACCGAGCCGCCGGTAACTTCCACCGGCAGCACAATCGACTCGCCGATGAAGCCGTGCACGAAGGCGGTGGCGGGATTGTCATAGACATCGCCGGGCGTGCCGATCTGCTCGATCCGGCCCTTGTCCATTACCACCACGCGGTTGGCGACTTCGAGCGCCTCTTCCTGGTCGTGGGTGACGAAGATCGAGGTGACGTGGATCTCGGAATGCAGCGAGCGCAGCCATTGCCGCAGCTCTTTCCGCACCTTGGCGTCGAGCGCGCCGAACGGCTCGTCGAGCAGCAGGATGCGCGGCTCGATCGCGAGTGCGCGCGCCAGCGCGATGCGCTGCCGCTGGCCGCCGGACAACTGGCTGGGATAGCGATTGGCCAGCCAGTCGAGCTGCACGAGATCGAGCAATTCCTTGACGCGGGCGCGGATCGTGGCCTCGTCCTTGCGGATGGCGCGCGGCTGCACGCGCAGGCCAAAGGCAACGTTTTCGAACACCGTCATGTGGCGGAACAGCGCGTAGTGCTGGAACACGAATCCGACATGGCGCTCGCTGGCGCCGTGGCCCAGCGCATCCTCGCCGTCGATCCGCACCTCGCCGGCGTCGGGCCAGTCGAGGCCTGCAATGATCCGCAACAGGGTCGTCTTGCCCGAACCGGATGGACCAAGCAGCGCCAGCAATTCGCCCTTGCCGACCTTCAGATCGACATTGTCGAGGGCTGTAAACGCGCCGAACTTCTTGACGATGTTTTTGACTTCAATGGTCACTTGGATCGTCCCTTGGGGTTTGTCCTTCGTCCAGACGCTGTTCGAGAACGGTCTTCACGACCAGCGTGATCAAAGCCAGCATCGCCAGGAGCGAAGCTATCGCAAACGACGCCACGAATTGATACTCATTATAGAGAATTTCGACCAGCAGCGGCATGGTGTTGGTTTCGCCGCGGATATGGCCCGACACCACCGACACTGCGCCGAACTCGCCCATGGCGCGCGCGTTGCACAGCAGTACGCCATACAACAGGCCCCATTTGATATTGGGCAGAGTGACGCGGAAGAAAGTCTGCAGGCCTGACGCTCCCAGCGAGATCGCCGCCTCTTCCTCCTGCGTGCCCTGCTCCTGCATCAAGGGGATGAGCGAACGGGCGACGAACGGAAACGTCACGAAGATGGTCGCGAGCGCAATGCCCGGCACCGCGAACAGGATATGGATATTGTTCGCCTGCAGCCACGTGCCCCAATAACCCTGGGCGCCGAACAGGAGCACGAAGACGAGGCCCGAAATGACCGGGCTGACCGAGAACGGCAGGTCGATCAGTGTGATCAGGAAGGTCTTGCCGCGGAATTCGAATTTCGCGATTGCCCAGGCGGCGACAACGCCGAACACAAGGTTAAGCGTGACCGAGATCGCCGCAACCAGCAGCGTCAACCTGATCGCCGACAGCGCCTCCGGCTCGGCCAGTGCGGCAAAATAGGCGCTGATGCCTTTCGAAAAGGCCGATGCGAACACCACGACCAGCGGCAGCACGACAAAGACAGTGAGGAAGCTGACGGCAAGCGCGATGATGACGAAGCGGACGGGTGCGGGCTCGGTCCGCAGGTCCTTCGGCGAAGCAACCACGCGCGCCCGGTCGCTCGCCTCGCGGTGCGACGGCGGCGAGATCGCAAGGTCCGCCGTCGACGCGTAGGCCCTTAGCGGCGTCGCCGGAGTGACAAAGCTTGATTGCGTCGACATCGACCGGCCCTCAATGCGCGGGAATGCGGGTTTGCGCCCAGCGTTGCAGGCGATTGACGACAAGGATGATCAGGAACGAAGCCAGCAGCATGATGACGGCGATCGCCGTCGCATCGGCATAACGAAATTCGGACAACCGGATCACGATCAGGAGCGGCGCGATCTCCGACACGTTCGGCAGATTGCCGGCGATGAAGATCACCGAGCCGTACTCGCCGACCGCGCGCGCGAACGCCAGCGCAAAGCCGGTCAGCAGCGCCGGGATCAGGCTCGGCAGGATCACCCGGAACACCGTGTGCCAGCGGTTGGCGCCGAGGCTCGCGGCCGCCTCCTCGATTTCAGGATCGAGATCGATCAGCACCGGCTGCACCGTCCGCACCACGAACGGAATACCGATGAAGACCATCGCAATGAAAATTCCGATCGGCGTGAACGCCACCTTGATGCCGAGCTCGGCGAGCGGCGCACCGAGCCAACCCTTCTGCGCGAACAATTGCGTCAGCGCCACGCCCGCCACCGCGGTCGGCAGCGCGAAGGGAATGTCGACGATGGCGTCGAACAGCCGCCGGCCCGGAAAACGGTACCGCACCAGCGCCCACACGATGATCGTCCCCATCACCAGATTGACGCAGGCCGCCGCAAAGGAGAGGCCGAACGAAATCTTCAGCGCATTCAGCGTGCGGCGGCTGGTGAGAATTTCCCAGAACTGTCCGGGCGAGAGCTCGAGCGTCTTGAGAAAGAGACCGGCAAGCGGAATGAGGATGATAACGGAGAGCCATGTCAGGGTCAGTCCCATGGTGAGACCGACCCCCGGCAAGCTGCTTTGCCGCGCGACCGCTGTGCTCACAAATCCCCCTGCTTCCGCTATGGCTGCCCGTTGGCCAGATCAATTCTTGTAAATCTGGTCGAAAATGCCGCCTTCGCCGAAGTGATCCTTCTGCGCCTTGGTCCAACCACCAAAAACGTCATCGATCGTGAAAAGTTCGACCTTGGCGAACGATTTTTCGTACTCCCTCGCGATTTCGGAATCGCGCGGACGGTATGAATTCCGTGCGGCAATTTCCTGACCTTCCTTGGTATACCAATACTTAAGGTAGGCCTCGGCGACCGCGCGCGTGCGTTTCTTATCGGCAACCTTGTCGACGACCGCGATCGGCGGCTCGGCGAGAATCGACAATGGCGGCGCAACGATCTCGAACTTGTCCTTGCCGAACTCGCGCTGCGCGAGGAACGCCTCGTTCTCCCACGCCAGCAGCACGTCGCCGACGCCGCGCTCAACGAATGTCACCGTCGAGCCGCGCGCGCCGGTGTCGAGCACCGGCACGTTCCTGAAGAGATCGCCGACGAACTTCTTCGCCTTGTCGGCGGAACCGAATTTCTTTTCCGCAAAGCCCCACGCCGCCAAATAATTCCAGCGCGCGCCGCCCGAGGTCTTCGGGTTCGGCGTAATCACCTGCACGCCGGGCTTGATCAGATCGTCCCAATCCTTGATGGCCTTGGGATTGCCCTTGCGCACCAGGAACACGATCGTCGACGTATAGGGCGACGCATTCAGCGACAGGCGCTTCTGCCAATCCGGCGCCACCAGCCCCTTGGCGGCGATGGCGTCGATGTCATAGGCCAGCGCCAGCGTGACGATGTCGGCTTGCAGGCCGTCGATCACCGCGCGCGCCTGCGAGCCCGAGCCGCCATGCGATTGCTTGATCTCGATGCTCTTGCCGGTCTCTTTCTGATAGGCCGCGACAAACGCCTTGTTGAAATCGGCGTAGAGCTCGCGCGTCGGATCGTAGGACACGTTGAGCAGGGTATAGTCGGCAGCGAAGGCCGAGCTCGCCCAGAGCAGTCCCGCGACGAGCGGCAGAATGCGACGGATCATCGTTGATCTCCATTCGGCTTGATCAAGCATATCATCAAACACGAACGTATAAGTCGCGACGAAAGGCCGCTTAGTCAACGAAACCGCATTTCATTGTTTGCGGTTCCGCAGCTTCAATGTCCTATGAAATCCGGCCGCTTAAGAAGTTTTCGTGGTGTGAATGCCGCATTCCGTCTTGGGTCTGCCGCGCCAGCGACCGGCACGCGCATCCTCGTCCGGCGCGGTCCGGCTCGAACACGGCATGCACCCGACCGACAGATAGCCGGAGGCGACCAGCGGATGCGGCGGCAATTTGGCGAGATTGTAGATCGCCTCGATCTCTTCGCGCGACACCTTGGCGAACGGATTAAATTTCAACTTCGCGCCGTCGTCCTCAACGACGGGAATCTCGGCGCGCGCGCCACCCTGAAAACGCTTGCGTCCGTTGATCCAGGCCGAGAACGGCTTGAGCGCCCGCGCCAGCGGTTCCACCTTGCGGATACGGCAGCAGGCTTCGGGATCGGAAAACCATAGTTCGCGATCGGGATCCTGGCGTGAGAGCGCCTCTTCCAGCGGCTTGATCGAGCGAACGTCGCGAAGGCCGAGCGTAGCAATCAGCGTGTCGCGATAGGCGAGCGTCTCCTCGAACAGCCATCCGGTGTCGAGGAAGATCACGGGAATCGCGGGATCGACGTCCGCCATCACCTTGAGCAGCGCCGCCGATTCCGTGCCGAACGACGACACCAGTGCAAGCTGTTCGCGGCCGACGGTCCTGAGCGCGGTTTCAATGACATGCGCCGGCGAAGCGTCGCGCAGGGCATGGTCGAGCGTCTGCGCCGAATGAAGGATCGCCGCATTTGCGGCGGGGCCGTGCTGTACGATCGTGCTCACTGGCCGGCACTCTCCGAATGACGCAACTGCATGCGCCGATTGAGCGCGGTGACCCGGCCGTCGCCGGTCGGCTGGTAGAACACCGAATAGCGTTTGGTGGTGGCCGCAAACGCCGCCGCGTCACTGTCCTTCTTCACCTCGAAGGCGTCGAAGCCCGCGCGCAGCATGAACACGAACTGATCGCGCAACACCTGCCCGGTGGCGCGCAGTTCGCCTTCGAACCCGTACCGCTCGCGCAGGAGCCGCGCCTGGCTGTAGGCGCGGCCGTCGCGGAACGACGGAAACACCAGTGCCACCGCCGCCAGCCGGTCGAGATACGGCACGAGATCGTCGATGTCGCGATTGTTCGGCCAGATCACGCCGAGCTTGCCGGCGCGGGCCAGCAAGGCTTGCGGATCCTCGAGAAACCGCGCCGCCGGCACCAGGATCGCGCCATCGCCCGGCAGTTCGGCGCCGTCGAACACATGGACGAACAGGTCGGCTGCAATTTTTCCGTCTTTAACGAGTGGCATAGACCCGCTCCCTGAATGGTTCGACGCCGAGCCGCTTCACCGTATCGACGAACAATTCGTCAGGGCGCGCGCGCAAGGCAAGATAGGCTTCGACAATGTCCTCGATCACGTCGGCGACGTCGCCGTAGGGTACCGCCGGTCCGATCAGCGTGCCCATCTGGGCGTTCTCGTCGGCGCGGCCGCCGATGGTGATCTGGTAGAATTCCTCGCCGTTCTTCTCGACGCCGAGAATGCCGATGTGGCCGACATGGTGATGTCCGCAGGCATTGATGCAGCCGGAAATGTTGATGTGCAGGCGGCCGATCATGTTCGCCGTCTCGTGATTGGCGAAGCGGCGCGTCAGTTCCTGCGCGATCGGGATCGAGCGTGCATTGGCAAGCGAGCAGTAATCCAGCCCCGGACAAGCAATGATGTCGGAGACCAGATTGATGTTCGGCGTCGCGAGGCCGATCTTGTCGAGCGCCTTCCACAGCGCGGGCAGATCGCGCTTGGCGACGTGCGGCAGCACCAGGTTCTGCTCGTGGCCTACACGAATCTCGCCGAAGGAATATTTGTCGGCGAGATCGGCGACCGCGTCCATCTGGTCGGCAGTGGCATCGCCCGGAGGGCCGCCTACCGGCTTCAGCGACAACGTCACGATCGAATAGCCCTGCACCTTGTGCGTGAACACCGAGTTGCGGCGCCAGGCCTCGAAATGCGGATCATGCGCCGTCTTCTTCAGCTCTTCCGGCATGTGCGGCAGCTTGTCATAGGCCGGATAGGAGAAGCGCGAACGGATTTCCTCGATCACGGAATCCTCCAGCGTCAGCGCGCTGTCGCGAATATGCTCCCACTCCTCCTCGACTTCGGCTGCGAACTTCTCGATGCCGAGCTCGTGCACCAGGATCTTGATGCGGGCCTTGTAGATGTTGTCGCGGCGGCCGTACTGGTTATAGACTCGCAGGATTGCCTCGACATAGCTGAGGATATCGCGGCGCGACACGAACGGCTTGATGGTCTTGGCGATGAACGGCGTGCGGCCAAGCCCGCCGCCGACCAGCACCTCGAATCCGGTCTCGCCTTCCGCATTCCGGTACAGACGCAAGCCGATGTCGTGGATCTTGATTGCGGCGCGGTCGTGGTCGGAGGCCGTGATCGCGATCTTGAACTTGCGTGGCAGGAACGAGAATTCCGGATGCAGCGTGGTGTGCTGCCGCAGGATCTCCGACCAGATGCGGGGATCCTCGATCTCGCCCGGCGCGACGCCCGCCCACTGGTCCGAGGTAACGTTGCGCATGTTGTTGCCGGAGGTCTGCATGGCGTGGATGCCGACTTCGGCAAGATCGGCCAGCGCATCCGGCAGTTCGGAGAGCTTGATCCAGTTGTACTGGATGTTCTGCCGGGTGGTGAAATGGCCATAGCCGCGGTCGTAGCGCCGCGCGACATGGGCAAGCGTCCGCAACTGCTTCGACGACAGCGTGCCGTAGGGAATGGCGACGCGGAACATATAGGCGTGCAGTTGCAGATAGACGCCGTTCTGCAGCCGCAGCATCTTGAATTCGTCCTCGGTGAGCTCGCCGGAGAGACGGCGCTTCACCTGGTCGCGGAATTCGGACACGCGTTCATTGATCAGCGTGCGATCGAGTTCGTCATAAGCGTACATGATGGATCAGCCTTGATGGGTCGGTTTAGGCCGGAAGCAGGTCGATGGTGAGACCCTTCGACCGGATGCGTTCGCGCAAATTGCCGGGTTTGATCTCGCCACTGTCCTTGAGCTCGACCGGCGCGATATAGGCGCCGACCGCGCCGACGTCGTCGGCATTGGCTTCGGCCAGCAGCGCCCGCGCCTCATCGGAGGTGCGCACGACCGCAGCGTCCGACAAGCTTGCCGACCAGCCCTGCTGCGCGGTGCGATAGATCACGATGCCATCCGAGGTGCGGTTGGCGGTAACCATCGAGGGACCGGTGATCTTGATTTTTTGTTGAAGCGGAGAGGTCATTCGGCAGCATCCAGCAGTTTGGAGATGACTTGATTGAGGTTGGCCTGTCGCCACGGCGCGGAATGCGCGACGACGTCGCCGATGATGAGGATGGCGGGACCGCCATCGATTTTTTCGACCAGCGCGGGAAGATTTTCGAGCGTCCCGACTACGGCCTGCGCATCCGGCCGCGTCACCCGCGCGAACACGCCGACGGGTGTTTGCGGTAACCGGCCGGCGGCAAGCAGGCCCGCGCGCACCGATGGCGCCGCGGTCATGCCCATATAGACCACGATGGTCATTTTCCTGTCTGTCAGCACCGACCAGTCAACGGTCTCGGCATCCTTTGCCTTGTGCGCAGTCAGGAAAGTGATGCGCAGCGCCTCGTGCCTAAAGGTCAGCGGCGCCTCGAATTGCGCGGCGGCGCCGAGCCCTGCGGTAATGCCCGGCACCACCGAATAGGCGACGCCGGCTGCGCGCAACGCTTCGATTTCCTCGCCGCCGCGGCCGAAGATGAAGGGATCGCCGCCCTTCAGCCGCACCGCGCGCTGACCGGATTTCGCTGCCTCAATCAGCAGTTTGTGGATCGCATCCTGGCCGACGCCGGGCTTGCCGACGCGACGGCCGACCGGAATGCGCGAGGCGTCGCGACGGATGCGATCGAGAATTTCCGGCGATACCAGTTCGTCGTAGAAAACGACGTCGGCATCCTGCAGCGCGCGCAGCGCCTTGATGGTGAGCAGATCCGGATCGCCCGGTCCGGCGCCGACCAGCGTCACCCTGCCCTCGGCCTTGCCGTCCTGGTTCGCGCCGGCGAACGCTGCGGGATCGGCGATTTCGTTCAGCGCTTTTTCAGCCTCGTCCTTGCGGCCGGCGAGCACCAGCGCGCCGATCGGGCCATCGATCACGCGCTCCCAGAAGCGGCGGCGCAACGGGAATTCCGGAATGCGCGCATGCATTGATTTGCGAAAGCTGCCGATGAAGGCGGCGAGATCGCCGATGCGCGCCGGCAGCACCGCTTCGACGCGCTCGCGCACGCGGCGCGCGACCACCGGCGACGCGCCGCCGGTGCCGACGGCAACAACCACGTCGCCACGATCGACGATCGCGGGAAAGATGAAAGTGGAATGCGCGAGATCGTCCATCACATTGACGGGCAGCCCGACCGCCTTCGCGCGCGCCGACATCGCAACGCCGATGTCGCCGGCGCCAGCGCAGAGCACCGCAATCACGCCGGACAGATCGGAAGTGAGCGGATCGCCGGTGGCGCGTTCGATCCGGGCCGCATGCGCCGCATCAAGCCCCGAAACGTCATGACTGCCGTCGGTCGTAAACCAGCGGATGTTTGCCCCGGCTGACGCCAGCAAGCGCAATTTCGCGCGCACGAGTTCGCCGGCTCCGACGAGCAGCACCACGCCGCTTTGCAGATCGAGAAACACGGGCAGAAATCGCATGCGAAACTCGCTTCCCCCACTTCGGGGTTGACTGGAATTATTTTCTATATATGTGTCGTTCAACGCCCGCAAAGAGAAAATTATTTCTTCTCTATTGCATCGCAACTATAGAATTTTCGCCCCCCAAGGCCAAGGCCCAGAGATGCATCTTCTCAACCCCGACTCCGCCAAAGACCGGCTGCGTGGCGCCGACCTCACTAATGGCTCCGCCGTCCCACAAATTTTCGCCGATGGACGACTACTGCCGCCCTCGATGGACCATCTCGACGAGCTCGAGGCGCAGAGCATCTACATTCTGCGCGAGGCGTTCGCGCGATTGAAGAAGCTCGCGCTGCTGTGGTCGCTGGGGAAAGATTCCAACGTGATGATCTGGCTGGCGCGCAAGGCCTTCTTCGGCCGCGTGCCGTTTCCGGCATTGCATGTCGACACCGGCAAGAAATTTCCGGAGATGTATGCGTTCCGCGATCGCTTCGGCGAGGAGTGGGAGCTCGATCTCAAGATCGAGCCCTGCCCGCCGATCGACGCCGTCGATCCGACCCTGCCGCCGGCTGCACGTTCCGCCGCCCGCAAGACCGAAGGGCTGAAGTGGGCGCTGACCAAATATGGTTTCGACGGCTTGATCGCCGGCATCCGCAGGGATGAAGAGGCGACCCGTGCCAAGGAGCGCGTGTTCTCGCCGCGCGGGCTCGAAGGCGGCTGGGATGTGCGCGACCAGCCCCCGGAATTCTGGGACCAGTTCAACGCTTCGCCACCGCCCGGCGCGCATCTGCGCATCCATCCGATCCTGCATTGGACCGAAGCCGACATCTGGGCCTACACCAAGCGCGAGAACATTCCGATCATCCCGCTCTATCTCTCGAAGGACGGCAAGCGCTATCGCTCGCTGGGCGATCAGGACATCACCAATCCGGTGGCTTCCACCGCCTCCAGCATCGATGAAATCCTGACCGAGCTCGACGGCACCAAGGTGCCGGAGCGCGCCGGCCGCGCGCTCGATCACGAAACCGAAGATGCTTTCGAGCGGCTGCGCGTCGCCGGCTATCTCTAACGGACATTTGGTGTGAGCGTCGCTATGAACATGATCCTCCCCGCAAGCGTCTCGGCCACGCCGAACGGCACCACGTCGATGCCAAATGGCACGACGCGACCGCAGGTCCGCATCGTCATCGTCGGCCATGTCGACCACGGCAAATCCACCTTGGTCGGCCGCCTGCTGCACGAGACCGGCAGCCTGCCCGAAGGCAAGCTGGAGATGCTGAAAGCGGTCAGCGCGCGGCGCGGCATGCCGTTCGAATGGTCGTTCCTGCTCGACGCGCTGCAGACCGAGCGCGACCAGGGCATCACCATCGACACCACGCAAATCCGCTTCCGCACCCGCTCGCGCGACGTCGTGCTGATCGACGCGCCCGGCCACGCCGAATTCCTCCGCAACATGATCACCGGCGCCTCGCAGGCCGACGGCGCGGTGCTGATCATCGACGCGCTGGAAGGCGTGCGCGACCAGACCAGGCGGCACGGCTATCTGTTGCATCTGCTCGGCATCAAGCAGGTCGCCATCGTCGTCAACAAGATGGACCGCGTCGATTTCAGTGCTGATCGCTTCAAGGAGATCAGCGACGAGATTTCCGCGCATCTGACCGGCCTCGGCGTGACGCCGTCGGCCGTGATTCCGATTTCCGCGCGCGATGGCGACGGCGTCGCCGAACACACGCCGCGGATCGGCTGGTATCAGGGACCGACCGTGGTCGAGGCGCTCGACGCGCTCGAACCGGCGCGGCCGCTGGAGCAACTGGCACTGCGCCTGCCCGTGCAGGCGATCTACAAATTCGACGACCGCCGCATCGTTGCGGGCCGTATCGAGTCCGGACATCTGAGCGCCGGCGACGAAATCGTCATCATGCCTGCCGGCAAGATCGCAAAGATCAAGACCGTCGAGAGCTGGCCAGTGACGCCGCTCACGGGCAGCCATGGCGCCGGACGCTCGGTCGGTATCACGCTAGATCGTGAATTGTTCATCGAACGCGGCGACGTCATCGCGCACGCCGGCGCGACCCCGCGCGATACGCGGCGCATTCGCGCCCGCATTTTCTGGCTGCACGACAAGCCGCTGTCGAAGGGCGACCAGATCCTGATCCGCCTCGGAACGCGGGAATCGCGCGCCAGCGTGGTCGCGATCGAAAAGGCCGTCGACCCCGGCGAGCTCTCCAACGAGGAAACCAAGGCGATCGCGCGCAATCATGTCGGCGAAATCGACATCTCGCTGGCGCAGCCGATCGCGGCCGACCCCTATCAGGAAAATCCGCGCACCGGACGGCTGGTGATCGAGGTCAACGGCCGCATCGCCGGTGGCGGCCTCGTGCTGTCGGTCGATGCCGGACAGCGTGCGGTCCCGATCGACATCGTGCCGGTCGAATCCGCACTTCGCCCCGAAGAGCGCTCGGCGCGCTACCGCCACAACGGCGCGGTGATCTGGCTGACAGGTTTGCCGGGCTCCGGAAAATCGACGCTCGCCCGCGCACTGGAGCGCCGGCTGTTCTCACGCGGCGGCTCGCCGATCCTGCTCGACGGCGACACGCTGCGCGCGGGCCTCAACGGCGATCTCGGTTTCTCCGCGCAGGACCGCACCGAAAATATCCGCAGGCTTGCGGAAGTCGCGACCCATCTGGCGCGCAACGGACACATTGCCGTCGTCGCCGCGGTTTCACCCTCGGCGGACGATCGTGCCGCTGCCCGCCGCATCGCCGACACGACGTTCCGCGAGATCTATGTCGCAACGCCGGCCGAGATCTGCGAGAGCCGCGACCCCAAGGGCCATTACGCCAAGGCGCGCGCCGGCACGCTGCAGGCGTTCACCGGGATCGGCAATGATTACCAGCCGCCGGCCCGCGCGGAGCTCAGCATCGACACCTCGGCCCGAACGGTTTCGGACGCAACTGACGAGATCGAGCGGATGCTGGCGGAGACCGGTATTCTGTTCGACGAACTGGTCGATCTGGCAGCTAACATCTAGGCCTTTTAGGCACTTCTCATCGACCCGGCTTTAGGGCTAAAAGGGCGGCCAACGCTGCCCTTTTGGCGCGTTTTTTGCTGCTTTTCGCCAGAAAACAGCCTTTCAACGCCAATTTCTACCGAGAAAGCCCATCATGAATCGTGTCGATGCCCACGGATTGAAGATCGCCCCTGTCCTGTTCGATTTCATCGCCAAGGAGGCGGCCCCCAAAACCGGGATTTCGCCCGATGCATTCTGGGCCGGTGTCGCCGCTATCATCAAAAAATTAGGGCCGAAAAACCGCGAGTTGCTCGCCTTCCGCGATGCGCTGCAGGCCAGGATCGACGGCTGGCACCGCGCCAACAAGGGCAAGCCGTTCGACATGAACGCCTATACGGCCTTCCTCAAGGAGATCGGCTATCTCTTGCCGGAGCCGGCCACGCAGAGGGTTGAGACATCAAATGTCGATGAGGAAATCGGCAAGATCTGCGGACCGCAGCTCGTCGTGCCCCTGACCAATGCCCGCTACGCGCTGAACGCGGCGAACGCGCGCTGGGGCTCGCTCTATGACGCCTTCTACGGCACCGACGCGATCCCGCATGATCCGAGCGAGGCTGGCCGCGGCTTCAACAAGGCGCGGGGCGACAAGGTGATCGCCAAGGCAAAAGCCTTCCTCGATGCCGCCGTGCCGCTCGCGACCGGCAGCCACACCGACGTGACGTCGTACAGCGTCATCGCCGGCCAGCTCGCCGTGAAGCTCAAGAGCGGCAACGCCACCGCGCTGAAGACGGCGGCCCAGTTCGCAGGCTTCCAGGGCGATGCCGCGCAGCCTTCTGCAATCCTGCTGGTCAACAACAGCATGCATGTCGAGGTCAAGATCGACCGCAGCCACTTCATCGGCAAGGACGATCCGGCCGGCGTCGCGGACATGATCCTGGAATCGGCGGTCTCCACCATTCTCGACATGGAAGACTCCGTCGCCGCTGTCGATGCCGAGGACAAGGTTCTGGTCTATCGCAACACGCTCGGCCTGATGAACGGCACGTTGGTTGCCGATTTCGAGAAGGGTGGCAAGGCGCTCGAGCGTGCGCTCCACCCCGATCGCGTGTACAAAACGCCCGATGGCAAGCAGCTCACGCTGCACGGCCGCGCGCTATTGCTGATGCGCAATGTCGGCCATCACATGTTCACCGACGCCGTGCTTGACGAGAGGGGTGAGGAAATTCCGGAAGGCCTGCTCGATGCCGCGGTGACCGGCCTGCTCGCGATCCATGATCTCAAGGGCTATTCGAAAGTCAGGAACAGCCGGACCGGCTCGGTCTACATCGTCAAGCCGAAGATGCACGGCCCCGACGAGGTCGCGCTCACCTGCGAACTGTTCGGCGATGTCGAAAAACTGCTCGGACTACCCGAGAACACCATGAAGGTCGGCATCATGGATGAGGAGCGCCGCACCACGGTCAACCTCAAGGCCTGCATCCAGAACGCGTCGAAGCGCATCTGCTTCATCAACACCGGCTTCCTCGACCGCACCGGCGACGAAATCCATACCTCGATGGAAGCGGGCCCGATGATCCGCAAGAACGACATGAAGGCGCAGCCCTGGATCAAGTCCTATGAGGACTGGAACGTCGACATGGGCCTGATCGACGGCCTGCCCGGCCATGCCCAGATCGGCAAGGGCATGTGGGCCGCACCAGACAAGATGGCCGACATGCTCACCCAGAAGCTCGGCCACCCGCAGGCCGGCGCCACCACGGCATGGGTGCCGTCGCCGACCGCCGCCACGCTGCATGCGCTGCATTATCACCAGGTCAACGTGCAGGCCCGGCAGCAGGAACTCGCCAAGGGCGGCCAGCGCGCAAAACTCTCCGACATCCTCACCATTCCGGTGTCGCAATCGAACTGGGCGCCTGATGACGTGAAGCAGGAGATCGACAACAACTGCCAGGGCATTCTCGGCTATGTCGTGCGCTGGATCGACCAGGGCGTCGGCTGCTCCAAGGTGCCCGACATCCATGACGTCGGCCTGATGGAAGACCGTGCGACGTTGCGCATTTCCAGCCAGCATCTGGCGAACTGGCTGGCGCATGGCGTCGTCAGCAAGGACCAGGTGATGGAATCGCTGAAGCGGATGGCGGTCGTGGTCGACAAGCAGAACGCCGGCGACCCGCTCTACAAGCCGATGGCGCCTTCGTTCGACGGCGTCGCCTTCCAGGCCGCCTGCGATCTCATCTTCAAGGGCCGCGAGCAGCCGAACGGCTACACCGAGTACATCCTCACCGCGCGCCGCCGCGAGGCGAAGGCGGCAGGCTGATCAGCGGTCACGATGCCGCAGGAACGCTTAAGCTCTCCGTCCGTTGTTGGACATCCCCACATGGAAGGAGACAGCGATGGATTGGAACAGGGTTGAAGGGAACTGGAAGCAGTTCAAGGGCGCCGCCAAGGAAAAATGGGGCAAGCTCACCGATGACGATCTCGACGTGATCGAGGGCCGCCGCGAACAACTCGAGGGCAAGCTGCAGCAGCGCTACGGCTTTGCCAAGGACCAGATCCGCAAGGACGTGGACGACTGGTTCGGGAGCTTGAAGTAGGTCGCGTTTTCCGAGCATCAAAAGCCCCGGCATGTGCCGGGGCTTTTTTGCTTTGGCAGGTCGGCGCTAGATGACGGCGATGTATTTCAACAGCGAGATCACGCCGAGGATGATCACGACGACGCGGGCAATCTGCTTGGCGCGGCCGTCGAGCGGCAGCAGGTTGATGAGATAGAGAACGAGGATAATGACCAGGAACGTGATGAGTACGCTGACGAGCATGCGGGGTCCCCCCTCGGCATTTGCCGAAAAATGCGCTGGCAGTGTTTTGTTAACGTGAATGAGCGCATCGGGTTCCCGTTGGCGGAACCTTAAATCGCTCGGAAAACCGCAATCATTTCAACGATCCTAGTATTTATACGGCAATAGCGCTGTCTAACTATTTACCGCTTTCCCGCCAAATGGCCCGCGAGCCTCGGGGGAGCATCCATGTTGAATCGTCTGACCGTATCCGCGCTGCTGAAGATCGTCATCCTCGTCACCTCCTTCAGCGTGGTGGTTGGATTTTCGCTCAATGCCTGGGACTCCTGGGGCCGCTTGCAGGCGGCGAGCCGCATCGCTGTCATCGCCGATGCCTCGGCGAACATGTTCAAGGCGATGCACAATCTGCGCACCGACCGCTCCACGACCACCCGGCTGCTGAATTCCGACGCGCCGATGGAAGCCGATATCGAGAAATACCTGCGCAACATCCGCGACACCGAAATGCCGGCGATGGGCAACGCGCTCGCCCTGCTCGGCGGCCTGGAATTCGCCCAGCAGCAGACGCTGGTGCCCGAGTTCGACCGCCTGTTCAAAACGATGACCACGCTGCAGAAGGAGTTCTGGGAAGCCGTAGCCAAGCCGAAGGCACAGCGCCGTCCTGAACTGGCCAAGGAGTACATGACTGCCTCCAACGCCATGCTGGAGGCGCTGGAGAAGTTGTCCGGGACGCTGGCCACCGCCGTCAATCATCAGGACGCAACGATCGACCAGTTGCTCGCGATCAAGCAGATCGCCTGGCTGTTGCGCAACACCGCCGGCGAAGCGTCGCTGATCGTCTCGATCGGGCTCAACACCGGGAAGGTCGCGCCGGAGGCGAAGCTCGCCTATACGAAATTCACCGGCGGCATCGAGGCGACATGGACCGCGCTCGAGTCGACGGCGTCGGGAATGCAGCTGCCGCCGGCGATCTCGAGCGCGATCGCCGCGACCAAGACCGCCTATTTCGAGCCGCAATATCTCAGCCTGCGCGACCGGTTGCTGACGCAGATCGCAGCCGGCGAGAAGCCGGAACTGACCGCCAACCAGTGGACCCCGGTCACGGTCGGGCGTCTCGGCGCCGCCGTCACCGTGGCCGAAGCAGCCCTCGACGCCGCTAAGGATCACGCCGCACATCTGCGCTCCACTGCCCAGCGTTCGCTGGTGATGCAGCTCACGCTGCTGGCCGGCGCGCTGGCGCTCGCGTTCGGCGCCATGACAATCGTCACCCGCCGCGCCATCAAGCCGCTGCACAATATGCGCGACGCCATGCTGAAGGTCGCGGCCGGGCGCAACGCCGGCGCCATGGCGTGGCAGCAGGCGATCGAGAGCTATGTCGGCGAGTTCGAGAGCATCGTGCGCCAGACGCTCAGCCAGCTCGGTGACGCTTCGGGCCAGATGCGGACCACCTCGGCCGGCCTGTCGACAATTTCGCGCCAGACCAACGAGCGCGTCCAGGTCGCCGGCAAGGCATCCGGCGAGGCCTCGATGAGCGTCGAGACGGTAGCCGCGGCTTCCGAAGAGCTCAGCGCCTCGATCAACGACATCAGCCAGCAGGCGGCGCACGCCGCCGGCATCGCCAGCCGCGCGGTCGGCCAGGCGCGTGACACCGACGGCACCGTCCAGGGGCTCGCCCAATCGGCCGGGCGGATCGGCGAAGTCGTCGGCCTGATCAACACCATCGCCGCGCAGACCAACCTGCTGGCGCTCAACGCCACCATCGAGGCCACGCGCGCCGGCGAGGCCGGCCGCGGCTTCGCGGTGGTCGCCTCCGAAGTCAAATCGCTGGCGAGCCAGACCGCGAAGGCGACCGAGGAAATCTCCGAGCAGATCTCCGACATCCAGCGGGTAGCGGGCGAGGCCATCGACGCCATCAAGGGCATCGGCAGCATCATCGGCGAGGTCAACGAGGTCGCGACCGCGATTGCCGCCGCCGTGCAGCAACAGGGCGCCGCGACGCAAGAGATCACGCGCTCGACGCAATTCGCCGCGCAGGGCACCAAGAACGTGTCCGACAACATCACCGGCGTGAAGGCCGATGCGGACGCAGCCGCCGCCGCCGAGGATGTGAAGCACGCTTCGCAGACGCTGGAGACGCAGAGCCAGCAACTGGGCAATCAGGTCACCGATTTCCTCGGCAAGATCCGCGCGGCGTAATTCCCCTCCACGCGTCATGCCCGGCCATGACAGCCGGCAAGCACCCTCACTCCCTCGCCACGACAGGCACCCGCCCGTACTTGGCGCGGACCTTTTCCGAGGCGGGCGAGAAATTCAGTTCGGCGCCGCGCCTGTCGGCGCTGCGGCCGGCGACCAGAAGGCCGTTCTCGCCGGCGACGATATCGCCCTTGCGCAGCGTCGGGTCGTCCTCGATCTTGACCGGCGCGAGACCGATCTGGTCCTTGCCGTTGCAGGTGCAGCCGCTGACGAGTTCGTTGCGATAACGGAACGCGTTCGGCAGCTCCGAATAGGATTTGCCGTTTTCGGCGGTCGCATTGTCGATGCTGCTGCCGTAGAACACTTTGGTTTCGCTCGCCGGGCAGAAGCCGTTGCAGGTAGCCGCGCGGCTTGCATTGTCTGATGCGGTGACCGGGAAATAGCGCCCGTCGCAGGTCCGCACGCAAAACGCCTGGCCGCCGCCGTAGCGAGCACGCCCCTCGCCTCGCGGCGCGTAGACCTGACCGTCGTCATTGCCGAACGGCATCTGGATATAGGGTTGCTGGCGCGGGCGGGCGAACCCGCCGAACAGTTGCGAGAAGAAGTCCTGGGCCTGCGCGGCAGGCGCCAGCACCGAAGCACACACCAACGCGGCTGCCCCCCATGCTGCCGGTTTTCCTGATCGCATCAAGCTTCTCCTCTCATGCCACACGACGCGTCGACTCAATTGAGCTGCGGCGCCAGCAGGTTCATCGCCTGGCGGCCCGAGGGCGTGGTCGCGACCGGGCGCGGATGCGTGCCGGCCGGACGAGCCGTGATGCCGGTCCTGCTATCCCCGCCGCGCGCCATCACCGGTGCGTTCTTCGGCAGCACCACGACCTTGGTGCCGACATCGACCCGGCTGAACAGATCGGCGACGTCCGCATTGGTCAGGCGGATGCAGCCCGACGAGACGAATTTCCCGATCGTCGAAGGATCGTTGGTGCCGTGAATGCGGTACTGGCTGGTGCCGAGATACATCGCCCGCGCGCCGAGCGGATTGCCGGGACCGCCGGCCATGAAGCGCGGCAGATAGGGCTGGCGCGCGATCATCTCTGCCGGCGGATGCCAGTCCGGCCATTCCGCCTTGCGGCTGATGGTCTGCACCCCGGACCAGGTAAAGCCGTCGCGGCCGACGCCGACGCCATACCTGATGGCACGTCCCTGGCCGAGCACGTAGTAGAGCGTGGTGTTGCCGGTATCGATAATGATGGTGCCGGGCGCCTCGGTGGTGCCAAAGGCGACGACGGCGCGGCGAAGCCGCTCGGGCGTCGCGGCCTCGTCGGAGGCGATCACCTCATCGGTAGGATATGCATTCGGCTGGCTGGCAGCGTAGCCGAAGGTCTGCGCGCTCGCAGCGCCGGACAATACAGGCGCCAGCAGGACGGCGCTGATGAGAACGAGTGCGCCCGTTACGCGCGACGAAGGCCGGCGATCAAAGGACTGTGTCATGGGACTGCCCCGTTGGATGTGCATCATTGGATGCTCTGCACCAACAAACGCGCCGGGGGGCCGGCAGTTCCGTTCGGCCGCCGTTGCGGTGCCACCTTGCCAAGCGCGACAATGCACATCTCCACGATTGGAACCCGCGTGTCCGCGCCACGTTGTGGTGGCAGTACGGATCGCGAGGTCGCGTCTGCCTATGATCGCCGCCTCGGGCGGGGGAAAACCATTGTGAGCGTCATTCCCACCAAGCCTGTACCCGCCAAGCCTTCGCCCGCCAGGCCTTTGGCTTCCAAATCCCCGCCGACAAGACCTTTGCCCGGTGAACGCCAGCTTCCCAACGGGCACGAAGGTACGCCGGTCCCCGACAGCAGAAACGAATTGCCGCCGGTCATCCGCCGCACCGAAGTGGTGGCCATCGCCCTCGTCGGCCTCCTGATCATCTGCATCATTGCCGGCCTCTATCTGGCCAGGGCGTTCTTTCTGCCGATCACGATGGCCTTCATCGTCGGGACCATGCTGTCGCCGGCCGCCAGTTTCCTCGAACGCTGCCGCATTCCGCGCGCGATCGCCGCCGTGCTGATCGTGGCGACCGCCGGCGCCGGGGCCACCTTCATGGTCGGCATGATCGCCTCGCCCGCAGTGGAATGGAGCGGCAAGCTGCCGGAGCTGGGGGCGCTGCTGAAGGAGAAGCTGCACGTGTTCGACCGGCCGCTCGCGCTCTGGCAGGAGCTGCAAAGCATGCTCGGCGGCCCCGGCACGCTCACGACATTGCATCTGCCCAAGATCGACTGGGTACAGCCGACATTGGAATTCCTGTCGCCGACCTTTGCCGAATTCCTGCTGTTCGCGGCCACGCTGATCCTGTTCATCGCGAGCTGGCGGGACCTGCGCCGGGCCATGATCATGAATTTCGGCGAGCGAACGGCGCGGCTGCGGACGTTGCGGATGATCAATGAGATCGAGGAGCATCTCGGCAACTACCTCTTGATGGTGACCACGATCAATGTCGGCGTCGGCGTCGTCACCGGCCTGATCTGCGCGGTCACGGGCATGCCCAATCCGGCCGGCCTCGGCGCGCTGGCCGCGATCCTGAATTTCATTCCGATCATCGGCCCGGTGGCGATGTTCGCGGTCCTGGTCGTGGTCGGCCAAGTCGCGTTCCCGAGCATTGGCGCCGGACTGCTCGCACCGGCGCTGTTTGCGGCCATGACCTTCCTGGAAGGTCACTTCCTCACCCCGATGATCGTCGGCCGCCGGCTGGAGTTGAACGCGCTCGCCGTGTTCATCGCACTCGCCTTCTGGACCTGGCTGTGGGGCCCGATGGGCGCGTTCCTGTCGTCGCCGCTCCTAATCGTCGCGCTGATCGTGAAGGAGCATCTGATGCCGCCCGATTCGCCGCAGCTGCCCGAGGATTAGCCGGCTCCGCACCGGGAACTTCCCCTTCGACGGGGCGTTTGTTCCGCAGCTGATTTCAGTACCTGGGAGCTTTCGATGTCGATGACGAACGGTGAAGCCGCGACGAGAAATCCGACCGACAAAGCGACCTATGAACGCCTGCAGAAGGATGTAATCGCCGTGAAAAACGATATCGCCGCCCTGACCGAACAGATCACCGACGCGCTCAACAGTTTCGCCGGCACCGCCACCAAGCAGGCGCGCCGGGGCTACAAGCAGGCGCGCGCCAATGCGGAACAGGCCGTCGACGACATGTCCGAGCGCGGCAGCGCGATGATGGACGCCGCCCATGACGCCGCGTCCTCGATCGAGGAGACGCTGGAAGACGCCATCACGCAGCGCCCGCTGGCGACTGTCGCGCTGGCGCTTGGCGTCGGCTTTCTGATCGGCGTGGCGTGGCGCAGGTAGATCTGGCGCAGGTAGTTTGGGCGCAGACGATTGTGGCGCCGATCGACTTCGGTAGCGCGTGGCGGCGAGCCAGACGCCGCGGCGCCGTTGCGTATTGCGGCTTGTTTCGTTGACGTCGTTTTCGGATCTCAGCTTTCGGATCGAGGCTCTTGGATCAGAGGTTTGGCCATGTTTCAGCGACTGATCGATGATTTCAAGGAGTCGACCGGCTCCGCGCTGCGGCTGACGTCGCTTGCGGCAGCGGCGGCCATGGCGTTGCTGGTCACGACCGGCTTTCTGTGCGCGGCGGCTTTCGTGTTCGTGCTGGAGAGATACGGTCCCGTGCAGGCCTGCCTGACCGGGGCCGCCATCTTCTTCGTCGTCACCCTGATCGCGGCCGGCTGCTACATGGCGCGCAAGAAGCAGATCGAGGCGCGCGCCGAAGAGGCGGCGAGGATGGCAAAATCCACCGCGCAGACCGTGCTGTCCGATCCGATGCTGGTGGCGGCCGGCATCCAGGTGATCCGCGCCGTCGGCGTCAAGAAGCTGATCCCGATCCTCGCGGTCGGCGGGCTGGCGCTGGGATTTCTCGCGAGCCGCGCCAACAACGGCGGCAGCGCCAGCGAAGCGCCGGCGGAGTAGCAAGTCCGCACCCCGCGAAGGCGAGGTATCGAGCGCGCCGCGGCCTATCCACGTCATTGCGAGCCAACGGGTCGGCTAAACATTCCGGTCCCGCAGGATGACATACATCCGCGATCTCGCGGCGCATTGCGCCCGAGGTTTGCTGGAGAACTTCCCGCCCTCGTTATCAGAGGGCGCAGGGAAGACCGGGTGCACGCTGCACCCGCGGTCTCGTGTGCAATTGCGCACAAGGAACGCGCACACGAGCATACAGGTCCAGCGGAAACACTCCGGCCTTCCCTGCGCAATGGCTTTACGGCTTACTTCGTGCTCTCCCCGGTGAACGGCTTTCTTGCCACCGTCGTCCTCAAGAAGCTTGCTTCTCAAGAACTTGACGCCAGCACCGCGGCGTCAGGACCACACGACTTCGCCGTACGCTTGAGCCGCACACGTCAGTCGCGGCTCTCGCGTCCATCGCATCTCACCGCGCGTTCGTGACGATGGCCAACGCCCCTCATCCGCCGTGAGACGGGCGGAGTTATGCAAATGATTTGGTCTCGAAGTTAAGCGGAATATTTTTGCGCGGAGGGCTGGACAGGTTTTAACTGATTTGCCCGTCGTGCCAACTTGTCGCAGTTGTGCGTCGAGATTCTGCTTGCGCGCAAAGCAAATCAGTTCGCAGTGCGCAGCAATTCGTAGGGCAAAGCGCAGCGTGCCCACCATCAAGAGGCGCGCGCGATGATGGATGGTGGGCACGTCGCTAACGCGCCCTTGCCCACTCTACGGATCTATGGATCCAGGCGCGCTTCGCGGACACCGCACGCCACGATCAGGTCACGCAGCGACCGGGCTGAAGCAGTTTTGCAACTTCGGTCAACACGCTGACCGGCGGTTCGCAGGCCACCGTCATCTTCGATGCGCCGGGCCTGGCCGGCCCCGCCGGGCGGTTCCGTACCTGCTCGCGAACCACGGGCGCTTGGACCGTGGGCGCCTGGACCACGGGAACACGCACCACCACGGAGGTGTCATCGAGGCCGACGTTACGGATCGTAATCGTCTCGGTCTGGCCCGGCGCGGCCTTCAGCGCCGCGCGGTCGGCCTTGGCGGCGCGGTTGATCTCCGCCGCCGGCTCGGTCGCGGCGAGTTGCCGCCAGCCGGTGAGGTCGTGGCCCGAGGCGAGTTGGAAGGCGCCAAATGTCGCGGTAATAGCGAGAGCGGCTAAAATTGCTTTGAAAATCTGTGACATGCGATTTGTCCCTCGCCCCATGGCGATCACGGACACAACCCGGGCCGAGCCATCGAAGGTCCGGCGCTTCTCGATCACTTAACCGTGTACGAAAAAAATCTGCGGAGCGCGGGAACGAATCCGGGGGCTCGGAGTCATCCCGGCAGCCGGTTATTCCCCCTGCCCCATTGACCGGCGACGTAGGGCGCGACCGTGGTGATGCCGGTCGCGCCCTGCTTTTTTTGACTGGAGTATCGGTTCTGATTGATCAGAACCGATACTCCAGATTCTTGCTTTGACGCGTTTTCTTCGCGCGAACCGGTTCCCACTTCGCTCGAAAACGCTATGGCGCCAGCTTCTTCAGCGCGCGTTCCAGCAGTTCCAGCCGATCCTGACCCCAGAAGATTTCACCGGACGGCAACACGTAGCTCGGCGCACCGAAGACGCCCGCGCTCAGCGCCTCCTGCGTAAATTTCTCATGCAGCCCGTCGAGTTCGGCGTCCGAAGGAGCGCCCGCGCGCAGCTCCGTGGCGTCGAGGCCGGCGCGCTGGGCGGCCAACGAGATCGCTGCGGGATCGGCGAGCGTTTCCTCGCGTTCCCATACCGCGCGGGAGAGTTCCAGCGACAGCCGATGGGCATTCCTGCCCTGCAGCTTGGCCGCAATCACCAGGCGGGTCGCCGCAGTGTCGTCGCAGGGAAAATGCTTCGGCTCAAGATTGATCGGAATGCCCAGCACCTCGCGCCAGCGCTTCAACTCCATCATCCGGTAGGCCTGCCGCTGCGGCGAGCGCTTCGGCAGCGGCAGCCCGCCGGTCTGCTCGAAGATCGGCCCGAACTTGCAGGGCTTAATGTTGACGGTCGCGCCATTTCGCATCGCGATCGCGGCGAACCGCGCGCTGCCGAGATACGTCCACGGCGAGGTGAGCGACATGTAGTAATCGATGGTGACCGGCATAATTCCGGGATTCTCCTGAGCAGGCTGATGTCAATCAAGCTAGCCTTGCGAGGGTATGCCAGCAACCTCCTTCAGCCACGACTGACTACGGCCGGCTTTAGAGCCTGATGACTTTTCTTCGAATCGTCATCCCGCTCTATCTCTTTGATTTGAGCATGATCTCCGCGCAAACGCGTTTCGCGTTTGTCGCGAGGGAAAACCGGTGCCCAGTTTTCCGGATCATGCTCTAGTGCAAGGCGTTTGCGATCTTGTGATCCAGATGACCGGTCTTGTAGTCGCGGCGGAGCTGGCTCAGCGATGTCTCGTTCAGGTGAAGCATAACATCGCTCAGCTTGTCGGTTGGGGGGTAACCGGCGGCAAAACCCTGCCCGTAAATCTTGCGCAATGTGCCGATGGGGGTGGCGCCGTGCTTGTGGCCGATTTCACCATCCTGCTTGCGGTTGTCGAGACCTGCCTTGCTCATGCCGCTCTCCCTTGTGCCTCTCTTGAAACATCCTCCCGCCGGGGCGGAATGGCAATCGTGCACTGCAACCGGGAATTAGACCAGGCCTATCGTGCCAACCCGTCATGATCACCGCGGCCGAGAAGGCCATCGAACCGGCGCCCACCCGTTGCGGCGCATGAGCCTGGAATTAGCCCCAAACGGACATCGAACGCCCTGACGATGGCTGTCCGCTGACGGAGCAGGAGCAGCCCTCGAAAATGGACGATGCGAGGTTGTTCTTCCCAAAGCGGATGTCGGCCGCGCGGATTGCCTTCTTGTGCCGGCTCTTTCGCTGGCCGGCCGCAGTGCAATGCCGTGTAACATTGGGCACACGATGAGGAACAAGTGAACCGGATAACAGTTGCTCCGTAACGAAGCCGGAGTTGACGATTCAGACGCCGCCCGAAGTTCGAGTTTCAGGGCGGTGAATTTGAACCGACACAGGTTCTCAAAGCGAAATCATCGAGAGACTTTAGATCAGGGAAGATAAGCCATTGCGCGTCTTCATCCTCGTATTGTCAGTCCTTGGAATTCTCGTCAGTGCGAATGGCGCCAAAGCCGGTCCGAGCATGACCGACCGCGATCTGTTGGCATCCGCCGATCCGGCGGCCTCTGTCCACGAGGCAACTCGGGAAACCGAAGATCGGATAGGTCTCGACAAGGCGAAGCGTCGCGACGTGCAGCGCCGGTTGACCGCTCTCGGCTTCGATACCAAGGTCAATGGACGGTTCGACAAGTCGACCCGCGCCGTGATCACGCGTTGGCAGGCGGCACGCGGCTATCCCAAGACTGGCTTCCTCGATACGCTGCAGCATCAGGCGCTACTGACCGAGTCCGTCTCGGCGGCGCGGGCCAGCCTTGGCAGCAGCGACAAATCCGATGACGACCGTCCGGCCCGCCGGCGCGGCGGAGGCCATCACCGCAGTGGTGGCGGTCCAGGTGGATTGATTGGCGGCGTGGTGGGCGGACTGTTCGGACGCAGGTGATCCGACAAATTGTGCGGAGCTTCGCGGGCGTTTTCGGCCCGTGCGATAGGAGGGCCACGTTCCGTCCAAAGCGAGTATGCGAGATCGTTTGGCATTTCTCAGCCTGTCTGCGAGAACTTGACCGTCGAGATGGGCCACCTTCCATCGTGACCTCGGATCGAAATTCGCAGGCCGTGCAATTCGTCAAGCCATACCTTCTCCACGGTCCCGGATATGCCGTCGGTGAGGATCACGGCCTTGTCGACAAGCTCTGTCTGAGCTTGCCCGAACTCGCCGAGGATCGTGGTCGCGCGAATTTTTACAGTTGGCATGGGATTCCCGGACACAAAATTGATCGAGCCAATCTTTGCGGTTGGCAGCCATTGAGTCGAGATCGGCGGGCGAAGAAATTGCCAACGTTTTCTGGCGAACGTTGTCTTGCCCACAATGCACCGGAGTTCAGCGGAACATCATTGAAAGCGCTGTGACCAGGGCGTGGCCAGCGCCAAAACAGTAAGGCCGCCTTGATCTTCGAACCCTGGACAGACAGATCCCCTGGCCGGGTCACGCGTCATGTTGCCGGTAATCGAACGCGGTCAACCCATGGATGGCACGCTCACATAGTTTGGTGGCGTTCCGCTCGCCAGTTTTTACGGCTCGCAGAATTCCTCGGGCGATGATCTCGCGATCCACTTCCAACTGGCCGATATTCTGAAGCGTTCGACATGCCAGGTCGTATGCCTCGCTGACAGCGATCATCTCCGCTGGATCGAGGGACAGATTTTGGAAATTCGGATTAACATTGAACATGATGTCTCCTCGTGAAACTGCAGGTGCAGGCTCCCGACTGCGGAAAAAAGCCCCGCGATGAGCAGGGCAATTTTGCGCTGACATCGCGAGGGTTGAGACTTATCGATTTGTCGGGGTCATCGTGGCAAGAAATCCACCGAATGGTTTGCAGGATTGCGTGGCAAGATCGCGATACAACGCGCCAATCTTCTGCGATTCGGCCATGTACGTCTCGAAAGCCGATTTTGCGAATTCGGTTTGAATTTCAATCGCCTTGTCGATCGACTTCACGCCTGAGAGCTTCTCGACAAACGACCTGGTGTCTTCAAACGATTTCTTGGCGTAGTCGCTGTAAGCTGTGACAATCGCGTGAAAGTCGCCCGGGAAAGAATTCATCGATGCAGCAGCGGCATGGATCTGTTCTCTGCTATCCTGCGGCTGCGATGAATTCCGAGTTGCGTTATTCTGATTTGCATTAGACATTATAAAAATCCTTGATTGTTTAGCGGTGAGTCAATGTTGCGCGCCGCCAATGGTTGCACCGAACGGCAGTTCCCGCTTGTTCCTCGAGCGGTGCTTGTGTGTTCGTATGATGTTTTCGGAACTCAGTGTTATGATTGCCGCGTCTCTGTTACGCATTCGCCGTGCAGCGTTTTGTGAGCAATCGTCCGGGCGATCCCAGAGAGAAATGCGCCTGATCCTGTCTGTTCGATCCGGATGAAACGATACCGTGCCTGACCGTTGCCGTTGCCTCGGCTTCCTATTTCAAGCAATTGTCCTAATTTGAATCCGGGAATGTCGTAATTCGCTAACGATGCGTTAATTATTTTGGAATGTGAGCAAAACGGAACAGCGGCGGAATTTCTGGAGTTCGATGCTGATTCTATCACCGCCCCCTCGGTATCTACCGGTGACTGAGAGTTCTGTAACGCTCCCGCCTGATCCAAGGCGAAGCATCATGATCATCATCCGACCACTTTGCCCCGCGTGCCAAACAAGAACCACGTTGGCGCGGATTACACCCGGCCCCTTGGGCTTCGACGTCAGGACGTTTGAGTGCCCTGCGTGCGATCACGTCCATCAGACTGTGGTCGAACTAATCGATCCGATGAAGTCCGTCAGAACCAACGCATGGCTTCGCGGACAACTGCTGGCGCCAACGTAAAGCCGCCGCAGGTAGCGGTCTCTTTTATCGCGTCAGCTCATGGCCTCGAAGCGGACATTGCACACTGAAGGCACGCACTCTGCCCACAATCTAATAACCCGGAACAAATGCCGGTTAGGGACCTTAACGCTGCATGGATCGCCTTCCCGCCCAAAGGCATCCTGCATTGATGGCCTCAGTGTCCCCCACACTGGGGCCGTTCCTGCTGAACGAATTTTCAATAGTGGTCAATATTGACCAGGCCCGCATTGGTATTTGGGGCAAGATTGGCTCTATCGCCGTCTGAACAGGCAGTTACCGGCGACAGAGAGATCGGTAATGCTCCCGCCCAATACAGGGAAGCATGATGTCATCTATCCAACCAAGTCCACTATACAGCCGCGCGGAGATCGGAATTCTTCCATGTCCGAAGTGCGGCAAGCCTATGCGGTTGGCTTGCATCGAGCCTGCTCAACGTGGTCATGAAGTCCGCACCTTCGAGTGCCCGGAATGCAAGACAACTGGGAGTTTTGCGGTCGCGATCTAGCCGCCCCGAGTCAGCTTTTGCGACCTGTCGGGGTCCGGCTCCGGCCTCTTTTTGCTGACCACTCTCAGCTATCCGCAGCCGAATGCTTCTTCGGCCGCTTCACATGCCATTTCCATGAAGGCGCGAGATTGCTCCGGGCGCGGCTGCCTGGGCCATCCTGCTGCGAATAGCCCCCATCCTGCGGCACTTTTACTTCTGATGTCGGCCGCCTGAATGGTAAGGTAGGCGTCCCACCGCGGGGACCAAACGGGACATGCCAAACAGTACCAACCAGGTAATATTTGATCCCAAGGAGTTTCTCGCCAAGGTAGGCGAAGGGAAGACCATCCTTGAATTTCGCAAGGATGAGATCGTCTTTGCGCAGGGCGACGTGGCAAATACGGTCTTCTATATCCAGAAAGGCCGGGTCAAGGTTGTTGTCATATCCGAGCAAGGCAAGGAAGCCGTGGTCGGCATTTTGGGGCCGGGCCAGTTCTTTGGCGAAGGCTGCATGAACGGCCACGCGCTGCGTATCGCGACGGCGACAGCGATGGAGGAATGCCTGGTCACCGCGATAACGAAGACAGCCATGCTGGCGGCGCTGCACGATCAGCCGAAGTTTTCCGAGCTGTTCATGGCCTATCTGCTGACCCGGAACAGCCGGATTGAAGAGGATCTGATCGACCAGCTCTTCAACTCCAGTGAAAAACGGCTGGCGCGCCTGCTGCTCCTGCTGGCGAATTTCGGCAAGGAGGGCACCCCTCAACTGATCAGCCCGAATATCAGCCAGGAAACATTGGCCGAAATGATCGGAACGACGCGCTCCCGCGTCAGCTTCTTCATGAACAAGTTCCGCAAGCTTGGCTTCATTACCTACAACGGAAAAATCGAGGTCAACAACTCATTGCTGAACGCGATCTTGTACGACAAGCCCGAGATCAAGCGCGAGCCGTGAGGCTGATATCCCGTCGCGTCAGCGGTCGCCACTGGGAAACAAACCCTCTCCCGGCGCAAGCGGCGCAGATATCTATCGACGCCACCAGCTCCTTTGCCACCCCCATCCGCCGCCGCCTCGCACGAGGCGCACGATGAGCAGGAGAAGCACGGCACCGATGGTGGCATTGACGATTGCACTGATCAATCCGGTCCCAAGATGGATGCCGAGACGGGGCAGCAACCAGCTTCCAAAAAAGGCGCCCAGAATTCCAATGATAAGATCACCGATGAGTCCGAAGCCGGTCCCTTGCACGATCTGGCCGGCGAGCCAGCCGGCAACGAGGCCGACGAACAATATAACCAACAGGCTTTCGCTCGACATGCTCATTTGGCGACCTCGCAGTTTGCCCGAGAGGAAGCATCACAGGCTGGCTTGCCGCTGTCTGTATCAAATTGACCAGTTGCGCCATAGCGGCCTAAATTTTCGGGAATGAGCAAAAGTGAACAGTGGATTCACGTCGATTCGCGGCATGCTGCTCTAATCATCGCATGTCACGGCATCCGCCGGTGGCAGAAGCGGACGGCTCCCACCGTGATCCGCGGGGGAATCATCATGCCGGAACGAGATACACGCCCCGAACCTTGCCTGCTTCCGATCCGCCGGCCCGGATGTCCGAAATGCGAAGGCCGCATGATGTTGGTCGGAATCGGGCCCGGCCCGGAGGGCTTGGAGCTCCGCACGTTTGAGTGCAGGAAATGCGACCACAGCTTCACAAATGCAGTCGCTAAGGACCCGATGAATACGGCCTCGGGCGGCTGGATCACCGGCGAGTTGAAGCCGCCGACCTGAGCGCAGGGATTGTACGCTTCGCTCTCCAGGCGTCGCTACTGCCGCGCCGCGCGCATCTCCTCGCTCGGCTTCACGTCCTGCGAGCGGCTGTAGATCGCGACAGCTATGATCAGCACCAGCGTCAGCGTGCCGAACAGCGCGCGGTAAGCCTCTTCGGTGCGCGCGCCGCTGGCCAGCGGTTCGAAAGCGCCGATGATGATTCCGGACAGCGTCTGCATGCAGGCGACGCCGAGCATGACTGATGTGTTCATGGTCGAGATGCCACGCCCGATCAGCCGATCCGGGAAGATGCCGCGGCCGTGGGTCATCACCATGGTGCTGGAGGCACTGAAGAAGCCCATGGCAATGATGACGGCTGTCGGCAGCCAGACCGGCGGGTGAGAGAACAGCGCCAGCATCGCGAGCAGAACAATGATCACCAGCGTGCCGCCGATCGCGATGCCCTTGCGGGTGTCGAGCCGGCGGTCGAGCGGGCCGAAGGCGAGCATGCCGACCTGATAGGCGATCACGGCGCAGAGCAGGACGTTGCCGGCCGCGATCGGGCTTAAGCCATGCACCTCGCGCAGGAACGCGCCGCCCCACAGGCCCTGTACGGTGAAGGTGCAGGCGTAGCTGCAGAAATTCAGCGCCAGGATCGGCTTCAGCCGCGGGTTGCGCAGCACCTCGAGCATGCCCCTCAGCATCTCGCCAGATGGTTCCACCTTGCGGGAGAGAAAGGGATGGCCGGGCGGCGCGTCGCGCACCACCAGCCAGATCGCAATCGTCGCCAGCGCCGTGAAGACGACGACGGCGCCGAACACCGCCCGCCAGCCGACCGCCTGCGACGCCCAGGCGAGCGGCGTGGTGGCGGCGAGGTTGCCGAGCAGGCCGATCGACAACACCATGGCTGTCAGCGTCGAGAAGCGGTCCGGCGGAAACCAGCGCGAGATCACCACCATGCTGCCGATCAGCATCACGCCGCAGCCGGCGCCCATCAGCGCGCGGCCGGTCAAGAGCACCGGCCAGCTCGGCGCCAGCGTGAACAGCGCGCCGCCGAGGCTTGCTACGATGAGCATGCCGACCACGGTATAGCGCGGCCCGAAACGATCGAAGAAGAAGCCGCAGGGAATCTGCATCGCGGCGAAACCGAAGAAGAACGCGCCGGTCAGCGCGCCCAAGGCTTCCGGCCCGATGGCCAGATCGCGCATCAAATCGAGGCCGATGGTGACGTTGGAGGCGCGGAAAAAATGGCTGGCGACATAGGCGGTAGCCAATGTCGCAACAATGATCAGGCCCCGGCGGTAGGGCAAAGGCCGCTCGGCGGACTGCATCGGTGATGGACGTTTCCGTTTGTTTTCTTATGGTTCAGCTTGCGGCGAGCCTATGCGGGCGTGGGGCGCAGTTCAACAAGGATTCCGCCCATCACGCTTTCTGCAACGCCAGCGTCATGTAGACGAAGAAGGCAAGTCCCTGCGCCGTGAGCGCGCGATAGTTCGGCTGCTCGAACACAACGCCAAGGATCAGCATCGCGAGGCAGCCGAGCCCGACCTGCCAGGCGACCACGACCAGCGGCGGCATCGGCAACGGCACGCGGTTGAGGATATAGCCGATCGCAAACAGGATCGCTGCGGAAAACAGCAATACGATCCCGGCGATTCGTCCGCTGTCGAAGGCAAATCCATTGCCGCCCAGCAGCACGGCGATACCGCCGATGCCGAGGACGAGGTGTGCATGGCCAGTGCGCGCAAAAAATCCGGCGCGCAGGTGGGGCGCGCCGGATAAGTCCGACCAGCTTTCGAGGCTGGTGGCCCGAGCCAGGGGGAGGTGCCTGGCCGCGAACTCGGTGTCGTCCCGCAATCGGCAGTCCCGGAGTGCGAAGTCTCCGGGATCAGCGGTGAATCAGCAGAGACAATGATACCGCCAGCGTCGCAATCCGGACGTGAACTGGTTCACATGGCACGCTCAATCAGAAATCATTTCGCGCGGTCACCTGATCGTCGCGCGCGAACGAAAATTGCGACCGAGGTGACGAGGCAGGCGGCGCCGACGACCGGGAGGAGAGATCGGCGATGCGCGGGCAATTCACAATGTACATCCTGCCTCGACGTGACGACGTTAGGATGTGCGCCCGCCCTGCTCAATTGTACCGAGGTAAACGGCCGACATCGAAACGGATGGACCGGCTATACGAAGGTTTATGAGCCCGGCTTTGCGCAGCGGAACCGGGTACGCTCGAGGGGCACAGCGGCAAAACAGGCGGCCCTTCACTGCGCGGACGTATTCTGACGGCGGGGCAGAAAGCGCTTCAGCGATTTCCATGCAGGCGCGAACACAAATCCGACGACCGGTATAGATACGGCGCCGACCAAGAGGCCAATCACGCCGGATATCGCTGCCTCGACCGCCCATTCGAGGATCGCGGCAAGCGGCGGGAATGCGTGGGCCGCAGCCTCGGCAGCGGACTTGACGAGGTGGCCGATTGCCGGCGGACCGTAGACCTCGAGGCCATGCAGGATGATGCCGCCGCCAACCCAGATCATGGCGGCTGTTCCGACCACGCTGAGAATCTTCAGAAGCACGGGCATGCCACGAACAGTGCCGCGGCCGACCGCCCGGCCGATCGCCCGGCCGATCGCCGAAGCGCCGTCGCGCCGTGCCAGCGCTACACCGACATCGTCGGCCTTCACGATCAGCGCCACCACGCCATACACGGCGACGGTGATTCCGATTGCCACGACCGCCAGCACGAGCGCCTGCTTCCAGATGCTCCCCGCGGGGAGGGCCGCCAGCGTGATCGCCATGATCTCGGCCGACAGGATGAAGTCGGTCTTGATGGCGCTTGCGACCTTCTCGTCTTCGACCGACCGCGCGTTCAACGCCACGGTGCCGAGCTGGGCCTCATGCTGATGCGCATGATGCGGCATGACGGCCTCGAGCACCTTTTCCACCCCTTCATAGCAAAGATAGCCGCCGCCCAGCATCAATAGCGGCGTGATCGTCCAGGGAAGAAAGTAGCTCAGCAGCAGGGCCGCGGGCAGCAGGATCAAGAGTTTGTTGCGCAGCGATCCCGCCGCGATCTTGCCGACAATGGGAAGCTCGCGCTTCGGCTCGAATCCGATCACGTAGCCGGGCGTGACCGCGGTATCGTCGATGACGACGCCCGCCGCCTTGGCGCCTGCTTTGGCGGCCTGGCTCGCCACATCATCGAGCGAAGCCGCCGCCACCTTGGCGATACCAGCGATATCGTCGAGAAGGCCGATCAGCCCGACACTCATCGGTCCTTGCTCCACATCATCAAGAGGTTCGTCGCCATGAAAACCTTCGCAGGCTGCCCCAACAAAAATCCGGCGCGCAATGAGGCGCGCCGGATCATTCCTACTCCAGGCTACTACGCTTCGATCAGCCCGCGGCCGCCCGCGGGGCGCGGTTGCGCGAGTTGCGCTGGAAGAACAGCGCCTGGCTGGCGACCGCGGAGACCATCGCGGGCTGGAACGGCTTCGAGATCAGGAACGCCGGCTCGGGGCGTTCGCCGGTCAGGAAGCGCTCGGGGTAGGCGGTGATGAACACCACCGGTACCTCGAACACCTTCAGCAGCTCGTTGACCGCGTCCAGGCCCGACGAGCCGTCGGCGAGCTGGATGTCGGCAAGGATCAGACCGGGCTTCTTGTTCTTGGCCAGCGCCACCGCGTCGGCATGGGTGCGGGCGACGCCGATCACGTTGTGACCGAGGTTCTTCACGAGGCTCTCGAGGTCCATCGCGATGAAGGTCTCGTCCTCGATGATCAGGACGTCGGTGGCGATTTCCGCCGCCATCTCGCGGCCGGCGGCATCCGTCAGCGCGCGGGTCTCGGCGATGTCGACGTTGAGAATGAACGCCACCTCCTCCTCGGAGAAGCCTTCGAGGGAGAGCAGCAGGAACGCCTGCCGCGGCAGCGGCGTGATGTTCGACAGCCTGCGCTCCGGTGGCAGCGCCAGCGTCGCGACATCAGGATTGTCGTTGAGCGAGACCGAATTCCAGATCTGGGTGAAAAGCTTGAACAGCCCGGCGCGCGGGCCATGCCGTTCGTCGAGCAGCGAGCCGTCCTGCAGCAGGGCCTCCAGCATGGCACCCACATAGGCATCGCCCGAGGCCTGGTTTCCGGTCAGCGCACGGGCATAGCGCCGCAACAGCGGCAGATGTTCAGCAACAAGCTGTGATCGGGACATCCCCATTTCATCCTTATCTTGGGCCGTATCCTTGGCGTACTTACTTAGGGTCTCAGCCGGGCGGACGTAACCAGAGGCGCCGCCTCGGGCGTCAATTTAGCATTCGGCGGGGGGACCCCGGTTCCCCTGTCACCCCCGATTACTCGCGGGGGGCAAAAAAGTTCCTGAAAAAGTTCCCAGATTTCGGAACCTTCCGGACATATTCGCATTAGCCTTTGACCAATAACGCGGCGGCTAGGCCCAATTTCGAGGTAACCTCTTGAAACCACAGAGACTTAACTCTCGGGGAAGCGTGGATCAGACCATGAAGGAAGTAAAGAAGCAGGGCGGGCTCAACGCCGAGATTCAATCCAGGATCGGGCATCAGCTCCGCGCCATGTACGACGACGTGGTTCGGCAAGGCGTGCCGGACCGCTTTGCGGAGCTGATCCGGAAGCTCGATGGGCCGGAAGCGGCGGCGGCCCAAATCGACGACACAGCAAAAACTGACGGGAGGGACTAATGCCTCTCACAGACTCTCTTCGCGACGACATTTTGGCGTCGGTGCCGAGCCTGCGCGCGTTCGCGATCTCGCTCTCCGGCAATGGTGACCGTGCGGACGACCTGGTGCAGGAAACGCTGCTGCGCGCCATCGCCAACATCGACTCGTTCCAGCCCGGCTCGAACCTGCCGGCGTGGCTGTTCACGATCCTGCGCAACCTGTTTCGCTCCGACTACCGGAAGCGGCGGCGCGAGGTGGAGGACGCCGAGGGCAATTACGCGAAAACCCTGAAGACCCAGCCCGCGCAAAACGCCCATCTGGAGTTCGAGGAGTTTCGCCAAGCGCTCGACAAGCTGCCGCAGGACCAGCGCGAAGCGCTGATCCTGGTCGGCGCCTCCGGCTTCTCCTATGAGGACGCCGCCGCCATCTGCGGCTGCGCGGTCGGCACCATCAAGAGCCGCGTCAACCGCGCGCGCTCGAAATTGTCAGCGCTGCTCTATGTCGATGGCGCCGAGGATTTCGGACCCGACGAGACCGTGCGCGCGGTGATCGGCGGCAATGGCGGATGATGACGCTATCGAAATGACACGGAAAAAGGCGGTCCGATCGGGCCGCCTTTTTTGTGTGTCGCGATTTTGACGATCAGTTTCGTAGGGACCGGTGTTGCAGTCAGTCCCGGATGTCGCTTCGCTCATCCGGGCCACAAGCCAGCTACGGTCGGCGCTCAGTGCAGGCCGCCGAAGGCGTAGATCAGGACCAGAATTGGAATCGGCACGCCGAGCAACCATAACAAAAGATAACGTCCCATGAGCTCCTCCATCGTTGGTTTGACGGATTAATTCGGAGCGGATGCACATGTTCCGATGGCGTGGGATTCGCTTCGGGCAGGCAAAGCGACGTGTCCGCCGTAGCTCAACGAGCGAAGGCGGAAGCGTGCCCACACTTCCAAATTCCCGAACTGGAGGGATGGCGCAAGTGCGCCTTTGCCCACTCTACGATTATAGGCCGCCCCTACTGCACCGGCCGCACCGGTGCGGAAATCTGCTCGGTGCGGTCGCGCTCGGTCATGTCGACGACGGTTTCCATCGGCGCGGTGAGTTCGTAGACGTAACTTACTTCGGTGAAATAGCGCTTCGCGGTGCCGCCCATCGCTTCGGGTGCTACGCGGTCGAGCAGGATGAGGCCGAAATCACTGTCTTCCCGCCGCGTCGCCGCGCTGGTGTTGAACTCTTCCCAGCGAAAATGAAAGATCTCGTCCGGCTCCTCGCCCGTGACTTCCCAGTTGGCGACGATGTGCGGGTGCTTGCCGACCAGCGACAGTCCCTCGTCGGAATGCGAGGCCAGTTCGAAGAACAACAGCGACAGCGACTGCGCGGCGCGCGCGCTGACGGAGATATCCGGACCGTTGACCACGATGCGATCGGCGTGCGGAATCGCGCGCGATTCGAACAGGCCCCTGAGCTTGACGCCCTGCCACTGGCTTTCGCTGAGCAGCGTCACCACGTTCGACATCGCATGGATGCGGCCGATCAACAGCTCGCGCGACACGTCCATGTCGGAGCCGTGGCGCAACGTGCGCGTCACGATCGACTGGATCACGGCGAGGATGTTCTTGACCCGGTGGTTGAGCTCGTCGATGACGGCGGTCAATCGCCGCTCGAAACCGATACGGACCTGGATCTCGCGGCTGAGCCGCAGATTGTTGTAGGCGACATAGCCGAACAGGCCGCAGACGATGCCGGTGAGCGCAAGGCCAATGGCCGCCACGACGATCGCCGTCTGCTGCGCGCGCTGTACGGCATTGTTCTTGGCATAGTAGCCGAGCGACCAGTCGCGGCCGCCGAACGTCACCGTCCGCACCACCGATGGCAACGGATCGCCCTGCTTGACCTCCCGCAAGGAGATGGCGCCCTGGTCGTTGGCAACATATTCGTCGCTGGCGTCATCAGGGTCCTTCAGCACCACCGAAAACAGCGAGCGGTCGTCGTTGGTCAGCATCAGCGGCGCCAGCTCGTAGGAAAAGGTGACGAAGCCGGCGGGCTCCGCGCTGCCTTCCTTCGGAATTGGAGACGCCAGCACGAGGCCGACCGGCCCGCTCTGCCTCAGAAGCGGAATCGGGTCCGACGCCACCGGCTTGCCGGTCTCCGCCGCCTTCGCCAGCATCGGCCCGATCACCGAGTGACGGTCATAGGCGCGGCCCGGAAAGCCCAGCGTGTCCGCGCTGCGCGGTTCGAGGTCCATCAGGACGTCGAGCGGCTTGTCGATCGCCTTGATGTCGAGCGGCCGGTCGTCGAAATCCCTGATCGTCGGCTTGGTGAAGCCGGCGCTCTTCAGCTCCGCCTGCGCCGCGGCCAGGTCGCCTGGCTTGAGCCGCGCGATCCACGATGCAATCACGAAATCGGTCTTGAAGGCATAGATCGCCGCGCGCAGCGGCTGCAGCACGTTGGCTTTCACCACCGAAGGTGCGCGAAACAATCCGGATGCAACGCGTGCGAGCAATTCGCGCTCGGTCAACCGGTCCTGCACCAGGCTGGCATGAACGTCGATGGCGCGGGACAGCGCGATGCCGTCGATCGCCAGTTCCTGTTCGTGCACGCGATAGGCCGCGAGACCGGAGAGCAGAACTCCGATCAGCGCGATAAAGCCGATAATGAAGCCCAGCCGAACCACTCGCTTACTCGGAAATGACGTATTGGCGAAGACGTATCGGAAGCATCTTTGGGTCTGCCGGGGCAGAAGCACATGGCAATAGCGCGAAGGCCAACCGCGGCGAATATGACGGAGCGTTCATCAGCACGCAACTGACAGGTTGGCAGCGAGGTAAACAACACGGCCGCCGTTAACGCTGATTTGGCGGGGCCAGAAGTTGATAATCTGACAGTGCCGATTTGGTTCCAGCGGGGGGCGGACAAATCCGCGGGCTGCGGCGACGGACCGGATGTTAATGTTAACGCGCGGCCAACCCGGCCGCCGGCCTGACCACTTCTCCGGCCGTGTATCCGCGTGGCTCGGCCGTTTGCCCTTATCCTGGCCTAACCGGCCCTGGCCTTCGCGGCCGGGCGCAGGCCGCCCTTGGTCTCGATGAAGCCGATGATGCGATCGAGCCCCTCGCTCTTCTTCAGATTGGTCATCACGAACGGCCGCTCGCCCCGCATCCTTTTCGCGTCGGTCTCCATCTTCTCGAGCGACGCCCCGACATGCGGCGCGAGGTCGATCTTGTTGATCACCAAAAGGTCAGAACGGGTGATGCCTGGCCCACCCTTGGAGGGGATCTTGTCGCCGGCGGCGACGTCGATCACGTAGATCGTGAGATCGGCGAGTTCGGGCGAAAACGTCGCGGCGAGATTGTCGCCGCCGGATTCGATCAGCACCAGGTCGAGATTGGGAAATTTCGCGCGCATGTCGGCCACCGCGGCGAGATTCATCGAGGCGTCCTCGCGGATCGCGGTGTGGGGGCAGCCGCCGGTCTCGACGCCGGCGATGCGGTCCGGCGTCAGCGAGCCCGAGCGCACCAGAAACTCCGCATCCCATTTGGTGTAGATGTCGTTGGTGATCGCGGCGATGTCGTAGCGCTCCCGCATCGACTTGCAGAGCAGGTCCATCAGCGCGGTCTTGCCGGAGCCGACGGGACCGCCGACGCCGATGCGGAGGGGACCGTGAGAATTAGACATGTGCGCAGCTCTCTCTGTTGTCGTCCCTGCGAACGCAGGGACCCATAGCCACCGGCCCTGGCTGTTGCAAACGGCGTCGACCATCCTGCCTCATTGATAGATCACGCGGTATGGGTCCTGCGTTCGCAGGGACGACGCGAGGGTGAGCAACTCGCGCATCATGACCGGAACAGCCTCGTATACTGCGTTTCGTGACGGAGGCTGGCAAGGTCGGCGCGGAAGGTGGCGCTGCCGAGATCGTCGAGCGATGCTTCCAGCGCCCGCTTCGCGGTGGCCGCGACTTCGGCTTCGAGGCCCGCCAGAATGCGCTGGCTGTCGGTTTGCCCGAGCGGCACCAGGCGGGCGCCGGCGGAAATCCAGTTCGATACCACGGCATGCAGGAAGGCGTGCATCGCCGGCGCCAGCGGAACGGCGTGCGCCGCGCTGACGATCCCGACCGCGACGGGATAGACCGCGCTGCCGCAAGCGGCCACCATTTCGTCGAGCCCGTCGCAGGCCCAGGCTGAGCGTGCAATGTCGATGAAGGCGCGGCCCTGCGTCGAGGTCTCGAGCTGGCGCTCGCGCGAGGGCACAAGAGCGGCCGCGAGTTCGGCAATCTCGCGCAATCCTGCCTCGTCCTGCGCGGATGCGGCGCGATGCGCCTGCGCCAGAAACACGGCGTCGCAGAAGCCGGAGCCCTCGCTAAGCATCGCGGCCAGCCAGTCGCGCAGCGATGCGGCGTCCGTGATGTCACCCGCCTCCACCGCCCATTCGATGCCGCTGGAATAGGAGAACGCGCCGACCGGAAAGGACGGCGACAGCCAGGTCATCAACCGGTACAGCGCCGCCGCCTCATCCGCATTCATTCCGCTGCTCGCGTCGGCCGGCGCGGGCTCACTTGTGGTCATGAGCATGGGAGTGATCGTGGTGGTGATGATCGTGGTCGCAATGTTCGTCGTGGTGATGGTGGTCGTCATGGTGATGGTGATCACCGTGGTGACCGTGATCACCGTGGTGATCGTGATCACTGTGGTGATCGTGATCACTGTGGTGATCGTGATCGCCGTGGGAATGGTGGCCATGATCATGCGCGGCATGATCGTGAGCCGCCTGCGCATACGCCCCGCCCTCGGGATCGAACGGCGCCTCGATCTCGATGACGCGCGCGCCCAATCCCTTCACCATCGCCTCGATGACGTGATCCCTGCGGATGCGCAGGCCTTTTGGCATGATCTGGGTCGGCAGATGGCGGTTGCCGAGATGCCAGGCGACCCGGACCAGATGCAAGGGGTCCGCGCCACGGATCTCGACCAGGGGCTCCGCCGCCGCCACCACCTCGATCAGTCGGCTGTCCTCCAGCACCAGCGCGTCGCCGCCACGCAACGCCACGGCGTTCTCCAGGTCGAGCAGGAATTCCAGCCCACGCGTCCCCGTCATCGCCATCCGCCGCCGGTGCCGGTCGTCGAAATCGAGCACGACGGTATCGGCCGCGGGTTGCGTCCAGCGATGCTGGCCCAGGACTTTTGTCGCGCGGATCATGTGGAAACACCTGAAGCATGTTCGAGCATAGTGGCTTCATCCTTCGAGACGGCGCTTCGCGCCTCCTCAGGATGAGGTCTAAGACCCTCAGGGTGAGGAGCACGGCAAAGCCGTGCGTCTCGAACCATGAAGCCATCGAATGCACGGCGATGCGAAATGCGCACTTAAAACTTCTCCACCTTGCCGTCGCTGATGATTTCGATCACCGTCGGCGCCGTCTTCATCTGCGAGGAATACTCCCGCCACACCTTCATATGGGGCGCACGGCCATGGGCATTGAGGTCGTCGCGGGTCTCCCAGCGCTCCACCACCACATACAGATTGGGATCGTTCACGCTGACATGGCCATCATAGGAGATGCAGCCCTTCTCCTTGAGCGTTTCGGCGGTACAGGCCTTGTGCCCCTTGATGAAGTCGTCCTTATTTTCCGGCTTCATCGGCGTGGTGGCGATGACGTAGATCATGAGTTTATCCCTTGTTTTTCTTGATTAGCGGACGTCGACCTTTTCGGGCGTGATCACTTCGATCTTCGGCGGCGCCGTCATGCACTTCACAGCGACACGGCCGAACGTCTTCATGTGTTCGGCGCCACGATGCGGCACCAGCGCCTCGACGTTCTCCCACTGCTCGACGAACACCATTTTCGATGGATCGGTGACGCTCTCATGCAGGTCGTAGGCGATGTTGCCCGGCTCTTTGCGGGTTTCCTTGATGCAGGCGGTGGCCGCCGCGATGAATTCGGCGCGCGTTTCAGGTTTCACGGTCAGCGTGGCAACGACGTAAATCACTGGATCCTCCCGGACTCTTGTTCTGGCTTTGATCGCCCGGCCGGGACCTTAGTACATGAAATATCGCTGCGCCATGGGCAGAACCTCGGCCGGCGCGCATGTCAAAAGCTCGCCGTCTGCGCGCACCTCATAGGTCTCGGCGTCCACCTCGATTTTCGGGGTGGCGCCGTTATGGATCATGCTCTTCTTGGAGATGCCGCCGCGGGTGTTTTTCACGGGATAGAGCTTCTTTTCGATGCCGAGCCTGCGCGCCAGCCCACCCGTGATGGCAGCCTTCGAGGTGAACACTACCGAAGACGCCGTCAGCGACTTACCGTAGGCAGCAAACATCGGCTGGTAATGCACGGGCTGCGGCGTCGGAATGGAGGCGTTCGGATCGCCCATCGGTGCCGCCACGATCGAACCGCCCTTGATGATACAATCCGGCTTCACGCCAAAGAACGCCGGCGACCACAGCACGAGGTCGGCAAGCTTGCCCTTCTCCACCGAGCCGATCAGTTTCGAGACGCCGTGCGCGATCGACGGGTTGATGGTGTATTTCGAAATGTAGCGCTTAACGCGGAAATTGTCGTTGCCGTTGCCCTTGTCCTCGGGCAACGCGCCGCGCTGCTTCTTCATCTTGTCGGCGGTCTGCCAGGTGCGGATGATGACTTCCCCTAGCCGGCCCATCGCCTGCGAGTCCGACGACATCATCGAAAGCGCGCCGAGATCGTGCAGGATATCTTCCGCCGCAATCGTCTCTTTCCGGATACGGCTTTCGGCAAACGCGAGGTCTTCGGCGATCGAGGGATCGAGATGATGGCACACCATCAGCATGTCCAGATGCTCGTCGATGGTGTTGCGCGTGAACGGGCGCGTCGGATTGGTCGAAGACGGCAGCACGTTCTTCAACCCGGCGATCTTGATGATGTCAGGCGCATGGCCGCCGCCGGCGCCCTCGGTGTGGAAGGCGTGGATGGTGCGCCCCTTGAACGCTTTCACCGTATCCTCGACGAAGCCGGATTCGTTGAGCGTGTCCGAATGCAGCATCACCTGGATGTCGTAGTCATCCGCCACTGAGAGGCAGTTGTCGATCGCGGCCGGCGTGGTGCCCCAGTCCTCGTGCAGCTTCAGCGCGCAGGCGCCGCCCTTGATCATCTCGACCAGCGCGGCCGGACGCGCGGCATTGCCCTTGCCCGAGATGCCGAGATTGACCGGGAAGGCGTCGAACGACTGGATCATCCGCGCCATGTGCCACGGGCCGGGCGTGCAGGTGGTCGCAAAGGTACCGTGCGACGGACCGGTGCCGCCGCCCAGCATCGAGGTGACGCCAGACATCAGCGCATGCTCGATCTGCTGCGGGCAGATGAAATGGATGTGGCTGTCGAAGCCGCCTGCGGTGAGGATCTTGCCCTCGCCCGCGATCACATCCGTGCCGGGGCCGATGATAATCGTCACACCCGGCTGGATGTCGGGATTGCCGGCCTTGCCGATCGCCGCGATCATGCCCTCCTTGATCGCGACGTCGGCCTTCACGATGCCCCAGTGGTCGACGATCAGCGCGTTGGTGATGACGGTATCGGCCGCGCCCTGCCTGTTCGTCACCTGGGATTGCCCCATGCCGTCGCGGATCACCTTGCCGCCGCCGAACTTAACCTCCTCGCCGTAGACCGTGAAATCCTTCTCGACCTCGATGATAAGATCGGTATCGGCGAGCCGCACCTTGTCGCCGGTGGTGGGACCGAACATGTCGGCATAGACGGAACGCTTGATTTTGGTCGACATGAGGAATTTCCTGATCAGTGGCGCGCCGGCAGCAGGCCGTGTGTTTCGAACAACTCTTGCAACTTCAGTCGGGCAATTCGGTATCCGGCATCACGACGCCGCTCGATACCCGTCTTGGAAAAATCGCGAAAGCCTCCCGGCTCTTCCGACCTCGGCGACAAGCCGGCTTCCTTCATCAGGACGGGATCGGCCAGATCGATGTCGGTGATCGCATCAAGCACCTTGAAGCGGCCGGCGCCAAATACACGCGCCTCGAGCTGTTGATCCATCGAACCTGCGGGAACGAGCGCCGCCAGTTCCTCGATCGTCTGCAACAGTTCGTTGACGGTATGCGCGTTCTGCCGGTCCTGGCGAAGCCGGTTTCCATAGCGCAGCTCGGCCAGGCGATCGTTTACGTCGATCATGTTCTTCGGCGGCGCACGTTCCTTCCGGAAGAGATTCATGACGATGAGAATACGGTCAGCGTCGCCCGATCCGGAAAACGCCTCGATCGCATCGCCAAGCGGCGTATTGTCGATGATCCCGCCGTCCCAGAAATCATCGTTGCCGATTGTCGTAGCCGGAAATGGCGGCGGCAGGCTGCCGCTCGCCAACACGTGAGACGGCTCGATCTTGATCTTGGCTTCCTCTTTATGAGGATGATTCCGAAAGCGGATTAATTCGCCTGACGATCGATTGACCGCCGTGATCACGAAAGCCGTCTCGCTGGCGTTCAACGAATCAAAGTCCACATGCTCTTTGAGAGTCTCAAGCATCGGATGCGTATCGTAAAAGTTCGTCCAGCCGAGGAAATTCCAGACATCGCGGCGCGGCCCATAGAACCCGTGCACGCCGAACAGTGCGAAATCGCTCTTTGCAATAGCCCACCAGTAGTGCGAGGCCTCCAGCGAGAGTGCGTCCCAAAGGGACTTCAGGCGTCTGCGCGCATCGGCTCGATTTTTAGCACCGACAACGCACGCCGCATTGATCGCTCCGATCGAGACGCCGGTGACCGCTGCCAGCCGCACTGTCCTGCCATTGGCTTCGATTTTATCCATCAGCTCGAGCAGCGCGTCCATCGCACCGTACTCGTAGGCTCCAAGCGCGCCGCCGCCCTGGAGTACGACCCCGATTTCGATTTGGCCTTTTGCTTCCACCGCTATCGCAACCTTGTTCAGAGTTTCCCCTGCACCTCACCGCGAAAACCGTAGATGACGCGCTTGCCGGCCAGTGCGACGAGTTGCACGTCGCGGGTCTGGCCTGGCTCGAACCGCACGGCGGTGCCGGCGGCGATGTCGAGCCGCATGCCGCGCGCCTTTTTGCGATCGAACTTAAGCGCGGGATTGGTTTCGAAGAAATGATAGTGCGAGCCGACCTGGATCGGGCGGTCGCCGGTGTTGGCCACCGTGAGCGTCACGGTCTTGCGGCCGGCATTGAGTTCGATCTCGCCGTCCTTGATGAAGAGTTCGCCCGGGATCATCTTTCCTCCTCAGTCATTCCGGGGCGATGCGCAGCATCGAACCCGGAATCTCGAAATGACTAACCTCTGGATTCTCAGATGTGCAATTGCACATCATAGTTCGGCCGCTTCGCGGCCGCCCCGGAATGACGATAACTACCGGATCGGCTCATGGACGGTGACGAGCTTGGTGCCGTCGGGAAATGTCGCCTCGACCTGGATGTCATGGATCATCTCCGGGATGCCATCCATGCATTGCGCGCGGGTGATGACCTGCGCGCCTGATTGCATCAATTCGGCCACCGTGCGGCCGTCGCGCGCGCCCTCAACGATGAAGTCGGAGATGATGGCGATTGCCTCAGGGTGGTTGAGCTTGACGCCGCGCTCCAGCCTGCGGCGCGCCACCATGGCCGCCATCGAGATCAAGAGCTTGTCCTTTTCGCGGGGGGAAAGATTCATGCGAGCACTCGGGGTGGTTGAAGACCTAGTTGAGCCAAAGCCTTGGCAACGCCACGCCGCTGGCGCGGCCGAGCACAGCCATCATGTCGGCACGGAGCCGGGCCGCATCTTGGGCACAGAAACGGGCCATTGCAAATCCATTCCACGCGGAGATGCCGACCTCGCCGCCGAACGTTTCGGATGCCTCGCGGATCCGCTCCACCAGCGCCGCGTCGCCCGGCACGATCAGCGCGGTGCCGATGGCGACGGCGCCGTTCGCAATGGCCGGCCGCGCCAGCTTTGCACCGATGTCGCCGTCGAGCCGGATGGTCTCCGCAAACACCAGGCGACCGCCACGGCGCAAGCGCCAGCGGTCGACGAATTCGCCATGCAGCATCTTTTCGCCCATCGCCGCGCGGCCGAACACCACGATTTCGCAGAGCAGAAGCGAGGCATCTTCGGCCAGGTCGATGTCGATGCGCCTGATAATCCGCGCGCGGTCGAACAGGATGGTTTCCTGCGGCAGCCAGGCGAGGTGCGCACCGGCCGCCGCCTTCAGGGCGATACTGAGCTGGGCCGCAGCGCCCGGCGCGCGATAAACTTTCTCGGCTGCCGCCGTCGTCAGCGTCAGCCGCGATCCCGCAGCCGCCGCGATATCGATCTCGAAGCGGTCGCCGCCGGCGATGCCGCCGGCGGTGTTGACGAACACGCCCGACAGCCCCTCCTGCTCAGGGGAAGGAAAGCGCACGCGCAGCGAACCGGATTCGTGCAAATCGCCGCGGCGGGTGACGCCGTCCTGCAGATGCACGCCGAAGCGCACCGCGCCCTGAGCGCGATTGGCCGCGAACGTCGCTGAACTCGCGCGCGTGCTATCGGTCCGCATCCGTCCCCCAAACGCAATGCCCGATACGGCCTTACAGCGCCATCTGGCGGCTGATCTCGGCGGGATCGAGATTGCTGCGGTCACAGGCATATTTGACCGCGCCGCGGTCCATCACCGCGAAATTGTCGCCGAGCTCGCAGGCAAAGTCGAGATATTGTTCGACCAGCACGATCGCCATGTTGCCGAGGCTGCGCAGATAGGTGATGGCGCGGCCGATGTCCTTGATGATCGAGGGTTGGATGCCCTCAGTCGGCTCGTCCAGCAGCAACAATTTTGGCCGCATCACCAGCGCGCGACCGATCGCGAGCTGCTGCTGCTGGCCGCCGGAGAGGTCGCCGCCGCGCCGGCCCAGCATCGTGTTGAGCACCGGAAACAGCGAGAACACGTCGTCGGGGATATGCCGGTCGTCGCGCTTGAGCGGGCCAAAGCCGGTCTTGAGATTTTCCTCCACTGTCAGCAGCGGAAAGATCTCGCGGCCCTGCGGCACGAAGCCGATGCCGCGCCGCGCGCGCTCGTAAGGTTTCAGGCCGGTGATGTCGTTGCCATCGAGCGTGATCGAACCGCCCGCGATCGGATATTGGCCGACCATCGCGCGCAGCAGCGAGGTCTTGCCGACGCCGTTGCGGCCGAGCACGCAGGTGACCTTGCCCGGTTCGGCAGACAGCGAGACGCCACGCAGGGCCTGGGCTGCGCCGTAGTAAAGGCTGATATTGTCGACCTTCAGCATGGATCAGCGCCCCAGATACACTTCGATTACCCGCTCGTTCGACGAGACCTGATCGATGGTCCCTTCCGCCAGCACCGTGCCTTCATGCAGGCAGGTGACCTTGACGTCGAGTTCGCGCACGAAGGTCATGTCGTGCTCGACGACCATGACCGTCTTTTCCTTGTTGATTTCCTTCAGCAGTTCCGCGGTCTGATGCGTCTCGACGTCAGTCATGCCCGCGACCGGCTCGTCGACCAAAAGCAGCTTTGGATCCTGCGCCAGCAGCATGCCGATCTCGAGCCATTGCTTCTGGCCGTGCGACAGGCTTCCGGCCAATCGGTTGCGCGCATCGATCAGGCGGATGGTTTCCAGCACGCGGTCGATCCGCTCGGCTTCGTCCCTGTTGCCGCGCCAGAACAGCGTGCCCTTGACGCTGTGATCGATATTGAGCGCCAGCAGCAGATTGTCCTCGATGGTCTGGCTCTCGAACACCGTCGGCTTCTGGAACTTGCGGCCGATGCCGAGTTCGGCGATGCGCGTTTCATCCAGCCGCGTCAGGTCAGTGATGCCGTCGAACAGCACGGTGCCCTCGTCCGGCTTGGTCTTGCCGGTGATGATGTCCATCATCGTGGTCTTGCCGGCGCCGTTGGGGCCGATGATGGCGCGCATCTCGCCGGGCTCGAGCGTCAGTGACAGATTGTTGATGGCGTGAAAGCCGTCGAACGAGACGTGCACGCCGTCGAGATAGAGCAGCGCGGAAGTGGTCCTTCCCTCCATGACACTCATGCGCTCACTCCGCCGGGTTCGGTTCGCCGACGCCGTCTTCGCGCGCGGCGCTTTCGGCATTGGCCATTTCCGTTGCCTTGCGTGACTCGCGCCAGGCGGTGAAGGTGCCGACGATGCCCTTTGGCAGCAGCAGCGTCACCAGGATAAACAGCGCGCCCAGCATGAACAGCCAGTACGGCGCCAGCGGGCCCGAGGTGAAGTAGGTTTTTGCGTAATTGACGACGACGGCGCCCAGCGCTGCGCCCACCAGCGTGCCACGGCCACCGACGGCGACCCAGATCACCGCCTCGATGGAATTGCCCGGCGCGAATTCGCTGGGGTTGATGATGCCGACCTGCGGGACATAGAGCGCGCCGGCGACGCCGGCCATGCAGGCCGACAGCGTGAACACGAACAGCTTGTAGGACTCGACGCGATAGCCGAGGAAGCGCGTGCGGGATTCGGCGTCGCGGATCGCGATCAGGACCTTGCCGAGTTTCGAGGTCACCACCGCCCGGCAGATCAGGAAGGCCATGATCAGCGCCAGGCAACTCAGCGCAAACAGCGCGGCGCGGGTGCCGTCGGCCTGCACGTTGAAGCCGAGAATGTCCTTGAAGTCGGTGAGGCCGTTGTTGCCGCCAAAACCGAAATCGTTGCGGAAGAACGCCAGCAGCAGCGCGTAGGTCATCGCCTGCGTAATGATCGAGAGATAGACGCCGGTGACGCGGGAGCGGAACGCCAGCCAGCCGAAGCAGAACGCCAAGAGGCCCGGGACCAGCAGCACCATCACCGCCGCGAACCAGAACATATCAAAGCCGTGCCAGTACCAGGGCAGCTTTGGATAGTTCAGGAACACCATGAAGTCGGGCAATATCGGGTTGCCGTAGACGCCGCGGCTGCCGATCTGGCGCATCAGGTACATGCCCATCGCGTAGCCGCCGAGCGCGAAGAAGGCGCCGTGGCCGAGCGAGAGAATGCCGCAATAGCCCCAGATCAAATCGATCGAGAGCGCGAGAATGGCGTAGCAGGCGTATTTGCCGAACAGCGCGACCAGATAGGTCGGCACCTGGAACATCGAGCCCGCCGGCAACAGCAGGTTCGACAGCGGGATCAGCACGCCGAGACCGGCGACCACCAGGATGAAGATGCTGGCGCTTCGATCCAGCGAACGCGTCAGCACGTGCGGCGTCATGCTTCCACCGCCCGGCCCTTGAGCGCGAACAGGCCGCGCGGCCGCTTCTGGATGAACAGGATGATCAGCACCAGAATGGCGATCTTGCCGAGCACGGCGCCTGCCACCGGCTCCAGGAACTTGTTGGCGATGCCGAGCGTGAAGGCGCCGACCAGCGTGCCCCAGAGATTGCCGACGCCGCCGAACACGACGACCATGAAGCTGTCGATGATGTAGCTCTGGCCGAGATTGGGGCTGACGTTATCGATCTGCGACAGCGCCACGCCGGCGATGCCGGCAATGCCCGAGCCGAGGCCGAAGGTCAGCGCATCGACGCGCGAGGTGGCAATGCCCATCGAAGCCGCCATGCGGCGATTTTGGGTGACCGCGCGCATCTCGAGCCCGAGCGCGGTGTAGCGCAGCATGGCGAGCAGGATGACGAAGACGGCCAGCGTAAAGCAGAGGATCCAGAGCCGGTTATAGGTGATGGTGATCTGCCCGAGCTCGAACGCGCCGCTCATCCAGGAGGGATTGCCGACTTCGCGGTTGGTCGGGCCGAACATCGTGCGCACGGCCTGCTGCAGCACCAGCGAAAGGCCCCAGGTCGCCAGCAGCGTTTCCAGCGGGCGGCCATAGAGAAAGCGGATGATGCCGCGCTCGATCAGGACGCCGATGGCGCCGGCCACCAGGAAGGCCAGCGGCACCGCGATCAGCAGCGAATAGTCGAACAGGCCCGGATAGCGGGTACGAATGACCTCCTGCACCACGAAGGTGGTGTAGGCCCCTAACATCACCATCTCGCCATGGGCCATGTTGATGACGCCCATGACGCCGAAGGTGATGGCGAGCCCAATCGCGGCGAGCAGCAACACCGAGCCCAGCGACAGGCCGTACCAGGCGTTCTGCACCATCGACCACATCGCCAGATTGCTCTGGATCGAGGCGATCGCTGAGGCCGCCGCGCGCGCGACGTTGGGTGGAACGTCGCTGCCCAGCCCCGTCAGCAGCGCCATCGCTTCCTGGTCGCCCTTCGCCTTGACGATGGCGACGGCCTCCAGCTTTTCCACCTCGGTCGCATCGGCCTTGTAGAGCAGGATCGCCGCGCGGGCCTCGGTGAAGGCCGCCTTGGCGCCCTTGTTGGTTTCCTTGGCGAGCGCGCCGTCGATAACGGCAAGTGCGTTTTCCTCATGGCTCTTGAACACCGACTGCGCGGCCGCGATGCGCTTGGCGGGATCGGGCGACAGCAGCGTCAGACCGCCAAGGGCCGCCTCCACGGTGCGGCGCAGGCGGTTGTTGAGGCGGACGGCGGCCGCGCCATCGGGCAGCTTGTCGACGGCGGCGCCGGTGGCAGCATCGATGATCTTGCCGTCGCTCCCCGTTACGAAAACCTTCTTGGTATCCGGATCGGCCGACAGCCGTCCGTCCTGCAGCGCGCTGATGATGGGAAAGGCCAGCGGATTGCCCGAGGTGGCCACCGCGCCGATCGCCTCGTCGGTATCGGAAAAATCGTCATTGGCGAATTTGGCGACCGCATCCTCGAACGGACCGGCCTGCGCCGGCACGACGAAAGCAGCGGTCAGGAGGATTGCGAGTAAAGCCGCGCGAATACGGACGAGGAAATTGGCAGACACAATACGACCCCGGCAGGAGTGTGGGGAGAAGGCGGCGGCAGCGCCGCCTTCTCCGGTCTCTCTTGGTAGTTCTCTTGGAAGTTTTTATTGCAACTCAGACAGAAGTCAGGAGCCCTGACCGCCGCACTTGTTGGTCTTGGTGTTGTAGTTGCCGCACTTCTTGCCGACCCAGTCGCCGATCAGGTCCTTGGAGCCTTCGAGCTCCTTCGACCATGCGTCGCCGGCCACCAGGCCCGGGGTCTTCCACACCACGTCGAACTGGCCGTTGGCTTTGATTTCGCCAATGAACACCGGCTTGGTGATGTGGTGGTTCGGCAGCATCTTGGAGGTGCCGCCGGTCAGGTTCTTGGCTTCGATGCCGGGCAGCGCGTCGATCACCTTGTCGGCGTCGGTCGACTTCACCTTCTCGACCGCCTTGACCCACATTTCGAAGCCGATGACGTGCGCCTCCATCGGATCGTTGGTCACGCGCTTCGGATTCTTGGTGTAGGCCTGCCAGGCCTTGATGAACTTCTCGTTGCCCGGGTCCTTGATCGACTGGAAGTAGTTCCAGGCGGCGAGATGGCCGAGCAGCGGCTTGGTGTCGATGCCGGCGAGTTCTTCTTCACCGACCGAGAACGCGACAACCGGAATGTCGGTCGCCTTGATGCCCTGGTTGCCGAGCTCCTTGTAGAAGGGAACGTTGGCGTCGCCGTTGATGGTGGAGACCACGGCGGTCTTCTTGCCGGCCGAGCCGAACTTCTTGATGTCGGCCACGATGGTCTGCCAGTCACTATGACCAAACGGCGTGTAGTTGATCATGATGTCTTCCTGCTTGACGCCCTTCGACTTCAAGTAGGCTTCGAGGATCTTGTTGGTGGTGCGCGGATAGACGTAGTCGGTGCCGGCCAGCACCCAGCGCTTCACTTTCTCGTCCTTCATCAGGTAGTCGACCGCGGGGATCGCCTGCTGGTTCGGCGCCGCACCGGTGTAGAACACGTTGCGCTCGCTCTCCTCACCCTCGTACTGCACGGGGTAGAACAGGATCGAGTTCAGCTCCTTGAACACCGGGAGCACGGACTTGCGCGACACCGAGGTCCAGCAGCCGAATACGACCGAGACCTTGTCCTTGGTGATCAGCTCGCGGGCCTTTTCCGCAAACAGCGGCCAGTTCGAGGCGGGGTCGACCACGACAGCCTCGAGCTTCTTGCCGAGCACGCCGCCCTTCTTGTTCTGCTCGTCGATCAGGAAGAGCACGGTGTCCTTCAGCGTGGTTTCGCTGATGGCCATGGTGCCGGAAAGCGAGTGCAGGACGCCGACCTTGATGGTGTCGTCCGCCGCCTTGGCGTTTGAAAATGTAGCCAGGCCCAAAACCAGGCCGGCGGTCGCCGCCAGCCAGCGACGGCGGCTCATCGTCGTTATATCGTGAGTCAATTGAGTAAGCATGAGGTGTCATCTCCCTGACGCAGACGCGTTAAACGCTGCGAACGGCCCCACGGCCGCCTGCGTTAACGGAATCGCAAGAACCATGCCATCGGCTGAAAACGGGATAAGCCCATATAATCGCTTTGGAATTCGGATTCTGCGGAAACCAACGAGGGCAAATCTGCTTATTTTTTAGACTGCAAAAATGTATGCTTTGGCGGCAAACTATCTATTTTTTGTGCAAGCGTCGCAATTTGGCTAAATTTCTTGCACGAATTTTGGTCGTTTGGGTTTCTGACAGGCGCGGCAAGCGTGGCCTAGCAGAGCGGTTTCCTTAACCGCGCGGACGACACGCGCGGAATTCACCTTGAAAGCGCCGCGCTTGTGCTCCATATGAACTGCGTGACCTAGAGAATCATCAGGTCCTTGCGAGCCGCGTGTTCTGATCCCGTTTTGCGGTTTCTGGCTTGCCCCTTCAGCTAGCAACACCGACGCCCCAAACACGCGGGTGTCTCTGACACCCCCTCGCGCGCCCCCGGCCGATACGGCTGGGCGCCTGCCTTTGTTAATGGAAAGAACCCATCTTTTGACCTCCTCCTTTCAGGATTTCGGCCTTGCCGAACCCATTTCGCGTGCACTCAAGGAAGAAAATTACCACACGCCCACGCCCATCCAGGCCCAGACCATCCCTCTTGCAATGACCGGCCGCGACGTCGTCGGCATCGCCCAGACCGGCACCGGCAAGACGGCGGCCTTTGCGCTTCCGATCCTGCACCGCATTCTGGAAAACCGCATCCGGCCGCAGCCCAAGACCTGCCGCGTGCTGGTGCTCTCGCCCACGCGCGAATTGTCGGGCCAGATCCTCGACAGTTTCAACGCCTATGGCCGCCACATCCGTCTGACCTCGGCGCTGGCGATCGGCGGCGTGCCGATGGGCCGTCAGGTCCGCTCGGTCATGCCGGGCATCGAAGTCCTGGTGGCGACGCCCGGCCGCCTGCTCGACCTCGTGCAGAGCAACGGGCTGAAGCTCGGCCAGGTCGAGTTCCTGGTGCTCGACGAAGCCGACCGCATGCTCGACATGGGCTTCATCAACGACATCCGCAAAATCGTCGGCAAGCTGCCGATCAAGCGCCAGACGCTGTTCTTCTCGGCCACCATGCCGAAGGACATCGCCGAACTCGCGGAAGCCATGCTGCGCGACCCCGCCCGCGTGGCGGTGACGCCGGTGGCCTCGACCGTCGAGCGCATTACTCAGCGCATCATCCAGGTCGATTTCGCCGCCAAATCGGGCGTGCTGGCGCAGATCCTCAAGCAGGAAACGGTTGACCGCGCTCTGGTGTTTACCCGCACCAAGCACGGCGCCGACAAGGTCGTGAAGACGCTGGCCAGGGCGGGCATCGACGCCAATGCCATTCACGGCAACAAGTCGCAGAACCACCGGGAACGCGTGCTGGCGGCGTTCCGCACCGGCGAGATCCGCACCCTGGTCGCCACCGACATTGCCGCCCGCGGCATCGACGTCGACGGCATCAGCCATGTGGTGAATTTCGATCTGCCCAACATCCCGGAAACCTATGTCCACCGCATCGGCCGCACCGCGCGCGCCGGCGCCGAAGGCGTTGCGATCTCGCTGATCGCGGGCGCCGAGGAGATGGGGTATCTGCGCGACATCGAGCGGCTGATCCGTATCACGCTGCCGCGGGAAGACCAGCGGACGCCCGGCAGCCGCGACGCCGCGCCGGCCCCCTCGCAGCGCCCTGCGCAGCACCGGGGCGGACGGTCCGCACCGCGCGCCCACACTGCCAGGTCCCAGGATTCCAGAGGACATGACTCCCGGGGACATGAATCCAGGGGTCACGAATCCCGGGGACATGAATCGGCACCGGGATCAAAAGGCCCTCGCCGTCCCCGCCGCGGTGGTGGTAATAATGCCGCGTCGCAGCCGAACCGGCACGAACAGCCGCGTCCGGCGCAGCAGGCCGGCAAGAGCCAAGGCGGGAAAAGTGAGGGTATTCAGGGCGTCGCCTTCTTGCATCGCGAGAGCCGTCCGAATACTCAACCCAACCGTACCCACCGACCGCAGCGCTAAGCCTCGATCGACCTGGAGACCACCATGGCTAAAGAAGAGCTGATCCAGTTCGAAGGACTGGTGACCGAAATCCTCCCCGATGCACGCTACCGCGTGCAGCTCGACGCCGGACACGAGATTGTTGCCTACACCGCCGGCAAGATGAAGAAGAACCGGATCAAGACGCTGGCAGGCGATCGGGTCACGATCGAAATGTCGCCCTACGATCTGGAGAAGGGCCGCCTGATCTTCCGTCACAAGGACGAGCGTCCCAGTACCGGCGCCCCGCGGGGTGGACCGCCGCGCAGCGGTCAGTTCCGCCGCCGGTAAGCGTACCCGGAACATCAGCGAAAACGCGCCCGATACGCCCATATCGTGCGCGGTCGCGGCCGGCTGGCCGGCCGAATCAAAAAATCGTGCACGTCAGGATTGTTTTGAACACTACTATCGAATAATATTGTTCATCGATTTTCGGCCGGACGACATTAGCTATCCACCGGTACAGCCGGTTTAGACGCTGACGACCCTTCCAAAAATTCGATCTCACCAGCCCATCGAAGGGTGGGCTACGACTGTATATCTGAGAAGGGACTACCCCCGTGAGCATGGGAACCGTGAAGTGGTTTAACGCAACCAAGGGCTATGGCTTCATCCAGCCGGATGACGGCGGCAATGACGTGTTCGTGCACATCAGCGCTGTCGAGCGTGCCGGCCTCGGAACTTTGCGTGAAGGCCAGAAGATCTCCTACGAAATCGTGGCAGATCGCCGCTCTGGCAAATCTTCGGCCGACAATCTGCGCGCCGCCGGATAAGCGATTTTTCGGGACGCGCGACCGCGTCCCGGGGAATCGCCACTGAGTAAACCAAAAGGCCGCGCCCATGGCGCGGCCTTTTTCTTAGCCTTCATTTTCCTTGCATTCAGTCGATCAGACCGACCGTCTCACGTCTTGGTGCAGACCGACGTAGTGTACATCACGCAAAGCCCCTGGCGCGGACGGGTGTAGGAGATGTCACTCAGTGTGATGCCGTCCACCTTGTTGATGAACCAGGCGACGCTGGGCACGTATTTGTACTTGACCTCGCTGTAGATCAGGTAGGTGTCGCCGATCTTTAATGCTTCCGGGATGTCGATGATGTCGCCCGGCGAATGCGCTGCGACACCCTTGCTCCACTGCACCCGCGCCTTCAGCGTGTCGGGATTGATATAGAGTTCCGTGATCGTGCCCTGCACCGGCGCCGACGCGTAAGGCGTCATGATCGCCTTGCTGGCATTGAAGAAGTTGGTCAATTGCGTGTCGGTCACAGAGGTGTTCTGCGACGTCAGGTCGGACAGCGTGCGCGCCATTATCGTCACCTTGCGGTCGACGGCGACCCCGGCCGAGAACTCGTTGGTTCCAATGAGCAGCGCCGCCATGATCGGGATAATCATGGCGAATTCGACGGCGGCGACACCGCTGTTGTTGCGGCGCAATTCGAATGCCCGGCGGCGCACACGAAGCCAGATTGTCCTCATCGGTTTCATTGCCGTTGCCCCCTAGTAAGGTTCGTTCTGGAACGCGGCGGTCGCAGTCAACAGCCGCTGGTTACTGCCGATATTCGCGACATTGAAGCCGAGGCCGGTGACGAACAGCGGCCATTTGTAGAAAAGCCGCACGACGACGATGTCACCGGGACCGCCGGGGAGATAATTGTTCGGAGGAACGAAATTTTTTCCCGCGTCGATCGGGTCGGAGACGTCCACGGTGGAGAACGTCGGGTAGTTCTTCACATCGATCGAGACGCCGTTCACGCAATCGAACATCACGGTGAGCTTGGCACAAACGGCGTTCTTGAACTGCGCCTGGGTGTAGGAGGCGTTCTGCGCCTGGCCGGTCATGATCAGGCGTGCCGTATCCTGCGTCACGGTCTCGAGGATCTGGCTGGCAAAAAACACCAACGCCAGTTCGATGATCGCAAACAAAACGGCGAAGAACATCGGCGCAACCAGCGCAAACTCGACGGCGGCCGAGCCCCTTCGATTGCGACGAAACCGGCGCAGGATGTTGGTTTTGGGAGCGGTGGAAGGCGGCATCGAAGAAACCTCAGAGCGCGAGGGGAATTGCCGCAAAAACCTATCCGAAACTGATTGTTGAAGTGTTTCGGCCGTTCCAGACAGAACGACCCGCGCCGTTAACCGGATCTTAACCATGCCGCGAGACCGGCGCCCATGCCATCAGCCAGATGCAGCCGGCGGGCCCCGTGTAAACGGGTCAGTTCTTGGCGCCGCCGCCCGCCGCCGAGCCGGCAGCCTGGCTGGAGAGCGAGCCGGCCTGATCGATTGCGGCCTTGAAGTAGCCGTCGCCGTCGCCAAGGGTGACCCTGCGCTGGCAGATCGGCATGCAGCTATAGGATTCCCGTTCGACGCCGCGGTAGACGGTGACGAGTTGATCGCTCGGGCCTTCGACCTGGATCTGGCGGTCCACCAGGACTTCGCCGTTGCGGTCCATGGCGATGAAATTGGTCGCGCCGTAGCCCTTGCCGGTGACGACGACGATGCCCCCGCTCTGCAGGGTAACATCCGCAATCAGCGGGTTTCCGACCACGATGGTGGAGACCTTGGCAGGAAGCTTCACGAGCTTTGCCTGATCGACATAGACGGCGATACGGTCGGGATCGGGCGCGGCCAGGCAGACGGCCGGCCAGAGCAGGATTCCTGCAACGAGGGAACGCAATCCAAAACGCGCACGCGCGCGAATACGCTGGGACTTGAACGACATACTTTACCCCGGGGCATCAACAAGCCGGCAATGGCGATACGCAGCGGAACCGGCGCCCGACACGGTGAATCTGACGACAATTCATGAACAAAGGGCAAATAGGCTCCGAAATGCGGCAAGAAATCCGCCGCGGACATACACTATTTGCGGAACGGATAGGCCAGTTGTCCGATGATTTCGCGGGGAAACGAGGACTGATCGTCGACGCCATACTGGTCCGGCAGCGTGCCGTTCGGCATCCGGAAGGTCCCGAACAGGATGTCCCAGAGCGGAAAGGTGCCCGCGAAATTGGTGTCGCCGCCCTCCGCGCGGGAGGTGTGGTGCCAGCGGTGAAACACCGGCGTTGCCACGACGTATTTGAACGGGCCGAGCGTCCAGTTGAGGTTGGCGTGGACGAACGCCGAATGGAAGATGTTGAACGGCCCGAGCCAGAGCATCACGCCCGGCGAAATACCGGCCATTAGCAGCACGACATCGACCCCGATGGTGCCTAACAGCAGGTTGACGGGATGAAAGCGCGCCGCCGAGATCCAGTCCACATCTTCCGACGAATGGTGGATGGCGTGGTATTTCCAGAACCCGCCACCATGGAACATGCGGTGCAGCCAGTACATCATGAAATCGGCGGCGACCAGGAACAGGATCGCCTGCAGCCACAATGGCAGCCTCGACAGCGGGCCGTGGCCGTTGTCGTAGAAGGCGATCAGTTCGTCGGCGTCGCGAATGCCAAACACCAGGGCGGCACCCAGCACCAATAGCCCGATGCGGAACACGCGCGCGAACAAGGGTACCAGGAACCAGTAGCAGACGTCGGTGACGAGCTCGCGCTTGCGCCACCAGGGCCTGCCGGGGTTGCAGGCCCAGAAATGCGCCAGCACCGAGAACACGAGCGCCAGTGCGATCGTGACCGGCACCACCTTGGCCAAGGTCTGGCCGAGCATTTCGACGATTTCGGTCGGCAGGTTCATTTCGACCGGCGTACCAGAAGCCCCGCCTCGCCGCCAGTTCGCACGTCCCTCAAAGCCTTCAGGAGGCCGTCACGACGGCTTTCGGGGCACTACCGGCCGACGCCAGCGCGTGGCCCAGCCGGTTGAAGGGACGCTCGATCCGGGGCTCGATCAGATAATAGCTGAACGCCAGCGACACGGCGGTGACCAGCACGAACAGCGGCAGCAGACCCATCGGCGAGAGCGCGACCATGAACGACACCACGGCGAAATGAACGAGATAGATGGCGTAGGAGTGACGTCCCAACACCGTCATCCACGACAGCGAGACGTTCGAGATCAGGACACCGAAGGCGAATGCAGCCAGCAGCGCGACTTTGGCGCCCAGCGGCGGGGACATTAGCGCCGCGCCGAGCAGAAACAGCGCACCGAATGCCGGCCTGTTCTTCAACTCGATATAGTCATACAGCAGGATGCCGAAGCCGAAACAGATCACCTGGTGCGGCAGCCAGCTCGTGAAAACGCCTTCAGCCAGATATGCCTGGCTGGCCGGCAGCGACGCCGCCAGCCGCGGAATCAGGTTGGGCTCGACGACAAATTTCCCGATGACGCTCACAAGCGCGATCAACGCGTAGCACAGCATGGCGCCGTTATGCCGGCGGAACAGATAGATCAGAAGCGGAAACAGCAGATAGAACTGCATTTCCACCGCAATGCTCCAGCCGCCCGGAACGACCGAATTGCAGGCGGTGACGCTGCTCCAATGCAGGAAGAAGAACGTCAGCAGCACGTCGCTTACGCCGACGCCGTCAGGCGCGAAGTTTGTGATGCCGCGGCCTCGCGTCACCAGCAGATAAAAAACAATCGCGATCCAGAACAGCGGCGCGATCCTGAAGACACGCCGGATATAAAACGAGCGGGCGGCGGCGAGATCGAGCCTGTCACCGAACGTCAGCATCATCGTATAGCCGCTGACGATGAAAAAGAGCTGGACGCCGAGCCCGCCATACTCTTTGGCGGACCAGGTCAGGCCGGGAACGATGCCTGTGGACTCTTCCTGGCAGTGCACCAGGACGACCATCAGGATGGCCACGCCGCGCAAAAGATCCAGCGATTGGTTGCGCCGCGTCATGGCCTGCCGGCGGTGCGGACGTGCAGCACGGCGTTCTCATCGGCGTAGGCGCGCCGCCAGCCGCCGATATGATCGAGCAGGCCGACCGCCGGGGTGTGCGGCGTCAACAGCACGGCGTCGATGTCCCAGGTCTTGAGAATGTCGAGAAACTGGTTGACGTCCTTGAGCTGCAGCGCGCGGTAATAGGCCACGTCGAACGCTTCGCCGTAAAGCTCGGCGCGCCCGTCGATGAACACGGGCATCTGGCGCCAGATCAGATAGCCGCCGAACGGGAGATCGTTGAGGACTCGCCTGGGATTGTGCGCCTTCAGCGCATCGACGGCCGCAGACGGCGACTGGTTTTCGGGCGGTGCAAAAGTAGTGTTGGCCGCCAGCAGCCATGTCCAGCCGCCGAGCAGGACCAAGACCGCCGCCATCACGGGCATCGGGGCGCCGGTACGGGCGAGCCAGGCCGGCCGCAGCGCGAACTGTGATGCCACCGGCGCGAGCACCACGATCGGCAGCAGCAGGGCGAAGATCTCGACATTCCTGACATGCGACAGCGCCATGTGCAACAGGCCCAGCACCAGCGCGATCCGCGGCGGCGTGAGCTTGACGCCGCCATAGAGCGCGCCGCCGATCAGCATGAGGATCGCCAGCTCGAACACGCTGAATTTGCTGAAATCCGCTGGCATCCATTCATAGATCAGATGTAGGAGTTCGCCGAGATCGAGGATCTTGCGTGCGGCGAGGATCGATCCCCACCCGTAAGGCGTGGCGCAGCAGGCTACCAGCGCACCGATGCCGAACGCCGCCCAGCGCAGCACCACCGACTTTCGCTGCGCGCGATCGGCATTCCACAGCGCATCGAGCGCGAACGCGCCGACCAGCACGAGGCCGAACACGAACCCGCCGTGGAGGTTCGCCCACAACGCGATCAACGGCAGCAGCCATGGCGACGGCGCCTGGCCGCGCTCGCTCGCCAACATCAGCCCGTTCGCCCACGCCAGCATGGTCGGCAGCACCAGCACATGCGGGCGGGCCAGAAAATGCCCCATCGAAAGCGCCAGCACCACCATCGCGACGGCGACCGCATAGGCCGCGGGAATACGGCGGCTGAGAATATGAGCGAACAAGGCGAAGGTTACGGCGATGCAGGTCGCGGCGAGAACCACCGGCCCGGTCCAGCCCGCCAGTTGGTAGCCCGTCGCATACAGCACCTGCGCCAGCCAGGACGACGACGTCCAAGGCTCTCCCGCCTTGGTGAAGGAATAGATGTCGACGCGCGGCAATGCGTGGTGATCGAGGATCCACTGGCCCACGGCGATCTGCCAGTAGGTATCTGAATCGTTCAGAAGCGACCGTCCGCCGATCAGCACCAGCGCGTAGACGCCGATTCCGAGCCAGAGCCATGCCGGGACGTCGGCAAGGCTGAAGGCTTTCTCGCGCTGGATCGATCCGGCTTCAGTGCTCATGCGAAACTGCCGGCCTGGCTATTGACGGAATGGATAGGCCAATTGCCCACCGATCTCGGTGGGGATCTCCTGATCGTCCACACCGTAATCGTCAGGCAGCCGGCTCTCCGGCATGCGGAACGTTCCGAACAGGACGTCCCAGAGCGGGAAGGTCCCCGCGAAATTAGTATTGCCGCCCTCGTCGAGCGAGGTGTGATGCCAGCGATGGAAGACCGGCGTGGCAAGCAGGTATTTGAACGGCCCGAACGTCCAGCTCAGGTTGGCGTGAACGAAGGCGGAATGGAAGGTCGTGAACGGCCCGACCCACAGCATGATGTTGGGAGAGATGCCTGCGATCAGCAGAATGACGTCGACCAGGATCGTTCCGAGAAACAGGTTGACGGGGTGAAACCGCGCCGCCGAGATCCACTCGAGATCCTCCGAGGAATGATGGATGGCGTGGTATTTCCAGAATCCGCCGCCGTGAAACATGCGGTGCAGCCAGTACAGCATGAAATCGGACGCGACGAGGAACAATATCGCCTGCACCCAGAGCGGAAGCTCCGACAGCGGCCCATGGCCATTGTCGTAGAATGCGATCAGTTCGTCCGGCTCATGAATGTTGAAGAGGACGGCGGCGCCGAGCACCAGCAGCCCGATGCGGAAGATGCGCGCGAACACCGGCACGAAGAACCAGTAGCAGATGTCGGTGATGAGTTCGCGCTTGCGCCACCAGGGTTTGCCCGGATTGCAGGCCCAGAAATGCGAGAGCACCGTGAACACAAGTGCGAGCGCTATCGTGACCGGTACGACCTTCGCCATCGTCTGGCCTACTACCTCGATGACTTGCATTGGCAAACTGGACATGGCGGCCTCGTTCAATCGGAGACTTCAGGGGTATCTGCTCGCGCTTAAGGAGCCGTGAATCAACGGAGTCGGCGGACACAGCGCGTGAGCACGACGAACGGCCTCCGCGATCCGCTTGCATTTAATCGGATGCCTTAAAGCGGTGTTTACTGTGCTCAATAACAGCAAGTTCCAGGCTTCTTTGTGCGGTCGAATTAACTGCGTCGAAATTGTCGCACCCTAGGGTGACGACATGGTCACGGTGCTGAGAACGCCGGCAGGACCAAACTTAAGTTCGACCAGCCACGTGTACACACAGGAGTTATCATCTATGAAGAATCTCGTTTCGCGTTTCGTGAAGGATGAGTCCGGCGCCACCGCCATCGAATACGGCCTGATTGCCGCCGGCATCGCGATCGCGATCATCTCCGCCGTCAACGGTCTTGGCACCAAGCTGTCGACGAACTTCAATACGATCTCGAACTCGCTCAAGTAAGCGACGGTTGCGCGCAAGCGTCAAAGGCCCCGGCTTGCCGGGGCCTTTATCGTTTTAGCCGGAACCAGCAAGCCGCCATCGGATGTGGTTCGAACGTGCGACTTGCGGCGTTTCCCGATTGTTCACTTCTCGCGGCTAGGCTCGGCCAAGGCCTGGACCCCGGGTCAACCGCAGCCTCGCGTGAACTCATGATCCTCGATACCGCCCGCCTCCTGCTGTTTCCGGCCCTGATGGCGTTCGCAGCCGCGAGCGACCTGTTCACGATGACGATTTCGAACCGGGTGTCGCTGGCGCTGATCGCCGGCTTTGTGGCGCTCGCGGTGCTGGGCGGCATGGGCCTGCACGACATCCTCCTGCATTTCGGCGCCGGCGCGGCCGTTCTGGTGGTGGCCTTTGCCTGCTTCGCGATGGGATGGGTCGGCGGCGGCGACGCCAAGGTCGCAGCCAGCGCGGCGCTCTGGTTCGGTTTCGACCATCTCCTCGATTATCTGCTCTGTGTCTCGCTGCTCGGCGGGGCGTTGACGGTCCTGCTGATTCAGTTCCGGCAGTGGCCGCTGCCTTCCCTGCTCACGGGACAAGCCTGGCTGAACCGGCTGCACGACAAACAGAGCGGGATTCCCTACGGCATCGCGCTCGCCCTCGGTGCGCTGATCGTCTATCCGCAGACCGAATGGATCAAGGCGATCGACCTCGCTCATCTCGCCATGCGCTGATCCGGCGTCGCTAACTTTCCGTTAAGGCAATTTACACACGCCTCATTAACCATGCTTTGACGAATAGCTGGTCAACTCCCATCACGGCGGCGGAAGCGTCGCAGCGTAATGTGGAAAGTGAAGCGTAATGAATACCGCACGCATTGTGGTTCTGGCCATCGCCATCGGCGCCGGCGGCATTGCCGCATATCTCGCCAGCGGGTCCAGCGACAAGCCGGCGCCGGCCCAGCCGGTCGCGCAGCTTCAGACCGTCGATATTCTCGTCGCCAAATCGGATATCGGCCTTGGCCACTCGGTCAAGCCGGACGATCTGCAGTGGCAGACCTGGCCGGCCGCGACCGCCAGCAGCAACTTCATCAGCCGCGCCAGCAAGGCCGACGCCATCAAGGAGATCACGGGCTCCATCGCGCGCGCGCCGTTCATCGCGGGCGAACCGATTCGCGAACAGAAGCTGGTGAAGGCCGACGGCTCCGGCTTCATGGCGGCGATCCTGCCCGCCGGCTACCGGGCCATCTCCACCGAAATTTCACCGGAAACCGGCGCCGGCGGCTTCATCCTGCCGAATGACCGCGTCGACGTGCTTCTTACCAAGCGCGAGAAGAATCCGGACAGCAAAGGCCCGGACATCTCCAGTGCGGAGGTCATCCTCACCAATGTCCGTGTTCTCGCGATCGACCAGGCGCCGAAGGAAAAGGAAGGCGCCAACTCGCTGGTCGGCAAGACGGTCACCCTCGAACTGAAGCCTGAACAGGCCGAGACGCTGGCGCGATCGCGCCAGAGCGGCTCGCTGACGCTGGCGCTACGCAGCATTGCCGACGTCAACGCGGTCGAGAAGCCGGACGAACAACTCAACAAGCGCGGCGAAAACCTCAACGTCATTCGTTACGGCGTTGCCAGCCAGCAGACGATGCAGAAGTGACCGAAAGGACGCACGATATGAAGTGCAGGGAAATTCAGCCGATGATGCGAACGTTCATCGTCCGCGCCCTGTCGTTTTCGGCCGTGGTTGCGCTCACGCTCAATCCGGCGCTGACGCCGGTGGTGGCAAGCGACTATCGCACCGCGGCTCCGGTCACCACCGACGGACAGATGAACGCGCGGTTCGTTTCGCTCGGGATCGGCAAATCGATCGTGATCGACCTGCCGCGGGAGATCAAGGACGTGCTGGTCGCCGATCCGAAGGTCGCCAACGCCGTCGTCCGCTCGACCCAGCGCGCCTATATCATCGGCGCCGCGGTCGGCCAGACCAACATTGTCTTCTTCGATTCCACGGGCGCGCAGATCGCAGCCTACGACATCGCGGTCAAGCGCGACCTCAACGGCGTGCGCGCCGCGCTGAAGCAGTCGCTGCCGAATTCGGACATCCTGATCGAGGGCGTCGGCGACGGCGTGGTATTGAGCGGCATGGCGGCGAGCCCGATCGAGGCGCAGCAGGCCGCCGATATCGCCGCCCGCCTCGTGGGCGGCGCGGACAAGGTCGTCAATTCGATCGCCGTCCGCGGCCGTGACCAGGTGATGCTGAAAGTTACGGTCGCCGAAGTCACCCGCAACATCATCAAGCAGTTGGGCATCGATCTCACGGCCAACCTGAACTACGGCACCGCGGTCGTGAACTTCAACAACTCCAATCCGTTTACCGCCCTCGGCCGCCCGCTGGTCGCGACCAACGGGGTGCAGACATCGTTCCCAGGCACTTCGTCGGTGACGGCTACGCTCCGCGCGATGGAGAGCGCCGGCGTCGTGCGCACCTTGGCCGAGCCCAATCTGACCGCGATCTCGGGCGAATCCGCGACCTTCATTGCAGGCGGCGAATTTCCCGTTCCGGCAGGCTATTCCTGCGACCCGGTCACGCGCGTCTGTACGACCCAGATCTCGTTCAAGAAGTTCGGCATTTCGCTCAACTTCACGCCCGTCGTGATGACCGAGGGCCGGATCAGCCTTCGCGTCATGACGGAAGTGTCGGAACTGTCGAACGACAACTCGATCACGCTGACGCAGGCCCTCAGCGGCAACTCGACGAACTCGCTGACCATTCCCTCGATCAAGACCCGCCGCGCAGAAACCACGCTGGAAATTCCTTCGGGCGGCTCGATGGCGATGGCCGGCCTGATTGCGGAGCAGACCAAGCAGGCCATCAACGGCCTCCCCGGTCTGGCGCAATTGCCGGTTCTCGGCACGCTGTTCCGCAGCCGCGACTACGTCAACAACCAGACCGAACTGATGGTTCTGGTCACACCCTATGTGGTGCGCGCGGTGGCGCAGAAGGACCTGTCGCGTCCCGATGACGGCTTTGCCAGCGCGTCGGATCCGCAGGCCGACCTGCTCGGCAGTATCAATCGCATCTACGGCGTTCCGGGCCGTGTCGAGAAGGCTCGGAATTATCGCGGTACCTACGGCTTTATTACGGACTGAGGCGGGACGATGACACCGAAGATGAAATCAAGGAAGCCCGCCGATCCAAGGCGTGCCCTCTGCCTGGCGGGAGCGCTGATCGGTCTTGCCGTGGCGCTCAGCGCCTGCAAGCACAATACCGACGTCGTGACGACGGCGAGCGTGCCTGACGACTATCGCCTGCGCCATCCGATCGCGGTCCAGGAAGCCGACCGCTCGATCGTCGTTTTTGTCGGGCGCGGACGCGGCGGCCTCTCGGCCTCCCAGCGCGCCGACGTGATGTATCTCGGCCAGACCTGGATGCGGGAAGGCACCGGCATCATCAGCATCGACGTGCCCGTCAATACGCCGAACGCGCGGGCGGCCGAAGACTCATTGCGCGAGATCAAGGCGACGCTTGCCGCGGCCGGCGTGCCGCCGCGCGCAACTAATGTCCGCCAGTATCGCCCGGAAGATCCCAGGCATATGGCCGCGATCCGCCTCAACTATCCGAAGATTTCGGCGGTGGCCGGCCCGTGTGGGCTGTGGCCGGAGGATCTCGGACCGTCCGTCAACAACAAGGGCTATTTCGAAAACAAGCCCTATTACAATTTCGGCTGCTCCAATCAGCGCAATCTGGCGGCGATGGTCGACAACCCGTCGGATCTCGTGCAGCCGCGTCCCGAAACCCCAGCCTTTGCGCCGCGCCGTGGCATAGCCTTCGACAAATATCGCAGGGGCGTGACCACCACGACCAGCTATCCCGAGGCCGACAGGGCCAAACTTAGCGATACCGGCAAATGATCACTTACTCGCGTCAGAATACAGAACAGCAGCCGGAAATCACGGCACCGTCCACCGAGGATCACATCGCGCCGGCGCCGCGGGTGTCGGTGCAGGCCTTCTGCGAGACGGTGGAAACCGCGGCCGCCGTGCAGTCGGCGGGCGAAGACCGCCGCCTCGGCAAGGCTCACCTCAAGATCCAGATGGGCGGCATGGCCGCTGCCGTCGAGGCCTACCGCTCGGCCCCGACCCCGAACGTCATCATCCTGGAGACCGAAGGCCGCAACGATATTCTCCTCGGCCTCGACCAGCTCGCCACCGTCTGCGACGCCGGAACCCGCGTGATCGTGATCGGGCGCATCAACGACGTCATGCTCTATCGCGAGCTGGTGCGCCGTGGCGTCAGCGACTACGTCATCGCCCCGGTCGGCGCCATCGACGTCGTGCGCTCGGTCTGCAACCTGTTCTCGGCGCCGGAAGCCAAGGCCGTCGGCCGCATCATTGCCATTGTCGGCGCCAAGGGCGGCGTCGGCGCATCCACCGTCGCCCATAACGTCGCCTGGGCGATCGCACGTGATCTGGCGCTGGATTCCGTGGTCGCCGATCTCGACCTCGCTTTCGGCACCGCCGGCCTCGACTACAATCAGGACCCGCCGCAGGGCATCGCGGATGCGGTGTTCTCGCCCGACCGGGTCGATACCGCGTTCCTCGACCGCCTGCTGTCGAAATGCACCGACCACCTCAGCCTGCTGGCGGCGCCGGCAACGCTCGACCGGGTCTACGATTTCGGCGCGGAGGCGTTCGATTCGATCTTCGACACGCTTCGCACCACGATGCCCTGCATCGTGCTCGACGTCCCCCATCAATGGTCGGGATGGACCAAGCGCGCCCTGATCGCGGCCGACGACATCCTGATCGTCGCGGCACCCGATCTCGCCAATCTGCGCAACACCAAGAACATCTTCGACCTCTTGAAGGCATCACGGCCGAACGATCGCGCCCCGCTCTATTGCCTCAATCAGGTCGGCATCCCGAAGCGTCCGGAGATCCCCGCCGCCGAGTTCGCCAAGGCGATCGAAAACCACCCGATCGCCACGATCCCGTTCGAGCCGCAAATCTTCGGGTCGGCCGCCAACAACGGCCAGATGATCGCGGAAATTTCCGCAACCCATCGCACCACCGAGATGTTCCTGCAGATTGCGCAGCGGCTCACCGGCCGCGGCGAGACCAAGAAGCCGAAGAGTTCGTTGCTGTCGCCTTTGATCGAGAAGTTGCGAGCCAAGAAGTAGGTCGCCCGCGTGGAGTGCCATCGTGTTCGGTAAGCGTAGTGGAAATGATAGCGATACGCGGGTATTGAAACCCGCCATTCAGGAGCCGGCTTCGGCGCCGGCCGTTTCGCGCGAGATGGCCGCGCCGGCCATCGCCTCGCCTCCAATCGCGCCCATGAAGGCGCCCCCGCCCGCGCCCGCGCCCACCATGGAGGCGCGGCGATCCGACAATTACTACCAGGTCAAGGCGACCATCTTCGGCGCCCTGATCGAGGCGATCGACCTCGCCCAGCTCGCCAAGCTCGACGGCGAGTCGGCGCGCGAGGAAATCCGCGACATCGTCAACGAGATCATCGCGATCAAGAACATCGTGATGTCGATTGCCGAGCAGGAAGAGCTGCTCGACGACATCTGCAACGACGTGCTCGGCTACGGCCCGCTGGAACCCCTGCTGTCGCGCGACGACATCGCCGACATCATGGTCAACGGCGCCGGCACGGTGTTCATCGAAGTCGCCGGCAAGATCCAGAAGACCGGCATCCGCTTCCGCGACAACCAGCAGCTGCTCAACATCTGCCAGCGCATCGTCAGCCAGGTCGGCCGGCGCGTCGACGAATCCTCGCCAATCTGCGACGCTCGCCTCGCCGACGGCTCCCGCGTCAACGCCATCGTTCCGCCGCTGGCGATCGACGGCCCCGCGCTCACTATTCGTAAATTCAAGAAGGACAAGCTGACGCTCGACCAGTTGGTCAAGTTCGGCGCGATCTCGCCGGAAGGCGCACAGATTCTGCAGATCATCGGCCGCGTCCGCTGCAACGTGCTGATATCAGGCGGTACCGGCTCCGGCAAGACCACGCTGTTGAACTGCCTGACCCAGTTCATCGAACATGACGAGCGCGTCATCACCTGCGAAGACGCCGCCGAACTTCAATTGCAGCAGCCTCACGTGGTGCGGCTGGAAACCCGCCCGCCCAACATCGAGGGCGAAGGCCAGGTGACGATGCGCGAACTGGTCCGCAACTGCCTGCGTATGCGTCCCGAACGTATCATCGTCGGCGAAGTCCGCGGACCCGAGGCGTTCGACCTGCTGCAGGCGATGAACACCGGCCACGACGGCTCGATGGGAACGCTGCACGCCAACAACCCGCGCGAAGCCCTGTCGCGCTGCGAATCCATGATCACGATGGGCGGCTTCTCGCTGCCCTCGCGCACCATCCGCGAGATGATCTGCGCCTCGATCGACGTCATCGTGCAGGCCGCGCGCCTGCGCGACGGCTCGCGCCGCATCACCCACATCACCGAGGTGATGGGCATGGAAGGCGATACCATCATCACCCAGGACGTATTTCTCTACGACATGATCGGCGAAGACGCGAACGGCAAGATCATCGGGCGGCACCGCTCGACCGGAATCGGACGTCCGCGGTTCTGGGAGCGCGCGCGATATTTCGGCGAAGAGAAGCGGCTTGCGGCCGCGCTCGACGCCGCCGAAGTCATCGAGAAGACGTGAGGAGTCCATGAGCATACAGACGCTCGCACTGGCGTTTCTCGCCGCTACCGCCATTGGCGGCCTGGCCTGGGTATTCATCTATCCATCGCTGTCGGGCCAGAAGAAGGCCGAATCCCGCCGCGCCTCGATCGCACGTGCCGACGCGCCGGCACGTCAGGTCGAGAAAAGCCAGCGCTCGCGCCGTGAGCAGGTCGAGGGTTCGCTGAAGGAGCTCGACGCCCGACGCAAGAAGGACAAGTCCGTCCCACTCACCACCCGCCTCGCCCAGGCCGGTTTGGGATCCTGGACGCCCCAGAAATTCTGGATCGTATCAGGCGTTTTCGGCGCGGTCGGATTCGTGCTCGCCTTTATGATCGGCGGCCACCTGCTGGGCGCCGCGGTGATGGCTTTCGGCACGGGCCTCGGCCTGCCGCGCTGGGTCCTGAGTTATCTCAAGAAGCGCCGCGAGAAGGCGTTTCTGAAGGCGCTGCCCGACGCCGTCGACGTCATCGTGCGCGGCATCAAGGCCGGTCTGCCGCTATTCGAATCGATCAAGGTGGTGGCAGCCGATTCACCCGAGCCGCTCAGGAGCGAGTTCAACGCCATCATCGAAACCCAGACCATCGGCATGCCGCTGGGCGAGGCCTGCGCGCGGCTGTATGAGCGGATGCCGTTGCCGGAGGCGAACTTCTTCGGCATCGTGGTCGCGATCCAGCAGAAGTCGGGCGGCAACCTGTCGGAAGCGCTCGGCAACCTCTCCAAGGTGCTGCGCGACCGCAAGAAGATGGCCGAGAAGATTCAGGCGATGTCGACGGAAGCCAAGGCCTCCGCAGGCATCATTGGCTCGCTGCCGCCGATCGTGATGCTGCTGGTATGGATTTCGACGCCCGACTACATCGCGTTGCTTTGGACCCATAGCCTCGGTCAGTTCATGCTGGTGTGCTGCGTCGGCTGGATGACGATCGGCGTCCTGGTGATGAAGAAAATGATCAATTTCGACTTCTGACGGTGCGACCATGGTTGAATTTCTAATCTCCAAGATGCACGACGCGCGGTTCATGACCATGCTGCTTGCCGCCATCGCGGCGAGCGCGACCGCCTATACGCTGATCATGCCGCTGTTTGCCGGCGAAGGCCTCGCCAAGCGCATGAAGGCGGTTGCCAGCGAGCGCGAACGGCTCCGGCAGCGCGAGCGCGACCGCCTCGCCAAATCAGAAAAGGTGTCGCTGCGGCAAAGCCCGAAGCAACTCGTTTCCAAGGTGGTGGAAGATTTCAACCTGACCAAATGGCTGGCGCAGGAAGCCGCGCGCGACAAGCTGATCATGGCCGGCTATCGCGGCCACGCCCCCTACGTCACGTTCCTGTTTGCCCGCGCGGTGACACCGATCGTGCTGTTCATCGGCGCGGCCCTCTACGTGTTCGTGATCACGCAGATGGACAAATCACTGACGGTCAAGCTCGGCATCTGCATCGCCGCCGCCTATCTCGGGCTCCAGGCCCCGATGCTGTTCCTGAAGAACGCCATCAGCAAGCGTCAGCTCTCGATCAAGCGCGCCTTTCCCGACGCACTCGACCTCCTGCTGATCTGCATCGAGTCCGGCATGTCGGTCGAAGTCGCCTTCCGCAAGGTCTCCACCGAGATCGCGGGGCAATCGATCGCGCTGTCGGAGGAGTTCGCGCTGACCACGGCCGAATTGTCCTACCTGCAGGATCGCAAGGTGGCCTACGAGAATCTCGCCAAGCGCACCGGCCTCGAGGGCGTGAAATCGGTCTGCCTGGCGCTGATGCAGTCGGAACGCTACGGCACCCCGCTCGGTCAGAGCCTGCGCGTGATGGCGCAGGAAAACCGCGACATGCGGATGAACGAGGCCGAGAAGAAGGCGGCCGCACTGCCGCCGAAGCTGACCGTGCCGATGATCCTGTTCTTCCTGCCGTGCCTGTTCATCGTCATTCTCGGACCGACCTACATCAAGCTCCAGATGATGCAGTAAGGCCGCGCCGCGGGCCGCGCTCCGCGCCGTGCGATCATCGTCGTCGCGCGGGCTTGCTGCCTCGTCAGGACTTCAGCAAGCCAGCACGGGGAGAGACTCCAGTGCAGTCTTGGTGCAGGAGTCTTGGTGTAACGGGGACAAGGCGCTGCGACACCCGGGGCGATTACGGACAGCTCTGGAATACCGCCCTCGCAGGTGACGACGGCTGCGGCGCTCAGTCGGGCCGATTGAGGGCTGCGACCGGCACGGTCTTGCCGCCATTGCGCGGGCTGTCCTTGCGGCTCAGCATTTCCCGCAAGTAGGTCACATTGGCGGCCGCCTCGTCGGCCGGCAGATCGCCCCTGGCGACGGTCTCGGCTTCCGCGAAGCGGCCCTGCAGGCCGACCACGAGCGCCAGGTTCTGCCGCACCCTTCCGTCGGCGCGGGGATTGGAATAGGCGCGCCGCAGCGTTTCCTCGGCCTGTGGCAATTCCCGCGTCAGCATGTAGGAAAGACCGAGATTGGACAGCACCGACGGCTCTTCCGGCACGATCTTCAGCGCGGCCGCATAATAGTTGCGGGCCTCCTCGTGCTTGCCCATCTTGTCGAGCGTGGTGCCCTGTACCGAAAGAATGCGCCAGTCGGGATTGGCGGGCGAATGGGCACGGCTCAGCACGTCGAAGGCCGCCTGAGAATTGCCGTTGTCGGCGAGCGCGCGGCCGTAAGCGGCGAGCAGCGCCTTGTTGCCGGGATGGGCGATGGTGGCCTGTTCGAGCACGGCAGTGGCCTGTGCCCGCTGGCCGGTGGCGCGGAGCGCCTGACCGTAGCCCAGGGCCGCCTCGGCATCCTTGGGGTTGGCGCGATAGCGCTCGCCGTAGACTTCGGCTGCGCGGCGCGGATCGTCGGGAACGGCTTGCGCCTTTGACGACGATGAGGTCAGCGATCCCGTGATGTCGGACATGGTCTGGCAGCCGCCAAGGCCTGCGGCGAGAACCGCTGTCACGGCCGCGGAGGAGAGGAACCGGGCAAAGGATCCGGCGTGGCTGGACTGTCGACGCATGGGCACTTCAACTCACGGGAATGTCTGACGAATGAAGCCGAATGCGCCAGCAATAGACTGTTAACCCTAACGGCCGGTTAATTGGCCGTGCTATGCCCTTCGAGCACCACCCCGCCCGTCCCCTTCCGCGAGACCAGCATGCAATCCCCGTTCGAGACCGCGCCCATCGCCCCGGCCATTCCGATCACTTTCGCCACCAAGACCACCTGGACCGCGATCGCCAGGGACCTTCCCGAGCAGGCCCGGCAGTTTGCGCTCGCCAATGATTTCACCGCCAAGCCCGGCAAATGCCTGACGCTGCCCGCGCCCGACGGGCAGATCGCGCAGGTCGTTTTCGGCATCGAGGACGAGACCGCCAAGTCACGGGATCTGTTCCGGCCCGGCGCACTGCCGGGCCTGCTGCCGCCGGGCGTCTATCGCTTTGCCAATGCGCCGCATGATGTGCGGCTCGCGACGCTGGCCTTTGCCCTTGGAACCTATCGGTTCGGCCGCTATCGCAAGGCGGAACGGCCCGACGTCCGGCTGGTGCCGCCCGACGCCATCGATATCGCCGACGTCGCGCGGATGGCGGAGGCGGCCGCGCTGGCGCGCGACCTGATCAATACGCCGTCGAACGATATGGGCCCGGAAGAACTGGCGCAGGCTGCACAGGCATTGGCGACGCGATTCGGCGCCCAGTTCAATTGCATTGTCGGCGACGAACTCGTGAAGCAGAACTTTCCGCTGATCCACGCCGTTGGCATGGCCTCGACGCGCGCCCCGCGCCTGATCGATCTGAACTGGGGCGATCCTGCTAACCCCAAGGTGACTTTGGTCGGCAAGGGCGTTTGCTTCGACACTGGCGGCCTCGACATAAAGCCGTCCAGCGGCATGCTGATCATGAAAAAGGACATGGGCGGCGCTGCCAATGTGCTGGCGCTGGCGCAGATGGTGATGGATGCGAAGCTGAAGGTCCGGCTGCGCGTCTTGATCCCTGCGGTCGAGAACGCGGTGGCCGGCAACGCCTTCCGCCCGCTCGACATCTTCAAGTCGCGCAAGGGACTTAACGTGGAGATCGGCAACACCGACGCCGAGGGACGCCTGGTGCTGGCGGATGCGCTGGCGCTGGCGGATGAAGAGAAGCCGGACTTGCTGGTTGACCTCGGCACCCTGACGGGTGCCGCGCGGGTGGCGCTGGGACCGGATTTACCGCCCTTTTACACCCAGGATGAGACGCTCGCCGAAAGCGTCGCAGCTCATGCGAAACGGGAGAACGATCCGTTGTGGCGAATGCCGCTGTGGCCGCCCTATGATTCGTGGCTGGATTCAAAGGTCGCCGACATCAACAACGCGCCGTCCGGCGGCTTTGCCGGATCGATCACCTGCGCGCTGTTCCTGCAGCGCTTCGTCACCGACGCCAAGAGCTGGCTGCATGTCGATATCTATGGCTGGACGCCTTCCGCAAAACCCGCGCGTCCCGAAGGCGGCGAATGCCAGGCCGCGCGCGCGATCTACAAATTGTTGAGCGAACGCTATGCATGACCCCCGCCTGACGCCGGCACGGCCCGACCTCGCCGCGAAATATCTCGAAGGCAAGGTGAAGGCCGCACGCTTCGTCGAAGGCGAGGAATTTTGCGTGGCCGATGCCCTTGCGCCGCTGCGCGAGGGACCAGCTGCGGATGCTCTCCTTTCGACGCAGGCACTGAAGGGCGAGCGCGTCACGATCTACGATCGTGACAGTGAAGGCTTTGCCTGGGGCCAATTGAACGACGACGGCTATGTCGGCTGGATTCCGGATGCCGCGCTGGTCAGGCCCGCTGCAGCTCCGACGCACAAGGTCACGGCGTTGCGGACGTTCGCGTTCCCGGGCCCGTCGATCAAGCTGGCGCCGGTCGAGACGCTGCCGCTGGGCGCGCGCGTCACGGTTGCCCGTGACGACGGCGCGTTCGTTGTAACGGGCGAAGGCTGGTATCTGCCGCGACGGCATGTCGATAGCCTCGACGCGATGGAAAAGGATTTCGTCGCGGTCGCCGAAGGCTTCGTCGGCACGCCCTATCTGTGGGGCGGCAAGAGTTCGCTCGGCATCGATTGCTCCGGTCTCGTCCAGGTTTCGCTGAACGCCGCCGGCACCGGCTGCCCGCGCGACAGCGACATGCAGCAGGATGGCCTCGGGCGGGCGCTGAATGCCGCTGAGATGAAGAAATTGCAACGCGGCGATCTGATCTTCTGGAAGGGGCACGTCGCAATCGCCCGTGACGCCGACACCCTGGTTCACGCCAACGCCCATCACATGGCGACCGTGATCGAAAACACGCGAGAGGCGATTGCGCGGATCAAGGCGGCGGGCAGCGAAGTCACGGCGATCAAGCGGCTGGGTTGAGACCGCGGGGGCCACATCCTTCGAGACGCGCGAAGACGCGCTCCTCTGGATGAGGATCACCGGTCCCTCATGCTGAGGAGGCGCGAAGCGCCGTCTCGAACCATGAGGCCGAGATGCCAGCAAGAACGCGCTACAGGGCGGGCGCGTCCGGCACGGCCTCGATCCGGAACGCGGCGGCGAACAGCGCGCGGGTGTAGTCGCTCTTCGGATTCTTGAAGAGCTCCGCGGCCGGCCCCTCCTCCACCACCTTGCCGTGGCGCATCACGATCAGATGGCTCGCCAGCGAGGCCACCACCCGAAGATCGTGCGAGATGAACATGTAGGTCAGGTCGCGCTTGCGCTGCAGTTCGCGCAACAGATCGACCATCTGGGCCTGGAACAGCATGTCGAGCGCGCTCGTCGGCTCGTCCAGCACGACGAAATTCGGCTCCAGCACCACCGCGCGCGCGATCGAGATGCGCTGGCGCTGGCCGCCGGAGAATTCATGCGGATAGCGGAATCGCGTCGCCGGATCGAGGCCGACGTCCTGGAGCGCCTTGACGACGCGCGCCTCGCGCTCTTCATACGACAGCGACTTCTGGTGCACGCTCAGGCCCTCGGCGACGATATCGCCGACCGACATGCGCGGGCTCAACGCGCCGAACGGGTCCTGAAACACGATCTGCATGTCGCGGCGGAACGGCAGCATGGCCTTGAAGCGCAGGCCCTGGATGTTGCTGCCGAGAAACACGATCGGGCCATCCGAGGAAATCAGCCGGAGCAGCGCCAGCCCCAGCGTGGTCTTGCCCGAACCGGACTCGCCGACGACGCCGAGCGTCTCGCCCTTGCGGACCGCGATGCTGACGCCATCCACCGCCTTGATATGGCCGACGGTCGAGCGCAACAGCCCGCGCTTGATCGGAAACCAGACCTTGAGATTGTCGGCCGATATCACCACCGGCTCGTTGGGCCGCGGCGGCGCCGGGTCGGGCTTCGGCTCCGCCGCGAGCAGCGCGCGGGTATAGGCGTGTTTCGGCGCGGTGAAGACTTCCTCGACCGGCCCCTGCTCGACGATCTTGCCTGAATTCATCACGCAGACGACGTCGGCGATGCGGCGGACGATGCCGAGGTCATGGGTGATGAACAGCATGCTCATGCCGAGCCGCGACCTGATCTCGGCGAGCAGCGCCAGGATCTGTGCCTGCACGGTGACGTCGAGCGCGGTGGTCGGCTCGTCCGCGATCAAGAGGTCCGGCTCGTTGGCGAGCGCCATCGCGATCATGACGCGCTGGCGCTGGCCGCCGGACAATTGATGCGGGTAGCTCTTCAGCCGGGTTTCGGGATCGGGAATGCCGACCTGCGTCAACAGTTCGAGCGTGCGCGCCCGCGCCATCTGCCCGCCGATGCCGCTGTGCAGGGAAAGAATCTCGCCGATCTGCGCCTCGATCGTGTGCAGCGGATTGAGCGAGGTCATCGGCTCCTGGAAGATGATCGAGATGTCGTTGCCGCGGATCTCGCGCATCTCGTTTTCGGGCGCGGTCAGCAACTCGCGGCCGCGGAAGCGGATATGGCCCGAGGGATGCGAGGCGCTGGGATACGGCAAGAGCTTCAGGATCGACAATGCGCTGACGGATTTTCCGGAGCCGGACTCGCCGACCAGCGCCACGCATTCGCCGCGCTTGACGGAAAACGAGACATGGTCGACCGCGAGCGTGTCGCCGAACGCCACCGAGAGGTCGTGAACATCGAGCAGGGGCTGGTTGATGGCGTCCATGCGCGGCCCCCTACCGGAACGTCTTGCGCGGATCGAAAGCGTCGCGCGCGGCTTCGCCGATGAAGATCAGCAGCGACAGCATGATCGCGACCGAGAAGAAGCCGGTGAAGCCGAGCCACGGCGCCTGCACGTTGGCCTTGCCTTGCGACAGCAATTCGCCGAGCGACGGCGAGCCGGGCGGCAGGCCGAAGCCGAGGAAATCCAGCGCCGTCAGCGTCATCACCGAAGACGACACGATGAAGGGCAGAAACGTCATGGTCGCCACCATCGCGTTCGGCAACAGATGGCGGAACATGATGACGGCGTTGGAGACGCCGAGCGCCCGCGCCGCCTGGATATATTCGAAATTTCGCCCGCGCAGGAATTCGGCGCGCACCAGCCCGACCAGCGACACCCAGGAGAACAGCAAGAGAATGCCGAGCAGGATGAAGAAGCCCGGCGGCAGCACCGCCGATATGATCAGCAGCAGATAGAGCGAGGGTATAGCGGTCCATATCTCAATAAACCGCTGGAAGCCGAGGTCGATCCAGCCGCCGAAATAGCCCTGCACGCCACCGGCGGCGATGCCGATCATCGAGGAGAGGATGGTGAGCGTCAGCCCGAACAGCACCGAAATCCGGAAACCGTAGATCAGGCGCGCGACCACGTCGCGGCTCTGGTCGTCGGTGCCGAGCCAGTTGTATTCGAGGTCGCGGCAGCTCTTGAGCCCCTTCTTCTGCACCACCGCCTTGCACTGCTCTTCCGTCAGCATCCAGGTCGGCTTCGACGGCGCAGGCGTCGGCGGATCGAGATTTTGGGTCTTGTAGGAGTAGCGGATCGGCGGCCAGATGATGGTGCCGCCCTTCTCCGCAATCTGCTTCTGCAGATAGGGATCACGATAGTCGGCGGTGGTTTCGAAATCGCCGCCGAAGGTGGTCTCGGCGTAGTTGAAGAGGACCGGCCAATAAAGACGGCCGTCATATTTGACGACGAGCGGCTGGTCGTTGGCGATGAAATTGGCAAACAGCGAGACCGTGAAAAGCACGAGGAAGATCCAGAACGACCAATAGCCCCTTCGGTTGGCCTTGAAGTTCTGCCAGCGGCGCCGATTGAGCGGCGACGGCTGGAACGGATGACGCGTGATCGGGACCGCCGCGCCGAGCGGCGATTGTGTCGAACTCTCGACCGGCTGGGGGGCGGTGATCGTCATCAGACCTCACGCGCCTCGAAATCGATCCGCGGATCGATCCACATGTAAGCCAGGTCGGAGATCAGGTTGACCACGAGACCGATCAGCGAAAAGATGAACAGGGTGCCGAACACGACCGGGTAATCGCGGTTCAAGATGCTCTCGAATCCGAGCAGGCCGAGGCCATCGAGCGAGAAGATGGTCTCGATCAACAGCGAGCCGGAGAAGAAGGCGTGGATGAACGCGCTCGGAAAGCCCGCGATCACGATCAGCATCGCGTTGCGGAAAATGTGGTTGTACAGCACCTGGCGTTCGCTGCAGCCCTTGGCGCGCGCGGTCATCACATACTGCTTGCGGATCTCGTCGAGGAACGAGTTCTTGGTCAGCAGCGTCATGGTGGCGAAGGCGCCGAGCGCCATCGATACCAGCGGCAGCGTGATGTGCCAGAAATAGTCGATGATCTTCCAGTACCAGGGGAACTGCGCCCAGCCGTCGGAAGTGAGCCCGCGCAGCGGGAAGATGTTGAGGAATGAGCCGCCGGCGAACAGGATGATCAACAGGATCGCGAACAGGAATCCCGGGATCGCAAAACCGACAATGATCACCGCCGAGGTCCAGGTGTCGAATTTCGATCCGTCCTGTACGGCCTTGCGGATGCCGAGCGGGATCGAGATCAGGTAGGTCAGAAGCATCATCCAGAGGCCGAGCGACATCGACACCGGCAGCTTCTCCTTGATCAGCTGGATCACGCTGACGTCGCGGAAATAGCTCTTGCCGAAATCGAAGCGCGAGAAATTCCACACCATCAGCGCGAAGCGCTCCGGCGCCGGCTTGTCGAAACCGAACTGCGCTTCCAGCTTCTTGATGAAATCGGGATCCAGCCCCTGCGCGCCGCGGTATTTCGAGCTGACGGCATCGGCGGACGCGCCGACCTGGCCGCGCGGACCGAAATCGCCGCCGCCGCCCGAAATTCTCGACGTGCCGCCGGTGTCGGCGCCGGAGAGCTGCGCCAGCACGCGTTCGACCGGTCCGCCCGGCGCGAACTGCACGACCACGAAGGAGACGAACAGGATCCCGAGCAGCGTCGGGAACATCAGCAGAATTCGGCGGGCGATATAGCCGGTCATGAATTACTTCGCCTGCTCGAGCTTCGCGGCCTTGGCGGCGTCATACCACCAATTGTCAGGCGCGCCGGTACCTTGCGCGTAGCGTGCTGGCTTGGGCGGATGCGCGAACAGGTCCCAATAGGCGATCGGATGCGTCGAGCGAAACCATTGCGGCACCCAGTAGCGGCCGGCGCGGAAAACGCGATCAAGCGCGCGGCATGCGATCGTCAAATCGGTGCGCGTCTCAGCGCCGATGGCCTTGTCGACCAGCGCGTCGATCGCAGGACTGGCCACTCCCGCCAGATTGTACGATCCCTTGGTGGCGGCCGCGTGCGACGTAAAGTACGGCCGCAAGCTGTCGCCCGGTGTCGGCGACATGCTCAGGCGCATCGTCGTCATGTCGAAATCGAAGGACTCCACCCGCGCGCGGTATTGCACAGCGTCAATCAACCGGATGCTGGCGTCGATGCCGAGCTGACCGAGATTCTTGATGAAGGTCGCGTGATGCGGCTGGAACGATGGCTCATCGAGCAGGAATTCGATCGCAAAGATCTCGCCGTTCGGCATGAGCCGCTTGCCGTCCTTGACGGGAAGCTTTGCGTCCTGCAGCAATTGCTGTGCCTTGCGCAGCAATGCCCGGTCCTGGCCCGATCCATCCGACACCGGCGGAACGAACGGCTCGCCGAACACCTCGTCCGGCACTTGCCCGCGGAACGGCTCGAGCAGCTTCAGCTCTTCGGTCGACGGCAACCCGGTCGCCACCATGTCCGAATTCTGGAACGGCGAAGCGGTGCGCGCATAGGCGCCATACATCACGGTCTTGTTGGTCCATTCGAAATCGAACGCATTGATGACCGCTTCGCGTACCCTGGGATCCTTGAACTTGTCGCGACGGGTATTGAAGAACCAGCCCTGTCCGCCTGACGGCAATTCATCCGGCAGGGTCTCGCGCTTGACGCGCCCATCCTTGATCGCGGGAAAATCGTAACGGGTGGCCCAGATCCGCGCGGTGAATTCCTCGCGATAGAGATAGTTCTTGCCGGTGAAGCCTTCGAACGCCACGTCGCGGTCGCGATAGAACTCGTAGCGCACGGTGCCGAAATTGTAGCTGCCGCGGTTGACGGGAAGATCGGCCGCCCAATAATCCTTGACCCGGTCGAATTCGACGTAGCGGTTGATCTCGTATCGGCCCACCTTGTACGGGCCGGAGCCGAGCGGGATTTCGGTGGTCGATTCCTCGAACGGACGGGTCGCGTAATAGGCCTTGGAGAAGATCGGCAGGCTCGCGACATAGAGCGGGACGTCGCGCGCGCGGTTCGGCGCAAACATCACGGCCACCGTCGCATCATCGAGCGCCTCGGCCTTCACGAAGTCGCGCAACTGCACCACGATCAGCGGATGGCCTTTTTCCTTCAGCGTATTAAGCGAGAATGCGACGTCGTGCGCCGTCAACTTCGAGCCGTCGTGGAAGCGGGCCTCGGGGCGCATCGTGAAGCGGTAGGTGAGCTTGTCGGGCGAAATCCATACCGACTTCGCCGCAAGGCCATACATCGCGTCGGGCTCGTCGTTTGCGCGCGCCATCAGCGAGTCAAAGGTCAGCTCCATGCCCTTGGCGCCTTCGCCCTTGAGGATGAAGGCGTTGAACGAATTGAACGTCTGGAAAGACTGATTATACGCGCGAACCGACGGGATCGTCGAAAACAAGCCGCCCTTCGGCGCGTCCGGATTGACGTAGTCGAAATGCTTGAAGTCGGCCGGGTATTTCAGGTCGCCGAACACCGACATGCCATGCATCTCGGTGCCGCCATTGTCGGCGGCGGCGGGGCGAAACATGCCGGCGCTCAGCGCACCGATGCCGAGACCGAGCGCGTGTCGACGGTTGAGTAGCGCCATGCGCGATCCCTTCAACTGCGCTTGCCGATCTTGGCTGCCTTGTCGGCATCATACCACCACACCGTCGGGAATCCCGACACGCCGTATTTGGGCAAGGGGTCGGGGTGGCTGAAGCGGTCCCAGCGCGCATAGCGATTGAAGCCGTAGTTGAATTGCGTGACGCAATAGAAGTTCCAGAGCAGCACGCGGTCCATCGCCTTGCAGGCTGCGATCTGCTCGGCGCGGTTCTTGGCGAAGATGATGCGCTCGATCAGCGCATCCACCGCGGGGTTCTTGATCCCGCCCATATTGCGGGAACCGGGCTTGTCCGCCGCTTGCGAGCCGAACCATTCGCGCTGTTCGTTGCCGGGCGACAGCGACTGCGGCCAGACAACGGTCGTCATGTCGAAATCATAGTCACGCGTGCGGTTTTGAAACTGCACGTCATCAACCCGGCGTATGTTCACCGTGACGCCGAGCCGCTCCAGGGAGGGCTTGTAGAACAGGGAGATCCGCTCGTTGCCCTCGTCGGAACATAGAATCTCGACGCTGACAGGCTGGCCTGAGGGATCGACCAGCTTGCGGTCGCGGACTTCGAATCCGGCCTCCTTCAAAAGCCGCGTCGCTTCGCGCAGATTGTTGCGGACGGCTTCAGGGGTGCCGTTGACGGGATCCTTGTAGGGCGTCGTGAAAACCTCCGGAGGCACCTTGTCGCGCAGCGGCTCCAGCAGTTGCAGTTCGAGGCCCTCGGGAAGTCCGGTGGCCATGAAGTCGGGGATGCCGTCGAAATAGCTGCTGTCGCGATGGTACTCGCCGGTCGACAGGGTCCGGTTCATCTCCTCGAAGTCGAACGCGTAGTTGAAGGCGCGGCGCAGCCGGACGTCCTTGAACAGCGGCCGGCGCAGGTTGAAGGCCCAGCCCTGCATCCGCCCCGAACTCAGGACCGGAAACTTTTCCTTGATCACCCGCCCGTCATGCACCGCGGGGAAATCATAGGCCACCGACCATTCCTTGGCGCTGCGCTCGGCATACCAGTCGAACTGGTCGGCCTTGAAGGCCTGGCGCCCGACGACGTCATCGCGGAAGAATTCGTAGCGGAGTTCGTCGAAATTGTCCTGGCCGATGCTATTGGGCAGATCCTTGCCCCAGTAATCCTTCACCCGTTCGAGCACCAGCGTCCGGCCGGCGACAAATTCCTTGATGCGATAGGGGCCCGACCCCAGCGGCGGCTCCAGCGTGGTTGCCGTCACGTCGCGCTTGCGGCCCTGCGCGTCGGCGCCTTCCCACCAGTGCTTCGGCAAGACGTTGAGTTGCCCGGTGATCAGGGGAAGTTCACGATTGCCGGGGCTGTCGAAGAAGAATTTGACGTCGTGGTCACCGATCTTCTCGGCCTTGACGATATGCTGGTAATAGAAGCGGGCTCTCGGGCTGCTACTCTTGGACGTTTCAAACGAAAAAACCACGTCTTCCGGGGTCACCGGCTTGCCGTCATGCCACCGCGCCATCGGACGCAGGCGATAGATCACATAGGAGAAATCATCGGGGTAGGCGACGAGTTCGGCCAGCGTGCCGTAATAGCTGTCCGGCTCATCGAGGGCCGGGTCCATCAGCGATTGATAGATTCGCCCCACACCGGAGGGGGCCGATCCCTTCAACCCGGCGACCACGATGTTGAAGCTGTCATATGTGCCAAGCTCGAACAGGCGGGCGACGCCGCCCTTGGGCGCAGCCGGATTGACATAGTCGAAGCGCTTGAAGTCGGCGGGGTATTTGATGTCGCCAAAGGTGGAGATGCCGTGCCGCCATTTCAGTCCGTCCGGCGCGGCTTGCGCCAGCGCAGGCGAGGAAACGCCAATGTCGAGCCCGAGCGCCGGGGCCATGGCGGCTGCGGCAGTGCCTTGCAGAAGATGTCGTCGGGTGATTGCCAAATGCGGAAATCCTGTTGCTTACGGGAGCCAGCCAGCACCCAATATAAGGCAAGGGTTCGACCGATTACGTTGCTTTTTCCTCATGATATCAACATGGGAACCACGCCGGTGCGGCGAAACGTCCCGATAACAACAACGCGATCAACATAGACAAACGGCCAGGCAATGCCTGGCCGTCGTGTCATCGCCAAGTCCATGCCGGACTGTCGAAATTTTACTTCGCCGCGGTCGGCAGCGGAGCCGGGTTGTCCGAAAGGCTGCGCAGATAAGCGATCACGTCGGCGCGCTCGCTGTCTTTCGGGATGCCGGCAAAGCCCATCGCCGTGCCCGGAACAAAGGCCTTGGGATTGGCGATGAACTTGTTGAGGTCGTCATAGGTCCAGTTGCCGCCCTTGCCCTTCATGGCGGCCGAGAAATTGAACCCGCCGCGGCCCGCACCCTTCGGCTCGTTGAGGACGCCGTAGAGGTTCGGACCGACGCGGTTGGGGCCGCCCTTTTCGAAGGTGTGGCAGGCGGCGCACTTCTTGGCGGCGCCGGCGCCCTTTTCGACGGAGGCGGTCTGCAGCAGCTTCTCGATCGGCTCGGAGGGAGCTGCGGCTTCCTTGGCGCCGCCGTGCGAGGCGTCTTCCTTCACGGCAATCTCGAAGCCCGGCTTCTCCGGCTTCACGGGCGCGAAAATCGCATGAGCGGCAAAGCTCGTCACCAGAACGAGAATGCAGGTGCCGAGGATGGCACCGATAATCTTGTTGAGTTCGAAGGAGTCCATAGTTGGGTCAGGCTCCAGGGCGGAAAGATCGACTGAAGGCCGGCAAAACGGCCACGGATGCGCATCAGGAATCAGCCTTTCGCGCCGCACCCTCAGCAGGGTTGAGATATCGGTTTGCCCGGGCTCTGGCAACCCGTATAAACGCCCCGACTTTCCGCCAGTCCCCCATTAATTTGCGGCCTGTTTTGCTGGCCGGCTGACCTCGTTCCGGATGACCGAAACCCGCATTTTAGTGCTGATTCCCGCCCGCATGGCGGCGACCCGCCTGCCCGGCAAACCGTTGCTCGACATCGGCGGCCTGCCGATGATCGTCCACGTGCTGCGGCGGGCCGAGGAGGCCAAAATCGGCCGGGTGGCCGTCGCCACCGACACGCCCGAGATCGCGGCCGCCGTGAAGGCCGCCGGCGGCGAGGTGGTGATGACCCGTGCCGATCATCCCTCCGGCTCCGACCGGATCCATGAGGCCATGCGGACGATCGATCCCGATGGCCGGGCCGAGATTGTGGTCAACCTGCAGGGCGACTTCCCCACGATCGCGCCGGAAACCATCCGTGCCGCGCTTCCGCCGCTCGACGACCCCACCGTCGATATTGCGACGCTGGCCTCGCAAATCCATACCGAGGAAGAGGACCTGGCCCCCAGCGTGGTGAAGGCGGTCGGTTCGCCGATCGGCCCGAACCGGCTGCGAGCGCTCTATTTCACCCGCGCCACGGCGCCCTATGGCGACGGCCCGCGCTACCACCACATCGGCCTCTACGCCTACCGCCGCGCCGCGCTGGAACGGTTCGTGGCGCTGCCGCCATCTCCGCTGGAGCAGCAGGAGAAGCTCGAGCAACTGCGCGCGCTGGAGGCCGGGATGCGGATCGACATCACCATCGTCGACAGCGTCCCCCGCGGCGTCGACACCCCGGCCGACCTCGAAACCGCACGCAAGATACTAAAGCCTCGTTCTGGTTGAACGAGGCTTTATCCTTTTGTTTTGACGCGTTTTCTTCACGCGAACCAGCCTCCACTTCGCTCGAAAACGCTATAGCCAATACCTGACCGGCTGCTAAAAGGCCCGCCATGACTAAAAAGCTCAAAATCGCATTCCAGGGCGAGCCTGGCGCCAATTCCCATATCGCCATCGTCGAGGCCTATCCCGACGCCGAGCCGTTGCCGTGTGCGACCTTCGAGGACGCGCTGTCCGCGATCTCCTCCGGCGAGGCCGACCTCGGCATGATCCCGATCGAGAATTCGGTGGCCGGGCGCGTCGCCGATATCCATCATTTGCTGCCGGCGTCCGGCCTGTTCATCGTCGGCGAATGGTTCTTGCCGATCCGGCATCAACTGATGGCGATCCGCGGAGCCAAGCTGACCGATATCAAGACAGTGGAGAGCCACGTCCACGCGCTCGGCCAGTGCCGGCGCATCATCCGCAAGCTCGGCATCAAGCCGATCGTCGCGGCCGATACCGCGGGCAGCGCGCGCGACGTTTCCGAACGCAAGGACAAGAGCGTTGCCGCGATCGCCTCGCGGCTGGCGGCGCAAATCTACGGCCTCGATATCCTGGCCGAGGACGTCGAGGACGAGACCCACAACACCACGCGCTTCGTGATGCTGGCGCGCGAGGCGAACTGGGCCAAGCAGGGGTCGGGACCGCTGGTCACCACTTTTGTTTTCCGGGTGCGCAATTTGCCCGCCGCGCTCTACAAGGCGCTCGGCGGTTTCGCCACCAACGGCGTCAACATGACGAAATTGGAAAGCTATATGGTCGACGGCGAATTCTCCGCCACGCAATTCTATGCCGACGTCGACGGCCATCCCGAGGACAAGGGCCTCGCCTTCGCGCTGGAGGAATTGAAGTTCTTCTCGCGTGAATTCCGCATCGTCGGGGTCTATCCCGGCCACCCGTTCCGGGCGACATTCAGCGGGGCGCAGGACTAAGGTGGCTCGTCGTCCCTGCGAACGCAGGGACCCATAGCCACCGAACGCAGTTGCGTTAGAAGGTATCGGGGATACTGCTCTATCGATGGATCACGCGGTATGGGTCCCTGCGTGCGCAGGGACGACAGTTCTTATGCGGCAACCTTCTTGCCCAATCCGAACGCATCGGCCAACAGACTATACGATTTCTTTCGCGCGTCGTGATCGTACACCGCAGTGATGATCATCAACTCGTCCGGCTTGCCTGCCGTGATCATCGGCTGCAGCTTCGCCATGATGGTCGCCGGGCTACCGACGAACAGCCGCGAGCGGTTGCGCATGACCGAGGCGCGCTCGGCGTCACTATAATTATAGGCCAGCGCTTCCTCGACGCTCGGCAACGGCAGGTATTGCCCGCGGTCGCGGCGCAGGCGGTTGAGGTCCATCGAGGAGGCTAGCTTTTCGGCCTCCGCATCGGTTTCGGCGGCAACGGCAGCGACGGCGAGAATGCCGTGCGGCGTGGCGCGCCAGCCGGATGGCTTGAAATGGTCGCGGTAGTTGGTCATCGCCGCGACCGCGTCATAGGACGCGAAATGATGTGCGAATGCGAAGCCCATGCCGACCTGCGCGGCCAGTTCCGAACTGTAATCGCTCGAGCCGAGCAGCCAGATCGGCGGCAGCGGCGTATCGTCCGGCATCGCCACCACATTGTTGTAGGGATGGCCGGGCGGGAAATCGCGGGTCTCCCACAACACCAGTTCACTTAAGCGTTCAAGAAAATCGTCGCCTTCGCGGCGATCGAGCCGGCTGCGCAGCGCGTGCGCGGTGGCGCCATCGGTGCCGGGCGCACGGCCAAGGCCGAGATCGATGCGGCCGGGAAACAGCGCCTCCAGCATCTTGAAGCGCTCGGCCACCACCAGCGGCGCGTGGTTGGGCAGCATCACGCCGCCGGAGCCGACGCGGATATTCTTCGTCACCGCCGCGATCTGCCCGATCATCAGGTCGGGCGCGGGGCTCGCTACCGAGGCCAGATTATGGTGCTCGGCGAGCCAGTAGCGGACATAGCCGAGCCCATCGACATGGCGCGCCAGATCGATGCTGTTCTGCAGCGCGGCGGCGGGCTTTGTGCCTGTGGTGACGACGGAGAGGTCGAGGACTGAAAGCGGAATCATGGCCGTAAACTAGTGCGGCAATCGAGGGCGACAAAGGCCCGGCTGGCGCAGATCAGGCCCGCGCTTGTGGGGAAAGGAGGTGTCGTACCGCAAGACGCGAGTGGGACGATATGTAACAGATTTAGCAAAATTCCATCCTGCCCACCAGATTCATCATCGACAAGATCGCCAGACCGCCACTATTTTGCTGTTTTCGTTACATAATTACATCGCCGCTCGCTGCCCACCAAATGTCTGATACGGTCTCTATTCCGTATATTTCTGCTTATATTGGGCCACTTCCCATCTCAGATGGGCTGTTGAGCCAGCCTCGTTTGGCTTATTTTAGCTGCCGGCCGCTAGGCCTGAAGCCTGCCCATTCTTTCGGAGCTTTGTGAAGTGCCATGACCGATGTTACGCCCCCCGCTTTCGACGGCCATCGCGCGCTGCATTCGCCAAAGATTTCCTTCGAGTTCTTCCCGCCCAAGACGGAAGAGATGGAGCGGAGCCTGTGGGAGACCATCAACCGGCTGGCGCCGCTGACGCCGAATTTCGTATCGGTGACATATGGCGCGGGGGGATCGACCCGAGAGCGCACCCACTCGACTATCGCCCGCATCCTGAAAGAAACCAGCCTGACGCCGGCGGCGCATTTGACCTGCGTCGGCGCGCCGAAGGGCGAGATCGACGACGTGGTGGCGCGCTATCACGAGATCGGCGTCCGCCACATCGTGGCGCTGCGCGGCGATCCCACCACCGGCATCGGCACAGCCTACCATGCCCACCCGGACGGCTATCAGAGCTCGCCCGACCTGATCGAAGGCATCAAGAAGCGCTATCCCGATATCGAGATCTCGGTTTCCGCCTATCCCGAAAAACATCCGGAGAGCCCGACCATCGATGCCGACATCGACACGCTGAAGGCCAAGGTCGATGCCGGCGCTGCGCGCGCCATCACGCAGGTGTTCTTCGATAACGACCTCTACTTCCGCTACCTCGATCGCGTCCGCGCCCGTGGCATCGATATCCCGGTCGTGCCGGGCATCATGCCGATGCACAATTTCAAGCAGGCGCGGAGTTTCGTGACCCGGGCTGGAACGACCGTGCCGAACTGGCTGGCGGACAAGTTCGACGGCCTCGACGACGACGCCGAAACGCGCAAGCTGGTTGCCGCCACCGTTGCGGCCGGCCAGGTGCAGAAGCTCGCCAAGCACGGCGTCGATACCTTTCATTTCTACACCATGAACCGCGCGGACCTCGTGTTTGCGATCAGCCATCTGCTGGGTATCCGCCCCAATGGCGCACAGAAAGCCGCCTGATCCGATGACCGCCAAGATTTCGTCCAAGGTTTCGCCCAAGCGAACCGCCCTGCTCGCCGCCGCCCGCGAACGCATTTTGGTGCTCGACGGCGCCATGGGCACCATGATCCAGGGCCTGCAATATGACGAGGCCGCGTTTCGGGGGCAGCGCTTTGCAGACTTCCATCGCGACATCAGAGGCAACAACGACCTCTTGATCCTGACGCAGCCGCAGGCGATCGAGGATATCCACGCCGCTTACTTGCGCGCTGGTGCCGACATCGTCGCCACCAACACGTTCTCCTCGACCTCGATCGCGCAGGCCGACTACGACATGTCGGACCTCGCCTATGAACTCAACCGCGACGGTGCAAAACTCGCCCGCGCCGCGGCCGAACGCGTCAGCGCCGAGGACGGCAAACAGCGCTTCGTCGCGGGCGCGCTGGGCCCGACCAACCGCACCGCTTCGATCTCGCCCGACGTTTCCAATCCCGGCTATCGCGCCGTCACCTTCGACGATTTGCGCAAGGCCTATGGCGAACAGATCAACGGCCTGCTCGACGGCGGCGCCGACATGCTGCTGGTCGAGACCATCTTCGACACGCTCAACGCCAAGGCGGCGCTCTACGCCATCTCCGAAATCACCGAAGCGCGCGGCATCGACGTGCCCGTGATGATCTCCGGCACCATCACCGACAAATCCGGTCGCCTGCTGTCGGGACAATTGCCGGAAGCGTTCTGGAATTCGGTGCGGCACGCCAAGCCGATCACGATCGGCTTCAACTGCGCACTCGGCGCCGAAGACCTTCGCGCCCATATCGCCGACATCGGCCGCGTCGCCGATACCCTGGTTTGCGCCTATCCGAACGCCGGACTTCCCAATGAATTCGGCCAGTACGACGAAAGCCCCGAATACATGGCGCGGCTGATCGGCGAGTTTGCCGAGGCCGGCCTCGTCAACATCGTCGGCGGCTGCTGCGGCACCACGCCGGACCATATCGCGGCGATTGCCGCCGCGGTCGCCCCGCACAAACCGCGCGTCGTCCCAGTGATCGAGCCACGCCTGCGGCTCTCGGGCCTTGAGCCGTTTGAACTGACGCCGGCGATCCCGTTCGTCAATGTCGGCGAGCGCACCAACGTCACGGGCTCGGCGAAATTCCGCAAGCTGATCACGGCGGGCGATTACACCGCAGCGCTGCAGGTCGCGCGCGACCAGGTCGAGAACGGCGCCCAGATCATCGACGTCAACATGGACGAGGGTTTGCTCGATTCCGAGGCCGCGATGGTGACCTTCCTCAACCTCGTCGCCGCGGAGCCGGACATCGCCCGCGTGCCCGTGATGGTCGATTCCTCGAAATTCAACGTGATCGAGGCCGGCCTGAAATGCGTTCAGGGCAAGCCGGTGGTGAACTCGATCTCCATGAAGGAAGGCGTGGAGAAATTCATCCACGAGGCCCGCATCGCGCGCCGCCATGGCGCCGCTGTCGTAGTGATGGCGTTCGACGAGGCCGGACAGGCCGATACGTTCGCGCGCAAGACCGAGATCTGCAAGCGTGCCTACGACATCCTGGTTGACGAGGTCGGCTTTCCCCCTGAGGACATCATCTTCGATCCCAATATCTTTGCGATCGCGACGGGACTTGAAGAGCATAATAATTACGGCGTCGACTTCATCGAGGCGACGCGCTGGATCCGCCAGAACCTGCCGCATGCGCACATCTCCGGCGGCGTGTCGAATCTGTCGTTCTCGTTCCGCGGCAACGAGCCGGTGCGCGAGGCCATGCATTCGGTGTTCCTGTATCATGCGATTCATGCCGGCATGGACATGGGCATCGTCAATGCCGGGCAAATGATCGTCTATGACGACATCGACCCCGAGCTGCGCCAGGTGTGCGAGGACGTCATCCTCAACCGCGACCCCGGCGCGTCCGAGCGGCTTTTGGCGCTGGCGGAAAAATTCCGCGGCAAGGAGAAGCAGACCAGGGAGCAGGATCTCGCCTGGCGCGAATGGCCGGTCGAGAAGCGGCTCTCGCATGCGCTGGTGCATGGCATCACCGAATTCATCGAGGCGGACACCGAAGCCGTGCGGCTGACGGTGGAGCGGCCGCTGAACGTGATCGAAGGCCCGCTGATGGCCGGAATGAACATCGTCGGCGACCTCTTCGGCGACGGAAAAATGTTCCTGCCGCAGGTGGTGAAGTCGGCTCGGGTGATGAAGCAGGCGGTCGCCTATCTGATGCCGTTCATGGAGGAGGAAAAGGCGCGCAACCTTGCGAACGGCGTGACCGGCGACGGCCGCAACGCCGCCGGCAAGATCGTGCTCGCGACCGTGAAGGGCGACGTCCACGACATCGGCAAGAACATCGTCGGCATCGTGCTGCAATGTAACAATTTCGAGGTGATCGACCTCGGCGTCATGGTGCCCGCGGCCAAGATCATCGAGACCGCAAAGGCGGAAGGCGCTGATATCATCGGCCTGTCCGGGCTGATTACGCCCTCGCTCGACGAGATGAGTTTTCTGGCCGGCGAAATGGAGCGGCAGGGCATGAAGATGCCGCTGTTGATCGGCGGCGCGACCACCAGCCGTGTCCATACTGCCGTCAAGATCGAGCCGAACTACAAGGGCGGGCCGGTGGTGCATGTCAACGACGCCAGCCGCGCCGTCGGCGTGGCGTCGTCGCTGCTCTCGCCCGACCGGCGCGAGGCCTATGCGGCCGACATCCGCGCCGAATATGCCAAAATATCCGCGGCGCATTTCCGCGCCCAGGCGGACAAGAAGCGGCTGAAGCTGGCCGACGCCCGCGCCAACGCGGTCAAGGCCGACTTCGCCAAGACGCCGCCGAAGAAGCCGGCGTTTTTGGGCACCAAGAGCTTCGACGCATACGACCTTGCCGAGCTCGCGGATTACATCGACTGGACACCGTTCTTCCAGACCTGGGAATTGACCGGACGCTTTCCGGCCATCCTCGACGACCCCAAGATCGGCGAAGTCGCGCGTTCGCTCTATGACGACGCGCGCAAGATGCTCGATCTCATCGTCCGGGAGAAATGGTTCACGGCGCGGGCCACCATCGGCTTCTGGCCGGCCAATGCCGACGGCGACGATATCGCCGTCTATGCCGACGACAGCCGCAAGCAAAAAATCGCGACCTTCCACACGCTGCGCCAGCAACTGGAGAAGCGCGAGGGCCGCTTCAATGCCGCGCTGTCCGACTTCATCGCGCCCGCCTCGTCCGGCGTGCCTGATTATATCGGCGCCTTCGTGGTCACGGCCGGAATCGGCGAGGACGCGGTCGCCAACCGCTTCAAGAACGCCAATGACGATTACTCCTCCATCCTGTGCAAGGCGCTGGCTGATCGTCTGGCGGAGGCCTTTGCCGAGCGGATGCATCAGCGCGTCCGCAAGGAATTCTGGGGTTATGCGCCGGACGAGGCGCTGGCCGCAGATCAACTGATCCTGGAGCAATATGCCGGCATCCGCCCGGCGCCTGGCTATCCCGCGCAGCCCGATCACACCGAGAAGGCGACGCTGTTCCGCCTGCTCGACGCTGAAAACACCGCCGGCGTTGTCCTGACCGAGAGCTTTGCGATGTGGCCGGGCTCGTCGGTCTCGGGACTGTATTTCTCGCACCCCGAAAGCTTCTATTTCGGCGTCGGCAAGATCGAGCGCGACCAGGTCGAGGACTACGCCGCGCGCAAGGGCATGAGTGTGGCCGAGACCGAGCGCTGGCTGGCGCCGGTGCTGAATTACATTCCCTCGCAGGAGCAGGCTTCGAAAGCGCCAGCGCCCATCGCGGCCGTCCCTGCCAACGACGTTACCTCCACGGATCTGGCCTCGCATCCTCCGGGCTGTGCCTGCGCCGTGCATCTGTCGTGGCGCAAGAAGGCCGTGGGGGCCTGATTTGTCATCACCGGGCTTGACCCCGTGATCCATCTTCACAAGAGTCTCACGAAGGTGATGGATGCCCGGATCAAGTCCGGGCATGACACAGTGCCCGAGGCTCTCCCATGAAATTCTTCTCCTTCTGGCGATCGCTGGCGAGTTTTCGCGTGCGCATCGCGCTCAATCTGAAAAACGTTCCGGCCGAAGTGATCTTCGTCGATCTCGACGCCAACGCCCATCGCGACCCCGAGTATCGCCGCATCAATCCGCAGATGGCGCTGCCGGCGCTGGTCGAGGATGACGGCACCACACTGTTCCAGTCGCTCGCCATCCTCGAATATCTCGACGAGAAATATCCCTCCCCGCCGCTGCTGCCCGCCGATATCGCCGGCCGCGCCCGCGTCCGCGCGCTGGCGCTGATGGTGGCCTGCGAAGGCCATCCGCTGCTGACGCCGCGGGTGCGGCGCTATCTCGACCACGAACTCAACCTGCGCGACACCCAGCAGGCGGCGTGGCGGCGGCACTGGATCGTGGAAACGCTGGCGGCGCTGGAGGGGCATCTGGCTGACAACAAGGACACCGGCCGGTTTTGTCATGGCGATGCGCCGACGCTGGCGGATGTCTGCATGGTGGGGCATGTCACGGTCGCGCTGAACCAGCAGATCGATCTGAAGATCTACCCGACCGTGAAGCGCATCTTCGAGACCGCAATGGCGCTCCCGGAATTTGCAAGAGCGCATCCGCTGGCGCAGCCGGATACGCCGGAGGCGATGCGGCCGAAGACGTAAGTTCCTTACGCGTTACCCGGGCTTAGCCGATAATCGCTGCTCTTCAAGAACAACCTTTGGCAGGACGCTGCCGCATTGCGCCGCCATAGCCGTTTTGTCAGGAACCTTTCGCCCTAAATCGCATCCGATGGGCAGCAAGGAGATCGTCACGCGGGCATTGCGGACAGACCCGTTCGCACCGGACGATGCCGAGCTGGACGACAATTCCACCCAAAGGAGGCACCCAATGGCAAAGGCTCATTCGACTTCCATTACCAGACGACGCGTGGTCGCCGGGCTGGCGCTGGCTGCCGCCCCGATCACTTTGGCACGGGGCAATAATGCTTACGCTCAGGCCCAGCAAACCAAGCCTGACAAGAGCCTGTATGAACGGCTCGGCGGCGTGTTCGCCATCGCGGCGGTCGTGGATCACTTCAGCGACGCCGTCGTGAAGAACCCTGTCGTCGGTCAGAAGTCCAAAAACCCGCGGCTGAAGGAATGGCACACCAAGAACCTGGCAAGGCTGCCCGGCCTCAAGTTCCAGCGGACCCTGTGGGTCTGCAACGTTTCAGGCGGACCGTTCCAGTTCACGGCTACCAAACCCGGCACGACGCCGCTTGGCCTCGAGGAGGCCCACCGCGACTTGCGGATCTCACCGGCAGAATTCGACGAGGTCGCAGCCGAACTCGGACGGTCGCTGGATTTCGCAAAAGTCCCGAAGCGCGAAAAGGCCGAAGTGCTGGCGGCCTTCGCCGCGCACAAGGACGAAGTCACCGCAGGCTACGCCGCGGCCGCCAAGCGCGGCTGAGGCTCGTGTGTCCGGACGATCCCGCCAGCCAACCGGGCGGGATCGCCAGCCGCGCGCCAGCGGTGATTGATCAAGCTCGCGTGCCGCTGCGCCACCTCACCCCTTCGGTGGCGCTAGCGGCTGCACGATTTCCTGGAACGGTGGCAGCGCCTCGCAAGCGGCGGAATGCGCCTTCAGCGCGGGATAGCGCGCGTCGAACAGCGCGGGATGCGCTTCGCCGGTGAAGCGCAGCACGCAGGCGACCGCGATATCGGCGTGGCCGATCTTCTCGCCGAACCAATACGGCGTCTTGACCGCGGCGCGCTCCTTTTCCAGCACATCGAGCACGCCTGATATCTGCGACTTGCAGCGCTCGACCCAGAGATCGAGCTGCTTCTCCTTGCGCAGCACGCGCTCGTACAGCAGGCTGACGCCCTTGTCGCCGAGGCCCATCGCCAGCGCGCAAATCCGCAAGTGCCGCCGTCGCGTCTCGCCGCGCGGGGCGATCATCGCCTTGTCGGGACCGACGAGGTCGTCGAGATGATCCAGGATCATCGCGCTCTCGATCAGCGCCTCGCCATCGTCGAGCACCAGCGTCGGCACCCGCCGCAGCGGATTATAGGGCGCGATCTTGTCGGCATCGCCGAAGGTCGACCACGGCTTGTGCTCGAAGGCGATGCCGTAGAGCCGCATGGCGATGGCAACGCGGCGGACAAAGGGGGAGTCGAATTGGCCGATCAGGATCATGGTTTCTCTCTGCTCGTCATGGCCGGGCTTGACCCGGCCATCCATCTACTTTGAAGTGATCATATTGAAGGTGGATGGATGCCCGGATCAAGTCCGGGCATGACGATCCCCGAGCCGCAGACATTGAGCATGCATCACAAGTTAGCGACCCTCTTTGCGTTGTCCCTCTTGACAATCGCTGGCCCATCGCACGCCCAGACCGGCCCCGCGGGTTTCCAGTCGCCCTCCAAAAACATCGCCTGCCAGTATTTCGACTACGACAAGCAGAACATCCTCCGCTGCGACATCAGCGCGATGGAAACAAAACCGCGGCGGCCCGCCGATTGCGACCTCGACTACGGCGGCGCCTTCGAGATGAACGCCAAGGGCCCCGCCGCCCGCCTCTGCCACGGCGACACCGTGATGGACAAATCGCTGCCGGTGTTGGGCTATGGCGAGGTGTGGCAGCGTGGAGGGTTTACGTGCAAGTCGGAGCAGGCGGGCGTAACGTGCTTCAACACGGATCGCCGCGGGTTTTCGCTGGCACGGGCGAGGCAGGAGGTGTTTTAAGCGCGCCTCTCTGCGTCATGGCCGGGCTTGGTGTTTAGCCCGGTGATGACGGATGGGGCTACCCCTCCCCCTCGTCACTCGCGAGCACGCCCTTCACCGCCCTCGCCCAGCCGGCAAGCTTCCGGTCCCGCGTCGCCTTGCTCATGTTGGGCCTGAAGCGATGTTCCAGCCGCCAGTTGTCGGCGAACTTTGCCGGCTCGGGATAGACGCCGGCCGAAAGCCCCGCGAGATAGGCGGCGCCCAGCGCGGTGGTTTCCTGAATCATCGGGCGGTCGACCGGGGCGTCGAGCAGGTCGGCGAGGCGCTGCATGGTCCAGTCCGACGCCGTCATGCCGCCGTCGACGCGGAGCACATTGGCGGCCTTCTCTCCCGGCCAGTCGGCGCGCATCGCCTCGCGAAGATCGTAGGTCTGGTAGCAGACGCTTTCCAGCGCGGCATGGGCGAGTTCGGCGGGGCCGGTGTTGCGGGTGAGGCCGAACAGCGCGCCGCGGACGCGGGGATTCCAGTAGGGCGCGCCGAGGCCGACGAAGGCCGGCACCAGATAGACGCTCTGCATGGAATCGGATTTGTCGGCGAGCGGGCCGGTTTCGGCCGCCTGCTTGATGATGCCGAGGCCATCGCGCAGCCATTGCACGGCGGAGCCTGCGACGAAGATCGAGCCTTCCAGCGCGTAGGTGCGCTTGCCGTTCAGTTGATAGGCGATCGTCGTCAGCAGCTTGTTCTTCGAGGCGACCGGCGTCGTGCCGGTGTTGAGCAGCGCAAAACAGCCGGTGCCGTAGGTCGACTTGATCATGCCGGGCGTGAAGCAGGCCTGGCCGATGGTGGCGGCCTGCTGGTCGCCGGCAATGCCGGAAATGGCGATCGAGCCGCCGAACAGAGCGGGGTCGCTGTCGCCGAACTTGGCGGAGGAGTCTTTCACCTCGGGCAGCATCGAGCGCGGCACGCGCAGCAGTTTCAAGAGTTCGTCGTCCCACTCGCCGGTGTGGATGTTGAACAGCAGCGTGCGCGAGGCGTTGGTGGCGTCGGTGGCGTGTACACGGCCAGCGGTCAGGCGCCACAAGAGATAGCAATCGACGGTGCCGAACATCAGTTCGCCGCGGCCGGCGCGTTCGCGGGCGCCCGGCACGTGGTCGAGAATCCAGGCGACTTTGGTGCCGGAGAAATAGGGGTCGATAATGAGACCGGTCTTGGCCGAAATTGCCGGCTCGTGGCCTTCGCTCTTCAATTTGGCGCAGATGTCCGCGGTGCGGCGGTCCTGCCAAACGATGGCGCGGTGCACCGCCTGCCCGGTGGCGCGGTCCCAGACCACCGTGGTCTCGCGCTGGTTGGTGATGCCGATCGCGGCGATGTCCTTGGCCGTCAGGCCGGCCTTTTCCAGCGCGGCGCGGCAAACCTGTAACGTCGAGGTCCAGATGTCCTCGGGCTCGTGCTCGACCCAGCCGGACGCCGGGAAATGCTGCGGGAATTCCTGCTGCGCGGTGGCGGCGATGGAGATGTCTGATCGAAACACGATGGCGCGTGAGGACGTGGTGCCCTGATCGATGGCCAGCACAAAGGACATGACGTTGCTTCCCCGGGAGGTTTTGGTTGCGCAAGAGGCAATCCGATTGGGAGGCGGAGGTCAATATGTTGCTGTCGTCCCTGCGAACGCAGGTACCCATAGCCACCGGCTTTTATTTGGCGAAAGACGTCAGCCAACTCGGCTTGAGTCGAGAGCACAACGCGGTTTGGGTCCCTGCGTTCGCAAGGGACGACAGCGGAGAGAGCCGCCTACGTCGCCGCGGTCGTTACGCCGCCATCGACCACGATGGTCTGGCCGGTCATGAAGGTCGACGCGTCGGAGGCCAGGTAGGCCACCGCGCCGGCGATTTCGTCGGGCTCGCCGATGCGGCGGAGCGGGGTGCCGGCGGTGCGGCGCTTGAGCATTTCCGGGTCTTCCCACAGCGCCTTGGCGAAATCGGTCTTGACCAGGCCGGGCGCGACGCAATTGACGCGGACGCCCTTCGGGCCCCATTCGCCGGCGAGGCTGCGGCACAGCGCGAAATCGGCCGCTTTCGAAATGCCGTAGGCGCCGATCACGGTGGAGCCGCGCATGCCGCCGATGGACGAGATGATCACCACCGAACCGTTGCCTCGCTCGGCCATCTGCGGGATCGCCAGCGCGCAGAGCCAGATGTTGCTCTTGACGTTCGAGTTCATGATCTTGTCGAAGGCCTCGTCCTTGATGTCGAGCAGCGGGCCATAATACGGGTTCACCGCGGCGTTGCAGACGAGGATGTCGACCTTGCCGTAATGCTTGGTCGTGCCCGTGACCAGCGCCTCGACTTCCTCGCGGCGCGAGATGTTGCAGGGGATGACATGGGCGTCGCCGCCGGCCTTCCTGATGCCGCTGGCTACCTCGTGGCAGGCATCCGCCTTGCGGCTGGAGATCACGACCTTTGCGCCGAGCTTGGCGAGCAGCTCTGCGGAGGAACGGCCAATGCCGCGGCTGGAGCCGGTGATGATGGCGATTTTGCCGGTGAGATCGAACGGGGTGTTTTTCATTGTTGTTGGCTCCCTGACTCTTGCTCCGTCATTCCGGGGCGCGACGAAGTCGCGAGCTATGATGTGCAATTGCACATCAGAGAATCCATCGGGCCGCGGCGCAAGTTGCGAGATGGATTCCGGGCTCATCGCTTCGCGATGCCCCGGAATGACGGAGAGAGTGTGCGCCCTACACCAGCCCGCCCGCATCGGTGACGCGGCGGAGGTGGTAGTCGGTGTCGCCAAAGGTGTTTTCGATCATGGTCAGCCGCTTGAAGTAGTGGCCGATCTTGGCTTCCTGGGTCATGCCGATGCCGCCGTGAAGCTGGATCGACTGCTGGCCGATGAACTTGCCGGACTTGCCGATCTGCACCTTGGCGGCGGCGACCGCGGTCGCGCGCTCTTTCGCGCTGTCGAAATCGGCCGCCATGGTCGCGAACATCGACATGCTGCGGGCCTGTTCGAGCGCCACGAACATGTCGGCGGCGCGGTGCTGCAGGGTCTGGAAGCTGCCGATCGGCACGCCGAACTGTTTTCGCGTCTTGAGATATTCGACGGTAGACTTCAGCGATTCATCCATCGCGCCGACGGCTTCCGCGCACATCGCGGTGCGGGCTTCGTCCACCACGCGCTCGACCAGCGGCAGGCCGTTCTCGGGATCGCCGATCGCGGCACTCCCGTCGACCTCGACGCCGGTCAGCGTGATGTCGGCGGCATGCAGGCCGTCCTGGGTCGGATAGCCCTTGCGGGTGACGCCCTTGGCGTTCGCCGGCACGATGAACACGCCGATGCCGCTTCTGTCGCGCTGCGCGCCCTTGGTGCGCGCGGTCACGATCAACGTGTCGGCGTTCTCGCCGTTGAGCACGACGAATTTTTCGCCGTCGATCACCCAGCCCGCACCCTTCTTCTTGGCTGATGTCGCGACATCGCCGAGGTCGTAGCGCGAGTTCTTCTCGAGCTGCGCAAACGCAAAGGTCTTGCTGCCGTCGATGATGCCGGGGATGTGCGCGGCCTTCTGCTCGGCCGAGCCGCCATGGCGCAGGAAGCCGCCGCCGATCACGACGGTCGCGAGATACGGCTCCAGCACCAGCGCCTTGCCGAGCGCTTCCATCACGATCATGGTCTCGACCGCGCCGGCGCCAAAGCCGCCATCGGCTTCGGCGAACGGCAGGCCCAGCAGGCCCTGCTCGGCGAGCTTGCCCCAGACAGCCTTGCTCCAGCCGCCCTTCTCCTTCTGGTACTTCTTACGCGCATCGAAATCGTAGGAGTCGGTCAATAGACCGTCGATGCTTTCCTTGAGAAGGCGCTGCTCCTCGGACAAATCAAAATCCATGTTCTTCTACTCTCTCAAATCATGCCTGAGGCATGGAAATCGAACGAACCCGTAGGATGGGTAGAGCGAAGCGAAACCCATCGCACTGTTCGGTCTTGTTGTGATGGGTATCGCTTCGCTCCACCCATCCTACGAACTGTCTTCGCGGAGACAGGCCCCTCACCCCTGCCCTCTCCCCGCGAAGGGGGCGGGGAGAGGGAGAGGAATCAAAGCCCCAGCACCGCCTTGGTGATGATGTTGCGCTGGATCTCGTTGGAGCCGCCGTAGATCGAGACCTTGCGGTTGTTGAAGTAGCTCGGCGCGATCTGGGCGGTCCAGTCCATGGTCTCGTTCGAGCCGTCATCGCCATGCACGTCGTAGGGCGCGGCAAACGGGCCGATCACTTCCATCAGAAGTTCGGTGGTGGTCTGCTGGATTTCCGAACCCTTGATCTTCAACACCGAAGACGCCGGGTTGGGCTTGCCCTTGCCGTGCTTGCCCTCGTCGGCGACGACGCGGAGCTGGGTGAGTTCGAGCGCCTTGAGCTCGATCTCGCAGGCCGCGAGTTTTTCGCGGAAACCCTGGTCCTCGAGCACGGGCTTGCCGTTCGCTTCGACCTTGGAGGCGAGATCCTTGATGCGGCGCAGCCGCTCCTTGGAGACGCCGACGCGGGCGATGCCGGTGCGCTCGTTGCCGAGCAGGAACTTTGCGTAGTCCCAGCCCTTGTTCTCCTCGCCGATCAGATTCTCGACCGGCACCTCGACGTCGTCGAAGAACACTTCGTTGACCTCATGGCCGCCGTCGATGGTCTCGATCGGGCGCACGGTGACGCCCTTCGACTTCATGTCGAACACGATGAAGGAAATGCCCATCTGCTTCTTGGCATTGGTGTCGGTGCGGCACAGGCAGAAGATCATGTCGGCGTGCTGGGCCAGCGTGGTCCAGGTCTTCTGGCCGTTGATGATGTACTTGTCGCCCTTGCGCTCGGCCTTGGTCTTCAGCGACGCAAGGTCGGAGCCGGAGCCGGGCTCCGAAAAGCCCTGGCACCACCAGTCGTCGACATTGGCGATGCGCGGCAAATACTGCTTCTTCTGCTTCTCGTTGCCGAAGGTGTAGATGACGGGACCGACCATGCTGACGCCGAAGGCGAGCGGCGCGGGTGCGGGGTGCATCTGCAGCTCTTCGTTGAAGATGTAGTGCTGCACGGAGGTCCACCCCGTTCCGCCATATTCCTTCGGCCAGTGCGAGACGCCCCAGCCCTTCTTGTTCAGGATGCGCCACCAAGCGACCATCTCGTCCTTGGAGAGGTGACGGCCCTCCACCATCTTGCGCCGCGTCTCCGGCGGCACGTTGTCCCGGAAGAAGGCTCGCACCTCCTCACGAAACGCGATTTCTTCCTTGCTGAAAGCGAGATCCATCGGATCCTCCTGTGAACGAACTAGAACTCTCTGGTAACGCGAAACTCTCTATCCCGTCGTCCCTGCGAACGCAGGGACCCATAACCACCAGCACCAATGATACGAAAGCCGTCTCCCCATGTGCCCCCAACCGGGGCCGCGGCGTATGGGTCCCTGCGTTCGCAGGGACGACGGCGGAGTTTAGGAACGACCTCCTGATGCGGCTTGTTGTTTTGGTAGCGCGGACGGCGATTGCTGCAGGCGCAGTTCGTGGCGCGAGAGCTTGCCGACCGGCGTGCGCGGCAGTTCGTCGACGAAATCGACGGCGGCCGGAATCTCGTGCTTGCCGAGCTTGCCGGTGAGGAAGGTGCGCAGTTCGTCCAGCGTGAACGGCTTTGCATCCGCGCGCAGCTTGATGAAGGCTTTGGCGGCCTCGCCGCGGTAATCGTCGGGGATACCGATCACGATCACTTCCTGCACGGCAGGATGGGTGTAGATCGCCTGCTCGATCATCTGCGGATAGACGTTGAAGCCGCCGGAGATGATCATGTCCTTCTTGCGGTCGACCAGATAAAAATAGCCGTCGGCATCCATGTAGCCGATGTCGCCGGTCAGAAAGCGGTCGCCCACAAACGCTTCGGCGGTTTCCTTCGGCCGGTTCCAGTAGCCCTTGGTGACGTTCGGACCGCGGATGCGGATTTCGCCAACCTCGCCCACCGGCATCAGCCTGGTCGGGTCCTCCAGCGACACCACGTCCATCTCGATGCCCGGCAGCATCAGGCCGATCGAACCGGGCTTGTCCGGCCCTTCCTTCGGGTGCGCGGTGCCGGGTGAGCAGGTTTCGGTCATGCCCCAGCCGCTCTTCAGCTTCATGCCGACCCTGCGCTCGAGGATCTTTGCGACCTCGACCGGCAGCGGTGCACCGCCCGAGCCAACGCTGACCAGCGATGACAAGTCGCGCTTGTCGAGATCGGGAAGTGCTGCGATCGCGATCCACATCGTCGGCACGCCCGGAAAGGCGGTCGCGCGCTTGACCTCGATATCGCGCATCACGGCCTCGACATCAAAGCGTTGATGCAGCGAGATCAGGTTGCCGCGCCGGATCGAGGACAGCAGCACCACCGTCAACGCATAGATATGGAACAGCGGCAGCACGCAGATCACGCGCTCGATCGCATTGCGCTCGGCGCGCGACGGCTTGCCCCAGACGTCATAGACCGACACCGCCGAGGTCAGATTGCCGTGACTGAGCATCGCGCCTTTTGGAAGCCCTGTGGTGCCGCCGGTATATTGCAGCAGGGCTACGTCATCGGCACTGATGGCAGGCCATTGCGCCGGCTTTGCCGCGCCGTCGGTGAATTGCCGGTAGGTGATGATCGCGGGGTTATCCGGCAGCGCCGTCTGCGGCGTACCGGCCTTGCCCCAGTGATCGTCCTCGCAGACGATCAGGCCGTCGAGCAGCCCCTTGTCGAGAAACTTCAGCGCGGTCGGCAACAGTGCCGAGAGATTGCTGGTGACCAGCACGCGGGCGCCGGAGTCCGAGAGCTTGTGCGACAGCGCGATCTCGCCGTCGAGCGGCGACAGGTGCACGACGCGGGCGCCGGCCTTCAGCGCGCCGAAGAAATTGACCGGATGATCCGGCGAATTGCCGAGGAACAGCGCGACTGAACTGTTCTTGCCGTAGCCGGCGCGAAGGAACGCGCCGGCGGCCGTCTCGACCAGCGCTTCAAGTTCGACAAAACTTATCGGCCGGTCACGGAATTCAATCGCCGGGCGCGAGCCGAACTCCGCGGCCGCTGCCGACAACAGGTCGGGCAGCGTGCCGCGCGCGATCGGATCGTCCCAGCGGACGCCTTCCGGATAGAACTGCTCGCCGGGATGGGTCATGGAGGCTCTTGGCAGGAGAAGCGGTCATTCCGGGGCGCTCGCGGACAGCGAGCGAACCCGGAATCTCGAGATTCCGGGTTCGCGCTACGCGCGCCCCGGAATGACGCGTGATTAGGCCGATGCCCCATCAAGCCGCCTTCGACTGCGCGGCCAGCGACGCAAAGGTCTTGCCTTCGGCGGCCAGACGCTTGAGCAGCGGCGCCGGCTCGAGCGAGGGATCGTTGGTCTCTTTGGCGTAGTAGGACAGACGATCGGCGATGTGCTTGAGACCGACCTGGTCGGCATAGAACATCGGGCCGCCGCGGTAGATCGGCCAGCCATAGCCATAGAGCCAGATCACGTCGATATCGCTCGGCCGCGCCGCGATGCCCTCTTCGAGGATGCGCGCACCCTCATTGATCATCGGGTACATCATGCGCTCGAGGATCTCGTCGTCGCTGACGACCCGCTTCTTGCGGCCGAGGCGCTGCAGCGTCTCGTCGATCAGCTTTTCGACGTCCGGATCCGGCAACGCCGCGCGGGAGCCGGCTTCATACTTGTAATAGCCCTTGCCGGTCTTCTGGCCGAAGCGTCCGGCCTCGCACAGCGCGTCGGCGATTTCCGACTTGATGCCGCGGTCCTTGCGCGAACGCCAGCCGATATCGAGGCCGGCGAGATCGCTCATCGCGAACGGGCCCATCGGCATGCCGAACTTCGTCACCACGGCGTCGACCTGCTGCGGCAGCGCGCCCTCGAACAGCAGCTTTTCCGACTGCTTGCCGCGCTGCGCCAGCATGCGGTTGCCGACAAAGCCGTCGCAGACGCCGACCACGGCCGGCACCTTTGCGATCTTGCGCGCGATCGAAACGGCAGTCGTCAGCGCGTCCGGCGCGGTCTTGTCGGCGCGCACGATCTCGCACAGCTTCATCACGTTGGCCGGCGAGAAGAAGTGCATGCCGAGCACGTCCTGCGGACGCTTCGTCACCTTCGCGATCTCGTCGATGTTGAGGTACGAGGTGTTGGAAGCGAGCACCGCGCCCGGCTTGGCGTGCTTGTCGAGCGCCTCGAATACTTCCTTCTTGACCGCCATGGTCTCGAACACGGCTTCGATCACCAGGTCAGCGTCCTTGACGTTCTCCAGGCCAACGACGCCGTTGATCAGGCCCATGCGCTTGGCCGGCGCATCCGCAGGGATACCGCCACGCGCCGCTGTCGCCTCGTAGTTCTTCTGCATCACGCCCAGGCCGCGCTTGAGCTGCTCTTCGCCGGTCTCGATCAGCGTCACCGGAATACCGGCATTGGCGAACGACATCGCGATCCCGCCGCCCATGGTGCCGGCGCCGATGATGGCGACGCGCTCGACCGGACGCGGTTTGGTGCCTTCGGGCACGCCGGCGATCTTGGCGGCTTCGCGCTCGGAGAAGAAGGCGTAGCGCTGCGCTTTCGACTGGTCGCTGGCGACAAGCTTGAGGAAACCTTCGCGCTCCTTCTTCAACCCTTCGTCGAACGGCAGTTCGATCGCGGCGCGGACGGCATCCGCGGCTGCGAACGGCGCTTCCAGCCCGCGCGCCTTCTTGGTCAGCGCGGCGACCGCATTGGTGAAGATCGAAATGTCGGCCTTGGCGGCTGCGAGCTTGGAGTCGTCGTCGCGCAGCTTTCGCAAGGGACGCTTCTCCGCCAGCACCTTGCGGGCAAAGGCCTCGCCGCCGGCGGCAGGGCCCTCGACGATTTCCTCGATCAGGCCGTTCTTGAGCGCTTCCGCCGCGCCGATCGGATCGCCGCTGACGATCATCTTGACCGCGAGTTCGGGGCCGACCGCGCGCGGCAGGCGCTGCGTTCCGCCGGCGCCCGGCAGCAGGCCGAGCTTCACTTCGGGCAGGCCGAGCTTGGCTTCCTTGGTGGCGACGCGATAGTGGCATGCCAGAGCGACTTCGAGGCCGCCGCCGAGCGCCGTGCCGTGAATCGCGGCAATGATCGGCTTTGGCGAGCTCTCCATCAGGACAAGCACTTCGGCGAGGCCGGGCGGCTTCGGCGGCTTGCCGAATTCGGTGATGTCGGCGCCGGCGATGAAGGTCCGGCCTGCACAGGTCAGTACGATTGCCTTAACTTCCGTGTCCGCAATCGCGCTCTTCATGCATTCGAAGATACCGCCGCGCACGGCAGCGCTCAGCGCGTTGACGGGAGGACTGTTGACCGTGACGATGGCGATGACGTCATGACGCTCGAGTTTTACCACTTCGCTCACGGGACTCTCCCTGGATCGTTTGTTCTCTGGATCGTTTGTTCTTGGATGCTGCACAACTTGCGTTGAGTAGCTACGGTCGATTTCGCTAATTTCGCACTGCGAAATTTAATTCCACATCTTGACACGGAGGGTTATTTTGAAGCACGTCCGTTGTCAACGAGCTCATCAGCAGTAGCGGGAAATGAAGCGTCCAGGGAAAAAGGTGGCGACTGATCGCAGCTTCGTCGTCGCGCTTTCCCGCGGACTTGATGTGTTGCGCGCATTTCATCCCAACGACGGGCTTCTCGGCAATCAAGAACTCGCCGCCCGTACCAATTTGCCGAAGCCAACCATTTCCCGGCTGACCTACACCCTGACCAAGCTCGGTTATCTTACACCCGTTCCGCGCTTCGAGAAGTATCAGCTCGCGCCATCAGCCATGGCGCTGGGGTATGCCGCGCTGGCCAATCTCGGCGTTCGGCATTTGTCCGAACCCTATCGTGAAGAACTGATGCGCGAGACCGGCGGCGCCGTCGCCGTCGGCGGACGCGACCGTCACAGCATGATCTATTTCGGGCAGAGCCGTAACGGGCTGACGCTCGGCGTACAGCTCGACGTCGGCTCGCGCGTACCGATTGCGACTTCGGCGATGGGACGCGCCTATATCTGGGCACTGCCGGACGATGAACGCGCCTCTTTGTTGCGCGACCTGCGCGACCACTACGGCAGCCGATGGGCTCGGATGCGCGACGGCATCGAACGCTCGGGCGAAACGGTGGCGAAATACGGCTTCGCGATTTCCGCAGGCGAATGGCAGAACGACGTGCATGCGGTGGGTGTAGCATTGAAGCTCAATGACGGAACCGGGCCGTATGCCTTCAATTGCGGCGCGCCGGCATTCCGCTTCACGGAAGATCGCTTGATGACCGATATTGGACCTCGCCTTGTCACGATGGTAAGGAAAATCGAGGCAGCGCTGGGCGGCGCAGCACCGCAATCCAAAAAAACAGAAAACAAGAAGTTGAAAGCAGGAGGGAAAGTTGCACGTTTGGCCGAGGGGATCAGGTAGCCTTCACCATGACCGGCGAAAGTGTTCGCATGGTCATTCCCGCCTCGTGATCAGGGCGGGCGGGACGAGATGACGCAGGCACAGCTCGCGCAGGGCAATGCTCCCCTGCTCGCGGTTCGCGACGTCAGCGTCGTGTTCGGCGGCATCATCGCGTTGAATGGCGTGTCCTTTGACATGCACAAGGGCGCAATCCTCGGCCTCATCGGACCGAACGGCGCCGGAAAGACGACGCTGTTCAATTGCCTTTCCAGACTCTATCAGCCGAGCTCCGGTGATATTCTGATGGAAGGCTCGAGCATCCTGACGCGCCCGCCGCACCGGATCGCCGAAATCGGCATCGGCCGCACCTTCCAGAACGTCGCGTTGTTTCCCAATCTCTCGGTGCTCGACAACGTTCGCGTCGGCACCCACGCGCGCACTTCGAGCGACATCATCTCGGACTCGCTGAAGCTCGCCTGGGTTCGCCGCACCGAAGCCGACGTCAACAAGAAGGTCCATGAGATCCTCGACTACCTGGATCTCAATGACGTGGCCCACACCGTGGTTTCCGGCCTGCCCTTCGGCACCCAGAAGCGCGTCGAACTGGCACGCGCGCTCGCCGCCGATCCCAAGATCCTGCTGCTCGACGAACCCGCCGGCGGCCTCAACCACGAGGAAGTCCACGTGCTCGGCGACCTGATCCGCCGAATTCGCGACGAGCGCCACATGACCGTGCTGCTCGTCGAACATCACATGGGTCTGGTGATGTCGATCGCCGACCATGTCGTCGCACTCAACTTCGGCCGCAAGCTCGCCGAAGGAACACCGGCCCAGGTCCAGGCCGACCCGGACGTCATCAAAGCCTATCTGGGGAGCAAGGACCAATGACCGCGATGCTCAACGTCAAGGATCTCCGCGCCTATTACGGGCAGGTCCAGGCGCTTCATGGCCTCAGCTTCGCCCTCAATGAGGGCTCGCTGACCACGCTGCTCGGCGCCAACGGCGCCGGCAAGACCACCACCTTGCGCGCGATCTGCAACATGGTGCGTTCGACGGGTGCGATCGAGTTCGAGGGCAAGCCGCTCTCCGGCCGCTCGACCGAAAACGTCGTCCGTCTCGGCATCGCGCATGTGCCGCAGGGCCGCGGCACCTTCACCACCATGACGGTGGAGGAAAACCTGCAGTTAGGGGCCATCACCCGCAACGACAAGAAGGGCGTGGTTGCCGACATCGAACGCATGTACGAGCACTTCCCGGTGCTGAAGGAACGGCATACCCAGCAGGCCGGCACGCTGTCGGGCGGCGAGCAGCAGATGCTCGCGGTCGCGCGTGCGCTGATGCTGCGTCCGCGGCTGATGCTGCTGGACGAGCCGTCGTTCGGCCTGGCGCCCCTGATCGTGCGCGAGCTGTTCAAGATTCTCGGCAAGATCAACCGCGAGGACAAGGTCACCATCCTGGTGGTGGAGCAGAACGCGCAACTGGCGCTGGAACTCGCCGACCAGGCCTATGTGATCGAAACCGGACGCATCGTGATGTCGGGCAGTGCTGCCGAAATCGCGAACAACGAAGACATCCGTAAATCCTATCTGGGTTATTGAGGAGCGGCCGCCATGGAGCTGTTTACCAACCAAGTCCTGGCCGGCATTGCCACAGGCGCAATTTACGCCTGTATGGCGCTCGCCGTGGTTATGATCTACCAGGCGATCGATCATCTGAACTTCGCCCAGGGCGAAATGGCGATGTTCTCGACCTTTATTTCTTGGCAACTGATGCAGTGGGGCGTGCCCTACTGGTGGGCGTTCCTGCTCACCTTGGCGTTCTCCTTCGCCGGCGGCATTGCCATTGAGCGGCTGTTGTTCAAGCCGCTGGCGAAAGCGCCGATTCTGACTAACGTTGCCGGCTTCATCGCGTTGTATGGGATCATCAACAGCTTCGCGGGCCTGATCTGGGATTTCACCATCAAGCAGTATCCGACGCCGTTCGGATCATCGCCCTTCCTCGGCAGCCAGCTGATCTCGACCCACCAGGCCGGCATGATCGGCGTCACCGTGCTGCTGCTGATCCTGCTGTTCCTGTTCTTCCAGTACACGCGGATAGGCCTTGCCATGCGAGCCGCGGCTTCGCTGCCCGAATCGGCGCGCCTGGTCGGCATCAATACGTCCTGGATGATCGCGCTCGGCTGGGGCATGGCGGCCGCGATCGGCTCGATCGCCGGCATCCTGATCGCGCCTGTCGTGTTCCTGGAACCGAACATGATGTTGGGCGTGCTGATCTACGGCTTCGCCGCGGCCGTGCTCGGCGGCCTGACCTCACCGCTCGGCGCCGTGGTCGGCGGCTTCCTGGTCGGCATCTTCGAGAATCTGGCCGGGACCTACATTCCCGGCGTCGGTAACGAGTTGAAACTGCCGATCGCGCTTGCGCTGATCATCACCGTATTGGTCGTCAAACCGGCTGGGCTGTTTGGCCGGCCCATCGTGAAGCGAGTTTAGTCATGAGCGCTGTCGAAGACGTCGTCACAGAAGCACCGGCCGTCGAGGCCGTTCCGAAGCGAGCCATGACGCTCGGCCTGGGCACCTCGCTGGTGGTGCTCGTAGCGCTGCTTATCGTGCCGCTGTTCGTCAAAAACTTCATCATCTTCCAGTTGACGATGCTGTTGATCTACGGCCTGGCCGTTCTCGCCCTCAATATTCTGACCGGCGGCAGCGGCCAGTTCTCGCTGGGTCAGAGCGCGTTCTATGCGGTCGGCGCCTACACCTCGGCGATCCTGATCGAATACACCGGCATGAACTACGCGCTGACGCTGCCGATCGCGGGCCTGATCTGCTTCGCGTTCGGCTTCGCCTTCGGCCAGCCGGCGCTGCGGCTTTCTGGCGTGTATCTCGCGCTGGCGACGTTCGCCTTGGCCACCGCGATGCCACAAATCCTGAAACTCGGCTTCTTTGAGCACTGGACCGGCGGCGTGCAGGGCCTCGTCGTCACCAAGCCAGATGCGCCGTTCGGCCTGCCGATGTCGCAAGACATGTGGCTTTATTATTTCACGCTCGCGATCACGATCGGAATCTATATCGCCTCGGTCAATTTGCTGCGGTCGCGCTCGGGCCGCGCCTTCATGGCGATCCGTGACAACGAGATCGCGGCTTCCGCCATGGGCGTCGACGTCGCGCTGTACAAGACGCTGGCGTTCGGCGTTTCAGCCGGCATCACCGGCGTTGCCGGCGGCTTAGGGGCCATCGCGGTGCAGTTCGTGGCGCCGGACAGCTACACCATTTTGCTGGCGATCTCGCTGTTCCTCGGCATGGTCGTCGGCGGCGTCGGCTGGCTGCCGGGATCGTTCGTTGGCGCCGCCTTCATCATCTTCGTGCCGAACATCGCCGAAGGAATCTCGAAGGGCCTTTCCGGCGCCGTATTCGGCGTGCTTCTGTTCCTTGTCATCTTCCTCGTGCCGCACGGCGCCAGGCAGGTCGCGATAGTTGCGCAACAACTGATCGGAAAGCTGAAAAAGTAACCTCACTCAGGAGAAGAAATGCGTTCGGCAATAATAAGAAGCGCCGCCTTCTGGACGGCGCTCGTCACTTTCGCTGCCACAAACGGCAGTGCACTCGCCCAAAAGAAGTATGACACCGGTGCGACCGATACCGAAATCAAGATCGGTCACATCGTGCCCTACAGCGGCCCTGCCTCCGCCTATGGCGTCATCGGCAAGACCGAAGAAGCCTACTTCAAGATGGTCAACGAAAACGGCGGCATCAACGGGCGCAAGATCAAGTTCGTTTCCTATGACGATGCCTACAGTCCGCCGAAGGCCGTCGAACAGGTACGCAAGCTCGTCGAGAGCGATGAGGTGCTGGTGGTGTTCAATCCGCTCGGCACGCCGTCCAACAGTGCGATCCAGAAATATCTGAACGCCAAGAAGGTGCCGCAACTGTTCGTCGCCACCGGTGCTACCAAGTGGAACGATCCGAAGCATTTTCCGTGGACCATCGGATGGCAGCCCAGCTATCAGAGCGAAGGGCTGATCTATGCGAAATACCTGATGAAGGAAAAGCCGGACGCCAAGATCGCCGTGTTCTATCAGAACGACGATTTCGGCAAGGACTACCTCAAGGGCCTGAAGGACGGTTTCGGCGCCAAGGCATCAGCCATCATCGCCGAGGAAAGCTACGAGATCTCGGAGCCGACGATTGACAATCATATCGTCAAGCTCAAGGCCAGCGGCGCGGACGTCCTGATCAGCATCACGACGCCGAAATTCGCGGCGCAGACCATCAAGAAGATGGCCGAGATCGACTGGAAGGCGCTCCAGATCGTGGCCAATGTCTCGGCTTCAGTCGGCAGCGTGATCAAGCCCGCGGGCTTCGAAAACGCGCAGGGCCTGCTCTCGGCTGCCTACGCCAAGGACGCCGCCGATCCGCAGTGGAAAGACGACGCCGGAATGAAGAATTTTTTCGCCCTGCTCGACAAGTACTATCCCGAGGCCGACCGGCTCAACAGTTCGGTGGTCTACGGCTATGGCGCAGCCCAGACCCTGACCAGGATCCTCGAAATGTGCGGCGACGACCTGACCCGCGCCAACATCATGAAGCAGGCTGCGAACCTGAAGGACTTCACGCCCGATACGCTCCTGCCGGGCGTCAGGATCAACACGTCGGCCACCGACTTCGCCCCGATCGAGCAGCTTCAGATGATGCGCTTCAAGGGCGAGAAGTGGGACCTGTTCGGTGACGTCATCAGCGGCGAGGCGGCAACTAATTAATATTCCGTCCCGCGGGCAGTTGCCCGCGGTATCCGACTAAATATCGCCCCCCGGGACGCCGTCGCGGGGGGCTTTTTGTTGCTGGACGGGGCCGAAAGGTATTCAATGCGATCCAAGAGCCGCCAAGCGCTCCAAACAAAAAGAAGATGACACATCCATCGTGATCCCAGGGAGATCAAAATGTCCGTTATCAACTTGCGACTGGGAGCCGTTGCGGCAGCCCTCGCATTGCTTGCCGCGACCAGCAGCGGCGCATTGGCACAAAAGAGATACGACACCGGCGCCACCGACACCGAAATCAAGATCGGCAACATCATGCCGTACAGCGGACCGGCCTCCGCCTACGGCGTGATCGGAAAAACCGAAGAGGCCTATTTCAGGAAGGTCAACGCCGAGGGCGGCATCAACGGCCGCAAGATCAACTTCATCAGCTATGACGATGCCTACAGCCCGCCGAAGACCGTGGAGCAGGCCCGCAAGCTGGTCGAGAGTGACGAAGTCCTGCTGGTCTTCAATTCGCTCGGCACGCCGCCGAACACTGCGATTCAGAAATACCTCAACACCAAGAAGGTGCCGCAACTGTTCGTCGCGACCGGCGCCACCAAGTGGAACGACCCCAAGGACTTTCCCTGGACCATGGGCTGGCAGCCCAACTACCAGAGCGAGTCGCAGATCTACGCCAAGTACATTCTGAAGAACCATCCGAACGCCAAGATCGCGGTGCTCTATCAGAACGACGATTACGGCAAGGACTATTTGAAGGGCTTCAAGGATGGCCTGGGCGCCAAGGCTGCCTCATTGATCGTCATCGAGGAAAGCTACGAAGTCTCCGAGCCGACGATCGACTCCCATATCGTCAAGATGAAAGCGACCGGCGCGGACGTCTTCTTTAACATCACCACGCCCAAGTTCGCGGCGCAGGCGATCAAGAAGAACGCCGAGGTCGGCTGGAAGCCGCTGCACTTCCTCAACAACGTCTCTTCCTCGATCGGCAGCGTGATGAAGCCGGCCGGCTTCGAGAATGGACAGGACATCATCTCGTCGCAATACTTCAAGGATCCGACCGACGCGCAATGGAAGAACGATGCCGGGATGAAGGCCTGGAACGAGTTCCTGGACAAGTACTATCCGGAAGCCAATCGCGCCGACAGTGCGGTGATGTACGCCTACAACGTAGCGCAAGGCCTCGTGCATGTGCTGAAGGCCTGCGGCGACGACCTCACCCGGGCCAACGTCATGAAGCAGGCCGCCAGCATCAAGGACCTCGAACTCGGCGGACTGTTGCCTGGGGTCAAGGTCAACACCTCGCCGACCGACTTCGCCCCGATCTCGCAATTGCAGCTGATGAAGTTCAAGGGCGACACCTGGGAGCGCTTCGGCGAAATTCTTTCCGGCGACGTCGGCGGTTAACGCCACCGAACAGTCTACTAAAGAAAAGCCCCTGCGGCTTTGCCGCAGGGGCTTTTTGTTGTGAGGCGTGCGGCAAGATGCTAATCACGACGCCGTTAAAAGAGCTTCGTGCAAGGAGCCTGACGGTTGGATTTAATGAATGAAAAGGGAGAGACAGAAATGTCCACAATGAAAAAACTTGCGGTTGTTTCGACCGCGTTTGGACTACTCGCGGCAACTTCGAGCGGCGTTCTCGCACAAAAGAAATACGATCCCGGTGCGAGCGATACCGAGATCAAGATCGGCAACATCATGCCCTACAGCGGACCGGCTTCCGCCTACGGCGTGATCGGCAAGACCGAAGAGGCCTACTTCAAGAAGATCAACGCCGAGGGCGGCATCAACGGCCGCAAGATCAACTTCATCAGCTATGACGATGCGTACAGCCCGCCGAAGACGGTGGAACAGGCGCGCAAGCTGGTCGAGAGCGATGAAGTCCTCCTCATCTTCAACCCGCTCGGTACGCCGCCGAACACCGCGATCCAGAAGTACCTGAACACGAAGAAGGTACCGCAACTGTTCGTCGCGACCGGCGCCACCAAGTGGAACGATCCGAAGACCTTCCCGTGGACAATGGGCTGGCAGCCCAACTACCAGAGCGAAACGCAGATCTATGCGAAGTACATTCTCAAGGAGAAACCGAACGCCAAGGTCGCGATCCTCTATCAGAACGACGATTACGGAAAGGACTACCTGAAGGGCTTCAAGGACGGGCTCGGCGCCAAGGCCGCGTCGATGATCGTCATGGAGGAAAGCTACGAAGTCTCCGAGCCGACCATCGACTCCCACATCGTCAAGCTGAAGTCGACCGGCGCCGACGTGTTCATCAACATCACCACGCCCAAGTTCGCGGCGCAGGCGATCAAGAAGAACGCCGAGATCGGCTGGAAGCCGCTGCACTTCCTCAACAACGTCTCGGCCTCGATCGGCAGCGTCATCAAGCCGGCCGGCATGGAGAACGCCCAGGACATCATCTCCTCGCAATATCTGAAGGATCCGACGGATGCGCAGTGGAAGGATGATGCGGGCATGAAGGCCTGGAACGAGTTTCTGGACAAGTATTATCCGGAAGCCAACCGCGCCGATGCGTCTGTCATGTTCGGCTACACCGTCGCGCAGGGCCTCGTGCACGTGCTGAAGGCTTGCGGCGACAATCTCACGCGCGAGAACGTCATGAAGCAGGCGGCCAGCATCAAGGACCTCGAACTCGGCGGCCTGCTGCCGGGCATCAAGGTCAACACGTCGGCGACCGACTTTGCCCCGATTTCTTCGGTACAACTGATCCGGTTCAAAGGCGAGACCTGGGAACGCTTTGGCGAAATCCTCTCCAGCGACGCCGGCGGCTAGTCATTTCGAATCCTGATCGGCCCATTTCTCGGGCCGGAAGGGCCCCCGCGGCGCGCTCGCGGGGGTTTTCTTTTGCGGCGATTGGATGGATAACCAGACCTCCTGTCCCGCAGCAGTTCTCGTGAAATCATGACCGACCGGCGACCCCTCTTGCGTGCGATATTTGATGCGGCTGTCGCTGCCGCGCATCCCGACGTCGTGCTGTCGGCGCATCTGCGGCCCACACCGAAAGGTAAGGTGATCTGCCTCGCCGCCGGCAAGGGCGCGGCGGCAATGGCGGCTGCGGCCGAACGGCATTATCTCGACGCGCTTGGGCTGGATCCGTCACGACTGACCGGCCTTGCCACCACGCGGCACGGCCACGGCGTGCCGACGCGGCGGATCAGGGTCGTCGAGGCCGGCCATCCCGTGCCCGACGAAGCCGGGCTGAAAGCCGCCGACGACACGCTGCGTCTCGCCGCTGAGGCGACCGCTGACGATCTGCTGCTGGTGCTGCTCTCCGGTGGCGGCTCTGCGAACTGGATCGCGCCGGCCGACGGCGTTTCGTTCGCACAGAAGCAGCAGGTGAACCGCGCATTGTTGCGCTCGGGCGCGCCGATCGGCGAGATGAATATCGTCCGCAAGCATCTGTCGCGGATCAAGGGCGGACGGCTGGCCCGCGCCGGCCAGCGCGCCGCCGAAATCGTCACGCTGGCGATCTCCGACGTGCCGCATGACGATCCGTCCGCGATCGCATCGGGGCCGACGGTGCCGGATCCGAGTACGCTGGCGGACGCCCGCGCGCTGGTGGCGAGGTATAATCTCACGGTCGACGATGCCGTCAGGCGCGCCCTCGAAGATCCCAGGAATGAGAGCTGCAAGCCCGGCGATGGCGCGTTTGCCCGTGCCCAATTCGAGATGATTGCGAAGCCGAAGGCTTCGCTCGACGCGGCCATCACGGTCGCAAAGGATGCCGGCTACGAGGTGATCGGCCTCGGCGCGGATCTCGAAGGTGAGGCACGCGATGTCGCGGCCGCTCATGCGCGCCTGGCGCTGAAAGCACGCAACGAAGGCAAACGCATCGCGATCCTTTCGGGCGGCGAACTCACGGTGACCGTGCGCGGCAATGGCCGTGGCGGCCCCAACCAGGAATATGCGCTGGCGCTGGCGGATCTTCTGAAGGACACTTCAGGCATTGTGGCGCTGGCCGCGGACACCGACGGCGCCGACGGCGGCGCCGGCAGCGCGACCGATCCGGCCGGCGCCGTGATCGATCAGACCACGTTTGCGAAGATGAAGTCGCTCGGCCTCTCACCCGCGACCTATCTTGCCAACAACGACGCCACCGCGTTCTTTTCAGCCACCGGCGATTTGCTGCTGACCGGCCCGACGCTCACCAACGTCAATGACGTCAGGGCGATTTTGGTGGACCCCGCCTAGGTTTTCCGGGCGGCTGCCGGCATCCTGTAGGTGCCAAAACCGCGTTAACACTCTGTTGAGCAAGTTGCGAAGAACCGGCACGCATTTGCCGGTCTCGAAGATGCAATTCACCAGCCTGGGCTTCTAATGGCCGTTCTCCTTGAAGCAGGAGAGCCGCCAATAGCGGCTGGGGAAACGCTAAATGACGGATCACGGCCAGATAACCGTCCCGCAGTCAGCGCCCTTGAGTGCGCGGCTCGAAGAGGCGATCAATCATTTATCGCTCGGGATCGTCATTTTCGACGAGAAACGCGAAGTCGTTTTCTGCAACGGGCGTTACAGGGAAATGTACGGGCTGTCGCCTGAACAGGTGAAGCCAGGCACACCGACCCGTGAACTGATCCGGCATCGGCTGGATCTCGGCCTGAAGGTGCCGGTCGCCCCCGATGATTACATCCGTGAGCGCGTCGGCCGCGACATCGCACTCGACACCACGGTGCAGGAGTTTGCTGACGGCCGGATCATTGCCTACACCGTCTACCCGGTGCCCGGCGGCGGCGGGATGGCGACCCACGAGGACATCACCGAGCGTGAAGAGCTCAATGCCCGGCTGAAAAAACAATACGAACTCGGCAAGGAGCAGGAAGAGACGCTGCGCGTCAGGAACTTCCAGTTCGACACCGCCATCAACAACATGTCGCAGGGGCTTTGCTTCTTCGATTCCGACCACCGCCTGATCGTCTGCAACGATCGTTTCGTCGAGATGTACGATATCGCGCCCGAGCGCGTCAGCCCCGGCATGTCGCTGGTCGAGATCGTCGACCTGCGGTTCGAAGCCGGCAGCTTCCCCGCCATGACGCGCGACGAATATCTCCACTGGCGCACCAACGTGGCGGTTTCCAACGAGGCGAAAGACAGCATCGTCGAACTGATGAACGGACGCACGTTCAAGATCCGTCACCGCCCGATGCCCGGCGGCGGCTGGGTCGCCACGCATGAAGACATCACCGAACAGCGGCAATCGGAGGTCAAGATCGAATACATGGCGCACCACGATGCGCTGACCGATCTTGCCAACCGGGTGCTGTTGAACGATCGGCTCGAATACGTGCTGAGCAGGGTCCAGCGCGGCGAAATGGTGGCCGTCCACCATCTCGACCTCGATCAGTTCAAGGCCGTGAACGATACGTTCGGCCATCCCTGCGGCGACAAGCTGCTGAAGATCGTCGCCGAGCGGTTGCGCGGACTCGTTGGCGAGGCCGACACGATCGCGCGGATGGGAGGCGATGAATTCGTGATCGTGCAGGCCATGATCGCGGACCCCGCCGATGCCACTTCGCTGGCGCAGGGCGTCATCGATGCGCTGAGCGAGCCCTATGACATCGACGGCCAGCAGGCCGTGATCGGCGTCAGCATCGGCATTTCGGTCGGCCCCGGCGATGGATCGAACCCCGACAAATTGTTGCGCAACGCCGACCTTGCGCTCTACCGCGCCAAGAGCGACGGCCGCGGCACGTTCCGCTTCTTCGAACCCGTGATGGACCTGCAGATGCAGAACCGCCGCATCCTGGAACAGGATCTGCGCAAGGCGCTGCCATCAGGCGAATTCGAGCTGCACTATCAGCCGGTCGTCAATCTGGCGAGCAAGGAAATCAGCGGCTTCGAGGCCCTGATACGCTGGAATCATCCGACCAAGGGAATGATCTCGCCGGCCGACTTCATTCCGCTGGCCGAAGAGATCGGCTTTATCGTCCCGATGGGCGAGTGGGTCATCCGGCAGGCCTGCGCCACCGCGGCGCAATGGCCCGACAACCTTCACGTCGCCGTCAATATTTCAGCGATCCAGTTTCGCAGTCCCGGCCTGATGCAGGTGATCGTCAGTGCGCTCGCGGCCTCCGGTCTGGCGCCCACGCGGCTGGAGATCGAAATCACCGAGAGCGTATTGCTTCACAACAAGGAAGCGACGCTCGCGGTGCTGCATCAGTTGCGGGCGCTCGGAATCCGGATCGCGATGGACGATTTCGGCACCGGATATTCGTCGCTGACCTACTTGCAGAGCTTTCCGTTCGACAAGATCAAGATCGACCGCTCGTTCGTCAAGAACATCACCGAGAATTCAAGCTCGCTCAACATCGTGCGGGCGGTTGCCGCGCTCGCCAACGGCATGGGCATGACGGCTACCGCCGAGGGCGTGGAAACCGCAGAGCAGCTCCACAGCATCGCTTCCGAGGGATGCACGGAGATGCAGGGCTTCCTGTTCAGCCGGCCGCTTCCCGCCGCCGAGATCGAGCGGCAATTCCTGTCGGGACGCGGCCCGCGTGAGGCTCAAGGCCGTATCGTCGCGGCCTGATCGCGCCGCTCAGAACTCCGTCGCGATCTTCGACAGCATTTCGAGCAGGGCTATGCGGTTGGCCGGGCCCAGCAATTCATTGAGCCGCGCCTCGTGCTTGCTGGCAACGAGTTTCTTGGCGCGCGCCAGCACCGCCCTTCCCTTGTCGGTCAGAACCAGGATGTGCGAGCGGCGGTCGTTGGTCGAGCGCATCCGGACGCACAGGCCGCGGCTCTCCAGCGCATCCAGCATCGACACGAAATTCGGCCTGAGGATGCCGAGCGTGTTGGCGATTTCGGTCTGGTTGCGTCCGGGGTTGCGGTCGAGCAGCAGCAGCACCGAGAATTGCGCCGGCGTCAGTTGCAGCGGCGCGACGCAGCGCAGGAAGTCCTCGAATACCTTGAGCTGCGCACGCTTGAGCGAATAGCCGAGCAGTTCGGCCAGCTCGCCCAGTTGCAGCCCGGCATTGTCCGCGGCGCCGTCCGCAGCGCCGCCCGCAATTTCCTTGCCGTTGTTGCGCGGCGGCTTGACGGCATCGGTCGCTGCCTTGGAAACTGTCATGGCGTGAGGCTCGCACCCGAAAAAGGGCTTGGCCGGCGGCCGGGCCCTTGATGTTATATTTGATAATTGTTATTGAATATATCAAATATCGGCGGCTTTCAACTGCCGAGATATGGGACGGCCGGCGGACCGCAGGAGGTCAGGACCGGCGACGCTTTTAGGGGGAGCGCCAGTCTTGAACACGACGATCATGCTGTTCCTGCTGCAGGACGGCATCACCAATGGCGCGATCTATGCGCTGCTCGGGCTTGCGCTGGTGCTGGTGTTTGCCGTCACCCGCGTCATCCTGATCCCGCAGGGCGAATTCGTCACCTACGGCGCGCTCAGCTACGCCGTGCTGGCGACCGGCAAGGTGCCGGGCACCGCGTGGCTCGCAATGGCGATGGGCTTGGTCGCCCTTGCTCTCGACCTGTTTGACGCGCGGCGATCGCTGCGGCTCAAGCGGGTCGCGCGCGCCTTTGCCCTCAACATCGTTCTTCCGGCCGCGATCCTGGCCCTGGCCTACGGGTTCGCCAGCCCCAAGGCCCCGATCGCGGTCAACATCGCGCTGTCGCTTTTGATCGTCGCGGCGATCGGACTGTTCCTCTACCGCATCGCATTCCAGCCGATCGCCCATACCTCGGTGCTGGTGCTACTGATCGCGTCCGTCGGCTGTCATCTCGCCTTGCAGGGCCTGGGCCTGGTGTTCTTCGGCGCCGAGGGCCTGCGCGGTCCAGCTTTGTCGAACGCGGCACTGACGATCGGTCCGTTGCGCTTCACCGGCCAGAGCCTTGCGGTCTACGGGCTGACGATTGGCTTCATCATAGCACTCTGGCTGTTCTTTGGCTTCACGCTGATGGGCAAGGCGCTGCGCGCCACCGCCGTCAACCGGCTCGGCGCCCGCCTCGTCGGCATCCGCACCACGCTGTCGGGACAGATCGCGTTTCTGCTGGCGTCCCTGATCGGCGCGATTTCCGGCATCCTGATCGTGCCGATCACCACGCTCTATTACGACACCGGTTTCCTGATCGGTCTGAAAGGTTTCATTGCCGCGATCATCGGCGGTCTCGTGAGCTATCCGCTGACCGCGGTGGCGGCCTTGATCGTCGGCAGCGTCGAGGCCTTTTCCTCGTTCTACGCCAGCAATTTCAAGGAGGTCATCGTCTTTACGCTGATCCTTCCCGTGCTGGTGCTGCGTTCGCTCGCAGCGCCCGCGGTCGAGGAAGAGAAGGACTGACGGCCATGCATCAGCGGCTTCCTGTCATCATCTTCGCAGCTGTCATGGCGGCGATCCCGTTCATTCCGGGCGTCCCGCCGTTCTGGATCGTGCTGCTCAACAATATCGGCCTCGCCGCGCTGGTGGCGATGGGGCTGGTGCTGCTCACCGGCGTCGGCGGCCTCACCTCGTTCGGCCAGGCCGCCTTTTGCGGTTTCGGCGCTTACACCACAGCGGTGCTGACGACTGCCTACGGTTTTTCGCCGTGGCTGACGCTGCCGCTCGCGCTGCTGGTCAGCGGCATCGCCGCCGTCCTGCTCGGCATCGTCACGGTGCGGCTATCCGGCCATTATCTGCCGCTCGGCACCATCGCCTGGGGCATCGGCCTGTTCTATCTGTTCAGCAAGCTGGAATTCCTCGGCCGCAATGACGGCATCTCGGGCATCCCGCCGCTCTCGATCGGCAGCTTCCGGATGCTCGATCCCGGCTCGATCTATTTCGCGATCTGGATCGGGGTACTGATCTCGGCATTGCTGACCATGAACCTGTTGGACTCCCGCACCGGCCGCGCGATCCGCGCGCTGCGGCGCGGGCATATCGCCGGCGAAGCGTTCGGCGTGCAGACGCCGCGCGCCAAGCTTTTGGTGTTCATCTATGCGGCGGTACTCGCCGGCCTGTCCGGCTGGCTCTATGCGCATTTCCAGCGCGCCGCCAACCCGACGCCGTTCGGCGCCCAGGCCGGCATCGAATATCTGTTCATCGCCGTGGTCGGCGGCGCCGGTTACGTCTGGGGCGCGGTGCTCGGCGCCGGTATCGTCGTGATCCTGAAGGAGGTGCTGCAGAGCTATCTGCCGTATGTCTTTGGCGGCCAGAGCCAGCTCGAGACCATCGTGTTCGGCATCCTGCTGGTCGTGCTGCTGCAACTGGCGCCGACCGGCGTCTGGCCATGGCTGATGGCTAGGTTGCCGCTCAAGCCGGGCCGCAAGATCCCCGATACGTCGCTTCCGCTTGCCAAGCGCGAGCGCACGCCGGCCTCTGCTGCCGTGCTGCTGCAGATCGAAAAGGCGCGAAAACAGTTCGGCGGCGTGATCGCGGTCAACGACGTCTCGTTCGACGTCCAGGCCCGCGAGATCGTCGCCCTGATCGGGCCCAACGGCGCCGGCAAGAGCACGACCTTCAACCTGATCACGGGCGTGCTGACGACGACCGGCGGCACCATCTCGGTGCTCGGCCACAAGGTCGACAACGCGCCGCCGCAGGAAGTGGTCAAACTCGGCGTCAGCAGAACCTTCCAGCACGTCAAGCTGGTGCCCGACATGACCGTGCTGGAGAACGTCGCGATCGGCGCGCATCTGCGCGGGTCTTCGGGCGCGATATCAAGCATGTTCCGGCTGGACCGCGCCGATGAGGCGAAACTGCTGGCGGAAGCCGCGCGCCAGATCGAGCGCGTCGGCCTTGGCGACCAGATCGACCAACTGGCCGGAAGCCTGTCGCTCGGCCAGCAGCGCATCGTCGAGATTGCGCGCGCGCTATGCGTCGATCCGCTCCTGCTGCTGCTCGACGAGCCGGCCGCGGGACTTCGTCACATGGAGAAGCAGCGGCTCGCTGCGCTACTCCGTCAATTGCGCGACGGCGGCATGTCGGTGCTGCTGGTCGAGCACGACATGGGTTTTGTGATGGATCTCGCCGACCGCATCGTGGTGCTGGATTTCGGCACCAAGATCGCCGAGGGCACGCCGGCCGCGATCAAGACCAACCCCGATGTGATCAAGGCCTATCTCGGAGCTACCGCATGAGCGCGCTGTTATCGGTCTCCGACGCCCATGTTTCCTACGGCAAGGTCGAAGCCGTGCGTTCGGTTTCGCTCGACGTCGCCGACAATGAGATCGTCACCATCATCGGCGCCAACGGCGCCGGCAAGACCACGCTGCTGAACGCCATCATGGGCGTGCTGCCGCTCAAGGGCGCCACCGCCTTTGCAGGCACCGACATGGCCCCGCTCGACATCGAGGACCGCGTCGCGGCGGGCCTCTGTCTGGTGCCCGAGCACCGCGAATTGTTCGGCACCATGAACGTCGAGGACAATCTGGAGCTCGGTGCCTTCCGGATTCCGAAGGCCACGGCGGCAAGATCGTTCGAAAAAGTCTACACGCTGTTTCCGCGGCTGAAGGAGCGGCGCAAGCAGCTGGCCGGCACGCTGTCGGGCGGCGAGCAGCAGATGCTGGCGATGGGCCGCGCCCTGATGGGCGCGCCCAAACTGTTGATGCTGGACGAGCCGAGCCTCGGCCTCGCCCCGATCATCGTCGCCGACATCTTCCGCACCATCGGCGAACTGCGCGCCGCCGGCGTCTCGGTGCTGCTGGTCGAGCAGAACGCGCAAGCCGCCCTGCAGATCGCCGACCGCGCCTATGTCATGGAGCTCGGCGAATTCATCCTGAGCGGATCGGCAAAGGATATCGCGTCCAACCAGCGCGTCGCGGCGAGCTATCTCGGCTTCCAGCACGAGGGCGCGAGCGGGATCTAGGGGGCGACCCGCAAATTCAGAGTGGTCGGTGGACGTCCGCCCTGGTGCGCATTCCGGACTTAAGTTGGAAATCGCGTGACGTCTGAAACGCGCCAATGAGCGACGTCCACGGGCTTGGTATCCAATCAGTATTCGCAGGAATTGGCCTAGAACAAGCCAGCTCTGATAACGGCGACCGATCAACATCTATCTTTAAGCGCATCTCCAACCGGCCCAGCCGGCGAGTCCATTGCGTTTTCATATCAAAAACCGCAGATTGAACCGGATTTTGGCTTGGGGATACTTTCATGCGCATCTACTGGCGGGTGGCCGCCGTTGCGTTCATGTCCTTTTCGGTTACCTCAGTCGCGGTTTTTGCTGACGAGACCGAGCGGCATGGACCTGAGATCGACATGTTCGCATCGATGAGTGGCAAGTGCAGCACGTTAAAAATTGCCGAGCGCGACTTCTCATGCACCACCGTGGCCTTTTCCCATAGCCCTGGGGGCCGATCCGGTTTCACCGTGCCTTTGAACGACCCGGACGACGATAGTCACATCATTACGTTTTCAGGAGAGAAAAGTAAGAGAGAGCGGGACAATCTATACGAACTATCGATCGACCGAATGCTGTTGAAATCCAAGGACAGGCCCAAGGTCGATGGATTGCCGACGCCGTCCGTCGAACTGTCGACTGGAACGTGCAAACAGATCGGGAATTTTGCAACACAGCAGGTGTCCAGCGTCTCTTGTAATGCCGCCGACGGAAACGGACGGAAATACGAATTCCAGTTTGAGTCGGATGGATCACCAATCAGGGTGAGGATGATAAGGGTAGCCGATACGGTTGCTGAAGAGCGACGTACCAAGGCACTCGCCGCGCACATGGAGCAGCTCAAATGTCGAGAGCAGGCTGTGCATGAGGGTGTTTTACCCAGAGACCGCACAGCCTTCATTCTTAAATGCATGGAAGAATAGCGGATGCGATTATCGCCAACGCGTTGGGCTTTATTGGGATTGGCAGTGCTCTTGTCGGCTGGCTACTTTCTCAATCGCGGGGTCCTGGTCGGATCCGAGATAATAGCTGCACGACTAAGTGACGACTATCCGGTGCCATTTTACAAAAAGCACTGCCGCTATTTGTTCTTCAACGGTGTCCAGCAGGTGTGGACAAGCTCCGAATCCACCAGGGAAGAAGCGGAAAAAAGCTCTTGTGCTCCGCTGAAAAGCGAACCGGTCATTCACCGACGGCGCAAGTCGACCGAATCCTAGCGGCCGACGAAGGCTGGCTGAGGTTGCTGTTTCACCGGTGCCCCTTGGGTCATTCACGACCGAATTGGGCTACCCGCGTCGTGTCCTGTTTGGGGGCATTCTCCGCAATGCCGGTTGTCTGAAGGCAATCGCAAAGACCCTCGCTGCTTCAGCCTATCTGCACCGCGCTCCGGTGGCTCCTTGGGACGCCACAGCCCGTTCCTTTCACTAACGAAATCTTAAGCATGATGCGAGTTCCCGCCGCTCCTAGTGAGTTGCACAACTTCCTGAACACTCGCGGCCTCATACGCTTGCAGTACTGCGGTCACCTTGCGCCCGGCACCGGGCGGAGACGGTGGCTGCCGGGTCACAAGGTCAGATGATGCACGCCTCCGATTGCCCCACGGTCGACACAACCGAATTCCTGCTGGCAGCGCTTGAGCAGGCGAGCGAGGCTGTCGTGATCGTCGACAGCGACCTGCATGTCAGCCATTTCAACGCTGCGGCGGAATCGATCTGGGGCGTCGCCCGCGCGGACATTCTTGGCCTCGATGCAAGCTGTCTCGGGCTTACCGACCTCCGGCCGAGTTCCGAGATCACCATCCGGCGCGCCAATGGCAGCCGGCTTCGGGCATCGGTGTCGGCCTCGCGCGTCGAGATCGGCGGCCGAAGCAGCTATATGGTCTTTGTTCGCGACATCACCGCCGAGGTCGAACGGCGCGAACGGATCGCGCTGTTGAACCTGGTGGCCGACAAGACCACCCGCGCCGTCGTCCTCACCGATCGCAACCTGCGCGTCATCTATACCAACGCGGCGTTCTCCGGCATGTTCGGATACTCGGCCGAGGAAGCGAAGGGACGACAGGCCAACCAGTTGCTCGCCGGACGGTTGACCGACCGCAAGACCCTGACCAGGCTGCGTCGCCGGATCTGCGATGGACGCGGCGACGGCGAGGAAGTCCTCGCCTACGACAAGAACGGCGACGAGATCTGGGTCTCGGCCACGGTCAAGGCGTTCCGCAACGATCGCGGGCGCATCAAATACGTATTCGCCCTGCTGACCGATATCAGCGAAAACAAGCAGCTGAGGTCGCTGCAGCAACTGATCATGGGCGCGCTGGCTGACGAGCTTCCGCTCACCGAGATTGCCGACCAGCTTTGCCGGCGCGTCGAAGCCATTGCACCTGATGTCGTCGCTTCGGTGCTGCATGTCGATTCCGACGGGTTGCTGCACCCGCTGGGTGGTCCCAGCCTGCCCGACGACTATTCCCGCGCACTCGACGGCGTCGCCATCGGTCCGGACGTCGGCTCGTGCGGGTCGGCGGCGTATTACGGCAAGCCTGCATTGGCCGAAGATCTCGACACCGATCCGCGCTGGCAGCCGTACAAGACGCGGCCGCTCGAGGTCGGCCTGAAGGCCTGCTGGTCGACGCCGATCAAGGCCAAAGACGGCCGCGTGATCGGGACCTTCGCCTTCTATTTCAGGGAGCCCCGGGCGCCGAGCCGCTGGCATCAGCGGATCGTCGATGCCTGCGTTCACCTCGGTGCGCTGGCGATCGAGCGCAAGGAGGCGCGGGCCCAGATTGCCCGGCTCGCCTACCATGACATGCTGACCGGGTTGCCGAACCGGGCGCAGTTGCGCCAATTGGTCAACCAGGCGATCGACGATTGCAGGGGAAAGCAACTCGCGCTGCTGTTTCTCGATCTCGATCACTTCAAGGACGTCAACGATACGCTCGGACACTCGGCCGGCGACGCGCTGCTTGTTGAATTTGCAAAACGGTTGCGCGCCCGCATCCAGCCGTCCGACCTGCTGGGACGCCTGAGCGGCGACGAGTTCGTCATCGTGCTGCCGAACTGCGATCCGTCGCGCGCCTCGCTGGTCGCCTCCAACATCACCGAAGCGCTGGCGTCGCCGCTGTGGATCGACAACAGGCAGGTGCCGATTTCCGCCAGCATGGGCATTAGCATCTATCCCGACAATGCGACCGACATCGATACGCTGATGCAGCAGGCCGATGCGGCGATGTACAAGGCCAAGCAGGCGGGCCGCTCCACCCATCGCTTCTTCAGCGCCGACATGAACCGGCTTGCCGAGCAGCGGCTCGTCTTCAGCGCAGCGCTCCGCCAGGCCATCGCCAATGACCGGTTGAAGCTCGTCTATCAGCCGCAGACCCGAACTATCGACGGCGCGCTCTACGGCGTCGAAGCGCTGGCGCGCTGGCACGATCCCGAGCTTGGCGAAGTCCCGCCTTCGAAATTCATCCCGCTGGCCGAGGAAGTCGGCCTGATCGAGCAGATCGGCCTGTGGTCGATCCGCGAAGCATGCCGGCAAATGGCCGCGTGGCGCCAGGCCGGACTGGACGTCCCCTGCGTGGCGGTCAACCTGTCGCCGCTCAATTTTCAGAATGCGAAGCTCGCCGCCGTGGTGGCGGAGACCATCGCGGCCAACGGCCTTCCGCCCCAGACATTGATGCTCGAGATCACCGAAGGTGTGCTCGTGAACGAGCGTTCGGCCGCGATCGAGACCATGAATGCGATCCGCAAGCTCGGCGTCGGCCTGTCGCTGGACGATTTCGGGACCGGCTATTCGAGCCTGAGCCGGCTGGCGCATCTGCCGATCCGCGAATTGAAGATCGATCGCAGCTTCATGCGCAACATCGAGCGCGACGCCAGCGCGCTCGCAATCGCCACCGCCGTCGTCCGCGTCGGCCAGAGCCTGAAAATGGCCGTGGTCGCCGAGGGCGTCGAAACCGAGGGACAACGCAAGCTGCTGGCCGGGCTCGGCTGCGACGTCGTGCAGGGCTATCTCTGCGCGCCCGCGATGTCGCCCGAAGCGTTCGAGCGATGGCTGCTCGACCATGTCGCCGAGCAGGCGCGGATGATGCTGCGAAGCGTCGACGAGGCCCGTTCGCAACCGACGCCGTCGTTGCTGGTTGCGTCCACGGGCGGTTAGACCACGCGTCCTCGGAGCGCGATGACTCTTCCTCGAATCGTCATCCGCTCTATATCTCTTTCGGTCATGCTCCAGCCGCCAGCACGCGAGCGCACGCGCAATCCAACTGTCGCTTGCGCTCGCCTGGCAGATGCGCTCATTTCAGCTTCCCATGGAACCGCTGCCGGTGAGTGCAATGAGGATCGACCGTCGATATTTCCTGTCCTATCTCGGCGGCACAACATTGGGCCTGTTCGCCCTGGATGGCCTGGGAAACATTGAAGCCGTTGCAACTCCGGTTGCGGGCGGGACACTGAATGCCAGAAACGTTCCGAAATTTGTTGCCCCGCTGGCGGTTCTGCCGGTAATGCCCCCGTCGAGCCCAAATGCCTACAGCATCGCCATGCGACAAATCTCCCAGCAAATCCTGCCGCAGCCGTTCGCAGCAACCGAAGTGTGGGCTTACGGATCGACCGCAGACGATCGTACTTTCCATTCGCCTGCATGGACCATTGAAGCACGGCGCGGCGTTGCCGCCGAGGTAACCTGGATCAATGAATTGAAGGATGCGGATGGACATTATCTTCCGCATCTTCTCCCGGTCGATCCGACACTGCACTGGGCCAATCCGCCCGGCCCCCGCGACATGCGCTCGACCTTCACCACGACTCCCGGCCCCTATAAGGGTCCAGTTCCCATTGTCACCCACGTTCACGGGATGGAGAACGTCGAGGACTGGAGCGATGGCTACCCCGAAGCCTGGTACCTGACGGCCGCCTCGAACCTTTCGCCGGATCACGCGCGAGAGGGAACGTGGTACGATTTCTTCAAAACCAAGTCGGGAGGACGCGGATGGGCTTCGGGGCAGGCAACCTGTCGGTATCCAAACTCGCAGCGCCCCTCGACATTATGGTTTCATGACCACGCGCTCGGGATCACGCGTCTCAATCTCTATGCCGGACCTGCCGGCTTTTATATCATTCGCAGCGAGGCTGCCTCCGATCATCCGACCCTGGCGGGCGGAAACAATACGGCGACGCTTCCTGACGGCCAGTACGAGATCGCCCTCGTCATCCAGGACCGGTCCTTCAATGCGGACGGGTCGCTCTTTTACCCGGACTCGCGCCGACTCTTCGACCGCTATGCCGGCCCGTATATTCCGAAGGGCGACGTGTCGCCAATCTGGGTGCCCGAATTTTACGGTAACTGCATGTTGGTGAACGGCCGGGCCTGGCCTTACCATTCGGTCGAGCCGCGACGCTACCGCCTTCGCATCCTGAACGGATGCAACTCGCGCTTCCTGATTCTGAAATTCAGCGACCCGAGCGTCGATATCTGGCAGATCGGGACGGAGGGTGGGTATCTGCGCGCACCGGCCAGGATGAAGCAGCTTTTGCTGGCCCCGGCGGAGCGGGCAGACGTCATCGTCGACTTTGCCAAGGTCAGACCTGGCCAGAATATCACGCTGCGGAACATCGGCCCTGACGGCCCGTACCAGACCGATAAGGTCGGGCGCCCGGCGGACCCACGCACGACCGGCCGGGTCATGCAGTTTCGCGTCGATCGAAGACCTGACGGCTCTGATCAGACCAGCGATCCCGCTCGCCTGGTTCTGCCCCATATCGTTCACCTCGACGGTGGGGTTGAACGACCGCTCGCGCTTCTGGAAACAATGACGATGAGCCCCGCCATGCAAGAGCTTCCAGGAGACATGACGCTCGGCACGATCGATCTCGCGGCCGGTCTGCCAGGAGGCATCCGCGCCCGAAGATGGCATGAGCCTGCCAGCGAAAATCCTTCTCCGAACGAAATCGAAGTTTGGGCGATCTATAATTTCACCGGCGACGCCCATCCGATGCATGTCCACGCCGTCTTCTTCCAGATCGTCGACCGGCAGAGATTCGATCCAAAGACGGGCTTGCCGGTGGGGGGAAAGCGGGCGCCGCGACCGGAAGAAAACGGCTGGAAGGATACCGTCATTGCATACCCGGGAGAGGTGACGCGGATCCGGTTGAAATTCACGGCGCAAGGTCAGTTCGCCTGGCACTGCCACATTGCCGAACACGAAGACAACGAGATGATGAGGCCGTATCGGATTGGTCCACTGCAGCCAGGCCAGCCGGCCTGACGTGTTTCCGGGAATGGGCAAGAAAAAGCCGGCCTCCCGAGGGAGAGGCCGGCTTGATCGATATGATCACCTGAGTCCAAACAGGAATATCTGTTCCTACTTCGCCGGGACGTATTTTCCGTCTTTCACGGTCAGGATGATGCGCGAGCGGTCATCGAGCCCGTAGCGATCCTTTTCGGTGAAGTTGTAGACGCCCTGGCTGGCCGCGATTTCCTTTTCCGTGAGCAGCGCCTGGCGGATCGCCTCGCGGAACTCCGGCGTTCCCGGTTTTGCCTTCTTCAGCGCCACCGGCACCACGCGCTTCAGCACTTCGAAGGCGTCGTAGGAATGGCCGGCGAACTGGCTGCGGCTGTTGGCGCCATACTTGGCTTCATAGGCGGTGTTGAGTGCGAGGCCCGGCTTCTTGGTCAACGCGCTGTCGGGCTGGGTTTCCGGCGACATCACCGGACCGGACGCCATGATCACGCCTTCAGCGGCGGGACCTGCGATGCGGATGAAGTCCATGCTGGCGGCGCCGTGGGTCTGGTAGATCAGGCCCTTGTAGCCGCGCTCGCGCAGCGTGGTCTGCGGCAGCGCCGCGGCGGTGCCGGAGGCGCCGACCAGGATCGCGTCCGGATTGGCGGCGACGAGCTTCAACACCTGGCCCGCGACGGAAGTGTCCGGACGCGCGAAGCGCTCCTCATCGACCATGGCCAGCCCCATCGGAATCGCCTGGTTCTTGAAATCGTTGAACCAGAGATCGCCGTAGGAATCGGAGTAGCCGATATAGCCGACGGTCTTGATGCCGTGCGCCTTCATGTGCTCGTAGAGCACCTTGCCCATGATCGGAATCGGCTGCGGCATGGCGACCGACCATTTGATGCGCGCTTCGTTGATCGGGAACGGCGCGAGGCCGATATGCGGAATGCCGGCCTCGTTCGCCACGGTGGAGACCGCGACCGTCGAAGGCGTCGTCGAGGAGCCCATGATGATGTCGGCCTTGGACTCGGTGACGAAGCGCCGCGTATTGGTGGTCGCCGTGGTCGGATCGCCGCCATCGTCGAGCGTGATGATCTTGATCGGCACGCCACCGATTTCCTTCGGTACGAAGTCGAGCGAATTGCGTTCGGGAATGCCGAGCGCCGCGGCAGGGCCCGTCGTGGTGATGGAAATACCGACCGTGATCTCGTTGGTTTGCGCCTTGGCCGGCAGGCCCGTTAGCGCCAGCGCCGCCACAACTGAAGCAGCGGACAGAAAAGCTTTCTTCATTCATTCCTCCCTTGATTATCTATTTATCGTTTTAAGCAAAATCCCGTGAGCCATTCAGCCCCTTCTTTAGGTCATGCGGGGGACTGAGTCAGCCCCGCATGAACCGATCGATGATCTCCGGCGGCATCGGCGCCGATTTGAGCTTTGCAGGGTCGTCCGGATGCTTGCCGACCAGCACGCGGGTCTCGAACGCTTCGATCGCCAACGCCTCGCCCTTGAACACATTGTGGATCACCTCGAAAGAGGATCGCTTGAAGCTCTCGATCCGGCTTTCGATCCTGATCCAGTCGCCATGGGTCGAGGGAATGTGGAATTTCGCCCGCGTATCCACCATGGGTATGCCGACCAGGCCGTATTTGTGGATGATGTCCTGCTTCGAGAAACCGGCCGCTTCGAACATGATCGAGGTGGAATCGTCGAACATTGCGAAATAGCGCGGGTAGTAAACGATGTTGGCGGGGTCGCAATCGCCCCACTGGATCTGTACGTCGCGCCGGTTGACGAACATTGGATATCCCTAGCGCGGCGCCATGCGCAGCGCGGCATCGAGCCGCACCACTTCGCCGTTCAAATAAGGGTTGTCGATCATGTGCAGCGCCAATGAGGCGAACTCATCGGCCTGACCGAGCCTGCGCGGAAACGGGATCGAGGCGGCAAGCGAGTCCTGCGCCTCCTGCGGCAAATTGGCGAGCAAGGGCGTGAGAAACAGGCCCGGCGCGATCGTCAGCACGCGAATGCCGAACTGCGCCAGTTCGCGCGCGATCGGCAGCGTCATGGCGACGATGCCGCCCTTCGAGGCCGAATAGGCGGACTGGCCGATCTGGCCGTCATAGGCCGCGACGGAAGCCGTGGAAATCACCACGCCGCGCTCGCCCGTTGCAAGCGGCTCCAGCTTCGACATGGCAGCTGTCGCCAGCCGCAGCATGTTGAAGGAGCCGATCAGGTTGACCTTGATCACCTTTTCGAAATCGCCGAGCGCCATCGGCCCTTCCTTGCCGATCACGCGCTTGGCGACACCGATGCCGGCGCAGTTCACCAGCACGCGCGCCGGACCATGGGCCGCAGCGGCCTTGGCGACGGCAGCTTCCGCCGAAGCCGCATCGGAAACGTCGCAGATCACGGCAACGCCGCCGATCTCGGCCGCGACGGCCTCAGCAAGGTTGGCGTTGAGATCGCAGACCGCGACCTTGGCGCCCTGTGCCGCGAGCCGGCGCGCGGTCGCAGCCCCCAATCCCGATGCGCCGCCGGTGACGATGGCGGCCTGGTCCTTCAACTGCATGGTGCTCTCCCTGACAAACTGTTCTTCGAATTCATGACAGCGTGATTACCTGCGCCGGCGGCGCGGGCGAATAAATTTCCTCGATCAGCGCGCTGCGGTTCTCCAGAACCGCGCGCTGGTTGATCGAGCCCTTGTCGGTGACCTCGCCGCGATCGATCGACAGCGGTCTGTCGAGCAGCACCGCGCGCGTGACCCGGGTCGACGAGCCGGTCGCGCCTGCGACAAGTCCCTGGAAGCGTTCGCGGAAGGCCGCAACGATCAGCGGATCGGACGCCGCAGCGGCCAGATCGTCTGATGGAAGCGTTGGGTTGATCAGGCGGCAACCATCGAGGTCGAGCACCACCAGCGCCGATATTTCGTCGCGGTTGATGCCGGCAATGACGACGTCACGCACCAAGGGCGCACAGGCCGTAACGAAGCGCGCGCGCAACGGGCCAACGCTGACCCATGTCCCGCTGGCGAGCTTGAAGTCCTCGCCGGTGCGGCCGTCGAAATCGAAGCCGGCGTCGAAATTATCGGGGTCGGCGGGTTTCAGCGCATCGCCCATTTTGTAGAAGCCCTCCTCATCGAAGGCCTTCGCGGTCATGTCAGGTTGACGCCAATAGCCCGGCATCACGTTCGGTCCCTTGGCGCGAACCTCCAGCTTGCCGTTGTTGGGCACGAGTTTCGCGTCATTGCCCAGCACCGGTAGTCCGACATGGCCGGAGCGGCTGGTGAGCGGATTGACCGACATGAAGAACGGCGCGGTCTCGGTGGCGCCTAGGCCGGTCAGCATCGGCACCCGATAGCCGGTTTCCCGGACCGAAAGTTCGTCGAGGCTGTTCCAGACAAAGGCCGACAGCGCAGCACCCGAGAAGAACATCGCATGGAGGCGAGCAAAGAATTTCTTCCGCAGGGCCGCATCGTCGCGCAGATAGGGCAGCAGCGATTCATAGCCCTTGGGCACGTTGAAATAGACGGTCGGTGAAATCTCCTGGAGATTGCGCACGGTCTCCTCGATGCCGCCGGGCATCGGCTTGCCCTCGTCGAGATACATCGAGCCGCCATTGTACAGCGTCAGCCCGATATTGTGATTGCCACCAAAGGTGTGATTCCACGGCAGCCAGTCGACGATGACCGGCGGCTCGTCCTTCAGGAACGCCAGCGTTTCGCGCAGCATCACCTGGTTGGCGCAGATCATCCGCTGCGTATTGATGACCGCCTTCGGATTGCCGGTCGACCCCGACGTCAGCAGGAATTTTGCAATCGTGTCCGGGCCGATGGCCTCATGCACCGCGTCGAGGCGCGGATGCAACGGCGTGGCCATCAGATCCGCCAGCGTGGTTACTTCACGTCCGGGCACCGCACCGCGCGACGCCGCGATCTCGATGCCGAAGGATACGTTGGCGGCGAGCGCATCGGCGAATTTGGTGGCGTCATCGGCGAAGACGAGGCCCGGCGTCAACAGCTTCATCAGGTAGCCGAGCTTGCCGTAGTCCCGCGACACCAGCGAATAGGCCGGCGAGATCGGGCAGAAGGGAATACCGGCATAGAGCGCGCCGAACGCGATCAATGCATGATCGATCGAGTTGCCGGACAGGATGACGACCGGCCTCTCGGCCGAAAGGCCGCGCGCCAGCAGCGCAGATGCGATGTGCCGCGACGACGCGAGCAGTTCCGCATAGGTGATCTGCCGCCAGCCCCGTGCGGCGTTCCGCTCCGCCATGAAGACCCGATCGGGCGCGGCCGCGGCCCAATGATGCAGGCGGTCGGTGATGCGCGCCGGATATTCGAGCAGTTGCGCTTTCGGGCGCAGATAGATGGTGCCGTCGTCGCGGCGCTCGACATGCACCGCGGGCGTGCCGAACGAAATCGGGCGCAGCGGATGATTGGCGCGCGCGGCGGATTCGGTCGAGGCGGACATGTTGGGCTTGGCGCTCATGTCAGGTCGGCTTCACCTTTGCGGTCTTGTGGTCGAGAAACGCGCGAATGCGGCGCTTGGCCTCTTTGTCGCTCTGCGCCACCGTCGCCATCAGGGATTCCATCAACAGGCCGGTCTGCGGATTGGCCTCCGCGATCATCGGCAGCGCCTGCAGCACGGCAAAATTGGTCAGCGGCGCGTTCGCAGCCACACGTTCCGCCAGTTCCAGCGCCTTCGGCAGCGCGCCGCCGGCGTCCGTGAGGTATTGCGAGAAACCATAGGCCGAGCCTTCGGTTGCCGAATAGACCCGGCCCGTCAGCATCATGTCGATCATCCGCGCCACGCCGATCAGCCGCGGCAGCCGCACCGATCCGCCGCCGCCGACGAAAATGCCGCGCTGGCCCTCGGGCAGCGCGAAATAGGCGCTCGGTTCCGCGACGCGGATATGCGCCGCGCAGGCCAGTTCCAGGCCGCCGCCGATCACCGCGCCCTTCAGCGCCGCGATCACGGGGACGCGGCTATACTGGATACGGTCGAACACCCGGTGCCACATCTGCGAGTGCCGCAGCCCCTCGGTGGCGTCATGCTCGGTCAGTTCGGACAGGTCGAGGCCGGAGGAGAAATGGTCGCCGACGCCATGGATGACCACGGCGCCTGTTCCCTCGGGGAGATTGGAGAAGCAGTCCTGGATCGCGAGGATGATGCCGTCGTTCAGCGCATTGCGCTTGGCCGGGCGGTTGAGGCCCACGGTCAGCACCGCGCCCTTCTGCTCGATCTTGAGCAGGTCGGATTGATCCGCGGCGACGGTGGAGGCGTTTCCCATGGGCGTATATTACTTCCTGTGCAGAATAGTTATATTTTATAACGATTGTGGGAGGAGTCAATACGGGTCTTATGGCCCTGGTGGCCCCACCCCGTCATTGCGAGCGAAGCGAAGCAATCCATAGCCCCGCTGGGGAGGTATGGATTGCTTCGTCGCTACGCTCCTCGCAATGAAGGCGGCCGCAGCAAGCTTTCTCACAGCACCTGGTGCACGTCGATGACGACGCGGTCGGCGTGGCGGGCGGCGGAGCCGATGAAGAGGTTTTCCATCAGCCAGCGGTATTTTGCGGCCCCGGTCTCAAATCTCGGCACGGTGCGGCAATAGATCAGGTTTGGGTCCACCGGCTCGCCGCGCTTCAGCTTCTGCAACAGGTCGACCGGACCGAAGCGCAGGCCCTTGTTTTCGACATAGACCACCGCGCCGTCATCGGTCTCGAAGGCGTATTTTGCCTCGAGTTCGATCAGTTCGTTGGGCCGGATGATCTGGAAGTCGGCGCCGAAGGGGCAGACCTTGCCGCTGATGCCCTCGCCCTTCACCTCGCCGCCGATGATCGGGATGATCCGGCGCACGCCGGTGCCGATCTCGCCCGCCGAGGTCACCTCGCCAATCCGGGCGGTGATGGTGAAGACATATTTGGTCGAGAGCTGCGGGATCATCTCGTGCTTTATCCGGCCATCCGTTGCGGCAGCCACAGCGCCAGCACCGGAAATGCGATCAGGATCACCAGCCGGATCAGGTCGGTCGCCACGAACGGGATCACGCCCCGGAAGATGGTCGAGAATGACACGTCCTTCACCACGCTCTTGATCACGAACACGTTCATGCCGACAGGGGGATGAATCAGGCCGAGCTCCACCGTCATCACGATGATGACGCCGAACCAGATCGGATCGAAGCCGAGATGGATGATGACCGGAAAGATGATCGGCACCGTGAGAATGATCATCGCCATCGCATCCATCAGGCAGCCCAGCACCAGATACATTACCATGATCAAAGCGAGGATGCCGTAGGGGCCGAGCCCGAGGCCGGTGAGAAGTTCCGTCACCTTCTGCGGGGTCTGCGTCACCGTCAGGAAATAGCCGAAGATCAGCGCGCCGATCAGCACCGTGAACACCGCGGCCGCGGTGCGGGTCGCCTGCAAGAGCGAGTTCAGGATTTTTTCCTTGTCGAGCCGCCCGGTGAGCACGCCGATCAGGAACGCCCCGGTGGCGCCGACGCCGCCCGCCTCGGTCGGCGTAAAGCGCGGCAGGAACGGCAGACCATAGAGCCCGCCGATCACGAAGATGAACAGCAGCACCGGCGCCCAGATATCCTTCAGGCCGGCAAACCGCTCGTACCAGGTGGTGTGCGTTCCCTTTGGCAGAAAACCGGGACGGAAATACCCGATCAGCGCGATGGTGATCATGTACATGGTCATCGCGAGCAGGCCGGGAATGATTCCGGCAATGAACAGTTTTCCGATGTCCTGCTCGGTGATGATGCCGTAGACCGCGAGCACGGTCGACGGCGGCAGCATGGCGCCCAGCGTGCCGCCGGCCGCGATCACACCGGTGGCGAAGGATTGCGGATAGCCGAAGCGGCGCATTTCCGGATAGGCGACCGCAGAGAAGGTTGCGGCGGTAGCCACCGACGAGCCGCAGATCGCGGCAAAGCCGCCGCAGGCTGCGACGGTGGCAATGCCCAGCCCGCCGCGGAGATGGCCGACAAAGCCGTTGGCCGCGCGGAATAGCTCGCGGCTCATGCCGGAATTGCTGACGAACGTTCCCATCAACAGAAACATCGGAATCACGCCGAAGGTGTAATCGGTCACCGTGCGCATCGAGGTCTGGCCGACCAGTTTCAGCGCCGGCGCGAAGCCGACCAGATAACCGAAGCCGCATACGCCGACGAGGCCCATCGCCATACCGACGGGCACGCGCAGCAGCATCAGCGCAAACAGCGCGACAAATCCGAGGACGGCGACGGCGTCGGTACCCATACGACCTACTCCACCGTCTTTACTTTGGCATCATGGATATCTTCGGGATGGAAGATCAGCCGGTAGGTGCGGATCGCGATCAAGAGCACAGCTGCGCCGTCGCCGGCCCAGGCGATGGCGAAGAACGGCCAGGTCGGCATGTGCATGTCGAAGGTGAGAACGTTGTCATTATAGGTGCCGCGCACCTTGTCGAACAAGGTATAGGTCTGCACCGACACCACGAACAGCAGCACCAGCGTTGCGAACACGTCGATCATGCGCTGGTATTTCGGGCCGACATTGGCCCAGATCAGGTCGACGGTGATGTGGCCGCCGCGATAGCTGGTGGCGGCGATGCCCCAGAAGATCAGGATGCCGAGCAGCATGCGCCCGATGTCGAAGGAATCCGGGATCGAATAATTGAGGGTGTTGCGCAGCAGGACGCCGATAAAGATGTTGAGCGCCACGATGCCGACAAAGCCGGCGGCGATCCATTCGATGGTGTCGATGAAACGATCCATCCACGCGCGATTCATGTCCGCTCCGAACGGCTGGCGATGGCAGGGCCAAAACGGCGGCAGAAGAACCCCTGCCGCCGACGAAGGCGTTTGCGTTTCTATTGCGCGAGCGCGTTGTACTTGGTGAGCGAAGCCTTGAGTTCAGCCAGCGCCGCGTCCGGGTCGCCGCCGTTCTTCTTGACGCCCTCGCCCCAAGTCTTGACCAGCGGTTCAGCCGCCTTCTTCCACTGCGCGGTCTGCTCCGGCGTCAGCTTGTAGACCTCGTGATCGGACATCGCCTTGATCTTTTCGACGCCGCCGTCCTCAAACTTGCCCCAGGGTTCGCCGACGCGGCCGGCGGCTTCCGTGCTGCAGTTGTTGTCGATCGCCTTCTTCTGCTTGTCGGACATCTGGTTGTACTTGTCCTTGTTCATCACGAAGGCAAAGGTCGTGACGTACATCGGCGCTTCGATGTGATACTTCGTCACCTTGTCGATACCGAACAGCACGATCGACCCCCACGGGAAAGTGACGGCGTCGGCGACGCCGCGCTCGATGATGTCGCGGACCTCCGGCGCCGACGACTGCACATTGGTGCCGCCGAGCTGGGTCACGAAATTCGCCATGGTGGCATGGGCGGGACGGATCTTCATGCCCTTGATGTCATCGGGCGTGACGATCTTCTTGGTGCGGGAGTGGAACGTCGAGGGCGAATGGATGAAGGCGAGACAGAACTTGACGTCCTTCATCTCCTTCTCGGCATATTTGCGGTACCAGGCGTCAAGCGCCATCGAGCCGCCCTTGGCGTCCGACATCAGGAACGGCAATTCGCCGGCGCCGATGATCGGGAACCGGCCGGGCTGATAGCCGGGGTTGACATAGGTGACGTCGGCGATGCCGTCGCGCGCCATGTCGTAATGGTCGAACGCCTTGCCGAGCTGCTGGGCGGGAAAGACCTTGTATTTGATGGTGCCGCCGGACTCCTTCTCCACTGCGGAGCCCCAGTCTTCGAGGGCCTTCTGCAGCGGGTGCGAGGCCGGCACCCAGTGCGACAATTTCAGTTCGAAGGTCTTTTCCTGCGCCAACGCAGGCGTCACACCGGCTGCAAGCAGCAGCGCCAACAACGCTTTTCTCATGGACATTCTCTCCCCTGGCATGACAGGCCTTCTGCGCGGCCCCGTTAGTTAACATGTTATCTAGCCCACCCGCTTTTTCAAGGCGGAGATCCGGCCGCATCGTTTTTGCGGTGCGGCGAACTGCACTTCACGGTTCTTGCACCAACGTGCTTTGCCAAAAACGTTATATGATATAATTATCGGGGCAAGTCTGCAGGTGACCTGCCTGCAGACTACAGCAATCGGGGAGCCAGGATTGAGGACAAAAGTAGCAATCATAGGTGCAGGTCCGGCAGGATTGTTGCTTGGGCAACTATTATACCTTTACGGCATCGAAAACATCATTCTCGAGCGCCAGACGCCGGAATATGTGCTCGGCCGCATCCGCGCCGGTCTGCTCGAGGAAGGCACGGTGGCGCTGCTCGACGAGGTCGGCGCCGGCGCACGCGCGCACCGCGAGGGGCTGGTCCACCATGGCGTCGAGCTGGCGTTCGGCGGCGCGCGCCACCGCATCGATATGTACGGCGCCACCGGCAAGACCGTGATGATCTACGGCCAGACCGAGGTGACGCTCGACCTGATGAACGCGCGCAAGGCGGCCGGCCTCACCACCGTCTATCAGGCCGCCGACGTCAAGCCGCTCGATTTCGACACCGACCGCCCGCGCGTCAGCTATGTCAAGGACGGCGTCAGCCACGAGATCGAATGCGACTTCATCGCCGGCTGCGACGGATTCCACGGCATCAGCCGCGCCAGCGTAAAACCGTCGGCGATCCAGACCTACGAGCGGATCTATCCGTTCGGCTGGCTCGGCATCCTGTCGGAAACGCCGCCGGTCAGCCCCGAACTGATCTATTCCAACCACGCGCGCGGATTTGCGCTCTGCACCATGCGCTCGACCCGGCGCAGCCGCTACTATGTGCAATGCCCGCTCGACGACGATATCGCGCAGTGGCCGGATGAGCGCTTCTGGGACGAACTGAAGCGCCGGATCGACCAGAAAGCGGCCGACGAACTCGTCACCGGCCCCTCGATCGAAAAGAGCATCGCGCCGCTGCGCAGCTTCGTCGCCGAGCCGATGCGCTTCGGCCGGATGTTTTTGGCCGGCGACGCCTCCCACATCGTGCCGCCGACCGGCGCCAAGGGTCTCAACCTCGCCGCCAGCGACGTGCATTATCTCTCGCAGGCGCTCCGCGAATATTACGACGAGAAATCCGCCGCCGGCATCGACGGCTATTCGGGACGCGCGCTGGCGCGGGTCTGGAAGGCGGTGCGCTTCTCCTGGTGGATGACCTCGATGCTGCACAAATTTCCCGACGAGGGCGAGTTCGGCGCCCGCATCCAGCTTGCCGAGCTGGATTATGTCGTCAACTCCAAGGCGGCTTCGGCTTCGCTGTCGGAAAATTATGTAGGGTTGCCGTTTTAGGGAGGCGCCGGATAACATCGCCGTCATTGCGATCGAAGCGAAGCAATCCATCTCACCACACATGAGGAAGGCTGGATTGCTTCGTCGCGTTGCTCCTTGCAATGACGAGCGGTTGGCGCCAGGGGGCATTTCAAACACCCGTCGAAATCCCGTTTAAAACTTTGTAGGCGATGACTTTCGCAGGCGCGTTGCGTTCAATGACGCGAGAGTTGCAAATGACCAGCACCGACATTCCCGAGGGTTTTGAGCGCCACACCCGCAAGAGCCCACTGACCGATCCCTGGGAGCCGCTTTACTCGAAGCGGACCGACGAGGCCGTGATCATCGGCCTGCGTCTTGCAAAACCGCACACCAACGGCCGCGGCCTGATTCATGGCGGGCTGATTGCAGCGCTGGCCGACAACGCCATGGGCCATAGCTGCGCCCATCGCATGGGCGGCGTGTCTTCGCTGGTGACGATCGGGCTCGCGGTCGATTTCGTCGGTACCGCCGAAGTCGGGCAATGGCTCGTGGTCGAGAGCGACGTCGTCAAAACCGGCAGAACGATCTGCTTCGCACAGAGCCTGATCAAGGCCGACGGCGTCGTGATCGCACGCGCCAACGCGACGTTTCGCGTGGTGCCGAAGAAAGGGCCGGTGAGCTAGCCGAAATGCCAGTCGGCCATTTCGGTCACGAGATCGATGAACGTGCGGACCTTCGCCGACAATAGCCGCGACGTCGGATAGACGATCTGGATCGGCATCGCCGGCTGTTCGAACGGCGCCAGTACGATTCTAAGCCGCTGCGCTTTAAGCGATTCGGCGGCCTGATAGGCCATCACCCGCGTCAGCCCGCCGTCCGCTTCCGCATATTGGAGCGCGGCGTCGGAGCTGTTGGTGGCTAAACGCGGCGTGCTGGCGACGCGGATCTCGCGGCCATCCTCGACGAATCGCCAGTCGAGCGCCGCCGTCATGGCGCCGAACTGGATCGTGTCATGCGCGGAAATCTCCTGCGGCCGCCCCGGCTCACCACGCTTCTCAAGATATCCGGGCGAGGCCACCACGATCCGCCGCATCTCGCCGACATGGCGTGCCACCAGCGTTGAGTCGGGCAAATGGCCGATCCGGACCGCGAGATCGACACCGTCCTCGACGAGGTTGATCATGCGATCCGACAAACGGAGGTCGACGCCGACATCGCCATAGCGCTTCAGGTAGGCGGTCACGATTCCGCTGACATGCAGCCGGCCGAACCCGACCGGCGCCGAGATGACGAGTTGCCCCTCCGGCCGCGTGCGCTCGCCCTCGATGGCGTCCTCCGCCTCCGCGATATCGACCAAAATCCGCCGCGCCCGCTCAAGGTAACGTGAGCCGGCGTCGGTCAGCGTCACCTGCCGCGTCGTCCGTTGCAGCAGCCGTGCGCCGAGACGATCCTCCAGCGCCGCAATGAGCCGCGTGACGCCCGAAGGCGACAGCCCAAGCTTGCGCGCCGCGGGGGCAAAGCCCCGCAGGTCGGCCACCGCCACAAAGGCCTGCATGGCATCGATCCGGTCCATAGGACTATTGCATATCCGGCAATAGTGTAGTGTCAACTCCCAAGATTGTTTTACTTCTGGGAACATCCATCTTGTGGATCAAGGACGACCGTTTTGGCGCCCCATCACCGGAGGCTCAGATGTCTGACATTCACACCTATTCCAGCGATGTCGCCTTCACTCCGGCGGTGAAGGCGATCCAGACCCGCAAGGGCTCGCGCGAGGCCTATGCCCATGTCGAGGAGCGCGGCGGCTGGCGCGTCGAGATCGACGAAAATCTCGCCGGCTTCCTCGCCGAAACCAACAGCTTCTATCTCGCGACGGCGTCCGCCGACGGCCAGCCCTACATCCAGCACCGCGGCGGGCCGAAGGGTTTTGTCAAAATCCTCGACAAGAACACCATCGCGTTTGCCGATTACAGCGGAAACCGGCAGTACATCACGCAGGGCAACCTGTCGGAGAATCCGAAGGCGCACATCTTCGTGATGGACTATGCACACCGCCGCCGCGTGAAGATCTGGGGCGAGGCGCGCGTGGTGGAAGACGATCCCGCTCTGACGAAATCGCTGATGCCGCAAGGCTACAAGGCGCGGCCCGAGCAGGTCATCCTGTTCAAGATCTCGGCGTGGGACACCAACTGCCCGCAACATATCCCGCAGAAGTTCGATGCTGCGGATGTTGCCCAAGCTCTCGCAGTGCGCGACGCCCGCATCGCCGAACTCGAAGCGGAACTGGTCGCATTGCAGGGCCAGTCCGCGTCGGCTACGCCATGATCACGCAGCTTGCTGCACCGGCGCCCAGGCGAATTCCGGATAATACAGCAGCATCATCCGGTCGACATAGGCGGTGAGGTTGGCGAATTGCTCCGTCCGCTGCCGCAGCGCCGATTCGAAGAACGGCGTCAAAATTCCGGCGAGCGCGCCGAAGGCGGTGGCGTCCATGCCGCATGGCGTTTCGCCCATCAGAAAGGCCTTGTCGCCAAGCTGCACCGACAACGCAAACAGCGAGCGAACGGCAAGATCGATATCCTCTTCGGGCGCATGGCGGCCGAGGCCGCTGAGGAGGTAATTCTCGGCGACGCGGAACTGCGCGTCCTCGCGGAGTTTTTCGCGCAAGTGCAATGGCGCGCTGTCGAAGAAATGCGCGGGGCCCTTGGCAAAATTGTCGCCATCGACCCAGCGCGCGCCGACCAGCGCCCAATAGACATGGTGCTCGATCATCCGCTCGAAGGCCCAGGCCTGCGCACGCGCCTGCAGGCTGAGCGGGGCATCGAAATCGAAACCGTATTTGGCTTCCAGATGCGCGCGAATGAAGGTTGAATCGGCGATCGTCTCGGCCTCATCGACGATATAGGGCAACTGCCCCTTCGGCGAGGCCGGTGGCTTTGCCCTCTCCTTGCGATAGGCAAGACCGGCCATCTTCAGCTGGACCTCGGTTTTGGTCACAAAAGGGCTGATCTCCGGCAGGCCGAAACCGGCGCCGAAGCCATAAAGGGTAATCATGCTGGTCTCCGATCTTCTTAAACGTGCCCGAGGCTAGCGCCCCCCTGCTGCCACCATGGTGTCAGCAGCAGCAATGCCGGCCGCGGCCCTCTTCGGACCGCGGCGTACGGGCCCTGCGCGCCCACGAGACAAGCTGCCCTTGCGCAAAGGCGCACATTGCTGTGAATGAACGCCACGCCAGCTCAACCATCGCCCAGCGCAGATCGGTGGTGACGCAATGGATGGAAACCAGCTGTTCCAACGCAAATCCCTGGGCATTCAGGAGAGGTCCGCGGCTTCCCCGGAAGCCGAATTCGCTGAAAATCGTCATGGACAAATTCCCTTCACTTGAGGTGTTGTCCCGATATACCCACCCCCTGCTGCCAACATGCTGTCAGCATCGGGCAGGTGCTTTTAGAAAAGAGAACGAGCCATGCGACGGGCCGATCGGCTGTTCCAGATCATTCAGGTGCTTCGGCGCACCCGCAAGCCCATGACGGCGGATGCGATTGCGGCCGAACTGGAGACCTCCAAGCGAACCATCTACCGCGATATAACGACCCTGATCGAACAGCGGGTGCCGATCCGCGGCGAAGCCGGCGTAGGCTACATCCTGGAAAAAGGATTCGACCTGCCGCCGTTGATGCTCACGCCTGATGAGATCGAGGCCTGCGTGCTTGGCGCGCAATGGGTGGTCGGCCACGCCGATCCCGCGCTGGCACGCGCAGCGCAGGACCTGATGGCAAAAGTCGCGGAGACCGTGCCGGAACGCCTGCGGCCATTCGTGCTGGAGCCTGCCAGCCGCGCCCGATCGGCATGGAACCGGGAGCCCGACCGTATCGACATGGTGCGGACACGGACGCAAATCCACGAGGGCAAGAAAATCACGCTGAACTATCGCGATGAGCACGGCCGCGACAGCCAGCGCACGATCTGGCCGATCGCTGTCGGCTATCACGAGGCGGTGCGGATACTCGCGGCGTGGTGCGAACTGCGCAAGGATTTCCGCAGTTTCCGCACCGACCGCGTCGTCGACGCGGTCTATCACGACGAAAAATATCCGGAACGGCGCGACATCCTGCGGGCGAAATGGCGGCGCAGCCTGGTCTGGGAAGCGCCCAAAGATACCTGAAGGGGACACCTGACGGATACCTGACACGGATAGCTGGCCGCGGCCGTCATTCCGGGCTAAACGCGAGGTATGCAAGGAACCGCCGCCGATAACGAAAGCCCGTGCCAGGCCTGCGGCGCCTGCTGCAGCTACTCGCAGAACTGGCCGCGTTTCACCATCGAGGACGATGCGGCGCTCGACCTGATCCCGGAAAAATTCGTCAACGAAAGACTGTCGGGAATGCGCTGCGACGGCGACCGCTGTTCGGCGCTGTCAGGCAAGGTCGGCGAGGCGACGGCGTGCCTGATCTATGCGGTGCGGCCCGAGGTGTGCCGTACCTGCATGCCCGGCGATGTCGAATGCGCGATGGCGCGAAAGCGGCACGGAATGCCGGTGCTGGTGTGACGTTTCGCGCGGGGCAGTAGCCTGGATGAAGCGAAGCGCAATCCGGGACCGCTTTGGCCGGTTACGAGACCCCCCGGGCTACGCTGCGCTTCACCCGGGCTACGATAGCTGTGTTACGCCGTCACCGCTTCGGCAAAATCTTCGTCGTCGATCTCGTCCTCGATCGGCTTGAAGGTCGAGAGCGGCTTGGTCGAAAGTGTGATCGGCTTGCGGCCGCCGTGGGAGGACGACGAGGCGGAACGCGCGGCGGGCTCGCGCGACAGCGCATAAAGCGTGGAACCGACCCGGCCGCCGAGATGGACCAGCTCGCGTTCGGTACAACTCGCCGCGATGGCAACGGCCAGCGCGTGGAGGTGGCTGCGGCGGTAGCAGAATAGCGCCAGCATGGCGCGGACCTCGGACGAAACGCTCTCCACCAGCAGCGGCAGGCCGTTGGCGTTGGCGCGATACATCGCGCCGAGCAACTCGTCGCGGACCGGACAGAAATCGTTCTCGAAGGCGTCGCGGCTTGAAAACATTGCGGGTTCTCCCTTTGCGGAAGATGCAGTGCAATACTCTAATGAAAGGTTAACCACGCGCATCAGTAGTGTTCCGGGGGGACTTGCCAGCCACGCCTGAATTGGAATCGGGACATGATTCGCACCGGCGCGGATGCGCGGCTTCCGATGCCGGAGCAGGATTGAAACCGTGAGGCCGATGCCGCGGCGTGCGGGATCAGTTCGCCGCCATGAAGATCGACAGGCCGAAACCGGTGAGATGGTGCAGCGCCTGATCGACGCCGATCAGCGTCCAGAACCACGGATGCTCGTTCTCCAGCGTCACGCCGAACCGGGAAGCGATGATCCCCTTGATGCGGTCGACGGTGATGTGAATGGCGAAGTCGATGAAGGCGACGAACCAGAATCGCGGCGCGACGATCAGGATCAGCGCCATCGATACCGCGAGGTGCACGAGGCAATGCGCCAACAGCGGCAAGGCCCAGCCGGTCTTTTGATCCTTGCCGATCGCCATCCAGGAATTTTGCAGCATGAAGTCGGCAATGACGTGCTTCACGGTGAGAAGCAGCATCCATCCTATCAGCGCACCTACCGGGACCGCGGACGACATCGAAGGAAACAACAAAGCTGACGCCCTTTGCTGGGACTAGAGAGGTGGCGAAAAACCGGGACCTAGGCTGTCAGCACAATGTTCTTGTCAAACCCGGACTATTCGAACGTTGCCTTTATTTATGACACCTCCCGCGCCGGAATGCACCTGTGGGTAGTCTGAAAATCGTACGGTGTGGCGGAACTGCGATATTGCGGCAACGGCGCGCGGCGTAGCCCGCAAGGTAAGGTTACCGGCGGGCGCGCTTTGCAATCCCATAGGAGCGGGCTATCATCGGCCGGCGGGCAAAATTATCGTTCTTTTCTAGGCATTTACGAATTCATTCGGACGGCCTGCGGCCTGCTCGGCGGCGACACGTCCCTGACCCCGGGTACGAGCCATGAGTGCTGAAGCCCCAACGCCGCCTCCGGAAATGCCGCGTCGCCGGTTGCGGGTCGTCAAGAGCAACCGGACCCAGATCCTGCTGTTTTCCATCCTGACCCTGATCCTGACCGCCGCCGCGGTGTGGGGTGGCCGGACCTGGCTGCGCAATTCGGAGACGCTGGTGTTTGCCGTCGGCGAGGCCAATGGCCCCGAGGCGCGCTTCGCCGCCCGGCTGGCGACGGTGCTGAAGAATAATTCCTCGCGGCTGCGGCTCAAGATCGTGCCCAACGGCGACAACGCCAAGGCATTGTCGCAGTTCGACCGCAAGGAAGCCAACCTTGCGATATTGCGCACCGACGCCAGGATACCGCCCCGCGCCCGCGCAGTTGCGATCCTCGAACACGACCTGCTTCTGCTGATCAGCCCCACCGGCAAGAAAATCAAAACCATCGCCGAGCTGAAGAAAAAGAAGATCGCGGTCATCGCGGACGGCGAGAGCGGCGGCGCGCTAATGCGCAATATTCTCGAGCTCTCGGACACCCCGGATGCGGGCGCGCGGGTCCAGATGGCGCCGCCGGGCGCGACCTTCGACCAGCTGTTCGCAGCAGGCTTCGGCGCCGTGGTCAAGATCGCGCACGCTTCGCAGATCGTGAAGGACAAGAGCTACGAGCAATATACCAGACGCGGCGGCTTCACCCTGAATGCGATCGATTCGGCGAAAGCGATCGCCAGGAAATACCCGGCGATATCAGAGGAAACGGTGGCGACCGGAATGCTGTCCGCCTCCCCCGCCGTGCCCGCGGAAGACGTCGACACGATCGGGCTCGAATGGCTATTGGTCGCCCAATCCAAGCTTTCGACCACGACCGTGAGCGACCTGGCGCGGATCATCTACGAGAACAAGGCCGAGCTCTCGCTCACCGACGGCTTCGCGTCCAAGATCGAGCCCGCAGCAACCGACAAGGATGCCTTCATCGTGGCGCATCCCGGCGCCGCCGAATACATCAACGACGAAATCAAGTCCTTTATCGAGCGCTACAGTGACCTGATGTATGTCGCCCTGGCGGCGCTCAGTATCATCGGCACAATCTTTGCCGCCATCTACACCAAGGTCACCCGGATCGCGCCGGAGAAGGCCAGCCAGCTCGCAACCGCCATTCTCGATATCGGCGAGCGCATGGAATACGCCACGAGCCTCGACGCCCTCGACGAACTTCAGGACGAACTCGAAATGATCCTGCGCGGCGTAGTGATAGGCTTGCGCGACGGCACCATCTCCAGCGACGGGCTGGACACCTTCAAGCTCGGCTATGAATTCGTCCGCGACGAGATCGGCCTGCGCCGCGAACATCTCAAGCGGCACCCGCCGCCCCAGGATGACAAAGTGGTGGCGGTGAAGACCGCGCAGAGCGCTTAAAATCAGGTTACATACGAGCTTGCAGCCGCCCGCGCCCGGATTTCGGCGATCTTGCGCTTGAGCGCGGACTGCCGCGGGTCGGGCAGCGCGGTGGCGCGCGCTTCGGTCACCGCGTTTCCGAGATCGGGCAGCGCCAGCACGCCATCGAAGGTCGGCTTGACCAGGCCGTCGATGATCGCATTCCAGTCCGCCAGGCCCTGACGATAGACATCGCCATATCCCCCGATCATGGTCGCGGTCTGCACGATCGCCGGCGCGGCCTGAGGCTGCTTGGCCAGGCTGCGATCGATCATGTGCAGCCAGCGTTCGACCCAGACCCGCTCCTTGGCGTAACGCAGCGAAAGCAACCGCCATCGCCGCAGTCCCGCCTCGATCTTGAGGCGGCGGATGCCGAACCGGCTGGCCGTGCTGAAGCGGATGGAGACGCGCTTGTTCGTCCAGCCTACCCAATCGAGTGCATAGAGCACATACTCGGCGATGACGGCGGGAAGCGCGCCGATCAATTCCTCGAGCGTGAACTTCCTGATATCGACGGCGGGCCTGGCAGGATTGCCGGACGCCGGATCCAGTTCGGCAAGCTTCAGTTGCGCGATCCGGATCGGATCTTCATAGGCCATGCGCGCCGCCATCAGCCGCGCAATTTCGGTCAGCATGGCGTCATCGACGCCTTGCTTGCCGACGAACCGCCGCAGCCGGTGGACGTAAAGTTCGGCGTAGCTGGCTCCCTGGTAGTCGATCAGGAGATGGATGGCGTCGCTCGCCGCCGCCATGACCTGTTCCGGCAGCCCTTCGGGCAGGAATGGCGGCGTGGCGTCATCCTCGCCGATGAAATCCGCGAACAGATAACGCACCGACGACAGGATACCGCGGTCTGACACTCCCTTGGGCTCCGGCCTCTATGCGGGCTTCGGCGCCGCGGCGGACGCCGTTTGCTGGTTCAACTGCTGCTGCAGCGTCTCGAGATTCTGAAACAGCCGGGCGCTGGACAGGCGAAGGAAATAGAAGCCGAAAGCCGGGTTCTGCACGTAGAGCTCCTCGACCTTGCTGTAGCTGACGCTCAGGACGAGGCCGGCTTCCACGCATTCCAGCGTCTGGGTTCGCATGTTCGACGGCGACAGCATGCCGAGTTCGCCGACGATGGCGCCAACCGGCAGCACGATGCCCGACTCGACCAGCCTGAACTTGCCGCTGACGATATAGAGCATGTCCTCGGCTTTTTCGTCCTTGTAGAACAGGATCTCGCCGGCCGCGCATTGACGCTCCGTCATGAACGGCTTCAGCCATTCCATCGAGAGGTCGCTGTTGACGGATTTCTTCACGTCGCGCACCAGTTGCAGCATCTGGTGCAGGCGATAGGAATTGACCAGCAGCATGACCGCCTGAACCCCCATTACCAGGAAATTATGGGTCGGAATCGCGGTCACGATCAACACGACATTGGCGAGGATGCCGAAGACCCGCAAAGGGATCATGGTCCGCATCGTGGTGGTGGCGACCACAAAGATCGATGCAAACAGTGCGCCGGCCGTTCCGGCGTGCTCTGCCAGATGAGACGTATCCATTGGAAGCCAACCAATATCTAAACGTGTGCGTTTTCACGATTCTGTTGCAGCGCCCGCTATCGTAATATCCGCGGTGCCATTTTGATATACGAGGAAAGAACGACGATTTGTCGGGATTCTCACCATTCCCCGGTAAAATTCAGCCTCAACCCGGTGCCCGGCCGCGGCCGGGCCGGCTGCCAGGGGACGCGTGCGCCGTGTGAAGGCCGTCGTTGACGGCCTCCCCGCAGGCAGGCACTTTGCGGGCATCGGTCACGCCGCGGCTCGACCGTAATCCAGATTTTATTGCACCCATCAGGCCCCTCCTCATCCGATGTCCAAGCGGCTCGTCCTCTCGGCACTGGCTCAGTTCACCGCCAAGACGGCCGGCCGCAACATGACCAAGGCGGCCTATGCCGCTGTGGCGGCCGGCGTCGCTGCGATGGTGGTGCTCACCGCGGCCCCCGCCTACGAGGCGGCACACCGTTGGGTCGACGCGGTGCTGTGGACGTGCCTCGTCTATTTCGTGTTCGAATGGCTGGTGCGGCTGCGCCACATGGCGCGGCAAGGGCGGCTATCGCTCTACGCACTGTCCAGCAGCGGGGTCGTCGACGCGATCGGCGCCCTTGCGGTGCCGGTCGCGCTGCTCTCGGGCATCGAGCCCAGGACGGCGTGGCTGCTCAGTATCCTCTGGGTGCTCAAGGTCGTTCCGGGCATCCCGGGGCTGCGGCAGCTGCGGCGCGTGCTGGTGCTGGAATCAGGACCGCTGCTCAGCGTGCTCGTGATCTTCCTGATGGTGGTGTTTTTGGCGTCGGTCGCGGAATATTTCCTGGAGCGCGACGTGCAGCCAGCGACCTTCGGCAGCGTGCCGGCGGCGCTGTGGTGGGCGGTGGTGACGCTGACCACGACCGGCTATGGCGACGTGGTGCCGATCACGCCGCTCGGCCGCATGGTTGCGGCGCTGGTCATGATCTGCGGTGTCGGCGTGTTCGGGCTCTGGACCGGTATTCTGGCGACCGGCTTTGCCGCCGAGACCCGCCGCGACAATTTCCTGAAAACGTGGGAGACCGTCAGCAAGGTGCCGTTCTTCGCCACCCTCGGCCCGGCCGCGATTGCCGACGTCACCCACATGCTGCGAACGATGGACCTGCCGGCGCGCACCATGATCATCCGCAAGGGCCAGCAGGGCGACTGCATGTATTTCATCGCCGCCGGCGAGGCCGAGGTCGAATTGCCCGGCAAGAAAGTGGCGCTCGGCGAGGGTGCGTTCTTCGGCGAGATGGCCCTGCTCGGCAACAATGTGCGCGGCGCCAATGTCACGACCACCAAAGTGACGCGGCTCTTGGTGCTCGATCTCGTGGATTTTCGCCTGCTGATGGCGCGGCATCCCGATCTGGCCGAAACCATCGACGCCGAAGCCAAGCGGCGCGCGCAAGAGAACAAGTAACCAAAACCGCAAGCCGTCATTGCGAGGAGCGAAGCGACGAAGCAATCCATTCTTTCCTTGCGCGGCAAGATGGATTGCTTCGCTTCGCTCGCAATGACGGCTAACAATGGAGAAAATAATGTCCGACACAGCGAGCGCGCCGGTACTTGAAATCACGGGGGCGCGCGCCACCATCCGCCTCAACCGGCCGAAACATCTGAACCGGCTGCAGAGCGAGGATCTCGGCGATCTCGTCAAGCTGTTCGACCGGATCGAGGCCGATCCCGCGATCCGTGTGCTGGTGCTGACCGGCACCGGCCGCGCCTTCAGCGCCGGCTACGATCTCAATTCGGTGGCGGACCGCGCCACCAGCGCGACGGCGCAACCGAGCGCGGGATCGGCGTTCGAAGCGGTGGTCGACCGGCTGGAGGACCTTGGCGTGCCGACGATCTGCCGGCTCAATGGCGGCGTCTATGGGGGCTCGACCGATCTGGCGCTGGCCTGCGACTTCCGCATTGGCGTCGACACGGCTGAAATGTTCATGCCGGCGGCCCGCCTCGGCCTGCACTATTACAAGAGCGGCATCGCCCGCTACGTGTCGCGGCTCGGCGTCGACAACGCAAAAATGCTGTTTCTCACCGCGCAGAAAATCACGGCGCCCGAAATGCTGCGGATCGGCTACCTCACCGCCATGGTGCCGGAGGAAGCGCTCGACGAGGAAGTCGACCGGCTCGCCAACATCCTGGCCGGCAACGCGCCGCTGGCGATGCGCGGCATGAAGCGTGCCATCAACGAATTCGCCCGCGGCAATTTCGATGAAGAAGGCGCCGACCTCCGCCACCGCGAGAGCATGCGCAGCGCCGAGATCAAGGAAGGCATCAAGGCGTTTGCCGAGAAGCGCCCGCCGAAATTCTAAAAAGGCCCGGAAAGCTCAGGCTCGCTTCGTCCGCATCGCCCGCACCTGCTTGATATCGGGATCCCGCGCAAGCGCCTGGTAGCGCTTGCTGTCGACCGCATAGATCGCGACGCGCCCCTCGGCATCGGCATGCACACCCCAGCCGAAACGCTTGCCGAGCCCCGATGCTCGCAGACACGCCTGCCCCCTGGAGAAGAATTCGTCGCGGGCAAGACTTCGCGCCTTCTTCGTCGCCTTCGCATCGAGCTGCCGGCCGCGGGCGGAGGTCGCGAATATGACGTCGTCCGACGTGTACGTGTAGGGCGCTTCCGCAATCATCCTGTATTGCAGGCCCGCTACCGTCGGACTCCCGGCGCGCAGCGGCGGCTCCTCGCCGGTACGCGCAGGGCAATCCTCCGCGACCTGGATGAAGGTATCGAAGCAGTTGGTCGTGTGAACTGTCTTTGCCATCCAGGAATCCTACGCTCGTGACCGCTTACCCGCCGCAGGCCGCGGCGTGCTGGGCCGCCATGTCGGCATCGGCAGCGGTGATCCGCTGGAAGGCCGGCCGCGACGTGATGCGCTCGGCATAGGCCGCAAATACGTCCTTTCGCGGCACGAGGCCGAACATCATCGTCCAACTGAACGCCACGCCCCAGAGAATGTCGGCTGCCGTCATGCGGTCCCCAAGCAGATAAGGCCCCCTGGATAGCTGCGCCTCCAATGCGCCAAGCATGGTCTCGTAATCGGAATATGGCGATTGCGTTGGCGGCGCCGGCTCGCGCTTCATGAATTTATCGATCAAGGCAGGCTCGAAGGACGAACCATAATAGGCGATCCAGCGCAGATACGGGCCTCGGCAGGGATCGTCGAGCGCGGGTGTCAGGCCGGCTGCCGGAAACAGGTCGGCGAGATAGATGTAGATGGCCACCTGCTCGGTCACCAACGCCTCGCCATGGCGAATCACCGGCACCTTGCCCAGCGGGTTGATGGCGAGATAGGCCGGCTGGCGCTGCTCGCCCGCCTTCATGTTCAGGACATGGAGATCATAGGGGGCCCCCAGTTCCTCCAGCAGCACCCGCGTGCCCGTCGCGCGGGTCTGCGGCGAATAATAAAGCGTGATGCGGTCCCTGCTGGTCATTGGCAGTCTCCATTGGGCCTCGCGGGCAACGGACCTTGTATGCCCGACCATACCTGACATCCTGTGTCAGGTATGGTTTAAGGGACCATGCGCGCGAGCCGGCTGCTTTCGATCCTCACCACCCTGCAGGCGCGGGGACAGGTCACCGCGCCTGAACTCGCCGACGGTTGCGAGGTTTCGGTGCGCACCATCTATCGCGACATCGATGCGCTCGCGGCGGCCGGCATTCCCGTCTATGCCGAGCGCGGCGCGGAAGGCGGCTATCGCCTGCTCGACGGCTATCGCGTGCGGCTGAACGGACTGTCACAACCGGAGGCCGAGGCGCTGTTCATGACAGGACTGCCGGGGCCTGCAGCCGCGCTTGGCCTCGACGCTGCGATGCTGACGGCGCAGACCAAGCTGATGGCGGCACTGCCGGCCAATCTGCGCCCGAACGCCGGCCGGATGCTGGAACGCTTTCATCTCGATGCCCCAAGCTGGTTCGGCGAAACCGAGCAGCCGAAGCATCTGCGCGCCATTGCCGGCGCGCTGCTGCGCGAGAGCCTGATCGAAATCCGCTACCAAAGCTGGAGGGCCGAGAAACGCCGTTGCGTCGCACCGCTCGGTCTCGTGCTGAAAGGCGGCAGCTGGTATCTCGCAGGACACGTCGATGGCAGCGTGCGCACCTATCGTGTGGCGCGGGTTCTCGACTGCAACGTTCTGGACGAGCGCTTCGCCCGGCCCGCCGATTTCGATCTCGCCGCCTATTGGCAAGCCGCAACGATCCGGCTCGAAGCCGAGATGCATCCGAACTACGCCACCGTGCGGCTGTCGCCGTTTGGCATAAAACTGCTCAACGCCTTAAGTCAGCCTTACGTGAGAACGCGCACCCGCATCGAGGAGACCGCGGATGCCGCCGGCTGGCGGATCGCAGTAGTGCCGATCGGAAAAACGGTATGGCATGCGGCGGCCGAACTGCTGCGTCTCGGCGCGGAGGCGGAGGTGCTGGCGCCGGCCGAGTTGCGCGACAGGATGGCCGAACTCACCCAGGCCATGGCCGCACGCTACCAGACGGCGCAGGATGGTTATCAGGATCGAAAGGATATCCGCAGATCGCGCCCCACGAAACATTCCTGAAACACGATTCTCCCCGACGCGCGTGAACGCACGGCGCCCCCGCTCCGACTGATGGGCAGGGACGCAACAACGGCCTCGCGCCAATCAATGGAGAATATTTACAATGTTTCGCAAGATGACTCTCGGACTGATCGCCGCCGCCTCGCTCACCATTGCCGCCGCAGCGCCCGCTTCCGCCGGCGGCTTTTACCACGGCCATCATCACTGGGGTCATGGCTGGGGTCCCGCCATCGGCGTCGGCTTCGGCGGCGTCTATGTCGACACCGGTTTGAACGGCTGCCTGCAACAGCGCTGGGTCGAAACCCGCCGCGGCATGCGCCTGCGCACCGTGAACGTCTGCGCCTACTGATCGAACGTTTCTGCAATAAAGATCCCGGCCGCTTGCCACGCGGCCGGGATTTTTCCGGCCGAAGAGGCCGGCGATTGGCTTAACCCCGAAACCCTATACCCTGCCCTTCAGCGCGTCGCCGATTTCGTCGAGCACCTTGGGGTCCTCGATGGTGGCGGGCATGCTCCAGCTCTCGCCGTCGGCGATCTTCTTGATGGTTCCGCGCAGGATTTTTCCCGAGCGCGTCTTCGGCAGCCGGCCGACGGTAATCGCAAGCTTGAACGCCGCGACCGGGCCGAGCTTGTCGCGCACCAGCGCCACGATCTCCTTTTCGATCTCGATCGGCGCGCGGGTCACGCCGGCCTTCAGCACCAGGAAGCCGCAGGGCACTTCGCCCTTGATCGCGTCCTTGATGCCGAGCACCGCACATTCGGCGACGTCGGGATGCGAAGCCAGGATTTCCTCCATGCCGCCGGTGGAGAGCCGGTGGCCGGCAACATTGATGATGTCGTCGGTGCGGCCCATCACCCAGACATAGCCGTCGTCATCCTTGTAGCCGGCGTCCGAGGTCTTGTAGTAGCCGGGGAACTCCGTGAGGTAAGCTTCCTTGAAGCGCTCCTCCTGCTGCCACAGCGTCGGCAGGCAGCCGGGCGGCATCGGCAGCTTGATCACGATCGAACCCATGGTGCCCGCCGGTACGGGCCTGGATGCCTCATCTACTACGTCGACCTGATAGCCCGGCATCGGCACCGTCGGCGAGCCGTGCTTGACCGGCAGCATGCCCAGCCCCACCGGATTGCCGGCGATGCACCAGCCGGTTTCGGTCTGCCACCAGTGATCGATGACAGGCACCTTCAATTGCGCTTCCGCCCATTCCACCGTCGGCGGATCGGCGCGCTCGCCGGCCAGGAACAGGGTACGGAATTTCGACAGATCGTATTTGCGGATGAACGCGCCGTCCGGGTCCTCCTTGCGGATGGCGCGGAAGGCAGTCGGCGCGGTGAACAGCGCCACCGCCTTGTGTTCAGAGATCACACGCCAGAACGCGCCGGCGTCCGGCGTGCCGACCGGCTTGCCCTCGTACATGATGGAGGTGGCGCCATGAATCAGCGGCCCGTAGACGATGTAGCTGTGGCCCACCACCCAGCCGATATCGGAGCCGCACCACCAGACCTCGCCGGGCTTGACGCCGTAGAGATTGAACATCGACCATTTCAGCGCGACCAGATGCCCGCCATTGTCGCGCACAACGCCCTTCGGGATTCCCGTGGTGCCGGACGTGTAGAGAATGTAGAGCGGATCGGTCGCCAGCACCGGCGTGCACGGCGCCGCCTTGCCGGCAGCGAGCGCGGCGCCGCGCAGCGTTGCCCAGTCGTGATCGCGGCCGGCCGAAAGCTCACAAGTCTGCTGTGGCCGCTGCAGGATGATGCAGCTCTCGGGCTTGACGCTTGAAAGCGAGATCGCCTCGTCGAGCAGTGGCTTGTACTGCACGATGCGGCCGGGCTCGATGCCGCAGCTCGCCGAGAAAATCAGTTTCGGCTTGGCGTCCTCGATGCGGGTTGCGAGCTCCTTCGCGGCAAAACCGCCGAACACCACCGAATGCACCGCACCGATCCGCGCGCAGGCCAGCATCGCAAACACCGCTTCCGGCACCAGCGGCATATAGAGGATGACGCGGTCGCCCTTGGCAACGCCGAAATCGGCCATCACGGCGGCGAGCGTCTGCACCTCCTTGAGCATCTCGGCATAGGTGAATTTCGAGATGGCGTTGGTGAGCGGCGAATCGTGGATCAACGCGACCTGATCGGCGCGGCCGTTCGCGACATGGCGGTCAAGCGCGTTGTAGCAGGTGTTGACCACGGCGCCGGCGAACCAGCAGCCATACGCGCCCATCGAGGCATCGAATATCTTTTTGGCCGGCTCGATCCAGTCGATCTCGCGCGCCGCCTCCGCCCAAAAGCCCTCGGGGTCGCTGAGCGAGCGCGCATGGACCTCATGGTAGCGGCTTTTCTCGTGGATGTTCATGGCGCACTCCCGGTCGACGCGTTCTTGGGGCAGCTCTGGAAGACCCTGACATGGGCGGGCGCCGGGCACCTTGCCATTGACCAGGATCAAATTCAGGCCGCATTTCTTGAACGCATTGTCACGGGAAGCGGTGGGAGATCAAGCCGGAACAGACTCGCTCGAAGGGTAAATCTACTGCCGGGCAATCGTATTGAGCTTCTCCAGCCGGTCCTCCATCGCCTGACGGAGGTCATAACCGCGCTTGCCGAATGAGGCGTTTCGCTTTTCGATGAAGCCGCGCTGCTGCCGGGTCAGCGCCAGCGCCGCGCGATGGCTGTCGGATTCCGCACTCGCGATCACCCGCAGAAATGCGTCGTTGATGTTGCGGTCGAGCTGGGCGAGGCCCGGGTCGGCGCAGATCGCCTTTTCGACCTGGCGCTTCGCGGTGGCGCAATTGAAGCTCGGCAGATTCTTCTGGTACGAAAGCGAGCCCAGCCGTTCGATTTCCTGCGCGATCTCCTTGTGATTGGCGGCGGCGGTGGTGTCGGAAGGATTGAGACGGACCGCTTCCGCATAATCCCGCAGCGCACGGCCGCGGTCGCCCTTCTTGACCCAGGCCGCGCCGCGGTTGTTGTAGGCGCGAGGGAATTTTGGATCGAGTTTCAACGCAGCGTCGTAGTCCGCGATGGCACGATCGTAATCCTTCATCGCCTGATAGGCGTCGCCGCGGTTGGTCAGGAATTTCGCCTCGGGGCGGATCTTGATCGCTTCGTCATAGTCAGCGATCGCGCGCGCGTAGTCGCCATTGCCGGCAAGGTCGAGGCCGCGATTGTCGAAGAATTCCGGCTGCGTCGGATCGATCCGGATCGCCGTGGTAACGTCCTCGATCGCCCGTTCCGTGCGGCCCAGCTTGCGGTACGCCGCGGAACGGTTGCTGTAGGTGCGCGCGCGGTGCGGCTCGAGACGGAGGGCTTCATCGTAATCGGTGATCGCCTTCTGATACTCGCCCTTGAAGTACCAGGCGGCGCCGCGGTCGGAAAACGCCTGCGCGAAATCCGGCTTCAGCCGCAGCGCCTCGTTATAGTCCTCGATGGCGCGGTCGAATTTCTTGGCGTTGTTGAAGGCATTGCCGCGGTTTGCGTAACCATTGGCATTATCAGGCTCGAGCCGGATGGCCTGGTTCAACGCCTCGAAGGCGGCCTCCATGTTGCCGGTCTGGCGAAGGATTTCGCCGCGGGCGCGGAAGGCGCGGGCACGGTTGGGATCCCTGGATATGACGGTATCGATTTCGGCCAGGGCCTTGCCAGTCTGGCCGCTGTTATGCAATGCGGCGGCACGGGTAATCGTGGCGTCGAGCCGGTCACCCTCCGGCGTCGCCGGATTGTCGATCAGCGCGGTGCAAACCTCGATCAGCTTCGTGGGCTCGGCGGCCGAAAGCGCCGCGCAGACGACCGGCAATTCGGCGGCCGGCTGAGCGGAGGCGCCGAATGAAGTCAGGATTGCAATGGTTAACGCCGCGCTTGCGGCAAATGGCGAAACAAATGATCGCATGATAGGCTCTTCAACATGACTGAAGTACGCGCGGTCAGGCCGCGCCCGATCACTTGGTCGCCGCCGATCTTCCCAAGGTTCGAAGGCCGGTGGCGTCTACCGCCCGGCTCCCGCCCGCTGTTCTAATACCCGTCGATTCCATTGATCTGTTGCAGGCGGTCGCGCATCGCCTTTTTCAGATCGTAGCCGGGCCGGCCGTATTCTGCATTGCGGCGGGCGATGTACCCCTCCTGTTCGCGCCGCAGCTTGCGCGCCTGCTGTGGGGTCATCTTCTCAGCGGCCGCCCTGTCATACGACCCTTGGACCTCGCGATCGAGATCGGCGAGTTCGGGATTGGCGCAGATCGCTTTCTCCACCTTGCGGCGGGCGGTGGCGCAATTGAAGCTCGGCTTGCCGGCGACCGCCTTCAGCGCGCCCAACCGCTCCAGCTCCTGCGCCATGGACCTGTGGTTGGCTCTGGCCGCAACGTGGTCCGGGTTCAGCTTGATCGCCGCGGCGAAATCGGCCACCGCCTTCGGCAGGTCGCCCTTCTTGCGCCAGAGTTCGCCGCGCGTGTTGTGGATATCGGCGAGTGAGGGATCGAGCCGCAGCACGCCGTCATAGTCGGTGATGGCACGCTCGGCCATGTCCTTGCGCTCATAGGCGGCGCCACGCGCGATCAGCGCCTTGATGCGGTCGGCCTTTTCCGTCTTTGCGTTGTCAATCAGCGCGCCACAGGCCGCGACCGTCTTGTCGTCGTCACGCGCGAGGGCGGCGGCCAGGCAGAGCGCGGGATCGACGCGCAAATCCTTGGCCGGTTCGACGCCGGTCGCCGATACGCCCTGCGCAAACGCGATCCATAGCAAGGAAGCCGCGACCAGCCTGCGGATGTCGGAATAGAATCGCATCAATCGATCCGGGAAGCCTTGTGTCCGGGAAGTTTTGGATTAGCGCGTGATCCTAGCAAGCCACCGGCTTTTTCGACAACGGGCGCGTGCGCGCATCCGTTTTCGTACGGGGACAGATTCTGGCCGAAACGTGACATACGCGAAAACACCGTCGTCCGCACGCGAACGGATATGTTTGGTCACGAAATTTGTCTTGAACCTTTTGCAGGTCTCACAGACTCAACAACCATGACCACATTGACCGACTTCAATCCGCCGCGCGCCATTGCGCAATCCCAATCAGGTTACTTTTATTTTTACATGGCGCTGGCGTGCACGGCCGTCGCCTTTCTTGGCTTCGCGCCTACCTACTGGCTGCCGCTGGCCCATCGCTCGTTTTCGGCTTCCCCGATCGTCCATTTTCACGGGCTGCTGTTCTTCGCCTGGTCGCTCTATTTCGCATTCCAGAGCTGGCTTGCCGCGTCCGGCAGGGTCGCCCGGCACCGCGCCATCGGAATGATCGGCGTATCGCTGGCGACCGCGATGACGATCTTCGGCGTCCTGGTGGCTGTCAATGCGATGAAGCGCTCCGCCGCGGCGGGATTGACCGATGACGGAATCGCATTCGCGATTGTTCCGCTAAGCGGAATTCTGTTCTTCGCTGTGGTGTTCACGCTGGCCATTGCCGCCATCCGCAAGCCCGAGACGCACAAGCGGCTGATGCTGCTGGCCGGCATCTCGCTACTGGACGCCGCGGTCGCGCGCTGGTTTCTGACCTTCCTGGCCCCTCCCGGGCCTGTCGGCCCGCCGCCGGTGCCGGTGACGATCCCGCCGGCTTTCGTCGCCTATCTCTTGCTCGTGGCCGCCATCATTTTCGACTGGTGCACGCGCGGCCGGCCGCATCCGGTATATGTCTATGGCGGCATTGCGCTGATCGCCGTCAAGCTTCTGAACTGGCCGATCAGTGTCTCCCCGCTCTGGCATTCCTTCGCGGGCGGAATATTGGCGATGGCGCAGTAGCAAACTGGCGCGACTGGCGGCGCCAGGATCGGCTTTTATTCAATCGGGAAGATCTGCCGGTTTTGGTGCTAGATTGATAGCGACATCGATCTCGACCGGCAGGAATTCCAAATTTGCTAGCATTCGAATGGATCATCGGGCTGCTGCTTGGCGCGGTGCTGCTGTCCGCGCTGGCGCGGCGGCTCAAGGTGCCCTATCCGACATTTCTCGCGATCGGCGGCATGTTGCTGGCCTTCGTGCCATCAGGTCCATCGTGGACGCTGGAGCCTGAGTTGGCGCTGGCGCTGTTCGTAGCGCCGGTGCTGCTGGATGCGGCTTTCGATACCTCGCTGCGCGACCTTCGCAACAACTGGCTGCCGGTATCGACGCTGGTGCTGGTCGCGGTTGGGGTCACGACCGCCGCCGTCGCTGTCGTCGCACACTGGCTTCGCCCGGACATGCCATGGGCGGTTGCGATCGCGCTTGGCGCCATCGTGGCACCGCCCGACGCCGCGGCGGCCACCGCGATCCTGCGTCAGGTCAACCTGCCTTACCGCATCCAGAAGATCCTTGAGGGCGAAAGCCTCCTCAACGATGCCAGCGCACTCCTGATCTACCGCGTCGCGGTCGGCCTGGTTGCCGCCGAGCACATGAAGGTGCGCGAGTTCGTGCCGTCCGTTGCGCTGGCGCTGTTCGGAAGCCTCATTGCCGGCTTCCTGTTCGCACGGGTCTGGACGCAGATCACGCGCCGCATCACCGAGGCGCCGAGCGCAATCATCACGCAATTCGCCGGCACGTTCATGGTGTGGATCGTCGCCGAGCATATCGGGCTGTCCGGCATTCTCACCATCGTCGCCTATGCGATCACGATCGCCCGCACCGCGCCCGAGCGTACCCCGGCGCGGCTGCGCGTGGCCTCCTATGCAGTGTGGGAAACCGTCGTGTTCGTGCTCAACGTGCTGGCGTTCATTCTGATCGGCATGCAGCTCAATCCGATCTGGTCCGGGCTCGACGACGAGGTGCGGTTCAAATATTGCAGCTTTGCCGCCGCGATCCTCGCCGTCGTGATCCTCGCCCGCATCGCCTGGGTGATGCCATATGGCGCCTTGCTGCGCGCCTTGAACGCGCACGGCCTGCTTCCTGCGCATGTGTCTCCCGCGGTACCGACGGTGGAACGCGGCATCATCGTGTCCTGGTGCGGGATGCGCGGCATCGTCACGCTGGCAGCCGCCTTCGCGTTGCCCGAGGGCTTCCCGTATCGCGATCTCATCCTGCTGACGGCCTTTGCCGTGGTGCTGGGGACGCTCGTGATCCAGGGCCTGACGCTCCGGCCGATAATCCTCGCGCTGAAATTCGAGGAGGACGATCCGGTCGCGCGCGAGGCCGCTCAAGCCCGCTGCATCGCCTATCGCGCCGCGCTCGAGGCGATCGAATCCGATCCGTCCGAGGAGGCCGAAATCCTGCGGCTCGAATACCGCGCCGTGCTGCTGCGTGCCGAAACCGAACCCGAAATCGGCATCACGACCAGCGAGCTGCCGGCCGATCCGCTGCGCCGCCGCGCCGTCGGTGCGGCGCGAGAGGCGCTGTTGAGGATGCGTCATCTCGAGGAGATCGGCGATGACGCCTTCCATCAAGTAGAAGAAGAGCTGGACCGCGCCGAATTGAGCGCACAGGCATAGCGGGGCAATCGAGCGTCACGCGCCCGACTTGCTCGTAATCCCGCCGTCGACGATCAATTCGATCCCGGTGACGTATTTCGATTCATCGGACGCCAGAAACAGCGCGGCATTGGCGACGTCCCAGGCGTCGCCCATGTGCCCCATCGGCACCTGCGCATCGCGCGCCCGCCACATCGCCTCGACGTCGCCGGCCGAATAGCTGGCTGCCAGCCCGGCCGAGTGCGCGACCATCGGCGTCTTCATCAGGCCCGGCAGGATGCAGTTCACCCGGACATGGTCGCGCGCGAACTGCACGGCGGTCGTCTTCGTCATCTGGTTCATCGCCGCCTTCGAGGCGCCATAGGTGACGTAGGAAATGCCGAGGTGGCGGATCGAGGCGATCGAGGAGATGTTGATGATCGAACCGCCGCCCTGCTTCTGCATCACGGGAATGACGTGCTTCATGGCGAAGTACGCGCTCTTGAGGTTGACCGCGAAGACGTGATCCCAGCTCGCCTCGTTCACCTCAACGACATTTCCCATTTCGGCGATGCCGACATTGTTGTCGAGCACGTCGATGCGGCCATAGGCCTTGCGGCACGCCGCCACCATCGCCTCGACCTCGGCTTCGCGTGAAACGTCGGCGGTGAAAGCGGTGGCCTTGCCGCCCTCGCCGGTGATGATGTCCACGGTCTCCTTGGCTGCCGCAGCGTTGCGGTCGACGCAGAACACCTGCGCGCCCTCGCGCGCAAAGATCACAGCAGTCGCCTTGCCATTGCCCCAGCCGGGACCGATCGAGCCCGCGCCCACCACCATCGCCGTCTTGCCCTTGAGCCGTTCCATCGACTTCTTCTCCCTAATAGATGTTCTCTCTTGTAGCCCGGATGAGCAAAGCGAGATCCGGGATTCTCGTCCGGCAGCTTCCCCGGATGTCGCTTCGCTCATCCGGGCTACGGATTGTTGCAAGCTTTCATGGTTGTCAAATCGGTTCCGACCGGATGACCGAATATGTCAGACAATGTCCTGCAATTGCCATCATGGCACAGCCGCCATTCGCCGGCAGCCCCGGAATTGCCGAGCACCACTTCCGGCATGGCTGCGCGCTTGGGCTGCCATCGAAACCAGCCATCGATCAGGCGCGCCTCCGGCGGCGGCTCCATGCCGGCGCCGCTGCCCTTGACGCGCGCCTGCACCAGTTCCAGCCTTGCCCCCGTAATCCGCCAATCTTCCTGCCAATCGACCTTTTCGACCGAATGGGTCCACATCAAGGTGAATGCCGCGATTGACAGCGTCTTCACGACACCGGCCGAAACGAGGCACAGGCTCACGCCGCTGCCACCGCGTTGCGCGCACGCTGCCGCCATTGCCAGACCACGACAGCCGCCGCCAGCGCAAAGCCGACGGTGTCGCTGAACGCGAATTCGCCGAGCAGGCAGAGCGCTGCGACCAAGGCAGTGGCAATCTCTGGCCATGTCAACCGCGTGAACAGGAAGCCGATCGCGACGACGCCGAACAGGCCGATCGCGACCAGCGCCTTGAACGTCGCCAGCGCCACCGCGCCGTAGAAGCCGAGCTGGACGGCCATGGGATCGCCCGTCTGCAGCATCAGGGCCGGCGAGTAGACGAAGATGAACGGAATAACGTAGCCCGCGAGACCGATCCGCATCGCCTCCCAGCCGATCCTGTCGGGGTTCTCCTTCGCGATCGGCGCCGCCGCCAACGCCGCCAGCGCCACCGGCGGCGAGAGGTCGGCCATGATGCCGTAGTAGAACGCAAACATGTGGCTCGCGATCAGCGGCACACCAAGCTTGGCGAGCGCAGGCGCGGCAAGCGCTGCGGTAATAATGTAGGTCGGGATCGTCGGGATGCCGGTACCGAGCAGGATCGACAGCAGCATGGTCATAACCAGCGCCAGAAACAGGCTCTTGGCGCCGAGCCCGATGATCCAGCCGCCGAAGATGGTGCCGACGCCGGTCTGCGTCATCATGCCGATGATGGTGCCGACGATGGCGCAGGCCATGCCCACAGTGAGCGCCGATTTGGCACTGTCAGCGAGTGAATCGCGGCAGGCGGCGAGCGTTGCCCGGCCGCCGCGCGTGATCGCGGCAATCAGGACCAACCCGCCGACGACGCATGCGATCGGCATGATCTCCAGGCCGGTGCGCGACACCGCAGCCACCACCAGCGCCAGCCCGATCCAGAAGATGTAACGCACCACGGTGTGGGAGAGACCGAGCGTGATGCTGGCGCCGAGGATCAGGGCGACCGTCAGCGCAAGCCCAATGCTGCCGGCGTAAAGCGGCGTAAAACCCTCAAACAGCATGTAGACCAGCGCCGCCAGCGGCAACACCAGGTACCAGCGCGCCACCAGCGCCTTCCACGCGTTCGGGATTTCCGAACGCGTCATGCCGACGAGGCCGTGCTTGCCGGCTTCCAGATGCACCATCCAGAACGCGGAGGCGAAATAGAGAATGGCCGGGATCACCGCAGCTTTCACGATCTCCGAATATTGCACGCCGAGCGTCTCCGCCATGATGAAGGCGACCGCGCCCATCACCGGCGGCATGATCTGTCCGCCCATCGAGGCGGTGGCCTCGACGCCGGCGGCAAAGGCGCGGCGATAGCCGAACTTGATCATCAGCGGAATCGTGAACTGGCCGACGGTGACGACATTGGCGACGCCGGAGCCGGAGATCGTTCCCATCATGCCCGAGGCAAACACCGCGACCTTGGCAGGTCCGCCGCGGGTGCGGCCGAACAGGCCGAGCGAAACGTCGGTGAACAGCTGGATCATCCCGGCGCGTTCGAGGAACGAGCCGAACAGAATGAACAGGAAGATGTAGGTCGCCGAGACATAGATCGGCACGCCGTAAAATCCTTCGGTGCCGAACGAAAGATGCGTGATGACCTGATCGAAATCATAGCCGCGGTGGTTGAATGGCTGCGGCAGATACTGGCCGAAGAACCAGTAGAGCAGACAGGCGCCGCACATCAGCGGCAGCGCCAATCCCATCAACCGCCGCGTGCCTTCGAAGATCAGCACGGCAAGCAGCGTGCCGACCGCGAGATCCGCGCGGGTCGGGTCGCCGTCGCGGGCGATCAGGTCGGCGTAGAAAATCCACTGGTACAGCCCGCACAGAAAGCCTGCGCCACCGGTCAGCCAGCCGAGCGCCCGGCCGAAATCGCTTTTGGCGGTGAAGTTGCCGATCAGACCGAAGGTCATCAGCAGCAGGAAGCCGACGTGAACGCCGCGCACCACCTGGCTCGGCAGATAATTGAACGCGGCGACGTAAAGCTGGAAGGCCGCAAAGACGATGCCGATGGCGTAGGCGAGATAGCCCCAGCCGCCCGGACCGAAGCCAGCCGGAAAACCGTGCTCGAAATTGTCGAACCCGACCTTGACAGGCTCTTCCGTGCCCCCGGCTTGCCGCATGTCCGTCGTCCCCGCCCGTGACGCTTATACCTGCAGTACCCTTCTCCGGAAAGGCGTGTCGAAGAGAACCGTAGTCGCCGTCATTGCGAGCGAAGCGAAGCAATCCATGGCGCGGTAAGTGGAGGAATGGATTGCGTCGTCGCTACGCGCCTCGCAATGACGGTGATGATCGTGAAAGCAGCCCCCTACTTCATCACGCCCTTTTCCCTGTAGTAGCGGATCGCGCCGGGGTGCAGCGGCACCGGGCTGCCGGTCGCGGCCGTCTCAAGCTTGATGTCCTTGCCGGCGGTGTGCGCATTGACGAGTTCGGGGAGCGATTCGAAGATCAGCCTGGTCATCTGATAGGCCAGATCGTCGGAGACCGCCGAACTCGTCACGAGATAGTTGACCACCGCAGCCGTCGGGACGTCCTTGTCCTGGCCGGCATAGGTGTTGGCGGGGATCATAACCGGCACGAAGGGCGGACCGATCTTGTCGACGATGGCCTTCGGCACCGACACCACGGTGATTTCGGTCGAGGTCGAGAGATCCTTCAGCGAGGCCACGCCGAGGCCGGCCGACTGCAGCGTCGCATTGAGCTGGCGGTTCTTCATCAGGTCGACGGATTCGGCGAAGGGGAGATATTCGACCTTGCCCATGTTCTTGTAGGTCATGCCGGCGGCCGCCAGGATCGCGCGCGAGTTCAGCTCGGTGCCGGACTTCGGCGCACCGACCGAGAGGCTCTTGCCCTTGAGGTCGGCGAGCGTCTTGATGCCGCTGTCCGATGTCGCGACGATCTGGATGTAATTCGGATAGATCGCTCCCAGGGTGCGCAGCCTGTCCAGCTTCGACTTGAAGCCGGCCTCCTCGTCGCCTTCCCAAGCGGCTTTCAAGGAGTCGCCGAGCGTGAAGGCGAGTTCGCCGCGGCCCTGCTGCAGCAGGATCAGGTTCTCGACCGAGGCCTTGGTGGCCTGCACCTGGGTCTTCACGTTCGGAATCTTGTCGCTGTAGATCTTTCCGATGGCGACGCCGAGCGGATAGTACACGCCGGAAGTTCCGCCGGTCAGGATGTTGATGAATGACTGCGCGTGCGCGCCGGGGGCAAAAAATATTGCCGCCGTGGCAGCGGCGGCTGCAATCAATCGGGAGTTCATGAAAACCATTCTCCGATTATTTTGGCCGGGAAGTTGGACGGGCGGCGGCTCCGGGTCAAGCCGTCCGACGAGCTAAAAAGATGCCCCCGGCATACGCCTACAAGGCCCTTGCCACGGTTACCCAAATTGGACTGAATGCGCCCGCGAAAGACCCGCGGAAGCCCGGGTCTGGGAATTAACGGGTCCCCGGGGAAAGCATGGCAGCAGACAAGACAACGCCGCCCAATGACGAGGTCGTCGCAGTATCCGACGAAGCCCTGCAAAAGGCGGAATCCTTCGTCGAGGCGGAAGAAGGCGCGGCTAACCGCCTGATGGGATGGCCGGGAAGGATCTCGACCACGATTGCCGTGGTCATGAGCCTGTTTCATCTCTACGCGGCCTACGCGATCGTTCCGACCCAGGAACTGCGCTACACCCACGTCGCCTTCACGCTGGTCCTGAGCTTCCTGCTGTTTCCGCTGGCGACACGCTTTCGCAACCGCGTGCGCTGGTGGGACATCGTCCCCGGGATAGTCGCGGTCGCGACCATCGTCTATGCGCTGTGGGGCGGCGAGGATTTCACCGACCGCGCCACCACGCCCGACCGCTGGGACGTGATCGTCGGCATCATCTTCATCGTGCTGCTGCTGGAAGCGACGCGACGCACCACCGGCGCGATCATGCCCGTGGTGTCGCTGCTGTTCATCGCTTACGCCATGCTCGGCCCGTATCTGCCGGCGCCGTGGACCCATCGCGGCTACGACATCGCCCGCCTGGTCGGTCACCTCTTCATTACCCTCGAAGGCATTTTCGGCGTCGCGGTCGACGTCTCGGCGACCCTGATCATCCTGTTCACCATCTATGGCGCATTCCTGCAGCAATCCGGCGCCGGCAAGTTCTTCATCGATTTCTCGCTCGCCTTGATGGGCGGAAAGCCGAACAGCGCCGGCCGCACGGTCGTGCTGTCGTCATTCCTGCTCGGCGGCCCCTCCGGATCGGGCGTCGCCACGACAGTCATGATCGGCACCGTGGCCTATCCGATGATGGCCAAGGCGGGCTTCGAGAAGAACGCCGCGGGTGGCTTGCTCGCCGCCGGCGGGCTGGGCGCGATCCTGTCGCCGCCCGTGCTGGGCGCCGCCGCATTCCTGATCGCCGAGTTTCTCAAGATCAGCTATCTCGACGTGATCTGGATGGCGACCATCCCGACCTGTCTCTATTACATGTCGCTGCTGTTCATGGTCGAACTGGACGCCAAGAAGTTCGGCGCGAAGGATGTCACCTTCAAGCCTGAAATGACGCTCGGCCAGATGACGATGCGCTACGGCTTCCACTTCGTCTCGCTGCTCGCCGTCGTCGTCTTCATGGTGATCGGCTACTCGCCGACGCTGTCGGTGTTCTATGCCACGGCCGTCACCTTTGCATTGAGCTTCCTGCGCAGGGAAACCGCGCTGGTGCCGACCAAGCTGGTGAAGGCGCTGGCCGACGGCTCGATCGGCGCGCTCAATGCCGCGACCACCTGCGCCTGTGCCGGCATCGTCGTCGGCGTCGTGACGCTGACGGGCCTTGGCCTGAAATTCTCGTCGATCGTCATCAGCTATGCCGGCGGCAGCCTGCTGCTGACCGCGATCTATACCTCGCTGATCGTCTGGATCATTGGCCTCGCCGTACCCGTGACCGCCTCTTACATCATCTGCGCGGTCATCGCGGCGCCGGCGCTGATCAAGCTCGGCGTGCCCGACTACGCCGCGCACATGTTCATTTTCTATTATGCTGTTCTTTCCGAAGTGTCGCCGCCGACGGCGCTTTCGCCGTTCGCGGCGGCCGCCATCACCGGCGGCGACCCCTACAAGACCACGCTGCAATCCTGGAAATACACGCTGCCGGCGTTCCTGGTGCCATTCGTGTTCGTGCTCGACCCGCAGGGCGTGGGACTGCTGCTCTCGATACCCAAGGGAGGATCATGGATCGACATCGTCGAAATCACGATCAAGACGACCTTCGGCCTGTTGGCGCTGGCGGCATTTGCCCAGAACTGGGCGCTGCGACAAAATAGGCCGATCGAGCGCGGCCTGCTTCTGCTATCGGGATTGCTGCTGGTGTTTCCAAGCCTGATCGAGGCGATCGTCGAATGGATCATCGGCCGCGATATCAGCTACACCTATGTGCCGGGCCTGATCATCGGTCTCGGCGTGGTGTTGTGGCAGGCCAGAACGCGGGCGCCAACGCGACCGGCGCTCACAACTTAGTCAGGAAGCGATCGAGGATGAAAACAATGAAGAAGACCGTAGCCATACTGGCCATGACGATTTCCGCGGGCCTCGCCTTCGCGGGCGCAGCCCATGCCCAGCAGAAGACCATGTCGATTGGAACCGGCGGCACCGGCGGCGTCTATTATCCGCTCGGGGGCGCGGTCGCCAACGTGCTCTCGAAGAACCTCCCCAATGTGCAGGCCACCGCCGAAGTCACCGGCGGCTCGGTCGACAATCTCAAGCTGATCGGCGCAGGCAAGAGCGAATTGGCCTTCACGATGGCCGACGCCGCACTCGATGCGCTGAAGGGCGAGGACAAGTTCAAGAGCGGCAAGGTGCCGTTGCAGGCGCTGCTCGTGGTTTACCCGAACCGCATGCATGTGGTGACGGTGGAAGGCACGGGCATCCAGACCATGGCCGATCTGAAGGGCAAGCGCGTTTCGACGGGGTCGCCCGGCAGCGCCACCGAGGTGATGGCGTTCCGCGTCATCGAGGCCGCTGGCCTCGACAAGGACAAGGATATGAAGCGCGAGCGGCTCGGTGTTGCCGAATCCGTCAATGCGGTCAAGGATCGCAAGATCGATGCGTTCTTCTGGGTCGGCGGCATCCCGACTGCCGCGGTAACCGATCTCGCGGCGACGCCCGGCCTGAAGATAAAGCTGATCGACCATGGCGACCTGGCCGAGAAGATGAACGCCAAATACGGCAAGCTCTATTCTTCCAGCAAGATCAAGGCAGGTTCGTATCCGGGCCTCGACAAGGACAATTCCATCACCGACGTCTGGAACCTGATCGTCACCGGCGACAAGATGAGCAACGAGGACGCCTACGCCATCGTCAAGACGCTGGTGGAGAAGAAGGCCGACATTGTTGCCGTGCACAAGGAAGCCGAGAGCTTTTCGCTCGACAACCAGGTGCAGGAACGTTCGCCGATCCCGTTCCATCCCGGCGCGCTGAAATACTTCAAGGAAAAAGGTATCGGCGGCTAGGCTTCGCCGTCCGGGCGGCCGCCGAAGCGCCGTCCGGACGCAGGTTACAATGACCGCGGCCTACCGAGGGCCGCGGTCATTTTTTTGTTTTTGCCGAAAGAACAATTGCGTGCATCGCATCATTGCTGCTCCTGCGAAGGAAAGCTGAGGCGCCACGATCGAGGCCTCCTCAGTCACGAACATCGCGGCGCCGGCAAACGACCACAGGCATTAACATGCGCGGCTGTCCAAATATGCCTGGGCGAGGGCATCAATTCATGGAGCAGCGCGTGTCCCCATGAAATCCACGCGTGGACTGCCCGGTCCCGGGCCACGTGCCGCTCACGTCCGGCAGTTTCTCTAAAATTTTATTCGTGTCGGCGGCTTTAACCCTACTGAAGTAATCATGTGACCTCCCGCAAAATTCCATTATTGCGACCGCAACGCGGATGTACCACTAGCGCCGGGGTATCTGTTGGGAGGGCGGCCATGGAGCAGATCAACTTTAACGGGTATGTACGCGCAGCGCACTTCGGGCACCGGAAGCTGACGCCCAGAGCATGCGTGGTCGACAGCAAAAAGCACCTTCGATTGTTCCTTTCCGACGCTCTCGAGGATCTCGGCTTCGTCACCAGTGAATGCGGTCAGGCCGGCGATTTGGCAGGCGTCCTGCAGGCCGAGCAGCCGGACCTGATCGTGCTCAGCGTATGTGTCGACGGGATCAATGTCGGCGAAATTCTCGAGGTCATTGTCCGCAAGAATTTCGGCGGCAAGGTCCTCGTCATCGGTCAACCCGACTCGATTATGGTAAAGGCGGTCAGGCAAATTGGTGACGAATACGGCATTGCCATGCTGCCCTCGCTGCAGACGCCGTTCGGCGCGGCGAGCCTGCGCGCCAGCGTCGCGGAGCTGCTGCCGGCCGAGCCGGCGCCAAGCCCCGCCGTCGATGTCGCCGAGGCCTTGAAGGCCGGCTGGCTCGAATTGTGGTACCAGCAGAAGATCAACACCCGCACGCTGGTGCCGAGCGGAGCGGAGGCGCTGGTCCGGATGCGGCATCCCGCCTGGGGCGTGGTCCCGCCGGCCTATTTCGTTCCCGACGACAAGGATCCGCATTTTCGCAGCCTGTCCGAATTCGTGGTCGGCCGCGCCATCGAGGACTGGCGCTATCTGCTGGAGAGCCAGGGCCCGGTCGACCTTTCGATCAACCTGCCGGTATTGTTCTTCGGCAATGCCGCGGCGGTGCGCGATCTGTGCCGCGCCATGCCCACTCACCCCGCATTCGCAGGACTTTTAATCGAAATCAACAGCAGCGAGGTGATTGAGCATCCGGATCTCGCGGTGGACGCCGCAAGACGCCTGCGCCTGCACAATATTGCGATCGCCATCGACAATGTCGGCGCGGAATGGCCGTCGCTCCTGGAGCTCCGAAGCTTCCCGTTTGTCGAACTCAAGGTCGACCAGCAATACATCAACGGCTGCGCGGACGACCGGCTGAAGCAGACAGTATGCCGGCGCATCGTCGAGCTGGCCCGGGACAACGGCGCCCGCGCCATCGCCCAGGGCGTGGAGACCCGCGCCGACTTCCTCGCCGCTCACGAGATGGGGTTCGACCTGGTTCAGGGCTACCTGTTCGGCAAGCCGGTGGCGGTGCGGAAATTTGCTCGCTCCCGCCCTCAGCTCGCATCCGGCTCCGACAAACCGTCCTGAGCCGGGCTCACTCGAACTTCATGTCGATGCATTTCGAGATGTCGGAGCCGAGCCCGGACGAGATGGTGATGCAGCCGCGTACCTTCAGCGCATTGTTGTCGCTGGCCCACACCGCATAGCCGCCGGGACCGAAGAACGAATTGGTGTTCGGGCCCTCAGTTTCGGTGGCATCGAACGAATAGCTCGAATCGGCATCGAAGATGCGCGGCTTCTTGGCGCAGCCGCCGTCGGCCTGGACGTTGATGACTTCCTTGTTGTCCCGCGTCAGCGCCAGCGAGACCTGGCAGCGGAAATATTCCGACGTCTTGACGTTGAATACGTAAGCATAGGACTTGCAGGTCGCCGTGTTGAGCTTGCCCGGAGCCAGGCCCCGGCTGCAGGCAATACGCTGGTTATTGCTGAGCTTGAAATTCTCGGCTTCCGCCGCTTGTGCCAGCGTCATGAACGACAGCGCAACACCCAAACCGATCTTCATGACGTGGTTCATCCTGACCATCCCTATGACGTTTTTCGCAATGCAAAGCTTGTAGCCGGAAAGGCGAACATAGTCGCGAAGTCGAACGCGGGGAATCACAAAGTCTCAAGGGCGGCGTGATGCGTCGAAGGTGCCAATTGACGGCACAACACCGTTCGTGATTTGTTCAAAACGTGGGGCAAGACGCCGAACGGCTGTGGGGAGGATGGATGATGACGAGCATTTCAACGAAGACGGTTTTGGCGGCGGCCGTCCTGGCGGGGTTTTCGACGTGCGCGTTTGCCCAAGGCGCTGCAACTCCCTGGGAGCTGAAGTCAGACATGGGCTATGCCTACGGCAAGGACGGCAAGACACTGTCCTACAAGATGGGCACCAACAATGCCGGCACGCTGCTGAAGGGCGCCAAGAAGGTGCCGAAGGGAACGCTGTTCTTCATCGGCCAGAACGGACAGCTCTATATGCGCACCGGCCCCTATCTGGAGGGCGACGGCAAGTTCATGTTCGGGTCGGAGTGAGGGATTTGTTGCCATAAGGCCGGCTGTCAGCATCCGCGAAAGCGTATGATCCAGTACGCCGCGCTGCTCGCGGTGTTTTCTGACAGCGCGGAATACTGGATGACCCGCTAGACGATTCGGGGTCGCGGCACGACTAAAACGCCGCCGCCAGTTCCTTCGCGCCGGGCTTGCCAGAGTTGAAATCCATGCGCTCGTCGGTGACCGCGAGCAGTTTCGCCACGGTGTTGTGGCGGATCGCGACCGGGTTACGCTCATAGCCGCCGCGCTGGAAGAAATTCGAGGTCGGCACCTGCTCGCGCATCGCCTGCGGCATGGTCACCATGTCAAGGCCGGTGCCGTCGCCGGTCAGGTTCATCATTTCGAGTTCGGCGGCCGAAAGCGGGCGGTTGTAGCCCTTGGCGCGCGCGAAGATCACCGATGTCAGCAGCTTGTGGGTTTGCAGCATCGGCCCGACGTCGATATCGAGCACCATGGCGTGCACGGCCCAGCCCTGCGCCGTATTGGCGAGCTTCTCATGCTCGGACCACGTGTCCGGCACGGTGCGCGTAAACGCCACCATCTTTTTCAGCACCGCAAGCTTGTGGTCCATCGCCTTGCGCGGCGCACCCGACAGCGTCGCGGCCCTTGCCGTCAGCTCCTTGATGAATTCGTGGCCCTGCTCGGCCAACAATTCGACGCTGTTGGTGGTGAGCAACTGATTGTAGCCGATCGCGGTCGAGATCGCGCGGGAGCCCGGCCGCGAGGCGCTCAAGCCCGACTGCATGTCGTAATTGCCGCTGCCGCCGGTCTCGAACGAATAGACCCGCACCGCCTGCTCGCGCGTCAGGCCGGCAGCCAGCGCGTAGCGGGCATAGGCGCGCTTGAAGTCGACTTCGGCGGCCGGCCGCTGCGGTGTGAACTGGAAATGCTCGGCGGCGGCTTTCAGGAAATCAGCGACCACCGGGATCGGCTTGCGTTCGCGCGGCGGCTTCTCTTCCTCCGGCTCCGGACTCACCGGGCGCTTCGGACCGGTATAGACCGGTGGCTGCGTCAGCACGTAATCGGCCAGCGTAATGGCCTGGCGTTCCCGGCGTTTGGCGTTGCGGCCCTTTCGTTTCTCCGAGATCGAGGCCCAATAGGCCCCCGCCTCCTCTTCGAACGCGGCGCGCGCTTCCTGGTACTCTTTCAGCTTGCGGCGATATTCGGCGATCGCCTGCGGCGAGGCCGCTTGCGCCATCGCGTCGGCGGCAGAGGGAGCAAGTGTGCCCGCGTCTGTCGCCATTGCAGGCGCGCCCGCGAACAGCGCGAGCGTGACAAATCCGGAACCGATGCGAATCAATTGCAGGCGCATGGCTCCGTTGTAACAAGCGTGCCCGCGAAGTCAGCCCCGAAACGGCCCGGTCTTCTTCCCTTGTGGGAGAAGGGAGGGAGCCCGCGTCACTCCTGCTCGACGCCGCTGGTCTTCACCAATTGCGACCACTTCTTCTCGTCCTTGTCGATGAAGTCGGCATAGTCTTCCGGCGCGCCGGGCGTGATTTCGGTGCCGTCATTGCCCAACTGCTTCTTCACCTCGTCGGAGGCGAGCGCGTCGCGCAGCGCCTTGTTGAGCTTGTCGATGATCTGCCGCGGCGTGCCGGCGGGCGCGACAAGGCCGTAATAGAGCGAAGCGTCGAACCCGGCGAGCCCCGCCTCCACCAGCGTCGGCACGTCGGGCAACAGGCCCGAGCGGGCGATGCTGGTCACCGCGAGCGCGCGCAGCTTGCCGGCGGAGACATTGGCATGCGAGGCCGGGATCGGCGCGAACGCCATCGGGATGTGGCCGCCGAGGAGATCGGTCAGCGCCGGGCCGGTGCCCTTGTAGGGGATGTGCACCAGCTTGATGCCGGCGGCGCGGGCGAAATATTCGCCGGTGATGTGGCTGGCGGTGCCGGCGCCGGCCGAGCCGAAATTGACCTTGCCGGGATTGGCCTTCGCATAGGCGATCAGTTCGGCGACGCTTTTCGCGGGGAATGACGGATTCACCACCAGCGAATTCGGCGCGTTGCCGATCATGCCGATCGGCGCAAAATCCTTGCGCGGATCGTAGCCGGGGTTCTTGTAGAGCGAGGGACCGATCGCGAGCGTGCCGGTGTAGCCGAGCAGCAGCGTATAGCCATCGGGATCGCTTTTGGCGACCGCCTTGGTGCCGACCGTGCCGCCGGCGCCGGGGCGATTGTCGACCACGACCTTCTCGCCGAGCAGTTCGCTCATCTTGTCGGCAATGGCGCGGCCGACGATCGAGGTACTGCCGCCGGGCGCGAATGGAATGACCAGCGTGATGGCGCGGGCGGGATAGGTTTGCGCTCGCGCTGAATCGATGGTTACGCTCACACCGAGCAGTGCGGCGACAACACAAAAGCTCTTGATCCATGTGGACATGATGCGCGCGCTCCCAGGACTGTTCTTATTGTTGGCGCGGCCATCGTCGCTGAAACGATCCATATTCGCAAGTTGACTTCCGAATGAGGCGCCAACGTCGTCACAGCTTGGCATCTCACATCGTGAGATGGATGCGCGATCCTACCTCCACGCAAATACCGGCTGTTCCAGTTCCGCGACGCGGGTGTTTCTTCCCGCCAGCACTTCGGCAAATTGATAGATCAGCGCCGCCGTCGGCGCGTGGATATGCTGGCCGGCGTGGCGGAAACGGATCACCCGCCGCGTGCTTTCGGGAATCGTGGTGAAGCTGAAGGCGTCGTTTCGTTCGATATCGGCGAGCGCGACGCGATGCACCGAGGCGACCTCCGCGGGGTTGGGCTCGATATCGGCGCTGCTGCCGACCCAGACCACCACAGGCGTGATGAGATAGCCTGATCGCGTCGGGTAATCGTCGAGCAGGCCGAGCACATCGCCCTCGCCGAGGCCAACCCCGAGTTCTTCGTGAAGCTCGCGCAGCGCGGCCTGCGCCTGCGTCTCGCCCTGGTCGCAGCGCCCGCCGGGCAGCGCCCATTGGGCGGCGTGGGAACGCAGGCTTGCGGCGCGGCGGGTCAGCAGAAACGTGGTGCCTCCGCCGGCCTCGGCTTCCGTCAGCGCAATGGCCACCGCAGCGCGCTTCAGCGCCGGCTCCGCCTCACCGAACGGCGCCCGCGTGAATGCCGCGCAAAGCTCTGCGATATTCCGCCGGGTGGTATCGTCAAATGACCGGGCCATCCTGCTTGACTACAACACAAGCGCAGCCGATGAAATGACCCCGGACAGCATGACAGCCCGCAGGAAACGGAAAGCACGACATGACAGCCAGGGCCGCGGACAAACTCAAATCCGACGGCTGGAAGATCGTCGAAACGTCAGGTTTCCTGCACCTGATCGGCCCGCTATGGCAGCGCGTGGTCGACGGCACGCACGAGTACGCGCTCGCGACCGAGGACAAGCATCACAACCGCCGCGGCCTGGTGCAGGGCGGCGTCATCATGACCTTCGCCGACCGCACCTGCGGCATGACCGCCCGCTTCGTCTCGGGCAAGCCGACGCTGGCGACGGTGCAGCTCGATACGCACTTTGTCGAAGCCGGCAAGATCGGCGAGGTTTTGGTGTCGAAGCCGCACGTGGTGCGCTTCACCCGCAGTCTCATTTTCATCACCACCGAGGTCACCGTCGACAAACGCTGTATCGCGATGGCGAGCGGCGTGTTCAAGATCTTGAAGAGCGAGAGTTGAGGCCGTCATTGGCTGCGACAAACGCAGAGCGTTTGCGCAAGGGAGCGACAGCGACGAAGCAATCCATGCCACCGCTTGCGGCACTAGGGATTGCTTCGCTTCGCTCGCAATGACGGCGCAGAACCGGAGGAGGCCACCCATGCAATACCGTAACCTCGGCCGCAGCGGCCTGAAGATTTCGCCGATCTGTCTGGGCACCATGATGTTCGGCGGCCCCACCGACGAGGCGACGTCGTCGCGCATCGTGGCGAAGGCGCGCGAGGCCGGCGTCAACTTTATCGACTCTGCGGACGCCTATAATGGCGGCCAGTCCGAGCAGGTAGTCGGCCGCGCGATCTCGAACAACAGGCATAACTGGATTCTCGCCACAAAACTCGCCAACCAGATCGGCGACGACCCCAATCGCGGCGGGCTGTCGCGGCGCTGGGTGCTGCAGGCCGCGGACGAAAGTCTGAAACGGCTCGGCACCGACTTCATCGACATCTATTATTTGCACAAGGAGGACCACGCGACGCCGCTGGAGGAGACGGTGCGCGCGATCGGCGACCTGATGCGCCAGGGCAAGATCCGCTATTTCGGCGTCTCGAACTACCGCGCCTGGCGCGTCGCCGAGATCTGCAACATCTGCGACAACAACGGCATCGACCGCCCGATCGTCAGCCAGCCCTATTACAACGCCATGAACCGCATGCCCGAGGTCGAGCATTTTCCGGCCTGCGGCTATTACGGCCTCGGCATCGTGCCCTATAGCCCGCTGGCGCGCGGCGTGCTGACCGGCAAGTACAAGCCGGATGCGGCGCCCGACAAGGAGACGCGCGCCGGCCGCGCCGACAAGCGCATGATGCAGACCGAATGGCGGCCGGAATCGCTGCAGCTCGCGCAAGCGATCAAGCGCCACGCCGAGGCCCGCGGCATCACCGCCGGGCAGTTCGCGGTGTCATGGGTGCTGAATTCATCGTTCGTCTCGGCGGTGATCGCGGGCCCGCGCACCGAGGAACAATGGAACGACTACCTGAAGGCGCTCGACTATCGCTTCACGGCCGAGGACGAGGCGCTGATCGATCAACTCGTAGTGAGCGGCCACCCCTCGACGCCGGGGTTCAACGACCCGGCCTATCCGATCGAGGGACGGCGGGCGCGGACGGACGGCGCTGCCCGATGAACGGACGGAACGGCCCTGCGGCAGCCCACCACCTTTCGTTGCATCAGGGTTGGAACGTACCTTAACGGGATAGTAACCTCGACGGTCGAAAACTGCCCTCTTCAGGCGGAGGTCCAGTGGTGGACGAGCACAGAATAGCACCACGGCGGAGGCTGTTGAAGGCGGGCAAGATTTCGTTTGGCGGCGGGGCCGTCATCGATTGCACGATCCGCAATCTTTCCGAAACCGGCGCCGCACTCGAGGTGATCTCCCCCGTCGGCATTCCCGAACGCTTCACGCTGGTGATCGAAGCCGACCACAGCCATTTCTCATGTCGCGTCGTCTGGCGAAAAGAGAAGCGGATCGGGGTTCATTTCGAAACCTGACGCCACCGCACCGTAGGCGCACTTCACAGATCGCAGCGGGCCCGGCCTGAACCATCGTGACCAGACCCGCCGCGAAAATGATCGCTCTCGCGGCCTTGAACGTCAGTGTCTGGATTCGAGGCTGACGATAACGCCGGTGGGCTCGGGCTCGTGCGGCGACAGTTTCGTCAGCGTCTCATCGCTCCAATAGGCGAGGTTTACGATCATGCCGACCGGCGCTTCCTGCTCGGAGGCCTCGGCCGGTTCCAGGACATTGAGCCCGCCGCTGTCGATGAAGAACGTGTGATCGCCAAACATGCTGGCCAGTTGCGGAACCACCGGATGATCGTCGGGAAGCGCCTGGGCTTCGAATTGCATCAGAGCGCGTTCCACCTGTGCCGAGTTCAATTTCATGCACGACTCCTTACCTGGGTTCCTGGTTGGTTGAGACCGCGTGGGCGGCTAAGGCCGCACGCGGCTGCTTCCTGCGGAGGATACGAAAGGCGTCAAGGGTGTCGGATCCTGATCGCTCGTCTCCCCACCAGCACAGCGCGCTGGTTCGCAAGTTCTCCTTCAATCCGCACGCATCGCGAATTGAACACGGGACAGTGGTGCCTCTTTGCGCCCGTTCAACCCGGCAACGAAATTAAATTGGCAATGTTCCGCAGAAAGCCATGTTCGAATTCCTGCGGCCGCCGCGCGGAACCCTGCGGAACGCGCTCGTTAACGGCGCAGCCTGCTATCGCCCGTCGGGAATCGGATGCCGCCTCGCCAATTCATCGAGCGGCAGATGCGCTTCCGCATCGCTGAGCGCGAAACGGACAATGACGTCCTGACGGCCGACCTGCCCCCAAAGCCCGTCCGATGACCACTTCTGCGGCATGGGCCCGCGCAGGCCTTCGACCCAGACAAAATACCATTCCGTCATCGAACACCTCCTGGCCATGGCCCGGAACCAGATGCGTGATTGCCGGCAAGTGCGCACGTGAGCATACACCACTGCGATCCGTGCGGCCTGATCGTTCCTGACAGGGAGACCGCCTTTCTGCCGTCTTCTGCTCTGCACGAAATGGTCTACGCTGTTGGGATGAACTGGCTCCGGATCACGGCCGCTCGGGGATTCGGTTGAACCCTTTCCTGCCCGGTGACGACAAAATTCGCGTCATCGCATCAGGGACTGCCCGCCATGAATTCGCCAGAGCCAGCCGTCCGGACGGCACCGAACTTTAGCCCTGCCCGCCGCATCGCCGTGGCGGTGATTCTGAGCGGGCTGGTGTTTGCCGTGCTGTGGATCATGATGTTCAGCATGGTCACGTCGCTATTGATCGGATCCGGTTGCTGCGTCGTGATCGTTGCGGCGAGCTCCGTGTCGGATCTGATCGATATGCTGCTCGATGCGGTGGCTACCGTCATCTTTGGCGCGCTGGCCGTCATCGCGGCGATCTTCGGGGCGATTTTCAGTCTGTTCGGATTTTAGGTCCGCCGCTCGCATCGGGCGAAATCAGCCGCTTTGCGACGCCTCAGCACGCGCGGTCGTGCGCATACACGTGGCGTGCTTCAGGCAACTGAACTGGCTCACCTGCTTACCGCCGCGATTGGCCTGCAGCCTCAAACCGAAATCCACACCGACGGGCGCAGGTCTCTAAGCGAATGATGATCGAGATCAAAACGTGAGGGCCTTTGGTCACCTAGAATGATCAAATGGAGTTCCTTCCGTTCATTCTCGCCACCTTTTCGCTGCTGGCGATACCCGGGCCGACCAACACCCTGCTGGCTACATCGGGAGCCGGTGCTGGCGTCTCCCGCTCGCTGCATCTGCTGGCGGCGGAGCTGTGCGGCTACCTGACGGCCGTTGTCGCGCAACGGCTTGTCCTGGGTCCGCTCGTGATCGGCATCCCGATGGCAGGCGCCGTCCTTCGTGCTGCCATCACCATCTATGTGCTCTATCTGGCGTGCCTGCTCTGGCGCTATCGCATGCGTGAGCTTAAGGGCGCCATGCCCGTCACGTTTCGGGCAGTCCTGGTTACCACATTGCTCAACCCCAAGGCGGCCGTTTTTGCGTTCCTGCTCTTGCCGCCCGCGATCGGCTTTGTCGAGCTGGCGCCCTGGATCGCCATGATGGCTGTTCAGATCGTTGCCGTCGGCGCAGCGTGGCTCACCTTGGGCGCCACACTCGGGCGCGGCTTGCGCGGCCTTGGGCATCCCGAACTGATGTACAGGCTCAGTGCGATTGTGCTCGTCGTCATGGCGACGGTCATCGGTGCTCGATCGCTCGGGCTGACGTGAGGAGCCCATCCACGTCACCTTCGCCCGTCGTCATGGGTCATTGCTCGGATTCAACTGTCAAACAGCGAGAAGGTATGCGTCCGCGTTCTCGCGGCTGAAAAGCGCCCGAGCTTTGCGTAACTTCCGCCCTTCACGAAAATCAAGGGCGCAGGGAAAGCCGGGTGCACGCTGCACCCGCGGTCTCGTGTGCAATTTGCGCAGAGAACGCGCACACGAGCATACAGGGCAGCGGAGGCATCCCGGCTTTCCCTGCGCGATGGGTTACGGCTTACTTCGTGCTCTTCCCGGAGAACGGCTTTCTTGCCTCCGTCGCTCCACGAGATCGCGCTCGATCCGACAGGATCGATGCGCCACCGTGAAACTTAACGCCAGCACCGCGGCGCCCGAACCACACGACTTCGCCGTCCGCGTCAGGCGCTTAACGTCAGCCAGCGCCCTTCGCGTCCACCGCATCTCACCGCGCGTTCGTGACGTGGCCAACGCCCCTTGGGTGGATGAGATGCGCGGAGTTATGGCGTTGATTTGCCCTGCGTGCCAATTGGTCGCATGCCCCAAGCGGCAATTTGCGCTTGCGTTTGAGGCAAATCAGCCGGCAGCAAGTAGCTCGCATGAGCCAGGCGATATCCGGGATGGGCAACCAACGCCCGGATATCGCCTCCCTCATCCGGGCTACGCCTGCTCATCCGGGCTGCACTTGCTGGATTTAGCCCTGTCGAGAGGTTAGGATTTAGAATGGCCCGCGCCTTTCTCAGGAGGTCCGATCATGACACGGCACCTTTTTTTCGCGATTGCGCTCATAGGCACCGGGGTGCTCCTCAACTCACCTTCCGAAGCACAGCATTGGCGATGTGAAGACAGAGCCGCGAATTGCTTGGGCAGGTGTACCGACAGGGCAGCAGGGATAAGCGACTGGGGACGCCAGAACAAATGTTGGCGCTGCGACCGCCAAGTGATCAAATGCATGATCAACGCGAACATGCGCCGGTATAGTTATTACTGAATCCGATGGCTTGCCCGTGCGGGCGCGCTTGGAGGCAGTATGAGACCCTGGACCGCAAGTCTCGTCGCAGTACTGCTGGTGGCCTCGCCTGCCGTTGCGGACGCGCAACCGAATTGCGAGGCGATACCCCGCGGACCGGCACGGACCGACTGCTACCTCGGCCTAACTCAGTTCTATCGTGCGCAATCGGATCTCGCCGCGGCCAGAGCGCTCGCGCAATCAGACGCCGCGTGGTATCGGGCCATTACCGGAACAGCCCCTCCAAAACCCAAGCTACGTCGGCGACGATAAACGCTTCAGCAAGTCACCTATACGAGCGGGGCGATATGCGGGGATCGGCACAACCAAAACCTATCGCTCGCTTATCCGGGCTACGCTTGCTCAATCCGCATCAACGATCAGTCGCGGATCGTGTTCAGATGGACCAATGCGGGTCCTGAAGACGTGGAGATCATCGACTATCACTAGGAGCTTGCACATGGCCAAGAAACTTCCGCCGATTCATCCCGGCGAAATCCTGCGGGAAGAATTTCTCGTTCCACTCAAGCTGACACGCTGCGCCGTCGCGGCCGCGCTGCACGTGCCGCGCACCTGGATCGAACGCATCGCGCGCGAAGAAAAGCCCGTTACGGCCGACACCGCGCTGCGGCTCGGCAAGTTCTTCAGGACCGGCGCTGCGTTCTGGATGAACATTCAGGCGCGCCACGATCTCGAAACCGCCGACGACATGCTCGCGCCGCAGATCAAGAAGATCGCTTCATACGAGGCAGCATGAGCAAGTAGCCCGCGTGAGCGATGCGGGGGATCGGCACAACCGAGACCGGGGTGTCGCTTCGCTCATCCGGGCTACGCTTGCTTCGGTGAACCGAGCGGGCAAAAGGTCCCGCCGACCTGCTAGGCGACGGCTTGCCGTTCGCTCTCGGAAAGGGTTTGCAGCAATAGTTCGCCTGATGGCACGGGCTTGCTGAAAAAATACCCCTGGCCCAGGGCAATTCCAAGCGAGCGGATCTTTTCGACCTGCTCGTAGGTCTCGACGCCTTCGGCGACGACCGAGAGGTTCAATGTCTTTGCCAGCTGGACGATCGATCCGAGGACGGCAAGTGTCTCGGAGCGGCCGAGCCTGTCGATGAAGCACTTGTCAATCTTGACCTTGTTGAACGGAAAAGCGGTCAGATAGGACAGTGACGAATAGCCGACGCCGAAATCGTCGAGCGCAATGGAAACGCCAAGCCTCCTCAGACGTTCGAGCGTCTTGAGATTTTCCTGGCTGTCAGCCAGAAAAACGCTCTCGGTGATCTCGAGCTCCAGCCGTGTCTCGGCAAGTCCGCTGTCTGCCAGCGCAAACATCACGGACTCGACAAGATTGCCGCTCGCAAATTGCAGGGCAGACAGGTTGACCGCAACCTTGATGTCATTCGGCAGCGTGACGGCCTGGCGGCACGCCTTGGCGAGCACCAGATTGCCGAGCTCGACGATCAGCCCGCCCTCTTCCGCAACCGGAATGAATTCAGCGGGAGAGATCAAGCCTCTGGTCTTGTGGCGCCAGCGTGCCAGGGCCTCAACCGACTTCGCGCGGCCCGTAGAGAGCTCGAACACGGGCTGATAGAACACCTCAATCTCTTCGCGCCAGATCGCCTCGCGAAGCTCGATTTCAAGGATGTTGCGCTGGTCGGCCTCGGCCTTGAGCTCTGGCGAGTAGAGATTGAAACAATTTCGGCCGTCATTCTTCGACTTGTAGAGCGCAAGATCCGCATTGCGGAGAATTTCATCGACGCGCGTGCCATGCTCGGGTACCACGGCGACACCGATGCTGCATCCGATCACGACCGGGTGGCCGTCTATTTCATAGGGTTCGGCAATTGCCTGGACCAATCGCGCGGCGAGTGTTGCGGCGCCGTCCTGCAGCGCGGACAGCCCCGGCGCCACGATCAGCGCAAACTCGTCACCGCCGATCCGGGCCGCCGTATCGATGTCCCTGGCCTGCGCCTTGATTCGACGAGCGACTTGCTTGAGAAGCGCATCGCCGCATTGGTGGCCGAGAGCGTCGTTGACGGACTTGAACCTGTCGAGATCCAGCAGGAGCACGGCGAACGGCATATTAGCCTGCGAATACTTGTCCAGCGCTTCGTCAAGAGACCCCTTGAACAGGTTACGATTCGCAAGGCCGGTCAGGCTATCATAGTGAGCCAGCCTCTCGATCCGGTTCTCGGAAGCCTTGCGTTCAGTGATGTCTTCATGCGTCGCAACCCAGCCACCGCTCTCGCGCCGTCCATAGGAAATATAGATGACGCGCCCGTCCGGAAACTGCACCGTGTTCGAGGTGTGTTCCGATTTGGCGAGCCGGTCCTTCAGGTCAGCCAGATAGGCGTCGAGATCGCGCACGGCCTCCTGCTTTGCAAACACCTCCCGGAAATTCATGCCGATCCGAACGTTCTCCGGCGAAAGCTCATAGGCATCGAGCCATTGTCGATTGAACGCGATCAGGCGATCGCGGCCATCGAACATGCTCAACCCTTGCGGCAGGTTTCGCAGCGCGTCCTCGAATTTGCTTACGGAGTCGCGCAATTCGCGCTGTGCGCCGTCGAGAGCCTTCTGTCTTCGCCAGTGCAGCGCGGTCGCCGCCAGGATGATGAAGGTGAGCAGAAGCGCTCCGCCGAGATAGATTTTCTGCCTGGCTTGAGCGCGCGAATAGATCTCCTGCTCCGAAATGCCGGCGGTAAAGATCAGCGGAAAAGCGCGCGATCTGCGCGCGGTGATCAACCTGTTGCTCCGGTTCGGGCGACCTTCGCTCGCGCTCCAATTCCAGTATTGGCTATAGGCGCCATCCCGTAACTCGCCTTCAACGTGGCCGGGATTGCGCTGTCCCAGCACCGCGCGCTGGTCTATTCCCCGCGCGGCGAGCACGATGTAATCGGCATTTCTGAGAACAAGGGTTCCTCCGCTACCGAGCTTTGCGGTGTCGTAGAACCTGCCAATCACGTCCACGCTGATCGAGCCCACAATGACGCCCGCCGGATTTTTCCCGTGGTCGAACAGCTTTCTTGCGAGCTGGATGGTCCACTTGTTCGACGCCCGCCCGAGCACCGGCTTTGCCACATAGAGCCGATCTTCGGTCAACTCCATCGCCTTGATGAAGTGCTCCCGGTCCCCGAGATAAAGCGGCGGGCCGGAGTAGCCGGCCGTCGTTTCGAGCAAATAGCCGTCCGGTCCGATCAGCGCGAACTGAACAACGTCGCCGCTGGCCATCTGCGCTTTCTCAGCCCAGAATTTCAGGCTGAAGGCGGCCGGATCGTTTGCGTAAAGCGCGCGCGCGACCAGCAGTGACTGATCTACCCGTTCGAATATCCGCTCGGTATTTTCCTCGAACAGTTCGGCGACACTATTTCCGTGCGCCCGCGCCTGCTGCAGCGCTTCCTCCCGCTCCGAAGCCGTGATCGCGAAGTAGCCGATCCACACCAGCGGCAAAAAGAACAGCGCGATTTGCAGCGGGGCATTTCGCAAGATTCCCTTTGCAGCTTTGCGGATCAATCTGCGGGCGTGAATCACGGCGCGCGATTCCGCGCGAGCCGGAACCGCATAGTTGCGCGCTCAGAGCATGGCAACGCCATCAAATATGACATCAACTATGTCCGCCTGACCGCCCGAGGTCCGTATGGACGCGGCCGGGCACTGCCGAGATCTTGCAATCCTCGAACGTAGCGACAGCAGCCTTAAGTTTTAGTTTCGCGCAGGCTTAAGGTTTGTGTCTAAAACCCCCGTAAGATCACGGAGATAGCTGCGATCCTGCGCCTTGGCTGATCTGCATATTGCCGACCAACACGTTTGGGCGGGGCCGACAAAACGACACAGCCGATGAAAGAGGTGGATGAACCTGTAAAGCCGCTGAAGATTGGCCTCGCATGTTCGAGAGCGAGGCGCGGCTAGCTTCTGCACACGGGTGGGCGACAGGCCGCTGAGTCAGATTCTAAGGTAAGGCCGTGCCATTGCTTTCCGCATGTCCCCCATATAGTTCCAGGGACCCTATTGGAGGGTGAGATTTGGATTTTTGATTGCTGTTGCGTTGGTCGCACTCTGTCGAACGTTGCGGCAGCTCAACGGATGTGACGACCAATCAAGGGGGATCAAGCTGTGAAGAAAACGTTGATTCTGGCGGCGTTCATGACCGTTGCCGCCACGTCCAGCTCGTTCGCGGTTTCTTGCACCAAGCAGGGACAGGCTTGCCAGGCGTGGGCACGCGGGCAGGGCAACGAGGCGGCCAGCTACATCGCCGCATGCAACGCCGAAGTGCCAGCCTGCATCAGCCGATGCAAGGGCGGCACGAAGGTTTTCGTCGGCGTGGGCCGGGGTCCCGGCGGCGGCCAACATTACCCGATTGACGAGTGCAAGTAGCGCACGGATGCGGGCGTTCCTTCCCGCAGCGAGCATCATAATTGAGTGCACTGGCACCGTAATCGGAGATCAAAAAGATTGCGGCCTACGAGGCGGCGTGAGGACGCCAGTTCGGTTTTCGTCGCTACCCAGAATCCTACCCATGTGAGGCACGATCACGACTCGTCATGGCGCTGCATAGTGCGTCAGACCGGGAATCGAACCACCGACATTTTGTGGGTAGAAAGTCATGGTGCCCAGGGGCGGGATCGAACCACCGACACTGCGATTTTCAGTCACGTGCACCCCTATTTGCTAAGCTCCTGGTCGCACGCATTCTTCCACGCGCAAGCATTGAAACGTTAATTATATCAAGCCTTTCAGCTGGACGCGCCGGGACACTGGACGCACACTCACTGACATTCAAGTGAATTGGTTGTGCGGACACAGCGCGGACACCAGCATGGCGCCAGGAAATCTGAGCGAAGAAACGATTAAGCGGCTTCAAGCTCCGGCCAAGGGCAATTCCATCACCTATTTTGCCGGTGCGACGGTCCAGGGTGCCAAAGCGCCGCGCGGCTTCGGGGTTCGCGTCACGGCATCTGGGGCCCGCGCCTTCATTCTGAACTACCGCCTACGCGGACGTGAACACCGCTTTACAATCGGCGCATGGCCGGATTGGTCGGCACTGAAGGCTGTCCGAGAAGCTCGCAATTTGCGCCAGCGCGTCGACCGCGGCGAAGACCCGCTTACAGACCGAGCGATCATTCCTGCCGCTAAATCCGTCTCGAGCGTCATTGATGATTTCATGGCTAGATACGTGCTGAACAAGGAGAGACCCCTTCGGAGCGCAAATCAAATCCGCAGCGCATTTGAGCGGTTGGTCAAGCCGCGTATCGGCAAGATTGTCGTCCACGAACTTCGCCGCTCTCACGTAGCGGAGATGCTAGACAAGGTCGAAGACGAGGCTGGCCCGGTGCAAGCCGACAGAGTTCGAGCATATCTACGCAAGGCGCTAAGCTGGTACGCCGAGCGGGATGACGAATTCAACCTAAATGCCGCATTTGTTCGCGTAGGTGCAAGGGCAAATCCAAAGGAGCGAGCACGCACTCGAGTGCTTTCGGACGGCGAACTTCGCATTATCTGGCCGCTTCTTGGTGAGGCCGGAGTGTTCGGTGCTTTGCTCAAGATCCTGCTGCTAACGGCACAGCGCCGTGATGAAGTCGCAAATATGACTTGGACGGAGATTGATCCAAGCGGAATTTGGACAATCCCGGCTGAGCGATACAAGACAAAGCGATCCAACCATGTACCGCTATCGAACACTGCCCGGCGGGTGATTGAAGCCCAGCCGAAGATAGACGGCTGCGCCTACGTATTTCCGTCTCGCACCAAGACGCCCTTCTCCGGCTTCGGCAAGAGCAAGGCCAGGCTGGATAAGGCTGTCCTGTTATACATGCAGAAGCGTTCCAAAAAGGGGGCTGAAATCGAGCTCCTACCGAACTGGACCCTACACGATCTGCGGCGCACCGCTAAGACCCTAATGGCACGCGCTGGCGTGCGGCCAGATATTTCAGAGCGCGTCCTTGGACACGTCATTGCCGGAGTGGAGGGAACATACGACCGACATTCCTATGCAGAAGAGAAGCGGGAGGCCCTCGAAAGGCTCGCCGCTATTATCGTGCGCATTCTCAACCCGCTGCCAGCGAACGTCGAGAAGCTGGGTCAGCACCGTGCGAAGGTGCAGGTATGAGCGTCAAAAATACAGACCTTACGAACATTTTGGACATAGAGACTGTTGAAAGAACAAGCGCATGGCAATCGCCGATAGCTGCGGAATGTGCTGCATTTGAAGAACATAGAGATGTCCTCTTAGACAAGCTTCGCAACGGGCATAAGCTGGGGTCTAAGTCTGACCCGTTTGATGCAACTCAAACGTGGCATGACCTTTACCACCTTGCGAAATTCTATTTCCGTGAGCGGGTCATCACCCAACAAACAATGAGCGTCGCGGACTCCCTCAAGCGATTGCGCCAGCTTGCGAGAGCTTTACGCCATGCTCGCAACTTGGTCGATAGGGCAATGCGCGACGATGTGCAGGCCCCTTTGTCCAGGGCTTGGCTGGACACACAGAAAGTCACTAACCCCTCGCCGCTAATTCTTGAGATCAAAGAGAAGAAGGTGAATCTGACGTCAGAACTGATTCGTTCCATTGACAAAATGAAGGAAGCAGTTGAAGGCCTTGCCGCCTTAGAAACTGCGGCGCGCGGGGCGGTTTTGGCAACGGATATACTCTCGAAAATAGGACGTCCGCCCCTGTTAGGCAGGGACTGCATTCAGGGGCTGGCGCGCGTTTATCGAACAAGCACGGGGGCAAAACCGGGTCGGGGCGACGGACCGTTTGCCGATTTCGCCTATGAGTTCATGAGTGCAGTGGGCCAAACAGGTTTTGAGCATGGAAGCTTGACTGACGCCATCCAGGACGCACACCAGAAGTTCAAACCCTCCTGGTTTGACGAAGAGATGTAGGCGGAAAACTACCTCCCTATTAACCAAACCTTTCCCGCTGCCGGAATGTCATCGGGTGTGAAACCTTGCGCTGGAAATGGCGCGGAGGTGATCACCATGTCCAATGCAGAACCGATTCTCTCACAATTTTTGACAAAAGAAGAACTGGCCGCCGAGCTTGGTCGGAACGCGCGCACTCTCGACCGATGGGACGCACTCGCCATTGGGCCGCCGCGAACTTTTGTTGGCCGAAAGATCCTCTACCGGCGCGCGAGCTTACAGAGATGGCTTGCCGCGCAAGAGAACCCCAGCCGCAAGAATACTGCTGCGGCAAAGAAATCAAGCGCGCGCGAACTTCGAGGTGGTGCGCTATGAACCCGACCAGTGGCAGCTCAAGCACCGTGGACGCCGCGACTGACGCCCCAGCGCCACCCGTTTACATCCGGCCGAACTTTGACCGGATGCCGGCCGAGTTGAAGCTGTTGAAAAACTGGTTGCTGTGGGCTGCAGTCTGGAACGGTAAGAAATGGACCAAGCGCCCTATCCAGGTCTCTGGCTACGGGGCGAGCACTATCAACAAAAAGCACTGGTCGTCGTTCGACGCCGCGCAGCAAGCGTACGCATGCGCTGTCGCCCGCGGTTACATGGAGCTACGCGAGAGGGGGAAGCCCGTTCAACAGGCGCCCGTCGGAGGCATCGGGTTTGTGTTCGATGGTCAGCCCGGCGCGGACGGACTCGTTTTCGCTGGTGTGGACTTCGACAAAGTCATCTCGGGGGGTGAGATCGCCTCTCTCGCACAGGAACGCATTAGGCGTCTCGGATCCTATACTGAACAGAGCGTCTCCCGCGGAGGCTTGCACGTAATCGTCAAGGCACGACCTCTGGCAAGTGGCGTCGCCCACGGCGGCGTTGAAATGTACACGTCGGGTCGCTATTTCACCATGACGGGGCGGGCGCCGAAAACCGCTCGTATCGTTGATGCCGCCGAACCGTTCGCAGCGCTCGCTAATGAGCTTCAAGGCTTAGCTGGAAGCGGCGCACAAGACGGAGCCGGTACAACATCCGCAAATTATCAGCAGAAGGATGAGTTCGCCGCCTACCGTGAGCGCCCCCGAAACTTCGGGGACGCAGATGATTCGCTATCGGACGGTATCGAAACCAACATCGAAAAGATTCGATCCGCCGTATCGGCAATTCCTTCCTCGGCAATTTCGTCGGAGGCCGACTGGATGAGACTTGCGCGCGCGTTGGCGCACGAAGCCGCGATCTATAAAAAACAGTCTGAAGAATTGTGGAAGGTTCTAGATTCTGCGTCGCGTCTTGCCCCCGGTTACAACGAATCGGAAAACCGGTCTCGCTGGCTGAGATATATTAACGAGGCATTCGCCCGCGAGAAGCCAATCACCATAGCGACCGTGTTCGATTTGGCCAAGAAACATGGATGGCAGGCGGGGCCTTCACCGGGAGCAACCGAAAACGCAGCCGATGAGGGTGAGGCCGCAGGGGGACAGGCCGCGTCGGCGCCTCCCGATTTGAAATTTTCACTCTCGGACGTCCCACCGCATCGACCTTGGCTGTACAGCGTTGACCTAGTTCGTGGCGATCTCTCGGTCCTTGCTTCGCCCGGCGGAGCCGGAAAGACCTCTCTCGCGCTCGGCATGGCGATCTGTGTCGCGCTTGGCAAACCGCTCCTTGGTGAAAAAATTTGGGGAAGCGGCCCTTTCACATCGCTCTACATCAACGCTGAAGACAGTGGCATCGAAATGCGGCGACGTGCTCGGGCATTCTGCCAGCGACACACAGTAACGAATTTAGATCGGCTCTACATTGCCGGAACCGATGACCCACGAGTGCGCGGGCTCTCGCTGCTGCGCCCGGCGGGACAGAACTCGTCCGTTTTGAACCCAGATGGACTTGCACATTTGGATAGCCTCCTTGCCTCATTGCGCCCAGACCTTGTCATCATCGATCCACTCATCGCACTATGCGGGGGCATCAGCATCAATGACAACGCTGCGATGGCCTTGGCGATGCAAGAGATCAAGCGACTGGCAATTAAGTTCAATTGCTCGATATTGATTGTCTGTCACACGAAAAAAGGCGGCGAACCTGGAAGCGCAGAAGCTATCAGTGGAGCGTCTGCCATTAAGGACTTGGCTCGATGCGCTCGGATGCCAGTCACAATGACGGCGGCTGAGGCAACAAAATTTAATGTATTGCCATCTGAGCGCCATCAGCACTTTAAGTTGGTTGACGCAAAGTCCAACCTTGCTCTCCATACGGACGATACGTGGTATAAACTTGAAAGCGAAGAATTGCCAAATTCTGAACTGCCGACTTATCCGCACGGCGATCGGGTCCAAGCAGTCGTTCGGGTCAAACTGACACAGTCAAAAGCCTCGTCGGCTGCGGATTCCGAGCAGCAACGTATCAGGTTTGAAATTCTCAAGCTGATTGATCGCGGCCTTATGATCGATGGCGAGACGGTGCTTTATAGCCCGAACTCGACCGGCAAAAACAAGATCCGCGGCATTCTCGACGACGCAATGGCGGCGGTTGAACGAGTATCGGGCGACCGAACGTACTCGCCAAGCGATCTACGCGCGGTGGCGGAGCGCGAGCTTGAAGCCCTCAAGCAAGAGGGCTGGGCTATAGTCGAGAAGATTAAAAAGGGACGGTTCCGACGTACCCAAGGCTTGCGTCCCGTTTGGGAGCGCACCCCGTGGGCCAAGGAAAGAGAAGTCCTCCGTGAACATGGCGGCCCGACTGTTCGTACCGAAGAGGAGGAAGCTGAGTGGAAACGGCGGGATCTCAATGATTTTCTGCAGGGTGTCACGCCGCCCGGCGGTTAATGGGTCAATGGTGGGGTCAATTGATTGACCTTTCCCCATGGCAGTGGTGGTGGTCAATTGCCCCCTTTAAGGGGGCAATTGACCACCTGCCATCCGCACTAAGCTATTCACTGCCGGCATGCCGACGCAGGAAGTCGACAGTGCGTGCTGACCCGCGGCCGCTTCGCTAAAAGGTAGCAAGGTATCACCGCCCCTGCCTTTCCCGTCACCAGCGCACGACTGCTCCACGCCATCGCAGTGCTCACGTCCCACCTTGAAGTCTTCCTTTGAGATGTACTTCACGTTTAATCGGCCGGCGTGCCGAGGTCGCCAACAATCACGAATTTGTGCGCACCTATCCGCCAGAAAAAGCTTGTTGCCGAAGAAAGTCGTAGCTCCTTCCGAAGATACTTTGACAACAGCACTGATGCCGCGGCCGGACGGCTGCAATTCTTCGGAGAACAAAATGAACGCCAGCATTCAACGAGAAGCCCTTTCAAATAGGATCGCTGACGCGATCATCGAACTTGTAAAAAACGCAGACGGTCCCGTGACCCTATTGCAGGTCCAGCGTGAGGTTCGGGGATTTGGGACGAATACTCTTCCTGCTTGGTACTTCGCGATTCCCGGGGCCGTCGGGGATGTCTTCGTATGGGGAGGCATGACTGAGGCAGGGGAATCGGCTCTTCGCAAAATTATCTACGGCAAGAAAGTTGCCGTTCAGTTCGTCACCCCGCTACCCTACCTTCTAGATGGGCCAACGCCTTACCTCGACCGCGACGATTGGCAACCAATCATGCTCCTGCCCCCTCACGCAGCGAACATGAGCAAGCCCGATCTATTGGTACGCCTATCTCCACGATGTCTGGAGGATGCCTTGGCGGGCCCGCCATCCGGCAAGAAAGCCGATGTCCGCGTTCTAACACCTGGGCCCATGCGCTTTTCGGCCGACTATTTCTCAGTGGGTGATCCGCGAAACCACTTCTTCGCTCTAGTCACGCGCGAACCGCCGGCTAATTCACCTTCCAACTAAGACATTTCTGCAGAATCGCCTGAGACAGATCATCCGGCCAAAATGCGGTCGCTAGCTATAAGAGGTAGACCAAGGTGCCACTGCTGGAAAAACTGAAAATGGCCACGGCCGAATTTGCTTCGGGTCCAGCCGATCCGTGGCTGGCGCCTTTGCAGCGTATCCGCGGCAAGGTTGAGTTCGATGGCCAGGAGCGAGTGAGCAGCCAGACGCTCCTGGACATGCTTGAGGTTCCACAGCGCAGCCGCACTGCCGGCACATATCGACGTCTGGCGAAGCTGATGGCAGAGCTTGGTTGGTCCGCAATGCGCGTCCGCGACCTCACGCGCGGTGGCTACAAGGAGCAAGTCCGTGGCTATGTCCGTGACAAGCGAGGCTCCGGCCGAACCAATTGACAGGTAATTGAATGCCTCGCCGACGTTTCGGTCGAGGTCGCCGGATACGAAAAAAGAACTGCCCTCAGGCGGCGGTTCCTTCTCTGGTTGGAATTATTGACCGCGGGTGGTCCGAACGTTGAGCTCACGTCGAGAAAGGTCAACGCCGACGGGCGTGTCTCTGTTGATCATCAGGCGATTGTCGTGCGACGTGTCACGCATCCGCTCGGCGGCGCGCTGCTGCTGCCGCTTATAGACCTTGTCCGCATTCCGCATGTTCTGATGGGTCGCAGAAATCGAGGTGCCCTGTCGCAGTTCAGGGGTGGCATTTTTCTTCAAGCAATGGGGCGGCGTTCGCAAGAAGGTCGGCGCTATCGGGGCCGCACATTCGATGAGATGCCTCTCGGCGCGGCTTTGTAGAAGCCATACGATGATCCAAAGTGATCTTGGGAAGCGTCCGCTGCGGCTCTCAGCTAAGTCTTACGCCTTCACCCGAACAGCCGTTCTCGTAAGGTCGCGGCGGTTGGCCGTTGATTGAGAGGGCTCGCAATTCGACCAGTGTTCCCTGCCTTCGCAGCATCAGCGAATGGAATGAACGTTTCCGGATGCCGAAGGGCTGTTAGCTTCAAAGAATGCTGCCTGCCACACCAAGTCGTTCATCGCCGTGACTGCAGTAACTGCTTGCTTCACTGCGTAAGCGGTCCACATGAGGCACCCAGCAAAGATGAGGCGCGACAGCAATAGAGGAATATTTGGCAGCAGCGCGGAAACTAGGCCATTCGCAGTCGCGACCACCGCAACGACTTCAAAGATATGCATATAGGTGATGTGCAGGATGTAGTCGTTAAGCAGACCGTTCTTCATGAGGTACTTGCCGAACTCGCCTCGCAAAAGCACGTCGTATATGCGGGAGAAGGCGGCCCAGCCAAGCGCCAGCGTTAACCCATTGAATGTCAGAACGCCCGCATAGAAGGCTACGGACAACTCGCGCTTCTCCGGCGACCAGAAGGAGGCCGGAATAAAGCCTGCGACCGCACCTGAGACGCATGCGCATGCGATAAGGACGAAAGGAATGATAGCCAGCGCACCGCGCTGCTCGGACTCCTTCTGGATCGCGCTCAGCGCAGAGGGTAGAAATCTGGGTCTTTGGTCGTTCATGTTATTCTTCTGTTTCGTCATGGTGGAACTTAATCATAGCGCGCCCGGCAGTCCTTACTATGTCTTCCTCGTTCAAATCTTCATCATCAATGAAAACCCGCAATTCGCGGGGTCTTTCTTGGATTTTTTCGTTTTTGAGAACGTCGCGGTCGAACCGAGGCTTTTTGATCTCCGCGTCGATCCCATCAGCAGTTCGCCCCGCCACAGACATTTGGCCATACCCCGCCTCCACCAATCCGGCCGCAGCGGTAATGAAGCCTTCGTCGTCCATGTGCATGGTTGCTCCTGCCTTGGGCTGCGCGCTACCCGTTAGCTGGCCGATACCATCGCGCTTGAACAGGTCGCTCAACTCCTGAGAAAGCCGCGACACAGGTCGCGGATTATTCGGTTGGATCGTGAATTTGAACCGAGTCAGGTTCCAACTTCGTAATGCCTTTCTGACTTCGTCGGGCGTTGCCTCGAACACGACCGAGGTATCTGCACCCTCATGTGTCCTTACGACGGATCGAAACCGGTTGATCGCCTGCTTGCCTCCGAGATGCAACTCACCTGCACGGTCGTCCACCGCAAGCACCGACAAGGATGGCACCGCAATGAAGTCGTTAAACCGAACGCTGCCGTCGTTGATAAGCTCTAAATCGATTGTATCGGTAGCGCGGTGGTACTTGGCTCGGAGCCTCTGCTTTATCGTTACGCCGACTGACCAGAAAAACGCAGCATGCCTGTCAATCACCATCTTCTGTGGACGCATGAGCAGCGTGTCAAAATTTCTCTCCTCCTCTGCCTTAGGCCCATGTGCCACCGGCTGGCCTTGCAGCTCCGAGAGTAAATTGAACTGTGCGGTCGGTCCTAGCTGTTCATCCCCAACCGTTAGCGAGTAACGGCAAAACAGAAACGGTCGTTGCCCCATAATAATACAATTCCCCCGGGTTTTTCGAACAACATGCCACAACTGCAGCGCTAGTCAAACTCCCCGTGGTCGTAGCAAGTTGCAAAGATAGGACACCCTCCCCGCGCGACACTTGGATTTGTCGCGCTTGGGCCGTGTCCAAGCGAGGTCCGTTCATCCCTCAACAGCGGACATCCGGCGACTGCAACGGCATGTCCGTTTCGTGCCAACGCACTAAATCGCTGCGCGATAGCCCGCTGCTTGGGTAGCTCAACCGTGAGTGCGGTAACCGGAGGCAAGATCGTCAAAACATAAACTCGCTGCACGCTAGTTCGTCCGTTGAGGCGGTGCGGCTTGTCTGCGAGCATGGTTGTCGCGGATAGAACGGTTCGCAATTCCGCGTCCGAGATGCGGAAGGCTACATCTGCATCGTCAAGAATTTGAATGCGGACACCGTGCAATCGGAGAAGCAGTGAGCATCTTGACGAGTAGCTTGAGACAGTTTCGGTTAGACAAAATTGAGGTTTGTTGCCGCCTTCAAAAATTGGTTCGCCCTATGATGCTCCAAGGCTGTTGCAAGGCTGATCGCGCAGAAGTTGTCGAACGTGACCGTTTTGCAACGCCTAACTCTTTGAAATCATATGGGGAGAGAAACCTACTTTCCCCAGTTAGCAATACTTGTGCCATAACGCCAAAGTTGTGCATGCCTTCGAGGCCAGTACACCCTTCGAAAAATTACCCGGCACTCAAATCACGTACCGCGGCTAAATCTCCATAGCGCCCGCGGCACCGCCGGTGCCCCACTTCCCGCGATTTCGTGCCTTGGCGCTTTTCGGACGCCGGCCGCCGTAGCGCGTGGACAGCATCGTCATGCCGGCATCCGAAAACCTGCACAACAGCGGAAATGAAGCGGCTTGTTCGATCACCTGATCAGCGAGCAGCGTGGAGACGCAGAATTTGGTATGGCATCCAAGTGTGGGGCGAACGCCGCGGGCTCCTAGACCCAACTGCCCCGCCCCGTGCGGTAGCCGGCTCAGCCGCGCCCGAAACAACGTGGTGGCGCATTTTTCGTCGGTCATCGATTGGAAAGAAGTGCGGTAAGCGTGCTATTTAAAGGAATCTTTTTCCAGGCAATGGCCCTTTGCCCGCTTATTTGGGGATGATTTGTGCCTTCAAGGAGCGTAACTTGAGACGCTAAGAAGCAAGAAAAATTGATCGTGGGAGGATCGCGCCATGAGTCGGACGAAATTTTTCGTTTGGGCGTCCCTCGCTTGTAAGTCTCGACTGACCACGCATTTGCAGCATTGCGCTTTGGCCGAGACATAGCCGATGATCGCCATAGCGACATCGGTTCGCGATGGCGCGGGTCTTGACCGCGTCGGCCAGGCTGCGCTGTCTGGCAGATCTGGATCTCTGGCGGTCGGACTGGTTGTCGTTGGACTTTGGCTGACGCCCGGGTTCGCCGCGGCAGGTGACGCGCTGCAAGTGACGAATGCCCGGGTGCCGGCGTCGGACGAAGTTGGTATCGATCTCCCGCTTGTGATGACGATCAGGAACGATGCGACCGAAGCCGACGCCATACTGCGCGTCCGCTGTCCGTTTGCGAATTTCTCCGAAAAGCACACCGTCGATCGCGGCGAAGGCGCGCCCGCAATGCGTGCGGTCAAGTCCATTCCGATCCCAGAGAACAAGACGATTGAGCTCAAGCGCGACGGATATCACGTGATGCTGCTGCAGACGCGGCAGAAGCTCGTCGATGGCGAGACGTTTACATGCGCCGTCGTTTTCCAGAAAGCCGGAACCAAAGAAACGGAGGTGCAGGTTTCACGAACGCCCTGATCGCGACAGCGGACCGGAGAGTTCGCTGAACAAAAGGCTTCTCAGCTGAACGCCCGGATGTGCCGGACGCTCGATCCAGCATGAATTTGCCACAGGAGGGCATGACTCATGGAGCGATTATCAGGTTACACAAGAATCTCCACACGAGCACGTCTGCTCGCCATTGCCGTTGCTGCCGGAGGCATGCTGGCTGCACCGCCAGTCTCCGCTGCAGACGAGGTCAACCAGGAACGGCTGCTCAACGTCGACAAGGAGCCGGGCAACTGGCTTCATCATCATCAGAATTACTCGGCTCACCGGTTCTCCAGTCTGAAGGAGATCAACCGCGATAGCGTGAAGAACCTGAAGGTTGCCTGGACCATGCACCTCGGCGGCATCGAAGGCGGCGGCATCTGGAGCCATGGCGGGCTGGAAGGCACGCCGATTGCCGAGAACGGCTTTCTCTACGTCACCGATGGATGGGGTTCGGTCTACAAGATCGATGCGCATGGTGGCCGCGGCGTGCTGGTCTGGAAGATGGATCCTAAGACGGACCGTGACTGGGCTGGTGCTGTGGCCTGCTGCGGCGTCGACAACCGCGGCGTCGCACTGTGGGGTGATCTCGTCATTTCCCACACGCTTGATGGCCGGCTGATCGCGACCAACAAGGAAACCGGCCAGGTTGCCTGGCAGCGCACTGTCGCCGATCCGGACAAGGGCGAGGTGATCACCGGCGCGCCCTTGATCGTCAAGAACATGGCGATCACCGGCGTGGCCGGCGCGGAGTACGGCATCCGTGGCTGGATCGCCGCCACCGACCTCACGACCCAGAAGGAGGTCTGGCGCACCCACACAATCCCGGGCAAGGGCGAGCCCGGCAGCGATACCTGGAAAGACAGCAACAACGCGGCTGCCGCCGGCGGCGGTTCGACCTGGGTAACCGGCACCTACGATCCCGCAACCGACACCATCATCTGGGGCACCGGCAATCCCGGACCGGACTGGGATAACGCCTATCGGCCAGGCGACAACCTTTACACTGACAGCTCGCTGGCCCTTGACGCCACAACCGGCAAGATCAAGTGGCACTATCAGCACACGCCAAACGACCCCTACGACTATGACAGCGTGGCGGAAAACGTGCTGGTCGATATCCCCGGGCCCAGTGGTCCGCGGAAGCTCGCGCTCGAAGCGGACCGCAACGGCTTCGCCTATGCGATCGATCGCACCACCGGCAAGTTCGTCTGGGGCCTCCCGTTCGTCAAGAAAGTCACATGGACCAAAGGGCTCGACGCGGAGACCGGCAAGCCGATCGAGTATGACCCGAACAAGGCCGTGCAGACCTATATCGCGGCGGTGACGCCAAGCCGCACCAACATGGAAACCGACATCTGCCCCGGCAACATGGGCGGCAAGAACTGGCCGCCGACGGCCTACAATCCGGATCTGAAGCTCTGGTACATCCCGGTGATCGAGAGCTGCAATCGCATCAAGGTTGAGGTGATGACGCCGGACAAACTGAAACCGCGGGAGTTCTGGACCGGCGGCGGCCCGAGCCAGCCATTCACGATCACCGGCAGCGTGACTGCGATCGATGTGACTACCGGCAAGATCGCCGGCAAAATGGAAACGCCGTTCCCCAATTTGGGCGGCATCCTTGCAACTCCCGACCTCGTCTTCACCGGTCAGCCATCCGGCGAAGTGATGGCGCTTGACGCCAAGTCATTGCAGAAGCTCTGGGAGTTCAACACGGGCGGCGGCGTCAACGCACCGCCGATGACCTTTACGGTCGATGGCAAACAGTACGTCGCCATTTTGGTCGGCCTGGGCGGCGCTTGGGACAAGTGGTTCATCGATTCGACGCCCGAACTGAAGAAGATACAGCCGGGATCGATGCTCTACGTATTCGCACTCTGACCTCCTCGAAAACGGAGGGCCCGCCAACCGTCGGGCCCTCCGCTCCTTCGACACGGGAGGTAAAAATGAAACTCAACGCATTCCCTACGGCGGCGAGCATGCTGGTGGTGAGCATCGTCGCCCTGAATTGTTCGATGCCAGCCACTGCTTACGGTCAGTCGGCGCAAGCGCCACCTTCGGATCCGACCAATGCCGGCAAGGCGGTGTTCAGCAAGGCCAATTGCGTGGGCTGCCACAAATGGCACGGCCATGGCGGCGGCGGCTATGGTGGCGATGCGCTGTCGCTGCGCAAGACCGAGCTGACGCGGGATCAGATTATTGAAACCGTCGGCTGCGGGCGGCCGGCCACCGGCATGCCGTTCTTTATGCGCGGCGCCTACGATGAGGTGAAATGCCACGGCATGAACCGGCAGGATGCGGGGACACAGATGCCGCCCGAGGGCGGAACGTTTCTGCGGCCGAAAGATATCGAAGCGGTCGCCGACTACGTGATCGCCCACATCAAGGGAGCCGGCGAACCCACTTACGCGGAGTGCGTCGCCTTCTTCGCCAGCGCATCGCGGGTATGCGACGTCTACAAGACGCAGGGGCAGAAGCCGGAGGATGCCGTCGCCAACACGGGGAAGAACCAGTGATGGACCGACTGAAGCTGCCGGGAATTTTTGCCGCGGGTCTCTTGGCCTGGCAGGCGGTCGCGCTCGCGAACTCTCCGGCTCGGACGGAAGAATTCAGTGGCAACGACCTGCGTGACATCCGCCTCGGAATGGCCGCGAATGAGCTGGCGGAGGCCGGCTACGTCGACTTCGCCTGCGCGGCGGACACGAAGCATGCATTGGCTGGCTGGAAAAACTGGCGTGACTGTCCTCCCGACGCGAGTGGGACACGGGCGATCCGATTTGGTTACGATCCGTCGACCAGTCGGGATGGCACCATGGTGGCGGGTCATCCGGCGATCCTGACCTTGCTGATCGACGATACCGGGCACGTTGCCGGTTTGCAGATCGAGACCGATCCGAAGGCGCGTCTCTATATCCGGAAGAAGGCGTTTCTCCTGGGGCTACAGGCCAAATCGCGCTATGGCTCGGACGGCTGGGCATGCAGCGAGGGCCAGCCGGGTGCAGGAGACCAGCCAGTGGGAGGCATCTACCTCAAGGAGCGCTGCACCAAGACGATCAGTGGCCGTTCGCTCGTTGTCGAACGCAACCTGTTCCGCCGGCCCGATCAGGACAGCAAGAGTTTTGTCGACGAAACTCGAATCAGCATCCTGCGAGCCAAGAACTAGCAGCTCTCAATGATGCGGGTGCGGTGCTGAATTTGCAGCGTTCCCACCATCGACACGATGCAGTTCGGAAACACCGAGCTTCAACTCGCCTGTGCTGGAGATCTCTTCGGTTACGGTACGAGTGTCCGCAACGCTCGAGATGGCAAACTATGTAAAGGACATTGTCGACGGCCCCAGGCGGTCTTTCCCTGGAAACGGACATCGTCAGGGCCGGTCGCCGGTCTCAAAGGTGCCAAACTCAGACATCGGTCACGCCCTCGATCCGCATGGTAGTCGGCGCGGGCGTCTTGCTAGGCCACTGTTGATTGTTATTGTTTTCCGAGTGCAATCTAGTTCACCCGTGTTGAGGTCGCTGTAGCCGACCTTCAACATCGCGCACCTCAAATCGTTCGGTGCCGCACTTCTCCTTGAAGCGCAACATTCGAGCGCCGCACAAGAAGTCATTCGTTCCGTCTTCCGGGATGCGTGACAGAAATTGTGAAACGGACGGGAACATCTGCCGTGATAGGCTAGTTCCACCCTCTGGGGGCAATCACGAGGAGGCTACCATGAGGACACCTCAGCTCTCCGCATTAGTGTTTGCTGTGCTTACCTTCAGTGCCGTCGCCGCGGAACCTCAGAAGCTGTGGGAGGCGAGTGGCTTCAAGCAGCCCGAGTCGGTGGTCTTTGACCGAGCCGCGGGGGCTATTTATGTGTCGAACGTCAACGGCGATGCGATGAAAAAGGATGGCAACGGCTTCATTTCAAAGCTCGGGCCGGATGGAAAGGTCGTGACAATCGAGTGGGTCAAAGGCCTCGACAGTCCGACCGGGCTCGCGCTTGCCAACGGCAAGCTGTACGCCGCAGACGTGGATCGAATTGCGGAAATCGACATCGCCAAGGGCGAAATCATCCAGCGATACGAGGCACCCGGATCCAAGTTCTTGAACGACCTCACGGCTGACAAGACGGGACGGGTCTACGCATCCGACATGGTGACAAACAGCATTTGGGCGCTCGACGGCGGCAAGCTGTCTCTCCTGATGCAGGATGACGCGCTCGACAACCCGAACGGGCTCCTCGCCGAGGACGGGAGGCTTGTGGTCGCGTCGTGGGGCAAGATGGCCCCGGATTTCTCGACCAAGGTGCCCGGTCACATGAAGGTGGTCGATCTCGCGACGAAGAAAGTGTCTGCTCTTGGTGACTCGACACCGGCCGGCAATTTCGATGGTGTCGAGCCCGATGGCAAGGGCGGCTATCTTGTCACCGACTGGGTAAGCGGCGGCCTGTTCCAGGTTGCGAAAGATGGCAAGCCGACGCGCCTCCTTCCGCTAACGAAGGGGAGCGCCGATCTCGGCGTGGGGCCCGACGGCACCGTCATGATCCCGATGATGATGGACGGCACTGTTGTGGCTTACAAAGTCGATACGCACTGATGACCGGGGTGCAAGCAATGGGTTTCGCAACGAAGCTTTACGTCGCAATTTGCGCAGGGACGAAAGCGGCCAAGTTCTGACGTGGATCGTGCTGCACGTCTCACGTTGTCGAAAGTGAGGTGGTTCGCGGCATGACCGCTTTGGTAGAGTCGAGGATGGGCGCGGTAGCTTGGGGCCTATGGCCAACGCCCCGTTTCCCATCCCCGCTCATCAAACCGGGCGTGCCGATTTCCGGCACCCGGCTTTCCGACTGGCTTCACCGCAAGGCACACGACGGCCGGCCGCTCATTTCCTGGTGTCGGGCAACGACACCTCGGCACGTGACGGTCTTCGCCAAGCAGTAGAGCTTTCTCTGAAGGCTCCAGATCTTATCATGCGTTGTCAGGCTCATCACCAATCACCTTCACCTCACCATCTTCAAAAGCGCACCAGAAGTCGGGGCCCTTTGCTCCGCCGGCATTACTCGGCATCAACGCTCCTATTGCCCCGTCCGACTCCCGCCGTGACCACCGCCTGATGCGATGCTGAGGCCGCTACCCTCGTCCGCGACGGGTCTCCCCCTGTAACTGCGAACCACCCTTCCGACGTGCCGTGCCCACTACCCCGGCGGATCGCGTGGGTGCGCGTGTCGATTGCTTCCCCACACGTGCGGCCTTCCCCAAATGACCGGAGGGTCGGCATCCGCATTACAACTTTCGAGGCCTGCTCGGGCTTCACTTTTGTTACGGCCCATCGGATCGCTCAGCAGCCCAAGGCCGCCTTCGTCGCAGGGCTCCGACCCAGCCAGTCACCCGGCCGAGCCGCCTGCCAGCTTCCGGACCAATCGACAATTATCCGGGTGAGACCCTCCCTCACTGATAGCTCGCGCCCTCGGGGCGCACGGTCAATAGCGTCGTTTTGGCCATGTGCTGAAGCACTTCCGCTCTTCCCCCAACAACGGACATTGTGAGAAGCGGTCGGCATGTCTCAAAAGTGCCATTAGGCGATATTCGAATGAAAGAGGCCGCCAACTGAGGCGGCCTTACTTCGTCAACTCGCGGACGGCATCCAAGACTAGGAAGACGGCTTCGTCGGGCGGAGCGGCAGACCTTTCCTTGGTAGGACCTGGCTAATTCTTGGATCACCGGTGTGCCGAGCGGCGCGGCC
>NZ_JAFCLU010000079.1 GCF_018130385.1 Bradyrhizobium sp. AUGA SZCCT0283 | reverse complement strand
AGGCGTATGCTCAGTCATACGCCTATGTCTTCACCACCACATCATTTCAGGCAAGGCGGCCTTCGCCGGAGGAATACCAAAAAAATTGCTCGATGGCATTCAGTCTCACCGCGCAGAGGAGCATATGCTGCAGCGATCGCCGACAAGCCGCGGCGCCACGCCAGTCGCCCTATCGACTGGAAGGTTGTGTCGAAGCGATGCGGCACATGGTGAACGAGAACGAGGTCGCGGTGACTGGTCTCTTTGCCATCAATCCAGCGAAAGAAAACCGATATCGGTAAGGACTGGTGTGCCTTCGCGCATCTCGACGAAGCCCAAATCCATCAGCGCCTCTAGTACCCACTTTTCTTGGAACGTGAGTCGTGATTCAAGGTCGGGATGATACCCGAAACAAGAGAAGTCCACCTTTCGAGGAAAGATCGCAAGGTGCTTGAGGCGTGCTGTCGCTCACCGGTGACGTTGCAGCGCGATTTGAAGCGGGCACGGATAGTTCTGTTGGCGGCGGATGGGCGCAGCACCCGGTCGATTGCCAAGGAAGTTGGGGTCCAGCCGCGGATTGTCAGCCTTTGGCGGCATCGCTATGCCGACCATGGCCTTGAAGGGCTGCAAGACAAGCCGCGGCCTGGCAAGCAGCCGATCTATACGAAGACGACCGACAAGCGGATTCTGAAGCTGCTGGATAAGCCGCCACCGCAAGGGTTTGCGCGATGGACCGGCCCTCTGCTGGCCGAGGCGCTGGGCGATGTTGATGTCCAATATGTCTGGCGGTTCCTGCGCAGCCACAAGATTGACCTGGTGGCTCGCAAGTCCTGGTGCGAGAGCAATGACCCGAACTTTACGGCCAAAGCCGCCGATGTTGTCGGCCTCTATGTCGCGCCGCCGGCGAAGGCCATTGTGCTGTGTGTAGACGAGAAGCCCTCGATCCAGGCTTTGGAGCGAGCGCAGGGTTATCTGAAGTTGCCCAATGGCCGCGCCTTGACCGGCCAAAGCCACGATTACAAGCGGCATGGCACCACAACATTGTTTGCGGCGCTCGAAGTCGCCACCGGAAAGATCATCGCGACCCATTCAAAACGGCGGCGCCGCGTCGAGTTTCTCGATTTCATGAACAGCGTCACCGCGGCTTTTCCGAACCGCAAGCTTCACGTCATCCTCGACAACCTCAACACCCATAGAAAGAACGAGGACTGGCTCAAGGCCCACCCCAACGTGCAATTTCATTTCACGCCGACAAGTGCGTCATGGCTCAATCAGGTCGAAGTATGGTTTTCCATCTTGCAGGGGCAGTCGCTCAGCGGCACCTCCTTCACGAGCCTCAAGCAGCTTCAGGAACACATCGATGCCTACGTCAACGCATACAACGACAGAGCCGAGCCCTTCGTCTGGACCAAGAAAAAGGTCCGTCAACGCCGTTTCAAAGGCCGCCGTATCACTCAGCTCTGATTCCGGGTACTAGGTCATTCGGGCTGACAGGCGATAACTTCGTGCGCTTAGCTTTAATATCGCGCATCGCCCAGCGCAGGCGGATCGCGGTGTCACGGTTCATTCCCGCGAGCAGGGACTTTGCTTGCTCCACCAGTCGCAATGCATTTCCCGCCTCGGCTGGACTGTCAACTGCCGGGGCCCGAATAGCAGGCTCCTCATCTTTCGGCTGGTCGGAGAAAGTTGGGGGCGGTTCTGTACTGGTCGAAATTAGGGGAGGCTCGCGAAATATCTCCGCAAGAAAACTGTCAAGCGCTTGAAGTTTATCCGTGCTCATTTTTAGCATTCAACCACCGGTTCGACCGGCGGCGCTCAGAGTCGTGACGTGGTGCAAGTCACAGTCTTCAACACGCGGATTGAGCTATATTTGACGCGCACCTTAATGCCTAAAAGTTTCCGAATCTAGCAGCCACTTTTTGATAGAACGCTCGGGAGCTGCTCTGGTTGGAGGGACGGCGGAATAGCGTTCGGACTCATGCCCTTCTTCATTGCCATTTCCCGACAGTCTTCGTTGACGGTGGCGTGGGAAGCGCCTGCTACGCTTATGGCTGCTCTTTTCTGTCCTCTATTGATGTGGCACCTGCGAGCGCTCGGCGTTAACGGGTTCGTTATGCTAGGAGGATGTATCGCATTTGTGGTCGCAGCGTTCCTCATCGCAAAAGGGATTGAGAAACGGCACCGCAAGAGGGATCTTGACGGTCAGCCTTAAGAGATAAGCCGCGGCAGCTTTGCAGAGGCCTGCCGATTCAACTTAAGGCCGGCGGAAAACCATTCGGGCCAACGTCTAATCAATCCTAGGGATAGTTCCGGTAACGTCGTCTTGCAACGATTGATGTAAGCAGCCGCCGCAGATCACAACCTTTTGTGCCATCGTTTGTCATGGTCAGCCTCGATCTCACCACGCCCGGCGGCCGCGCAAGGACGTAGAGAGGCGAACACCTTCTCGCGGTTGCGATTTGCGTCGTCGTCATTCGTTCGACCCCGGAGGCGTTTCACCTTTGCGCGGGGCGGGCTTGATCGCCGGATCTCTCTCAGGCTGCCCTATCGCGTCACTCAACACGATCGGCTCGGTGATGATTGCTTCAATGTAGTCTCCGTGAAACGTGGAAGAAGATCGATTGCCATCAAACCGGATGCTGACGCTATTGGCGTATATGCTGCCTCCGACGATAGCTCCCAACCTGTTGGCAAGTCGCGGGCAGCGTGACGACCCAAGTTCGCTTATTCGAACGCGATCGTCGACTGAAAAATCCAATTTCATGAGCAGACCGCATCAAAATGGAATCAAAGCAATAGCCGATTTGTAGCACGCCTTCGACGCATGAAAGCTGGGTGATAGTCAAAGCTCTCGCCAATCCTTGGCGAGCTGCCAGTTGTAAACAATTAAACGGCTTAATCGGCGCAAATGGCCAAGACGTGATGCCGCCACTCCACGATTCATTCCCTGGTTATGGCTAATAAGCTATCGTCTGTTGTCGATTTCCAATAGACTGAGGCGTATCATCGTTAAATTGCACTACAAATTCATTACTAGTTTAGAAATTGTGACCTGCGACGTGCTCGAGACGCGTCTGGCTTCGCTTGAGGGCGGGGCTGAGGCGCCTGCTAGATCAACAGCAAAATTCGTAGAGCGAAATAGATCCACATCGCGAGCAAGACCATCGCGCCGGCTCTCCACGCGAGCGTGCGTTGCTTGCTGTCGATTGTGCTCACCAGTCCCGCACTGGCAAAGCTCGTCACCACAAAAACCCACGACAGCAGCACAATAATAAGGTCAGCATGCCGAAGCGGCAAGGTGAGCGCGATCAAGATATAGAACAGAAATTGGAGATCGAGTGAACCGACGGGGCCGGATCCCGCTTCGACAGTAGCGCGAGTACGCGCGGACCACAGCAGAACGACTAGGCTAAGAATAACCAAAATAAACACTGGCAATAGAACAATCTGGGCCGACATATTGGAGCCTCGTCACTGGGGTTTGTGCTTCAAAGATGTTCTAACCTTAACGGCTTTGATGACTGAGGGTTCCCCGAGCGGAACCATTTAAACGATTGGCTTCCAAGACTAGGATTGAACGGAGCGGCTCGGCCGGTCGCTTGCTAACAGCGGATAACGCTTGCCAAGAAGAATTATTCCTAACGTTGCGGGCCCATGAAGCGATGGGCGTGCTCGGCGCAGAGAGCGTGGTGATGCAAAATTCGCAATTCACTGACGACCAGAAACAGTCAAATTGAGATACTTGATACCGTCTTCGATATGCCTTGAGACGCAGTTCCAGAAGAAGATCGGATATTAGTCGATCAGATCAGCCGGCGATTCATAGCCCAGCTGACGGTTCATTCCGATTTCGTGGTAGAGCGCATTGGCTTTGCGGGATATGCCAGCTATTACGATAGCATTCCGCCCTCAAATTTCTGAACGAATTTATCCGACGCGGGGGATTTCAGGCTCTGGACGTCGAAGTGTGGGACGCACCGATTGCCCAGCGGGGCGCTCGGGCCTGGAAGCGAAGCCGGATGCCATTGGAGCCGGACTTGAGGTCATGACGTTTGTCCTTCAAGGCGGGCTCGAGGCCGGTTCGCGGCGACCAGCGCTCGATCGCCACATCCATCGCTGACACACCCCTCAGCCCAACTTGGGCCGCTGTTAATTTTTGGTTCGATCAGAGTTTTGTTACCCGGCGTCCTCCCGCCGTCCAAGCTGGACGGAAAAGGAGCTAGTGTCCTGAATCAGAAGTTCGGCGGACTCCAAATCGACTCGATGATAGCGGACTCTCCAGATTTTGGGGGATTGGCGATGGGTCGACGCTTTGCTCCGCTGGAGCTGGATGAGGTAGAACGCGCCGAGTTGACGTCGCTGGCGTCGTGCCGGAGCAGGCTACAGTGCCGCCCCGGTGTTGGACCTTCGTCTCGGATTGCTCCTTGTCCACCTTGCTGTCAGGTAGTTGGCGGCTTGGCGTCCGCTTCGCTGCCAACTGTTCCCAGAGCAGACAGTGCCGCGACTGTCAGTCGGATCGGATCGCGCTCGCCGTCTCCGGCCACTTTCAAAATCGCCGCCGCAATCAAGCGAAGCTGTTGGTCCGACGCCGGTTGTGGCAGCGAAGCCTCGGCATCCTCCAGCGCTTTCGACATTAGCTCGATCGTGCGCGGACCAAACGAGGGACCGCCAAATTTTTCATAGTCGACCTCCTCGATAAAGCGGCGGGCCCTTCCGCTTTGTGCGGGTTCCGCGACCTCAAGACCTGGCGCGGCATGTTGCAATTCCTGCTTCGGATCGGACGCAAGGCCTCCGCCTGAGTGCATGAGCCTTTCAGGCACAAACAGTTCGAGGGCAAATTTCAAAGTATCTCGAAATCTCATCTTGCTTCGGTCCGGTCGTCACCTCGGCATATGCTTGCAATCCTACACCCTGGCACGGTCCCCGCTCTAGAAAATCCGAATCATCTGGGAATCCAGCCTTTCGTTTTTTCGGAAAAAAGCAATGTTGTTGATTGGGCAGCGGTTCGGTAGGCTGCACAACAGTGTTTTTGCACGGTGGTACAGCGATCTGCCAGTCCAGTGAACAGCTTAGCAAAACCCGGTACGCCAAGGAGATTCGATATGGCGCGAACTTTTAAGGTTCGTTCTGCAGAGCGCGATTCCCAAACCGACAGCGAACGGCTCGGCCTAATTTCGGCCGCCGTTGAGGCCGCCGTCGCATCCATCCGGAAGGAGAGGGACGCCCTGCGTGCGCGAGTCGATGCGGCGCGCGATCAGGCCGCCTTCGCCACGGGCACGGATTACGATGAATATCTGACACGGGACCCCAAGGACGCATCCAGGATCAAGGAATACGAACAGCAAATGGCCACCGGCGAAAAACGAACCCAGGAGCTCGAGCGTCAGCTTGATGGCCTGGGCGCCATTCAGGAAATCTTCAGCCGGTACTTCGCAGGCAAGGTGCAGTAGGGCCGCAGGCCGCAGAAATCCGATAATCCGCATTTAATGGCATTTACGGGATTATACGCGCTGTGAGCGTCGAATATTGAGCCGGGATCGCAAATGCAAATACCGGTTGGGCGCAATGCAACGGAGCGGGCGGAGGTGCCCGCCAAACACCGGCTTTTTCCGGTCACCGCGAGGTGGGAACCTCACCATCTGTGGCTGTCTGCACGGCATGCAGCCGCCCCGAGTCCGAGGTTGATTGCGATTCGATAAGTATTTGAACCACTTAGGTTTGATGCTCAGCAAATCTGACGGCAAAATCCACGATTTTGTTGGAAATGCGCAATGCCGGACTTATAGTTTATCCCGAGTCGTGATGGTCGTGGATGGGATGAACAAGAAGCCAAGTTTCGATGGAATGTCGGTGGACGAGCTGTGGCAGCTCCATGAGGAGCTCAGTCAGGTGTTGTCGGTCCGATTGACGTCTGAAAAGCGCGAGCTTGAGAAGCGGCTGGCACAACTTCGGCGCGAGAAGCAGGTGCGTCAACCGGAATCGGCGGAGCCGCGGAGTGCGCCTCGCGAGCGCCGGAACTACCCGCGTGTATTCCCGAAATATCGCAATCCCGCGCAGCCTTCCGAAACCTGGTCGGGTCGCGGAAAGCAGCCTCGCTGGCTCACGGCCGCTCTAAAGACCGGCCACAAGATCGAGGAGTTCGTGATTGGCAAGCGGGAAGCCAGCGAAAGTCCTCGCCACCGCCGTACATAAGCGCTCGGTCTGCGAAACCAGCATTTTTTTCGCGGAATTTAAATCGGCTGGTTAATCTCAGGACGGCTTGTCCTTGGCGAACAATAACCGCTGGGCAGTCCTCACCAATATGATACCGACCGCGCCGCCCGCCATTTTTTCGAGCACATCGATCAACGTGCCGTGCCGGTCCGGCGTCATGGTCTGCAAGATCTCCAGCAGCGCCGCAGCGCCGAACACGATGCCGCAAACAAGCATCAAACGCCGAGGATAGGCGAAGCCGAAGAGGGCGCCGAGGATCGCAAACGCGATCACGTGCTCAAAATGCGCGTAGGTTTGCATCGTATTCCTCCGTTGAGGGCCGCCTTGTTTGATGGACGCGAGCGCTGCAGGTCCTAGGGGTAATCCTAGGAGAAGCGC
>NZ_JAFCLU010000078.1 GCF_018130385.1 Bradyrhizobium sp. AUGA SZCCT0283 | reverse complement strand
AGACTCGATACAGCAAAAATACGCTCAGACCGTCGTGTCGACGCGGATCGTCCCTGGTTGCGTGCAGTTTTTGGGGGCGGAAAAACGTATTCACACAGCCTGGGTCAAACCCGGAAGTGTCGGCCTTCCAGGAATAGGTCTGCTTTGCGCCAATGAATGGACATCGTAGGATCGAAACAAGGCGGCGGGGAGCTGATGGCGACTCGCCTCCGCCTTTAGTTTTGTCCCTGCCCCAAGACCCACATGGTTTGCAATCAACTGCAAAACAAAAAGTTGGGTCGGCGACGGCGGGTGACCGTAACTCCGGACACCGGATCAGCAGAACGTCCAAAACTGTCTCAATGGCCGGGGACAACTCATGGCCGATCCCGCAACCCCCTGTCCTGCAGTTGATTGCAAACGTGCGGTGAATTTCCCGATTGCAACTGCATTCCGCGATGCCCATCAAATGATGGCCCAACTTGCTGGGTCCCTTGATTGCAATTGACTGCAAACTTGTTGAGTTTGCTTCCGCTTCAGCGGGCATCCGTCAATCCGCGCGTCTAGAACTCAAGCGATTTGCAGTTGACTGCAATCTGCCACATGCGGGACAGACCGCGTCCAGATTTTTATTCCATGCGCTGCTCGGAACGATAAACCCGGTAAGTCCGACTGCGGCCAAGAGCTGCGCCCAGTCCGAACAGGATGCAGCCGCCGATGAACGATACGCCCGCCTGAATCTGCTGGAACACGGTGGTCGCTTGCGAGTAAGCGATCACCGTTCCAATTACCGTCAGAACGAGCAAAAGTATGCATAGCCTACCACCGCCCGTCGTTTCCACTCGTTCGGCTATGACTGCCATTTCACGGTCTCGCAAAATGGCCTTGCGCTCGCTTCGGTGTCGCGACGCTGTCGCCCATGCGAACCACAATCCAATGATCACGATGACTACGCCGATGCCGACAAGCGCCAGCACGAGAGTTTGATTTTGTTTGAATTCATCCATGCCCTGTCCCCCAACTTCTGAGCCGTAGCACATAGAAACGAGTCGCATGTTGCCGTTTCTGCGAGACAACAACTTCTAAGACCGTCCAAAAGTGTCTAAGAGTCTGAGTAATCTTCGCATGAACGGCTTCGCAAGCGCCTGTCCTGAGCTGGGTTCGCGAATTTGAGGGGCTAGAGACTCACTTGTCCTAATTGCTGTCCGAGGAGAGCTTCAGACATCACCGACGTTCCGGACGGAAAACGCTCGATCTTCTCTGCCGAGTTCGGCGACATAGAGTTGGTCCCATTTGCAGTTGATTGCAAACGGCCGGTGAAATTTGCAGCCAACTGCATTCCCAGATGCTCGTCTTTTCTATCCGGTTGCATTGGTTAGCTTCGCCCTTCGTTGAGGTAGCGACGCTTCGAAGGGGGTCGCGAAGTTCCGCTTCTGAGCTTGCAGGGTCGGCCCGTTTCAGCACCCGTATTTTCCCGGACGCAAAATTCACCACGGCTGGTGCGGCCCTTTTCTTTATCGCTGCCGCTCTCCAAGACCTACTGGATCATCTGCCCGAAGGCGACCGCGAGTCTGCCGAAGATCGTGACCTTTCGCGACTGGCTACTGGCGGAGGCTTTGAGCGACCTGCGCCAGCTTCAGAAGAAGGGCCGCCGGGCGTTCAAGTCGGGTTCCCCGGCGCGCTAAACTCTCCCGCACACGCCCTTGTGACGGAGGGTTCCTGCCGACGCGCTCGCTTCCAATTGCCTGCAAGATACGATCCGCGGTAATGATTTCGGTGGGGATATGCAGACTCCCCTTCAGACGTTGATCGTCCAAGCTCTGCGCAACGCTCGATTTGTCGAGAGGATTGCGCATGGACGAAAAAGACCATCAGACATCCGGATCTGGAAACAGCAGCGCGCCCATCGGCGTGTCCGCGGTGCGGCCCCCAGCAGACAGCGAGGACGCCTCGACCGTCACCTATTACGGCGATGCCGCGCGGGTGAGGGAAGGATTTGCAATCGCGCTCGGACTCCTCGGTTTCAGTGCCCCGATGGTGGACGACGTCACGCGCGATCGATCGGAAGATGGAGAGTAGCCATGCGTCCCACACTCTTGTTTGTGGTTTCGATTCTCGTGGCATTCCTGAACACGGCCGCGAGATCGCAAGAAATCGACTGGCAGAAGGTCGATGAAGCCTTCGGCAGAAGGGCCGTCGTGAGCGGCGATGTGCACCGTTACGGCTTCCCGCGCACCGACCTCTCGGTGACGCTTGATGGCGTGGCGATCAAGCCGGCGCTCGCGTTGGGCGGCTGGGTCGCATTCAAGCCGGCGCATGGCGGCGCGATGGCGATGGGCGATCTCGTGCTGTTGGAAACGGAAATCAATCCGGTCATGCTCAAGCTGATCGAAGGCGGCCTGGAGATCACGGCCGTGCACAATCATGTGCTACGCGCCAGCCCGGCGACCTTCTACATGCATGTCGGCGGTCACGGCGACCCCGTCAAAATGGCAGCGGCGATCCGCGATGCGCTTTCCGCCAGCAAAACCCCGCTCACCGCACCTGCGGGCGGAGCGTCGTCGCCGATCGATCTCGACACCGGGCAACTCGATCAGATCATCGGCGTCAAGGGCCAGAACAATGGCGGCGTCTACCAGTTCGCGGTGCCGCGCCGCGATCCGGTCAGCGAAGGTGGCATGCAGCTCGCGCCGGTCGGTCCCATGGGAGTGGCCGAGGCCATCGGCTTCCAGCCCACCGGCGGCGGCAAGGCAGCGATTACTGGCGATTTCGTTCTGACGGCCGACGAGGTCAACCCTGTGATCAAGACATTGCGGAGCAATGGGATCGAGGTAACCGCGCTGCACAGCCACATGCTGGACGAGCAGCCACGTCTGTTCTTCTGCCATTTCTGGGCCAACGACGATGCGGTGAAGCTGGCGAAGGGTTTGCGCGCGTCGCTCGACAAGGCTGCGGTCGCGTTGAACTAAGCGCCCCGCCGTTCCCGGGAAACGCTGCATCGCTTGGCCGCTGTCGCTCTGATGCTGGCCGCGCGCGTCCGCCACGGAATTCTCGTGTTCGCAATCAAGAAGGAGTGGAGATCATGTCAGCACGAACCTTCTCTCAAGCAGTCCTTTGCTGTCTTATGATGGCTGGCGCCTTCTCGCCCGCTCATGCTCTGACCCAAGAGGAGCTTGTGGCCAAGCTGCAATCGGCAGGTTATTCGCAAATCCGCGACATCAAATCCACCGCCGAAGGCATTTCCGTCAAGGCGACGAAAGACGGCAAGGACGTGTCCCTCGTCGTCGATAGCAGCGGCCAGGTCAAGGAGCGGCGCTAGGAGCTATTCCATGCTCTCCGCACAATTGCCATCGGGCGAGAACTCTGTCCCGCCATTGCGCGTCATCGATCTGACGAAATGGTACGGCGAGGACCGTGCCATTGATGGCGTAACTTTCTCTGCGAGCGCGGGTGAGGTCGTCGGCATTATCGGACCGAATGGTGCCGGCAAGACCACGCTGCTGGAAACGCTCGTCGGCCTCCTTCCCGCCGATGCCGGAGACGTTTTATGGCATGGCGAGCCGCTACCGGCATCGGAACGCCGCAACGCACTCTTTTATCTGCCGGATGGCGTGCGTCCCTATCGCGACGACGCGACCTTCCAGGTCGTGTCGTTCTTTGCCGATGTCTACCGGCGATCGGCGGCAGAAATCGCAGACACGATCGCTTCGGTGGGCCTGAGGCTCGTCCTTCACAAGCGCGTGCATGCGTTGTCGAAAGGATACAACCGTCGTCTGTTGTTGGCGTTAGCCCTGCTGGCACCGCACCCTGTCCTACTGATGGACGAACCATTCGACGGCTTCGATCTGCGGCAAACGCGCGAGGTCGTCGACGTGCTCCGCAACCAAGCCGCTCAGGGCCGAACATTCATTCTCGCCGTTCACCAGCTGGTCGATGCAGAGCGGGTCTGTGACCGCCTGATTCTGCTCGCCGCCGGCCAGGTTCGCGGATCCGGCACACTGGACGAATTGCGCACACAAGCCTCGCTGCCTGCCGGCTCGCTGGAGGACATTTTTCTTGCGCTCACCTAAGACATATGGTTGGCGCGCCGCGCCTCTGTGGCCGCTGCTCGCAAAGGAGCTGCGGGAAATCACCAATGGTCGGGCGCTGTGGACGATGTTGCTGCTGCTGTGCCCGCTGGTCGGCTACAGCTTTTTTCAAGCTGTTTCACTTTACGGCGAAGCAAGCACGGCGGCGCTGCAATCTCCAGTCCTGGCAAACAGCCTATCACCGCTGGACGGCATTCTGGTGCCTACGCTCGGCTCGTTCTATGTGGCGGTGACGTTGCTGTTTCCGTTCGTCGCCATCCGCGCACTTGGCCAGGAGAAGGAAACCGGCGCGCTTCGCCTGCTCGTGCAGTTGCCGTATCGTCCATCGACGCTCGTCTCCGCCAAGCTCGCCGCCGTGCTTGGGGCATGGAGTCTTGCCAGTATCCCGGCCCTTTCCGCCCTTATCTTGTGGCGCATCCTGGGTGGGCACGTGGCGGCGGTGGAGACGGCAAACCTTCTATTTGGCCATATGGTCTATGGCCTGCTGGTCGGCGCGCTCGCGCTGTTCTCGGCGTCGATCGCGGATAGCGCGTCTACGGCTGCGATTATCGCGCTTGCCGTCACGATCGGGTCATGGGTCCTGGATTTCACCGTCGCCGGTAATCCCGGACTTTTGTCATGGATCGCTCAGCTGTCGCTGACCCAGACGTTGCGCCCGTTCGAGCAGGGGCTGCTCTCGGGTGGCCGCGTGCTGGGAGCTGCTTGCGTGATCTTTGGTCTCATTGCGTTGACTACGGTTTGGTTGCCGCCTGGTGTTCCACCACTCGGAAAACTGCGTCGCTCGCTGCCGTGGGTGTTGATCGTAGCGCTGATGCTCGGTGCTGCGGCCCAGGTGAGACTGACGTTCGACGTCACCGAGGACAGGCGAAATTCCTTTCCGGCAGTTGATCAGAAGCTGCTCGCAACGCTCCCGCTCCCTTTGCTCGTGACCGTGCATCTCGCGCCCGAGGACCCTCGCTATGCCGACCTTCAACGCAACGTGCTGGCGAAACTCGAGCGCGCAATGCCAACAGTATCAGTCGCTCTCGCTAGGCCTCGGCAAGGTTTCTCGGGCGGGAGCAGCGACGAGGCCTATGGCGAGGTCGAATACGTTTATGGCAATCGTTCCGACATCAGCCGGTCAACCAGTCCTCGCGAGATTTTGCCGCTGCTGTACGCGCTCGCGGGCGTCTCACTTCCCGCACCAACGCCCGGCAGCGAATATTCTGGCTATCCGCTAGTCGCCAGCGCTGATGCAGCGCTTTTCTGGTTTTTCGGCGGACTGCCGCTCCTGATTGTTCTTTGCTGGTGGTGGATCCGCCGCCCACCTTCCAACTCTCTCGCGTATAAAGGAGGCACGTCATGAATAACAGAAACATCATTGCTTGTGTTGTTTCGGCAATCGGTCTCGCGGCACTGGCTCTGCCAGGACTCGCCGCGCAGCCAACGACAATCGATTTTTCCGGCGAAACCGTCGGGGCCGAGCCAAAGTCATTCGTGCCGGTCGTGGGCATCTGGCGGATTGAAAACGACAGCGGAAAAACGGTGCTCACAGTTGACGGGCGGCAATGGAAGGAAGGGCAGTCATCGGCAGGTATTGCCGACAAGGCGCGCGCCCTCTATGGCGAACGCTACGCGGAATTTCTCGACCGCGTTCAGGCCTACGCCTACTTTCCCTACGCCGTCATGCCGAACGTCGAAAATTTCACAGGCGGCGAGATCACGGTGCGCTTTGAGGGATTGTCGGGCCGAATCGATCAGGGCGCCGGAATCCTGTTCAATCTCAAGCCAAACGGCGACTATCTGACCATTCGCGCCAACTGCCTGGAAAACAACCTCGTGCTGTGGAAGTTTGAAAAAGGTAAGCGCTCCTCAGTCAAATGGGTGCGCAATACGCCGACCGCGACCAAGCAATGGCATGAACTCAAGGTCCGAATCAGCGGCTCCAAGATCGAAGGCTATCTGGACGGCAAGCTCTATCTTGAAGATACGCTGTCGCAGCCGGTGTCAGGCCGCATCGGCCTGTGGTCCAAGGCCGACAGCCACATGTACTTTAGCGACTACACGGTAAGGGTCGCCGATTGACAGGAGCGCTATAGAGAACGTTTCCTTCCGCTTTGACAAGCTCGCCCGTGGGGCCCTGATGCCGCATATGGCTGCCTACTCTTCGCAAGCGCGTCAGGATCGAAGTTTGAGCGAACCAGATCCCAGCCACGATCTGAAAGCCGACGTTGAAAGCAAACGCGGTCTGGTAAGCGATCTCAGGATAGTGCCCATCTGTGGGGGCCCAGAGTTGAACCACTAAGCCCGTTACATATTGCACGACAAACGCACCACTGATGTGTAAGAGGTTCAGCGCGGCGTTGGCCCTACCCGCCACTTCCTTCGGGAAATACTCGGCCAGGATCGCGTAGCTGAGGACAGTCCCAGCGCCGGTTGCCGCAATGACGATCCACGGGACATACAGCGGAAGCGGCAATCGCAGGATCAATGCCAACTGTGCCGCGATAAAAATCATGGCGACAAGGCCGAACAGCGCCCGCGGTCC
>NZ_JAFCLU010000077.1 GCF_018130385.1 Bradyrhizobium sp. AUGA SZCCT0283 | reverse complement strand
GCGCCACAGCAGTGCGTCAATTACTTTCGGCATGCTGGCTATGGACAATGACCCGCATCAAGTGGAAAGCGCTCTAGCGATCTGAAAGGATGGTTTGCCGAACTGGCAGCTCTCGACAACCCGATCCGTCGTGAGTTCCATTTATTCACATTGCTCTCCGGTTGCCGGCCCACCGCGCTGCAGGAGACCCAACGCAGCCACATTAATTTTGGACGGCGAATGGTGCATATCCCCAAGCCAAAGGGCGGCGCCAAACGGGCTTTTGATATTCCGCTCTCTCGGGAAATGGTCTTGTGCCTTATTCGTGCTATGCGTTTCGGCCGTCAGACGTATCCCTCGCAAGCCGCAGAATGGGTGTTTCCCTCCGACAGCGCATCAGGACATCTTGCCGGGCAGAAGGAAGACCGAGCCACCCTGTCGAAATGGGGCAACGATCTTCGTCAGAGCTTCCGTACCATCGCGACTGCCGCCGGCGTGTCGGAGTTCGACGCAAAACTGCTGATGAACCACGCTATTCCAGGCGTCAACGCAGGCTATGTCACCCGGCACAAGCTTCTCGAGGATCATCTCCGCAGCCAACAGCAAGCGATTAGCAGCGCCGTCTTTGCGGCTGTCGGGAGGTCCCTAAACGAACACTCAGGTATCCGGAATTGGCTTGGCCGCCATGGCCCCCAACAATTGGCCTTGGTAGCAGATGACGACAAAGATCATAGGCAGCGACCGACCGTCGAGCCGGCAGACTGCGAGGCAGCCTGAAGACACTTATTCATGATCGCTCCCGAGAAAACGAACAATAATCGTTTGGTTCAATTGCTGCGCATGCAACACATCAATATGCCCTAACGCGTATCTGAGTGAGAGTATGGACCAGCCCTCGCGGCGCAGGATATCCGATCGGCGGCACAACCGCTCGGCCACTGGCTACGGCCGGCGACTTCCGTTTCGGGTCAATCGCGTCATTTTGGTCGTCGGCCGACTAATTCCGGTCTTCCCTTGGAAACAGACATCATCAGGGCCGGTCGCCAGGTTTCAAAGGTGCCAGAACCTGACTCATGTCTACAACAACTTCGGCGGGCTCGAGGAGCGACGGCGGCACCGGGAGGTCGAGCAGGCTACCAGCCGCGAATGGTGAACCTTGGTCCGCCGTAGCCGTAGCCGCGATCGTAGTAGCCGAGGCCAGCGTAGTAGTTGTAGCTCCGGCCGGGAATGTAGCTGGGGTCGTAGTAATAACGCAGGACATAGCGCGGACCTCGGGTCCGCCAGCAGCGTCCAAAATACTCGTTGCAAACCAGACCGACCTGGTCGACGTTGGAGACTTCAGCGGAGTCGATCGTCGTCGCGTTGAGGGGCGCGGCGGAAGCATCGGAAGCGAGCAGCGCGGCACCGAATGCGCCCAGTGCGATAGCGGTTATTGAGGTTTTCGACATGAGGACCTCTACTATTGGAATCCACAAGCGATTGGCAGACTGCGCTCAATTGATGGGCCTGGTTGGTCTGCTTCTAAGTTCTCCGGCTGTTGCCGACATCTATCCTATTAGAGGGGTGTGGGTTGCCCCAAATCGCGATTTTCCTATCGGACCAAATGAAGCTTGCTTCACTGTGAGACTGTCAGGCATCGATGCAGTGGCTCGGAAATTCATTGCTGAGCTGCTTATATTTAACGAGAACAAGCGGTACGAGATCAAACAGAACTTACAGACCGTCAGCACGCTGGTTTCCACGAAGCCAGTAGAGGGTGGTTATTGGGTAACTGAATTTCCCGATGTTCGAAGGCGATTCTGGTTTAGACAAAAGATCACCTACCTTCTGACGATAATTGATCCTACGACTATAGAGGTTAGAAACAATTCACACAGAACAAGATTTGTGAAATGCAACCCACGAGGCAAGTTGCCCATCTGAGCGAAGGACAGCAATAATCCATTCCAAGGCAATGCCAGTGATCCTGACCACCGATGAGGAGCGCGATGTCTAGATGCGCGCGCCATGAAACGTGGCGAAGGCGCTACAGCGTCCGCCGCCGGATGAGGCGCTGAAGATCGTGGCGCGAGGGGCGGACAAGGAAGATTGGGCGGCGGCCTAAGACCGGTTCACGCGGCGTCGCAAGATGCTAGCCAAAGTCCGTAATTCCCTACTGAACTCGGACATTGCCCGATGCAGTCGGCACTTCGCATTTGTGCCAGGAGCGGTCCTGATCGGATGCGTCGTCTATAGCCGGGCATCGCTGCGCGACAGCGGCGAGGCGGAAATCCTCGGGCAGCAGTTGAACATTGGGGCGGTCGGATCCCGATCTCTCCTCGGACTTGCCGCAGAAGACCTTTCGGGAGCTGGCATCGCCATCAGCGAAGACAATATCCGCCGCGAGGTCTGGACCAAGCTGGTCCGCGACGCTCTGGTATCGTGCCTGACCAACGCGACGCTGGACCAGATCGGTCACGACGACGAACTCCTGCAGAAAGGCCGCCCGAAGGCAGCCTACGCCTCTCCCCATCGGGGAGAGGTGGCGTCCGCGGTCGCATCAATTCAAATCAAGATCATCTTGCAAGTCTTCGTGATCTTCATGACAGCGCCAAGGCTTTGGCGTAGGCTGCCGCAACTCTCACGTGACGGGCAGAACTATGCCGGCGCGGTCAAGGACCGGTGCGCCCCGAGGAGCTCCGGAGGTCACATGCAGCTCATCGTCAACGGCAAGACGCATCAGGTTGACGTCGAAGATGAGATGCCCCTGCTATGGGTCTTGCGCGACGTACTCGGAATCAGCGGACCCAAATATGGCTGCGGGGTCGCGATGTGCGGCGCCTGCACGGTGCATGTCGGCGGCGAGGCAATGCGATCCTGCTCGCTGCCGGCCGCGGACGTCAAGGGCGACATCACCACGATCGAGGGATTGGGCACGCCAGAGGCGATGCATGTCGTGCAGAAGGCCTGGGTAAAGCACCAGGTCGCGCAATGCGGCTACTGTCAGTCCGGCCAGATCATGTCGGCCGCCGCGCTGTTGAGAGTCAACCCCAACCCGAGCGACGACGACATCGACCAGGCGATGTCGGGCAATCTGTGCCGCTGCGGCACTTATTCGCGGATCCGCGCCGCGATCAAGACCGCGGCGCGCGAGCTCAGGGGACGCGCGACATGAGCAGGCTCGGCACGATCGCACGACGTACATTCCTGATCGGCTCCGCGGCGATCGCAGGCGGCGTCGCGTTCGGTGTTTATGCATACAAGCGCGAGCCGGAGAATCCGCTGTTGAGGCAGCTCGGCGATGGGCAGGTCGCGCTCACGCCCTACGTGCGCATCGACCAGACCGGGGTGACCATCATCACGCCGCGGGCCGATGTCGGGCAGGGCGTCGCGTCGGTGCTCGCGGCGCTGGTTGCGGAAGAGCTTGATGTTGCCTGGAACGACATCAAAATCGATTTTGGACCGCCGAGCGCGGCTTACTACAACGGCGCCGTGACGGCGGAAGGCCTACCATTTGCCGCGACCAACGACGGTCTGATTGCTCGCCAAGCGCGCGTCGTTGGCGATGCCGTGAGCAAGTTCTTGAGCCTGCAGATCACCGGCGGATCGTCGACCGTCCCCGACGCCTATGAGAAGATGCGCGTCGCTGGCGCGGTCGCGAGGGACGTCTTGCTGCAGGCCGCCGCAAAGCAGACCGGCATCGCCAAGGAGGAGCTGAAGACCAGCAACGGCAGCGTGATCACGCCACGTGGCGAAGCGCTCAGCTACGCGTCCCTGGCCGCGGACGCCGCCCGGATTGATCCTCCGAAAGATGTCCGGCTCAAGCCGGAAGCGGACTGGCGTTATCTCGGCAAGCCGATGCAGCGCATCGACATCGTCGAGAAATCAACGGGGACGACGACATTTGGCATCGACATCAAGATGCCCGGTATGGTCTACGCCACTGTGCGCACCAATCCGACGATCGGCGGCGGCATCAAGGGTTTTGATGCCAGCGCAGCCGAGAAGTCGAGAGGCGTCATCGCCATCGTGCCGATCACCGGCGGCGTCGGCGTGATCGCCGACAACACCTGGCGCGCCTTCAAGGCGGCAAGCCTGATTAAATGCGATTGGGGACCATCGCCCTATCCATCATCCAGCGCGGCCATGTTCCAGACGGTCGCTGCGTCCTTCACGGCGGAACGCCAGGACAGCCGGCTCAAGGATGATGGCGATGTGGAGACGGCGCTGCGAGGTACTGGCGTGCTCGAGGCCGAGTATAAAGTGCCATATCTCGCGCACGCGCCGCTCGAGCCGATGAATGCCGTGGTCCAGTTGAAGGACGGCCGGCTCGACATCTGGACGGGGACGCAAATTCCGCTGTTCGTGGTTACAATGGCGGCTGAGGTCACGGGGCTCCGCGCCGAGCACATCCACCTGCATTCCCTGTTTTCCGGCGGCAGTTTTGGCCGGCGCCTTGAACACGATTATGTCCGCCAGGCGGTCGAATTGGCGAAGGCGCATCCGGGACGTCCAATCAAGATGACCTGGACGCGCGAAGAGGACATGAGTCACGACTTCCCGCGTCCGCTCGGCATGGCGCGCATGCGCGGCGCGGTCAAGGATGGCAAGGTCGAGGCCTATGATCTCAAGCTCGCTTGCCCATCAGTGACTGCCTCGTGGTTTGGCCGGCTGCGCATCCCGACCTTCGGACCTGACACTGCCATCGTCGCGGGAGCCTGGGATCAGCCGTTCCGGATTCCGCACTATCGCGTCACCGGCTATCGCGTCCCGGAAATGGTGCCGGTCAGCTCATGGCGCTCGGTTGGCGCGTCCGGCAACGGCTTTCTGCACGACTGCTTCCTTGACGAGCTCATCCGCGCGGCGGGCGCCGATCCCCTGAAGGAACTGATCCGGCTCTGCTGGCACGAGCCGTCGCGCAAGGTGCTGGAAACGGTGGGCGAGATGTCAAAATGGGGCAGCGATCCCGGCAAGGACCGCGGGCGCGGAATCGCGTTCACGTTGTCGTTCGGCGTGCCCGTCGCGGAAGTCGTGGAGGTTACCAACACGCCGCGCGGCATCAAGATCGACAGGGTGTTCGTCGCGGCTGACGTCGGCAAAGTGCTCGCCCCCGAGAATTTCGAGAATCAGGTCCAAGGCGGCGTCATCTGGGGACTCGGCCACGCCATCAATTGCGAATTGACCTATGAGGACGGCGTGCCCGAGCAGACGAACTTTCATGCTTACGAAGGCTTGCGTCTCTACCAAACGCCGGTGATCGAGGTACGCGCGACCGACAACGGCAGCACCATCCGCGGCATCGGCGAGCCTCCGGTTCCGCCCGCCGCGCCCGCGCTCGCCAACGCCATCTTCGCTGCCACCGGCAAACGCATCCGCGAATTGCCGCTGAACAAGCAGATTGAATTTGTGTAGACTCCGTGCCGTAGGGGCGGGCTGCTAGCCAGCTAGGATGTGGACTCACTAATCCTGCTTCGCGCCGCTTAACCTATGTCAATGCCATACCAATTGGTTTAGGCCGAGTACTTATGAGCTAGGCGGCCAGGTTGATGTTCGCATGTCGCCAAGGGCGGCGCGATAGCGGACATGCTGGAGGTCCGAGAGGGGCCAAAGCGGTCTTTGTGCGGACAGCTAACGATGGACCGCAGTTGACCAAGGCAGCCCCTTCTCGCGAGCTTTCCGCGGTGGCGCCATACGTTCAGTTCTTCAGCCCTTCGAGCAGAGTCATGAAGGCGGCGTCTAGGGGGCCGAATGTCGGCTTGGGGTCAATCGCGTCATTTTGGTCGTCGGCCGACTACTTCCGGTCTTCCCCTATAAACAGACATCGTTATCGAGCGTAGGCATGTCTCAAAGCTGCCAATTCCGGAAGTCCAACTCCAATAAGCTACACCTGGCAACGATGTGTTAATCGCGACTACTAACGCGAAATTCAGTTAGCGGTCACTCCATTAGGATAGAGACTGATTGCGTTCCGTTACGATCCTAAAGACAGGCAAACGATGACAGTTTCCGCCGACGCCGTAATCGAAGAGATACGGCAAGCCTTTCCAGCAAGGCGGCAGGGCCGGTTCCTTCAATTGGTCAACAGCGCCCAAGGCGATGAACCACTGCGGGTAATCGCGGCATTTGACGATAAGGGTGACTGGACAACGCTCGCGCCCGAATGGCTAGATAAGGTGCCAAGCGGCCTTGGATCAGCTTTGAACTTTCTGGCGGATGAAGCGATTTGCTTTTACATCCCAGCTTACATTGTTGCAGATATGACCACCGCTTTGCAGATGGTCGATCCAACTTTCACGCTCACTCACGGCTTTGCCCACAGATCACACAGCAAGAGGGTCAAGCCACAAAGCGAGAAGACTTCGACCGAATATGCTCGCAATCGCTGGAGCCGGCTAAGTCACGCGCAGGCTGCCGCGATAGTTCATTATCTTGAATGGCGAGTACTGCGAGATCACGGCCATATCGTGAATAACAGCATTGTCGAAGCACTGGCAACGTATTGGTATGATCGAGCGGCGAAATCTCAAGAACGCTGAGCATCTTCTGCTTTGGGTCCAGGCTGTGTGAATACGTTTTTCCACCCCCAAAAACTGCACGCAACCAGGGACGATCCGCGTCGATACGACGGTCTGAGCGTATTTTGCTGTATCGAGTCTGGAGTCAACCCGGGCGCAACCTCGGGCTACGCTGAGCGACCTGAACGGTCACACGATGC
>NZ_JAFCLU010000076.1 GCF_018130385.1 Bradyrhizobium sp. AUGA SZCCT0283 | reverse complement strand
ACAAAAGTGCACACGAGCATACAGGGCAGCGGGAGCATTCCGGCCTTCCCTGCGCAATGGCTTTACGGCTTACTTCGAGCTCTCCCCGGTGAACGGCTTTCTTGCCACCGTCGCTGCGCAAAACTGAAACTGCGCAACTTGACGCCAGCACCGCGGCGTCAGGACCACACGACTTCGCCGTACGCTCGAGCCACACACGTCAGTCGCAGCTCTCGCGTCCATCGCATCTCACCGCACGTTCGTGACCATGGCCAACGCCCCTCATCTGCCGTGAGACGCGCGGAGTCATGCCGCTGATTTGCCCGACATGTTAAGCGGAATATTTTTTTGAGAGCTGCTGGACACAACATCTAGCTGATTTGCCCATCGGACAACGCATTCGATATCTCGCTCGACCAGCCAGCTTTTCAGAACAAGGCGCGCGGCTCCCGGTGAGTCCTGCCTGCCGCAAGTGTGGCATGCTTACCCGCATCGAGCGCGCCAGCTCCTGTCAGGCCGCCGCCCGCAATTTCCGGCGCCAGACCTGCGCTCCATTTAATTGGGTCTGACGTTGAATAATTGGGTCTGACGTTGAACCACGCCGCGGTTCCCTTGACGTACAGTCATGGGCTGGGAAGACGGAGGTTTCCCATGCCGAAGCATCGAACGATCACCAGTGTCGTAGCCGTCGCTCTGCTTGCGGTCACCGCAACAGCCGCCACCCTGCGACCGGTGCCATCCAAGAACCATCCAAACGCATCCGCCGGCATCATGTCGTTCACCGAATTGACGGTCGACGTGAACAAGCTTGCGACGGGTGACTACGAAGACCAATCGTTTGTTTATTTGGCGAAGCGCCATTAGCCGCCTGCTCTGCATGCCTGCGCCGGGCGCGTGGCATGGCGTCGTTGAAATATGCCCGACGTGATCCAGTTCACAGTGCAATGCTTCGGGTGGGTCCATAAACGCCCGGGGCTGACAGATGGATTTCGCACATGGCTAAATCTCTCTCAGACAAGGAACATCAGGCTAATCCGCGGCGCTGGCTGATAACGGCCCTTCTCATCTACGCAACGATAGTCGTCGGTTTGCTGGGATATTTTGTGGTTTTTCCGGATTCTATGATCCAGGGCACGCAAGCCGAAGCTGCGCGGACGCAAACTTTGACGAAACCGGCTCGATATGAGGCTGTGATCGCCAACTGGAACCGGTATCGCAACAAAGACGCGAGGGCGGACGCGCGATAGCGTCTGGAGGCCAGCTACGGCTCATTCGAGCATCAGACGGCCGACGGCTTCGCCGCTCCCGCTTCTAACCACAATGATCTCGCCGCTGGCCGGCGAGATGCCGGTCAACGCAAAAATGTTCGCGCCGTGCGTCACGACGAGCAGGTTTCCGCGCGCCGTCCATTTGGCGATGAGCGCGCGGGCGCCGGCGGTAAGAGTCTCTCGTTGATCTCGCAGCACCACGACATTGCCGAATGTCGCCTCGGTTTCGACGGTCCCCAAGTTCAGCAATTTTCCCGTGTCGATGCATCGGCACCATGGCGAGCTCAGGATTTTTTCGAACGCGATCCCTTCCCGCTTGAGCCGCGATCCGATTTTCTCTGCGTCCATCCGCCCCTTTTCGCTGAGGTTGCGCTGCGTGGCGCAATCATCGACTTGGAATCCCGGTGGATCGCCAACACCACCCGGCGCATCGGCATGGCGCATCAGGGCGATATGGCCGCCTGCCCGCAGCGCCTTCCAGGCATCGGCCGCGTCGCCGGCGCCGGCGACCTCTGCCGGGCCGCAGAAGCCGAGAAAGAGTGTGAAGATGACGAAGCGCATGCGACGCATGGCGGCGGATCTCGAAAGAGCAGGCGATCAGACGCCTGCTCAACGTTACGCCGCAAGCATCGCTTCCGGCACTTCCACGGTCAAGACATGCCGCAACAGCCGCCCTTGCTTACAGCCCCGTATATCCCGCCTTCACCGGATCGCTGCTGCCGTCGAGCTCGCGCAAATAGGTCAGCCCGCACACGGTGAGCCGGTGCGGATCCTTCTCGCCTGCCTCGACCAGCGTGGTGAGGTATTCCGTCACCTTGGCGCGCGCCTCGTCGTTGGCCGCGGCGGTACGGTTCACTAGCAGGTCATAGGTCTGCATGATGCGGTCGATCGCGGCTTCCATGGACTTCTCCTGAGTTGCGTGATGCGGTGATGCGGTCAGGCCGGGAGGCGCGCTTGGAATTCGGCGATCGCCTTGTTGGCGAGCCGGATCCTGTTGAATTCGCCGTGTTGGAACATTCTTACGATGATTTCGAGCAACCGTTCGTCGGTGACGAGGCTATCGGCAATGGCGCCAGTCTTGCGCAGGTAGTTCGACGCGATGGCATAGGCGTCACCCACCACCTCGAAGTTCATGACCTGAATTCCACGCTCGACCAGCATGCCTCACCTGTTCCGTGACAGGGCTGATAATGCGTGGGCGCGAGGAAAGTTCCGTTCCATGGGAACCGGGACATTTCGCGCCAGAAAAGCAAAACGCACCGGACCCGGAAAACCGGGCCCGATGCGCTTTCAGCAGGGCTTACTGCCTTACCAGTTCATTATCCGCCCTTTGGCTTGCCGGTCTTCTACGCGGCCGGCTTAGCCGTTAGGCAGGACAAAATTTTTCAGAGCCGGTAGAGGATCTGGTCGGTCCAGAACCGCTCGAGGCGGTGCAGCGACTTGTTCAGCGTCGCGAACTCCTCGTTCGAGATGCCGCCGACCTGCTCCACCGTCTTGACGTGCTTCTGGTAGAGCGCATCGACGATCTTGCGGATTTCCTGGCCCTGCGCGGTCAGGCGGATGCGGACCGAGCGGCGATCGACGCGGGAGCGCTGATGATCGAGGAAGCCGAGCTCGACGAGCTTCTTCAGGTTATAGGAGACGTTGGAGCCGAGGTAGTAACCGCGCGTGCGCAGTTCGCCCGCGGTCAGCTCCTTGTCGCCGATGTTATAGAGCAGCAATGCCTGCACCGAATTGATATCGGCGCGGCCGCGGCGATCGAATTCGTCCTTGATGACGTCGAGCAGCCGGCGGTGAAGCCGCTCCACCAAAGTCAACGCTTCCAGATAGAGCGGCTGCACCGGAGCTTGACCGGCAGAGCGTTCAGCGGTTTCCACCGCCGTTGCAACGGCTTTGATCATGACACTTCCCCTGTCGTCGTTTTTCGACTTATTTCGACGAAACTTCTGTCCCGCCTGATAGCTTCAACTTAAGGGGGCGGTTTGAAGATCCGCTTAAATAAGAGAATAAAGAGATCATGAATTTAACAGAGTGAATTGTCGATTAAGCCCCATGGATCAAGGCTTTTTGCAATATTTCATTGACGGTGAGAGCGTGATGTTCACGCTTCGTCTGCAAGCCCTGTCGCATTCGGAAACAGGTACGTCTGAAATCGAAACGCTCGCGTAACAGGTGTGGTGGAACCCTTTACGGCCCTTAACGGTGACTGAAACGTTACCGGAAAAATTCTTGAAAATTGGACGGGATCGCGTCGCGGTTTCTGCACACGGATGAATTATGGCGGGAAACTGACACGTTGTTGCGCTTCTCTTCTCCTTCTCCCCGCCCTCGACCCCGCAAGAGCGGGGCGAGGGAGTACAGAGCAAGCGTCCTACGGCGGGCGTTCGCGCGCGGCCATCCAGGCGAGCGCCAGATACGCCGCCAGCATCACGGCTTCGAGTCCCACCACCGTCAGGCTGCCGCCGTAGATGCCCGGAAACATCAGTTCGATCACCGCCATCGACACCACGGTGGTAAGCCACACCACCGCGCCCCAGGGCGTCGCAAGCCAGAGGCCTACGGCGGCGACGAGTTCGATCACGGCGAAATAGACGGTCGCGGTCTGCCAGGCCATCGACTGGTTCTCGAACGCCTCTTCCTCGCCGCCGATGAATCCCGTTACCTGCGCCCAGTGGTACAGGCCCTTCAGGATCGAGATAACCGCCATGATGCGCAGGAACAGCACCAGCCGGCGCGTCCACACGTTCTCGTCGGGCTCGATCCGCTCCGACGACATCGCCGCCATCGACATCGCGTTGTCCCTGGACTTGTCCCGCCCCTGATCGCGCGCCGACGCATCAGACATGGAAGCTGACCTGGTCGCCGACCTTAGAGCCGATCCGGGAGCTGACCTCGGAATCGGGGCTCAACGCGTGCTGGGATGTTCTCATGGACCATCTCTTGGCCCGCCGGGGCGGTAAAATCAATTGCCCATGAGGCAGATCAAGGCGCGGTGACGGCGCAGTCGCAAGGTGCTAGAATTGGAACAAATCAAAATTGACCCGCCGCCTCCAGGAGTACCCATCACATGGCGATCAAATTCGGGCGTCCGATCGAAATGCGCGACGCGCCGCGGCGGCAGACCGCCCTCGCCTCCACCCCGCTGGACCTCGCGATCCGCCCCCGGCGCAACCGCAAGGCGGAATGGGCGCGGCGGCTGGTGCGCGAAAACGTGCTGACCACGGATGATTTGATCTGGCCGATGTTCGTGGTCGACGGAAGCAATATGCGCACGCCGGTGGCCTCGATGCCCGGCGTCGACCGCCTCACCGTCGATCAGGCGGTGCGCGACGCCGAGCGTGCGATGAAGCTCGACATCCCCTGCATCGCGCTATTCCCCTATACCGAGCCGTCCTTGCGCGACGAAGCCGGTTCCGAAGCGCTCAACCCGAACAATCTGGTCTGCCAGTCGGTGCGCGCGATCAAGAAGGAATTCCCCGATCTCGGCGTGCTCTGCGACGTCGCGCTGGATCCCTTCACCAGCCACGGCCATGACGGACTGATCGAGGATGGCAAGATCCTCAACGACGAGACGGTGGCGTTACTGGTGCGGCAGGCGCTGGTGCAGGCGGAGGCCGGCTGCGACGTCATTGCGCCCTCCGACATGATGGACGGCCGCGTCGGCGCGATCCGCGAGGCGCTGGATGAGGCAGGTTTTCTCGACGTGCAGATCATGTCCTACGCAGCGAAATATGCTTCCGCCTTCTACGGCCCGTTCCGCGACGCCATTGGGTCTGCGAAGACGCTGACCGGCGACAAGCGCACCTACCAGATGGACAGCGCCAATTCCGACGAGGCGCTACGCGAGGTCGAACTCGACATCGCCGAGGGCGCCGACATGGTGATGGTGAAGCCCGGCATGCCCTATCTCGATATCGTGCGGCGGGTGAAGGATACGTTTTCGATGCCGACCTTCGTCTACCAGGTGTCCGGCGAATACGCGATGATCGCGGCGGCCGCCAATAACGGCTGGATCGACGGCGACCGCGCGATGATGGAAAGCCTGCTCGGCTTCAAGCGCGCCGGCGCGGACGGGATTTTGACGTACTTTGCGCCGAAGGCGGCGGAGAAGATCAAGGCGGGCGGGTAAAGCCTCCGCTCTCTTCGCGTCATTGCCTGCGACAAACGCGAAGCGTTTGCGCAAGGGAGCAACGCGACGAAGCAATCCATCCATCCGTTGTGCCGCACGATGGATTGCTTCGCTTCGCCCGCAATGACGGGGTGAGAGCGGCGTTCCCCCACCCCCAATATTGCACGCTGTTAATGGTCGCAGGCCCTTGGCGACGGCGCGGCCGGTTCCCATGTTTCGTTCGGGAAATTCGGCCTGGAGGACGAACCATGTCTTATAGCGGCTCTGGCAATACCGGCGGCGACGCTTCTGGCGGCGCCTGGCGGAACGACGGCGGGGTGCCGCCGCATGCGTTCGATCCTGACCTGCAGCCGGAACTGTTTCGCGGCGTGCTGACGCGGCGGGTGTTTGCGTTCCTGATCGACCTCGTCGTGCTATCGGTTCCTGTCATCCTCGGCTACATCTTCATTGCCGTGTTCGGCGTCATCACGCTCGGGCTCGGCTGGATGCTGTTCTGGCTGGCGTGGCCGGCTACCATCGTGTGGGCGATCGTCTATTACGGCGCTTCGATCGGCGGCCCGCATTCGGCCACCATGGGCATGCGCGCGATGGATCTGGAGCTGCGGACCTGGTACGGCGCCCCGGGCTATTTCGTGCTCGGCGCCTGCCATGCCGTGCTGTACTGGGTCTCGATCTCGTTCCTGACGCCGCTGGTGCTGCTGGTCGGCCTGTTCAACGGCCGCCGCCGGCTGCTGCACGACATCATCCTGGGAACCGTGGTCATCAACAGCTCGGTTCGCACTCAGGTAGCGCCGTCGGCACGCAGCAGCTACTGAGCGATCAGCAAACCAATTGACCGTCAGCCTTCGGAGCGCGATGTTAGAGCCGGTCCGGTCCCGGAATGAATCGGGGCCGGACCGGCGCTTTTTCGTTTTGACGCGTTTTCTTAACGCGATCAGTGTCTACTTCGCGCGAAAGCGCTATGGTTGATTTGTTTCGGAGGCCTGACGACCCGACGTGACCCAGCACTCGCGTGACACCCCGCAATTCTACCTCACGGCGCCCTCGCCCTGCCCCTATCTGCCGGGCCGGCACGAGCGCAAGGTGTTCACGCATCTGGTCGGCGACAAGGCCGGCGACCTCAACGACCTGCTGACCCATGGCGGCTTCCGCCGCAGCCAGTCGATCGCCTACCGCCCGGCCTGCGACCAGTGCCGCGCCTGCGTCTCGGTGCGCGTGGTCGCCAACGAATTCCGCCCCTCGCGCAACTTCAAGAAGGTGCTGGCGCGCAACGCCGACATCGTCGGCGAACAGCGCAGCGCGGTGCCGACGTCGGAGCAGTATTCGGTGTTCCGCGCCTATCTCGACAAGCGGCATCGCCATGGGGGCATGGCCGACATGACCGTGCTCGACTACGCGATGATGGTGGAGGACAGCCATGTCGAGACCCGCATCATCGAATACCGCAAGCGCGGCGTCGACACCGGCATCACCGGGCGCGGCGAGGATCTGATCGCGGTGGCGCTGACGGACGTGCTCAGCGACGGGCTGTCCATGGTGTATTCGTTCTTCGAGCCGTCGCAGCAGAGCCGCTCGCTCGGCACGTTCATGATCCTCGATCACATCACCCGGGCACGCAGGCTCGGGCTGCCCTACGTCTATCTCGGCTACTGGATCGAGGGCTCCAAGAAGATGGACTACAAGGGCCGCTTCCTGCCGCAGCAGCGTCTGGCGCCGTCCGGCTGGCTGCGGGTCGATGCATCGGGCGAAATGCTGTCCGAGCCGCAGGATTAAGAAGCGCTCGTAGCCACCAACGCTACTCGTCATCACCCGCGAAAGCGGGTGATCCAGTATTCCAGAGACGGCATTGGCTGAATCGAGAGGCCGCGGCGTACTGGGCGGATTCAACCGGTCGTCGCAACACTTCATGTATGGCTCACTCGGAGAAATTCGTCGAGAGTTTCCGCTGGT
>NZ_JAFCLU010000075.1 GCF_018130385.1 Bradyrhizobium sp. AUGA SZCCT0283 | reverse complement strand
CGCTCCGCGCGGCATCGATCGCGCCTTCTTTGCCAAGCTCGTCGATGGCGATTGGATCGGCCGCAAGCAAAATTTGCCCATCACCGGGCGGACCGGCGTCGGCCATTGCAGAGTGTGAATGCCAGCTGTAAAGGCATCATCACACGGAGATAGCAATGGAATTGGGGCACAAGACCACCGTCGTAGCGCTCAGGGCTGCCGTTCGGCTCGCATGGGGCATAGCACGGACCGCACGGACGCTGGGAGACCTTAGGGAACGCCTAGAGGCCGCCGTAGAGTATCAGGCGCTCAGGAGGCAAGTGGACTTCGCCGAGGTGCTGGAGCCGCTGACCGCTGAACACTGCGCAACCTGAGAGGTGGCCCCATGGACGCCCCTGTGCGCACCGAGGCCAAGACGCTGGCCTACTCTTACGTCCGCTTCTCGACACTCGCGCAATCCGCTGGAGCAACCGTGCAGCGTCAGACCGAGAAGGCGGCCAAGTACGCCGCTGACCACGGGCTCACGCTCGACACTGAGCTGAACATGATGGACCTCGGGATGTCTGCTTTCCGGGGCAAAAACGCGCGCACGGGGGCTCTCGGGGGCTTCCTTAAGGCCGTAGAGAACGGATACGTCCAGCGAGGCAGCTACCTACTGATCGAGAACATGGACCGGCTCTCACGCGCCGACATCGTCACAGCACAGGGACTGTTCCTTCAGTTGGTCGGAAGCGGCATCAACCTCGTGACGCTGATGAACGGTGAAACCTACTCAGCCGCGCGCCTCGAGCGTGAGCCCGAGGCCATCTTGTTCGTTGTGCTGGAGCTTATCAGGGCCAACCGCGAGAGCACCCGCAAATCACAACTGATCGGAGACGCCAAGGCTCGGAAGAAGAAGCGCCTAGTGGAGCACGGCCTTGAGGGCCAGCCGTACACGCGCCAGACGCCCGCGTGGATCATGTGGTCTGAGGAGGAGAAGGCATACACGCGGATCGAGGAGCGCGCAGCCATCGTGCGAGAGATGTTTGAGCGCATGGACAGGGGTGACGGGCTTACGCGGATAGCCCGTGACCTCAACCAGCGGGGCATTCCGACATGGCCGCAAAAAGGGAAGCGCAAGACGGCCGATCATTGGCGGACCAGCTACATCCGCAAGGTTCTCACGAGCACAGCGCCTATCGGTACGTTCACGCCACATACGACAAGGCACGATGAAGACACGCGGGCACGCCGGGACGAACCCATGACCCCCGTGGAGAACGTGTTCCCCCCCGTGGTGGAAGCAGACCTATATTGGAGGGTGAACCGCAAACTCAAGACCACAGCCGCCAGAGGGCGTCACGCGAGACATGCGCCCAAGTCGATTGTGTCAGGAATCGTGTTCTGTGCCACCTGCGGGCACGCGGTAACGAGGGTTGCCAAGGGAGACTACGTTTACCTCGTGTGCTCCCGAGCGAACATGAGGGCAGAAGGTTGCGACTACAAGGCCGTGCGATATGACACCGTCGAGAGGGCGTTGAGGGAGCACGCCCACCGACTTGTCAAGGACGCGCCACGGGGGCAGAACACCGCCACGTTGGAAAAGAAAATCGACGCGCTACAAAACAAAGCGGACGCGGGAGAAGTGGTCATTTTCGACTTGGCGGAATTGATCGCCGAGGAGCGTGGAAGCCCTGAAGCCACGGCAGCAGCAAAACGGATAAGGGAGATTGACCGGGAGCTGAAGGAGACCCAGAAGCAGCTACGGGACTTGAGAGCACAGAGAGACACACTGACAGCCTCCAGCGTCAAGGACCGCCTCAAGGCAGTCGCGCAGGCACTGACCAACAACGCTGACGTGGTGGAGACCAACAGGACCCTGCGAGACGCCATACGGCGCATCGTGCTTGATCCTGAGCAGGGGTACCTCTGGATCAGGTGGCATCACTCCGATGAGGTGCAGGACATCCTGTGCGCCTCACGGCACATGAACTTTGAGGAGTTCCGCGAGACGACGCCACCGCTGCAGGCGCTGTTCCCTGAGAATGCCACCGCCAACCAACTACAGTAAGTCAGACTGAAGACGTGAAGATAGAGGATTGAGCCGAGTGGCCAAGAAGACGAAGAAGAGCAAGGCACGCCGCAGGACCCTCATGCGGCAGGACATTCAAAGGCCAAAGGACACCGGGGAGACCTTTGAGGACATTGAGAAGCGCGTAGGGAAAATGCCGCGAGGCGAAGCGCTAACAGCAGGGGCAACAGGCACCACCGTTAACTTGGCACGCAACAGCATCCGCGTAGCCAGCGCAGTTTTCCAGTGGCGCGTCCCGAAGCGCAACATGCTTCCGAGCGATGACCACATATTTAGAATGGCAAAGGCGATACAGGAACAGCGGGGTCATTCGCTGCCGCCTATCACCGTGTTCCCGGTGGACGATGCGTACTACGTGATTGACGGGCATCACAGGCTCGCAGCTTACGATACCGCGCGGTGGACCAAGGCATCCCGGCACAGGTGTACGAAGGGAGCCTAGAGGCTGCATGGCGGACGGCGCTTGCACGCAACAGCCGGGATAAGCTGCCCATGGAGCGGGCGGACAAGACAGCGGCTGCATGGCGCATCGTTAAGAAGGATGATGAACGAGACAGCATCAGCAGCATTATGAAGCTCACCGGGGTCGGCAAGGGCACGGTAAATAACATGCGCAGGGTGTGGCGAGCGATCAACGATGGCAAGCACGGTGACCCCAAGGCTCTAAAGGAACTGACGTGGGCGATGGCGCGGAGGTTAGCAGAAGGACGCGAGGAAGACGTCGAGCTAGAAGACTGGAGGGAGCAGGAAGCCAATAAGCTCGTGGACGCGCTTCACAAAGCGAAGTTGATTGGCAGGCTTACCAAGAGCGCTGACATCTTGGCGCTTGTGCTGGAGAAGCTGGGGGAGGGGTTACCCGCAGCGCTAATGGCCGAATGGACGGAGGAGCCGGAAAGGCCGTTCGACCCGCACGAACCGGCGGATGAAGATGAAAGGGCCTTTTAGGTACCCAAACACTACAGTACCCATTTGGGTACCTCCCGGTTTAATGTCATAAAGCGGGTGGGATTATTGTCCTATTTACGCATACACAAGCCGGAGCGTCCTGCCCACGCCAAGGCCGCTGTTCGAGGTAACCGCGCGGCGAGCAAGCCTCGCACCGAGCGACTAGGATGCTCCGGAGAGCGGAGGCAATCCGCGCATGACTGGGCGAATACGTACCGCACATTCGGGCGCCCGTTGTTCCGGAGGAATGAGAGCGAAGTCGATGTGAGGTGACATCGGCCGCTGACGGATCGAGCAGACGAGCAGGTCCTCACCGAACGTCAGCAGATTATCAAGTAAGACCATCAGATCAGGAAAAAGAGGCGTTTCTGCACGTGTGTCCTTTCCCTCTCTGCGCCAAGTCGGTTCAAGGATGCCGCAGGAAGTTGCGCGGTAGTTCTCCAGGACCATAGCGCCCGCGCTATCCAGATGCTCAACGGCGTTCCTGAACTTTATGATGTCTGACACCCAAGGCTCTTCAGAGCGGAGCATTCGGGTAAAATCAGCATCCGGTCCGAACGTGTCGGCAGCCCATATGATAACCGTCCCATCCTTGTCCTTCCCCTTGTCCTTCCATTTTGTTAGGCGACTGGCGTCCAAGAATGACGTTCCGAAAAAGACGTTCAGGACCTTCAGCGCATTCCGGAGATAGAGCTTCGCCTCGTAAAGAAACGTATTAACCTCATCTTCCAGTCCGATTACGAAGGGGACGCTGCGCGCACCCTGATCAACGGCAGCGGCGACTTCTGCAAGGGTTGCGTCTCTTGCCTCCTGCAAACGCGTGACGGCGTCGTAACACCTCAGCAGATTTCGCTGCAGGTCCTCGTGGTAGAGGCGAAAGACGCTGCCCTTCGCTTCTTCTGTCAGATTTGCAAACCCTAATAGCTCGTGGGTCTGCACCGACAAACGCGCAACGATGGGGTTGTTAGTCCCATGGTTGGAGCGCTTTTGAACAATGAACGGTTTTGGTTGCGGAGGCTCGTCCATCCCGCTTTAGATCATTAACGGCCGGCTTTGTCATCCGACGGCCCTAAGTGGGGCCGCACAGAACGCGCACGGCTGCCGTAAGCTCGGCGGCGGCCAGCTTCAAGTCGAGGAACTGAAATCGAACGCAGCAGTGAAAACCGAAAAGGGTCCAATGGGCTCATATGGGAGCCACGGCAGCAGGCATGCGACCACGCGTAGCTTTTGTCATTGAGATATGTCTCGGTGCTGATCGGCAATCGCCGAATTGAAGGCGGGTTAGACGTAGTCCATATTCGCAAGCGGAAACGAACTCAACGACACCATGAACGGGAACCCCTCGGATGCGGCTCAAACAGCGGCCTGATATCGGCGCCTTTGTGGCCGCAGACCTGATGGCCCCTCCAGATCAGCGGGCTAGTCGCGCGGCCGTCGGCATCGCGGAACTGTTTTGGCAATTACCGGTTGAAAACGTTCCCAACGCGCGAGCTGGGCTTCGTCTGTGCCATCGCAGCCCTGTTGGTCCACTAAACGCCTCGCAACGCCGGCCGCCGGTGACCGCTTGCGGCGTTTGCGCGGCGCACGAGGCTCGTGGGCGCCACAGGCGGTCGGGCGTGGGGGGTGCATGAGCGCAGAGCAAGCCGTCGTTACGCGTGATGTCCTGATTGTTGGTGCCGGCCTGGCCGGCTCGGCTGCAGCCACCGTGCTGGCGCGGCGCGGCCTGTCGGTCGCCGTGATCGATCCTTACGCCGAATTCCCGCCGCTGTTCCGCGCCGAAAAAATCGAGCCGGACCAGGCCGCGCTGCTGCAGTCGCTGGGCTTGCTCGATAAGGTCAAGCAAAAGACCCGCATCATCAGCGAGATCATCCATGGCCGTGCCGGCCGCATGCTGCGGCGGCGGCAGATTGAGCAGTTCGGCATTTCCTACTGCGACATCGTCAACCAGGTACGGGCGCAGATTCCGGAGCAAGTCGAATTCCGGCTGGGACGGGTAGAAAAAATTACGCCCGATGAGAGCCGCCCCTGGGTCGAACTGGCTGACGGCAGCGTCTGCGTTGGCCGGCTGTTGATCCTTGCCAGCGGCATGAGCGGCCGGCTGCCGGAACAGTTAGGCATCGAAAAACGCATGGTCAAAGAAGAGCTGTCGATGGCCTTCGGCTTTATGCTGGAGCGCACCGACGGCCAGGCCTTCCCTTTCGATGCAGTCACCTACTACACCGGCACCCTGGCCGACAAAGTCGGTTACGTCACCCTATTCCGCATGGGTAATGCGATGCGTGCCAATATTTTTGCTTACTGGCCCGCCAAGGACGCCACCACCAAGGAATTGCTGCGCGAGCCCGCTACCGCCCTGCCGCGCTTGCTCCCCGGCCTGGATCAGCTCATTGGAAGCTATGCTGTGCAAGGCAAGATTGAACCGTTCAAGATCGATCTGTATCGCATGCAGCAGTGCGCGCGTGCCGGCATGGTATTGATCGGCGACGCTTATCAAAGTGTCTGCCCGTCTACCGGCATGGGCCTGAGCAAGGTGCTCACCGATGTGGACGTGCTATGCAATGAGTTCGTGCCGCGCTGGATGGCTGCCGGCAGCATTGCCACCTCTGATGTGGCGGCGTTTTATGCGCATGAGCGCAAAAACGCGGTAGATGATCGCGCGCTGCGTCTGGCGCTGGCGGGACGCGACAGCGTGCTTGCGACATCCCTGCGCTGGCGTGTGCAGCGCCTGGTGCGCGCATGGCGCTTTGCGCACGGGGGATGATCTGCGGCGCGCCCTGTGTAGCAATGGTTCGGTGGCCAGCAACCCCGTCAGCAGTCGGTGCATCATCGCGAATTGCGGGGGCGTGGATTCATGTACATATCCATTCTAATCGCTGGCGTGGTGACACCACTCACCATCGAGCCGCGAGAGCAGCGATTGCCCCCGCGTGAACGCTTCGAGGATGGCGGGGTGCTGGGTTCGCACCAGCATCCAGCGCACCCACGGATCAAACACGGCGAGCCGCGTGGCAAGCGGAGCAAGCAACGACGGATGCAGCACGCCGCGTAGACTTGTGGCTCCCCGGAGCCATGCGTCATGCGCGAGGCTGGCGAAAACAGGAGCAGCCCACTCGGGATCAGCAACTAACTGCAGGACCTCGCTCCGTCCTCCACCCTTGTTCGCGTAGTACATGTACCAACCGACGACAGCGCCCTTGGCATGCAGACTGTTCAGCACGAGTTGCCCGTGCCCCTGCATCGACCTGGCGCGCTCGACCAGCCACTCGATTGAACCATCGGTCGCATCCGGACGCAGCAGATCCTCACCCTGGAAACCTGCAATCAGTGATGCAAGTCCGGCACCGGACATGGGTGTGACCTGCAGATCCGGCACACCGAACCTGTATGGACTTCGCGGGACGTGGCGAAGCATGGCATCCATGGCGTCGGCAGGCAGCAGACACACCGGGCGCAGAACCTTTGGCATCCGGTCTGTGACAAGTGAAGCAAGGCCACGCACCGGTCGCAGCGGCAATATCCAGCGAACGCTCTGCGCCATGCTGACCGTCATCCCCAGGCGTTCATGCAACGGCCGGTTGCGCTCGCCGACTTCGTCCACGAACGCGAAGTCCCGCGGCAACTCCAGATAAGCCCGAAACAGTGCGCCGCCCACTCCGCGCCCGCGGTGCGCGGGATGAACGACGAAGTTGGAATGCACCGTTCCGGTGTAGGTTTGCCCGAGAAGCGTGAATCGACGTCCCGCAACGCCGATGAAGCCGACGACACTTCCTTCGTGCTCGTATACCAGTGGATCGTAACCTGGCAGGCGCACCTGATTGTTCAGGAAGACCGTCTCGAGCCATTGGCGATACCGCTGCCGCAGCTGCGGCGTCATCGGTCGCGACGACAAGAACACCCTGTTGTGCAGCTCGGCCACCTGGTCGATGTCCGAACCGGTGAGTGATCTCACGCCGCTCATTGAATTCCTCGATGGACCGATGTCGACGTCATGAGATCCGCAAACTGTTTCCGGACTTCCAATGGTCTTTGAATCCCCTGAAACTCGGGGTCGAATTCCGAAGCTGATTCTATAGAACCTGGACGATGCCGAAGAGAACCATTTCCTTCAGCTTTGCCGGCGCCCAGGCGCGTATGGAATTGCTACAGGCGAGGTGCCGGACCGACCGAAGGGTACCCGAGGGACGCACTGAGGCTCAACCCAACCATAGTGCAACCAAAGACGCACACCGCTGCCGTGAGCCCGGAGGAGGAGCAGCAGCTTGAAGCCGAGGAACTCGAAACCGCTCGAAGCTTGCGGTCAAAAAGGGTCCCATGGGCCGATATGGGACCCAAATTTTGTCATTGACGTTCCGCATTTGCAAGAGCTGGATCGCCTGCGCGCTCGGCCACAAGGCATGCCGCGATAATCGATCCGTCTTATACCATCGCCTGCCA
>NZ_JAFCLU010000074.1 GCF_018130385.1 Bradyrhizobium sp. AUGA SZCCT0283 | reverse complement strand
CTCACGCCCGGCACCCGATCCGCGAGGTCGTCCTTGCCAAAATAACCCGTCGCGTCGGTTGCGCAGCTGTTGTCAAATTGCCCCGCCGGCACACCATCGCCACTATCCCCATAGTGCCCAAACAACCGCGGCTTCGTTCAATCCGGCTTCTATGAGGTCGCGCCCGCGCGCGCGTCCCAGGCCCCGCCGTGCCCACGACCTCACAGAACCCTCAAGATTCCCAAATCAGGTTTGTTCTGATTCAACATGCTGGCTGGAAAGGAGGCCAGCATGGATGGGACGACCCTATTCGGACGACCTTCGTGAGCGGGTGGTGAAGGCTGTCATCAAAGGCGGCCTGTCGAGGCATCAGGCGGCGGCCCAATTTGGAGTGGGCATCAGCACGGCGATCAATTGGGTCCGGCGCTTCCGCGAGACCGGGAGCGTCAAGCCGGACCAGGTCGGCGGCTATCGGCCGAAGAAGATTGCGGGGCCATACCGCGATTGGCTGGTGCAACGCTGCCGGAAGGCGGATTTTACCGTGCGCGGGCTGGTGAGCGAACTCGCCGAGCGTGGCCTGAAAGTCGATTACCGCACGATGTGGGAGTTCCTCCACGCTGAGAAGCTCAGTTATAAAAAAAGACGCTGATCGCCGCCGAGCAGGATCGTCCCGATGTCGCCCGCCGGCGGGCGCAGTGGACCAAGTATCGGAATCGGATCGATCCCACCCGGTTGGTGTTCATCGACGAGACCTGGACCAAGACCAATAAGCTCGAGCAATTCGAGCGGGGCGCCTTTGCCGAGATGCTGGCGCGCCCAAAGGCGATCGAGTTCCGATGGGGAGACTCACGAAGAGAGCGCACCGCGACTACCGATGGCAAGTCTCTCGCTTCATGAGGATGCTTTCGGGTTGGGGTTCTGCGCGAAAGTCAGCATGGAGTGGTGGCGGCTACGGGCCGTCACGCAACGGCAAAACCCTATGGCGATGGTCTCCGTCGGCGTGCTTAATATCAAGATGTCGCGTCGCGAACGGCAGCAACTCGGCACCATCGTTCACGGCGGCAACTATTGATCATGTCACGATTTGCGACGCCGCCGCATATCGTGGCACCGGAGGATGGCCGGATCACCTCCGGCTTGATGATGCACCGCTGAAAATTCAGGAACTCGATGCGCGATGGACCGCCGGCCGCGCCGCGTGGGATCGTTAGCTCGTTGCGCGGTGGAAGCGAGCCTTCGGCCGATAGGAAAAACCGTTAGCGGGCACCTGGTCATGCTCGCTCCCGACGGCCGTCTGTTCGAAAAGCGCGCCTCCGGCGGGGTGGTCTGGTGATGGTCGAACTCCCCATGAACATGACCCCAGTCGGCGAAAACGCTTCCCGACGACGGTCAGTAACAGCAAAATCCTCCTTCTGCAAACCTGCGGCGGATTAAGTGATCGGCATAACTGAAAGGATATGCATTATCAGCGGCTCGGCAACGACTACCGTCGGAAGCAAGACTAATGGACTGGAATGGTTTTTTGAATTGTCAGGCTTTATTTTTTCACCATGGCTCGTTCCAGCAAAACGGCGAAATGGGGGAACTTGCCATGGCTAACGTTGGAGATCAGTTTCGCTCTTTGGATAGTGATCGGCTGTATCGCGGTGAAGGTGATGGATCTCATTGAGTATCTCAACTGAACAGCCAAACGGCTAGTTTGGTAGCACTCCAAGCTAACCCGAATATCCAGCCGATCATGACTGCCGACGCTACGAGAAAAAAGCTGACGCCGATGAGCCGATCTTTCATACCGTTGATCCGAACGTAAACTTCATGGGCGGTCCGTACCGTGCTGGAAATCTCGCTTTTGCTGATTGAACAACGGCAGCAGCTTCTCGAAAATCTCATCCCGATGCCTGTCGATTTCCCAAGTGAGTGCGTCACTGAAGCCGGGCACATAGGCGTGGATCGTTTCACGGTCGATCGAGACCTTTGTCGGCGTTCCATCGAGGTTTTCCCAGCCGCTCAGGGCGCTGCCGTCCCATTCAATGGTCTCCGTGCGATTAATCGACAAGCTGGCCTCCACGAAGCGCCTTCGGTGATAACCATGTCACTGCCCTCAGCCCAGAGGAGCAGTAGCACCTATTGCTGTAAAAAAGCATCGGTGGGAAAGCTACCAAGGATGGGTACTCATTAGGCCGTAAGCTGCGCTTGCTGCTTAAAGTGGGGGGTGCTCGACTATTTCATCGCCTTCATTGTCTCTTTCGAGAAGAGATAACCGGGAAACCGCCCCCCTTCGTGCTATGAACTGCTCAACCGTGGGAGTAACGCTCCGTTCTAGCTCGTCGACGGCTTGAAGGGCGCCTTTCTTTAGGTAGGGTCGAGAGTCAAGGCGCCGAAGCGGCCAGCGCCCCCGGCCGAGACTCCACCGCACGATTGGAGATGTTCGCAATTTGAGCGCGAAAATGCCGGGGCAGTGTTTTTCGCCAGGAGGGGTCGTCTCTAGAATTTTTTTTGTCCTAAGTCGGCTTACGCACAGACGCCCCACTTTCCGCGTTTCAACATAATATCCCCGGCCACCAGCCGCAGCGGCACTGTGGCCTACGTGAACTGCGACCTCGGATGTACAGGCGCAGGACGCGGATTGGACGGGGACATAGGCGTCAAACGCGATGGGCTGGGCTGGCCTTCCGCATGCTGAGTGGCGGAAAAAAAGAGGAAGGCGCTGGCGGGCGCTGAAGCCAACATTTGTTATGGTGACGGCTGCAGGATGGGCGCAACATCCAGCGGTCTGTTCTCCTCAGGCTGCTAATGCTGCAAGGGCCCTGGCTGCGTCCCCGAGCCGGGGCCTTTGGCGCTTTTGAAGCCTGCCGCGGTCCCACTCAACAGGGACGGCGAACGAAAAACGGCCCAGCGCTCTGCGAGGAGGTAGCTGGGGCCGCCGTCTTCCGGTTTGGCTTTGGGGCTGATCTCCCGGAAGACCAGATTGACTCTTTCGTGAGGCGCCGTTCCTTCAGCTCAACTTATATTCTGTGACAGCTTGCCGGCTTCTGATGCGCTGCCGGGCCTGCCCTTTGTCGGCCGCCGGACAGACGATGCTGCGATAAGGGGGCTATTCTGTGCGGCCCCTGGCGTCCCGCCAGGCCCCACGAGTGATGGTGGTTCAGGTGCGTCGCGTGTTGCCGGGGCCGCTACACCGATCGCCAGCAAAAGATCACAAGCATCGCTAATAGAAACGGCCCCAGCACCCTGGGAGGGAGAACCTGGGGCCGTCATTCCAATGCGCCAGGGCTTCCATGAAACTGGCGCCCCCATCAATGCGCGCGAGGCCATCCCGTTCCCATGCGTGGATAATCAAAGAACGGCCTGATATCGGCGCCTGCGGCGTTAGCCGATATCTCGCCGGAGGCAACCCGTTCAAACAATACCGGTGCCAATCTCTTAAGACGGAGAGTGTGTAGGATTTCGAATCTCCGTGTCCGTCATCTAAAATACTAACCTCATTTCCCCAAGCGTGATTATCTGAGCGCGCTGCGTGCGCCGCCCAATTCTGCCAAGATATGACCCGGCTTGAAAAGGCTGTTCTGGGGGTCCACGCATCCCGATGTGTGCGGCGCGACGAACTGTCCGAAGCGGCGGCCGTGGTGCGATGGCGGTTAGAAGGCGCGGCCTCGCCAGGAATGAAAAGAGAGCGCCCCGGCCGGCCCGGGGTCGCTGCTGCTTATTGATGAAAAGACTTTCCCTCCGAACAGTGGTACTGATTCGCTTTCTCCAAGGGAGGATTGCGAATGCGTATCGTCCTGCCTTATACCGCCATTGTGACCTGCATTGTGATGAGCGTTTGGCTTGCACTTGTTGCCGCGCTTTAGCCGCAGCAACCGCTGGCCGGCGGTGCGGTTCGCTGTCAGTCGGCGGCAGGGATGTCGAGCAAATCGTGATCGGCGAAGGGCTTGCGCACCCCTATGTGTGCAGCGGCACTTCCATTCAGGCAGCGCGGCTTCCTTCCTTGGAAGGCCGGCGATGTAGTTGGCGGCATCCCTGAGGGTCAGGAGCGGCTTGCCCTTCGGCGGCGGGGTTGGATGGTCAAACTCACCGCTGCCAGCCGTGTTCTGCAGCCACAGAGCTTATCGCTCTGGTCCGTTGCCGCGGCTTTCGAACTGAAGGTCAACGGGCGTCAGCGTGGCGCGCGCAATGAGGCGGTTGCCTTCATATCTCGCCGCTAAATCCAGAAGACGCCGCTTGATGAAAGGGTCGATTGCTTTCTCAGCCAGATCGCGCACCATCCGCGCGCGCTGCATCCTGAATTGCTCATCCAACATGGTCAGCCCCAAACGCTACAAACTGAAAACTGGACATTATCTGAGTCCGAAGGCGGGAAGAATAGGTAGCGGTTGGGGAACAGCGGAGTCGGCAGCTATTTCGTCGCGGGGGGCTGGCTGCCTAATTTCCCAAGGTCGTCCAAGAAGCTGAGCGCGATATCGATCTTGGTCAGCTCCCCCTCGATCCACTCACGTTGCTCTACGCTCGGACTTTGTTTTAGCTGCTGCTCCAGTTGCAGCTTCCGGGTGCGGAGATTCTCGATGATAGTCGTAGCGTGCTAGCCGCCGCGGGCCTCCGAAGCTATCCCTCTGCAGCCCCATCGCAACTAAACGCGCGTGTTAAGCTTTATAGGCGCGCTGCGGGTTAATTCTGGAACTGTGGGGCGCGCCCATGCTGCACGGGCAGGATTCCCGCAATCTTACGGGTCCAAATTCCGAGTCGTGGGTAAAAAGCGAACCGACGCTGATCTCTTTTCTGATCTAAGATCTTCGCGTTTCATCACGTTCGGAATGTTTGCGAACCAAGCCCGGCCACCAGCCGGGCTTTTCGTTTGGGAAAAGAAACGGCCCCAGCAGGGCAATCGGGGCTGGGGCCGTTATCCAACGCGCAGGCCGAGACGTTCCGACGTACATCTAAAACGCACCCGCCCGTTCCTATAGCGGGGCCGCCGCAGGGGGCGGCGGGCTCCCTCGACGACCCCTGTCGACTGCTCCCGTTGACCCGCGGTCGCAGCCAACATGATTTCAACGGCCCTTTGTCCGAGCGGTTTCTATGGTTCCCCACATTGCCTAGCGGTCCCCATGCTGGCGTGTCGAAGAAAGCAGCCCATGGACTGCAGTGAGCCGCGGTAAGCTCGCAAGATGCCTCTAGCTCCACTCCTCCTCACGCTCTCGCCGGACGGCTTCGCACAGCGGGTTCTTTGACTTCAGCCAGGTCTTGGACGGGCCGCTCCGATAGGGCGCATCCAGCCGCTTGGAAACGATCCCCTCAAGGCCAAGCCGGCAGGCATGGGCAAAGGCCGTTGGCCCGTCGCGATCGAAATGTTCGTTGTAGATGATCGCATCGGCGCGGCCGGCCAGGATCTTGGCCAGGCGTTGCTTCCGGTTGCCGAGCAACTCGTTCCGCAGGTGGTCTGCCTGCAGTTCGATCAGGTCGAAGGCGGCGAGGGTCACTTCATGCGCTCGCCGGCCAAACCGAAGGGCGTCAAAGTCAGACATCCCGTCTGGCCGGCAGATGACCGCCTCGCCATCAATCAGGAAGGACTGGGGCCGGAGCCGCTTGGCGGCGTCCACGATCGAGGGAAAGCGTTCGGACCAATCGTACCCGCCCCGGGTGAAGCAACGCACCCGGGCGCCCTCCCTGCGAACCATGAGGCGGAATCCGGTGTTTAATTTCGTGGACCCATTCAGGGCCGGACGGCGGCCGGATCGCCTTTGTAGGCCGGCAAGGTTCGATAAACCCGCAGAGGGCCCGGGCGGGTTTACGCGATACGGGCATGAGATAGGCGACGACGACGATCCGACGGACACCATGCGCCGAGCGAACAATCTTGCCGTTTGTTCCCGGCTCGGTCTCGCTCTGTCCTCCTGTGAATTGCTTAGGCTCCGTAATTCTACTTGGACTGTTTGTCTCGCTCGGCAAACGCCTTGGCAGCCTCTCGGGCCTGATCGCTGTCCATCATTTCAGAACTCAGCCGCGACCCGGAAGGTCGTCCCAGTAGAAATAGACGCTCGGCCGTCCGTCAGAAAATAGGACTTCATATGGCACGGGTTCGTGCGATGCGGATCAACGTCGTCAGTCCCAGAGCGTATTTTGCCCGGTGATCGTGAGATACGGAATACCTTCGCGCATCTCGGCCAGACCGAGTGCGATTAGCCTATCCAGATGCTGCTGGTTGATCAGCCAGGTTCGTTTCGCGGCGACGTCTTTCATCGTCCATCGCAAATCGATCGCATCCAAGCCGAACTCGGCCAGGGGGTCGTTCTTCTCGTTTTCCATCCGCTATTTCTTCGCCTCAGCCCCGACGACGGCCGGATGAAAGGGCCGCCGGAAGCATATCCAGCGGCCCGCCGGGCTAAAAATTGATTGCTTATGAAGTACTCCCACCCGGTCTTCATAGACTTTCACTGCAAGTGGAGGGCGCGAATCAAAAATTATGTCCGCGTCGCAATAGATTCTTTGGCTTACAAATCACCAGATAGTTCGCCTGCGCCTTCCGAGCTGCCAGAGATTGTAAATGAAACGGCCCCAGTTACTGGAAAGAAAACTGGGGCCGTCATTCCAATGCGCGAAGTCAGGGGGCGACGATGACTGGCGCCTCTCTCAACGCACCTAGAAGCGCTTTCCACTTGATGCGGGTCATTGTCCATAGCCAGCATGCCGAAAGTAATTGACGCACTGCTGTGGCGCAAATGTCTTGATGAGTCTGCCGATCAGCTTCCAGAGCGCCTTGACGGTGCGGGCCGCGCCCTTGCGCATTGCCGTTTTGAGTTTGGAGAATGCCTGCTCGATCGGGTTGAGGTCTGGCGAGTAGGCCGGTAGATAGCGCACGCTTGCGCCGACCGCCTCAATCGCCTGGCGCACGCCATCGACCTTGTGGGTGCGCAAATTGTCCATGAAGACGATATCGCCCTTTCTCAGGGTCGGCGTGAGAACCTGCTCGACATATGCAATGAATGTTGGCCCATCCATCGCGCCATCGATGACATAGGGCGCGGTCATGCCATCGAACCTCAGTGCGGCGATGAACGTCAGCGTCTTCCAGTGACCGTGTGGCACGCTCGCGACCAGCCGCTCGCCGCGCGGGCTGCGGCCGTAATGACGGACCATTTTCGTCGTGACCGCGGTCTCGTCAACGAACACCAAGCGCGGCGCCTTAAGAGAAGGCTGCTCGGCTTTCAGCGCGGCGCGCGCAGCCGCAACATCAGGACGATCCTGCTCGGCGGCGTGCAGAGTTTTTTTTGAACGTGATCTCGTGACGATCATAGAAGCGCCAGATCGAGCTCGTTCCAACCTTGAGCTTCTTCGCGCCGCTGAGCCGCAAGCGGATGTCATCAAGGGTCAGGTCAGGCTCCGCGGCGATAAGATCGAGCAGCCATTGCTCATGCTTGTTCAGCGGCGAGCGGCTATGGCCGGTGCCGGGCTTGGCCTCGACGCTGCCGGTCGTCGTCCAGCGCTCGATCCAGCGGATCGCCGTCGAGGCACCGACGTTGAGCAGACGTGCCGCCTCCCGCGCACTGTCACCCTCCTCGACGATTGAGACGACCCGCACCCGCAGGTCTTTCGAGTATCCCTTCGCCATCGCGCACCCCCGCCGTTGTCGTTGGAGGAACCGAATCTGATTTGCGCGCCCGAGGGAACCCCCTATAACCCTTCCGATTCAAATCAAGCGGAAAGCGCT
>NZ_JAFCLU010000073.1 GCF_018130385.1 Bradyrhizobium sp. AUGA SZCCT0283 | reverse complement strand
GCGGTATAAAATCTCAAATACCTATCAGCCGACTCGGTCTAACCGAGGACAACCTCTTGAGGCTCCACATCTAGAGCGCGAGGAACCAAAGGAATTGGATGCGGTCGACCTCGCCCTTCGCGGGTGGACGGTATTTTCCCAAAAGTGTCAGTCGCCGGGGCCCGCGAAGCACGGAGCATATTTGAGGAGGCGCTCCGCATCGACAATACCAACGTCGATGTGCTGATGGGTTTGGTCGAAACCCACCTATGGGAAGTCAACGCCTACATGTCCCAAGCGCGTGCTGAGCAAGTCCGTCTGGCCGAGGCAGCAATGTCCAAAGCGTCGGAACTGACGCCACTCACTAGCCGCATGCATTTTTGTCGCGCCGCGTTGTTGATCGCCTTGCGAGCACCAGAGCGAGCCCTTCGCGAGATTGAACTCGCCATGAGCTTGGATCCCGATTTGCCCTATGTTCACGTGAGAGCAGGGTGGGTTAAGATTTTTCTTGGGCGTGGCGAGGAGGCCGAAGGCCATGTGACCACCGCGATGCGTCTCAGCCCGCGCGATCCAATGCTCGGAATTTGGTACGCGATTCTTGGTCTGGCGGATCTGCAACTCGGTAGGCTCGACATGGCTGCGGACCGTTTGCGGAGGGCTATCGAGATTGCTCCCAATAATGAGCTCCCCTACTTCCATCTGGCCGCGGCTCTGGCTCTTCAGGACCGTAAATCGGAAGCGGCGCAGGCCAGCGAAATGGGGAGGCTGCTGGCTCCCATTTTCCGCATCGGTAAGTGCCGCGTTGAAGTCCAAAGCGGCAACCCTGTTTTCTTACTCCAGCGCAATCGAATCTATGAAGGTATGGAAAGGGCCGGCGTCCCAGAGTGATGTCATTTCACAAGGCTAACACAGAGATGATGTCATCGATCAACGGTCAACTCCAGTGCGCTTCCACTTTCAAGGCTTCAGTTGATGCAGACCATCTTTTCGATAGACTGCGCACGGCCGGGTTGCCGGAAAAACTGCATAATGGTCGAGCAAACAGTGTCTTCAGTTCTCCTGTGAAAGCGCAAAAGACCGGTTCGGAAACTCCGAGGTAATAAGCCGAACGTCCGGTAGGTCCGCTTAGGGTCCAAAAGGCGACCTTCGGGCGCGGCTGAGTTAGGTCCGGTCAACTCCCAACAACGGACATTGCAAGACTGCCGCAGCACGTCCGAAAAGTGCCAATTCGGAAGTCGTTGTCGGTTCGGATCACTTCCGCTTTGCTCCCGAGACCGGACCTCGCGCAGGACGCCCGGCACGTCGGAAAGGGGCCACAAGCAAACGTTCCGCTCTACCCGACTAGCCGCATCAGGATGGAAAGAATGAAATGCAGAATTTTGTTTGCGGCGAGTGCAGCACGAACACGCGGGTCGATAATCACATCGTCGAGGGCGCCGCGGAAGCGGCCTTCGGCGGTCCATGCCGGATTAGGATAATCGCCGTCCATGCGACTCGCGATCATCTGCGATACTCCTGCTCAACGAGTCCGGGGAAAAAGAACAGGGCGCGACGATAAGAGAGTCTTGTGCCGTTCCCTGCAACATGGTGGGCCTGTCGTTCCCGGAGGCCGTTAACGTCATCCGGGTTCTTCTTGATCGCGACATATGCCGTGTATTGGCCCGCGTCGTCTTGCGTAAGCACGGCAAGGACGCGGCACTCTGCGGAGCAGACCCCGTGAGTGAGATCGGGGATCGCTCCGTCCGATGTTTGAACGATCTTGGCCATATCAACGACCTTCCGACCTAAGCGTTTCGAGGAGTTGCAGGACGAAACACCTAGAGAAGGTCACGGTCCGATCCTTCCTTCCCGTTCGTGAACAGGACGGAAAGGTCCACAGGGGCGTTAATCGCAACCACGTCGCGTCCTCGTCTTTAGCGGGAAACGCTACCGCCATATTCCCCCTCCCCACGTTTCGGGCAGCCGTTACGGGAAAGGTACGCTCGCGAACTGCCAACCTCGCGTTCTGAGGAAATGCAATAGCGGCGCGGTCTAGAGCATGAAACCAATCGTCGATCGGTTCGGCTATCGACATCACGATCACCCATCATATCTGTAACCGGCCAACCTTTCGAGACTCGGCACGGCGATTCTATTGTGTTGGGCCTTAACAAGGCCGGCGGCTTCAAGGGTCGCTAGCGCCCTGTTTGTTACCTGGCGCGACAGCCCCGCTAGGTGCCCGAGTTCTTCCTGCGTGATCTCGATGTAGCCGCGCATATTAGGATACAGTGCAGGATTGAACAGCCGTACTAGATGTCGCGCCACCCGCTCGGCAGGATCATGCACGCGATCAGATTCGATAGTAGCAATGAATTGACCCATTCTCTCGTTAAGTTGGTGCGTTAAGAATTGGGCGAACCGAAAGCTATTCTCGAACAGCCACATGAACGTGGGCCGGTTCAATACTGCCAGATGAGTATCGCACAGCGCCACAAGGTCGTACTTGCGCGGCTCGTTCTTCAGGATCGTGCCCTCGCCGAACCAGCCGCCGGCGCAAACGCCCGCATAGGTCATGGGCTTGCCGGCCTCCGAAACGGCGCTCATCTTGACAAGGCCGGTGGTGATCCCGGTCCAGAAGTCGAAGCGGTCACCCCGATGACAGATATACGAACCCGCGTGATAGCGCCGCTCACCCATGCCCGCGATCACGCTCGCAGCCTCCTCCTCCGATAGGATGTCGGCCCAGAAGGCTACCGTTCGTAGTTCCGATTTGGCGCTCAACCTTGTATCCATAGCTGCGGCGTCCGCTTGTCGAAAACTCACGTTGCAGCACGACAAACCTGGCGTCGCATCGTTGGAAAAGTTCGGGGCGGGTGAAGCCGATTTTGCCAACCGTTCCGTCATGACAGAGCTCTATCTCGGCGCGCGGGCGAGCAGCGGCGCGCTTTAAGAGGTTGAAAAGCTTCCAGCGCCGCAAGCGATGGCTATAGCAGGCGCGCCTTAAGGTGCGCTCCCAACCAGGACGTAGTCAGCTTAGACGCACCAGCGCCACTGCTCGCCCGCGCCGACCCAGTGACGGATGGTTCATTGTCGAGGTCTATTCCGCGGCCTCCCGCTTCTCGCCGTGAGAAGCAAGGTCAAGCGCAAGTTGCATCGACTGGTGATAATGGATCATCGCCGGCTCGTTGCGGCCGTAGACCGTGTGGGTCTGCGCTCCCGACGTCAGGCCAATCTGAATGCTACGTCCGGTCGGAAAGTCCTCGCCCGTCACCACGTCGAGAACGAGCTGCATATTCTTGTCCCAATGGGTGCGCTCGTGGTCGGTGCTCGGCGCCTTCGGCACGTAAAGCCCAAGCTCCATCACGGCACGATCCGTACGCCCCTCGCTCGGAAAGACCCGCGCGAGTTCGACATGGTCTCCCTGAACAAGCAGCACGGTATTGGGGAACAGCGAGTAGACCAGCGTGGTGTTCCACATCAGGTCCCAACTGTCTTCGGGCTCGCCCTTGAGCCGTTCCAGCTTTTTGCGCGGAAAAGTCAGGCGGTGATTGAGGCCAAAAGCTTCGAAGTCCGTCACGTTGCCGTGCAGCAGATCCCTGAGCGAGTCTCGGTGCAGGAAGCCGATATGATAGCCTTCGTTGAACGTATCCACGAGAATCTTCCAGTTCATCGTCTCGGGGATCACGCGCTTGTCATAGAACGTCCATGATGCGAATTCGAACGAGGCAAGCTCAGGCCCGAGTCCGCCGAGCCACGGATCGATATCGAAGTCGGTCGAGCCATCCACCGCCGTCGTCGGGATCACCCACACCAGGCCGTGCTTCTCGCACAAAGGCAGCTCGGCGAGCGCCGACCGCTCAGGGCGCACGTCCGGAAAGCAGCGCTCGTCGGGAATGCCCATCACCTTGCCGGCGAGATCGTAGGTCCACGCGTGATAGGGGCATGAGAACAGACGCGCGCTGCCGCAGCCCTGGGCTACCTTAGCACCCCGGTGCCGGCACACATTGAGGAATGCGCGCAGTTTGCGGTCGCGCCCGCGCACGACCAGAATAGGCACGCCAGCATAGTCATCGGTACGGAAGGCACCGGGCTCGCCCCACTCCGAAGCAAACCCCATCACGATCGGGTGCTGGCGAAACAGGATCTGCTGTTCCCGGCCCAGACGCTCCGTGTCGGTGTAGACCGACACATGATTTTGCCAGGGCGCCTCGGCCATGGCGGTGGTTCTCGTGTCGACGTAATGCAGCAGCCGCTTCAAGATGCGGATCTGGTCTTGCCTGCTCACTGGGACCTCCGTTGCTCATACTACACCCTGATACGCACCGTATCAGCCAAGCGGCCGGTCAAGCTTGTCAGGGAACGCGGGGCAACCCTTACAGATATTGAGTTTTGTCGACAACTATTCTCTAAACAACTTTTATTGACTTGCCAGCGTCGCTGGCTTCCGTTGCAAACCCCGAACCTTTGATAATGAGGCCATCTCGGGCGGCCGGAGACTCTTCGCCATCCGGTTAATGTGCTCTGGATGAATGCACTGAGAGCGTTCGACTGCGAGCAGCACAGCCGCTCGGTGTCTCGGCATGGCAAGGAGGTTGCGCGATGAAGTCTCCTGACTACAATCCAGCGGCGTTGGCGGCGGATCATTTCAAGGCCTTGAAGACCGGCGACGGCGCGCTAGCCTGTTCGCTGCCCGGCGTAGCCGGCTTCATGGCTACCAGCGCCAGCGAAAGCGGCCACCGCCAAGGCGATAGCCGTTGCGTAAGTAGCTGCGCGGCTGTGCGATCCGCAGCGAAATAGCTAGCGGCGCACGCAACAGAAACGTTGAAAAATGATGGAGTCTGGCTTGGCCGCAGAAAGATGCTGCAGCGACACGAACGCTTTTCGGATCATCCCGAGAGCCGCGCGGGAGTGGTCGATCCCGGCGTATCAAAACAATCCGGCTGACCGGCTCTTACTCTTCAACCTCTTGTCTTCCCGACTTGCTCAAGTTGACCGCGAGAGTTTTTAAAGCCTGATGCATGATGCCGATATCTTTCTTTGATACCGATGAAAGCGCGCTGGATACGATGTCACGCAGAACCGGGCCATACTGCTCGTGCAAGTGAACCCCTTTCGGGGTCAACTTCACGATATTGGTCCGCATATCGGCGCGCGTCCGCTTCACCAGCCCCTTTTCTTCCAAGCTGACGACAAGCCGTGTCACCGCCGGCTTGTCGCGTCCAGTGGCCTTCGCGATAGCCGTTTGCGGAGCTTGCTTCTTGAACCAGAGATATTCCAGAACGCTCCATTGCTCGGCGGTGAGGTCGGCTCCATTCGCCTTGAATCCCCGGATGATAGCTCCCCTCAACGCGTGATGGGCCTGGTTAAGCCAGTAAAGAGCGTTAGGACCAGACTCGAATTTTGGACGGGTCGCCACGGTTCGACATTCCTTCTCGGTTGTCCTGAACTGATGTTGGGAAACTGTTGCCGCACAGCCGCATATCGACTAGATATAGGAGAGGACACTCGAAGTAGTCATTATTGTTGTCCGGACGTTATGGCTGATTTGCTCGGGATCGTCACCGCACAATCGAAAGTCGATGGCGCTACAAAGAAGGGACCGTCGCTCAGGCGCAAGGTTGGCTCAGGCTCACAGCGAGGCCATCTGGCCCGGCATCTACTCCAATCCCGCCAGCACACAATGAAGAGACAACAGTTTGGGCGGCTGTTCCGCACTGACCGCTCCTGCACCATTCCTCGCCAAAAAGCCTCGACGGAAGCACCGCCGTTTTCCGCTTTAGCGAAGCGTCCCGGTTTTGACAAAGCCAAAGTTGCGTTCTTTCTCCTCGATCCTCATCCGAAAATGCCGAACATGCAGTTGAGCCGCGCGGAGGTGGCCGACATTGCAGCTTAAATAACTACCCTGAAGTAGTCGCTTCGCTAGGACGTGTACTCATCTGTGGACGCCCCGCCAGATGCAAGCGGTTTTTGAAGAAGATTGGCACATAGTCGGATACTGCCATCTGTCCGGCCTCTGAAACAGCGATGGAGCTGCGGGCCCGTATGGGAGTTCGCGGACCGGGACCAAATCATAAATGCGTGCTCCAGGTACGATGAGTACATCTGGTTCTTCCAGCCCCGTCTCGCCGACTGTTGCGCGATACTCTCCTTCGACCGACTACACCTGCGACGACCTCAGGTCCGCCGGGCTTACGCGCGACCGGAGCTCTGTAGTTTTCCTGCTTTACAAGGAGCGCCCAGATGACCCGTGCCATCTTGTTGGCGAGTTGCGACGGTCACCCCATCATAAATCGAGCGTGCTGAATGCGGGTTGCTCAATGTCCGGTTTGCACCTGAGAGCGACCGAATAACGGACATCGCGGAAGGTCCGAGTTGTGCTAACAACGGAAGTCGTGTCCTATTCGATCACCTCGTCGGCGAGCGCGAGCAGCGACGTCGGCACCGTGAAGCCGAGCGTCCGGGCGGTATGGTAGTTGATGACAAGCCTGCGCGACTTCTTCTTCAAGCGCCGGCTCTTGTCATCGCGGTCCATCCGTCGGTGCCGGCTCATACCTCAATGTTGAGGCGCCCTTGGAGGCCGGGAGCAATCCCGGCCCCGTAGGTTGGTGCAGGCTGCCGTCTATTACAGCAACAAGTCCAAGTATTGATGCTCGAACACATGGAATGCGCCGTGCAAGCTCTTGGCTTCGGCCGGCGCTTCGGCGAGCCCTGCCTCAAGATTTACCACGGCCTCTTGAGTAGCCTGGCCTATTAAGAGTTGGTCGGAAAGGGGGAGATGTTGCAATACGCCGCCGGCCGCAAGCCCAGCGACGATGCCAAGGGTGGCAAACCCCTCAAACAGACCGGCCTCGGGGTCGTAATGAGCGTCGCCGGGATCTGTATACGTTAGTGCGTGCATGCTCTCCACAAGCTGAACGTCTGCTGCTGCTCGTACCAATGGGTTAGTAGAACTTTGGTACACGAAGTCGTGCTGATAAAACAACGCATCGAGCGGGTCTACTGGAGGTGGGTCGGCCGAGGTTCCCGTAATATTTCCACCCACCTCGCCAGCAGAATAATTCGGACCACCATAGTTCCCATAAGTGGGAAGTGGGATGCCGTGCGTCGCAAAGGGGTCTAGCGAGTTGAAGTCAAAGTAGGAGCGTATTTCCCAGTTGATGTACATGGTCTCCTCCTTTCATTGGGGGACGCCGTAGGATCGCGCCCCACGGTGGCTGCCCCATACCCAACCTACCACAGACCGTCCAAAGAGTGTTTGGGCAGTTGTGAGCCGAGGACAAGCCCGATGGCCAACTTGTACTGTGAAGATCGCGGAAGTCGGCACCAGCTTCTTGGCCGGACCCTATCTCGTCACCAAAAGCGAACTCATTGAGTTCGCTAAGCAGTATGATCCGGTGCCCCGCCACATGAGGAGGCTGCGGCGCGTTCAATTTTTGGGGGGCTGACCGCATGCAGCGCCCATACCTTCTCGATCTACGTTTTGTTGACGACCCGGATTCAGCCACGACTCCATGTCCTTGCGGGAATGGGCTGGGATGAGAACGCGGTACGCCCGGACGACGCGCTCGATCTGGAAGGCACGGTTTTGGAGAAACGCGAGTCGAAGTCGAAACCCGACAGGGGAATCGTTCGCAACCAAGTCCGCTTGCTCAACCAAAGACGCGAGACGGTGTTGCAGTGCATCAGCAGTGTTCTGGTTGCGAGGCCGACCGGATGCGAAAGCATCGACGTAAGCCGTTCAATAGGTGCCGTCGGTTGGTTTTCGCTCCGATGTCTCTTAATGGGATGGTCCGGCCGTGCTCCTGCCCCGCCAGCAAGCGAAGCTGGCAAGGGGCGCCAAAGACGAGGAGCACGC
>NZ_JAFCLU010000072.1 GCF_018130385.1 Bradyrhizobium sp. AUGA SZCCT0283 | reverse complement strand
CCCGATCCGCTTTCGAGGTTTTCCGCCGCGATGCCGGACAGCGTTACGCCCCGGACCTCGTAGCCCGCTGTTTCCCAGGCCTCCCGTGCCACGCCCAGCATTGCGCTCTTGCCGGTTCCGGCATGGCCGACGATGATTCCGAGATCGCGCCCATCCGTGACATGCACCAGCGCGTCGGCCTGCTCGCCCGAAAGGACAACACCGCGCGCTTCCCCACGCGCAAGAGCCGCTTCGCGATCCGCGTTACGCACCTCATAGCGTTCCCGTTCCGCCATGAGTTTGGCGGCATGGTGCAGCCGCCGTTCGGTGTCGATCATGGCGCTGGTCGTGAACCGATCTTCGCCGCGAGCGTCCTTGCCGAGTTCGACCAGATCGGGCGCATTGCGCATCGCGCCCATGACTTCGTTGAACTGCTCGATGCCATGGCTGTGCCGGTGCGCGAAGACAGCTATATCGCGGCGCGTGAAGGTCGATTGCTGCTGGGTGATCGCGTCCAGTCCAAGGGAAGGATCGGCGATGATCCTCTCGCCATTGCCGCGCGCGATCTCGCGGTGCAGTTCGGCGCGGTCGGCCTCATTGCCGTCGCCCTCGATGCCCCGATCCTCGATACGCTTAGCGGGCGCTCCGATCTGGCCTTGCGGCTCCAGTGCGATGCCCTGCGCTTCGAGACTCCGATGGTCGATGCGCGCGTCGATGTCGAGTTCGGCCAAGCGCTCATTGGCGATCTCCGCCCAGCGTTCGCGCCAGCGCTCGACCATCTCCGTGCGGTTCCAGTCCCGCACCTTCTGGCCAAAACCGTTCTCGTTTACCGCGCGCATGGTCAGCATGACATGGGCATGAGGTTTGGGCATGCCGTCCTCGGCCATGTCCCAATGCACATTGAGATCGGCGATCATGCCCTGGTCCACGAACTCAGCCTGCACGAAGTCGCGGGCCAGCTCGATCCCCTGAGCCTGGGTCATCTCGCGGGGAAGCGCGAATTCCACCTCGCGGGCAAGCTGCGCGTCCTTGCGGATCTCGAAGGCTTCAACATCGTTCCAAAGCCGTTCGCGGTCGCGCCACGCCTCCGGTGCGTTCTCCGGTAGCATCACCTCGGAATGCACGACGCCGCGCTTGGCCGAAAAGTCTTGGGCACGATCGAGGCGCTCGTCACGCAGACGCAAGCCCGAGCGGTAGGCGGCGGATGCCACCGCGCTTGCGCCGGACTTGCGGCCAAGGACCTTGACGTGAAGATGATAGATCGCCATCGCGACCGGATCATTGACACGGCAAAGCGCACGTCGGAACGACGTATAAGCGCGCCCTCCCTCGAAAAATTCTCGGGCGGGATTACACCGTCTCAAACCGTCCCGGCGACCTTACAGCATTATGTCCAGGGCTCAACTATCATCCCCTCATCAACATTACTGGAGAACGTGATGCGTAAGCCGCGGGATTTCGACGGGGAACTGAAAGCGCTTCAGGACAAGGCGCGCGACCTCAAGAGCCGCAAGGTGCAGCAGCTCGGCGAATTGGTCATCGCCACCGGGGCAGATAGCCTTAGCGTCGATGAACTGGCAGGCGCGCTGATCGTGCTGACTGAGACCAAAGATGCTGGAAAGAGGGAGGCATGGGCCAGGCGCGGAGCCGCGTTCTTTCAGAGCCGGGCGCGGCGAACTGCTCCGGCAGCTGAGCGCCACACTGGCGGCGCTCGGGTGCAACCGGGCGGCGCGCAACCGTCAACAGGCAGCAAGGGCGCGGCATGATATGCGCGCATGGCAAGTCGAGCGCCGCAAGCGCACGCGGCACCTGATCGAATTGGGCGGCCTCGTCGTCAAGGCTCGTGTGGTGGACCTAACCGGCGACGATCGCGCCATCATCCTCGGCGCGCTGCTCTGGATGGCAGACAAGCTCAAAAGCAATCAAGGGGAACAGGCGCGAGCGCTCTGGGCCGCAAAGGGAAAGGAGGCATTCGCTTTGGAACGGCCGATAGATGCGCCCACCATTTCGCAGGAAACGCCACAGAATCGGGCATGACGCGATGGCGGGCGGCGCGGAGACTTCAAATAGCGCAGCGCTGCCCGCCATCATGCGGCTTGGCGCCCGTGAATCGGCGCGGGGTCCCGACGCCAATCGGCAAGTTAAGCTATTGATCCAATTTGCGTTGGAGGGTCACTCTCGGGCGCTTATTCACAGCTACGGCTCCCGACTGGCAATCCACGACCCCTAGGATGACATCGGCTCCGTGGCACTTCCCCTTGGTCAAGCCGGCCGCCGGAGCGGCAAGGAAAAGTTGCAAGACAAGGTTGGAACCGTGGAAACGGAGAAGCGTCGAGTCACGTCAGAGTTATCACCACCGTCGAGGGTGAAATGGCCCTGCATTTCAGCCGCGTTGGTCCTGCAACAGAGGAGTTAGAGATATGGAGCGCGATCGAACGCGGCTTTTCGTTCGTAATCAGTAACGAGAGTAGAGATGGGCCCGGAGTTCACGGCAAGCCCGGCTTTGTAGCTTCTTGGCGTCCCATCGATATTAACAAGCCTGCGATCAGGGTGGGCGGATCACCCTTCAAGACGTTCGCCGAAGCCGAGACGGCCTGTGAGGCCATGTTGGCGCACCTGACCAGATAGCTTCGGCCTTGGCGCAGCCGACGCAAGCTGAAGAGGGACCAATGACAGTTTTTGTTTGCGTCAACACGAGCAAGCAGATCGGAGACAAAGACCACGTCAAGGTATTCGCAAATGTGGATGCCGCGGAAAAGTGGTTCGAGGAGAATGATCCTGAAGGCGTCGCGTTCGAGTACGAGGTATTAGAATAGTCGTTGATCCGCGCGCCTCTGCCGCGCGCACTTGCTGGTGGTAAATCGCGAGCGCACAATAGGGCTCGGTGTTGCACTTTGGTAACCCATTATTTTGCTCGCAAGCGATAAGTTCATCGCTTTGGGAGAGAGGCATATGGACGTGTATTTGAACACCAAAGGCGATCTGCTCGTTGTGAAGACGGGATATCCGATGCCGCCCGCTGCGGCGCAGGGAAAATGGCGGAAGAGCAGGAAGAGGGTCGTCAAAGTCAGCGACGAGATCAGCTCCGCGCTCCAGAGGCAGGGCTACTACATGCGCAAGCTAAGGGACCTGCATAGTAACAGAGACTAGCGCAAGAACGATCCTTCTCGGCAGCCTTCGATGTGCAATCTCTGCAGCATCACCACCGATCAAGAAGCCATCCGCGCGCTCTTCCGGGCAATGAACCGCTACGTCGGCAACCTGCGGCCAATGCCGGGCATCTTCCCCGACTATCACGCGCCGGTCGTTCGCAATGCGGGTACCGAACGCGAGTTAGTCATGATGCGCTGGGGCATGCCGCCACCGCCGCGTACTGGCGGTCCGCCGTCACAAATATCCGCAACACGTCATCGCCGCACTGGCGCGGATGGCTCAAGCCTGAGAACCGCTGCTTGGTCCCAGCCAACAGCTTTGCCGAATACGCACCGGAGCCCAATCCTGAGACCAAGAAGAAAGACGTGGTCTGGTTCGCGCTCAATGACGCCCGCCCGCTGTTCGCCTTCGCGGGCATGTGGACGACCTACAACGGGGATCGCGGCACCAAGTCGAAGCCAATACCGGGCCCGCACGAGGTCTACGGCTTCCTGACCACTGCGCCGAACGTGGTCGTCGAGCCCATCCATCCGAAGGCGATGCCGGTGATCCTAACGACCGATGAAGAGCGCGACGTTTGGATGCGCGCGCCGTGGGATGAGGCGAAGGCGCTGCAGCGGCCGTTCGCGGATGATGCGCTGAAGATCGACATGCGGGGAGCGGACAAGGATGATCAGTCAGCGGCGTAAAAGCAATACCTCACTGTAAAGGGGTGATACTATAGGCTTTCCCCGCCACTGCCGAGGGGGAGTACATCGATGAGCATCAGTACTACTGCCGCCCGAGCGGCTTTGGTGTTCGTTATAACCATAGTTTCTGGCGCCGCGTTCGCCCAAGGGGCCGTCCCAGCGAAGCGACCAACCGTTGGCGGCAAACCGATTGTTCAAGTAAAGCCGACCGCGCCGATGGGCTGCAAGCTTGTCGGAACGGTCAAGGGCACCAAGCTCTGGGCCGGTGAGTGCATGGCGGCGCCTGAACTGAGAACAACCACCCCGCCGGAAGATAAGGCGCTAACGCCGTCGCCGGAGAAAGAGACTGTTCCGAAGGGTCAGGAATAGGAGCACGAGGAAACAAGCGCGGCCTAGTGCACCGTTCCGTAATGCGGGGGATAGATCGCAGTCTGGCCGGAGATGAACTGTGAACTATTTCACAAATCTGACGCGTGAAGTGAGATAGAGATCGATCTTTCGCCAAGCGACAAAGATCAATTTGTTGGGGCGCAAGTGAAACGCGAGCTGTCAGCATTGGAGCAGCAAGCGGCCGACGCGCTGCGTCGGGCGAGAAGGCTCCCTGTTGGCGCCGATCGGAACGACTTACGGCAACTTGCCACGGGGCTTCTCTGGCTGCACCGCAACGGCATGGATGCCTTGACGAGACAGCGCCTCGAAGACGATTTTGACGGTGGCTCAATCGATCCTGGCGGCGATAGCCAAGCTACATTTGCAGAAGAACCGGTCGCTAACTATCGGGCTGATTGATCGCCGATTGATCGCACTGGGCATCACGGGTTTAGCGCATCTCAACGCAACGTCGAACCTGCAGTGCCCATACTACCCTAATGACCCAACCACGAGCCCGCTGGATCGATTCGGACCGGCTAAGCGCCCAGTGGCCGGAACGAACCGGCCGGTGTAAGCTTGATCTCCTTTCGGGTACCTGTTGCGTTGGAGTATTGCCATGCCCAGAACGGGCTGGTCGCCGAGTACCGTTCCTTACGGCGCGGATCAGACGGTCTACCTCGTGATCGACCGCTTTAAGAATGGCACCGTGTACCGCGAGACCGAGATCGAGCGCACGGACCTCGAAACCATCATCAGCGATTTTATGACCGGGCAGTTCAATGATCCGGTTCGCGTCGTCGCCTTCAACACGTTGGAGCATTGGGCGGACGACGTTTCCAAAGATGTCGCTCAACAAATACAGACCCGGTGCGACATTGCTGGTGAGCCCGTGCCCGAGCATATCCAAGACTTCGTTGATACCTATGCTGGCCCGACGCGGCAGCTATCGTTGCGACTGTGAGCGGCGGGAGAATGCAGGGCATTTCAGCGCAAAAAACCCGCGCAGAGAAGCGGCTCAGCAGCGGAGGCTGGGAGGCTGGCTGGGACCGCCCATTCCAACCGCCAGCAACTCGGAAACAAGCGGCCAACGGTCAGCCAAATTACCGCAACTCGGTTGATCGTTCCGAACTAGTTTGGAGTACCTCAGTTGGCGGCCTCTTACATCTCATGAAGTCGGTTCTTGTTGGTAACAGCAGCACCCCTCTCGGTATGACCCGGCTATGGCAGAGGTCGGCGTTAACGAAGAATTAAGTTCCGGCAACCATCCTTTCTCTTATGAGAGTTGCAATGGCTTCCATAGTTGCTCTCCTGCTTCTCAATTTGATGGATGAGCGATTTAACAACGCCCGCTACAGCCGGCCGACAGTCAGCATGCATGGTTGAAAAGATTATCAGATCATTCGGCTAAGTTTTCCGCGAGGCCACCATGGTTTCGGTCGATCATTTTGGTTACGAATTGCGCCGCCAACTGAATGAAGCCGCTGCGAGCGGAAGCAATCAACTCCTAGTAACTTCCCACGATCTGTGTCGAGCCGTCAGATCGGGCACGGCATGGCTGAACGCGTGCTGCGAAGCGATGGAACAGGAAGCTCGTGATGACGATATCGTTGTTCAGGACAGGAGCGGGCACGGAATGGCGGTTCGGTATCAGCTACCGCGTTAGCCGACTGGCGAACTAAGGGGTGCACTACGTTGCACGGGCCGAGACGCAAAAATGTCAAACGCGAAGTGCGGCGGCGGCGCTGGCAATCGGCATGGATCACAGCCCATGGTCTGACGAACCACGAATGCCGCCTGAGCAATCTGTCGCGATCCGGCGCAGAACTTGTTGTCGAAGTTGTAGACTTTTTGCCAAGCCGGTTCGAGATCACGTTGGTTCCCAACTCTGATAGAACTGAACTTTGTGAAGTGGTCTGGCGGCAGGGCAAGACAATCGGCGTTAAGTTCATTCACTAACGACCTCTTGGCGCTCTGCGGCGATGTCCGCGTACCTCGACGAGCCGACATTGAGGAGGCGCACGTCAGGTCCGCTAGGTTCCAAGAAGCGACATAGGCCACCGACGCGGTGGCGCGTAGGGTCAGGTTTCGGGGCCGCAGGTTGGAGGCAACCGTGAAGCAGTCTGAAATATACCGGCAAAACGCGGAGAACTGCGCCTACCTCGCGGAAGAGGCACCCAACGAACCGACACGCCAGCGGTACAAACGAATGGAAGCGGCTTGGAGATCGTTAGCCGACGAACAGGACTGGCTTGATGGAGAGCCGTCGCCTGTACGCAAAGGCGACGAACGGTTCTAGCTGCGCAACTGATCACTGCACTGCGAATCTTCGTCGGAACATCGCACCCATCACTCGCATTAAGAAAGCGGGTCGTCTTAATCCGAGAGGGACGGCCTGCACGGTCCTCGCCCCACCCAAAGCCCCTGCCCAAGGCGGGACCGTGCTTGGGCTCTCCGTACCGCAGTCTTTGCGAACTCCGACGCGGCCGACGCATGGATTGCTAAGAACGATCCCGAGGAGAATTTGCCCCAGCTTAGTCTGGGCGACGGAAGTTCGCTAAAGAAAACTGAACAGCTGTTAATGGAACCGGAACGAAGTCCTCAGCGCGGAATTGTTGTTGCGAGACCGTCGCCCGCCGTTACGAAACGGCGCATGTCGCGGCGCGGATAGCCAAAGGTCATTGGACCCGCTGTTCAAGAACAAGCGCTCGCGCACGTTAGCCAAAGGCGGCGGTCTCTATTCAATCTGAAAGACTGCTAGCGCTGACCTTGGCGTCGGGAGAACCGTTGTGCGACATCCTGTTGACATTGACACACGGCATAGTCGCGCGATCGTTCGAGAGATTGGCGAAAGACTAAGGTCGTCATTAAAGGAAGATCGAGAGTTGCCCGCGAATTTCAGAATGCAAATCGAGCGATTGCGCCAATCAGAACAACAGGCGTTAGCGGCACTCGATCCTGCTCAATCAGTGACACGGCAGCATCGCAAGAGCCAGTTCGGGCGAACGCAAGAGGGATGACCAAGAACTCGCCGCCTCCGGGCGGCTTTTTCCTTATCACTTAGCGCTCTGGCCGAGCGAATCCACGTTCGGTTGAAGAACGGCTCGGCTCGGCCCGTACAGACGGAGATAGGCGAACCGGGATTTGCCCGGGATCGTGAGCACCAAATCGCGCGAGGTTGGCCGCAGCCTCGCGGCCAGCGCTACAGGTCAACGCTAACTGATCCGCAGGGCCTGAAGGTTTGGAGCGAGCGCCCGTGCAAGCACCCCTCGTGTTTCTGGGCGTAGGCAAGCACGCCCATGATAATCAAAGCCACACGACCAATCCGGCTACCAGGTTCTGCACCATGGCTGTCACTCCAGGTGAACTCATGAACAAGGCGACCGGCTCGAATCGTGGGGATCAACGCCGGGGCAGCGCTCCCTCTCGAGCCGACCATGGGGCTGGGGCTGAAATGATCAGCGAGAGGTCGCGCAGCCAAAGAGAGCACAACCGTCGACCTGATGGCAGTGCAAAGTTGTTGCCGCGCTGCGCAAATTCGACATTGCCAGCGATGCTGGCGCTTTCGGGGCGAGCGGCCGAAATGGACCTTGATGATCAGCTGCTCGTGCGCCTGCCGGCGCCGCCCGAAGGGTGCCCCGCTCCAAGTGATGGACGGCAATTACCAGAGGCTGAGCGGCGTTTGTCCGTGGTGGAACGCCATGGTCGCCCGGCAATGCCCTGAATTCGATTCCCGCGAAAACCAACAACGGCCGATTTCTGCTAATGGGATGGTCCGGCCGTGCTCCTGCCCCGCCAGCAAGCGAAGTTAATCGGCATGGAAGCCTGCGTCGGCGCACATCACCTGAGCCGCAAACTCGCATCGCTTGGTCACGATGCCCGGTTG
>NZ_JAFCLU010000071.1 GCF_018130385.1 Bradyrhizobium sp. AUGA SZCCT0283 | reverse complement strand
CATCGTTGATCCTCCGGGTGGTTGGGTGGTCGCAAACTCAGCTTACCCCTGACCACCTGCCACCCCATAGGATCTACCTGACCACCGCTCCGGCCCTTGCCGCTTCCTTGCAAAAGCTTGAAGTTTAAAATATATGCTGAACCCTCATCCTGGAGGCTTGACCGATGTCCCCATTGTCGCGTTCCTCCCATGCGCTCGTTACCGGTGGCGGGCGGGGCATCGGGCTAGCGATATCGGCGGCGCTGTCGAATGCGGGTGCGACGGTGACGGTGCTTGGCCGCAACCGCGCGACGCTGGATGAGGCCGTTGCATCCGGTGCGGCGCAGTTCGCAGCGGTCGCCGACGTTGCCGATCAGGCGTCGGTCAAATCGGCCGTTACGGAAGCCGCCGCGCGGCAACCGGTCGACATCCTCATTGCCAATGCGGGCGCGGCGGAATCTTCGCCGTTCGGCCGCTCCGATGCGGCGCTGTTCCAGCGGATGATGGACGTCAATTTCATGGGCGTGGTCCACGCCACGCAGGCCGTATTGCCTGGAATGGTCGAGCGCCGCCACGGCCGGATCGTTGCCGTCGCGTCCACCGCCGGCCTGAAGGGCTACGCCTATGTCAGTGCCTACAGCGCGGCGAAACATGCCGTCGTTGGCCTTGTGCGTTCACTGGCGCTGGAAACCGCAAAGAGCGGCGTCACCGTCAACGCCGTCTGCCCCGGCTTCACCGAAACCGATCTGCTGGAAGGCTCGATCGACAACATCATCAAGAAGACCGGCCGCAGCCGCGAGCAGGCCATCGCGGAACTGTCGAAGCATAATCCGCAGGGGCGCCTCGTGGCGCCCTCGGAAGTCGCCGACGCTGTACTCTGGCTCTGCGGCGAAGGCGCCGGCGCCATCACGGGCCAGGCTATCGCGGTGGCCGGCGGTGAAGTCTGACCGGCCGCCACATCGATAACGATTAAATTCAGGGAGAGATCATGAGCAAGCCCGCCAATCCCGTCACGCTGCCGCTGGCGGATTACTCGCCGAAGCATTTCTTGCTGGCCGTCGTCGATCGCGTCGCTACCGTGACGCTCAATCGTCCCGAGCGCAAGAATCCGCTGACCTTCGAAAGCTACCGCGAGCTCACCGATTTCTTCCGCGCCTGCGCGATGGATGAAGAGGTCAAGACCATCGTCGTCACAGGCGCGGGCGGAAACTTCTCCTCCGGCGGCGACGTGTTCGAGATCATCGGTCCCCTGATTCAGATGGATACTAAGGGGCTGACCGCCTTTACCCGGATGACCGGCGACCTGGTGAAGGCGATGCGGGCGTGTCCGCAGCCGATCGTTGCCGCGGTCGAAGGCATCTGCGCCGGAGCTGGTGCGATCGTCGCCATGGCATCCGACCTGCGTCTGGCCGCCGTTGGAGCCAAGGTCGCGTTCCTGTTCAACAAGGTAGGCCTCGCCGGCTGCGACATGGGCGCCTGCGCGATCCTGCCGCGCATCATCGGCCAGTCGCGGGCCTCCGAACTGCTCTACACGGGCCGTTTCATGACCGCAGAGGAGGGCGAGCGCTGGGGCTTCTTCAGCCGTATCGTCACGCCGGACGCGGTGCTGCCGCAGGCGCAGCTTATGGCCAAGCAGATTTCGGATGGCCCCACCTTCGCCAACACCATGACCAAGCGCATGCTGGCGATGGAATGGGCGATGTCGGTGGAGGAGGCGATCGAGGCCGAAGCGGTCGCCCAGGCGCTCTGCATGACCACGGAGGATTTCGCCCGCGCCTTCGAGGCGTTTTCGAACAAGCGAACCCCGGTGTTCCAGGGGAATTGAGGGGGGCGAGCTCCCATCTATCCCCTCATGGTGAGGAGGCGCGTGAGCGCCGTCTCGAACCACGAACGCCCGTGGCCCATCCTTCGAGACGCCGTTGCGCGGCTCCTCAGGATGAGGAGGGAACGTGTGGATCTGGGGCCTTGCGGGAAAATTGTTTTAGGCTTAAAGTAATTCCGAACTAGCCCGACAGCCTGTTTCGGAGGCGGTAGATGAAGATCGCGATTATCGGCGGCGGACCGGCCGGTCTCTATGCCGCGATCCTCTTGAAGAAGCAGCGGCCGCAGGCCGAAATCGCGGTCTATGAGCGTAACCGTGCCGACGACACCTTTGGCTTCGGCGTGGTGTTCTCGGACGCCACGCTGGACAATTTCGAGAAATACGATCCGCCGAGCTATCGCCGCATCACCCAGGAATTCGCCTATTGGGACGACATCGCCGTGCATTTCCGCGGCACCGTGCACCGCGTCGGCGGCAACGGTTTTTGCGGCTGCTCGCGCCGGACGTTGCTGCTGATCCTGCAGGAGCGCGCCCGCGAACTCGGCGTGACGATCCTGTTCGAGACCGATATCGACGACGAGAGCCGCTTTGCCGATGCCGATCTGATCGTGCTCGCCGACGGCATCAACAGCCGCTTCCGCGACAAATACATCGATCATTTCCAGCCGCAGATCGATTTGCGCTCCAACAAGTTCGCCTGGATGGGTTCGACCAAGCCGCTCGACGCCTTCACCTTCATCTTCCAGGAGACGGAGTGGGGGCCGTTCATCGCGCATGCCTATCAGTATGAAGCGGGACGCTCGACCTGGATTTTCGAGACCGACGCCGAAACCTTCCAGCGTGCCGGGCTCGAAGGCCTGAACGAACAGCAATCCGCCGATCGGATGGCCGAGATTTTCGGCTGGTTCCTCGACGGCCATCCCCTGCTGATCAACCGCTCGATGTGGCGCAATTTCCCGATGATCCGCAGCCAGCGCTGGGTCAAGGACAACATGGTGCTGCTTGGAGATGCCAAGGCGACCGCGCATTTCTCGATCGGCTCCGGCACCAAGCTCGCGATGGAAGACGCGATCGCGCTCGCCGATGCCATGGCGGAGACGCCGACCGTCGATGCCGCGTTGCAGACCTACGAGCACGGCCGGCGCGAGGAGGTCGAGAAGATCCAGCACGCCGCCGACGTCTCGCTGGTCTGGTTCGAGCATGTCGACCGCTTCTGGGATTTCGATCCCGTGCAGTTCGCCTTCGGCGTCATGACCCGCTCCAAGGCGATCACCTACGATAACCTCACGCTGCGCGCGCCGGAGTTCGTCCGCGAGGTCGACAAGGCGTTTGCAAAGCAGGTGCGCACAAAGGGGTTCGACGTCGATATCGACAGGCCCGCGGCGCCGATGTTCCAGCCGCTGAAGCTGCGTGAGATGGAAGTCAGGAATCGCGCGGTGGTGTCGCCGATGTGCATGTACTCCGCGAAGGAAGGCGTGCCCGGCGATTTCCATCTGGTGCATTACGGCTCGCGCGCGATCGGCGGCGCCGGGCTGATCTTCACCGAGATGACCTGCGTCGGCCGCGACGCCCGCATCACACCCGGCTGTACTGGTCTGTGGAACGACGAGCAGCAGGCGGCCTGGACGCGGATCGTCGATTTCGTCCACGCCAATTCGGCGGCAAAGATCTGCCTGCAGCTGGGACATGCCGGCCGCAAGGGCGCGACCAAATTGATGTGGGATGGCATGGACCGGCCGCTGGAGCAGGGCGGGTGGGATACGATCTCGGCGTCGCCATTGCCATACTTCCCCGATAGCCAGGTGCCGCGCGAAATGGATCGCGCCGCGATGGACCGCGTCAAGCAGGAGTTCGTCGATGCGGCGTTGCGGGGCGAGGCCTGCGGCTTCGACATGCTGGAACTGCACTGCGCCCACGGCTATCTGCTGGCGAGCTTCATCTCGCCGCTGACCAACGCGCGCACCGACGAATATGGCGGCACGCTCGCCAACCGGCTGCGCTATCCGCTGGAAGTGTTCGCGGCGATGCGCGCGGCATGGCCGGCGCACAAGCCGATGTCGGTTCGTATCTCCGCCACCGACTGGGCCGAAGGCGGCATCACCGGCGACGATGCGGTGGCGGTTGCACGCGCGTTCGGCGAAGCCGGCGTCGATCTGGTCGATGTCTCGACGGGCCAGACCGTGCGCGACGCGCAACCGATCTATGGACGAATGTTCCAGACGCCGTTCTCCGATCAGATCCGCAACGAGGCCCGCGTCGCGACCATGTGCGTCGGGAACATCACCACCGCAGATCAGGTCAACACCATCCTTGCCGCCGGCCGCGCCGACCTCGTGGCGCTCGCCCGGCCGCATCTGGTCGATCCGTCCTTCACGATGCGGGCGGCGGCCTGGTATGGCGCCGATATCGCCTGTCCGCCGCAATACCTGCCGGGCAAGGAACAGATCTTCCGCAACAGCGAGCGTGACCGGCAGGATTTCGAGGACCTCAAAATTAAGGGTAAGCCGAAAACCCGCGCCGAGCTGAAAGCCGAGGCGACAAAGCCGCTTGCAGCCGAATAGGCTGAATGGCAGGCTCTCTCCGCTCCCTCGCCCCGCCTTCGCGGGGTCGAGACGAGCGAAGCTCGCTCTTAGAGGGTTGGGGTGAGGGGCTCTCTCCGCGGGTGAAATCGCCGTGAGTGCGGTACCCCCTCACCCGGATCGCAGGGGCGATCCGACCCCTCCCCGCAAGCGGGGCGAGGATGAGGAAGAGAGTGTGGAGTAACGCGCATGAAAGCAATCATCGTCGGGGGCGGCATCGGAGGCCTTACCACTGCGCTGATGTTGCGCGCGCGCGGCATCGACTGCGAATTGTTCGAACAGTCCGACACCATCCGCGAGCTCGGCGTCGGTATCAACACGCTGCCGCATGCGATCAGAGAATTGACCGGCCTCGGGCTGCTGGACCGGCTGGATGCCGCCGCCATTCGCACCGACCAATTGTATTATCTCAACCGCCACGGCCAGGAAGTCTGGCGCGAGCCGCGCGGCCTCGATGCCGGCCACGACGTGCCGCAATTCTCGGTTCATCGCGGCCGCCTGCAGAGCGTGATCCATCGCGCCGTCGAGGAACGGCTCGGCAACGAGGCAATCCACACCGGCTGCCGGCTCGGCGCGTTCGCGCAGCACGAGGGCGGTGTGGTCGCGCATTTCTTCGACCGCACCGGCGCCCATGTCAAAACCGCGCGCGGCGATATTCTGATCGGCGCCGACGGCATTCATTCGCGCGTGCGCGAGATGCTGTTCCCGGACGAGGGGCCGCCGTGCTGGAACGGGCTGATGCTGTGGCGCGGCGCGCGCGACTGGCCGGCGTTCCTGACCGGCCGCTCGATGATCGTGGCCGGCGGGCTGAATGCCAAGGTCGTGGTCTATCCGATCGCCGAAGGCTCGAGTCCGTCGAGCCGGCTGACCAACTGGGCGGTGTTGGTGAAGATCGGCGAGGGCAATTCGCAGCCGCCGCGCCGCGAGGACTGGTCGCGGCCTGGCAAGCGCGAAGAGCTGATGCCGCATGTCGAGCGGTTCTCGGTGCCTTATGTGGACGTGCGCAGCCTGATCTCGGCGACGCCGGAATTCTACGAGTACCCGTGTTGCGACCGCGATCCGCTGCCGTACTGGACCTGGGGCCGGGTGACGCTGCTCGGCGACGCCGCACATCCGATGTATCCGGTCGGTTCCAACGGCGCATCGCAGGCGATCCTCGATGCCCGCGCGCTGGCCGATGAGCTGGCGCGAGCTGAGCATCCGCGTCAGGCGCTGGTGGCCTATGAGCAGAAGCGCCTGCCGATGACGGCGGAGATCGTGCGCTCCAACCGCCGCGGCGGCCCCGAGGGCGTGATCGACGCGGTCGAGCAACTGGCGCCGGATGGTTTCACCGATATCGAGAAGGTGCTGAGCCACGCCCAGCGCGAGGCGATCGTGCGCGGCTATGCCTCCAAGGCCGGCTTCGCGCCGCCGCCGCTGGGACTGGCCGCGGTGCGGGCGTAGGCGAAGTCCTCATCCTGAGGAGACCGCGAAGCGGTCGTCTCGAAGGATGGCCGCGGGCGAGATCGGGGCCTCATGGTTCGAGACGGCGCTGAAGAAGCGCCTCCTCACCATGAGGGTCAAAGAACTCACGCGCCCGGAGGCGGCGGCAGGAAGTGGATGTTGTGCTCGGCGGCCAGCGCCACCACCGCGTCCGGCGTCTGCTCCTTCATGTTGTGGATCGCCCAGAACAGATCGTAGAGCCGCCGTGTCGGCGACACCCAGAACAGCGTCTTCGCGGTCCGTCCCGACTTGTTGAAGATGCCGTGCGGCTTGCCCATCGGCAGCCGGACCAGATCGCCCGGCGTGGCCTGCGTGTCGGCGCCGTCGAGGAAGAAGTCGAGCTTGCCCTCGAGGATGTAGAGATACTCGTCCTGGTCGGGATGAATATGCGGCGGCACGAGGGTCTCGGGCGGGAAGGTCGCATGCCATGAGAAGGAATGCTCGGTGACGTTTTTCGGCACATAGGTCTGGCCGAGAATGCTCCAGGAAATGCCCTGAATGCCCTCGTTGGCGCGCGTGATGCCGGCGATTTCGGTTTTCATGGTGTCGCTCCCTCTCAATTATTATTTGCCCGCCGCGCAATCCTTGGCGTAGCGATCGCCGTAGTTCGAAAACACCTTCTCGACGATCTCGGTCTGGAATTTTCCGTCCGGACGCTTGGCGACCTTGGTCAGATAGAAATTCTGGATCGGATAGCCGTTGACGTTGAACTTGAAGTCGCCGCGCAGCGAGGTGAGCTCGGCCTTTTTCAGCGCGGCGGACACCGCGTCCTTGTTCTTGAGGTCGCCCTTCACCGCCTTCACCGCGCTGTCGATCAGTAAGGCCGTATCATAGCCCTGCATAGCGTAGGTGCCGGGCACGCTGTTGTAGGCGGCTTCGTAAGCGGCGACGAACTTCTTGCTCTGGGAATTGTCCATGTTCGGCGCCCAGTTGGCGCCGCCGAACATGCCGACGGCGGCGTCCTGCTGCGCGGGCAGGGTGGATTCATCGACGGTGAAAGCCGACAGCACCGGAATCTTGTCGGCAAGGCCGGCCTGCCGGTACTGCTTGACGAGGCCGACGCCCATGCCGCCCGGCATGAAGGTGAACAGTGCATCGACCTTGGAAGAGGCGATCTTGGTCAGCTCGACCTGGAAATCCAGCGTACCCAGCGGCGTGTAGCTTTCTTCTGATATCTCGCCCTTGTAATCGCGCTTGAAACCGGCCACGGCATCCTTGCCGGCCTGATAGTTCGGCACCAGCACGTAGACGCGCTTGTAGCCGCGGTCCTGGGCGACCTTGCCGAGAACTTCGAAATTCTGGTCGTTCTGGTAGGACGTCACGTAGAAGAACGGGCTGCACTCCTTGCCGGCATAGCTCGATGGCCCCGCGTTCGGGCTGATCAGGAACGTCTTGTTCTCGGTCACCGGCCGGTGAATGGCCTGCAGGATGTTGGAGAAGATCGGTCCGACCACGAAGTCGACCTTCTCGCGCTCGAGCAGGCCCTTGGCCTTGGTCACGGCGCCATCGGGCTTGAGTTCGTCGTCGACGACGATGACCTCGACATCCTTGCCGGCCATCTTGCCGCCGAGGTCCTTGATTCCGAGTTGGAGGCCGTCACGCGATTGCTGGCCGAGCACGGCCGCCGGGCCGGACAAGGTCGTGATCACGCCGATCTTGATTTTCTCCTGCGCTGCGGCCGGAGTGGCGGCAACACCCAGCACAACGGCAAGTCCGGTCAGCTTCAACGACTGCTTCATGATTATTCCTCCATTCGGCCTCGGCAGCCGAAAACCCTTGCCACAGCAAATGCTCGGATTGCAGCTTATTCTGACGGTGACTGCACCTGCAAGCAGAACGCGTCCATGCAAGCCATGCGCCAATTACTTGAAACCTAAAGAAATCTGAGCAATGATCCGAGAAGCTGCGCTCTGTTCGGATCACCGAACGCCCAAGCCGGACAAGATTTGCATCATGATCCTCGATTCAGAGACCAAGGCCGTCGAACTCCCGGAGCATCACGGCGACGAACTCAGGCTGTGGCTTCGCCTCTTGACCTGCACGACCCTGATCGAGGGCGAGGTGCGCAGCCGCTTGCGCGAGCGCTTCGACGTCACGCTGCCGCGGTTCGACCTGATGGCCCAACTCGACAAGGTGCCGGAGGGCATGACGCTGTCCGATGTCTCCAAGCGGATGATGGTCTCGAACGGCAACGTCACCGGGCTGGTCGAGCGCCTCGTCGAATCCGGGCATCTCGACCGCCGCACGTCGGATGCTGACCGCCGCGTGCAGGTGATCCGCCTGACCAAGGCGGGACGGGCCGAATTCCGCAAGATGGCGGCGGAGCATGAATTGTGGATTGCCGACGTCTTCGGCGACCTGACGCCGAAGGACGTCCGCGAACTGATGCGCCTGCTGGCCAAGACGAAGGCGTCGGCGCAGAAATCGGCGAAGGCGCGGACAGGCTGAGGCTGGTGCGGCTGAAGCAGCTCGCCGGACGCTAGTGGTTCATCACAGTGATTTTGAGTCTTTGGCGGTGGCTGGATAAGCACGGCCGAGTTTGGCGCGGGCTTTGTC
>NZ_JAFCLU010000070.1 GCF_018130385.1 Bradyrhizobium sp. AUGA SZCCT0283 | reverse complement strand
ATCGGCACTGGAGACGTATTCTCCAAAGGCCGCGACTTCGGCGCCTGGCTCGGACTGGTGCCCAAGCAGATCTCGACCGGAGACCGCACAATCCTCGGCAAAATCTCCAGGCGCGGCAATCGCTACCTGCGCGTTCTGTTCGTGCAGGCGGCATGGGTTGTGCTGGTCAGGATAAAGGACTGGGAACGTTACGGGCTCAAATCCTGGATCGAAGCCGCCAAGAGGCGGTTGCACCACAACGTGCTCGCAATTGCGCTCGCCAACAAGCTTGCCCGCATCGCCTGGGCGGTGCTGGCTAAAGGACGCGCCTTCGAGCTGACGAGGACCGACGATGCAGGCGTCGTCCGACCCGCTTGATCCTCGCGCCGTGCTCGGCGCGGTCAAGGCGCAGCCTGGCAACGCCGGAGCCAGCCGCAAGCCAAGCGCGACGGCCGGCCTTGACCGCCCCTGCGCGCGACGCGATCGCCGTTCTGCGGGCCGGGACGAAGGAACGGCCCTTGGCTCGAACAAAGGAACTGCACGCGGTATGAGGAGCAAGCGATGACGTAACCCAATCAACAGTTTCCAACCGAGGCCTGCGAGAGGATGAGACGAGATGGAGGTTCGGTCTTCCGAGCGCGTGCGAACACTGGTGACCCACATGGCCCGGTTGAGGCCTGTCCGTTAATGAGAACGCACGCGCGCTGATATCCATGATGGCCCGGAGCACCACTGCTCCAATCCAGAGGCCGGATACATTGATGCAAGACCGCTCACCGCCAACTCGGCGAAATCTTCTTGCAACGCGCGGCCGGACCATACATGTGGGTCAAACTGAGAAGTCCGGGCGTTCGACCGGCTGGTCGGCTTTACCCCCAACTCCGGACATGGCATTGCACCGAGCAGACTGACGCTTTGTGCCACAAACGGACCTGTGAGCCAACGGCCCCATTCGCAGACGCTACCGAGCCCGTGTTACTTAAGAGAACAACACGAGCGCCTAGCAGGAAGATCAAGGCTTGGCGGGCCTTCGGACTTCGACCTTCTCACCAACTTCGATTACCATCAGATCTTCACCGAGTTCCAAAGGACCTGAATAAGTCTTCCGCGTTGGTGGAATCACATCTTGCTCGGTGGCGTTTGGCAACACGATGTGTGAATACACTGCGAGCTTAGGATTTGTCCGCGTGAACACTTGGCCTGCCTGCTCTGGAGTGGTGTGGAGGGGGAGAATATTTGCCGTCCGCTCTGCCGGAACTCCAAGGCGCTGGAACGTCTCAGGCGAGACAACATTGTGAATCAGTAGATCAACGTTTTGGGCGTGTCGGATCAAGTTTTCAGAGATGCGGGTGTCGCCGGAGACCACAACCGAGTGGCCGGAAAAATCGATGCGATAGCCAAACGCGGGTTTCACTGGCGCGTGGTCCACTTCGAACGCGGTGATCTTCACGCCGCTGTTCTCATATACGACACCTTCGGTAATGTCCTCGGCGAGGAGGACTACGCCGTCTGGTGGTGCCCGGTCGTCGTATAATCGAATCCGGATGTCGTACTCGAAAGCCTGCTCGAGCAACGACATCATGCGCTCGGTTCCTCTTGGTCCCCACACCGACAGTGGTCGATCACGCCCCGGCGCGCCCGCAATCCAACCCGTCAGCCACAGATCCGGGAAGCCGACCACGTGGTCCGAGTGCAGGTGCGTGAGAAAGACGCCGTCCACATTCTGCCAGCGCACCTTGATCTGGTTGAGCCGCTGAAGAGCGCCGCGGCCCGCGTCGAAAATGAACTTCTGCCCACCCGCTTCGACGAGGGTGCTCGGTCCGAACCGGTTCATCACGGCCGGAGGACATCCTGTGCCCAAGAGGGTAACCTTGATCCCCTGCGCCTGCGTGGTCACAGTGAGAAGGGCACTGATAAATAATGCAGTAACGATTACTTTGCAGCGAATGGTGGAGACCATGTTGATCCGTCCTACTTTGGTTCTGAATCCAACGCTCGTGTCACACACCTTCAAGGCGTTGGTCACGAATGGGGGCCTCTCTCCAAATCTTCGGTAGGTCCGGCGTCTAGCCAACAGACATCCAGCAACCCGCAAGCCCGTTTGATCGTGACATGCGGATTATGCGCGGTAGAGACATACATATCCAATTCTGATATGGGATCGTTGCATAACCATTTTGATAGGTACGCGCCATGAGGTGGGTCGATCGTATCGGACGTCGTTTCAAGCTGCGAGACCTGCATATTCTGGTCGCGGTGGTACAGCGCGGCAGTATGGCGAAGGCTGCGGCCGATCTCGCGATATCGCAGCCCGCGGTGTCCAAAGCGATCTCGGATATGGAGCATATGCTCGGTCTTCGCCTGCTCGACCGTAGTCGCAGCGGCATGGAGCCGACGGCCTACGGCCGCGCCCTTGTCATCCGCGGCCGGGCTATTTTCGACGAACTCAAACAAGGCGTCGAGGAACTCGCATTTCTCTCGGACCCGAGCGTCGGAGAACTGCGTATAGGTAGCACCGAAAGCGTCGCGGCTGCCTTTTTGCCTGCTGTCATTAGGCGTTTCTCGCTCGAGCAGCCACGCGTCAGACTCGACGTCGCGCAAACCGTCATGAGCACGCTGCATTATCGCGAGTTGCGCGAACACAGCATCGATCTACTGATCGGCCGCGTTCCGGCGCCGTTCGAGGAGAACGACCTCGAAGCCGAAGTTGTATACAATGATGACGCCGTGGTGATTGCGGGTCAGCAGAGCAAATGGGCGAAGTCACGCAGGCTCAAGCTCACCGACCTAGCCGGCGAACGCTGGATATTGCCGCCGCCTGATACAATGCATGGCGCAGCTGTACAAACATTGTTTCGCGACAATGGGGCCGAAATTCCACCTACGCCCCTCACAACCCTTTCAATTCATCTATGCCTCCGGCTGGTCGCAGGCGCACAATTTGTGACAATTCTGCCAGCCTCGGTATTGGGCTTCGGCAACAGAGATGAATCTCTCAAGGTCCTTCCAATCAAGATTCCCATGAAGCGGCGGCCTGTTGCAATCGTAACTCTCAAGAACCGTACGCGCAGCCCGGCTGCAAAGCTCTTCATTGAATGCGTCCATAGAACGGTGAAAGAAGACGTCAAGGCTCCGCGGAACTCATACAGCGAGAAGTAGCCAATCAAAGCAGGACGTGCTGAGAAGGAACGTCTACTTCGGGTCAATCGCGTCGATTTGGTCACGTCTCTGCCATGTCCGAACTTGCTCCGACTGCCGACGTGCGGCTAGCCGTTGCGATCTTCGCCTTCGGGCCAGTAGCGGAAGTATTTATTGCACTTGTTGGACGCGCACCGCCCCTCCGCTGGATGTCGATAGTTTTGGCAGCTTTACGACAGTATCTCATTTTCCCAGGATGCCCTTCGTCCTACACTCCCACGCCTGCCTCATTCCAAGGTGTCCAATGCTTTCAATCCCCCGCGAACAGCATTCCCAGGTGCTCGCCGCCGCGTTGCCGCGCGCCGAGTCCGAAGCCTTTCTGATCACCCGTAACCACGCTGTCGCAACCCTCGCTGCCGCCGATCTGCGTGCAGCGATCCGCAGCGGCCGCGCGCTGCTGGCACTATTGCCGCTACGCTCGCAGCGGACCCCGGTAGAAAAGGCGAGCGGCGAAGCGATCGTCCATCTAACGGCCGATGCCGCATGGCGCTTTTTCCGCCAGCATGCCGTCCCGATGTATCGCGACCTGACGCAGAAGGGCACCCGGTCGCTGCGTGTCGACACGCTGCTGTGGGAGGCCGCGGCGCGCTGGCCTGACATCCTGCCTTCCCAGGCCGAACTCGCGGCCGAGGGCGAGCGCATGCAGGCCGACAAGGACGGCCTCGAAATCCATCAGGGCCTGTTCGTCAGCCAGGTGCTGTCCAGTCCTCAGACCGGCCATCACTTGATCCGCTCCATGCTGCGCCCCCGGGCCGAATCCCTCGCGCTGCTGCCGCAATTCATCGCCACGGGTCGCGCCGATCTCGGCACCGCGCGGATCGAAGTGCAGGCCAGCGCAGGCTACGTGACCATCCACAACGAGCGATATCTAAATTCAGAAGATGACACAACTGTAGGCCCGCTGGAGATGGCGACGGACCTGATCTTGCTGCATCCCGGCGTGAAGATCGGCGTCCTGCGCGGCAGCGCAGTCGACCATCCGAAGTACGCCGGCCAGCGCGTGTTCTCGTCGGGCATCAATCTGACGCGCCTCTACCAGGGCAAGCAGAGCTACCTCTCCTTCCTGTTCCGCAGCATGGGGCTGCACAGCAAGCTTTATCGCGGGGTGCTGGTCGACCATGAGCCCGACAGTCTGGATGCACCGCTTGAGGAGCCCGAGCGCACGCTCGAAAAGCTTTGGATCGCGGCCGTCGACAAATTCGCCATCGGCGGCGGGTGCCAGCTTCTGCTGGTTGTCGACTATGTGATCGCCGAAGCAGGCTCGTATTTCAATCTGCCCGCGCGCAAGGAGGGCTTTCTGCCAGGTACCGCGAATATGCGATTGCCCCGGTTTGTCGGCGAGCGGCTCGCACGTGACGCGCTCCTGTTCGATCGCGTGTTTCACGCCGACACGCCGGAGGGCCGCCTGATCGCCAGTGAAGTGGTGCCATCAGGCGAAGTGGACCTGGCCATCTCGCGCTGCGTGGAAAATGCAATCGGATCGGGTATTGTCAGCCCCGGCGCCAACCGCAAAGCGATCCGCCAGCAGACTGAGCCGCTGGAAGCCTTCCGCAGGTATGTGACGACCTACGCCTTCGAACAGGCGTTCTGCCATCTGAGCGATCAGCTTATTGTTAATTTGGAGAAGCATTGGAACGCCAGGCAGCGCAAGCTGTGAGTTCGCGCTTGGGAACGTCGGCTTCGGGTCTTGGCTGTGTAAAAACGCAGCGCCGAGCAAATTGCAGAGAAAACTATTCCTTCGTAAGCACCGCTCTGGGTACCTGAAGAGCAAACTAAACTGCAGTGCCGCGGAATCTGAGAACTTGATTCTCTGCTCTTGGCGAGATTTCGCTTTTTCACACAGCCAGGGTCAATCGCATCGTTTTGGCCGTCGGCCGACTACTTCCGGTCTTCGCCCGGAAACGGACGTCGTCAGGGCCGGTCTGCATGTCTCAAACCTGCACAAAGGCGGAAGTCGCCGCTCCTGTTCGATCAGCTTGCCGCCACCGGCGAGCAAATCACTGCGCTGGTCAGTCGGGCAGTCCGGCTCGCCGCAATCCTTCCTGGTATCGCGAGATGTCTTCCGCACGCCGATAAGGGCCCAGCACGTCTTTGAGAGTGGAAACACGTAGCGCGGGATTCAGCTGCCGCAGTACGGCCAGTGCCTTGTACGCTTGCTCCAGCCGTCCGGCCATTGCACTGCTTGCGGCTTCGATCCGTAATCCAGTTTGAAAGTCCGGACTGTCATGCAATGCCAATGCCGCCCACGATGCCGCCTCGTCATAGCGGCCCAGGAAGAAATTTGCATGCGCGGTCCCGGCTCGCATTCCTGTCACAAACGGATCAAGTGGGCTCAGGCGCATGGCACGCGCGAAGCGCTCGATCGCCAGCTCCGGCTCGGCGAGCCAATTTTTTACCCAACCGCCGCAAGCCCACGCCTCGGCGAAATTGGAATTGAGCACAAGCGCGCGATCGATCAAGGCGGCGCCTACCTCGAGATTGCGAACCACATAAGCTAACGTATATCCGCTGGCGGCGAGAGCGTTCGCGTCATCCTTGCCCAACTCCACCGCCCGCTGAGCCAGCCTCTTCGCTTCGGCAATCTCGTTCGCTGTACCTGAAATCCAGGCATTGCTCTTGGCAATGACGTAGCAAAAGGCGGCACGACCGTAGGCTGTCGCAAAGTCAGGCTCGAGCTCGATCGCGCTGTTGAACAGGCGTAATGCCTCTTCGTTCGCTTGCCGGCTGGCAAACTGATAAAAGCCGGCCACGTAAATAGAGGGAATAGGCATCGAGGCTCTCGGTCGGCTTGCGCTTTGCACGCTCGATCTCGGCTTTTTCCACCGCCGGCGCGATTGCCCCGACAACGCTCTCGGTCACCCGGTCCTGCAGATCGAAGATGTCATCAAGCGAACCATCAAACCGGTCTGCCCAAAGATGTGCGCCGGTCGTGGTATCGACGAGTTGTCCGGTGATGCGCACCCGGCTTGCCGCCTTCCGCACGCTCCCCTCCAACACGTAGCGCACACCGAGCTCGCGCCCCACCTGCTTCACATCGACGGCGCGCCCCTTGTAGGTGAAGCTCGAATTGCGGGCGATGACGAACAGCGCCCTGAAATGAGACAGCGCCGTGATGATGTCTTCAACCATTCCACCAGCAAAGTAGTCCTGTTCCGGATCGCCGCTCATGTTGATGAACGGAAGCAAGGCGATGGACGGCTTGTCGGGAAGCGGGAGCGCCAGAGGCTGGCTCACAGCCGAACGTGATTGTACCGCGGGTTTGACCAGCCAGGCGAACCCGCCACGCCCGCATAGGCTCAGCAATATTCTTGAGGGGCTGCGGCCCCATATCATCACAGGCAATCTCGACCTTGCCCCGGACCTGCCGGTAGGCATCATCGGAGATGCAGACGCCGCCCGGCTCAGCAATTCCCTCCAGCCGCACTGCGATGTTGACGCCGTCTCCAAAGATATCATTTTCATCGACGATGATGTCGCGGACGTGGATGCCGATGCGCAATTCGATTTGCTTAACCTTCGGTACATCGATATTTTGTTCGGCTATGCAGCGCTGAATTTCGACGGCGCAGCGTACGGCATCTACGACGCTGCCGGACTCAACGAGAGCGCCGTCCCCGGTATTCTTGACGATGCGTCCGTGATGAACAGTGACTTTGGGATCAAAAAGCGTCTTTCTAAGAGCCTTGAGTTGCGCCAGCGCGCCTTCTTCGTCGATCCCTATCAAGAGGCATGAGCCGACGACGTCCGCCGCTAAAATAGCCGCCAGTCGCCGCTCGACGTGCTCGCTGCTCAAGACGCACCCCCGGGCTCGGGGAAAAGTGAATTTTCATATAGCACAATTGTGGGCCGATGTCTGGCTATGCCCATGTCCGAAACGGGTCATTCGAAAAATTACCCGGCACTCAAATCACGTACCGCGGCTAAATCTCCATAGCGCCCGCGGCACTGCTGCCGCCCACTTCCCCGCGATTTCGTGCCTTGGCGCTTTTCGGACGCCGGCCGCCGTAGCGCGTGGACAATCGTCATGCCGGCATCCGAAAACCTGCACAAAAGCGGTCATCCCGATTTTCTACGGATCAAGCCCCAAGGTCGCTCCAAACTCAGCGTCATTCATGCGCGCGAAATCGTACTGGGGATAAACGTCTCTTGCCCGGCTGAAGAAGAATTCGTCAAAGGCTCTCATAGCTCGGGGACGCAGAGGATCAGTGACATGACCCAAAGCGATCTTTGTAAAAAATGGCTCAGCGCCCGGAACCGCAACAAACTCGAACTGATTTGAGAATATCCGTGCCCAGTAGGAAACGAGATGATACCATGTGAAGGCTACGTCCGCATAACCGCGGGCGATCATTTCAGGAAGATCGCGATGCATGATGCCGAGGCGCCCTGGAAAACTCGGCACCTCCGCTGTGAACAAGGTGTCGGCCGTGGGCTTGCCAAGTAGGTTGTCGGCAGCAGCACGACACATGGCGCGAACATCGCCCGAGTCCGGTAGCGCAATCCGCATACCTGTCCGTACCACGTCGGCAAGGCCATGAATGCCGAGCGGATTGCCTTTGCGGACAAGCAGTGCGACGCCTCGATTCTTGCAGAAAAAACGCGCCTGTGGCTCGATCACACCCAATTGACGCAGCTGTCTCAATGGCTCCGGGTAGCCCATGAAGATGTCGGGGTAAAAACCGGAGCTGCGGTTTACGTCGAGCGTGAGATTGCCGAGCGCAACTCCTCCAGTGCGGATCATCTGTACGAGGATGGGCTGAGGCAACGTCACCAAAACGACATTGGTCAGATCGAGATTGGCATATTGCGGCTGGGATTTGGACCAGGACGCAAATGCACCGACAATATCGTCGCTCGAAAGCACCATCAGGTGATTGCCTTCGGTAAAGATCACCAAACTCGGCGGCGCACCGATCCGGCCAATCACGTCAAGCACGGTATCTGTGTGACCAACGAATAATCGAACGCCAGGCTGAAGCGTTGTTACAATCGGCCACACGAGCGGCTCAGGCGGTGTTTGGACCACCGCATTTTGCGCTGTGGTTGTCACCGATTGTGCTTTGCAGGTACTTAAGGCAACGGCACTCAGTGTGCCACCGAGGAATGCGCGCCTTATCATGTCAGCACCTCCGGCTTCTGCGGAAGTCTTAGTCTTAGCACATACTGTCCCCTCGCAGGACTGTCGCGCAACACGAATTTGGCTGCTCGACTTCCGTTCAGGGTCAAACCCGGAAATACCGGCTCGCGACCGGGAAGTCTGATCGCCTCCTGAAAGCGGACATTGGGGTTCTCGCAAAATCAGCAAGGTGTCAGCGAGACACAAGCTCGGCCGACGGTGCGACCTACAGCACCGGCTGGAGAAATCGTATCGCAAGGTAGACGCCAATCGCCGTGACGAATGCGATGCCAATCGCGATGGCAGTGTTTCGGACGACGTGGCCCCAGTTCATAAGGCTTCTCGGATGCCCCTGAAGAAGGGATGCCGCACCTTGCCTTCCGCTGACTTCGCACGGTACTCGATCTCGGCCAGAACCTCAGGCTCCACCCAGATGCCCTTGTGTGCGATCCTCTTGGCGTAAGGCTGTGTCTTGCGGATCAACGGCGTCAGGCGCTTGCGGAGGTTGGCAGCGGACGCCCTATCGAAGCCGTGATCGACCTTGCCCGCGTAGATCAGGTCGTCACCTTTGCGGCGGGCGAGATAGATGCCATCCCAATCGTTGTCCTTGAGAGCGAAGCCCGCGACCATCAGGGTCTCGCGCTGCGCGCAAGTCTTCTTCACCCAATCATTGCCGCGCTCGGAGGAATATTTGCTGTTGCGGACCTTCGAGACTACGCCCTCCAGCCCGACCTTGCAGGCATGGGCGTACATCTCCCTGCCGTCCATCTCAAAGCTCTCGCTGAACTGCACGTCGCTCCCGGCGATGATTTTCTTCAGGTGAGCCTTGCGTTCGAGCAGCGGCAACTTTCGCAAGTCAAAACCATTCAGATACAGGAGATCGAAGACCACCAAGACGATCTTGGTTGATTTGCCTTTCAACTCGTTCTGCAAAACGGAGAAGTCCGTGGTGCCGTCGTCGGCCGGAACGACGACCTCGCCGTCGATGATCGCCGAACCGGCTGCAATGTGCCACACATCGTCGGCGATCTTTCGGAAGCGTTTGGTCCAATCGTTGCCGCGTCGGGTGAAGACCTTGACCGCCTCGTTCACGAGATGGACTTGGACGCGGTAACCGTCAAATTTGATCTCGTGCAGCCAGCGTCCGCCAGACGGCACCTTTTCGGTCGCAGTCGCCAATTCTGGTTCGATGAAGCCGGGAAATGGCGCCTTAAGGCCGACGGCTGCGGGCTTTTTGCGCTGAAATGCCATGCATTTCCCCGCCGCTCAAAGTCGCAACGATAGCTGCCGCGTAGGGCCAGCATAGGTATCAACGAAGTCTTGGATATGCTCGGGCAGGGGCTCGCCTGCAATGTCGCACCGCGTCTGTATTTCTTGAGCGACATCTTTGGAAACGTCATCAGCCCAATGCTCCAACGTGTTGAA
>NZ_JAFCLU010000007.1 GCF_018130385.1 Bradyrhizobium sp. AUGA SZCCT0283 | reverse complement strand
GCGCCACAGCAGTGCGTCAATTACTTTCGGCATGCTGGCTATGGACAATGACCCGCATCAAGTGGAAAGCGCTCTAGTCTATCGCGCGTCCGATAAAGGGAACTTGAGTCTGGGACGCCCAGCTCGTCGCGGATATAGACGCGAGCAAGTTCTTCGATGATGACGAGGTCTGCCGACAAGCGTTTTCTGTCCGCGGGAATGTCGGGATCAATTATTTCACCTTCGAGTGATGCGTGAGCTACTGCACAACGTCCGCTCTCAAACAAATGGCTAGCTACATCGATGCCTGCGGCGCGCAATTCCGCAACTCGCTTCGCTGCCCTGTCCGTAAGCTTGTCGATATTTGCAGCAATCCATCTACCTCTTTTCCTTCCATCTTTGAATTGTGATTCGATGACTTTGTAAAAGCTCAGGAAAGCGTAGCTGTCGTGCACTTCATCGAGGCGCTTCCCTTCACGCCAAAACGCGAGTGCCTTTCGGACATTGTCGTCCTCAATAATCGGCATGTGGTTGCAGTTAAAAGATTTGGCACCAGCAATTCCCATTGACGAGTAAACGGTCCGGGCGCCGTAAAGAGCTGGATGGCTGCCATATATATAGCCCGAGACGTCAACGTAGCCCCTCTCGAACCAGCTTAGAATCGAAGTAAATCTATAGATCTTTGCTATCGCCGCATCGGCCCCGCCAGCGGCATCATCGCACGCAATGGTGATTCCGGGCGGAGATGGTTTGCCATCGCGTTCGCTTCCGCGCAGGAAGTATTCGTCGCCAGCGTATTTAACACATACGTCGAATGATGGCCACGAAATGGACGAAGCGACACCTGCAGTCAGCCAGCCTCGACGACTACGCAGCTTGCGATCTACGTCCTCACCGAAAGTGTGTGGGATGTAAGGCGTTTTCATCGACACTTACGACGGCTGCTCTAGATCAAGAGCTAGAACCACATTGTTGACGAGGTCGGTTACAACGTCGTCGGCTTGCGCCTGAACGACAACCATGGTGGATGGGTGTGCGGCGGTGTTTCTCTTGCCCAGCTTCTCTTTCAGCGTCCGGATTAGGTTGTCATTGAGGAGGTTGGCGGTTTTGCACAATTCGATGATTTCAAACTCTTTCAAGTTATCGGCGAAGTCGTCATAGCGGTTGATGAAAATGCTTGCCTTCTTTGGGCTATTTTGGAATTTCTTCGGGATTGCAGCGTTGAACGCGGCCAACCGCGACGGATCATTGAATATCCAATTCAGAAGGTGATCAAAGGCCAGATTCCAGGTCATGACGATACAAGCCCGGTAGGCTCGGACGCGGTAGCAATCTATGGCCTCGATGAGGAAGACCTTCTCCGCGATGTCAGGCACCTTATCCGGAAGATCAGTCAAGAGTTTGCTCACGACCTGCATGGTCGGATGGTTTGTGTACTTCGCGTCAAGCTGGCTACGCACGGCTCTGGTGAGCTTAAACCCATTGCGCTCACGCGCTAGGTCCGGCGTGTTCATAGAAGACATACGCATGACGTATTTGCCAACGTCATCCGGGACCATGTGAAGCTCTTTGTACAAGGCGCGGATGTTGTCCGAGCCGAAATGCTCTTGGTCCCGGTGCGTGTGTAGATACCAAGCGAAAAGCTGTATCTTCTCCCGTGGTGGCAGTTTGTCGAAGCCTGCCACTTGGTCAACGAGTTCGGTTAGCTTCATTCTAAGTCGCCGAGCTTTCCTTGGCCTTCGCCAGCCCGAGCTGGTTGATGGCATACTTTCCGGTCTCGGGAGACTCAAAATACTGCTTGTGCTTGAGCTCGCGGAGCGGTTGCGCGAAGTCGTTGATGTTGGTCGGCCAACCCAAATGACGATAGCAGGTGTAAATGTGCCGCTCGTCGATCACTTCGATGCTGCGATGATCGTGCAGCCATGCCGCGATTGCCAGGTAGCGCTTATGGTTGCTCTTGAACGTGCCGATAGATGACAGGGGCGGATCGCTAGTGACATCAACCTCGTTGACGACTTGCGGCTTAGGCGCAACGCGGCGCTGGACCTTCTTCTTCTGTGCGGCCGGCGTCACATCGACGGTCTCGTCCTCTTCGAGGGCGTCGAACAAATCGGGCTCGTCATGCTCCTCGGCAGCGTCGTTGCCGTTCAACTGAGACGCAGCAGGCGGGAGCCTCTTTGGAGCCGGGTTCGGCCCGCGCAATGCGTTGGTGATGGCCTGCGTGACCATTGGAATTTGGTCGTCGGCAATCTCGGCGTCGAACATAATGAACTTGATGCGGGAGGTCCCGGTCGGTTTCGAACTCTTTGCCATTACAAGGTTTCCAAACTAAAGGGGGCGAATCATATGTTGTGGAACTAGACGGATGTATCCCCCGGTTGCAGGCCCCACAAGGGAAATTCCCGGTTTGTTCCACGTTATCCGGCTTATCCGCACCTTGACCATGTGTTCATGTTATGTTCTCATGCAGACCTCCCGTTACACCAAGGCGAAGCATGCCGGATATCGAAAGCATTCGGGTTGAGATCGAACGTATGCGCATTCAGGTCTATCGCCAGCGCGGTGACATTCGGCGACTGCAAAGAGCAGGCATTCCCACGGCGTCTGCTGAAACGTTGCTGGATCGGATGTTGCACAACATCGATAGACTTTGTGAGGAACGCGACCGGCTGAAGAAAGAGCTGCCCGGGCCGAACAAGGGGAAAGCGCTGGGAGGGCGTCGGTGGTGATGAGCAAGCCTCTCAAATGGTACGACGACAACGCCAACAACCACGAGTTCATTAAAGCGCTTGCGGAAGTTCGGCGGTTAGCTCAGCGCGAAGGTTGTTGTTATCAGCACGTTCAAGCGATCACTGTCGCTATCGACCAGTACGCCGAAGCGGCGCTGGGTAACCGGGATTACTTTCTAAACAAGCCCTATAGTATCGGTGGTGGCAGGAGCGATCACGTCCCCTGATTGTTCGGGATTCCACTGAAGTAGGCAAGAATGCTCGTCGTGGCCCTCCAAGCGCGGCGGGCGTTTTTGTTTATGAGTTGCGTTGTGTCGAAACGAATTTCTATGCCGGGGTTCATTAAGCCCCAGCTTGCAACGTTGAAGTCCAAAGCGCCGAAGGGCGCGCAATGGCTTCACGAAATCAAATTCGACGGCTACCGCATCCAGGTCCACATCAACAGGGGAAGGAAGAAGGTCTTCACCCGTAACGGGCTCGACTGGACCAAGCGGTTCTCTGTGATTGCCGGCGCGCTCGACATTCCAGGCGAAGCCATCATCGATGGGGAAGTGGTCGTCACCCATGAAGGTCGAACCAATTTCTCAGAACTGCAAGCGGAGCTGGCGGCGGGCAGGCAGGACCGGCTAGTTTACTACGCCTTCGATCTGCTCTGGCGTGACGGCGACCTTCGCAAGCTTCAACAGATTGAGCGCAAGCAGGCGCTGCTCGACCTTCTTACTGAAAACGACATTGAGCTGCCAGTCCTCTACTCAGAACATCTCACCGGAGACGGACAGAAGATGTTCGAACACGCTGCCAAGCTGAACTGGGAAGGCATCATCTCCAAAAACGCAGGAGCACCCTACCGCTCCGACCGTAACGAGGCCTGGCTGAAAATCAAAACCGTCCAGAAGGGCAAATTCCCGGTCGTCGGCTTCGTCAAAGATCCCACCGGCGTTGCCGCTCTCTACCTCGGTAAGAAGGAAGGCAAAGACCTAGTCTACATGGGCAAGGTCGGAACGGGATGGTCCCGCACCGTCTCAAGCCAAATCAGGAAGCAGCTCGATACGGTCGTCAGCCCACAGTCAAAGCTCACCAAGCCCATTAAGAAGCCGAAGGCCACATGGGTTGAGCCAACCTTCGTCGCCGACGTCGAATACCGCGACATCACCTCAGAAGGTCTTTTGCGAGCGAGTTCGTTTAAGGGGCTATCTCGGAAATAGGAGTGTTGGCGCTTGGCGGTGGTGGCCGAAACGGTACCTTGGTCGCCATCGCAATGAATCCGAGTCTGCCACGCGATTATTTGATCCACGCCTGGATGACCGGCACCGCAGCAATCACGCCAGCAACGGCGGCAATTCCCGCAAGGATCAGCATTGCCCACGTGAGCCGAGTGTTGGATCGCTGGCCGCGTTCGAAGCTCTGACGGAGCCTCTCGGTCGCATCCGAGCCAGAAAATTCGCCAATGGGTAGACCGCCCTTGCCCATGAAAACCTCCGGTTAAGTTCGACAGGAGATAACCGGGAGTCGGGTGACTTCGCCACCGTTCATCGCAAACATCTCGTATTATTCACAGGGCTCAACGGATGGATGCGTGCGCCGTTACTTCACCCGTTACTTTTGAAGGTATCGGCCCGGAGATCACTTCATCTAAGCTGCTGATTTTGTTGGTACAGTTGGGTGGGCTCGAACCACCGACCTCCTGTTCCACAGACAGGCGCTCTAACCAACTGAGCTACAACTGCATCCCTCACGCGAGGCCCTCAAAAAAGGGGGGCGCGAATGGGCCGGAAACTAGGTGCAACGCCTCGCTTTGGCAAGGCCGTGAAGCGCCTCATTATAGTCGTCCGGAAGGCATTTTGCGTTCATTTGCCGGGCCCCTCGGCCCAGCCCCGGCGGCCCGCCAAAATCATCCCTTAATCGTTCCTTGGGCAGCAAAAAGCCCGGGCCGCTTGGCCCGGGCTTTTCGTGATCAATACCGGAAGCGATCAGGCGGCCGGCTTGTAAAGCTTCGAGGCCGAGGCCTTGATTGGCTCGACGGTCTCGGTCGCGACCTTCTGGCCGAGCTCGGCGAGCTCCTTGGCTTGCGCCGTCAAGGTCTCGTACTGCTTCTTGGCATGCGAGGTCCACAGCTCGAGCGCGGCGGCCGGCGTCTTCACGCCGAACAGCTCCTGCGCGAAATCGAGCGAGGAGGAAGTGTTGGCCTTGAAGAACTCGATCAGCTTGGCGTTGTACTCGCTGGCGCCCTTGCTGGCCGAGGTGAACACGGCCTCGATGGTGCCGTTATGGGTTTCGGCGGCATCCTTGAACTTGGCGTAGCTGTCGCGGGCCTGCGAAACGCCCTTTTCGGCAAGCGCGCGCATCTGCTCGGGGACTTCGAAGGGAATGATGGAGGCGGAGAAGGGATCGGTGGAGCTGGTCACGGCTTGCATCCTTCACAATGGGGTTAAACGATGTTCCCCCTTGCGGACGCCTGGCGGGCAATCGGCCGAGACGCCGAAGGGATCACGTACACGCACATTCACGGAAGTGCCCATCCACGGGCTCGCCTAATAAGCACCCATATCATGTCAAATTTGTGCAGCGCAATGCAGTTTCCGGTGCGACGCCGCATATTCGATCGTGCAGGGATGCCCATTCGGCCGGGCTATCCAGTGGTTGAACCCCGCCGACGCCGGCAGGTCAGGCTTTCGGCTTCGCCGCCTCCATGGCGGCCTTGCCGACGACCTGGCTCATTTCGCTGGCCTGCTCCGCCAGCGCGCGCATCTGCGCCTGCACATATTCGCCGTGCAGCCGCATCACTTCGGGCAAATCCCTGGCTTTCAGCAGCGATTGCGCGTGATCGAGCGAGGCCTGCACGTTCTGCTCGGCATAGGCGATGGCCTTGCTGCTGACGTCCTTGGCGCCGGCGCGAACCGTGGCGTTGCGCTCCTCGATGGTGCCGGCGGCGGCCTGCGCAGAGTCGACGAACTTCTCAAACGTCTTGCGGGCCTGCTCGAAGCTCGCTTCCGCCATCGATCGCATTTCCTTGGGTATCTCGAAAGGCTCTCGCGCATCGTCGCTCATTCTGTGCTCCTTTGCGTTGGCAGGGATTGCGTCCGGCTACCGCCAGGGGGCCGCTCCGGGACGGATGCGGCGCCGGGGAGGTTCCTCTTTGAACCCTTGACGGCCGTTTGCAACCACCCAACGCGGCGGCCGGCCAAAGGGTCCCGCCGGATTAAGGTTATCCGCGGCTTAATTTCCTCCAGCCCGCCGGGCCGTGGACCTGCCGCTGCCGGCTTGCGATAGTAACGATCGCTTAACGCTGTCGGCATCCTGACTGCCGATCCCGATGCCGGACGGTCATGTGGTTGCGATGAAGGATGCGGAATATCAGTGGCTGGCGCAGAGCGATCCGCGACTGGCGGCCTACGCGGCGAGCCGCCTGCCCGCCTGGCTGTGGACGGCCGACGGCAAGCGGATCCTGTGGGCCAATCCGGCCGGCGCACGCCTGTTCGGCGTGGCCAGCGCCGCAGCCCTTGCCGAAAAAACCTTCGGGCCGGCCGACCGGCACCGGCGGCAGATCGCGCGGCTCGCAGGCCGGCTGCTCGCCAACGGCGCCATCCGGCTGGAGCGCTTGCAGGGATTTGGCGCGGCGCCCGGCATGCTCTCGACCTGCGGCTGTTCGCGGTTCGACTTTCCCGATGGCAGCCACGGCGTTCTGATCGCCGCCGGCAACATCGCGCTGATCGCGCCGCAACCGGCGCAGGCACAGCCCGACGACGAGATGCAGCCGCAAACCACATCATCAGAGCCCCCCTTATCAGAGCCGGTCTTATCAGAGCCGATCTCGCAGCCGAGCGCACCCGCCATGCCCGTTGTCGAGCAACCGGTCGCACCGCAACCGGCTCCCGATTACCAGCTGCCGGCGCAATCGGGCGAAGCGCCCGCCGAGTTTGCGTTGTTCGATGCGTTTGCCGAGCCAGCCATTGCCGAGGAGCCGCCCGCGGCCGAATCTATTCCGCGCGCGCCGCCACCTGCCATCGAAGCGTTTGCCGGCCAGCGGCAGGCGCGCCGCCTGCCGCTGCGCTTCACCTGGCAGATGGATCGCGAAGGCCGCTTCACGCTCGGCACCGACGAATTCGCAAGCCTGATCGGCCCGCGCACCACGGCCGCTTTCGGCCGGCCATGGCGCGAGATCGCCGAGACCTTCGGATTCGATCCCACCGGCCGGATGATGCAGGCCTTTGCGACGGGCGCGACCTGGAGCGGCATCACGCTGAACTGGCCGGTCGACGGCGGCGGCACCTTGCCCGTCGAACTGTCCGGCCTGCCGGTCTTCGACGGGGCGCGGAATTTCATCGGCTATCGCGGCTTCGGCGTCTGCCGCGATTTCGACGCCCTGGCGCGTCTCGCTGCCCTACGTCTGGCGGAATTGTCCGGTGAGATGGTGACGCCGCACGAACCGTCCGCTGCGCCATCTGCCGAGCCGGCCGACGTCGCCCCGCCTTCATCAGACGAATTGCCTGAACCGATTGCTGCCAAGACTTCTGCTGCAGAGCCTTCTGCTGCAGAGCCTTCTGCTGCAGAGCCTTCTGCTGCAGAGCCTTCTGCTGCAGAGCCTTCTGCTGCAGAGCCTTCTGCTGCAGAGACTTCTGCTGCAGAGCCTTCTGCTGCAGAGACTTCTGCTGCAGAGCCTTCACATCAAAAAGATTTGGAAACGCCCGTGGAACCTCCCAAGGAAGCCCTAGAGGAAAGCGTCCCGGAAATCGCCAGGGACGCGCTGACGGAAACTGCAACGGGGTTGCCGGCGGACGCCGCCGCAAACGTCTTGCCGTTCCGCGCCCCGGGCGAAGCGAAGCAGCCATCGCTGACGCCGGTTGAAAACAGCGCCTTCGACGAACTCGCGCGGCAATTGTCGGCGCGGCTCGACACCGAGAACGGCAACGAGGCGGTGGACGCCGCCGGCGAAACCATCTTTGAACAGCAGGCTGTGCGCGAACCGGCCCCCGCGCCGCCGGAATGGCTGGCGCCACCCGAGCCGCCGGCACGCGGCGAAGCGGCGCGCGACAAGGCGCTGCTCGATCTGTTGCCGGTCGGGATCCTGATCTACCGGCTCGACCGGCTGCTGTACGCCAACCCCGCCTTCCTGACGCAGATGGGCTATCCGGGCCTGCATGCGCTGGAAGATGCCGGCGGCCTCGACGCGCTCTATGTCGAACCCGGCGTATCCAACGCCTCCTCGACATCGGACACCGGCAAGCCGGTGACGATTTCGGCAAGCCAGCCGACGGATGCGGATGCGCCGCCAGCGGCGGCCGACGCGCGCCTCTACACCATCTCGTGGGACGGCGATTCCGCCCTCGCCTTGATCTTCTCGGGCACGCGCCATGAGAGCGCGGCGATCGCGGCCGCCATCGCGCGAGCCGAGCCGGTATCGGAGCTCGAACCGGCGGTATCGGAGCCCGAACCGGCGGTATCGGAGACCGAACCGGCGGTATCGGAGCCTGACGCTTCCGAGCCGTCCGATGTCGGCCATGCCAACGCCGAAGACCTCGCCGCCATCCTCGACACCACCGCCGAAGGCATCCTGATGTTCGACGCCGACGGCAACATCAACGCGGCCAACCGCAGCGCCGAAGCGCTGTTCGGCCATGACGGCGACGAACTCGCGCGCCGCAATCTCGCCGATCTGTTTGCGCCCGAAAGCCAGCACGGCGTGTTCGAATATCTCGCCGGCATCAAGGCTTCCGGCGTCGCCAGCCTGCTCGATCACGGCCGCGAGGTGCTGGCGCGCGAAAGCAAGGGCGGCATCATCCCGCTGTCGATGACCATGGGCCGCACCCGCCCTGATGGCCCGAATTTCTTCGCGGTGTTCCGCGATCTCTCGCAGGCCAAGAAGACCGAGAGCGAATTGCGCGAAGCGCGGCGGCTGGCCGAACGCGCCGCCAATGCCAAGGCCGACGTGCTGGCCCGGATCAGCCACGAGGTGCGGACGCCACTGAACGCCATCATCGGCTTTTCCGAAGTGATGATCGGCGAGCGTTTCGGCGCGCTCGGCAACGAGCGCTACCTCGAATACATGAAGGACATCCGCGCCTCCGGCGAACGCGTGATCGCCATCATCAACGACCTGCTTGATCTCAGCCGGATCGAAACCGGCAAGCTCGATCTGGCTTTCACCAACCAGAACCTCAACGAGCTGGTCGAGAGCTGCGTTGCGGTGTTGCAGCCGCAGGCCAACCGCGAGCGCATCATCATCCGCACCTCGCTCGCGCACATGTTGCCGGCTGTGATCGCGGACGCGCGGGCCTTGCGCCAGATCACGCTGAACCTGATCGGCAATTCGATCCACCTCGCCAATGCCGGTGGCCAGGTCATCGTCTCGACCGCGCTGTCCGATTTCGGCGAGGTGATGCTGCGGGTCCGCGACACCGGCCACGGCCTCAACGATAATGAGGTTGCCGCCGCGCTGCAGCCGTTCCGGACGCCGGCGCCGTCGGATCGGGCCGAGAGTTCGGCCGTGAGCCTGTCGCTGACCAAGGCGCTCGTCGAAGCCAACCGCGCCAAATTCCAGATCAAGACCGGCGGCCGTTCGGGCACGCTGATCGAGATCGTGTTTCCGCACGCGGTGGCGAGGGTCTGACCGGACAAACCGGCGCGTACCCGCGGCGTTGATCACGTCGCTTTTGACGGAAGAAATGCTGGAACGCTGAGGCCTTGGCCGCGCAAGTAATCGGCCATCGGTCCAACGACCTTGAGGACGGCCGGTCTTGCCGTCATGCGCTCCCGCCATTGTAGAAGCTTCGGCGTTTCGCTGGTCATGTCGGCACCCATACGGGCGCCGAAGAGCTGGGCCATATAGAACGCGATATCGGCAAAGGAATACGCGCCGCCAAGAAACTCGCTGTCGCCCACGATGTTCTCCATCGTTCGATAATAGGCGGCAGCGCCCGCGCGCGCGAGCTCCGCGGCGGGATCAAGCGGCGTTTTCCAGAGCTGCATCAGTTTGATGATTTGAGGGAAATAGACCTCATCCGATTCATGTTCCAGCCGGCGAGACCAGGCCCGCGCTGCAGACCTTGCAGGCCACAGCGCAGGATGAGGCTTGATGTCTTCAAGATACTCGAAAATCTGGGTGGAATCGAAGATCTCGAGGTCACCGTCGATCAGCACGGGGACCTGTCGTTTCGGATTGATGCGCAGGACTTCCGGATGCTTTGGCGCGTAACCCTCCTTCATGTTGAAGGGGACCATGACCAGTTCGAAGTCGATATTCTTCTCGTGCGCAGCGATTTGAACCTTTGCGCCGAACATGCTCAGCGGGCCGGAGAACAGCCGCATCTTGCGGTTGCTGCTTCGATGCGCTTCTCGATCGGATCGAACGTTCTCGTGCATCGATTTCCCGTCCCACAATCATCACAATAGGTGAGATCAAAACAAACAGGTTGCCCTGTTTTTGTCAATCCGATAGACGGCAGCTATGCCGATAGCGGTGGGAGTCCGTCATGACCAAGAAGCCAGCCAGCGGCCGCTCGCGAACCAACGATCCCGCCGGAGTGAGAAAACGCATCCTGGATGCAACAGCCGACGCCTTCCAGAAGCGTGGCTATCACTCGACCAGCACTCACGACATTGTTCGAGCGGCCGGCGTAACGGCGGGCGCCCTCCACCATCATTTCCCTACGAAGAAGGTCCTTGCGCTCAACGTCATCCAGGAGCGCGTGGCACAAGCCGTCGACACGTCTTGGCTCGAGCCGGTCAGGTCCGCTCGCGGCGCTGAGGAAGGGATACGCACGGCGTTCGAGCAGATCGCGTCGGCCCTTGACCGGTCCAGGACCATTCTGGGATGCCCGCTCAACAATCTGGCGCTCGAGCTTTGCGCGGCAGATTCCGAATTTCGTGAGGCGATCGAGAGAATCTATGACAATTGGCGCAAGGTGATTGCGGCCAAACTGCGGGCGGATTTCGCGGGCGCTTTAGACGCCGAGGCCTTGGCCACCTTCGTCATTGCGTCTTATTCAGGCGCTATGGCCCAGGCCAAGGCAACGCAAAGCACGGCTCCTCTTCGGACGTGTGCCGCGCAACTGGCGTTTCACTTTCGTTCAAGGCAAATGCCGAAGGCGAAACCCGCCCGCGCTTCAAGGGCGTAGCGAAATTTCCGAATCCGGTTCGGACTCGTAAAGGTCCTTCTGGACAGCGGCGCCGTTTCCGGCTGAAATGCGACGAATTGACACACAGCCGCTCTGTGTGAACCTGGAGGAAGCCCCATGATGCCGTTTTACACGCGCCTGTTCGGCGCGGCCGTCGCGTTGACACTTGCAGCAGGCCCTGCCCTCTCGCAGCAGCTCGAGCTCAAGATCATGGCGCCCGCAGCGCCCGGCGGCGGATGGGATCAGACCGCCCGCTCGATGCAGCAGGCGCTGGTCGCCGCCAAGATCGCCCGCAGCGTCCAGGTCACCAACGTGGCAGGCGCCGGCGGCAGCGTCGGCATCGCGCAGTTCGTCAACGGCGCCAAGGGCGACGGCAACCAGATGATGGTGAACGGCTTCGTCATGGTGGGCGCGCTCGCCATGAACAAATCGCCGGTGACGCTCGATCAGGTGACGCCGATTGCCCGCCTCACCGAGGAAATCCAGGTGATCGTGGTGCCTGCGAATTCGCCGATCAAGACGGCGCAGGATCTTGCCGCTGCGCTCAAGGCTGACATCGCCAAGGTGACCTTTGCCGGCGGCTCGGCCGGCGGCGTCGACCATGTGATGGCGGCGTTGTTTGCAGGCGCGATCGGCGCCGACGCCAAGAAGGTCAACTACATTCCATTTTCCGGAGGCGGCGAGTCGCTGGCGGCTATCCTTGGCGGCAAAGTCACCGCGGGCATTTCGGGAATGAGCGAATACGACGGTCAGATCAAGTCCGGAAAATTGCGCGCGCTCGGCGTGACGTCGGAGAAGCGCATCGCCGGCAGCGACATTCCGACCTTCAAGGAACAAGGCATCGACCTCGTGCTCGCCAACTGGCGCTCGGTGGTGGCGCCTCCCGGCATCACGCCGGAACAGCGCAAAGTCCTGAGCGATGCGGTCGAAAACATGGTCAAGTCGGACGCCTGGAAGGACATCCTCAAGCAGAAGGGCTGGGATGACGCCTATCTCGGCGGCGATGCGTTCGCCGATTTCCTGAAGAAGGAAACGACGCGCGTCACCGACGTGCTGAGGTCGGTCGGCCTCGTCAAATCATGACGGACCTTCCGCAGGGCCCGGCGTCACGGCGCATCGATCGTGCGGGCCTCGTCATTGCCTTCGCACTCGCGGCGCTTGCGGCGGTGCTGGTATGGGACTCGCGCCAACTGCAAACCACCACGATGTACGGCATGGGGCCCGAGGCGATGCCGGTCGTCATCGCCGTCGGGCTCGGCCTGCTTGCGATCGGCAATCTGATCGACGCGCTGCGCGGCAACCTGCCGCCGCGCGAAAGCGCCGATCCCAGGGCCGTGTGGCTGATCCTCGGGGGCCTGGCGCTCTTGATCGCCATCATCGGCCTTGGCGGCGGCTTCATCCTTGCGACCTCGGCATTGTTCGTCACGACCTCGGCTGCCTTCGGACGGCGCGCCATTCTCGCCGACTCCGCCATCGCTCTCGTGATGACCACCCTGATCTATCTCGCATTCGATCGGCTGCTGACGCTGAGCCTTCCCACCGGGCCTCTGGAAAGACTGCTGTAATGGAAACTTTCGCCGCGCTCGCGCATGGCATGGCTGTCGCCGTGCAGCCGATGAATCTGCTCTACGCGCTGATCGGCGTGTTCCTCGGCACCGCGGTCGGCGTGCTGCCCGGCATCGGTCCGGCGCTCACGGTCGCATTGCTGCTGCCGGTCACCTACAAGCTCGATCCCGGCGGCTCGCTGATCATGTTCGCCGGCATCTATTACGGCGGCATGTATGGCGGATCGACCACGGCCATCCTCATCAACACGCCCGGCGAAAGCGCGTCGATGGCGACCGCGCTCGAGGGCAACAAGATGGCCAAGGCCGGCCGCGGCGGTCCGGCGCTGGCGACGTCGGCGATCGGCTCGTTCGTCGCGGGCACCATCGCCACCATCGGTCTGGCCTTTCTGGCGCCGTGGCTGGTGGATTTCGCGGTGCGCTTCGGGCCCGAGGATTATTTCGCGCTGATGTGCGTGGCTTTTATCACCGTGTCGGCAACCTTCGGAGATTCGCCGGTCCGCGGTCTGACCAGCCTGTTCATCGGGCTGACGCTCGGGCTGATCGGCATCGACAAGCTCACCGGCCAGGCCCGGCTCGCTTTTGGCATCCCCGAACTGCTCGACGGCGTCGAGGTGACGACGCTGGCGGTCGGCCTGTTCGCCTTGGGCGAAGCGCTCTACGTCGCCTCGCGCCGCCATCATACCGAGGAAAAGATCGAGCCGGTGCGCGGCTCGCTATGGATGACAAGGGAAGACTGGAAGCGGTCATGGAAGCCGTGGCTGCGCGGGACGATGTTCGGCTTTCCGATCGGCGCGCTGCCTGCCGGCGGCGCGGAAATTCCGACATTCCTGTCCTACTCCACCGAGAAGCGGCTGACCAAACATCCGGAGGAATTCGGCAAGGGCGCGATCGAGGGCGTCGCAGGGCCGGAAGCCGCCAACAACGCTTCAGCCGCCGGCACGCTTGTGCCTTTGCTGACGCTGGGACTTCCGACCTCGGCAACGGCTGCGATGATGCTGGCGGGATTTCAGCAATATGGCCTGAATCCGGGACCGCTGCTGTTCGCCGAGCGCCCCGACCTGGTGTGGGGCCTGATCGCGAGTCTCTTCATCGCCAACGTCATGCTGCTGGTTCTCAACCTGCCGCTGGTCGGCCTGTGGGTGAAACTGCTCGCGATCCCGCAGCCGTGGCTTTACGCCGGCATTCTCGTGTTCGCGACCATGGGCACCATCGCGGCGAAGCCGTCGGTCGTCGAGCTGTCGATGCTGGCGGCTTTTGGCGTGCTGGGCTTTCTGATGCGCCGGTTCGATTTTCCGATCGCGCCTGTCGTCGTCGGTCTCATCCTGGGTCCGATCGCCGAAAGCCAGTTGCGCCGCGCGCTCGCCATCAGCCTCGGCGATCCCATCGTGCTGCTGCAAAGTCCGATGTCGGCCACCCTGCTCGGCATTGCGCTGGTCGCCCTGCTGGCGCCGTTCGTGCTGAAGGGACTAGGCCGCTTCAGGGCGAGCGAGGATTAGGGCGTGGACTCGTTAGCGCGCAGCCAAATTCGGATTGAGGCGAGTTTGAATTGACCTCCGCTTTCGGCGTCACAGCGGACGTGGCTGGACTTGCCGCTGGGTTGCCCCTGTAGCGAATGACCAAACCGGGCATTGAATACTCAGCGGAGGCGTTTGACAGTTCAGGTCGGATCCTATTCGGCGACTGGTACTTCGCTTCAAATTGCCGCCGCTAGGACGCCAGCGGCTATGTCGAAGATGGTGGCTGACTGTGAAGTACCTTACACCCCGTGTTCTCGGCTCGGGTTAACATTGCAAAGGCTTCTTGCTTTGAAGGAGGCATCCGATGCTCGCGACAATCAAATGGAACTCCCGATATAACGCTCGCGAATGGATGATGATGGCTGGAGCTCTCGTCGTCCAACTCAGCCCACGGAATGCATTACGACAGAGGGGTGAAAGCAAACCAAGGCGGCCACCCTGGAAGCACTTCGACGACACCCATCATTGGGACTCAAGCGCGGAGGAATGGGTGCCCAATGTTGATCAGTGATCGTGACAGGTGTTAGGCGTCCCGAAGGCCAGATTCCAAGACTTCAAGATCCTCTCGCCGGCGGGCCAGTCGAGGGCCCTAGGTCTGCCCGATCATCTTCCGGCAGAACGCCGCGCCCTCCTGCACGACGTCGCGGCCCCTCCAGGCGAGATAGGTAAGCCGGCCGCTCAGCGACTGATGGGTCCGCAGGCGGCGTGAAGCGAAGATATGGCCGACCTCCTCGGGGAAGCGGCTCACCTCGGCTTCGACCAGCGCAGCAATCCCGTCCATAATCTGGCGCAGACGTAAGCCCCAGTTCGATTGTTCGAACTGGTCGATGCGAACTTGCAGCGCGTATTCGGTATCGTAGATTTCGGTCAAAAGGTCCTTCGCGACGAGCACCCGATTGTGCTTGAACGCGATCCGCAAGGCGGTGCGCTTGTCGTCGAGCTGGTCGAGCGCCATGGTGACCGCGATGGCGTAGGGCGTGATGGCGATGTCCTCGGCATTCTTGCTGGCTGCCGCCTTGGTGGCGAGGCGGATCAGCTGCCAGGATGTCTTCAGCCGCTTTGCAACCAGCGTCAGCGCGAAAGGCACCGCATCGGCATTGGCCTTCCTCAAGGAGTCGAGCAGTGGCGCGATCCTCGCCACCTGTCCGTTGTCAAACTTCGAAATCCTTTCCGGTAATTTTGCGTTGAATTTCTCGAGCGCATCGCGCGCGCGCAGCGCGTGCAGCATCTTGACCACATCGTCGAAGGCTGTGCGCGCCGCGGTATATTGCGCAAGCTTGGCGCGGGCCAGCTCGGCACCGTCGGACGACCCAAGCGAATTCTCGAGAACCTTGACAATCTTGGTCTGAAACGCGGACGCGATCTTCAGCAATTCCTTGGAGTTGTGGGTGGCGTCCAGGTCGCCGACCGCCTTGCTATAGTCGCGCGCCATGGTCGGCAGCAGGTCGCGGCAAATCCACTCCCAGACCGGGACCAGCGAACTGCGCGAGATCCGCCCCGGATTGGCGTGCTCGGGCGCGCTATCGGTCAGAAAGGATTCGAGCGGCATGAAGAAATGGCGCAAAGGGCTGCCGGCGCGACTCTGTAGCGATCCATCCTTGCGGAATTCGGCCCGCAACTTGGCCAGGATATCGGACGAGCCCGGGATATCGATGCCGCACAGCTCCAGCCGCTCAAGCTCGCCGAGCAGACAGCTCCGCGACAGCGGCGTCAGCTCTTGCAGAAATTCCGAAAGCCGATCGGTCTGAATCATGGCACGCAATTTTCCGCAGCGATTCCCGAACGGTTATCATTCCGTTCTGTGGAGGCATTTGCGCGCTCTCTACTGCCGAAGAGAAGCAAGACATCATTAATTAAGCGGTAAAGCAGGAGGGGATTCTGCACATTGCGCGGGCCGTCGTTAAGAAGGTGTTTGCCGCAAAGCCCAGGATTTGGGCAGGCCCGCAACCGGTGAATGACCTCGCCTGGGCGGACTCAAGCACAAATTGTGCTGAAAACAAGGTGTTTACGCCGCCGAATGGGGTGAGGACCAAGTTCTATCGGTGATGATCAGCAATCCGGGCGCGGGCATCGACGGAGCACCAGCTGAGCAGCGCGACCGGAGATGATGAAGCGCAGTCGTGGAGGCTGATGCTTCCGAGCGCATTCTGGCCGGTCGAGAAAACCGCCGAGGAGCTCCGCCTCGACGTTCCAAATACGCTCGTGCTGACGAGATGATTGAATGCCGTGTGCACGCGTCTGTGGTTGGCACTTAGCGCGTTGTTTCGCTGCGAGGCGGAATTTGGTCGGCTATCGGCGCATATCGGACATCGAGTAGTCATCAAGCTCGATTTATGGGTACGCGCCCTGGTCCTTCCAGCCGGCCGATCGATCCCGTTTGAAGTCACGACCGGCACAATTCTTGCTCGAATCCACTATGCGTGAATGCATCCGCCTGCGGATCGCCTGTTTCATAGGCATTTTTGGATTTGAAATCATTATGCTCTGCCTTGTCGTTGCCGATTTGCATTATTCATTGCCGCAGTTCGACTGGCTGCTCGCGGCAGCTCCTGAATTCGACGTCGTCATTTTCGCCGGCGACGCGCTCGACATCGGATCGTTCGTCGATTTCCGCGCACAGATTCTGGTCGTGAAAAAATACCTGTCGCTGCTGTCGGGCATGACGCGGGTCATTCTCTGCTCGGGCAATCACGATCTCGACGAACGCAGCGCGGAAGGCGAAAAGATCGCGCGCTGGGTCGGTGATGTCAGAGAACTCGGCATCGCCTGCGACGGCGACGACCTCACCATCGGCGGCACGCTCTTTACGGTATGTCCGTGGTGGGACGGACCGCTGGTCAAGAGCCGCATCGAAGCCCAGCTTCGCGATGCCGCGCTCGAGCGCGCGCAACGCTGGATCTGGGTGCATCACGCGCCGCCGGCGGATTCGCCGACGAGCTGGGGCGGCAAGCGGTTCTTCGGCGACGTCGAACTGGTGCAATGGATCGCGCAGTATCAGCCGTCGATGGTGATCTCGGGCCATGTGCACCAGTCGCCCTTCATCCCCGACGGCTCGTGGTTCGACCGGCTTGGCGCGACCTGGGTATTCAACACCGGCCTGCAGCACGGCCGTCCGCCGGTCTATATCGTGCTCGACCTCGATGAGGGCACAGCCTTCTGGCTGGCGGCCGGCGAAGCGCAACGCATCGACCTGCGCGCACCCCTGCTGCGGCCGGCGGCGCCGGTCGAGAACCCACCCGCATGGCTCATATCCTTGGGTCGGATTGCCGATCCGAGCCTGGCGAGACCTGCGTCGGCGGCAGGTTGATCATGCTCTGCAGGAGTTCGCCGACCATCGAGAGATGGTTACCTTGCCCGGCATATTGATGCATCAGGTCGGCCAGATAGGTGTTGGCGACGTTGAGGCGTTGCGCCAGCAAGCGCGCGATCAATAGCGCCACCGCCGGCTGGTCGCGCAGGAACGCCGCGGCGTCGTCGAATTCGTACACGACGGAATCGGCGGCGGCGCGCACGGTTGCGGTATGCGGTTGATCGAGCAGGACCGACATCTCGCCCAGCATCGCCCCCGGCTCGGTCAGAACGGCGACGACGCTGTCGCCCTTGATGACCTCCAGCCGTCCTTCGAGCAGCACGAACAGATGTCCGGTCTTGCTGCCCTCGTGAATGAGGACCGTACCGGCCGGCAGCTTTCGTTCCAGCCCTCCGGTGCAATAGTCCAGAACCGCGCGCATCAGCTTCACCCCCGTGTCGGCCAAGACTAGGCACTGAGGATGCCAAGGTCGAACGGATAACATGCGCTTGGCTGCCCAAAATGTCAGCACGGAAAATCCAGCGCCGGCCCGGGCAGACGCGGCCTCGAACGAACATCAGATCTTTTCGAGCATAGCGGCTTTCAGCTTGGCAATGCGCGCTTCATCGCGCTTGTAGAACGTCCACTGCTTGACGCGCTTGGCGCTCACCAATCCGGCCTGCGACAATATCTTGAGGTGTTCGCTCACGGTAGGCTGGCTGACGCCGAGCTTCTCGGCGATCAAGACCCCGCAGACCCCGTCCCTGACAAGGTCGCCGTCAACCTGGGCCCGAAAATGCGCACGGGGGCGCTTGAGCCATTCCAGGATCAGCAGCCGCCGATCGCTGGCGAGCGCGCGAAAAGCAGACTCGACGTCATCATCGAAAGAAGTCATATTGCTAATTAGCTAAATGACTAATTCCTGTCAATCAGGCCTTGTTTCGATAAAGCCTTCTTATTTGATAAGCCTTGGGAGTGCATGCAATGGATGCGTCTGCAGATGCCGTAACGTCGGAACTGATCGCTCAATGCGAGCGGGTGATCCGGCCTTTTATCCGGCGGACGCCGGTGGTTCAGGTCGATGGTCCCGAGTTCGGCCTTCCAGGCCATACGCTGACGCTCAAGCTGGAACTCCTGCAGCACTCCGGCTCGTTCAAGGCACGCGGCGCTTTCGCCAATCTGCTGACCCGCGACGCGCCACTGGCCGGCGTGGTGGCGGCGTCCGGAGGCAACCACGGCGCGGCCGTCGCTTATGCGGCGATGAAGCTCGGCAAGCCGGCCAAGATCTTCGTGCCGAGCGTCTCTTCGCCGGCGAAGGTGCAGCGTATCAGGGACTACGGCGCCGACCTCACGATCGAAGGCGACCGCTATGCCGATGCGCTCGCCGCCAGCGAGGCGTGGGCGCAACAAACCGGCGCATTGCCGGTGCCGGCCTTCGATCAGAACGAAACCATCACGGGACAGGGAACGCTCGGCCTCGAACTCGCCAGCCAGGCGCCGGATATCGATACACTGCTGGTATCGGTGGGCGGCGGCGGGCTGATCGCAGGAATCGCCGCCTGGTACGCCGGCCGTATCAAGGTGATTGGCGTCGAGCCGCTTGCTTCGCCCACGCTGACCAAGGCCTTTGAAGCCGGCCATCCGATCGATGCGGAGGCCGGCGGGCTGGCGGCAGATTCGCTGGCGCCGCGGCGCGTCGGTGAACAGGTCTTTCCGATCGTGCAAAAATACGCACGGCAAACCGTGCTGGTTTCCGACGCCGCGATTGCCGACGCACAGGCGACGCTTTGGCGCGCCTTGCGCATCGTGGCAGAACCGGGCGGCGCGGCAGCGTTCGCGGCGATCCTGTCGGGCGCCTACCGGCCCGGCGCGGGCGAACGCATTGCGGTCATCGTCAGCGGCGGCAACACAGCCGCTGTTGATTTCGACCGCACCCGTTGATTGCCGACAGGTCGCACGCCGCTCCAGCCGGAGCTCACGCGCGTGCTCCCAGATGCCACGACGGTCCGCCGCATTTTGGAATCGCTCTAAATCGGAGCGCTGGAATCGCTCTAAATCGAGCCATTCGCGACATACGGTCGCTGACGGCATGACGGCTGCTGCGCTACTGAGATCGGCATCTCCACCAGCTTTTGTCGGGCAGCTTTCATGATCAACTTTCGCGCCACCGCCGCAACCGCAGCGTTGCTTTGCTTTACCGCGTTCGGAGCCTCGCCGGCGTCCGCCGACGGCGAGGTCAACGTCTACACCTATCGCGAAACCAAGCTGATCCAGCCGCTGTTCGACGCCTTCACCAAGGACACCGGCGTCAAGGTCAACGTCGTCTCGGCGAGTTCAGGCCTCGAGCAGCGCATGAAGGCGGAAGGCGCCAACAGCCCCGCCGACGTGCTCTTGACGGTCGACATCGGCCGCATCGACGAGGCCGTGCAGGCCGGCGTCACCCAGCCGATCAAGTCGGTGGTGATCGACGAGATCGTGCCGCCGCAATATCGCGATCCTGATGGGCACTGGGCCGGCATCTCCATGCGCGCGCGCGTGATCTACGCCTCGAAGGATCGCGTCAAGCAGGACAAGATCACCTACGAAGAACTCGCCGATCCCAAGTGGAAGGGCAAGATCTGCATCCGCTCCGGCCAGCACATCTACAACAACGGCCTGTTCGCGGCCTACACGGCGAAGTACGGCGAGGCCAAGACCGAGGAATGGCTGCGCGGCGTGAAAGCCAATCTGGCGCAAAAGCCCTCGGGTGGCGACCGCGAAGCCGCGCGCGACGTCGCGGCCGGCAAATGCGACATCGGCATCGGCAACACCTATTACTGGGCGCTGATGATGAACAGCGACCCCGAGAAGAAGCCGTGGGCGGAAGCCACCAAGGTGATCCTGCCGACCTTCGAGGGCGGCGGCACCCACGTCAATCTCTCCGGCGTGCTGCTGGCGAAGCACGCGCCCAACAAGGCCAACGGCCTCAAGCTGATCGAGTGGCTCGCCGGCGAAAAGGCGCAGCAGATCTACGCCGATTCCAACTACGAATATCCGGTTCGCGCCGGCGTCGCCGTCAACCCGACGATTGCGGGTTACGGCAGACTCGTCGCCGATCCGATGCCGATCGCCAAGATCGCCGCCAACCGCAAGGCGGCCTCGACGCTGGTGGACAAGGTCGGGTTCGACAATTGATCGCACCACGTCGCGAAAGCATTTCCGCCAACATGCCCTCTCCCTCCCCGGGAGAGGGCATGATGCTGCATGGGCTTGTGGCTTCATGCGGACGTGAGGGGGCGTGAACCGGACCACGCGCTCGGGGCGGATCGCGGCAGCGATTGCGGTCGCGACCGCCATCCTGGTCGCAGCTCCCGTCATCTCGATCATCGCGCTGGCGCTGCAACCGGCGCCGGATGTCTGGCAGACCCTCATCCAATACGTGCTGCCGCGGAGCCTTCTTGACACCGCGCTGTTGCTCGCTGGCGTCGGCGCCCTGTCGCTTGCGATCGGCACCGGCACGGCGTGGATGATCTCACTATATGAATTCCGCGGCCGGAAAATGCTGCTCTGGCTGGTGCCGCTGCCGCTGGCGATCCCGACCTACCTCGCGGCTTACGTCTATGTCGATTTGTTCGAGCCGCTCGGCCTGGTCCACCAGACGCTCGCGGTCTGGCTCCCGCTGCAGGACGCGGTGCGCGCGCTTCCGAATTTGCGCTCGCTGCCCGGCGCCATCATCGTGATCGCGCTGGTGCTCTATCCCTATGTCTATCTTTCGGCGCGCACGATGTTCCAGTTCCAGAGCGCGGAGTTCGCTGAAGCCGCCAAGACCCTCGGCGCCGGCCGCTGGACCATCTTCTGGCGCATCTCGCTGCCCATGGCCCGTCCCGCGCTGGCGGTCGGCACAGCGCTGGTGTCGCTGGAGACGCTGAACGACATCGGCGCCAGCGAATATCTCGGCGTCCGCACGCTCACGGTGTCGGTGTTCACGACCTGGCTCAACCGCGGCAGCCTTGCCGGCGCCGCGCAGTTGTCCTGCTTCATGCTGGCGATCGTGGCCGGACTGATCGCGATCGAGCGTTATGGACGGCGCAACGTTACGACGGAGTTTTCCGCCGAAAGCCCGCGGCTCACTCAGCGGACGACGCTTGCCGGCATCAAGGGCGGTTTGGCATTCGCAGCCTGCCTGCTGCCGGTCTGCCTCGGATTCCTAGTGCCGCTATTGTATCTCGCGCATCAGAGTTTCAAGCGCGGGCTGTTTGCGAATTTCGACATGGCGTTGTGGCGCGACGCCTTCAACTCGGTCGCGTTCGCAAGCCTTGCCACGCTCGCCGCGCTGCTGCTCGGCTTTGCGACCATTCTGGCCTGGCGCTGGCGGCCGAGCAGGCTGCGCTTCGTTGCGATGAACATCGCGCAATTGGGTTACACGCTGCCCGGGCTGGTGCTGGCGCTTGGGCTGCTGGCGCCGCTGCTCGCCATCGACAATGCGCTGAACGCGCTCGCCGCCTCGCTCGGACAATCGCTGCCGGGACTGATCGTGATCGGCTCCGGCGCCGCCGTTGTCATCGCCTATGTGATCCGCTTTCTCGCGGTGCCGACCGGATTCATCAAGGCAGGGTTCGAGCGGATTCCGCGCGATTACGACGACAGCGCGCGCGCCGTCGGCGCCGGCCAGGCCACGACGATGCGGCTGATCCATCTGCCGCTGCTGCGCCCGGCCATGCTCGGCGCCGTCATCGTGGTGTTCGTGGATTGCCTGAAGGAGTTGCCGGCGACGCTGTTGCTGCGGCCGCTCAACGTCGACACGCTGGCCACCTCGATCTACCAGTACGCCAGCCGCGGCAGCTTTGAGGAAGGCGCGCTGGCGGCGCTGTTGATCGTCGCCGCCAGCATTGGCCCGGTGGCGTGGTTGACGCGGTTCTCGGACATGCCGAGCGGGCCGGCGTAAGCCATCGCCCAGCGCCTTACGGCACGGAGAATTGCCCCGCACGCTTGATCAACAGATCGAGGAAGCTGCGCGCCCGCAGCGACATCCAGTGCGTTTCGGGATAGATCGCGTGCAGCGGCAAGGCCGCGATCGAAAAATCCGGCAGCAGGTTCTGCAACTGGCCGTTGCGAATGCCGGCGACGGCGCTCCATTCCGGCAGGATGGCGATGCCGAGATGATGCATCACCGCCTGCTCCATCGCGTCGGCATCGTCGACCAGCAGCGGCCCGCCGATCGAAGCGACGTGGCGGCCGTGTTCGGATTCGAATATCCAGTCATTGGCGGCGGGCAGACGCGAATAGACGATGCATTGGTGCGCGTTGAGGTCTTCGGGCGCTCGCGGCACCGAACGGCCCCGCAGATAGGTCGGCGTCGCGACCAAATAGCGCCGCACCGTGCCAAGCCGCCGGGCGACGAGTGTGCTCGACTCGAGCTGTCCGATCCGCAGCGCCAGCTCGATCCCCTCCTCCACCAGATTGACGAAACGCTCGCTGAAGCGGATGTCCAGACGAACCCCCTGATAGGTTCGGACATATTCGGCGATGACGGGCATCAGATAGCGCCGGCCGAACGACGAAGGCAGGCTGACCCGCAGCGTGCCGCTCGGCCGCAGTGAATTTTCCTCGACGTTGGCCCGCGCCAGATCGAAGCTTCCGAGGATCTGGCGGGCCAGATCGTAGATGCGGTGGCCCTCGGGCGTCGGCTTGAGCTTGCGCGTGGTGCGAAAGAACAATTGCGTGCCGAACTCGCTCTCCAGCAATGCGATCCGCTTGCTCACGGCCGGCTGACCGATGCCGAGTTCGTTGGCGGCCACCGAGAAACTGCCGCCCTCCAGCGAGCGGACAAAGGCGCGCAGGCAGTCGATCCGGTCCATCCGATCATTCCCATCAGGAATAGATCATATCCTATCCATTCCATTTTTCTTCGGCAAGTTCGTCGCTAGGCTGCAGCCAACAACGGGAGACCAGCTCCCGAACAACCTTCGGGCAAACCACTGGGGAGGCGGACATGAGACGGCGCATCGGGATCGTCGGGGCCGGCATCGCCGGCTTGCACCTGGCCCTGTACCTTCAGAAACACGGCGTCGATGCCACGCTGATCACCGACCGCGCGCCGGACGAGTATCGCGGCATCCGCCTATTGAACACGGTCGCGCACCACCATGTGACGATCGCGCGCGAAGACTATCTCGGCGTCAATCACTGGAACGACCCGAAGCATCACTATTACTACCACGATCACTTTTTCAATTTCCCGCAGCCGATCAGCTTCCGCGGCTACTTCTCGCGGCCGAGCCGCGCCGTCGACTACCGGATCTATCTGCCGGTGCTGATGAAGGATTTTGCCGATCGCGGCGGCAGGATCGAATACCGCCGCATCGAGGAAAGCGATATCGCGCCGCTGGTCGGCCGGTTCGACCTCCTCGTCGTTTCCAGCGGCAAGGGCCCGCTCGGCCAGCTCTTCGCCTATAGGCCGGAGCACTCGCCCTATTCGCAGCCGCAGCGGCGGCTTTGTGTCGGCCTCTATACCGGCGTTCGCGAGCCGGACCCGATGAACGTGACGCTTTCGGTTTCGCCGGGCCACGGCGAGATGATCGTGATTCCCACCATTACCTTCGGCGGCATCGCCAGCGCGCTTCTGATGGAGAACGTCCCGGGCGGCGACATGGAGGAGCTTGCGACACTCAGCTACGAGGCCAACCCGAAGCATTTCCTGCGCGTCGTGCTGGAGAATCTCGAGAAGCATCATCCGACCACCTACGACCGTATCGACACCGCGCGCTTCGATCTCGCGCAGCCGCTCGATTTGCTGCAGGGCGGCGTGGTGCCGACGGTCCGCAACACGGTGGTGGAATTCGACGGCGGCAAATGCGCCATCGCGCTCGGCGACGTCCACTCGGTGGTCGATCCGATGATGGGACAGGGCGCCAACGTCGCCTCCTACGCCGCGTTCGTGCTCGGCGAGGAGATCGTCAACGCCGACGTGCTCGATGCGCGGTTCTGCGAAAAGGTCGACCTCAAGCGCCAGGACCGCGTGCTGGCGGCCGCGCGCTGGACCAACATCATGCTGCGGCCGCCCTCGGAGGCGCTCGGCATGCTGATCGGCACGATGAGCCAGAGTCAGGCGCTTGCCGACGAGTTCACCGAGAACTTCAACTATCCGGACCGGCAATGGGACCGCGTCGCGTCGGCCGAGCGCATCCATGCCTGGATCGAGCGCAAGACGGCGCCGGCGCCGGTGCGGGCCACGGCGTGAGGCGCATGAGATGCAGCGCGCCGACCCGCTCGCCTTCCGCCAGGCCGCATCGCGCTTCGCAACGGGGGTCGCGGTACTGACCGCGCTCCATTCCCGCGGCGAGGTCTGCGGCATGACCGCCAACAGCTTTGTCACCGTCAGCCTTTCGCCGCCGACCGTGCTGGTCTCGGTCAAATCAGGCAAAACGCATGAGGCGATGTCGGCGAGCCGGCGCTACGGCGTCAACGTGCTGCCGGAACAGGCCAGGGCGTTGTCGCGACATTTCGCGGGCCAGCCGCGCCAGGCCTATCCCGGTTACAAAATCGTCGACGGCCTGCCGCGGCTGTCGAACTGCGTCGCGTTTTTCGCCTGCGAGGTGACGCGGACGATCGACGTCAGCGACCACACCCTGTTCATCGCCGAAGTATCGGAGTGCGATTACTGCGACAGTCTCCCGCTGGTGTTCTTCTCCAGCCGGTACCATCTGGGCCCCGGGAAGCCCGTCGATCACTGAGCGGGCAAGCGGCCCGATGACCGTGCTGTGATGAAATCGTCGTTGTCGGGACGCGCAGACGGTTTCGTCATGCGCGCCTCGTAACCGCCAAATCAGGCGTTCTTCAGCGCGACGCGGAACTCGGCTTCGGTCTTCGCCTTCACCTCGTCCAGCGTGACGCCGTCGGCAAGTTCGATCAGCGCCATGCCGTCCTTGCCGTGCTTGTCGATGGTGAATACGGCGAGATCGGTCACCACCATGTCGACTACGCGTTCGCCGGTCAGCGGCAGGTTGCACTTCTTCAGAAGCTTCGGCCCGTCCTTGGCGGAGTGCTCCATGACAACGACGACGCGCTTGACGCCGGCGACGAGGTCCATCGCGCCGCCCATGCCCTTCACCATCTTGCCGGGGATCATCCAGTTGGCGAGATCGCCGTTCTGCGCCACCTGCATTGCGCCCAGGATCGACAAATCGATATGGCCGCCGCGCACCATGGCGAAGGAATCGGCCGAGGAGAAATAGCTGGTGTCGGGCAGCTCGCTCACGGTCTGCTTGCCGGCGTTGATGAGGTCGGCGTCTTCCTCACCCTCGTAAGGAAACGGTCCCATGCCGAGCATGCCGTTCTCGCTCTGCAGGCTGACATCGATGCCTTCGGGGATGTAGTTCGAGACCAGCGTCGGAATGCCGATGCCGAGGTTGACGTAATAGCCGTCGCGCAACTCTTTCGCGGCGCGCGCTGCCATCTGTTCACGGGTCCAGGCCATTTCAGTTCTCCTGTGTCGCGCTCAAGCCGCCGGCCGCGGGCGGGTGTTGCGGAACTCGATCCGCTTCTTGCCGGTGCCCACTTCGATGATGCGTTTGACGAAAATGCCTGGCGTATGGATGTGGTCGGGGTTGAGTTCGCCGGCCGGAACCAGCTGCTCGACCTCGGCCACCGTGATCTTCGCAGCCGTCGCCATCATCGGGTTAAAATTCCGCGCGGTCTTGCGGTAGATCAGGTTACCGGCGGTGTCGCCCTTCCAGGCGTGGACGATCGCGAGGTCGGCGAACAGGCCGCGCTCCATGATGTATTTCTCGCCGTCGAATTCCTTCACTTCCTTGCCTTCGGCGATCAGCGTGCCGACGCCGGTCTTGGTGTAGAAGGCCGGGATACCGGCGCCGCCGGCGCGGATGCGCTCGGCCAGCGTGCCCTGTGGATTGAATTCGAGCTCCAGCTCACCGGCGAGGTATTGCTGCGCGAACAGCTTGTTCTCGCCGACATAGGACGAGATCATCTTCTTGATCTGCCGCGTCTCCAGGAGCCGGCTCAGCCCGATGCCGTCGACGCCCGCATTGTTGGAGACGACCGTCAAACCCTTGACGCCGGAATCGCGGATCGCGTCCGACAGGGTTTCGGCAATACCGCACAGACCGAAGCCGCCGGACATGATCATCATGCCGTCCTTGAGAACGCCATCGAGTGCCGATTTGGCGTCTGGGTAAACCTTGTTCATGGAAATAGGACCTGATGGAAGGAGCGGCGGAAAGCCGCCATTATCGGGATTATTAGGCGAATTCTTCGCGGTGCGTCAATGCGCTCAGCCGCCAATAACGCCCTTGAGACCGGCATACAGGGAGCCTGCGGCGGTCCCCACCACGCCCACCAGCGGCCCGGCCGTCGTCATCAGATCCTGAATGATGCGTGCGCGGCGGCGAAGATGTTCCTCGCCGACATGCGGACCAAGCAGTCCCGCGACCTTGTAGGCGACGGGGTTGGGCCTTCCGCCGCCCCGCGTCATCGTTTTCGGCAACACATCGAGGATCAGGAAGCCGAGGATGTTGCCCGTCACGAACGCCAGCGCGATGCTGGCGCTGTATTCGATGACCTCCCGCCATTCGACCCAGGGCCCGGGCACGATCGGAACATTGTCGTTGATGCCGGTCACGACAAGCATGCATGTCACGGCGATCGCCGCGGTCAGGAACCCGACCAGGATGGCGCCGCGGAAGCCGACCTTGTGACGCGCATAGATCAGGAGGCCGAACGGCAGCGGTATGATCACCGAGGCGAGCCGAAGATAGAGCGGCGTGACGTTCAATGTGATGGTGATAAGGACGTGAGCCGCAACCAGCAGGATGATCGGGGTCACAACATAGGCGAGCGAGTGAACGATGTAGAATCGAACCGGCGAACCGATCCGCTGGATGCGGGCGTTGGTGCGGTCGAGTTCACGCCGCAGCCCATCGAGTTCGATGGCGATTTTCTCGATCTCGATGATGACGGGGCGTACGATCCGCAGATCCCGCGAGCAATGCTTGCAGACGATCGCCTCGTCCTTGATCGTCTCGGCGCAGAACGGGCATTCCATCAGGCTGATCGATTTTTTCTGCGACGCCGGAGCGCCTCGAGTTCGCTCCTCGCCTGATCCAGTTCCTGCCGCAGCAAATCGCGCTTGCGCGCCAGTTCGTCACGCTCCGCCATCAGCGATTGCGGTACCGCGATCTCCCGCGAGCAGGAGCCGCAAACCAGCGCCTCGGGCAGGTTGTCCCGCGCGCAGTATGGACAAGCGTTGCTCAGGGGGCCACCTTCAGGACAAAACTCGTTGTCCCGACGCGGCCATCGGTATCCTTGATGTCGACGCGGACCATGTGCTCGCCGGCTGGCAGTTCGACCTCCGGCATGTCGATGCCGCTCGGCAGCACAAAGGATCTGACCCGCGACGTAAGGTCGACATTCGGCGTCCTGAGATAGGTCACCTTGACGGAATCCGGATCGATCTTCGCCCCGCCATAGGGCTCGAATTTCAGCTGCAGGCGCATCGGGGACTTGAGCTGTCCGGCACCGGTCACGACGTCGACCTTGGGTCCCCGCGTGATCCCCCGCCGCTCGGTCGCGATCGCGCCCTTGGGTGGCGGCAATGCCGCTTCCTCGGCCGTTATCAGAACCTGCGCGGCGTTAGCCGGCATCGCTCCCGCAATGAGTGCCGCAACGCTCCCCAGCAGAAGCCCCAAGCACCAGATACGCACGATCATTTTTCCCTTCAACATTATCTCACGCCGCCGTCGCCGATAATCGTGTAGGGCGCCCAGAACAACGGATGGGCGTAGGCGAATTCGGTCTTGCCGTCGGCGCCGGCATAGCCGGGGCCGTCCATCAGGGCCATCGTCGCCCGCCGCAGCGCTTCGCCACGCGTCAGTTTCGGATCCTGCGCCTGCCGCCGGAACAGGTCCGTCACCAGTTCACGCGCCGACTGCGAGTGAACCGACCAGTTGGTCACCAGCAGCGCGCGGGTGCCGGCGTAGAAAAACGCGCGGCCGAGACCCGAGGCGGCCTCCGCGCCGGCGCCTGCTCCGGCGCCGGTGTTGCATGCCGACAGCACGACCCAGTCGGCGTCGAGCTTCAACCCAAGGATTTCCTCCATGGTCAGCAGGCCATCGCCCTCGCCGCCGGTGACGGTGGGCGATGACAGCGCCAGCGCCGGCTGCGACAGGCCGTTCAGTTCGCCAGGCACGAGGCCATGAGTGGCGAACGCCAAAACCTTGAATCCGGAAAGATCCATCGTCTTGACCGCCTGCTCGCTGGCCTGCTTGCCGAGGTTGAGAACTTTCGACGGATCGGCCTGCAGTGCCAGCGCGATCGACTTCAATTCATCCGACGTATCCGGAAGCCGCGGCAACATTGCGAGCTCCGCGCTATCGACGCCCTCGAGCTTTGGACTGTTGCGCCGCTTCAGGGGACCGCCGCGCGTCGTGTTGCCGGAGGCATCGGCGACCCTGACCTTGTCGGTGTTTTCGGCATCGGCTTCCTGTTCCTTGCTAAAGTAAGGATCGCCGAACGCGATCAGTTCGCCGCGGTTGGGCTTGCCGGGCGGCAGTTGGCGCAAGGTGCGCAACGCCGCGGCAGAAGGCACGGTCGTGACCGCGTGCGTCCGCGCCAGCCACGGCACCTTCCTGTAGCCTGCAAACATCGGATCGTCGTCGCTGCCGATCTCGACCGGCGCCGTCGGCAACAGCGACAATGGCAGCAGGCCGAGCGCGCCATTGGTCACCAGGATCAGGTTGTTGGCGGGCTTCCACCCGCTCTCGACCGGCTGCAGCAGCAGCGAGTAGAGTTCGTGCGCAAGCTTGAGATCGAACGGAGGAATGTCCGAGATCATTGCCGCCTGCGGCTCCAGCGCCTCGCGGAGCTTGCGAACCTTGCTCTCGATATCGCCGCTGCTTGCCTTGATCGCGGCGAACGCGACCGGACCATTCTTTGGAACGGCCCAGACGAAACTGCTGGTTTGCCCAAAATAGAACGACAGCATCGCCTCGCCGTCCGTCAATGTCGCCCTGATCTGCTCCACCGACGGCGGTTTCGGCGCGACCAGATCGGCATATGCAGGGAAACGCTGGCCGATTTCCTGTCGCGCCTTGAGCCGAGCGGCGCGCAGCGCGTTGATCGAAGCGTTGAGCGCCTGGACGCCCTTGTCGTCGCGCTCGTGCGACGGCAAAGACAACACGTTGTTCAGCGTCCCGAGTTGAGCGTTCACCTGCTTGCCGAGGTCCTGCTCCTTCCGCACCAGCTCGGCCAGCGCCGGATCCTTGGCCGCGGCGCGCGCGCTCGACGCCGCCAGCGCCTGCTGCACCGAACGGCCGCGAATGGCGTCGGCAAGGCTGAAGGTTTCTCCACCGACGTCGGCGGAGGCATTCTTCTCCCGCGCCAGCATGGCGAGGTAGGCTTCCACGATGCCCTGCAGGCGCTGGCTGCGCGCCGCCACAGCCGTGGTGTCGTCGTCATCGGCGTTCTCGCGCGAGGACGCCATTAGGATCGGGATCGCCGCCCTGAACTCGCGGATCGCATCTGCATCGCGTCCCGCTCGCATCAGGCCGACCGCTAGCGTGCCGCGCGCCGAAGCGGTATCGAAATGATTTTCGCCGACCCGGGACAGCTGCTTCTTCACGAGTTGTTCGGCCGCGGCGATGCCGGCCTCGATCTGACCGGAGGCGTAGAGCGAGGAAATCCGCCCGCCGCTGAGCTCAAAGGTCTGACGCCGCGCCGGCTCCCAGTTGGCGATGGCCTTGTCAATCTGCGCAAACACCGCGATTGCCTCACGCCCCTTGCGCTGCAGATTCAGGATGCCGCCGAGCTGCGACAGCTGCTGCACCTTCGAAAGAGAATCCTCGGCGACGCCGACGGTCTGGCTGATCTCCAGTGAAACGCGCGCCAGTTGCTCGGCTTCCGCGTAACGTCCCTGCTCGACCAGAATGTCGGCCAGTCCGGCGATGAAGCGCGGTGTGACCGGATTGTACTTGCCCTGATTCTTCAACTGCGACAGCAGCGCGCGGCGCGCATCGACCTCGGCTTCCTGCAGCCGCCCCTGTCGCGCTTTCACCCTGGCCTGGCTCAGGATGTTGAAATCGACAGCAAGCACCATGCTGGACTCGGACGGCGGATTCTCGGAGCCCAACAATGGCTTGATCGCCGCACGTCTGCGCATTTCGCCGAGCTTGTACGAGGCCTCGGCGTCGCGATGCTGTCCCCGCGCTTCAAAAATCATGGCGCGGCCGGTTTCGACTTCGGCCTCCCAGTTCTGGCCGTAGGTATTGTACGCCGACCGCAGCAAGGGATTGCCGCTGGTCCGCGCTTCCTGAAGGAACGGCTGGCTGCGGCGGAGATAGGCCTCAGCCTGCGCGACATCGCCCATCTGGATCAGAATGCCGGCGATCGCGCGGTTCGCACCGAACAAGTATCCCCTGGCCCCCCTCTGGGTGGATGTCTCTCGAAGCAGCCGCTGATACACTTCAAAGGCCTTCTTGGGATCGCCGGCCGCGGAGTATTGGTGGGCAGCGAGCGTAATCAACCTTCCCATCATGAGAGCGGAAACCGCCCCACGTCCGACTTCAATGGCTTTGTTGGCGTCGGCGATGGAATCGGCGAGTCGGCCGAGCTGGGCCCGGGCATTGCCGCGATCGAAATAGAACTGGGCGAGGTCTTCGCGCGATTCCTTGCCGGTCGGCTGGGAATCGGCCTCTACCTTCAACTCCTCGATCGTCTTGAGATCGGCCTTCTCGCTGTCCAGGATCGCGGTGATGTCGGTGATGGTTCGCGGCGGGGCGACAAATCCGGCAGGCAGCGCGCTGCCGGCCGCAACTTTCGGCGCGGCTTCGGTTGGGATGGCAACGGCGACGTTGGCGCGGCCATTGGCCGCGTTTAGCGCCGCCATCACGCAGGCTTTGACCTGCGGCGTGGCCTTGGCGCGGCACGCTTCGAGATTTCCTGCCCCGCCGGATCCTCTCATGCAGGCCTGAACGATCGGCCTGCCGACGGTCATCCTGCAGTTTTCCCGGGCGGCTTCGATACTAAGCCCAAGCGCCGGCGGCGCAGATATCATAAGGATCAGCGCCGAAATAATGCATCTTGAAGTAGTACCGGAGATTACGGGGAAGTCTGCGCGATTAAAACGAGGTGAAGCAAAATCATTATCTGAGGACAAATGATGACCCCATCAAAATCTAACAATGGTACTGAGCAATAGCGAAACATTAGCAAGTTTCGGCCGGGGTGTCATGAAATACTCCGGTCAGCATCCGGGGCCTCTGGTCGCATCCGGGGTAGGCCGGCCATCCGGTCGTCGGCAACCGGCATTGACTGTGATCTCCACACAGGAACCGGCCGGGATGGCCTTGAAAGCGTCAAGAAAACGCTTCAAGTTGCGTGGGTTGGCAGGGGCTTACCGATGCACCGCCTGCCCTGATCAGCGCCCATTAATCAACAACCCGACTTCGGTGTAGTCAGATCCGGATATGTCATTGACGATGGCCCAAGGAATGAAGCGCCTGGGGATGCCGGTTGCGGCCTTGTTCGGCGTGGCTTTGACCGGCCTGATCGGCACGTCCTGGTTCCTCAACCGCGACGCGCTGCGGCAGGCGGTCGAGGCGCAGATCCGCAATGTCACCGGGCTCGATCTGGTCGTGTCGGGCGCGATCGACGTTTCGGTGTTTCCGGGCAGCTACGTCTCCTTTCACAATGTCGGGCTGAAGGGCGGCGGCACCATGGACCCCGCGCTGCAGGTCGATGTGCTGACCGCGAACCTGCGCCTCTTGCCATTGCTGCTGCGCCGCTTCGAAATCGCCGATGTCATGATGCTGCGGCCGCATATCCGCGTCATCAGGGAAGCAGGCGGCGAGAGCAACTGGACGCCGTTCGTCGAGCGGATCGCGCGCACGATGAAGCCCGGCGCCGAAAACCAGGTGTCGTTTTCCGAAATCAGGATTCAGGACGGCGTGCTCAAATATGAGGACGCCGCCAACAACGTCAAAGAGCAGCTCGGCGACATCGATCTGTCGCTGGCCTGGCCGTCGATCTCGCGCTCGTTCGCGGCGACGGGACAATTCGACTGGCGCGGCGAGCGCGTCGACGGCTCGATCTCGGCCGGCGACTTCGTCGCGATGCTGTCGGGCGACCGCTCGGGCCTGAAGGCGCGCATCGTCAGCGCGCCGCTGAAACTGGCCTTCGACGGCTCGGTCGCCAACCGCACCAGCCTGATGATGGAAGGCACGGTGACCGTCGACAGCCTGTCGCTGCGCAATGCGATGCGCTGGATGGGACAGCCGGTGCCCGGCAGCGGCGGCTTCGGCCGCTTCGCGCTGAAGGCGCGCGCCAATGTCGTCGGCGCCTCGGTTGCGCTGACCAACGTGAATGTCGAACTCGACGGCAACGTCGCCGAGGGCGTGATGACGTTTGCCAATAATGGCCGCCAGGCGATGCAGGCGACGCTCGCCGCCGGCAACCTCGATTTCACGCCCTATATCTCCACCGTGCGCCTGCTTGCGAGCGGCGCCCGCGACTGGAACCGGCAATTGTTCGACCTCACCTCGCTTTCCGCCACCGATCTCGACATGCGCCTGTCGGCGGCGCGGGTGACGGTCGGCCCCACAAAGCTCGGCCACACCGCGTTTGGCGCGAACCTGCGCGGCGGCGCGCTGGCGCTCTCGATCGGCGAAGCGCAGATGTATGGCGGCATCGCCAAGGGCTCGTTCGGGATCGCGCGTTCGGACGCGATCGCCGACGTCAAGGCGCAGTTCCAGTTCACCGATGTCGACCTGCAGGCCTGCGCCAACGAATTGTTCGGCATCACAAAACTGTCCGGCCGCGGCAATCTCGGGGTTTCGCTGCTGGCTTCCGGCTCGAGCCCGTTCGGCCTCGCCTCCTCGCTCGACGGCACCGCTACCCTGATCGGCCATGACGGCGCGATCGCGGGCTTCAATGTCGAACAACTCCTGAAGCGGCTGGAGCGCCGGCCGCTATCCGGCGGCGGCAATCTGCGCTCAGGTTCGACGCCCTACGACAATCTCACGGTCTCGGTGCGCTTCAACGACGGCATTGCCACCGTCGAGGATGTCCGCGTCGACGGACCGACGACGCGCCTGACCCTGACCGGCACCGCTTCCGTGCCGGCCCGCGAATACGATCTCAAGGGCGTCGCCAGCCTGACCTCGGCGGCCACCGGCGGCGACAAGGGATTTGAGCTGCCCTTCGTGGTGCAGGGCCCGTGGGACGATCCCCTGGTATTCCCCGATCCGGAAAGCCTGATCCGCCGCTCGCCCGGCGCGGCGCCATTGCTCGATGCGGTGAAGGACCGCAAGACGCGCGATGCGGTGCGCTCGGTGATCGAGCGGTTTACCGGTGGCGGACCGCGGCAGGCGGTGCCGGAGGCCGCGGTGCCGGCGAATGGATCGGCTGGCGCGAAAGCGAACTAGCTTTCTATCTATGTAAGGGCAGTGTAGCCCGGATCCGCCAACGGGTCGCGCGAATGCGCGTCCGCGACGAGCGCAATTGCGCTCGCACAGTGATGACAAGCTCCGCGACATCCGGGATCTTGTCGCAGATCCCGCATATCGCTCATGCGGGCTACTTGCTGATCTCGACCTGCCGCACGGCCAGCATTCCGGGAATCCGTGTTCGAGGCCAGGGTTGAGTCCCGGAACACCGCGTCATAGAGATCGATAGTCTCGCCCAAGGGAGAACTCCATGAAGGCCATCGCACTGGGCGCATTCGGTGCCGCGCTGCTCGCGTCCGCCGCTTCCGCCGCCCCCCTCAACGGACGACGATCGGCTCCGCCGAAGCCTCCAACGTCGACCAGGTCGGTCTGGTCTGCAACGAGTATTATGGACGCTGCTGGCGGACCCGAGGACCGCGCTATGTCGTGCGCTATTACTAAGACCCCAGCTACTTCCCCGGCCGGGGCTACAACTACTACGCTGGCCCCGGCTACTACGATCGCGGCTACGGCGGACCAAGGTTCATCATTCGCGGCTGGTAGCAAGCGTAGCCGGGATGAGCCAACAGGACGCACGAATGCGCGCCCGCGACGAGCGCAATTGCGCTCGCGCAGTGATGACAGGCTCCGTGACATCCAGGGTCTTGTTTGCTCATGCGGGCTACTTGCTGCAATTCAACAAACCCCTCCAATTACGGCACGTTCTCGCCCCTGCCGCCACCAACCCCATACGGCTTGTTGAGAAAATAACTCCGGTTACCCAGCGCCGCTTCGGCATACTGGTCGATCGCAACGATGATCGCCTGCACATGCGCGTGGCACCACCCTTCCCGCGTCGCTCTTATGCGGACCTCCGCCAGGGCTTTTATCCACGGCGGGTTATCCGCGTTGTGGTCGTACCATCTGAGCGGTGCTGACATCGCTGGCCCCTGTTGATGAAATCTTCCAGCTCCGCCCGCTTGCGCGAGAGCAGAAGCTGCGCCCGCGCGTTGTCCAGGCCGGATTGATCGAGCCGGCGCGCAAGCTGGTCCAGTTCGCCAATCCGCCGGCGCAGGGCTTGAATCGTCTCATCGCTCACGGCGGCCTCGGGCCTTTTCCATTCCGATTGAATCGGAACGAGGCTCCGGATTTTTGATTGGACGCGTTTTCTTGACGCGAGCCGGTCCCCACCCCGGATCAGGTCCGCCGCAGGCTTTCGCCGGGAAATGCATCGGCGCCGCATTCGCGGGTTTTCTGCTGGCCGCGCGGACATCCAGCTTCAGCCGCTCATCGACATTGAGCAGCCGCTCTTCGCCGCCGAGCCGGTTCCGCTCGGCGATGAGACCAAGCATGACAACGCGCATGGACATCAGGTGAACCGCGGCTTCCGAGCAGTCCTCATCCCGGTTGACCCGTTTGCGGATATTGTCCTCCGCGCCCAGCATCTCCGCCCGTAAGAATTTGATTTTCCTGCGAATTTCGTTGAGCTTATTGTCCATGGGGCCACCTCGCTGCGGTTGAACCCTATAAGAACAAATAAAGAACAAATTTCAAGTTAAGAGTCGGGTCCATTCGAAGATTCTTTGGAGTTCCGGAATGCCCCGCCTCCCCGACCAGGTCGACGCCCCGATGACGCGCCGCCAACTGGCGACGCTGCGCACGCTCAGCGCCGAGGCGTATCAGCCAAAACTGTTCGAGCAGAACCTGACGGCAAGGGAAGCCGAGCGGCGGATTACGGCGCTGAAGGCGGAGATCGAATTGGCGAACTCGTTTTGAAGCAAGCGGAGCCCGGATGAGCGACCGATGACAGGCTCCGCGGCCTCCGGGTCTATCTTTAAATCCCGCATATCGCTGCGCTCATGCGGGCTACTTGCTACTCGCTGCTTGCTAGGGCGACCTTCGAATAGACCAGAGGATGGCGTTCGTGAGGATTCGCTGGTAGCGGGCGTCCTGCCAAACTGACGGCTCGTGGCCTAGCGCCGTATAGAATACGCGTCCCTCGCCGTAGAGGCGGGTCCAGGCGAGAGGCCAACCATAAAATCGCTGATGCACGCCGGTCCTGCCAAGGTCCACCGAGCTTGGGTCGAGGCGCAGGAGCACGCGTGATCTACGATAGTCGAAGTCGCTGATTTGGTAGATCTCGTCCTCGACTTGCAATGAATTCCCGAGAAAAGCCACCAGGGGATCGCGGGGATCAACCACCTCGATTGTCACGGCCTGATGCCAGGGATGACCATTAAAGTAGCCGCCGACCAGATCGAGATAGTCCGGCCAAGTGTAGAATGTGTCCGTCGCCGAATGAGCGCCGAGAAACCCGCGGCCCGAACGCACGAAGTTGAGAAGAGCTGTCTTTTGCGCGTCGCGCATCGGAAGTTCTCCTGACGTGTAGAACATCACCGCGGCGTAGCGCTCGAGGTTTTCGGGAGAAAATTCAGACATGTCTTCCGTTGCAGTGACTTCAAAGACACCCGAATTGTTTCCAAGCTGGGTCAGGATTGTCCTGGAAAGCGGTATGACATCATGCCGGTAGCCGGCCGAGTATGTGAAATAGAGGATGCGCGCTGTCGGACGCTCGGCATGCGCGCCGAGTGGCCGGATCGCCGCCGCGCTGCCGAGGAGCGCGATGAACTCACGTCGCCTCACAATCCTCTCCGCGCACTCCAACCAACCACGTGTTGAAAGAAGCTTAGCACAGATCGGCCCAGCGCCGGCCCTGCAGCGTCGCTCTCTGCCGTCCTATGCAACGCCCACGTTCAATTCATGGCCTCGGCTTGGCGGCATTCGTTGACGGCCACTCAGCCAGCAAGTGGATCCCGCATTGCTTTCACGAGTCCGCATTCCCCCGCCCTCATTGGGCGAGAGCTTCGGCCAAGTCTCGGGCGCGCTCTGCGCTGCGAGATCGCGGGCCCGCGCCTTGGTCAGCCATCCTCCCCCCGGCCTTCGGTATCCGAGGGCGTAAATGATTGAACCAAAAATGATTGAACCAAAACGCCGGGGTACACGCGGATGGTTTGCCGCATTTGCGCCCGGAATGTCCCCCTACAGAAGTCTGCCTTGCCCCATCTGGATCGCGCCGCGCGCATGGGCTAGTCTTTTATCCAACCGGTTAATAAGCCGGCGTTACAAGGGAGAACAACGTGATATCCAAAAAATTAGGTGGGCTTTCACTCGCGGTCGCTGCGGTCGGGCTGTTTTACGCCACTGCACCCGCGCTGGCCCAGCAAAAGACCATCACCGTCTGGTTCGGCAAGGGCTTTTACAAATCCGAGGACGACGCGCTTCTGGAGGCGATCAAGAAATTCGAGGCCAAGACCGGGATCAAGGTCGAACTGTCGCAATACGCCATTCAGGACATGATCCCGAAGACGGTGGCGGCGCTGGATTCCGGCACCGTGCCCGATGTCGCCTATTCCGACAGCTATGACGTGCAGGCGCAGGGCAAATGGGCGTTCGAGGGCAAGCTCGAGGACCTCGGCGATATCCTGACGCCGATGAAATCTGCGTTCGCGCCGAACACGCTGGAAACCGCGCTGCTCTATAACGACGTCGCCAAGAAGAAGGCCTATTACGGCTTCCCGCTGAAGCAGCAGAGCATGCACGTCCAGATCTGGCAGGACATGCTGGAGCAGGCCGGCTTCAAGCAGAGCGATATCCCGACCAAGTGGGAAGACTACTGGTCGTTCTGGTGCGACAAGGTGCAGCCGGCGATCCGCAAGGCCACCGGTCAGCGCGTCTACGCCGTCGGCCAGCCGATGGGCGTGGAATCCACCGACTCCTTCCAGTCGTTCTACACCTTCATGGACGCCTACAACGTCAAGCTGGTCGACGACGACGGCAAGCTCCTGGTCGACGATCCCAAGGTGCGCGAGAACCTCATCAAGGCGATGAAGGATTACACCGATACCTATATCAAGGGCTGCACGCCGCCCTCCTCCACCACCTGGAAGGACCCGGACAACAACGTCGCCTTCCACAACAAGACCATCGTGATGACGCACAATTTCACGATCTCGATCGCGGCGAAATGGCTCGACGACGCCAACAACCCGGCGCTGACGCCGGAACAGCGCGCGCTCGGCAAGAAGAACTATGACGAGACCATCATCACCGCCTCCTTCCCCAACAAGCCGGACGGCACGCCGATCAAGTACCGCTCCGACGTCAAGACCGGGCTGATGTTCACGGTCGCCAAGAACAAGGCTGAGGGCAAGGAATTCATCAAGTTCCTGCTGCAGGAAGAGAACGTCCGGCCTTATATCGAAGGCGCGCTCGGCCGCTGGTTCCCGGTGACGACGGCCAGCCAGCAGAGCCCGTTCTGGCAGGCTGACCGCCATCGCAAGGCCGTGTACAATCAGTTCACCGGCGGCACCACGCCGTTCGACTTCACCAGGAACTGGAAGTTCACGATCCTCAACAACGAGAACGTCTGGGCCAAGGCGATGAACCGCGTGGTGAGCGAGAAGGTGCCGGTCGACAAGGCCGTCGACGAACTGATCGCCCGCATCAAGCAGGTCGCGGGTTGATGTAAACGATGCCGGCCGCCGCAAAAGTATGTCCGTCGTCCCTGCGCACGCAGGGACCCATACGCCGCGGCGGTCGTTTTGAAGGATGCTGGTCAACGGCTTTCGCGCAATAACAACCGCCTGTGGCTATGGATCCCTGCTCCGTGCGCAACCGCGCACTCGGCAGGGACGACGGCGTAGTCGCGGCCGACATCTCGTTCTAAGACTGCAAGAGTAGACGTATGGCAATCACGCTTTCGGGCGATCACGCAATACCAGGTCCGCCCCTCTCAGCCCGGCTGACCACACCGCAGGTCTGGGGCATCGTACTGCTGGCGCCCTACATCCTCGTGTTCCTGGCCTTCGTGGTCTATCCGGTCGGCTACGGGCTGTGGCTGGCGCGGCATCCGGCGAGCTATGTCGCGCTCTGGCACGATCCGATCTTCGCGCGCGCCGCCGTCAACACGCTGATTTTCCTTGTGATCGGCATCAACATCAAAATGGCGATCGCGCTGTTTTTGTCCGGCTTCTTCGCCCAGCAGCGCACCTGGATCAAATGGCTGTCGGTGCTGTTCATCCTGCCGTGGGCGGTGCCGTCGATCCCGACCATCCTTTCCGTGCGCTTCATGCTCAATCCGGAATGGGGCGTGATCAACCAGCTGATCTTCAAGTTCACCGGCGAGGACGGTCCGAACTGGCTGAACGACCCGACGGTGGCGCTGAGCATGGCGATCGGCGTGCACATCTGGAAATCGCTGCCGTTCTGGACGCTGATCCTGATGACCGGGCGCCTTGCGATCTCGCATGACCTCTATGAAGCCGCCGAGGTCGACGGCGCGAGCTGGTCGCAAAAATTCCGCTACATTACCTGGCCGTCGATGCAGACGCTCTACGTCACCTGCACGCTGCTCTCGATGATCTGGACGCTCGGCGACTTCAACAGCGTCTACCTGCTCACCGGTGGCGGCCCTGCCGACCTCACCCATGTGCTGGCCACGCTCGGCATCCGCTATCTCCGGCTCGACCAGCTCAGCCTCGCGATGGCCTCCATCGTCTGCGCGCTGCCCTTCGTGCTGCCGCTGGTCTATTTCATGATGAAACGGTTGTCGCGATGAAGCTGCCAACACTCCGCGAAATCGGCACCGAAGCCAAACTGCTCTTGATCGGCATTCCCGTGTTCATCTGGACCATGGTGCCGATCTACCACATGTTCCTGTTCGCGATCTCGCCGAAAGAGGACGCGTTCGCGGGAAAACTCTGGCCCGCGCATCCGACGCTGAATAATTTCAGCATCGTGTTCCACCAGCAGCACTACTTCCTGCGCGATTTCTGGATCCAGTTCTTCAATTCGGTGGTGATCGCGCTTTCGGCGGGCGCGCTGACCTTGATGATCGCGACCGCTGCGGCGTTCTCGATCTCGCGGCTGCGCGTGCCCGGCGGACGCTGGGTGATGAATCTCGCGCTGCTCACCTATTTCATCCCGGCGGCGTTCCTCGCCGTGCCGATGTACCGCACCATGGGCACTTACGGCCTCTTGAACAATCACTGGTCGCTGATTCTCGCGATGGTGACGATCGCCTCCCCTTACGCGATCTGGGTGCTGAAGCAGGCCTCCGACAAGCTGCCGGTCGAACTGGATGAAGCCGCCACCATGGACGGCGCCACCACGCTGCAACTGTTCCGGCTGGTCTATGTACCGTTGATGATGCCGTCGCTGGTGGCGATCGGCACCTACGCGATCCTGCTCGCCTGGAACGAATATCTCTACGCCTTCCTGCTGCTCTCGAAGGATACCGAGATCACGCTCCCCGTCGCGCTCGGCAACTTCCTGGCCGCCGACGATTCGCCGTGGGAATTGCTGATGACCACCGGCTTCATCTATGCGCTGCCGCCGGCCGCGATCTATTACGCGTTCAAGCGCTACATGGTGGGGGGACTGACCGCAGGCGCCGTGAAGTCGTGATGCGGCGATAGCGTTTGCAAGCGAAGCATGCCCTCGGACTTGATCCGTGGGTGGACACCGGTTCGCGTGAAGAAAACGCGTCAAAACAAGAATCTAGAGCTTGGCGTTGATCCGGACGCTAAAGCGCCTGACGATCGAGCCTTCGCCCTCGAAGTGACGCCAGTATTTCAGGACGACCTCGCCGCTGCCGGCCTTCTTCGCCCTGAAATCGAACGTGACATGCCCGGCGGAGCCAACCGCGCCGCCGCCATAATGCGGCTCCGAGCCGGCTTCCTCCACGACGTCCCGGTCGAGACGGTCGATCGCCCAGCGGTAGCCGGTGGTCGCGTTCTCCGGCAGGGTCAGGCGAACGCTCTCGCCGACGCGCAACTCGACGGTCCGCTCGTTGTCCGCTTCCGTCAGCGACTGCATGACCTGCGCCTTCCCGGTCTCGGCGGCGACCGCGCCGCTGAGGTGCAACAACAGGATTGCACCCAACAGCGCGGCAACGCGCGCCAGCTTAGAAAGGTTCCATCCGCTCAAGGGATCGTCAAGCTCCCCGCCTCAGATCGTCACGCCATAACTCTCGTTGAAGAATCCGGCATTGATATAGGCCTCGCTGGCATAGGCAAAGCCCTTGTCGCCCCAACCCGTACCCCAACTGTTGCGGATGATGAAGCGGCGCTCGGCGGTATATCCGACGCAGCAGACGGCATGGCCGCCGCGAATGGTCGCCGGCATGAAGGTATCGAGGTTGCCATGGGTTGCGGTCGCGTTGTCCCAGGTGTGGTCGACATTGAGCGCCACCAGGATCGGCCCGTTGCTCGCCAGCCACGAGCGCCAGCTCGCGAAATTGCGCTGCATGTTGACATAGGAGGCGATCTTCCGCGTCGCCGCCGTGGCGTAGAACACGTTCTCGTCGCCGAGATACATATTGGTCTGGATGTGGAAGGGCAGCAGCGTTTCCGGCACCGCGCCGTATCTGCGCAGGATATCGAGCGCGGCTTTCAGGCTGGTGCCGGCGCCTTCGATCATGGTTTCCGGCCTGGAGACGAATTCATCGGTTTCCTTCGACGCCATCCAGGTGAATCGCGGGGACAGTTTCGCCGTCTTGGCGAGCCGGTTGGCCTTGACGAAATGATAGCGCGCCACGCCGTCGGTCGAACCCCAGCCGACGCAGGAGCCGGTCGATTCCTGATTGCCGATGTCCCACCAGGGCTGGCGAAGGTCGACGCTGGCGGGCGGCGCCGCAAGCTGCGCATCCACCGCCCCGGCGGCGATCGCATCGGACGGCGACCAGTCGGTTTCGGTATTGCGCGAAGGCACCACATTGCAAATGCGATCCGAATACGGTCTTGCGGAGGATGACTTGCCGAGAACTTTCTTGGACTTGGCCATAATGAATTCTCCCGTTGACGTGACGAAGCAGGCGAAAAATTGCGTGAGGCCGACAAGAATTTTCGAAACGACTTCCAAACAAACGCCATCATTTTTGCGTTGCAACGAAAGCGAAGGAGTATGAACTGGCACACGTTCAAATAGAACGGCACCCGCACGATTTCGTGATAGGCGCGTGGCCAGGGCTTCAGAGCCGAGGCGTCAGCGCTTTGCGAAAACAGGCGGCGGCTCTTACAGCGGCGCCGCGCTCTCGCCTTGCGAGCTCGACAGTTTCGAGGCGAGCGAGGCGATCACGATCACCACCGCGATCAGCGCGATCACCATGGTGCAGATCGCGTTGATCTCGGGCTTTACCCCGAGCCGCACTTCGGAATAGATCCGGATCGGCAGCGTCGCCGAGCCTGGACCGGTGGTGAAACTCGCGATCACGACATCGTCGAGCGAGAGCGTGAAGGCCAGCATCCAGCCGGCGGCAATCGCCGGGATGATCAGCGGCAAGGTCACCGAGAGGAACGCCTGCACTGGATCGCAGCCGAGGTCCATCGCAGCCTCCTCGAGACTGCGGTCGAGCGAGGCGAGCCGCGACTGCACCACCACGGTGACGAAGCACATGGTCAGCGTGGTATGGGCGATCGTCACCGTCCAGAAGCCGCGCTCGGCGTTCAGCGCCACGAACAGCAACAATAGAGAAAGCCCCGAGATCACCTCCGGCATCACCAGCGGCGCATAGAGCATGCCGGAAAACAGCGACCGGCCCCTGAAGCGCTCGCCGCGCACCAGCCCCACCGCCGCCAGCGTGCCGAGCAGCGTTGCTGATGTGGCCGATACCGTGGCGACACGAAGGCTCATCCAGGCCGCATCCAGCATGGCGCGGTCGTTGAAGAATTCGTAATACCAGCGCAGCGACCAGCCGCCCCACACCGTGACCAGCCGCGAGGCGTTGAAGGAATAGATGACGAGGATCACGATCGGCAGGTACAGAAACGCCATCCCGAGCGCGAGCGCGGTGATGTTGAACGGCGAGATCTTGCCGACCTTGCGAGCCATCAGTTCGCCCCTCCGAGCTGACGGCGTTGCAGCCGGTCGTAGAGCAACAATGGCGGCACCAGCAGCACCAGCAACGCGACTGCAGCTGCGGCGGCGACCGGCCAGTCCTTGTTGGTGAAAAATTCCAGCCACAGCGTCTGGCCGATCATCATCGAACCGGAGCCGGCGAGCAGATCGGGGATCACGAACTCGCCGACGATCGGGATGAAGCAGAGCAGCGCACCGGCGCCGACCCCTGGCAGGGACAGCGGAAACGTCACCAGCCAGAACGCCCTCCCCGGCGACGCGCCGAGGTCGCTTGCGGCTTCCAGCAGCGATGGATCCATCTTGGCGAGCGTCGCATAGAGCGGCAGGATCATGAATGGCAGATAGGAATAGACGATGCCGATATACATCGCGGTGTCGGTCGAAAGCCACACCACCGGTGTCGAGACCAGATGCAATGCGAGGAGAATTTTGTTGAGCAGCCCGTCATGCTGCAAAATATTGATCCAGGCATAGATGCGGATCAGGAACGAGGTCCAGAACGGCACGATCACCAGCATCATCGCAATCGCCTGCCAGCGTTGCGGCAACCGCGCCATGCCATAGGCGATGGGGTAGCCGATCAACAGCAGGATCAATGTCGAGGTGACCGCGACAACGAGGCTGCGAAGATAGGAACTGATGTAGAGATTGTCCGAGACCAGCAGCCTGAAATTGTCCAGCGAGAGCTCTGCGAAGGCCGCCTTGATCGCCGCCCACCCTTCGGTGAAATCGAACACGGGCACATAGGGCGGCTGCGCGATCGCGGTCTGCGACAGGCTGATCTTCAGCACGAAGCCGAACGGCACCAGGAAGAACAGCACCATCCAGACATAGGGCGCAATCGCCGCATAGCGCGCCGGCTGCGCGAAGATGCGGCGCGTGCTCATCGCTCCAGCACCACACAATCGTCGGGCGTGAACCAGGCCACCACGCGCTGGCCCGCGCTATAGGCGTCCCTGTCCATCCTCGCAGTGTTGGCCATCGACGAGCGCACCACGGCGCCGGAATCGAGCTTGACCTTGTAGACGGTCGAGCCGCCGAGATAGCCGACATCGGTGACAACGCCTTCGAGCCGGTTGATCGCCTGCGAATTGGCCGCGTCCGACGCCGGGCCGCGGCGCGACAGTTTTACCTTCTCGGGGCGGATCGCAACCGTGACGACGGTCTTGGTAACCGGCTGGCGCGGCTCCGCGACCACGATAGCGCCGCCATCCCGGGTCGCAACCGTCAGGCGATGATGCTCGTGCGAGGTGACCTCGCCGTCGAACAGGTTGACGTCGCCGACGAACTCGGCGACCCAGCGCGTGGCGGGCGCCTCGTAAAGGTCGCGCGGGGTCGCGACCTGTTCGAGGCGGCCGGCATCCATCACGCCGATCCGGTTCGCCACCGTCATCGCCTCTTCCTGGTCGTGGGTGACGATGATGAAGGTCATGCCAAGCCGGCGCTGCAGCTCCATCAATTCCAGTTGCGTGCTCTCGCGCAGCTTCTTGTCGAGCGCGGCCAGGGGCTCATCGAGCAACAGAACCTTGGGCCGCCGCGCCAGCGAGCGCGCCAGCGCCACGCGCTGCTTCTGGCCACCGGAAAGCTGATCGGGCTTGCGCTTCTCCATACCCCCGAGCTTGACCAGCGCGATCATCTCGGCGACGCGGCTGTCGATGGTGGCGCGCGGCATGCCAGCGCGCTTCAGCCCGAACGCGATATTGTCCCGGACCGAAAGATGCGGGAACAGCGCGTAGTTCTGGAACATCATGTTGACGGGCCGCTCGTGCGGCAGCACCGGCGCGATGTCGCGGCCACCAAGCAGGATGCGGCCCTCGTCCGGCGTCTCGAAGCCGGCAAGCATCCTTAGCAGCGTGGTCTTGCCGCAGCCGCTCGGGCCCAATAGCGCAAAGAACTCGCCCGCCCCGATGTCGAGCGAGAGCCGGTCCACCGCACGGAAGGTGCCGAACTTTTTGGAGACCCCCTCGATCCGGAGCAGCGGCATGTCGACCGCCACATCGACAGGCGAAACAGGCCCCGCCGGCGCTGCTGCCGCATCGGTTTTCGGCGTATCGATATCAGGCGAATCCCCGGTCATGCCACCTGCCAGCCCCGTCGTGGCTCGCACGCTAGCGGCGGATCGGCATCCGCTCAACCGGCCCGGAACCGGCAGCCACAATATTATGGATGCGGGTCACGGCTCTGGTAAGGTTCGGAATTCGCAGAAAGCCCGCTCTTGCTCGCGGCATGACAGATCGCGGAGGAATATGATGACCGCTCGGATCCTGCTGGCTGCGGCCGCGATTTCTACCCTGCTTGCCGGCATAGCCACCGCACAGGAAGCCCTCGTAACCTACAAATCGCTGAGCCCCGAACTGGCGCTCGATCTGGCGCGCGCGACGCTGGCGGATTGCCAAAAGCGCGGCTTTCAGGTGACGGTCGCCGTCGTCGACCGCTTCGGCGTCACGCAGGTCTTGCTGCGCGACCGCTTTGCAGGCCCTCACACGGTGTCGACCGCTTCAGGCAAGGCTTGGACCGCGGCCAGCTTTCGCACCAGCACGACCGAGCTCAACGCCATCAGCCAACCCGGGATGATGCAGGCCGGAATCCGCCATCTGCCCGGTGCCGTGATCGTCGGCGGCGGAGTGACGGTTGAAGCGGCAGGCACGCTGCTGGGCGCCGTCGGCGTCTCGGGGGCCCCCGGCGGCGACGCGGACGAAGCCTGCGCCAAGGCGGGCATCGACGCCGTCCGCGACAAGCTCGATTTCTAGACGCGAGAATGCCATCGCCTCAAGGACAAGAACAATGAACCGGGACAGATATGACCTCCCGCTGACCACCGCTTCCGATCGCGCCGCGGCGCATTACCGCGATGGCGTCGACTGCATGCTGTCGGCCTGGCACGGCGCCGAGGACGCTTTCGACAAGGCGATCGCGGAAGATCCGGGTTTTGCGCTGGCGCATATTGGCCGCGCGCGGCTGCACCAGCTCAATATGGAAGGCGGCAAGGCGCGCGCCATGGCGGCGCAGGCCCGTGAACTGGCGGCCGGCGCGACCTCACGCGAAAAAAGCCATGTCGAGATCATGGCCGCCGTGATCGAGAGCAAGCCGAAAGTCGCCGTGACCGGCGCCGAGGCGCATCTCGAGGAATATCCGCGTGACGCGCAAGTGCTGTCGATCCTGCTCGGCGCGTTCGGCCTCTACGCGTTCTCTGGCCGTCCCGACCACGATGCCGCCAAGCTCGCGATCTGCGAACGCCACGCGCGGCACTATGGCGAGGACTGGTGGTTTGTCAGTTACCTCGGCTGGTCGCACACCGAAGCGGGAAATCTCTCCACCGGCCGGGCACTGTCCGAGCGCGCGATGGGGCTGCGTTCCGAAAACGCCAACGCCGCGCATGGCCTCTCGCACGCCATGTTCGAGCAGGGCGACATGGCGGTGGGCCGCAAATTTCTCGCGCAATGGATGCCCGCGCATGATCGCAAGAGTTTTCTGCACGGGCATCTTGCCTGGCACGTCGCGCTGACCAACCTCGACGAAGGCGACCTTGATGGTGCGCTTGCGATCTACGAACAGCATATCAAGCCGGCAGGCCGGCCCTATCCGCCGCTGAACATCTTCACCGACGGCGCCTCGCTGTTGTGGCGGTTGTCGCTCGCCGGCCAAGCCGGGCTGGAGCCGCATTGGCGGGATGTTGCGGCCTATGGCGAGACATACTTTCCGCAGGCGGGCGCGCATTTTGCCGACGTTCACTTTGCATTGGCCACTGCAATGATTGGCAGCGATGCGCTGGACACGCGACTGGCCCAACTGGAAGCGCGCGCCGCCGACGGCAAGCTGGTGCCGGGCGGTTGTGCGATCGACCTCTGCCGTGGCATCCGCGCGTTTGCGGAGGGCGATAACGCGGGCGCGGTCCGCCTGCTCGAACCTGCGATTTCCGAACTTGCGCGGATCGGCGGCAGCCACGCCCAGCGTGAATTGTGGGAGGACACGCTGATCGTCGCGTGCCTGCGCGCGGGTCAGGGCGACAAGGCGGCCCGACGCATCGCGGCCCGGCTCGATCGCAGGCCTTCGGCGCGTGACGAGGCATGGTCGCGGGCGGCGCGGGGAACAGCGCCGCGGATTTGAGGGCCCGGCGCGCCGGATTACTTCGCTCCGGCGCAGCTCGTCGCCATGAACTCTGCCATGAACGCCCCCAGCGCCTCGCGATCCGCTGGCGGCATGGTCAGGCCGAGCTTGGTGCGCCGCCACAAAATGTCGTCCGGAAAACGCGCCCATTCCTTACTCATGAGATGGCGCACTTCGGCGCCCGTCAATTCCGGCCCGAACGACGGTCCAAGGTCGCCGCGCTCTCTGGCGTCGCCGAGGATCGCCTTGGCGTCCGACCCGTAGGCGGCGAACAGACGCCTCGCCTGGTCCTCGCCGAGAAACCGCCAGCGTTCGCGTACCTCGTCGACCTCGTTGTCGAAGCGGTCCCACGCAAAATCGCCGCCGGGCAGCGGCGCATTCGCGGTCCAGCGCGCCGACATCGGATAGAACGGCGCAAGCTTCGTGACCGCCCTCTCCGCACGCAGCCGCGAGGTGGTGACGTCGCCGCCGAAAACCGTGATCAGCGGCGCCTTGCCGCGTCCGTAGTCGAGCGTTATCGCCCCGTCGCGCGGCGAAAGCCTGCCTGCGGGATTCCTCACCATGTTGGCGCCGGAAAGCGTGCGCACCACGTCGACCGTCTCGATCCGCTCGCGGAAATAGCGGTTCGCCGCATCGCAGAGATAGGCGACGTCGCCTGCCGCCATCGCGACGATGGCGGGATCGCCCTTGAAGGCATGGCTGGCGGTGCCGATCAGGGTAAAATCGCGCTCATAGGGACTTGCGAAAATCAGCCGTCCGTCACTGTTCTGGAACACATAGACGTTGTCGCTGTCGAACAGGCGGCGGACGACGATCTGGTCCATCTGTACGGCGGCCACCTTCGGCGGCGGCACGCGCAACACCGTCTCGGCGACGGACGGCGTCCAGGCGCCGGTGGCGTTGGCGACCGCCCTGGCCGTGACGATCTGGCGAAAGCCGCGATCTTTCGTCACCAGCCGCCATTCCTTGCCGCGTTCGGCCCGGGTGCAGCGTGCGCCGGTGCGAATCACCGCGCCGCGCGCCGCGGCATCGACGGCGGTGAGGATCACCAGCCGGGAATCGTCGACGACGCAGTCGGAATACTCAAAAGCGGTGCCGAACGGCCGCTTCAGCGCGTTGCCGACGGGATGATGGGTGACATCGACGGTCGCCGAGGCCGGCAGACCGCTGCGCGAGGCCAGCCGGTCGTAGAGCAGGAGCCATGAGCGCAACTGCCAGGCCGGACGTTCGTCGGAATGGGCAGGGATAGCAAACCGCATCGCGCGCACCAGATGCGGCGCGATCCTGAGCCAGACGTCGCGCTCGGCGAGCGCCGAACGGACGCGAAGAAAATGCCGGCGCTCCAGATTAGCCAGATCGCCATGGATCAGCCGCGGCGAGGCCGAGGAGGCGCCCGCACCGAGATCGCCCTGCTCCAGCAGGATGACGCGCAAGCCGCGTCCGGCGGCGTCGCGCGCGATGCTGACGCCGTTCAATCCGCCGCCAATGATCGCGAGATCGTAGTCCGCCATACGCAAGGGCTACAGTAGGGAACGTGCGTTCACTACACTAGGGCATGATGGCCAAAAGAGGATGTCGTTCCCGGAAATGAATCAAGTCCGGGCAAAAACAGCCAGCCGCCTGCTCCAGAGCCTTTTCCGTTCCGATGGAATCGGAACGGGGCTCTAGATTTTTGTTTTGACGCGTTTTCTTGACACGAACCGGTCTCCACTTCGCTGGAAAACGCATCTAACCGGTTGCACCGATCGATGCGAAGAATCGCTCCGGTCCTTCCAGTTCCACCAGCTTCTTCGTTTCGATCAGCCAGAACCGGTTTCCTACCGTTCGCACGAAGTTGCGATCGTGTGAAACCAGCAGGCAGCTTGCCTGATGCTCCAGCAATTCGTCTTCCAGCGCCTCCTGTCCCTCGATATCCAGGTGATTGGTAGGCTCATCGAGCAGATAGAAGTTTGGCTGGGCGAGCCGCAGCAGAAGCATGCCGAGGCGTGCCTTCTGTCCGCCGGAAAGCCGGCCGGTCGGACGGCTTTGCATCGCAACCGACAGGCCGGAGCCGGCGAGCAATGCGCGCGCACGCTGATCACCAACGTCGAAACGGCTGACAATCGTGTGCATCGGCGTGTCGGCATCGGAAAGATCAGCAAGATTCTGTTCACAAACGCCGAGCGCAAGCGACTGCGCGACCTTGATGCCGGCTTGCGTGGCTTCCGGGTTTTCGATCGCCTGACGCAGCATCGCCACAAGCCGGGTCTTGCCGGCCCCGTTCGGCCCCAACAGCACGATCCGATCCCCCTTGCAGATGAACCGCTTGCCGGTCTTGAACAGCAACCTGCCGTCGGGGGTAGCGACGGCGGCATCGTCCAGTGCAATCAGAACCTTGGCATGCGTTCCGCGGTTGGCGAGCTTGATCGTCCCTGCGGATCGTTCCAGGTGGGCGGGCTTTGCCGCTTCTTCCAGCTTCTCGGCCCGCTGCTTCAGTTGCTTCGTCTTCTGCAACAGAAGGTCGCTACCGGAATTGACGCCGATATTGTTGAGCTTTGCAGCATGCTGACGAAGCTGCTCGGCAGCCTTCAGGTCACGTCGGTAGCGCCGTTCATCCGATGCGTCCACCTCGCCCAGCGCGGCGCGAGCCTGCGTATAGGGCAACGAAAATATCTGCGACCGCTCTGGGCGCAAAAATACGGTGCGGTTCGTGGTTGCGTCGAGAAAGGCGCGGTCATGGCTCGATATGACGACCGGCATATCCCGTGGCAGCGCGTTCAGCCACGCTTCAAGCTGACAAATCCTGGCGAGGTCCAGGTGGTTGGTCGGCTCGTCGAGCAACAACACATCGGCCTCGGCCACCACGATGCGGGCAAGCATGGCAAACCGCTGCCAGCCGCCGCTCAGCTGCTTCAGCGGCCTCTGCCGCAGCGCCTCAGGCACATCAAGCGATTCCAGGGCAATTTCGACCCTCCAGCCTTCGCTTGCCCGTCGTTCAACGGGAAGCATGTCGAGCACCGCCGCATGGAGCGGCGTATCCGCTAGCGCGAACGGTACATCCTGCTCCATATAGCCGATGGTCAGCCCGCGCGATCTGGTGATCTCGCCATCGCTTGGCTCCGCCATGCCTGCAATGCAGCGCAGTAACGTGGACTTGCCGCGTCCATTGGCTGCGACGAGCCCGATGCGGTCACCAGCATTGACGGAAAGGTCCAGTCGGGAAAACAGCGGAGCATTCAGCGTCACGCCAAGATTACGAATATTGATAAGGGTCATGGTCGTTCCCTGGTCTTGCCGGCCAACACAACGTCCGGGGCATGCAGCCATCATCGGATGTTCGTGGTGGAGCGCGGCGAGCTACTGAAATGCGGGCGCGAACGATCAGACGTTCGACGTCGCATTGCCACGGGGGCAGACCAGGAAGAGATTTGCGAAAAAGTCTCTGGTCAGCCCTGCAAACGCATTTGCAGGGCGTTGACGGGGCCACGCTGGCGATAGTGCCGGAAAAATGTCGTCACCGCGCAGCCCTCCCTATCTCGAACCAGCTATGTCGCCAAAATATCCGGGCCTGCAAAGGAAGGCAAGCCATGCCCCCGTCTACTCAAACCCGAAAGCCCGAGAGGTCACGCGGCCGATGGCATCATCGGATCAAGCTACCCGGCGCAGGTGACACGGTTTAGCGAAATCAGGCGCTGGCGAGCTTGCGTGCGGTTTCGCCGTCGTTTGCGGCGCTGCGGCCGACCAGCGCGGCGTAGTGCCCGATCGGCTGGGGCTTGCCAAGGAAATAGCCCTGCACCGCGTCGCAGCCCTCGTCCGCGAGGAAGCCGAGTTGCTCCTGGGTCTCGACGCCTTCGGCAACGATCGACATTTCGAGGCCGTGGCCGAGATCGATGACAGCGCGAACGATCGCCGCCGACTGCGGATTGCGTCCGAGATTCATGACGAAGGTGCGGTCGATCTTGATCTTGTCGAACGGGAACGCCTGCAGATAGCTCAGCGAGGAATAGCCGGAACCGAAATCGTCCATCGAGATCCGCACGCCGAGCGCCTTCAGCCGCCTCAATAGCGCAAGACCGCGGTCGAAATCCTCGATCAGCACGCCTTCGGTGATCTCAAGTTCGAGCCGGTCGGGCGCAAGGCCCGTCTCGAGCAGGATCGAATGCACCAGGCTGACCACGTCGCCATGCATGAACTGCGCCGGCGACAGGTTGACAGCGATCTGCATCGGCACCGGCCAGGAGGCGGCCTCCCGGCAGGCTTCGCGCAGGATCCAGACTCCCATCTCGACGATCAGGCCGCTCTCTTCGGCAAGTGGGATAAACTCACCCGGCGACACGAAGCCGCGCACCGGATGCATCCAGCGCGCCAGCGCCTCGAAGCCGATGACCTTGCTGGCGGCAACCGTCGCCCCCGCCACGGCCTGCGGCTGGTAATACAGCGACAACTCGCCGTTCCGGATCGCCATCGAGAGGTCCTGATGCAGCACGCGGCGGTCGCGGATCTGCTGGTCCATCTCGGGCGCGAAGATGCTGATCGAGCCGCGCGACTTCTGCTTGGCGCGGAACAGCGCCGCGCCGGAATTGGCGAGCAGCGAAGCCGCGTCGGAGCCGTGATGCGGAAATACCGAGATGCCGGTGGTGACGCCGGTGCGCACCGACTTGCCGTCGATCACGAATTCATCCGACAGCGTTTGCGCGAGTTTTTCGGCGAGCGCCTTGCCCGCCTCCGGCTGCTTGCCGTCGATGATAAGGCCGAACTCGTCGCCGGACAGCCGGGCCACCACGCCGCCACGGGCGCAGGCCTGGATGCGGCCCGCAACCTCGATCAGGAGCTTGTCGCCCATCGCATGGCCGAACACGTCGTTGATTTCCTTCAGGCCGTCGAGATCGACGCACAGCACGGCAAATTCCTCGTCGGTGCCGGCGCAGGCCTCGATCATCTGCGCCAGCGCCTGCAGGAAGGCGGCGCGGTTCGGCAGATCGGTCAGGCCGTCATGATAGGCCATGTGCGCCATCCGCGATTCGGTCTGGCGGCGGTCGGTGACGTCCTCGTGGGTCTTGATCAGATATTGCGGCTCGCCGGCCTCGTCGAGCACCGTCATGCGGCGGGTCAGGAACAGCCGCAGCCCGTCCTTGGTGGAGATCGGGTGCTCTTCGGTGAGCAGGCCGCGCTTCTTGATCGCGGCCTCGTCGCGCGCGATGATCAGCTTGGCTTCGCGCGGATTGAAGATGTCGGCGGCGGTCAGGCCGGTGGCATCCTCGCGGCGGCGATTGAGAATGGTCTCGGCGCTGCGGTTGGCGAGCAGATACCGCCCGTCGCTGATGCGCTCCACGATCAGCGACACCGGGATGTTGTCCACCACCAGTTCCAGGAACTTCTTGGTGTTTTCGAGCTCGCGCGACAGCGACCGCCGATCGGTGACGTCGTCGAACAGCGCGATCAGGAATTCTGGCTTGTTGTTCTCGTTGCGCGCAACCACACGATTGGAGGAGAGAACGCGCTTGTCGTCGCCCCGTTCGACGACGTATTCGCCGCGATGATAGCCTTCCGGCGCCGTTAGCGCCGCCTGGTCCGCCACCTCGATGCTCTTCGCAGTTTCGGGCCGGAAGATTTCGTCGGCGCGCTTGCCGATGATGTGATCGCGGGAGAAGCGCGAGAATCGCTCGAACGCACGGTTGGCGAAGATATAGCGGCCGTCCTCGATGTTCTTGGCGGCGACGCAGACCGGAACGTGGTCGAGCACCGATTCCAGAAATTTGGTGGTCGATGCCAGTTTGCGCGACAGCTGGCGCTGCTCCGTGCAATCCTCATGCGTGCCGATGGTCCCGCCATTGGGCAGGCGAAAGATCTTGGAAAGCACCGATCGCCCGTCCGGCAGTTCGGTGACGACGCCTTCCGGGCGGCGGGCAAGCTTGCCGAACTCCTCGACGGTGAGATTGACCAGGCCGCGTGCACGGCGCAGTTCGAGCAGTTCGCGGCCGGTCATCGAGCTCGGAATCTCGGCGCGGCTGAGTCCATACATTTCGAGAAAGCGGTCGTTGAAGAAGACCACGCGGTTTTGCGCGTTGGTTATCATCACGCCCTGGTTGAGGGTGTTGAGCGCCGAGCTGATGAATGCGCTGCGCCGCAATTGTGCGCTCTTGGCCCCGCGCAACGCCGTCAATATCCAGATCCCGATCGCTACCAGGAAGGAGACGGCGGCGATCCCCCCGAGCAGGAGCTCCCACACAAGATTGGGATCGTATTCGCCGATATAGCTCGCCGGGGCAAAGCCCGCGGAAGGCGGGGCAGCCCACGCAAGTCCGCACGGCGCAGCAATGGCGAGCAGACAGACGAGGGCCTGCGCCGGAATCGAATTCTTCCGTTCTGCCTGCCGGTTCCTGTCAGCCATTACCCACCCGAGGTTTGCCGGCGGAGTGTCTGGCTTGACGGGTTTGGATCGGGTAAATGACTACCCCTGCAATTCTAAAATGTGACCCAAATTACGGCAATTGGCCTGACATGATTAATGCTTCACTAACGGCACGGCGTTCGCGGCGTATTTCAAGGCAAACCAACGGGTTGTTTGACTGCCCCGGCGGACGAAACGATGATTACCGAGCGTGGCAAGCGCCGATTTCCACGCCAGATTCTCAGGTCCGAAGCTGACATGGACAAGGTCGATTGCGTCGTCGTCGGAGCGGGGGTGATCGGGCTCGCGGTCGCACGACGGCTGGCCCAGACGGGCCGCGAAGTGATCGTGCTCGAGGCCACTGAGGGCATCGGCACCGTCACCTCCTCCCGCAACAGCGAGGTGATCCACGCCGGCATCTATTACCGCGCCGGCAGCCTGATGGCGCAGATGTGCGTGAGCGGCAAGCGCGCGCTCTACCAATATTGCCGCGACCACGGCATTCCCCATCGCAATTGCGGCAAGCTGATCGTGGCGACGACACCAAGCGAAACCGAAAAACTGCAGTCGATCCGGGCGCATGCCGAAGCCAATGGCGTCGACGATCTGCAGTTGCTGACGGGCGAGGCGGCACGCGCGCTGGAGCCGGCGCTCAACTGCAATGCGGCCCTGCTCTCGCCGTCCACCGGCATCATCGACAGCCACGCTTACATGCTGGCGCTGCGGGGCGACGCGGAAGAAGCCGGCGCGGCCTATGCGTTCCACACGCCGCTGTTGTGCGCCCGGATCGGCGCCGGCCGGATCGAAATCGAAGCTGGCGGCGACGCGCCGATGACGCTTGCCTGCAACCTGCTCGTCAACGCGGCGGGGCTGGGCGCGCCCGCATTGGCGCGCAGCATCGAAGGCATGCCGATCGGGCTGATCCCCTGCGCCTATCTGGCCAAGGGCAATTATTTCAGCTGCAGCGCGCGGGCCCCGTTTTCACACCTGATTTATCCGGTGCCGGAGCCCGGCGGGTTGGGCGTGCACTTGACACTGGACATGGCGGGACAGGCCCGTTTCGGCCCCGACGTGGAATGGATCGAGAGCATCGACTATGCGGTGGACCCGGCCCGCGCCGAGCGTTTTTATCCCGCGATCCGGCGCTACTGGCCGACGCTACCGGACGGCGCGCTGATGCCGAGCTATTCCGGAATCCGGCCGAAAATCGTGCCGCCGGCCGTCGCTACGCAGGATTTTCTGATCCAGGGCCCAGCCGATCACGGCGTCGCCGGGCTGATCAATCTGTTCGGTATCGAATCGCCGGGACTGACGTCATCGCTCGCGATCGCCGATCATGTCGGCGCGCTGGTGGAGCTTTGACAAAAGCCACGTGCGGGCGGATGAGCGCATCGGCACCCACCCGGCCGTGTGGTGACTTTCGATACTTTGCTGGACTGTTAGTGGAGAGTTTCGCTGGCGGTATGCTTCAACCGCTCGATCTCATCCTTGACCATCAACTTGCGGCGCTTCAACTCGACAATTTGCAGGTCGTCTGTGGAAAGGTGCACGAGCGCTTCGTGCAATTCATTCTCGAGAATCTTGTGTTTACGTTCAAGTTCAACAAGATGCGCCTGTATTGCCATACGAAATCTCCTCGGTGGTTGAACCTCAGATTCGATCCGGACGCGTGAGTGTACACCAGCCGACGAATCTGTCGATGGGTATCCAGAATCGCGCCTTGTCATATTTTCGGATTTATCTGTAACCAATCGTGAGTATGGGAACCCGGTCAGCTTGCGGACCGGCCTCGCAGGGACGATATTCACTGCCAGCCTAGGACAATCCGTTCGCAACCTCTTCGCGCTTTCAGCTAACGTACACCATGACCGACGATGATGAGCGCGAGCTTGAGAACGAGCTCGCCCGCCTGCAGCAGGAGCATCGCGATCTCGATGCGGCGATCGACGCGTTGCATCAGTCGCCAGCGCCGGACCTGTTGCGGCTGCAGCGGCTGAAGAAACGCAAATTGCAATTGCGCGACCGCATCGCCTTCATCGAAGACCAGATCACGCCTGATATCATCGCCTGATCGTTGCGCTCGCCTCGTTCGGTTCACCAAAACCGTACGCGTTCCGGCAGATCCTTTTCCCCGACATCCACACAGCCCGGCGCCGCGAAGATCTTGCCGGGCGGTTGTCCAAAAAAAACAGCTTACCGGTTGGCGGATGCGGCTTGACTCCACGAGAACAAAAAGAGAACATATCCTCCGCCGCCAGCCTCGGGAGTTCCGCCATGTCCGTCACATCGCCCCTGTCCGACAACAGCCGCTACGAGCAGGCCTGCGATCAGGCCATCGCGATGTGCGACGGCAATCTGCGCTCGACCATCAAGGCGCTGATCATGGCGAACGAGTATCTGGAAACCGAACTGGAGGAATTGCAGGCGGCAATCGCCGCCGGCTGCGTGCCGGCGAGAACCTCCCATGCGGAGAGCGACGCTGCCTGATCAATCAAACCCGGAGCGAACCAATGGCCGATGTCACGTATTACGTCGCAATGCCATTCCTGCAGGACGATAGCGGTACGCCGATGGCGGGAGCCGCGGAAGAATGCCAGAGCCCGACGACCGCGTTGCGGCGCGCCGAGACGATGTCGCGGATGGCCGGCAGTATCGGCGCCGTTGCGTTCAGCCGCAGCGGCGATCCCATGATGGGTGAATTCGGCGACGCGAAACTGCTGCGCAAGTTCGGCAACGTGCCGGATGATCTCAGCGGGTTGTAGCGATCGCTGATCGAAGATTCGTTGGATGGGCAAAGCGCAAGCGTGCCCACCACCTTCTTCGACGCTTGTCTGATGGTGGGCACGGCGCGAAGCGCGCCTTAGAATTCGCCTCATGCCGCCGCAGCGCCTTGCGCACATACATGGCGCTGTCGGCCGCTTCCAGCGCGCGGCCCGCTTCTGAGTGGGTATCGAGAACGGAGACGCCTGCGGAGGCCCCCGCGGTAATGGTGCGGCCATCGAACTCGAAGGTGAGGCGATCGATCGCTTCCTCCAGCGCGGCCGCCTTGGCCCGGGCATCGGTCTCGCTGAGATTCCACAACAGCAGCGCGAACTCGTCGCCGCCGAGCCGGCCGACCACGTCGGAAGCGCGCACCTGCGCGAGCAGCGTCGTGACGATGGCCTTGAGCACCTGATCGCCTGCGGCGTGTCCGAAGGCGTCGTTGATCGGCTTTAAGCGATCGACGTCGAGCACGACCAGGGCGCCGCCGGCGCGATAGCGTTTGATGTAGGCAATCGCGCGATTGAGCTCGCGCTCGAAGCCACGCCGGTTCGGAATGCCCAGCAGGAAGTCGGTATCGGCGGAGGCCTGAAGTTCCTCGATCTGCGCCTGCGTCCGGGCCAGTTGCGCCTTCAGCCGGCGAATCGTCGCCTTGGTGCCGTTGGACACGGCCGGCGGCCGGGATCCCGGCGTGGATGACCGCCGCGGTGCGGTTTTTCGCCCGGAAGCCGCGCTTTTGGGGCGTTTTCCGGCCCTGGAGGCGGTCGCCCTGGTTTTCTTCGTCATGGCCTTCCCTGTGCAGGCTCGCTTATCAAGGCTTGCCGGGATTCACCAAGACAGGATAGTCCATTCCTAATCCCTTGCCACGCCTTGGATGAGCCCCGGGCCGACCCTATAATCGGCCTATGTTTCTGGATTCCCGAACAGAATTGACGAGATGACCGCACCCATCGCCATCATCATGGGCAGCCAGTCCGACTGGGAGACCATGCGCCACGCCGCCGAGACGCTGGTGGCGCTCGGGATCGATTGCGAAAAGCGCATCGTCTCGGCCCATCGGACCCCGGACCGGCTGTTCGCCTTTGCCAAGGGCGCCAAGGCCGCAGGCTTCAAGGTCATCATCGCCGGCGCCGGCGGGGCAGCCCATCTGCCGGGCATGGCGGCGGCGTTGACGGAACTCCCCGTCTTCGGCGTTCCCGTCGAATCCAAGGCGCTGTCGGGGGTCGATTCGCTGTACTCGATCGTGCAGATGCCGGCCGGCGTTCCCGTCGGCACGCTGGCGATCGGAAAGGCCGGCGCCATCAACGCCGCGCTGCTCGCGGCAAGCGTGCTCGCGCTGAATGATGCGGCGCTGGCGACGCGATTGGCCGTCTGGCGCAAGCAGCAGACGGACGCGGTCAAGGAGCGCCCGGAGGGATCGGCGTGACGGCTTCAGGCAAGGTGAAGCTGAAGCCGGGCGACACCATCGGAATTCTCGGCGGCGGACAATTGGGCCGGATGCTGGCGATGGCGGCGGCGCGCCTTGGCCTCAGATGCCAGGTGTTTTCACCGGACCCGGACTCGCCCGCCTTCGACGTGGTGCTGAACGCAACCTGCGCCGAATATGCCGACGTCGAGGCGCTGGAGTTGTTCGCCAACGATGTCGACGTCATCACCTATGAATTCGAGAACGTGCCGGCCGCCACCGCCATGGTGCTGGCCGCGCGGCGTCCCGTGTTGCCGGCGCAGAAGATCCTCGAGACCACGCAGGACCGGCTGATCGAAAAGGATTTCGTCAAACGGCTGGGCATCGGCACCGCGGACTATGCCGACGTGTCGTCGGTTGAAACCCTGCACGCGGCGATCGCGCGCATCGGCCTTCCCGCCGTGATCAAGACCCGCCGCTTCGGCTATGACGGCAAGGGCCAGGCGATCATCCGCGAGGGCGACGATCCCGCTCAAGTCTGGGAAGACCTCGGCACCAAATCCGCGATCCTCGAAGCCTTCGTTCCCTTCGAGCGCGAGATCTCCGTGATCGCCGCGCGCTCGTCGGACGGCGAGGTCGAATGCTACGACGTCACCGAAAACGAACACCGCGATCACATCCTGAAGATCTCGCGCGCGCCGGCCGCGATATCGGATGCGCTGGCCGCCGACGCGCGCGCCGTCGCCGAGAAGATCGCCAACGCCCTGGATTATGTCGGCGTGCTCGCAGTCGAGTTGTTCGTCGTTGCCGGAAACGGCGGACCGCATGTGCTGGTCAACGAGATTGCGCCGCGGGTACATAATTCCGGGCACTGGACGCTGGACGGCGCCTCGATCTCGCAGTTCGAGCAGCACATAAGGGCGATCGCCGGCTGGCCGCTCGGCAAGCCGGTTCGCCACGGCGAGGTCACCATGACCAACCTGATCGGCGACGATATCCTCGACTACGAGCAATGGCTGACGGTGCCCGGCGCCACCGTTCATCTCTACGGCAAGGGCGCGCCGCGGCCGGGCCGCAAGATGGGCCACGTCACCGAAGTGGCCCCGGCAAGCAAGAAATAACGCGTTTTTTCAGATCAGGCCGTCTTCAGACCTTCCACGACGCCGGCCGGCTCCTCGCTGAGCCAGCGATAGATCGCGCCGCCGAGCGCCCCGCCGATCAGCGGCGCAACCCAGAACAGCCAGAGCTGCGCCAGCGCCCAGCCGCCGACGAACAGCGCCGGCCCGGTGCTGCGCGCGGGATTCACCGACGTGTTGGTGACGGGAATGCTGACGAGATGGATCATCACCAGCGCCAATCCGATGGCGAGCGGCGCAAAGCCCGCAGGCGCCTTGCCGTGCGTGGCGCCCATGATGATGAACAGGAACATCATCGTCATCACCACTTCGGTGATGAAGCAGACCATCATGCTGTACTGCCCGGGCGAATGCGCATCATAGCCGTTGGAGGCAAAGCCCTTGGCCAGATCAAAGCCGGGCGCGCCGCTTGCGATCACATAAAGCAGCGCCGCGGCAACGACCGCGCCGATCACCTGCGCGATCACGTAAGGCAGAATCTGCGACGCTGGAAAGCGCCCACCCGCGGCGAGACCGACCGTTACCGCGGGATTGAGATGGCAGCCGGAGATGTGGCCGATCGCATAGGCCATGGTCACGACGCTCAGGCCGAACGCCAGGGACACGCCGACCAGGCCGATACCGACCTGAGGGAAGCCGGCGGCGATGACCGCGCTGCCGCATCCCGCAAAAGTGAGCCAAAACGTGCCGATCGCTTCAGCGGTATATTTTTTGGTGTTCATTACTCGCCTCCCGCATGTTTTGCGTTGCTGGATGCTAGGGAGGCGCCGTGAAGGGCTCGTTATTTGAGAAAATCGAGCCCGTATCGGCGAATCCCGCGCATTTTCGTGGCGCTCCCGGGCCAAAAACCGCCTTCTCAGGTGGACATCTGCGGTTTTGTCTGCTACATGCCCGCGCTCAGGGTTAAGGGCCAGGCCTTTCGCCGGCCCTTCACTTTACCAGAATTCCTATCCGATCAATTGAAAGAGGATGCCGCGTGCAGGTTCTCGTCCGCGATAACAATGTCGATCAAGCCCTCAAGGCGCTGAAGAAGAAGATGCAGCGCGAGGGAATTTTCCGCGAGATGAAGCTCCGCGGGCACTACGAAAAGCCCTCCGAGAAGAAGGCCCGTGAAAAGGCCGAGGCGGTGCGCCGCGCGCGCAAGCTGGCCCGCAAGAAGCTGCAGCGCGAAGGCCTGCTGCCGATGAAGCCGAAGCCGGTGTTCGGCGCCGGTCCCGGTGGCGACCGTGGTGGCGCTGGCGGCCGTGGTGGCCCGGGCGCAGGTCCGCGCGGACCGCGCTGAGCGTGTTCTAAAAAGATTTGAGTTGAAAACGCGGGCCTCGGGCCCGCGTTTTTGTTTTCGCCATCGCAGATCCGGCAGTATCGAATCATCGGCGCTGGTGCGCGCGGCGTGCTCGATCACTCGCATCTCCTTCGCCGGACGTTGCGGCTATTTTGACCGATGCATTTTGCGGTCCATCGGGTTACCTATGCCGTATTGGACAAGCGAGAGTATTCCGCTGCATGGCCGTTACGGATTGCAATGCCCTTCCCTGCGCTTCACGCTTCACGGCCGTACCCATCGCGCTGCTCGCGATCATTCTCACCGTTCCTCTCGGCGGCTGTTCGTTCGACTTGGGATCGTGGGGATCGGACAAGGAGAAGCCGCAGGCCGTCGAGCAGAAGCCGACCGGCACGGTCAGCGGACAAAGCGCCAGCGACGCCCAGGGCTACGCTGCGCGCGGCCAGGCGCTCGCCAAATCCGGCAAGACCGAAGCAGCGCTCGCGGAATTCGACCGCGCGCTCGTACTCGATCCCTACAACGTGCAGGCGCTGTACGGCCGCGGGCTGATCTATCAGGCCGACAAGCAGCATGAGCAGGCGATCGCGGATTTCACCGCAGCCAATGGCCTGACACCGCAACGGGTCGAGCCGCTGCTAGCGCGTGCAACCAGCTACCTCGCCATCGACAAGACAAAGGAAGCCGCTTCCGATCTCGACGAGGCGGTGCAGGCCGATCCCAACAGCGCGCAAGCCTGGTCGGCTCGCGGCGTCACCTATGAACGTCTAGGCGACAAGGCCAAGGCGTTCACCTCGTACGGCCGTGCGCTCGCGCTCCGCCCCAGGGACGAAGCCGCGCGAAGCGGCCTCGCACGCACCGGCGGCTAGCTTCTCCAGAATTATTTCGGCAGGACCGCGTGGAAGATCGACTTGGCGGTCGACAGCGCGTCCTCCGCGGCCGCCGTGGCGCGTTCGCGCACGGAGGGCTCGGCCACTTCGGCACGCAGATCAAGCGGGCGCGAGAGCGGAATCTCGGCGGGCGGGGTTGGTCGGTTCGGGTCGACGGCCTCGGCATAAGGCGGCCGTGGCTGCGACGGAGCCTGACCATGGGGTTCGCCGGCCGGCGAGCCCGAGACCATGATCGGCGGCGGCAGCGGACGAAGCGCAGGCGCATTCACGGCGGCAGGCGCATTGGCAACCGCGGGTGCATTCGCGACGATGGGCGCATTTGCCACCGCAGGCGCATTCGCGACCGCAGGTGCATTCGCAACCCTCGGCGCCTCGTGAGCGCGGGCCGTCTCAGACGCGCGGGGAGCCGTTTCGCCGTTGGCGCGCAGGCGTTCGATCGCGGCGCGCGCCAGATCATTGGCATCGCGCCGCTCATCCGGCGCAACCGCAGCCTCGACCGGGGCGGCTGGTGCGGCTGCCACAACCGAAGCCGCCGGTGAATTCACGGGCTGCACGGGCGACGGCAGTATGACCCTGATCTTTTCCTTTTCGCGCGGCGCTGCTGCATGGCGGCGCTGGTCGGAGGCCTCGGCCGGGCTTTCGGCCGATTTCACGTCGGACTTGGCATCGAGCGACTTGGTATCGGCTTTGGCGTCAGCTTTTGCTTCTTTGGCGTCGGCCTTTGCTTCGGTCTTCTCCTGAGACTTTTCGACCACCGCCGGCCGTTCGGCAGCGGTCTTCTCCATGATGGCCTTTTCGGAGATTCCCCTCGCCTTGACGCCGGCGGCCGGGAGATTGCTGACACTGGCCGTAGTCTCAGCGGGCTTGGCATCGGATTTGGCTTCAGCCTTGCCTTCCCCCTTGGGATTGGCAGTCGACGCCGCAGCGGCAGGGGCGTCCGCGCTGGGCTTGCTCACGATGTAGTGGTTGACGATGTACGCCCCGATGACCGTCGCGGCCACCGAGGGGAAGATGTCCACCGCAAATTTCTTCAGGTAATTCAGCATTCCGGCCACTCCCCGCGGTCCGTCAATTGCCGGAACTTTGAGGCACATTGAGGGATCAACTGCGACGGATCGGTGGCAATTCAGCAGTTCCCGTGCAGGCCGGGCGACACCAGCTCGGTCGGTTAAAAATTGCCTAACTATTCCGGTGCCATAGGGCGAAGCCCGGAAACAGCCCGGAACCCGAGGCCAGGTGGTCAGGGCTTCAGTTCGACCTCCAGAAACACGATCTCGGCTGCCGTCTCGTTGAGCACGTCGTGCTGGACGCCGGCTTTCCGGAAATAGGATTTGCCGGCCCCGAGCTGCGCCTTGGTGCGTTCGCCGTTCGGCGCGACGATGGTCATCTCGCCGGAGGTCACCGGCACGATCACGTAATCCATCTCGTGGGTGTGATGGCCGGTAGCGCTGCCCGGCGGCAGCCGCCACTCGGTGACGCGGACTTCTGATGTATCGACCTGAATATCGGATTTGGCGGCAAGCATATCGGGTTCACTCCGGGGGAATTACGGCACGAATACCATGAACAGGAACACGGCGAACACCAGCATATGCACGAGCCCGAACAGGATGTTGGTGCGGCCGGTGCCGAAGGTGAGCATGCTGATAACGAAGGTCAGCACCAAGAGCACCATCTCCGGCGCATTGAGCCCGAGCACCAACTGCTTGTCGAGCGTATGGGCGACCACCGCGACCGCCGGCACCGTCAGCCCGATCGTGGCGAGCGACGAGCCGAGCGCGAGATTGATGCTTTTCTGCAGGTCGTTCCTGCGCGCGGCGCCGACCGCCGCAACGCTCTCCGGCAGCAGGATCAACAGCGCCACGATCACGCCGGCAAAGGCCGGCGGCGCCACGATCATTGCAGTCACGGTATCGACGGTCGCCGAAAATTTCTTGGCCAGCAGCACCACCGCCAGCAGGGACACAAGCAACAGCGCGATGCTGAGGGCCAGCATCCGGTTGGACAGTCGGGATTCGGCCGGCTCGCCTTCGGCCTGGTTGATGAAATAATCACGATGCCGGATGGTCTGGGTATAGAGAAACACGGCATAGAGAACGAGGGTGACGATGCTGACGAAGCCGAGCTGGGCCGCCGAATAGATCGGCCCCGGCGCCGTCAGCGTATAGTTCGGCATGATCAGCGTGATGGTCGCCAGCACGAACAGCACGCTGAGATAAAGGTTCGAACCCGAGACCTGAAAATCCTGCTCGCGGTAGCGCAGACCGCCAATGAAGATGCAGAGGCCGACGAGGCCGTTGCACACGATCATCACCACCGCAAACACGGTGTCACGCGCCAACGCGGGCTGCGGCTTGTCGCCGAGCATGATGGTGGCGATCAGCGCGACCTCGATGATGGTGACCGCAAGTGTCAACAGCAGCGTGCCGTAGGGCTCGCCGATTCGCTCGGCGATCACCTCGGCATGATGCACGGCTGCAAACACGGTGCCGAACAGAATCGACAGCAGCACCGCCGCGAATAAAACACCGCCAACTGACGGCGTAAAGTTGAGCCCGAGGCCGGTGGCCACCGCAAACAGCAGCACCGCCAGCGCCGGGAACATCCAGGCCGATCGCGGCATTGGTCCGTGTGCGCTCATGCGATCAGGTCCCAACAGGTTCGTGGGCGCAAGATGCGCCCATCAAGGTAGCCATCACCCCCTTGCAAGGTTGATGAAATTTCGCGCGATTTCAATCGCGCCGAAATTGTCCAGATCGTTATGACCGCCGCGGGCAAGGCGGACAAACCGCTTCGGCTCATTCGCCATCGCAAACAACCGTTCGCCAAACCTAACAGGTATCGTGGGATCGAGCGCGCCATGCATCATGAGCAGCGGAACCCTGATCCGCGCGATCTGCGCGTCGGAACGGAACTGGTCCTGCATAAATAGACGCACTGGCGCGAACCAGAATGCCGACGCGGCGACATCGGCGATCGAGGTATAGGGAGCTTCCAGGATCAACCTCCCGATCCGCTGCTCCGCTGCAAGCGCCACCGCAACGCCGGTGCCGAGCGAGAAGCCCCAGACGACGATGTTGTCCGCGCGATAGCGAGCAGCCGTAAAGGCATAGGCCGCCGCGGCATCCTGCAGCAATCCGTGCTCGCTCGGTTGACCGGTTGAGCCCGCATAGCCGCGATAGGACAATGCGATGACCCCGGTCCCGTCGGCGATGATGCTGCGAAAGCGGCCGAAGAAGCCGGCGAGATAATCGCCATTGCCGTGGAAATAAAGGACGACCGGACGGCCCGGCCTGGCCGGAACGTGCCAGACGATGACCTGCTCACCGTCCGCCGTGGTCAGGATATGTTCTTCCGCTTCCGGAAAGCCCGCTGCTTGTGGCGCCGTGCGCGCACTCGTCGGAGCTGGAAACAGGACGGCGCGCTGCGCGAAGAACAATGCGAGCAGTCCGCAGACATAACCGGCCGAAACGACGATCAGGACCCATTTCAGGGCGGTCATGATTTCCTGCGTACGGTTACATCCCCTTGACGATGCTCTCGGTGACCTTCTTGGCGTCGCCGAGCAGCATCATGGTGTTGTCGCGATAGAACAAGGGATTGTCGATGCCGGCGTAGCCTGACGCCAGCGAGCGCTTGATGAACATCACGGTGCCGGCCTTCCAGACCTGCAGCACCGGCATGCCGTAGATCGGCGAGGACTTGTCTTCCTCGGCGGCGGGATTGGTGACGTCGTTGGCGCCAATCACGAACGCGATGTCGGCCTGCGCGAATTCGGAGTTGATGTCCTCGAGTTCGAACACCTCGTCATAGGGCACGTTGGCTTCCGCGAGCAGCACGTTCATGTGGCCGGGCATGCGGCCCGCGACCGGGTGAATGGCGTACTTCACCTCGACGCCTTCCTTCTTCAGGAGATCGCCCATTTCGCGCAGCGCATGCTGGGCCTGCGCCACCGCCATGCCGTAGCCGGGAACGATGATCACTTTCTGCGCGTTCTTCATGATGAACGCGGCGTCGTCCGCCGAGCCAAGTTTTACAGGCTTCTGTTCACCGCTGCCGCCTCCGGCCGCCGCGGTCTCGCCGCCAAAGCCGCCGAGGATGACCGAGATGAAGGAACGGTTCATCGCGTGGCACATGATGTAGGACAGGATCGCACCGGAGGAACCGACCAGCGCGCCGGTGACGATCAGCGCCGAATTGCCGAGCGTGAAGCCGATGCCGGCGGCGGCCCAGCCCGAATAGGAGTTCAGCATCGAGATCACGACCGGCATGTCGGCGCCGCCGATCGGGATGATCATGAGCACGCCGAGCACCAGTGCGATGATGGTGATCAGCCAGAAATCCAACGCGCTACCCGAGATCACGAGGCCGACGATGAAGAACACCAGCGCCAGCGCCAGCCCGATGTTGATGAAGTGGCGCCCGGGCAGAATGATCGGCGCGCCGCTCATGCGCGCCGACAGCTTCAGGAACGCGATCACCGATCCGGTAAAGGTCAGGGCGCCGATCGCGACGCCGAGCGACATTTCAACGAGGCTCGAGCCGTGAATGGCGCCAGGCTTGCCGATGTCGAAGGCTTCGGGCGCATAGAACGCGCCCGCCGCCACCAGCACGGCGGCCATACCGACCAATGAGTGGAAGGCTGCGACCAGTTCCGGCATCGAGGTCATCGGCACCCGGCGGGCGATGACTGCGCCGATGCCGCCGCCGATGGCGATGCCGAGGATAACCAGCGCCCAGGCGAGGCCGTCCGCCGGTGGATGGATTGCGAGCGTGGTCACGACCGCGATCGCCATGCCGATCATGCCGAAGAAATTGCCTTGGCGGGATGTGGCGGGGCTGGACAACCCGCGCAGCGACAGGATGAACAGCACACCCGCCACGAGATACAGAATTGCAGCCAGATTGGCGTTCATCTCAGGTCCCCATTGTCTTCGTCACCACGAGGTGCACGCCGCTCGCTCGCCATTTCACTTGGCTTTCTTCTTGTACATCGCCAGCATGCGCTGGGTGACAAGGAAGCCGCCGAAGATATTCACACAGGCGAAGATCAGCGCGATGAAGCCGAAGCCGCGCGCCCAGCCGCTGCCGCTCGAGATCATTGGGACGCCGACCGCGAGCAGCGCGCCGACCACGATCACCGAGGAGATCGCATTCGTCACCGACATCAGCGGCGTATGCAGCGCCGGCGTCACCGACCAGACCACGAAGTAGCCGACGAAGACGGCGAGGACGAAAATCGACAGCCGGAATACGAAGGGATCGACGGCTTGAGCGACATGCTCCATGGCTTCTCTCCTTAGGCTTTCGGCTGGAAGTTCGGGTGGATGACGGCGCCGTCTTTGGTCAGCGCGGTGGCTTTCACCAACTCGTCGTCCCAGTTGACCGCGAGCGCCTTGTTCGGCTTGTCGACCATCGTCTCGATGAACGAGAACAGGTTGCGGGCATAAAGGCTGGAGGCCGACTGCGCGACGCGGCCGGCGACGTTGGTGTAGCCGACGATCTTGATGCCATCGAGATCGACGACTTCGCCCGCCTTCGCGCCCTCGACATTGCCGCCGCGCTCGATGGCGAGATCGATCAGCACCGAGCCGGGTTTCATCGACTTCACCATCTCTGACGTGACGAGCCGCGGCGCCGGTCGGCCCGGGATCAGCGCGGTCGTGATGATGATGTCCTGCTTCTTGATATGCTCGGCGGTGAGCGCCGCCTGCTTGGCCTGGTACTCTTTCGACATTTCCTTGGCGTAGCCGCCGGCGGTCTGGGCGTTCTTGAATTCCTCGTCCTCGACCGCGAGGAACTTGGCGCCGAGCGACTCGACCTGTTCCTTGGTGGCCGGACGCACGTCGGTTGCGGTGACGACGGCGCCGAGCCGGCGCGCGGTCGCGATCGCCTGCAGGCCGGCCACGCCGACGCCCATCACGAACACTTTCGCCGCCGGCACGGTGCCGGCCGCGGTCATCATCATCGGGAACGCGCGGCCGAACGCTTCAGCGGCTTCAATCACCGAACGGTAGCCCGCAAGGTTCGCCTGGCTGGACAGCACGTCCATCACCTGCGCGCGCGTAATGCGCGGCATCAATTCCATCGCAAAGGCCGAGACGCCGGCATCCGCGATCGTCTTCAACGCCGCTTCGTTGCCGTAGGGGTCCATGATGGCGATCACCAGCGCGCCGCGCTTGTATTGCGAAAGCTCGGAGGCTTCCGGCCGTTTCACCTTGATGATGATGTCGGCGTCCTTCAACGCGTCAGCGCTGACGGTGGCGCCGACGGCGGTGAATTCGGAATCCGGCAGGCCCGATTTGATGCCCGCGCCCGGCTCGATCGCGACTTCAGCGCCGAGTGCCTTGAATTTCTTCACGGTGTCTGGGGAAGCGGCAACCCGCGGTTCGGACGGATCGATTTCCTTGGCAACGGCAATCTTCATGGGGCCCCCCGGCGCGGCAGGCGCGCGCGCAATCAAACTAGCGTCTTTTTCGCTTAGTTGGATACCGGTTTCGCAACCGGCATGCGTGCTATTTCTGGCCACCGCCGGCGCGGCGGTGCAGGCAGCGACGCGTCAGGTCAGGAAGTAGCCCATCAGGGCGACGATGATCACGACGGCGGCCGTGCCGTATTTGACCAGCATGATGAACCCTTCATAGGTCTGCTCATGGGCCACATAGTCGTTGCCGTCAGCGGTCGTGTAGGCCACTTCGTTATGGTCTGCCATCGGTATCCCCAGTCAAAAATCCGCGTTTCTCGCGTGCAATTACCGCAAAGCGTTTGGGAGGGCAACGGCCCCCTGCCTATCGGGTCATTCGGAAGGCCAATTATCCCGGATCCAGCGGGTCAGGCTTTCCTCGCTGACCTCGCCTGCGGCGAGGGAGAGGATGATGGCCGTGGCGTGCGCCGGGTCGGGCGCAAAGGGTATGTCGTTGCCCCGCAAGAAGACCATCATGGCGTGGAACGCGATGCGCTTGTTGCCGTCCACAAAGGCATGGTTGCGCGCAAGACCGAAGGCATAGGCTGCGGCGAGCGCAGCCATATCCGTCTGTCCGTAATTCCATTGGTTGACTGGCCGCAAAACCGCCGACTCGAGAAGGCCATGATCCCGAATGCCTTCCGGTCCGCCGAATATTGCCAGTTGCTCGGCATGCATATCGATGACTTCATCGACATCGAGCCAAATTGGCTCACTCATTTTGCAAGCGCTGCAAACGTATCGCGATATTCGTGCATGACCTTGCGGGCTATTTCCATGGTCCGCGCGTGTTTGGGGTTGAACGGCGAAAGCCGCAGGCTGCCATCCGGTTGTTCGACCGGATAGAACTTGTCCCCCTCCTTGAGATTGAGCCGGGCAAGAAGCTCTTTCGGCAGGATCACACCAACCGAATTGCCAATCTTTCGAATTTGAAGGGCAGTGTCCTCAAGCTTGTATTCGCGAGAGGCCTCTTCCATGCCGCGAGGGGCTTTGGTCATCGCACGAGCTCCGTTATACAAAATGTATAACACACCTTCTCGGCATGTTCAACAAATGTATTACACCGCGCCGACCTATCCGCCCTCCTTCGCCCGCCGGATTCCCTCCAGCAGGATTTCAAGACCGGTCTCAAACGTGGCCTGGAAATGCCCAGGCTGAAAGTAAGGCGCCGCCGCCGCAAGGTGTTTGAACTCAGTGAGAATCGTCGCGTCGGACACCGGCTCGGCCGCTGACGGGCCCTTGGCGTAGCCGGCGGTTTCATCCAGCGCCGCGCCGGTCAGGTAATAGCCGATCTCGCGGAAATAGCGCGCGGCGTCGCCGTCGGAAAACCCCGCCTCGCGCAGGATGCCAATGACGCCGTTGACGAAAGCGACACCGGCGCGGGTGTTGAGGCGGTGCACGGCAAAGAACGGAAAGAATTGGGGATGCTTTAGCGCCATCGCGCGAAAGCTGTGCGCAGTCCTGCGCAGGCGTTCGAGCCAATCCCCCTCGCCTGCCGCCGCCACGCGCGCCTCGGCCAGCATCAGATCGACAAGCGCGTCCATCAGATGCGCCTTGTTCGGGAAGTGGTGATAGATGCTCATGGCCTCGCAGCCGAGTTCGTCGCCGAGCCGTCGCGTTGAGAGCGCGGTCAGCCCCTCGCGATCGACCAGCGCCAGCGCCGCCGCCGCGATCCGTTCCCGCGACAGCCCCGCCCCTGGCCTCCCCTGTTCCCGGCCCCGCCAGGCACCGGCGGGACGCTTCGGCTTTGCGCTGGCGAGCGGCTTTGAAGGCGCTTTGGATTTCATCTTTGTGATCAAGCGGGAGTCCTCGAATCTCTTGCAACCTTACACTGGAAGGCTGTATGAGGAAAATAGACTTACGCTGTAAGGCAGGAGAGCTTCCATGTCGGCCATCGATATTTTCGGATTGTTGGTGCCGGTGACCTATCTGCTCATGCTCGGGATCGAGTCGCTGTTTCCGGCGCGAAAGTTTCCACCAATCCCTTACTGGCGCTTGAAGGGCTTCTGCTTCCTGACGGTGCAGGGGCTGCTTGCCACGCTGACGCCGCTGGTGATCCCGGAGCATTGGCTGGCGGCGCACCGCCTGATCAATCTGGAAAGCCTCGGCGTGGTCGGCGGCGCCGTGCTCGGCTATGCCGTGGTCTCGCTCGCGAGCTACGCCTGGCACCGCAGCGCGCACACGTTTTCGCCGATGTGGCGGCTGTTCCACCAGATCCACCACAGCCCGCAGCGGGTCGATATGTCCGGCGCCGCACTATTCCATCCGCTGGAGACGGTGGCCTTTCTCCTGATCGGCGCGCTCGTGACGACGCTGGTGCTCGGGCTCGATCCGGTCGCCGCCGCGCTTACCGGCTACATCGCCGCCTTCTACGGCTATTTCCAGCACATGAACATCCGCACGCCGCAATGGCTCGGCTTCATCATCCAGCGGCCGGAAGCCCATTGCATCCATCACCAGCGCGACGTGCACGCCTATAATTACGGCGACCTGCCGATCTGGGATATGCTGTTCGGCACCTTCCGCAATCCGGCGAGCTTCGAAGGCGCGGTCGGCTTCGATCAGCCCGCAACCAATCGCCTCGGCGCGATGCTGGGTTTTGTCGACGTCAACGAACCCGCTGCCGGACCTGGCACGCTTGGACGTAATGTCGCCCGCGGCAATTGACGCTCTATCCGAGCACGAAGTCGAAACGCCCGGCCAGCCAGCCTGCGTTCTTGGCCGTGCGTATCTGCAAGTCCTTGCGGAACAGGCTGTCGGAGCGGTTTTTTGACTCGCCGGGGAAATAGAGCTGGGTCGTCAACACGGGACCACCGCGCGGCTGCACCTTCACATGGATGTGGCGCGTGCGGCCCGGATAGATGCCGGGCACGATGCTGCGCAATCGATAGCGCCCTTCCGCGTCGGAGAACTGATGGCCGCGCAGGCGGAAGCCGGAATTGTCGTAGCGGCCCTTGTCGTCGGCCTGCCAGAAATCCAGCAAGGCGCCGGCGAGCGGTTTGCAGGCGCGACTGAGCACCAAGCCAACCAGTTCGATCGGCTGCCCCGCCATGCCCTCTTCGAACAGCTCGGTTCGCTCAGGCGACGACGGCTTGAAGTATGGGCCTTCGGTTTGCGGCACGGTGGCGTCGTCGCCGTCGTGGCATGCGGGCGTGGGGGCAAGCGGGGCCTGAGCCACGCTGCCATCGGCCATGAGCAGCGAACCGGCAGCGAAGACTCCCGCTCCAAGTACATCGCGCCGCGTCGGGGTGTCGATCATGGGGCACTCCCCTCCTGTCGTCACCGTCATCATGGAGGGCGACGGCGGCTGAAATTGTGTCCGCGCCCATCACAAATCCGTTTCGTGGCCGCGGGCGCCCCGTCAGCCCATCGTCTCCAACTCGTCGATCATGCCTGATATGACCGACAGCCCGCCGTCCCAGAATTTGGGGTCCTTGGCATCAAGCCCGAACGGCTTCAGCAGTTCGGAATAATGCTTGGTGCCGCCGGCCGCGAGCATGGCGAGGTAGCGCTCGGCAAAACCCTCGGAGGCATTCTCGTAGACCGCGTAAAGCGAGTTCACCAGGCAATCGCCGAACGCGTAGGCGTAAACGTAGAACGGCGAATGGATGAAGTGCGGGATGTACATCCAGAAATTCTCGTAGCCCGGGCGGATGTCGATGGCCGGCCCGAGGCTTTCACCCTGCACGCTGAGCCAGATCTGGCCGATGCGCTCGGCGGTCAGTTCGCCGTTCTTGCGCTCGGTGTGCACGGCGCGCTCGAACGAATAGAACGCGATCTGCCGCACCACAGTGTTGATCATGTCCTCGACCTTGCCGGCGAGCAGCGCCTGGCGCTGCTTGGCGTTTTTGGTCTGCGACAACAGCCGCTTGAAGGTCAGCATTTCACCGAACACGCTGGCCGTCTCCGCCAGCGTCAGCGGCGTCGGCGCCATCAGCGCTCCATTTTTGGCCGCCAGCACCTGGTGCACGCCATGGCCGAGCTCGTGCGCCAGCGTCATCACGTCGCGCGGCTTGCCCTGGTAGTTCATCAGCACATAGGGATGCGCCGATGGGGTGGTCGGGTGCGAGAACGCGCCCGGCGCCTTGCCGGGCCGCACCGGCGCATCGATCCAGCGATCGGTAAAGAAACGTTCCGCGATCGCCGCCATCTCGGTGGAGAAGCCGCGATACGCCGTCAGCACCATCTTCTGCGCCTCGGCCCAGCCGATCGTGCCGGTCGCGGCAAACGGCAGCGGCGCGTTGCGGTCCCAATGCGCGAGCTTCTTCTTTTTGAACCAGCCGGCTTTCAGATTGTAATAACGATGCGAAAGCCGCGGATAGGCTGCGCGAACCGAGCCGACCAGGGCATCGACGACCTCGCGTTCGACGCGGTTGTTCAGGTGACGGGAATCCGCGACATCCTGGAAACCGCGCCAGCGGTCGGAAATCTCCTTGTCCTTGGCGAGCGTGTTGGTGATGAGCGCAAAGGTCCGCTCATTGTCCTTGAAGGTCTTGGCCAGCGCCTGTCCCGCAGCCTTGCGCTTTTCCGGCGCGCGGTCCTGCAGCAGATTGAGCGTCGGCTCGATCGCGAGTTCCTTGGCCCCCACCTTGAAGCGCAGGCCGGAGATGGTCTGGTCGAACAGCCGGTTCCAGGCGGCATAGCCGCTCTGGGATTTTTCGTGAAACAGCTGCTCGACGCGGTCTTCGAGCTGATACGGCTTGTCCTTGCGCAGATCCTCGATCCACGGACGGTAATGCCCAAGGTCCGGCGCCTGCATCGCGCGCTCGATCACGGCATCCTCGATGCGGTTGAGTTCCAGCGCAAAGAACAGGAGATGCAGCGAAGCCGCCGTGAGCCGCTCGGAAATGTCGCCATAGAATTTGGAGATCACGGGATCGACGCTGTCGCCGGCATGAACGAGGCCGGCATAGGAGCCGAGCCGGCCGGCGAGATCGTCGATCGCCTCGTAACGCCTGACCGCCGCGGCGAGCCAAAGGCCGCCATCATCGCGGGCGACGCCTTCCGCTAGCCTGCCCTTGTAATCCGTTTCAAACGCGACGCAGTCGGCATCCATCTTTTGCAGATCGCGCGCGATTTCGGCCGCGTCGATACCGGAATAAAGATCGGCGAGGTTCCATTCCGGCAATTTGCCGGTTTTGGATTTCGCTGTGGCCGCCTTGCTGCCCATGGCGGGCTTGCGGGACGTCTTGCCGGCTCGGGAGGTCGCAGATTTCACGCTATGGCACTTTCAAATTGGGGAGGTCATCGGGAAATGGGCTTGCGAGATCAGGCGAAAGCCGCAAGCTGCGGTACAAACTGGACAAACAACTCTTCGCCCTCAACGAGCAGCGGCTCGACCTTTTCGTGGACCGTATTGCGGACAGCACACCACAACGTGATCGCACGTACCATCAGCCATGACGTCGACGGGACCGCGGCCCTGGCATGCAATGCCACGAGTTCGAGGTTCCGATGCTCGAACAACAGCCGGCCCAATCCGTCCTCCAGGATGTAGCGCCCACCGATCCGGGATACGCATACCTCGCAGGCCTGATCCGGCAGTGGACCCAGCAGATAGAACTGGGCGTCGCCCTTCTCCGTCATGCCGGTTTCCCACTCGCGTCCGGGGCCCTTCGCAATCGCTGCGCCGAGCGCCGCGACAAGGGTGCTGAGTTCCTTTTCGCTCCATTCGCCGCTGTCTTGTTTGCGCTCGAATGCAACCACGCTCATTTGCTTTCCGCTCCGAACAACAGCCGGTGCAATTCCGGCTCGTAGTACATTAATAAATGCCTAGCGAAGGCGGCCGGTTCAAGGCCCAACTCGCGGGCCCACGCGCCCATAATTTCGGTTGGAACACGGCTGAACCCGTTCTCGACCTGCGAGATGAATGTGTAATATTTCAAGCCGAGGCGTGCCGCGAGATCGGCCTGCGACAATTCGGCATCCGCCCTTCGCTGCTTTAGCCAATCCCCAGCCAATTTGCGCAATTGCTTGGCATCCAGCGCAGCCTTGCCCGGGGATCGTTCAGTGAAAACATCTTGATGTTTTACTCGTTTCATGATTACTAAACTATCCAGAATGAATTGCCGGGTAGGTAATGTTCCCTACCACAATTCCAGCTCGCGAATAAGAATCCGATGGCCTTCCTGGACCGCAGTCAGATTGTTCGAACCGCCGACCGGACACCCTTAGCGCATGGCAAGGAGTTGATGGTCGGCGTGCTTCTGGCGGCGCTGATCGCGACCCTCGCCATCCGGAATCTGGTGCCGGCGGACGCGCTGGCGCCCGCGATCGTCACACTGCTGTTCGTGGTTGGCGCGGCAACGGCCGGAGCAGCGTGGCTTTGTCAGGCCGGCCGATTCCGCATCATGTGGCTCGACCTCGCCGCAAGCCTGACTTTCATTGGCGTCGTCATCTCCGTTTTGATCGAGCCCGATCAGATGGTCAGGCTTTTCACCCTCTCGGATCAACCTGAGTAACGGGAACGCATTTTTCCGCAGTCTGACTGTGTCGTTTTTGTCTGCACGTCCAAGCCCGGGCCCCTCTGGCAGTTCAATCGAACTGCGATGTCGGATTGGACCATTCACGGAGTGGCCCGCATGCTGGAATTAATCTCCTCGCAACATCTGACAGCGCTTTTCCAGGTCATCATGATCGACCTGGTGCTCGCCGGCGACAATGCGATCGTCATCGGGCTTGCAGCCGCCGGGCTCCCCGAGGGTCAGCGCAGGAAGGCCATCCTGATCGGCATATTGGCCGCCACGATCCTGCGCATCGGCTTCGCGTCCGTCACGGTTCAGCTGCTGCAGATCATTGGGCTGCTGCTCGCCGGCGGCGTTCTCCTGCTTTGGGTATGCTGGAAGATGTGGCGCGAGCTGCATATGTCGCATCATCAACCGAAATTGCAGAACCTGTCGGCCGCAAGCACGATCGATGTGTCTGCCGCTGCGGGCCATCAAAAGACGCTGAGCCAGGCCGTATGGCAAATCACGATCGCTGACGTCTCGATGTCGCTCGACAATGTGCTCGCCGTCGCAGGCGCGGCGCGCGAGCATCCGATGATCCTGATATTCGGTTTGGCACTTTCCATCGCACTGATGGGGCTCGCCGCCAACTTCATCGCGCGGCTTCTGGAAAAGCACCGCTGGATCGCCTATGTCGGCCTCGCGATCATCCTCTATGTGGCCTTCGACATGTGCTATCGCGGGGCGCTGGAGGTGTGGCCACACCTCAACGCCTAGTTCCCCGCCCCAAGGCTTAGTTCCCCGCCCCAAGGATGCCATTTCCAACAATTAAGCGTGCGTTAATCGGCATCGGCGAAAGTGCCCCGATTCGAGACATGCAGTAGAGTGCGGGGAAAACCATGGCTGCCACCATTTTGATTGCCGATGACGACGCTGTGCAGCGCCGTTTGGTTGAAAACATGGTGCAGAAGTGCGGCTATGAGCCCCTCGTCGTCGATAGCGGCGATGCGGCCGTGGCCTTGCTGACCGCCCCTGATGCACAGGCGATCGACGCGGTCGTGCTCGACCTCGTGATGCCCGGCCTCGACGGGCTCGGCGTGCTCGCAAAAATGCGTGAAGCAGGCCTGAGCATCCCCGTCATCGTGCAAACCGCCCATGGCGGCATCGACAACGTGGTTTCCGCAATGCGCGCCGGCGCGCAGGATTTCGTGGTCAAGCCGGTCGGCTTCGAACGTCTGCAGGTGTCGCTGCGCAACGCGCTTAACACTTCGGCGCTCAAGGGTGAACTGCAGCGCATCCGCCATAGCCGCGAAGGCCGGCTGACCTTTGCCGACATCATCACCCGCAGCGAAGCCATGGCAGCCGTGCTGCGTACCGCGCAGAAAGCGGCAGCTTCCAGCATTCCGGTACTGATCGAGGGCGAGTCCGGCGTCGGCAAGGAATTGTTCGCCCGCGCCATCCATGGCTCCAGCGAACGCAAGTCGAAACCCTTCGTTGCGGTCAATTGCGGCGCCATCCCCGACAATCTCGTGGAATCGATCCTGTTCGGTCACGAGAAGGGCGCCTTCACCGGCGCCACCGAACGCCATATGGGCAAATTCGTCGAAGCCTCCGGCGGCACGCTGTTTCTCGACGAGGTCGGCGAGCTGCCGCTGGCCGCGCAAGTAAAGCTGCTGCGCGCGCTGCAGGAAGGCACCGTCGAGGCGGTCGGCGGCCGCAAGCCGGTGAAGGTCGACGTCCGCATCATTTCCGCGACCAACCGCAAACTGCTCGACCTCGTGAAGGGCGGCGCGTTCCGCGAGGACCTGTTCTACCGGCTGCACGTGCTGCCGCTGACGATCCCGCCCTTGCGGATGCGGCGCGAGGACATCCCGCATCTGTTGCGTCATTTCCTGGCGCGCTTTGTCGCCGAGGAAAACCGCACCATCACCGGCATCAGCGGCGAGGCCGTGGCCCACCTCGCGCAGCTCGATTGGCCCGGCAACATCCGCCAGCTCGAGAACACGGTGTATCGCGCCGTCGTCATGAGCGAGAGCGACCAGCTCGGCCTGTCGGATTTCCCGCACACCGCCGGCCAGGTCGTCCCGGACGGCCAGTTGGCGCACAGCGAACCGTTGATCGTCGCGCCATCGACGGCGCCCGCCATGGTTTCGGGTAGTGATATACCGATTGCGCCGCTCGCCACTGCCGGCAGCCTTCCGATGCTGACCGCCACCGGCGAGGTGCGCCCGCTCGATGACATGGAAAACGAGATCATCCGTTTCGCGATCTCGCATTATCGCGGTCAGATGTCGGAAGTCGCGCGCCGGCTCAAGATCGGCCGCTCTACACTCTACCGCAAGCTCGATGAGGCTGCCGCCAACGACCCGGCCGAAGGGGACGCGAACTGAGCGGACGGCCGGCGGGCGATTATGGCGCCCGCGTGGCAAAGATCGTGGCAAACCAACGACATCCATCGTTCGGAAGCTTTTGAACCGTGGCTTGGCGGTGACAGACAAATGGCGGGGAGCGTGGCAAAACCACGCGACCCGAATGCAAACGGGTAGTTTGATGTCAGTTTGTCGTGAGCTGTCCCGCATGGCGCTGGCTGCATGAGAGGGGCACATGTATCGTCTGCGTTTGAACCGTGGCGTGCAGGCGTACGACTGAGAAACCGATCGAGCCGGCGCTTCCCGCGCAAGCCGTGACGAACGATACCTAACGACTGTTCCATGCCGGGGCAGTTCGCCCAAGGGGGTGCGACGATGCGTGACTGTTCGACGAATCGTGCAGGATTTGACCGCGTGCTGATGGCCGTCGCGGCAACTTTCCTCACGGTGTCCGCGACCTCAGCCCTGGCGGCCCAGTCGACCACGCCGCGCGCCAGCGCCGCCGAGCTCGCGATCGACGCAGCAGTCCCCCGCCCCGAACCGGCCAACGTTCCGCCTCCGACCGTCGGCGACTTCAAGATGGACTCCACCGCCTCGGTGCCTGACGCAACCAAGGCAGTCGAAAAGCCGGCCGAGCCGAGCCCGGCCGCAAAGGCAGCCGAGCCCAAAACCGATACCAAGCCGGCTGAGACCGTCACCGCACCTGCGGCCAACGACGCCGCAACCGCCACGCCTCCGGCTGCGACAGCCACCGCGCCGGCCGCCGAACCCGCCAAGGAGCCGGTGAAGGTAAGCACCGTGGCTCCGGCCGACCAGCCGGTCGCCGACCGCCTGCGCGACATGCTCGGCGCCAAATCGCTGCGCTATTTCGACCGCAAGAACGAGCGCGCCGCCGTCGAGAAGTTCTACTCCGCGCGCGACTACGCGCCGCAATGGACGCAAGCCGGCAAATTGACCGACAGCGGCAAGGGCGTGATCGCCCGCTTGAAGGACGCCGCCACCGAAGGCCTCAATCCGGCCGACTATCCGGTGCCGGATTTTGCCGCCGCCGCTTCGCCGGACCAGCTCGCCGAGGCCGAACTGAAACTGACCGCGAGCATGCTCGATTATGCGCGGCAGGCCCAGAGCGGCCGGATGCACTGGTCGCAGGTCTCTGCCGACATCCTCTATCCCGAGCACCCGACCGATCCGGCCGAAGTGCTCGCCAATATCTCGACCGCCAAGGATGCGTCCGCTGCGCTCGACGGCTACAACCCGCCGCACAAGCTCTACAAGGAACTGAAGGCCAAGCTCGCCGAACTGCGCGGCCAGGGCGACGGGCCGGTGATCCAGATCGCCGAAGGCCCGGCGCTGGCTTACAAGGCGGCGACCAAGAAGCTGGGTGAGGTGGCGCCGGAAGATTCGCGGGTGCCGCAACTGCGCGCTAAGCTCGGCATATCAGAACATCCCGACAGCACGCATTACGACGCCAAGGTCGCAGCCGCCGTGCGCAAATTCCAGGAAAGCGTCGATCTGAAGCCGACCGGCGTGCTCGACGACCGCACGGTGAAGGCGATCAACAGCCCGAAGCGCGACCGGCAGATCGACACTGTCATCGTCAACATGGAGCGCTGGCGCTGGCTGCCGCGCCAGCTCGGCGCAGCCTCGCTCGGCAACGCCTACGTCATCCTCAACATCCCCGACTTCACGCTCAAGGTGATGCAGAACGGCGCCCAGGTCTGGAATACCCGCGTGGTGACCGGAAAGCCGGGCAACCACGCCACGCCGCTTTTGACGGAAACGATGAAGTTCATCACCGTCAATCCGACGTGGAACGTGCCACCCTCAATCATCTACAACGAATATCTGCCGGCCCTGCAGCAGGACCCGACCGTGCTGCAGCGCATGGGACTGAAGCTCGAGCGGGCGCGCGACGGCAGCATCCATATTTCGCAGCCGCCGGGCGAGGCCAATGCGCTCGGCCGCATCCGCTTCAACTTCCCGAACAAGTTCCTGGTCTATCAGCATGACACCCCGGACAAGCACCTGTTCGCGAAGGAAGAGCGCGCCTTCAGCCATGGCTGCATGCGGGTGCAGAATCCGGACCAATACGCCTCGACGCTGCTCAATATCGTGATGCCGAACGAGCGCTACACGCCGGAAAAAATCCGCGGCATGTACGGCCGCAGCGAGATCGACCTCAAATTCCCGACGCCGCTGCCGGTCAACATCACCTACCAGACCGCCTTCGTGGATGACGCCGGCAAGCTGCAGATCCGCAAGGATCTCTACGGCCGCGACGCCGTGATGATCAATTTGCTGAAGAACAGCCGCAACAAGGATCTGGAGACCCTGGTCTCGCATGCCCAGCCGAACTATTCGCGGCCCAAGGACGGCTTGCCAGCCGGCGTCAGCTTCGCCAGCGACAACACCTACTCGTCCGGTCCGTCATTCTTTGAGCGCCTGTTCGGGGGGCCGTCGACCGTGACGCCGCCCGCCCCGGTTGGCCGGCGGCCGCAACAGCGGTTCACGCGGTAATCCTGTCCGGGCGGATTTCCGAACAAAATCAACGATCTCGCCTCTTGGGCGAGTTCGTTTACGTTAACCATTATCCATCCCGGATTCGGCACCGGGCACTTTTTCGCCACAGTCCACGGGTTAGGTTAAGTCTTGCTTGGGGGCGGGACGGTAAACATCGGTTAACCCTCCCGCTTTAAGAAAGCGTTCACCCTCTTTTGCCGGGGTCTGCAAAAGAACACCGTGAATGCTCGTCGATTGGGTGGGCTCATACGTGCTGGCTGGTTTCGCGCGCCAATTCAATTCGCTTGCTCTGCCAAAGGCCGGATATCGGATCGGGCTGACTTCGCTGTTGCTGCTCGCCGGCGCCAGCTCGGTGCATGATGCGACCGCGCTGAACGAAACCCGCACCCTTTCCTTCCACCACACCCATTCCGACGAAGACCTCACCGTCACCTTCAAGCGCGACGGCCGCTACGACGAAGAGGCGCTCAAGAAGATCAATCACTTCCTCCGCGACTGGCGCAGCCAGGACTCGACCACGATGGATCGGCACCTGTTCGACATCCTCTGGGAAGTCTACCGCGACGTCGACGGCAAGAAGCCGATCAATATCATCTCCGCCTACCGTTCCCCCGCCACCAACGCCATGCTCCGCCGCCGCTCTTCCGGCGTGGCGCGCTTCAGCCAGCACATGCTCGGCCACGCGATGGACTTCTACATCCCCGACGTGCCGCTCGAGCAGATCCGTGCTGCCGGGCTCCGGCTGCAGCGCGGCGGCGTCGGCTTCTACCCGACCTCCGGATCGCCCTTCGTCCATCTCGATACCGGCAGCATCCGTCACTGGCCGCGCATGACCCACGATCAACTCGCCAGGGTGTTCCCGGATGGACGTACCGTCCACCTGCCCTCCAATGGCGGTCCGATGAAGGGCTATGAGCTGGCCCGCGCCGACATCGAACGGCGCGGCAATGGCGACGATGTCGCAAGCGTCGGCAAGAAGCCGAGCCTGTTCGCGGCCCTGTTCCGGGGCGGCAAGTCGAACGAGGAGGACGACGAGGGCGCCAACGTTCCCGCCAAGTCCGAGAAGCCCGCGCCGGCCAGCGTGATGGCCGCAGCGGCGCCCGCGAAATCCGCCGATCCGGTTCCGACACCGCGTGCGAAACCGCAGGTCGCAGCGACCCTCCAGCTGGCTTCGGCCGACGCGCAGATCGTACCGGCGCCGAAATCCAAGCCGGAACAGAAACAGCCTGCGCAGGCTTCCGCCGAGCCGAAACCGCAGACGCCGGCCGATATCATCAACGCGCGCGGCTTCTGGGACGAGGTGCCGACTGCGGCGAACCAGGCTACCCCCGCGCAGGTCGCGGCCCTCCGCGCACGTCAGGTGCTCGCCGCCGCCACCGATCCGCAGCCGACCGCCAGCGTCACCGAATCGTTCAACAGGGCGATGGCTTATGCGCCGGCCGCTTCTTCGCCGGTCGATCGCGCCAACGTCGTCGCCGCCTCCGCGCCGATCCCGACGCGTTCCGCCCGTCCGGCGCGCAACGCCGGCGCCGCGGCGACCGAAATCAACACCGTGGTCGCCAAAGGCGCGCAGGGTCAGGACAGCGTGGTCGCGACCTCGACCCGTCTCGCCGCCGCCCAGGGCAACGGTATCTGGATGCGCGTGGTGATGCTGGCGCCGAGCGCGAGCAACGCAATGTCGACGACGGTGCTCGGCGACACCGAGATGACCCAGATGCGCAGCCACTTCGTCAAGCCGCAGGCCGCGATCGCCATGACCTTCTCGGAAGATCCGATGATGGGCATGACCTGCGACCGCTTCACGGGATCGGCGACCGCGCAACTGCCGACGCAGTCGTTCGTGCTGCGCACCGCCGCGCTGCGCTAGAGCATTTCACGCGGCTTCCGCAAACTCGTGTCGTCCTCGCGAACGCGAGGACCCATAACCGCAAATGCGCGTTGTTAGGGCCGGCCGTGGCCCACAGCTCAACGCAAAACCAACATTTGTGGTTATGGGTCCGGCTCGCGCTCACTTCGTTCGCTTGGCCGGGACGATGATAGGATGGCGCCGGCCTAAACGCTCACAGCATCCCCAGCGCCTGCATGTAGGTCTCCAAAATGGTTTCCTGCTCGGCGCGCTCATTGGCGTCCTGCTTGCGCATCCGCACGATGGTGCGCAGCGCCTTAACGTCGAAGCCGTTGCCCTTGGCTTCGGCATAGACGTCGCGGATGTCGTCGGAGATGGTCTTCTTTTCCTCTTCCAGACGCTCGATGCGCTCGATGATGGCCTTGAGCTGGTCTTTGGCGAATTTTGTCGCGGGCTCGTCCTGGACGGCAGCGGCGGCGGTGGTGGCCATCGGGTACTCCTGAGTGGAACTGACGGTGATGCTGAAAGATCAAGCGCCGTACGCGTTACCGCACGGCGCTTTTTGCAGGATGACCCTCAAGATCGGGGGGCCTTGCGTCAAGGAAACATCGCGCTCATCCACAGCGCGCCCACAGGAGATGCGGATATTGCCGTTCAGGCCGCCGTTGAAAACAAGCCCGGATGAGCGCAGCGATATCCGGCAAAAACGCTGACACCGTCCCGGATGTCGCTGCGCTCATCCGGGCTGCGAAACCATCAATACCTCAATGCCCGGGGTGAACTTTCTTCATCGCGGCCAACTGCTCCGGGGTGGCCGTGCCCTGATGTTTCGCCTTCCACTCCTCATAGGGCATGCCGTAGACCGCCTCGCGGCTCTCGTCCTTGCTGACGGCGACACCCTTGGCGTCGGCCTCCTCCTTCATCCAGTTGGACAGGCAGTTGCGGCAGAAGCCGGCCAGATTCATCAAATCGATGTTCTGGACGTCGGTACGGGCGCGCAGGTGGCTGACCAGGCGCCGGAAAACGGCGGCTTCCAGTTCCGTTCTGGTTTTGTCGTCGATCGTCATGGCTTTGGGTCCTGCGTCATCTGGAGCCGAGCATATTGATATCAGGTGGGAATTGTCACAGATTTTGCCACATCTGCGCGCAAAAGTGGGTATCGCACGTGGAGTCCCGGTTTCCCATAGCGCGGGAAAGGCGTGCCCGGCCGTTGACAGGTCCCGCCGGGTCACGCGAAATCGTCAATGATTTGATATAGCTTCACTGCATGACCGCAAAAGATTCTCGCCGCTTGGCCCCCCTCTCCGCACGCATGACCACCGGCCTGATGCCGATGCTCGCGTTGGCGGCGACTTGCCTGTGGAGCAGTCCGGCGGCGGCCGATTTCCGGCTTTGCAACAACACTTCCAGCCGGGTCGGCATTGCGCTGGGCTACAAGGACGCCGAGGGCTGGACCACCGAAGGCTGGTGGAATGTGTCATCGCGGAGCTGCGAGACGCTGCTGCGCGGAACCCTTGTCGCCCGTTACTATTACATCTATGCGCTCGACTATGACCGCGGCGGCGAATGGTCGGGACAGGCCTTCATGTGTTCGCGTGACAAGGAATTCACCATCAAGGGCACCGAGAATTGCCTGGCGCGCGGCTACGATCGCACCGGGTTCTTCGAGGTCGACACAGGCGAACAGCGAGCGTGGACCGTGCAACTGACCGAAGCCAACGAGCAACCCGCGCAGCGCGTGCCGGGAATTCCGGGGACAATGGGACCGGGCGGCCCCGGCGGGGTTCCCGGCCTATCCAATCCGCCAAGCGGACCGGGTCTGCCACCAGCCCCGGCGCCCAGGCAATGAGACGGCTCCGTCGCATCAAGATCCTCGCCACCCTCGGCCCGGCATCGTCAGACAGCGCGATGATCCGGAAGCTGTTCGAGGCCGGCGCGGACGTGTTCCGGATCAATATGAGCCACACGCCGCACGACAAGATGCGCGAGCTGGTCTCGACCATCCGCAATGTCGAGTCGAGCTATGGCCGGCCGATCGGCATCCTGGTCGACCTGCAGGGGCCGAAGCTGCGGCTCGGCGCTTTCGCCGACGGTTCGACGCAACTCAAGAACGGCCAGAGCTTTGTGCTCGATTCCGACAAGACCCCGGGCGACAACAGCCGCGTGCAGCTGCCGCATCCTGAAATCCTCGCAGCCCTGCGGCCGGGCCATGCGCTGCTGCTCGACGACGGCAAGGTGCGCCTGATCGCCGAGGAAACCTCGCCCGAACGCGCGGTGACGCGGGTGGTGATCGGCGGCAAGATGTCTGATCGCAAGGGTGTGAGCCTGCCCGATACCGACCTGCCGGTGTCGGCGATGACGCCGAAGGACCGCGCCGATCTCGAAGCAGCGCTGGTGACCGGGGTCGACTGGATCGCGCTCTCCTTCGTGCAGCGCGCCGAGGACGTCAACGAAGCCAAGCGGATGATCCGCGGCCGCGCCGCCGTGATGGCCAAGATCGAAAAGCCGCAGGCGATCGACCGGCTCGGCGAGATCATCGACGCCTCCGACGCGCTGATGGTGGCGCGCGGCGATCTCGGCGTCGAACTGCCGCTGGAGCGGGTGCCGAGCCTGCAGAAACAAATGACGCGGATGGCGCGTCGCGCCGGCAAGCCGGTGGTGATCGCAACGCAGATGCTGGAATCGATGATCCAGGCGCCGGTGCCGACGCGCGCCGAAGTCTCGGACGTCGCGACCGCCGTCTACGAAGGCGCCGACGCCATCATGCTGTCAGCCGAATCGGCCGCCGGCAAATTCCCGGTCGAGGCGGTCTCGACCATGAACCGCATCGGCGAGGAAGTGGAGCGCGACCCGATCTATCGCTCGGTGCTGACGGCGCAGCGGCCCGAACCGGAGAATACGGTCGGCGACGCCATCGCCGACGCGGCACGTCAGATCGCCGAGACACTGGAATTGTCGGCTATCATCTGCTGGACCTCGTCGGGCTCGACGGCCATCCGCGTCGCGCGCGAACGGCCGAAGCCGCCGGTGGTGGCGATCACGCCGAACCTTGCGACGGGCCGTAAATTGTCCGTCGTGTGGGGCGTGCATTGTGTGGTGGCCGAAGATGCCCACGACCAGGACGACATGGTCGACCGCGCCGGCTCGATTGCGTTCCGCGACGGTTTTGCCAAGGCCGGCCAGCGCGTGATCATCGTCGCCGGCGTGCCGCTCGGCATCCCCGGCACCACCAACATGGTGCGCATCGCCAATGTCGAGCCGGAGGGCGGGGCGAAGAAGTGAGGAATACCACGTCATTCCGGGGCGATGCGCAGCATCGAACCCGGAATCTCGAGATTCCGGGTTCGTCGCTTCGCGCCGCCCCGGAATGACAGGGAAGAACTACCCGCAGAATTACTGCAACGTCGCGTCCAGCGTGATCTTCGTATTCAGAAGTTTCGACACCGGACAACCGGCCTTGGCCTTGCCCGCCAGTTCCTCGAACGTCGCCTTGTCCGCGCCCGGGATCTTCGCGTTCAGCGTTAGATGAACCGAGGTGATGGCAAAACCATCGCCCTGCTTTTCCAGCGTGACGTCGGCCTTGGTTTCCATATGCTCGGCGGTGAGCTTGGCTTCTCCCAAGATCAGCGACAGCGCCATGGTGAAGCAGGCGGCGTGGGCGGCGCCGATCAATTCTTCCGGATTGGAGCCGGGCTTACCCTCAAAGCGGCTGGCGAAGCCGTAAGGATAATCGTTCAGCGCGCCGCTCTTGGTCGAGATCGCGCCCTTGCCGTCCTTGATGCCGCCCTGCCATTTGGCGGATCCTGATGTCGTCGTCATCGCATGCTCCTGATCACGGTTGAACCCGTCGATAAGCCGCAGCGTGGCAAATGGTTGCGACAAAGGCGTGGCGCAAACGGAAGCGAAGTTTCTACGCGCCGACCAGCGCCTTCGCCGGCAACACCGCCTGCACCACGAGGCCGCGGGCGCGGGCATCCATCACACCGACGGCGCGCAACGCCAATAGTGTGACGGTTTGCACGGCGTCGCGCAGCTTCGCGGGATCATCCAGATTCTCGGGCGCCAGCGGACCGACCAGCGATTCATGCAGCGCGCCGAGCAGCGCGGTGGCGGCAAGCGCCGTATCCTGCGCGGGCAGATGGCCGGCGCGCACCGCGGCGTCGATTCTGGCAGCAATCTCGCCGGAAATTTCGCGGCGGCTGGCGAGCCGCGACACCGAGACGTCGACATCGACAGGTTCGGCCAGAATGCCCCAGGCGAGCTTGCGCTGCGACAGCACATGCACGGCGACCGTGGTGACGGCGGCGGCGAGCGCCGAGGACGGCCCCGGAGCGGCATCCGCTGCGCGGCGGATCGCCGCCAGTTCGTCGCGCGAGACCTCGGCGATCAGTTCGGAAATCAGCTCGGCCTTGGACGGGAAGTAGCGGTAGACGGTGCCGGCCGCGACATTGGCGCGGACCGCAACCGGGGCGATCTGCACCGCCGCCATGCCGCCCTCGGCCGCAGCGTCCCGCGCCGCCGTCAGGATGGCGCTACGCCGCGCCGCCAGCCGCTTTACGACCTGATGGGTTCGCCGATAGACCATGGCGCGTTTCCGTCCCCGGCGCGCCCTTGAGCCCCGTGGAGCCTGCCAGAACGCGCACACCTTCAATGTCTTGAGCGATAAGCACACTCATCGCTTTGAAGAAGTGAACAACTATTCACGCCAAATGACAAGACGGTTTTGTAGCGGGATTTGCCGGCGGGGCTTTCCAACCATTAACAGCCTCTCAACGCTGCCCGGTTAGCATGCACCGAATTGGGCAGCCTCAGATCACCTCCCTCGCGCTCCAGGTCGCGCTCAGCCCGAATCGGTGAGCGCCCTCTAGGCGGCCGAGCCGTGTGCGCCCGCGACGAAGCTGAGCGATCCAGGGAGAAATTTTCATTGTTACGCCTTGTCGCGTTCCTGATTGGTGGCCTGCTGATCGGCACGATTGCCGGCAGGCTGCTGACGCCGGGCGGCCGCCCGACCGACCTAACTGGGCTTCCGCCACCGCCGGCGCGCGTCGAACGGCCGTGCGGCCCCGTATCCGGCAAGACGGCCATCATCGTCGTGCACGGCCAGAGCAACGCGGCCAACTACGGAAGCGTCCGACATACGGCACGTGAAGCCGTCGACAATTTCGATCCCGCAAGCGGCAAATGCTTTGCAGCGGCCGATCCCTTGCTGGGTACCGACGGCATGGGCGGGAGCTTTGCAACGCGCCTCGGCGACATCCTGATCCAGGCCGGACGCTATGACCGCGTGATTTTTGTACCCCTTGCCAAGGGCGGGGCACCGCTCGCCTTTCTGAGCAACGAAGGCGCCGAGTTGATCACCAACGGCATCGCAAAGCTGAAGGCCGCAGGGCTGACGCCGACGCATATTCTGTTCCAGCAGGGAGAAACGGATGCGGTATCGACGACGACTGCCGAAGAATATGCTTCGCTGTTGCATCAGTTGGTGAAGCGATTTCGCGCGGCCGGTTTCGATGCGCCCTTCTATCTGTCACGTAGCGCAAAATGCGACTACATCGCGCCGTACAACACCGCGGCGGTACGTGCCGGCCAATTATCTGCGGTCGACGAAGCTCTGGACATCCGCCCGGGGCCCGACACCGACACGATCGGAAATGAAGGCCGCAGTTCTGACGGCTGCCACATGAACGAGGCCGGCACGCTCGCCAATGCCGCATTATGGGCGGCGTTCATCAAATAGCGACCGCTGACTTTACGCCCCTGCCGCGACGAGTTTTGGCGCCGGCTCAGGCCGCCACCACGATCCGGCGCGGCGCAGGATCAGCGCGGACACCACCAGCGTGGCGCCAAGGCCGGTCGGAATGCCGGTGAACATGTAGCAGCCGATGAGGGCGACGACGGCGCCGAGCACCGGAAGCTCGTAGCTGCGAAAACCGGTCTTCAATCCGATGCGGACCAGAAAGGCGATCGGGATCGCCAGCACCATCATGTCGTACATGAACAGATAGGGCGTGGTCAGCAGCGCAGCGGCGGCGAGCGCTGCGGCCTTCAGCGTGTAGGGCACGCGGCTTCGCCACATCAGCGCCAGCACCACGGCCACCGAGGCAGTGAGGACCCACTGGAATGCCCAGCCAAGCGGCTCGCTGCCGCCGAAATAACGCACCAGCGAGAAGATGCTTTGCATCTTCCACCATGGAGCCTTGCCCTCGGTCAGGAACGCCTGCGAGAATTTCGGCATCCAGTGGAAGAACGCCAGCCAGCTCTCGGTGCCGAAGGCGAGCCAGGAAGCGGTGGCCAGCGCGACCGCCGTTACGGCAGCGCTGATGAACACGCGCCAATGCCCGGCTGCGATCAGCGCGATCGGAAACAGCAGCCCGTATTGCGGCTTGTACGTCAAAAGCCCGAGGCAGATGCCTGCCAGTACCGGCCGTACCGGAATCAGATAGAGCGCACCGCCGATCAGCGCCGCGGTGAGGAATCCGTTCTGCCCGACCAGCGCATTGATGAACGCCATCGGAATGGCGAGCGCGAGCAGATAGCCGAAGGGGTGGCCGACGATCGCGCGCATCGCGACCTGAAAGAGCAGAAAGCTGACCACGACCCAGCCGATAAAGGCGACCTGATAGGGAAGCTGCGCCAGCAAGGATGCGACGAACAGGAATGGCGGCGGATAGTGCCAGGCAAAATAGCCGACGAAATCCTGCCCGAGCTTTGCGACCTCGACCTGCTTCTGGATGTCCCAGTCATAGGCCTGTGCCGGGAGGCCGTCGAGCACCAGGCGGCCGGCCGCCCAGACGTTGATGAAATCGGTCGGGATGCCGCGGCCGTTCGGATCGTAAACCCACCAGTGTGAGAAATACGCCACCCCGCAAAGGGTCACGTTCGCAATCGCCAGCACCAGGCAGGCCCTGACGAGCCACGCGGGAATCGCGGTTTGCTCCGGTGCGGGCCTGATGGTGGAAAGAGAGGCGGTCATGCGCGGTCCTTGCCTGGGCGCGCCCTGTCCGAAAGCGCACACCCTTAAAGCAATAGGCCTGACTGAATTGAGGAAATCTTAAGTTTTAGCGCGGCAACGGCGGGATTTTCTGTCGTCCCTGCGAACGCAGGGACGCATAACCACCGGCATTTATTTGTTACGAATGACGTCTCCCATACCGCGAAATCGTGAGATCGCGCGGTATGGGTCCCTGCGTTCGCAGGGACGACGGGCTACCGGTGCAAACCGTCCCCTACTCCCAACTCAGCGCCCCGCCGTTCTGATATTCGATCACCCGTGTCTCGAAGAAGTTCTTCTCCTTCTTCAGGTCCATCGCTTCCGACATCCACGGGAACGGATTTTCGGTCTCGTCGAACACCCGCGGAAGCCCGAGCTGCGCGCAGCGGCGATTGGCGATGAAGTGCATGTAGCTCTCGCACAGCGCCGCATTCAGGCCGAGGAAGCCGCGCGGCATGGTGTCCCGCCCGTAGGCCGCTTCCAGTTCGGCCGCCTCGCGCACCATGGCGCGGACTTCGTCCTGAAAGGCTTTCGTCCACAAATGCGGATTCTCGATCTTGATCTGGTTGATGACGTCGATGCCGAAGTTCAGATGAATCGATTCATCGCGCAGGATGTACTGGTACTGCTCGGCGATGCCGACCATCTTGTTGCGGCGGCCGAGCGAGAGGATCTGGGCGAACCCGGTATAGAACCACATGCCCTCGAAGATGACGTAGAAGGCGACGAGATCGCGCAGGAATGCCTGGTCGGCTTCCGGTGTCCCGGTGCTGAAATCGGGATCGTCGAGGTGCTGGGTGTGCTTCAGCGCCCACGCCGCCTTGTCGGTGATCGACGGCACCTCGCGATACATGTTGAACAGCTCGCCCTCGTCCAATCCCAAACTCTCGACGATGTACTGGAAGGTATGGGTGTGCACGGCCTCCTCGAAGGACTGCCGCAGCAGATACTGCCGACACTCCGGATTGGTCAGATGGCGATAGATCGCCAGCACGATGTTGTTGGCGACGAGGCTTTCGGAAGCCGCGAAGAAGCCGAGGTTGCGCTTGATGGCGCGGCGTTCATCCTCGGTGAGGCCGTCACGCGATTTCCACAAAGCGATGTCGGCCTGCATCGAGACTTCGGTCGGCATCCAGTGATTGTTGCAGCCGGCGAGGTATTTCTCCCACGCCCATTTGTATTTCAGCGGCAGCAATTGATTGACGTCGGCGCGGCAGTTGATCATCCGCTTGTCGTCCACGGACACCCTGCCGCCGCGTCGGTCGATGGCGCCGAGGCCGGTTTGATCGGCCGCAACAGTGGTTTGCGCCACCAACGGAGGCGGCATCTGGCGCACGGGCGCAGCGGGTTCTGACCAGTCGAGCATTGTCGTTTCCTTCTCTTCTTGTCTGCTTACTGGCAGGCTTCGCATTCGGGATTGTCGATGGAACACGCCACCGCGCTGGACAGGTCAGGCGCGGTGGCGGACGGGACGATGATCGGCGCGCCCGCCGGCATCACAGGAGCCGCTGCGACGGCGTTGAGCTTGCCGTCGGTGCCGCGGAGCGTGGACTTTTCGACATGTGTCGCGCTGCGCGAGCGCAGGTAATAAGTCGTCTTCAGCCCGCGCGCCCAGGCCAGCCGATAGAGCGCATCGAGCTTCTTGCCGCTGGGATTGGCGATATAGAGGTTGAGCGACTGCGACTGGTCGATCCATTTCTGCCGCCGCGAGGCCGCCTCGATCAGCCATGCACTATCGATCTCGAAGGCGGTGGCATAGAGCGCCTTGAGGTCGTCGGGAATCCGATCGATGGCGCCGACGCTGCCGTCGAAATATTTGAGGTCGTTGACCATCACCTCGTCCCACAGCCCGCGCGCCTTGAGGTCGCGCACCAAAAACTCGTTCACCACGGTGAAGTCGCCGGACATGTTGGATTTGACATAGAGGTTCTGGTAGGCGGGCTCGATCGACTGCGCCACGCCGCAGATGTTGGAAATCGTCGCCGTCGGCGCGATCGCCATCACGTTCGAGTTGCGCATGCCGGTCGATTTGACGCGCTCGCGCAAGTGATCCCAGTCAAGCGCCATGCCGCGGTCCATCGCGAGACCGCCGCGGGCTTCCGCCAGCAGTTCGATCGAATCGATCGGCAAAATGCCCCGGCTCCACAGCGAGCCGTCGAACGACGGATAGCGCCCGCGCTCGGCCGCCAGATCAACGGAGGCCGAGATCGCATAATAGGAGATCATCTCCATGCTGGTATCGGCGAAGGCAACCGCCGCATCGGAAGCCATCGCGACCCGCAACGCCTGCAGCGCATCCTGGAAGCCCATCAGCCCAAGACCGACCGGGCGATGCCGCAGGTTCGAGCGGCGCGCTTCCGGGATGGTGTAAAAATTGATGTCGATGACGTTGTCGAGCATCCGCATCGCAATGGCCACGCTGCGCTGCAGCCGCGGTTCATCGAGCCGGCCTTCCCGCACATGGTTGAGCAGATTGATCGAGCCGAGATTGCAGACCGCGGTTTCATCGTCGGATGTATTGAGCGTGATTTCGGTGCAGAGGTTCGAGGAGTGGATGACACCAGCATGGCGCTGCGGCGAGCGCAGATTGCAGGGATCCTTGAATGTGATCCAGGGATGCCCGGTCTCGAACAGCATGGTCAGCATCTTGCGCCACAAATCCGTGGCGCGAACCTGCTTGAACACGCGGATTTCGCCGCGCGCCGCCTTGGCTTCATAGACCGCATAGCGCTCGGCGAAGGGCTGGCCGTAGAGGTCGTGCAGATCGAGCGTCTCGTCCGGCGAGAACAGCGTCCATTCGCCGTCGGTCTCGACGCGCTGCATGAAAAGGTCAGGCACCCAGTTCGCGGTGTTCATGTCATGGGTGCGGCGGCGCTCGTCGCCAGTGTTCTTGCGCAGGTCCAAAAATTCCTCGATGTCGATATGCCAGGTTTCGAGATAGGCGCAGACCGCGCCTTTGCGCTTTCCGCCCTGGTTGACGGCGATCGCGGTGTCGTTGGCGACTTTCAGGAATGGCACCACGCCCTGGCTCTCGCCATTGGTGCCCTTGATGTGGGCGCCGAGCCCGCGCACACGGGTCCAGTCGTTGCCGAGCCCGCCGGAATATTTCGCCAGCAGCGCGTTGTCCTTGACCGACTTGAAGATCCCGTCGAGATCGTCGGCAACGGTAGTGAGGAAGCACGACGACAATTGCGGCCGCAGCGTTCCCGAGTTGAACAAAGTGGGCGTCGAAGCCATGAAGTCGAATGAGGACAGCAAATCGTAGAACTCGATGGCGCGCGCCTCGCGGTCGATCTCGCGCAGCGCAAGGCCCATGGCGACGCGCATGAAGAACGCCTGCGGCAGTTCGATGCGGTTGCTGCGCTCATGCAAGAAATAGCGGTCGTACAGCGTTTGCAGCCCCAAAAACTGAAACGCCAGATCGCGCTCCGGCTTCAGCGCCGCGGCGAGCTTCTTCAGGTCGAACCGCGCCAGATCGGGATCGAGCAGTTCGGCCTTGATGCCGGTCTTGATGTAGGCGGGGAAGTATTCGCCGTAGCGCACCGCCATATCGGCCTGCGACGCGCTGGTCGGCTCACCAAGCACGAACGACAGCACCTCGGTGCGCAACTTGTCGAGCAACAGCCGCGCGCTGACATAAGCGTAGTCCGGCTCCTGCTCCACCAGCGTGCGCGCAGCCATCACCGACGCCAGCGCCAGTTCGGCCTCGCCGATGCCGTCATAGAGATTGCGCTGCGTTTCGGCGAGCACGGCAGCGGCGCTGACGCCGTCGAGACCGGCGCAGGCTTCCTCGATGATCAGCGTCAGGCGCGCGATATCGAGCGGGACCTGCACGCCGCCGGCCAGCGTGACGCGCAGCGAAGGCTCCGCCGACGGCTGAGCGGCGTTGGCCGCCTCCTGCCCGGCGCGCTGCCGCGTGCGTTCCTCGCGATACAGTACATAGGCCCGCGCGACCTTGTGGTGCTCTCTGCGCATCAGGGCGAGTTCGACCTGGTCCTGCACGTCCTCGATATGAAAGGTGCGACCCTCGCTGATCCGGCGCGACAGCGCGCCGACGACTTCCGAGGTCAGTTGCTCGACGATTTCATGGACGCGGCGGGAGGCCGCCGCGCCATGCCCCTCGACCGCGAGGAACGCCTTGGTCATCGCGACCGAAATCTTGCTGGCGTCGAATTTCGAAACCGTGCCGTTGCGGCGGATCACCTGCATCGGCGGCTGCGCGCTCGGCTCGGCCAGTGATTCGGGGCGCAGGTGGATGAATGGAACAGCGTTGGCTTCGCGATCGAGAGAGAGTGACATCAAGAGACCCCGTGGCAATGTTGTTGGGGCTGGATGTCAGGGAGGACGCTGCTACAAATGCGCAGGCGGGAAAACGCCGGCATGAGTCTGCAAGCGCCGCCGGGACACCCCGCCCGTGGACGTTTTTTGGTGTCGCGGCAGGTCTCCTGGCTCGCAGGTCGCCGTTATCCCCGTGTCTTCCCAATGCGATGCCGCATCAGTGACGTTAAGATCGGGAACAACTCACTGCTTACAGTTGCGGGGGCAGCGCCGGATTCTCGCGCGCTTTGCGCGATCACCGGCTTCCCTCTTAGCCACCAAATCTTGCGATCAGGCGGACCGTGACGGCTACATGTGGTGATATTCGCTGCTAAGTGTCAATGGCCCATTCGGGACATACGCACGAAATTCACATCGCCGCCCTAGCGCGATGTGGCGTAGGGGGCAAAATAGGACCGCGTTTCATCGACGTTGAGGGCGCGGCCGACCGGTGGAAACGCGCGCTGCGGACAATCCGGGCGTTCGCAAACCTTGCAGCCCATGCCGATCGGCGTCGCCAGTGACGGATCGATCTTGAGCCCCTGCGAATAGACGATTCGCTCCGCATGGCGAACATCGCATCCCAGCGCAACCGCAAACGTCTTGGCGGGCGCGCCGTAACCTCCCCTGCCGTGCGACACGGTTCGGGCAACCCACAAATAGGTTCGCTCATCGGGCATTCGCGCCAACTGCGTCAGGATACGCCCGGGGTTGGCGAAGGCCTCATAGACGTTCCACAGCGGACAGGTGCCGCCGACCCGCGAAAAATGGAAATCGGTCGCCGATTGGCGCTTCGATATGTTTCCGGCGCGATCGACGCGGATGAAGAAGAACGGCACGCCCCGCGCATTATGGCGCTGCAGGGTGCTCAGGCGGTGACAGATCGTTTCAAAGCCGACGCCGAACTGGTGACTGAGCAATTCGATGTCGTAGCGGCAGCGCTCCGCCTCGTTGAGGAAAACGGCGTAAGGCAGGATCAGCGCACCGGCGAAATAGTTCGCAAGGCCGATGCGGGCGAGGCCGCGCGATTCGTCGCTGGTGAACTTTGCCTTGTCGACGATTGAACGTATCGCCTCGTCCAGTTCCAGAATGGCGATCTGCGTCGCGAGCTGAAACGCCTGCTGGCCTGGATCAAGGCCCGGCGACAGCCGTAGCGTTCGCGTGCGGCCATCGAACAGGCGCTGCATTCCCGATTCCAGCTCGCTGATCGCATCGATCAGGACAGTGACGCCGTGCCGGCTTTCGAGATGCGACACCAAGCTCGGCGTCATCCGCCCGATCGGCAATTCCAACCGGCCGGCGATCGCTTCCGCAGCATCGTCGAGCTCGGCAATGTAGTTGTGCTGCAGATAGAAGAAGTCGCGAACTTCCTCGAACGGCGTGGACGGCAGAACCGCCACCGCGGCCTGACGGTCATCGCCGAGCCGCGCGGAGATTGCCGCATATTGCTCCGCGGCATGGCGATATTTGCGGTTGAGGTTGACCAGCGCGCGCCCGACCGCCGGCATGTTCTGCGCGAGTTCGCGAAGTTCGGCGACAGCGATCGACTCTCCCAGTGAAGGATCCGCCAGCGCTTCGCGGAGGTCCGAGATCAGACGCGCCTCGTCGCCCTCGGCGAACGACTGCACGTCGAGGCCGAACACCGAATTGAGCGCCAGCAGCACCGGCACGGTGAGCGGACGCTGATTGTTTTCCAGCTGGTTGAGGTAGCTCAGGGAGATCCCGAGTTTGCCGGCAAGCGCTGCCTGCGTCAGGCGCTGCTCCTCGCGCAGCCTTTTCAGCCGCACGCCCATGAAGGTCTTTTTCATCGCACTACCTTCGCAAACTTTGCAAATCAGTTGGTTTTTCTTCGCAATACTATGCTTTTTCAGCCATTTCGGTGGTGTACGTTTGTAGATATTGCGAAGTTGTTACGGAATGACAAGTCGTCCGGAGCAGGAAAATGCATTCAGCGGCGTCGCCAAACCTCCATCCCGACGAAACCCGGTTCGTGGAGATGGTGTTTCCGGAGCAGGCCAATCACTACGGCACGCTGTTCGGCGGCCATGCCCTGAGCCTGATGGGCAAGGCGGCCTTCGTCACAGCCACCCGGTACGCGCGCCAGAGCGTCGTCATGGCGACCTCGGACAAGATCGAATTTCACGAGCCCGTCCATGTCGGCGAACTCGTCGAGCTCGTCGCCCAGGTCGTGCGCGTCGGCCGCAGCTCCATGACGGTCGCCGTCGACATGATCCGCGAAGACCTGATCAGCGGCCGGCGGAAATCCGCGGTGCGCGGAACGTTCGAGATGGTCGCGGTGAACGAATTCGGCCGTCCGGTCCCGTTCGCGCAACCAACCAGGATCGATCCCATCCAGAAGGAAGCTGCGTCTTGAAACAGCATAGCGTTCGTACGTTCAAATCGGCCGATCATCTCCCGCGCGCCGGTCAACTGGCCTGGAAGATCGCCGAGGTCGCCGCCGACCCGGTCGCGGTCGAGGGCGATGTGGCGGAGATGCTGGGCAACCGCATCATCGACAACGCCGCCGTTGCCGCGGCCTCGGTGTCGCGGCGTCCCGTTGTCAGCGCGCGAGCGCAAGCCGAGGCGCATCCGTACCACGCTGGATCAACCGTGTTCGGGCTAACGCGGTCGCAACGGATGTCGCCGGAGTGGGCCGCCTGGGCCAACGGCGTCGCCGTGCGCGAGCTCGATTTCCACGATACGTTCCTGGCCGCGGACTATTCGCATCCCGGCGACAACATTCCGCCGGTGCTGGCGGTCGCCCAGCACTGCGGGCTGACGGGCGCGGACCTCGTGCGCGGGCTGGCCGCGGCCTACGAAATCCAGGTCGATCTCGTGAAGGGCATCTGCCTGCATGAGCACAAGATCGATCACATCGCCCATCTCGGGCCGTCCGCCGCTGCCGGAATCGGCGCGCTGCTCGGATTGCCGGCCGAGACGATCTATCAGGCCGTTCAGCAGGCGCTGCACGTCACCACGACCACGCGGCAATCGCGCAAGGGCGAGATATCGAGCTGGAAGGCCTATGCCCCGGCCTTCGCCGGCAAGATGGCGATCGAATCTGTCGATCGCGCGATGCGCGGCGAGGGCGCGCCATCACCCGCCTATGAGGGCGAGGACGGCTTCATCGCCTGGCTGCTCGGCGGCCCCGGCGCGGAATACACCGTGCCGCTGCCGGAGAAGGGCGAACCCAAGCGCGCCATTCTCGACACCTACACCAAGGAACACTCAGCCGAATACCAGAGCCAGGCCCTGATCGACCTCGCGCGCCGGCTCGGACCGAAGATTGGCGATCTCTCTGACATCGAAAGCATCGTCATCCACACCAGCCACCACACCCACTACGTCATAGGCTCCGGCGCCAACGATCCGCAGAAGATGGATCCGAAGGCGAGCCGCGAAACCCTCGACCATTCGATCATGTATATTTTCGCGGTCGCGCTGGAAGACGGCGGCTGGCATCACGAACGATCCTATGCGCCAGAGCGCGCGGGCCGCGAGACCACGATCGCGTTGTGGCGCAAGATCTCGACGGTCGAAGACCCGGCATGGACCCGCCGCTACCACAGCCATGATCCGAAGGAAAAGGCCTTTGGCGGCCGTGTCATCGTGAAGCTGAAGGGCGGCTCCATCATCAGCGACGAGATTGCGCTGGCCGATGCACATCCGCTGGGGGTCCGCCCGTTCAAACGCCAGAACTACATTGGGAAATTCCGGATGCTGGCGGAAGGCCTGATCAGCGCGGCTGAGCAGGATCGTTTCATCGCAACGGTGGAAAGACTCGCGTCGTTGAAGGCCGGTGAGCTGACCGACCTCACCTTCACGGTCGATCCAAAATTTCTCGGCAGCACATCGCCGCACGGTATCTTCGACTGGCGCGACACCGCCCGGGTTGCGGCCCAGCGCGTCGCCGGCAATCGATAAGGGAGATTGAGATGACAGACATCAAGCCTCCGCCCAAGAAGTCGGTCGCGCTTGCCGGCGTGATCGCCGGCGACACCGCGCTGTGCACGGTCGGCCGCACCGGAAATGACCTGCATTATCGGGGCTACGACATTTTGGATGTCGCCGAAACCTGCGAATTCGAGGAGATCGCGTATCTCCTGGTTCACGGCAGCCTGCCCACGCTGTCGGAGCTTCGAAACTACAAGGCCAAGCTGAAGGCGCTGCGCGGCTTGCCGCTCGCGGTGTTGCAGACGCTGGAATTGCTGCCCGCCGCCGCGCATCCGATGGATGTTTTAAGAAGCGGCGTCTCCGCACTCGGCTGTATCCTGCCGGAAGCCCATGATCACAATCAGCCCGGCGTGCGCGACATTGCCGACCGGCTGATGGCCTCGCTTGGATCGATGCTGCTCTACTGGCATCACTACGCCCACCACGGCCGCCGGATCGATGTCGAAACCGATGACGATTCGATCGGATCGCACTTTTTGCATCTGCTCCATGGCAGGAAGCCGCCGCCATCGCACGAGCGCGCGATGCATACGTCGCTGATCCTCTACGCGGAGCACGAGTACAACGCCTCGACATTCACGGCGCGCTCGATCGCGGGCACCGGGTCAGACCTCTATTCCGCGATCACAGGCGCGATCGGCGCGCTGCGCGGGCCGAAACATGGCGGCGCCAACGAGATCGCGTTCGAAGTGCAGAAGCGATATGGCGATACTGACGAAGCGGAGGCCGATATCCGCCGCAGGGTCGCGGCCAGGGAGGTCGTGATCGGCTTCGGCCACCCGGTCTACACCATCGCCGATCCGCGCAACAAGGTGATCAAGGAAGTCGCGCGCCGCCTCAGCATCGAAGGCGAGAGCACCCGGATGTTTGAAATTGCCGACCGGATCGAAGCCGTCATGGCCGACGCCAAGAAGATGTTCGCCAATCTCGACTGGTTCAGCGCGGTCTCCTACCACGCGATGGGGGTGCCGACCGCGATGTTCACGCCGCTGTTCGTGATTTCCCGGACGTCGGGGTGGGCGGCGCATGTGATGGAACAGCGCATCAACAACAAGATTATCCGCCCGGCCGCGAACTATGTCGGTCCGGAGAACCTGAAGTTCGTTCCGCTGCATGAGCGTGGCAAGGCGACAATCGCCCCACGCGCGGCGTAAGGACGACAGCCATGGTATATCTCCTGGGTACCGACATAGCCGACAAGCCGGCCGGGGCGCGCTTCCGCGATCTCCTGGACAGACCGGGCATTCTCCAGATGCCGGGCACACACAACGGAATGGCCGCGCTGCAGGCCCGCGACGCCGGCTTTTCCGCGCTCTATCTGTCCGGCGCGGCGATGACGGCCTCGATGGGCCTGCCGGATCTCGGCATCATCACTATCGAGGAAGTCGCCTTCTTCATCCGCCAGGTGGCGCGCGCCAGCGGCCTGCCGGTTCTGGTCGATGGCGACACCGGCTATGGCGAAGCGCTCAATGTCATGAACATGGTGCGCACCTTCGAGGATGCCGGTGCTGGCGCCGTTCACATCGAGGATCAGCTGCTTCCGAAAAAATGCGGCCATCTCAACGACAAGAAGCTGGCGGATGCGCGCGACATGGCGGCCAAGGTCGCCGCCGCCGCCAAGGCGCGGCGTCATCTCTATCTAATCGCGAGAACAGATGCCGCGGCCAGCGAAGGGATGGACGGCGCGGTAGCGCGCGCCAAACTCTATCTGGAAGCGGGAGCGGACGCGATCTTCCCGGAAGCGATGATTTCGCGCGAGATGTTCGAGGAGTTCGCCAGGCGCGTTCCCGATGTTCCACTGCTGGCGAACATGACGGAGTTCGGCAAGACGCCGTTCTTCACCGCATCCGAGTTCGAGGCCATGGGCTATCGCATGGTGATATGGCCGGTATCGTCGCTCCGCGTCGCCAACAAGGCCCAGCAGAACCTGTTCACGGCCCTCAAGTGCTATGGCAGCACCTGCACGATGCTCGACCAGATGCAGACGCGCGCCGAGCTCTACGCAACGATCGGGCTGCACGATTACGAGGCGCTCGACGCCTCCATCATCAGAACCATCGTCCCCGCGGGCATGCCGCAGGAGTGAATTATGTAGCTATCGCGCTTCGATCGGAATGGCGTTCATCGAATGATGGCAGAAAGCGCAACGGGGCGACGACCGATCTCGTATTGACTGAGATCGCCGTTGACTTTAACTGAACCCGTCGTGGTTCTTCGGGCTCGTTCGGCCCGAAGCTAAGAGGGAAGCCGGTGCAAAGCCGGAGCTGCCCCCGCAACTGTAAGCGGCGAGCCGCTGTCCAACAAAGTCACTGAGACCTTGCTTGGTTTCGGGAAGGCCGGACAGCAGCATGGACCCGCGAGCCAGGAGACCTGCCTCGACAACATACACGTCCTCGGGCGGGGTGTCCCGGTGGTGCGGTTGCGATTCCGCGCGCGCTTCCCACCGTACGCGGAATCCAGACGTGTCACTTCGGCCTTTGCCCCCAACTTTTGGGGTTAAGCCAATGTCTACTGCAACGTCTCCTTCTTCTACAATCTCCACTTCCTCGCTTCCCGTTGCCTCCCTCGGCACGCCACGCATCGGCCCGCGCCGCGAACTGAAATTCGCGCTGGAAAGTTTCTGGTCCGGCGCGACCGACGAGAAGGCGCTGATCGAAGCCGGCGCCGGTCTTCGTGCCGCCAACTGGGCACGCCAGAAGAAACTCGGCGTCAGCGTGATCCCGTCGAACGATTTCTCGTTCTACGATCAGATGCTCGACACGTCTGTGATGGTCGGTGCGATCCCGGAAATCCATCGCTGGAACGGTGGCCCGGTCCCGCTTGCGACCTATTTTGCGATGGCCCGCGGCGCGCAAGGCGAAACGCATGAAGCGAGCTGCGGCCATGCCCATCATGGGCACGACGCCGACCACGGCGTACCGGCGCAGGAGATGACAAAATGGTTCGACACCAACTACCACTACATGGTGCCTGAACTGGTAAGGGATCAGCGGTTCACCCTCGCCTCGCGCAAGCCGATCGAGGAATATGAGGAGGCCAAGGCGCTCGGCTATCAGACCCGCCCTGTGCTCATCGGTCCGGTCACGTTTCTCAAACTGGCAAAAAGCAAGGACGCCGGCTTCAATCCGCTGTCGCTGCTCGACCGGTTGCTGCCGGTTTACATCGACGTGCTGCGCGAACTGGCCTACCGCGGCGCCGAATGGGTGCAGATCGACGAGCCATGTCTCGTGCTCGACCTCGATATCGTCGGGCAGCAGGCGCTGCATTGCGCCTACACAGAAATCGCCAACGCGGCGCCGCAGCTCAAGATCATGCTGGCAACCTATTTCGGCGGGCTGGGCGGCAACCGCGATACCGCGCTGGCACTGCCCGTCGCCGGCCTGCATCTCGATCTCGTACGCGCGCCGGAGCAAATCGATGGCCTCGCCGATTTTCCAGAAGACCGCGTGCTGTCGCTCGGAATCATCGACGGCCGTAACATCTGGCGCGCGGATGTGAGCCGGATTCTCGCTTCGCTCGAACCCGCCATCGCGAAACGCGGCAAGGACCGTGTGCAGATCGCGCCCTCCTGCTCGCTGTTGCATGTCCCGATCGATCTGGCGCTGGAAACGGGGCTCGATTCCGAAATCAAGAGCTGGCTGGCGTTCTCGGTGCAGAAGCTCGAAGAGCTGACGACGCTCGGGACGGCACTCGCCGGTGGACGTGGTAGCGTCGAAGCTGCCCTGCGTGCCTCAGACGAAGCGGCCGCCGCGCGCAAGGCCTCGCCGCGGATTCACGATGCGAAGGTGGCCGCGCGCATCGCCGGCGTCGATGCCGCCATGCGTCGCCGCGCCAGCGCATTCGCCGAGCGCGCCGGCGTTCAGCACGAGCGCTTCAACCTGCCGGCCTTCCCGACCACGACCATCGGCTCGTTTCCGCAGACAGCCGAAGTCCGGAAAGCGCGCGCCGCTCACGCCAGCGGCGCCCTGACGGATGAGGTCTACAGGATTTATTTGCAGGACCAGACGGCCCGCGCGGTGCAGTGGCAGGAAACCATCGGTCTCGACGTGCTCGTGCATGGCGAGTTCGAGCGCAACGACATGGTGCAGTACTTTGGCGAACAACTCGCGGGTTTCGCCTTCACCACCCACGGCTGGGTGCAATCCTACGGATCGCGCTACGTTCGCCCGCCGGTGCTGTTCGGTGACGTCTCGCGCCCGAAGCCGATGACGGTCGAATGGTGGCAATACGCCCAGTCGCTGACGAAGAAGCCGATGAAGGCGATGCTGACCGGCCCCGTCACCATCCTGAACTGGTCGTTCGTCCGTGACGACATTGCCCGCAGCGAAGTCTGCCGGCAGATCGCGCTCGCGATCCGCGACGAGGTCTCCGATCTCGAGACTGCCGGCGCCGGCATGATCCAGATCGACGAGGCGGCGCTGCGGGAGGGCCTGCCGCTATGCAAGTCCGAATGGAAGGCCTATCTGGACTGGGCCGTCGACGCCTTTCGCCTCTGTTCGTCCGGCGTGCGCGACGAGACCCAGATCCACACCCACATGTGCTACTCGGAGTTCAACGACATCATCGATGCAATTGGCGCAATGGATGCCGACGTGATCTCGATCGAGACTTCGCGCTCGAAGATGGAATTGCTCGATGCGTTCAGGGACTACCGCTATCCGAACGAAATCGGCCCCGGCGTCTACGACATCCACTCTCCGCGCGTCCCCGAGATCGAAGAGATGACCGCCCTGCTCAGGCTGGCGCGGATGCGGCTCTCCGACGCCCAGATCTGGATCAATCCGGATTGCGGATTGAAGACCCGCAAATGGGAAGAGGTGCGGCCCGCGCTCGTCAACATGGTCGCGGCCGCCCGCGAGTTGCGGGCGCTGGCTTAGTCTGCCCGTCACACGATGCCAACTCCGTCATTGCGAGAGAAGCGAAGCAATCCATCTGTCCTCAGCTGCGCGTGGACTGCTTCGTCGCGGAGCCTGTCATCGGACGCGCATTCGCGCGACCCGGGCTCCTCGCAACGACGGCCGCGACATAAAAAACGCGGCGTTTCCGCCGCGTTTTCTGCTCAGATGCGATCTGCTTACGCCTGCGGCTGCGGCTCCAGGCCGGGGTCCGGATCGGGACGCGGGCGCGACTTGCCGGCCGGCGGCACCGCCGAGGCACGCGGGGTAGTCGGCTCCAGCACCGACTCGCGGTTCGGCTTTTTGCCCTTGAGCAAATCCTGAATTTCATCGCCGGAAAGCGTCTCGAATTCGAGCAAGCCCTTGGCAAGGGTTTCGAGGTCTTCGCGTTTCTCGGTGAGAATGCGTGTCGCTTCGTTGTAGCCTTCTTCGACAAAGCGCCGGATCTCGGTGTCGATCTTCTGAACCGTCGCTTCCGACGCGTTCTGGGTACGGGATACCGACATGCCGAGGAACACCTCGTCCTGGTTTTCGCCGTAGGACACGGTGCCAAGGGCTTCGGAGAGACCCCAGCGCGTCACCATCATGCGCGCCAGTCGCGTTGCCTGCTCGATATCGGAAGAGGCGCCGGACGTAACTTTCTCCTTGCCGAAGATCAGTTCTTCCGCGACACGGCCGCCCATCATGATCGCAAGCCGCGACGTCATCTGCTCGAGCGACATCGACAGCTTGTCGCGCTCCGGCAACTGCATCACCATGCCGAGTGCACGACCGCGCGGAATGATGGTCGCCTTGTGGATCGGATCGGTCGCGACGACGTTGAGGCCGACGATGGCGTGGCCGCCCTCATGATAGGCCGTCAGCAATTTCTCTTCCTCGGTCATGACGAGCGACTTGCGCTCGGCGCCCATCATCACCTTGTCTTTGGCTTCCTCGAACTCAGCCTGCGTCACCATGCGCTTGTTACGGCGGGCGGCGGTCAGCGCCGCCTCGTTGACGAGGTTCATCAGGTCGGCGCCGGAGAAGCCCGGGGTGCCGCGCGCGATGGTCTTGAGGTTGATATCCGGCGCCAGCGGCACCTTGCGTACGTGAACTTTCAGGATCTGCTCGCGGCCGACAACATCAGGGTTCGGCACCACGACCTGACGATCGAAGCGGCCGGGGCGCAGCAGCGCGGGATCCAGCACGTCGGGACGGTTGGTCGCCGCGATCAGGATCACGCCTTCATTGGCTTCAAAACCGTCCATCTCGACCAGCAACTGGTTGAGCGTCTGTTCGCGCTCGTCATTGCCGCCACCGAGACCGGCGCCGCGATGGCGGCCGACCGCATCGATTTCGTCGATGAAGATGATGCAGGGCGCGTTCTTCTTGGCCTGCTCGAACATGTCGCGGACGCGGCTGGCGCCGACGCCGACGAACATTTCGACGAAGTCCGAGCCGGAAATGGTGAAGAACGGCACGTTGGCTTCGCCCGCGACCGCACGCGCGATCAGGGTCTTGCCGGTGCCGGGAGGACCGACCAGCAGCACGCCGCGCGGAATCCGTCCCCCGAGGCGCTGGAATTTGCCGGGATCGCGCAGGAACTCGACGATCTCCTGCAGGTCCTGCTTGGCTTCGTCGACGCCAGCTACGTCCTCGAAGGTGACGCGGCCATGGGCCTCCGTCAGCATCTTGGCGCGCGACTTGCCAAAGCCCATCGCCTTGCCGGCGCCGCCCTGCATCTGGCGTGACAGGAAGATCCACACGCCGATCAGCGCGATGAAGGGCAGCCAGGAGACGAGCAGCGAGACGAACCACGGCACGTTGTCGCCGGGCGGCTTCGCGGTGATCGAGACCTTGCCGTCATACAGACGCTTCACCAGCGTCGGATCGTTCGGCGCGTAGGTCTGGAAAGAGGAGCCGTTGGTGAAGGTGCCGTGGATATCCGGCCCCTGGATCACGACGTCGCGCACGCGGTTCTGGTCGACCTCGCTCAACAATTGCGAAAACGAGATGTCCTGTGAGGACGTGCGCTGACCCGGATTCTGGAAAAGCGTGAACAATGCCAACAGCAGCAAAACAATGATGACCCAGAGGGCGAAGTTGCGCAGATTGGCGTTCATCGATCTTCCTTCGTGGTCGCGCGGATCGCGGCCCTATGTCCTTGGCAGTAACCCTAGAGTATTCTTTGGGTGGTGTGGCGAGAATCCCCGATCCACTGCACCCAATCTAGGTGGCGCCTGGGGCAATGCCAAGGGAACCACACGGGACTATTTAACGCATCTTAACGCGATTCCCGGTCAAAAAATGACGCAAAAGCCGAGGTTTTTCCGGGGTGGTTAAGGCTCTTGGTGCCGATATCGCGGATATTGCGGTATGTGGACGCCTCTCACGCCCGGTTGCCCCTCCGCGGCGGTGCTGGATCGATATGAATTCGCCCCTTCGTCAGGCCAATCGCCGCCCCGGCCAGCGTCTGTTTCAGCCTTGGCTGCCTCTCGCCATTCGCAATGGCCCGGTCCAGCACCGCCAGCAGCGCTTCGACCTTGCCGAGTTCCGCAGGCCCTTCGTGACCGGCCCGGTCAATCGCGCGCTTGAGCAGCCGAAGCCGGATTTCCTCGGGCAGACCGGCAAATGCGGCGGCATCGAATCCGAAGCGCGAGGCATCATCGCGATCTCTCAAGGCGAGATAGCGCTCGGCGCCGTCGGTCAGCACCTCGATCGCGGCATTCGCCCGCGCCAGCCTTGTCGCCAGCCGCGCCAAATTTCGGCTGTCGCCGCCCTCCTCGACCAGCGCAGGCATCAACGCGCGCAGCCGCGGCCGTGTGAAGCTCATGTCGCGATTGGTGGGATCGTCGGCAAAGGCGATCTTCGCCCTGCCCAGCGTCGCAACGAGCCGCGATTTCGGAACGTCGAGCAACGGCCGCGCCACCCACACGCCCTCACGCTCGGTCTCGCGCGCCATCGCGGCGAGGCCGGCGATGCCGCTGCCGCGCAGTATCCGCATCAACAGCGTCTCGGCCTGGTCGTCGCGGGTATGCGCGGTCAGGATGTGCGTGGCGCCGCTCGCCCGCGCGGCTTTCGCCAACAGCCGATAGCGCGCCGCGCGGGCTGCCGCCGGCAAGCCGGTCTTCGGCTTGGTCCCGGTCCAGCGCAGCGTGCGATGGGGCACATCGAGCGTACGTGCGAGGCGCTTGACGTCGCGCGCCTCGCGCGCGGCCTCGGCCCGCAAGCCGTGGTCGACGGTGACGGCAATCAACCGCGGCCCGCGCGAAAGCGCACGGCGCCAGCGGGCGGCAAGCCACATCAGGGCAAGGGAATCGGGACCGCCGGATACCGCCAGCACGAGCGCGGGCGCCGCCTTCCATTGTGCGAACAGATCTTTCGCTTGCTGTACCGAGATCGGCGCGTGGTCGTCGTCAGCCATGGCATCGCCAGTCTATGCGAGGCCGATGGCGGCCTCGACCGGCTTCCGCTTTAGCACTTAACCCGCTTTTGCTCACGATCGACGGCAGCCTTTACGCCGGCCGACGCGCGCGGATACTTCCGCGTGACTTCGCCGAGCGCGGCGCAGGCGGCTTCCTTTTCCTTCAGCGCCGCCAGCGACTGGCCGAGCCGCAGCAGGGCGTCGGGCGCCTTGCCCGACTTGTCGAACTTGGTGGTCACACCAAGGAACGCTTCGGCGGCGTCGCGATATTGCTGACGCTGGAAATAGCTCTCGCCGAGCCAGTATTGCGAGTCCGCGACCAAGGGGTCGTTCGGATGTTTCTGCGCAAAATTCTTCATCGTCTCTTCGGCCAGCGCATAGTCCTTGCGCTGCATGTAGCCGATGCCGAGATCGAATTCGTCCTTCGGCGTGGCCGAAGGCGGCAGCGTGGTCAGCGCGGCGCTGGCGCCGGGCCCGGGACCGCGCGGTGGCGGTGCGGCTGCAGCGGGCGGCGGCAAGGCGGCGCCGCCGGGATCGCGCGGACCACCGAGATTGAGCGGTTCGCCCGGACCGCGCCCGCCCGGCGCACCGGCCGCCGCTTCGCCCGACATCGGCATCTGGCCACCGCCGAGCGCGCGCGGCGCGCCCGGCGCGTTGGGATTCTGGCTGGGATCGAAGGCATCACCGCGACGGCGGCCACCGGCCTGCGGGGCTGCCGGATCCTGTACAATCGGCGCGGGAGAGGCGATCTGCGGCTGCTGGTCATAGCCGGGTTGGGCCTGCGGATAGCCCTGCTGCTGGCGAACCCCCTGCTGCGGATAGCCCTGTTGCCCCTGCGGCGGGCCGGGCTGAACTGGAGGCGGCGCTGCGGCCACGTTGGGCTGCGCAACCGGGGGCTGGCCACCACCCGGCGCGGGCGGCGCGGCTCCAAGCTGGCGCAGCCGATCCTCAAGCTGGCGGTTGCGATACTGCAGCTCCTCGTTCTGGCCGGTCAGTTGCCGGAGCTGGCTTTCCAGCCGCTGGATCCGCATTTCCAGGTCGGCGTCATCGGACTGCGCCGGGACTTGCGGGGAGCCTTGCGGAGAACGCTCCCACGGGAACGTGATCTGTGCGGACAAGGTCTGCGTGGACAAGCCCAGCATCGCGGCGATCGCCGCGGCACCGGCAGCATTGAGGAATCTGGATGACATTTTGCCCTGACGACGAAAATCACGTGTCAAACGAAAGCAGAACACATTGAGAGAGCGAGTACGCCAGAATTGTGACTGGCATTTCCGATTCGGTTCGCGGAATTCCGGTATGGTTTAGTATCCGCTTCAAGACAAGCCGTCCGGTCCGGCGGACCGTTCACAAATCGAGGGAGGTCCGTTCATGCACGTATCTGTGAACGGGGTGCGGCTGTTCTTCGATGTCGAGGGCGCGAAATTCGTCCCCGACGGCCCGGTGATGCGGGAAAAGCCTGTCCTGCTGATGCTGCATGGCGGCCCCGGCTTCGACCACTCCATCTACCGGCCTGCCTACTCGGCCTTGGCCGACATTGCCCAGATCGTCTATCTCGACCATCGCGGCAACGGCCGCAGCGAGGACGGCCCGCAGCAGAACTGGAATCTCGCCCAGTGGGGCGACGACGTGCGGGCGTTCTGCGACGCGCTCGGCATCGTCGACCCGATCGTGCTGGGCGCGTCGTTTGGCGGCATGGTCGCGCTGGCCTACGCCACGCGCCATCCGGCGGCCCCTTCGAAACTGATCCTGATCAGCACCGCGGCCACGGGCGACGAATATCTGGAGCGGCGGGTCGAGTTGTTCGAACGCTTTGGTGGACCGGAGGTCGGCGCGCTGGCGCGGCGTCGCCTGCTGGAAGAACAGGGCCATCCCGATCAGGCTTCGGTTGACGCCTGGGTGCGGCTGGCCATGCCGCACTATACGCGCGTCCCGCGCGACCCGGACATGGCACGCCGCGCCATCAATCGGCAGGAAGTGCTGCAATGGTTCACGCGGCCCGGCGGCGAGAGCCACAGCTACAACTTCTTCCCCGACCTGGATCGCATTCAGTGCCCGACGCTGGTACTCGGCGGCGAAGACGATCCCATTCACCCAATCGAGAGCCAGGCCGACATCGCAGCCGCGCTGCCGCCGCAGCTGGTGCGGTTCGAACGGTTCGCCGACTGCCGGCACGCCTGCATACAAGACGCACCTGAGCGCACGCTGGCCGCGATCCGTCGCTTCATCATGAGCCCAAAATAAAACCGGCGCCCGAAGGCGCCGGTCCAAAATTCTGCGAAACGGAGGACGCTCAGGCGCCGGCGTTCAGCACCGTGACGGCGCGGCGGTTCTGCGACCAGCAGGAGATGTCGTTACAGACCGCCACCGGACGCTCCTTGCCGTAGGAGATGGTGCGCATGCGGTTCGGATCGATGCCGCGCGAGGCGAGATAGCTGCGCACCGACTGGGCGCGGCGTGCGCCGAGCGCGATGTTGTATTCACGGGTGCCGCGCTCGTCCGCATGGCCTTCGATGGTGAAGGAATAGCGGTTGTAGGTCTGCAGCCACTGCGCCTGCTTCTCCAGCGTGGCGATCGCCTGCGGGCTCAGTTCGGTCTGGTCGCTCTCGAAGAACACGCGGTCGCCGACATTGACCACGAAATCCTGCTGGCTCCCCGGGGTCGCCGCGCTCGCCATCGCGCCATCGGCGCCGACGTTGTTCTTGGCGCAGGCGCCCATCGACAGCGCCACCGCGACCACAGCCGCCAGCTTCCATCCCTGGAGGATACGCATCTGATATTTCATTCCGGAGCCTCCAACGCTCACGTTTTTCGACTGTTATCCGGTCTACAGGTCGATGGTTAAGCGAACGTTCCGTCAACCTTGATGGAACCTTGCCAGACCCGATCAAATGCCGACAAACCGTGAAAAGCGACCGCGATAGTTAATGGTTTGTAAATGTGGCGCGACGGTGAAGGCAAGTGCCAATCGGCCCAAAAACCGCAGTGAGGCTAGCTTTCAGCCAAAAATCCCCGTGCACGCGGGTTCAGGCGTTCGGCACAATCGAGGGTCGTTCGAAGGGTGTAACGACCGCGTTGGAAAAAAAACTGCGCTCGGCCCGGCGCTCGAACAGCATCCGTCGCTCAAAGGCGCTCGAGCGCATAATTGGAAAGCGCGTCAAGACCTTCTCTCGCAGAGTCCGGAAATCGGACGCCATCAATGCCACCTTTATTATCAGGTTTGGTGCCGAACGCGGCTCGGCCAGGGTCTCATGCAGAAAGACCCGGCGGTAAAACGCCTGGTGCTCGGCACGAACGAGCGCAAGCCCGGTATCGGCGTTGAAATGCTCGCATGCCAGATAGGCCAGGCGCAGCGTCAGATATGGAAGCTCAGGAAACCGCTTGGCTTTTTCCGGGTCTGCAACAAAACGCGACGGGTCGATGAAGACTTCGCCCTGATCGAGGCGAGGGTGAAGAACATCGCCGAAAACATCCGTTGTATAGGACATCCGCCATTCTGACGTCAGAACGTGGAGCCGAAGAGAGCTGCAGAGTTCGCCGTCAACGTAGATGCCAAAGGTCCAGGCGTTCGGCGCATCGTCATAACGATCGCTGACGCGCTGTGATGCCGACGGCGAGATTAGTCCTCCGTGCAGATAACCTCTGTAGCGCAGCGCACAGATGCGATCTTTGTCCTCGGAGGTTTCGATGAGCCGGTAGTCGACGCGATCGAACAGCCCTGATCCCCGCACAGAGCGCGGAGCGCGCGGTTCGGCTATGGGCTCCATCTGATAACCTCACACGTTCACGGCATTTTGGGGCAACTTCTGCGTGTGAAAAAGATTAACGGTTTCTTAATAAAATTGCAAAGGCTTAGCGAGGTTAGGGTTAACCTTTTTACCCGCAAAAACCCGGTGATTTCGAGTTGATAGACCGTGCAACCGGTCGAGCTAAGGTTAGGCGATAGATCGCGAGGGCACCGCGACGATCTGATCGTCGCGCATGCTGCGTCCGTGCGAGGCGTTCAGCAATTGACGAACCCGCACCGCGGGCACCGGCGGACTGAACAGATAGCCCTGCGCCTCGGTTATCGCGCCGTCGGCACTGATCAGTTCGAGCTGCTCGTTGGTCTCGATACCCTCGACCACGACGGACATGCCGAGGTCGGCAGACAGCCGCGCTACGCCACGCAGCAGCGTCAGTGGACGGTCGCTGTCGATGCCCTCGAGGAACGAGCGGTCGATCTTCACTTTCTGCAGCGGGAAGTTGTGCAGATAGCTCAGGCTCGAATAGCCGGTGCCGAAGTCGTCGAGCGAAATCCGCACGCCGAGCGAATGCAATTGCGACAGCACGTCGTGCGTCAACTGGGTGTTACGCAGCAGCGAGGATTCGGTGATCTCGATTTCGAGCCGGTTCGCCGGCAGGCCAGAGACCTCGAGCGCGTAGCGCACTTCGCTCAGCACGTCGCGCTGATGGAATTGCTGCGGCGAGAAGTTGACCGCGACGCTGACGCCTTCGGGCCATTTCATGCATTCCATGCAGGCCTTGCGCAAAATCCAGCGGCCGAGATCGACGATCAGGCCCATGTCCTCGGCGACCGGAATGATATCGGTCGGCGACACCGTGCCGCGAACCGGATGATTCCAGCGCAACAGCGCTTCGCAGGTGGATATCCGTCCCGATTTGAGATTGACCAGCGGCTGGAAGAACAGCTCGAACTCCTCATTGGCCAGCGCCTTGCGCAGGTCCAGTTCGAGGATGCGGCGGGCTTCGACGACCTGCGCCATCTCCTCCCGGAAGAAGCAGAAGGTACCGCGGCCGTCAGCCTTGGCGCGGTACAGCGCCATGTCGGCATTCTTCAACAGCGTATCGGCGCTGACGCCGCGAGAGGTCATGGCGATGCCGATGCTGGCGCCGATCTCGACCAGATGATTGTCGATCTTGTAGCGCTCGCTCAGGCGATCGACGATGCGCCGGGCGAGACCGGCGGCGTCGTCGGGGGAATGGATGTTCTGCTGGAACACCACGAACTCGTCGCCGCCGAACCGCGCCACGAAGTCCTCGGGCCGCAGCATCTCGCGCAACCGCTCGGACACCGCGCACAGCAACTGGTCGCCGCAGGGATGGCCGAGCGTGTCATTGACCTGCTTGAACTGGTCGAGGTCGACGAACAGCAGCGCCGACAACTGCTCGGCGTCTTGCTGGACGGCCAGAAGCCGCCCGATCTCGTCGCGGAAATTGACCCGGTTCGGCAGCGCTGTCAGTTCGTCGTAGCGCGCCAGATGGCTGATCCGGGCCTCCGCATTGCGGCGCTCGGTGATGTCTTCCACCAGTACGACTGCGCCGCCCCCCGCCATCGGCTGGAAGGTCCATGACAGCGAGCGACCCCGCGTGGCGTCGGTGTCGGTCGTAACCATGTCGCCGGCCTGCGCGTTGACGATCTCCGACAGGATCATCTTGCCGCTCGTCTCCGAGATCGAATGCGAGGTGATGCAGGCCGCGATGATGTCGGGCGCGCTGGCGCCGCGGTCAATCAGGTCGTCGGACAGGTTCATCATTTCGCTGAAGCGATGATTCACCACTGCAAGCTGCCCGTCGGCGCGGAACATGCACAGGCCGTGCGGCATGTTGTTCAACGCAGTATCGAACTGGCCGGCGAGCGCCGCTTCGCGCTCGCGCGCCACAATCGCTCCCATAAATATTCTATGCAGGGTGGCCGAGATCCGCATGAGCGTCACAAGAAAAACGGCGCTCACGACTGACATCGCGACGTAATAGGGCGTGCCGCGCAACGCCAGCGCGATCACCGTTGGACCGAAGATAAGCGTGACCTGGAGCTGGAAGATCCACTGCCGTCCGTAGGCCCTGCCCGCACCACCCGCCGCAAGGCCCGTCGTGACGGATAAGGCAATCATGTGGGCTACGGCGTCGTCAGTGCTCAACAAGGTGACGGAGCACCACAGGCCGATGGCTGCGGCCTGAATCATCGCTCCAATCTGATAGCGCTTCTGCCACCGCGTAGCTTCATCGGCAGTCACACTCGATTTGCGAGCCTGGTAGCGCTGCAAATCGAATGCCCGGACAGCGCCGGTGGCGATGAGAAGCGCAACACAGCACCAGATGAGATCACTTCCGGTCTTCAGCGCGGTCAAGGCCGCCGCAATGGCCGCGAAGACGAGACCCGCAAGCAGCGGACCGGACGCTTCGAACAACGAATCGATCAACGCCGTGTGAATGGGCGGTGATTTCTCCTCGTCAGGTACTTCCCGCTGATTGGCAAGCTGCATTTCGGGCGCGCGTCCTCTCCAGGTCGTAGTTCTACCCGGTGCAGATGAAGTCTTTCTGAGGGAACATCGTTACCAAGTGGTTGCATTTGCAGCACACGGCAAAAATTTTCCTGATAAATCATCAGGCTAGGCAATGTTTGCCCATAACGCCATGCCGGTTGCGCGGCCGGGTTCCATCAGGACAGCAATGGCGACCATGCCGGGTCGGAGGCAAAACCGGGCGTTGGTACCCGCAATTCGTTGCGACCTGAGATATCGACGGTGAACAAGGACGGCCCGCCGCTGCCGCCGGGCTCGCGGAAGAACATCACGACCCGGCCGTTCGGCGCAAAGGTCGGCCCTTCATTATGGAAGCCCGAGGTGAGGATTCGTTCGCCCGAACCGTCGGTCTTCATGATGCCGATCGCGAATTGTCCGCCGCCCTGCTTGGTGAAGGCGATGTAGTCGCCGCGCGGCGACCACACCGGCGTCGAATAGCTGCCCTCGCCGAACGAGATGCGCTGCGCGCCGCCGCCGGTGGCCGCCATCACGTAGATCTGCGGCTTGCCGCCGCGGTCGGATTCGAAACAGATCCGGGCCCCGTCAGGCGAATAGGACGGCGAGGTGTCGATTGCCGGCGTGTCGGTCAGCCGCGTCGTCGACTTCGAACGCAAATCCATCACGAACAGGTTCGAGTTGCCGCCCTGCTGCAGGCTCATGATGATGCGCTGGCCATCCGGCGAGAACCGCGGCGAGAACGACATGCCCGGGAAATTGCCGACGATCTCGCGCTGCCCGGTCTCGACGTTGAACAGATAGACCCGCGGGTCGCCCTGGCCGAATTCCATATAGGTGATTTCCTGGGTCGACGGCGAGAACCGCGGCGTCAGCACCAGATCGCTTCCCTTGGTCAGATATCTGACATTGGCGCCGTCCTGATCCATCAGCGCCAGCCGCTTGACGCGGCGCTCCTTCGATCCCGTCTCGTCGACGAACACGACGCGGCTGTCGAAATAGCCCTTCTCGCCGGTCAGCCGCTCATAGATCTGGTCGGAGATGATGTGGGCGATACGCCGCCAGTATTCCGGCGAGGTGAAATATTGCTGGCCGGTGAGCTGCTGAGCGGTGTTGACGTCCCAGAGGCGGAATTCGGCCTTGAGGCGGCCATCGCCCTGCCGCGTCATGCGGCCGGTCACCAGCGCCTGGGCATTGATCTGCTTCCAGCTATTGAATTGCGGCGCGGTGTCGATGTTGGTGATGCGCTCGATAAAGGCGGCCTGATCGATCGGCGCGAACAGCCCGCTGCGCTTGAGATTGTTGGTGATGACCTGCGACACGCCCACGCCTACTTCGGCATCTCCAGGCGTGCCGGCGACGAAGTTCGGGATCGCGATCGGGAGCGGAGTGAATTCGCCCTCAGGAATGACGACGCGTTTCTGGGCGAAGGCATTCCGGATCGGACCGCCCATCAACAGGCCCGTTGAAGCCATTCCGGAAATAATCTGCCGGCGGCTCAGGCGGAACGACGTAGCAGGCAATCCATCTTTGTCAGTCATGGCTTCAATCTTGCTCTTGTGTGATCGCCAATTGCAGTGATCGCCAATCGGCGAGCGCGGTCAGGCCTTTTCCTTGAACACCGGCGCGAAATATTTCCATTCCTCGTAGAAGGCCGCCGGCAATTTGTACGGCTGGCACTCGATGATCGCGCGTAGCGCGCTCTCCTGATAGACGCGGAGGAAAGGCGTCGCCGGAACACCTTCCGGAACCGGCGAGCCTTCAAGGGTGCCGTCGCGCTTCAGACGAATAGCAAACACGGCCTCAGGCTTCTGCGACTCGATGCCGCCATAGGGCTTTTTCCAGCACCGTTCGACCTGCCGCTGGAACATCGAGCCCCAGGTTGCGGAATTGTCCGCAGCCGTGCCCTTCGAAAGGCCGAGCGCGGCGTTGGAGTTCAGCGTGTCGCCGGCTGCGGCCTGGCGCGTCGGGTCGCGCTTGTCGAGCAGCGCCGCGATCTGCGTCTGATCGAAGTGCCGTTCGACGATCTTCGGCTTCGCCGGCTCGGGCGGCTTGGCGGCCTGCACCGGCTTCGGCGGCGGCTTCTTCTCTTCCTTCTTGATCGCCTCGGCGATCGGGTCGGGCTTCACCGGATCCGGCTTCTTCTCGATCGGCTTCGGCTCCTGCTTCGGCTCTTCCTTGGGCTTGTTCTCGACGGCCTTCGGCGGGTCGGGTTTCTTCTCGACCGGCTTCTCCTCGACCTTCGGCGGCGGCGCGGTCTCGGTCACGACCGGCGCCTTCTCGGTGATCTTGCCGACGGCATCGTCGACGGGCTTGGCCTCGGCGATTTTCTCGACCAGCGGCTTCGGGTTTTCCTTCTTGCCGGTCTTCATGCCGGCCATGACCTTGGCAAGCTGATCGGGAGAAACGACATCGACCGGCACCGAGTCTTCCGGCGGAATTTCGAGCGCCTTGGTCGAGAACGACAGCATCACCCAACCCAGCACGAGGACGTGCAGAGCGACCGATGCCAGGACCGTCTTGTCGACCTTGACCTTCACTTGAGCTTTCCCGCTCCGTCCTCAGCCGTCGCGCGCCGCTTCATGGCTCAGGAGCCCTGCTCCGGCACGATGACGATATTCGCCTTGAACCCCGCCGTCCTAATATACCCCAATAGTTTCATCATATCCGTGTAGCAAACGTCCTTGTCGCCGCGCAGGTATACCACGCTCTCGGCTTCCGACCGGGTCTCCCGGATCGCCTTGATCTTGGGCAAGAGGTCATTGGCCGAAATCAGCGTATCTCCAAGATAGAGTTCGACATTCGAATTGCATGCCCCGCCGGTGCGCTTGACCGACAGCGTCAACGGCGGCGCGTTGGCCTGGAGCTGCTTGCCGCCGCTGGCGACCGGCAGGTCGATATCGATGCTCGAGGTCATCAGCGGCGCGGCCACCATGAAGATGATGAGCAGCACCAGCATCACGTCGACCATCGGCGTGACGTTGATCTCCGCCATCACGGCGGCGCGACGCCGGCCGCGGCGTCCACCGCCACCGCCGGCCGAACCTGCCATGTTCATCGCCATGATCTTGATCTCACGATGCGCTCGTCATTTGCCGTCCTCACGCCCGCTCGTCGATCTGGCGGGACAGGATGGCTGAAAACTCGTCGGCAAAACCTTCCAGCCGCTGCGCCTGCCGATTCACTTCGGACGTGAACTTATTGTAGAAAATGGTCGCGGGGATGGCGGCGATGAGACCGATAGCGGTCGCAAACAGCGCTTCCGCAATGCCGGGCGCCACCACCGCGAGTGAAGTGTTTTTCGAGGCCGCGATCGACTGGAAGCTCGACATGATGCCCCATACGGTTCCGAACAGGCCGACGAACGGCCCGGCCGAGCCGACGGTCGCCAGCACCAGGAGCCTTCGTTCCAGCCGCTCGACCTCGCGGGCGATGGAGACGTTCATCACCTTCTCGATCCGCATCTGCAGGCCGGCAAAGGAGCGTGTCTGGCTCTCGAACGAGCGCTTCCACTCGCGCATGGCCGCAACGAAACACGCCGCCATCGATTGCGTCGGTTTGGCCGACAGCGCGCGGTAGAGTTCCTCGATCGATTGGCCCGACCAGAACGCCTGCTCGAAGCGATCCATGGCGCGCTTGGTGCGGCCATAGAGGAAAATCTTGTCGATCGCGATCGCCCAGACCCAGACCGAGCAGGCCAAAAGCCCCAGCATGACGGTTTTCACGACCCAATGGGCCTGCAGGAACAGGGCAATCAGCGATACGTCGGCGGAGACCAACGGCAGGGCTGCCGGAGCCACGTCGGCGGGATTCATGAGCGGTATCCTCTCAACGCAAGTGTCCCTATTTCCTCCGGGAGCAAACGGCTGCCGGTACCACAGCCGCGCGTCGGGCGCGGCGATATGCGCCAGCGCGAGAGCCGCTCTTGGTGTCGCATGGGGGGCCCGCCGAAAGCCGGGTCTTGCTTCCCCTGCCAACATGTCAAAACGAGGGCTATCAGCGCGTCATTCCGTCCCTAACCAGACGCTAAGCTTGGTTAACTTTAGGTTACCAAAGGGGAATCCGGCTGCCGGAAATCGAGGCAGGCCGGGCGGTTACGGGGGGCCCGGGGGCCGGGTTCCATGCCCCGGAGGTGGTGGCCGGCTGGTCGCCTCGCCCTTTCGAGGCGGCCGTTCCGCGGTCCTCGGGGTAACGCGTCATCAAGTCCCGTAGGATGGGGTGGAGCGCAGCGATACCCATCAACGGCGGCGCGTGTGGCGATGGGTATCGCTGCGCTCCACCCATCCTACGAAAAACGGCTTCGCGATCTCGCGGCACATTGCGCCCGAGGTTTGCTGGATAACTTCCCGCCCTCTTGTTCAGAGGGCGCAGGGAAGACCGGGTGCTTGCTGCACCCGCGGTCTCGCGTGCGATTTGCGCAAACAAAAGTGCACACGAGCATACAGGGCAGCGGGAGCATTCCGGCCTTCCCTGCGCAATGGCTTTACGGCTTACTTCGAGCTCTCCCCGGTGAACGGCTTTCTTGCCACCGTCGCTCCACGAGGTAACCCGTGAAACTTAGCGCCAGCACCGCGGCGCCAGGACCACACGACTTCGCCGTACGCTTCCGGCGCGTACGTCTCGCGCCACCCACGTCCATCGCATCTCACCGCACGTTCGTGACGATCGCGAGCGCCCCTCATCCGCCGTGAGACGGGCGGAGTTATGCCGATGATTTGCCCTGCAAGTTAAGCGGAATATTTTTGATTCCCGGGCTTGACACGATTTCGGAAAATCAGAAGTGATTTGCCCATCGTGTTGATTTGTCGCACCGGTGCATCGAGATCGAGCTTGCACGGCAGGCAAATCAGCTCGCAGCAAGTAGCGATATGCGGGTACTCTCTCGACGTAGCCCGGGTGTCACACCCGGGCTACGATTGCTCGACCTAGCGCAAACCGAGGCTTTGCAGGAGCGACGGTGTCTGGGCATTTTGCACAGCCTGGTCCTGTGCTCGGGGGTCGGCTACGGGCGGGACCTGTGCATCTTGCTCCTGCCGGACCTTTGCTCGATGATTTCGCTGGGGCCGGATCTCTGCTCGTGCATTTTGCACGGACCGGACCCGTCGGTGCTTTTTCGTAGGCCGGACCTGCGCTGGCGCATCTTGCACCACCTGTACGGGGGCAGCTTGCACGGGTTGTGCGGGCGCGGCTTGTGCGTGCGCCTCCTTCTCCGCCGCCCAAGCTTGGAATTGCTTGAACAAAGCTTCAGTGAGGGGCTGGCCGACCTCGGCTTGTTGGCTCTGATCGGCAGGTTCAACAGCCGTAGCGCTCTGACCAGCAGGTTCAACCGCCGCAGCAATTTCGTCGCGCCTCGGCGCGTCCGCTGTCGTCGTCGGCAAATCCTGAGTGGCGGCGATTGACTGAATTGTTGATGTCGACGGATCGGCGCCAGGCTGAAGCGCCGGGTTGTCGATCCACCAATCCGTCACGTTCGCAACGAGCGCGACCGGATTTCCGATCGACAGAATAGCGATGCCGATCGCTGTCACCGTTACAGCCAAAATACTCGCCTTGAGAATTCGCGACGAGATGGTCGCTATGTCCCAGGCCTTCCCGATATCCGGCTGCTCGGTTTCTTCCGCATGTCCGGAGAGAAAGATAGGAGAGCGATCCGGCTGAAAACCATCTTTTGTCGCCATGTGGTTGATGCCGCCTCTTGTTGAGAGCCTCCATCAATACCCCGCCAGCGAGGTCTAAAAGCGACAATCACCGCCACGATTTAGGAGAAGTCTTGATTTCACTGGGATATGGGAACCGCAAGATCACGCGGAAAAGCCCGGATTGCTTTGCGCAAGAGCGGAAATGACGGCCACCAAGACAAAAGGCGCCCCAAACGGAGCGCCTTTCGCATCGTTGAACGGTGATATCAGCGGCGCGAACGCCGCGCGAGATCACTGCGAATAATACATCTCGAACTCGACCGGGTGCGGGGTCATCTCGAAACGCTCGACTTCGGTCATCTTGAGCTCGATGAAGCTGTCGATGAAGTCGTCGTCGAACACGCCGCCGTTCTTCAGGAAGGCGCGGTCCTTGTCGAGATTTTCCACCAGTTCACCAGCGATGATGTCGTCACCGGGCCATGCGGCGGGCGGGCGCAGCGGCCGGCCGCAACTCCATTGTGGATACGCCTGCTGCAATATTCACGCCCGTCTGCCCCTGAACGGATGCCGGCTGCATGATGATCCTGCGGTCCGGGCCTCCAACCAGGACGTTGGCACTCGCTCCGGCGCCGACTGTGCCGCCGGCGGTCGCACCCGTGTGGGTTCCCGCCAATGCCCCCCGGGGCAGCGTTGCAGGCGCGAAGACCGCCCAGGCCAGCTGGCCGCCGGTCGTGGCACCGATGTCGAGGCCAAGCGTGCTGACGGTGCCCTCATAAGCCTCGCGTGCCCTACCTTTCGCTGACGCATAGATGCAGCTCAGTTGCCGCTGCCCTCCGACAACGAGGCCGACACCGGGCGATATGTTGCAGGTGAGCGTGCCGACCCTTGTCCGCCCGGTGTCCTGAGCCGTGGCCGGAGCCATGGCGAGGGCGAGCGCCAGGGCGACGCATGTGGTTGCGAGGCTATTCAACGTTGTTCTATTCAGGGTTGCTTTGGTCATGGGAGTCCCTCCATCGACACATTCTGATGGACCCCCTCAACGCGCAGCGACATCGCGATGTTCCCGTTCCAAGCCTCGTTCCGGGCTATAACTGCCTTACAGGCGGGAAATCATGGGTGTGCTGGTCGCGGGGCAGGCGGGCCGTGGAAACATGGTCCATCGATCGCCGGTGGCCATATGAGCGGAATTCGCGGCGGCATTCGGCCGATGAGTACACGAACCGGGCGGTCGAAACGCCTGATTTTCCTCGCAAAAACAAAAGGCGCTCCACAAGGAGCGCCTTTCGCGTTTCTCGGGCTGTGATACCGGCGGCGCGAACGCCGCGCGAGATCACTGCGAATAGTACATGTCGAATTCGACCGGGTGCGGGGTCATCTCGAAGCGCTCGACTTCGGTCATCTTCAGCTCGATGAAGCTGTCGATGAAGTCGTCGTCGAACACGCCGCCGTTCTTGAGGAAGGCGCGATCCTTGTCGAGATTTTCCAGCGCCTCGCGCAAGGAGCCGCACACCGTCGGGATCTGCTTCAGCTCTTCCTTCGGCAGGTCGTAGAGGTCCTTGTCCATCGCCGGACCCGGATCGATCTTGTTCTTGATGCCGTCTAGGCCGGCCATCAGCATCGCGGCGAAGCCGAGATACGGATTGGCCATCGGGTCGGGGAAGCGGACTTCGACGCGCTTGGCCTTCGGGTTCGCCGTGTAGGGGATGCGGCAGGAGGCCGAGCGGTTGCGCGCGGAGTAGGCGAGCAGCACGGGGGCTTCATAGCCCGGGACCAGGCGCTTGTAGGAGTTGGTCGACGGGTTGGTGAAGGCGTTGATCGCTTTCGCATGCTTGATGATGCCGCCGATGTAGTGGAGGCAGGTCTCCGACAGGTCGGCATATTTGTTGCCGGCGAACACCGGCTTGCCGTCCTTCCAGATCGACTGGTGGCAGTGCATGCCCGAGCCGTTGTCGCCATAGACCGGCTTCGGCATGAAGGTGGCGGTCTTGCCGTAGATGTGCGCGACCTGGTGGATGCAGTATTTGTAGATCTGCATCTGGTCGGCCATCAGCGTCATGGTGTCGAACTTCATGCCGAGCTCGTGCTGGGCGGAAGCGACTTCGTGGTGATGCTTTTCGACCTTGACGCCCATCTTGGCCATGGCGCCGAGCATTTCCGAGCGCATGTCCTGCACCGAATCCTGCGGCGGGACCGGGAAGTAGCCGCCCTTGGTGCGGATGCGGTGACCGAGATTGCCGCCTTCATACTCGGTGTCCGAGTTGATCGGCAGTTCCGAGGAGTCGAGCTTGAAGCCGGTGTTGTAGGGGGTGGTCTGGAAGCGAACGTCGTCAAATACGAAGAACTCGGCCTCGGGGCCGAAGAACACGGTGTCGCCGACGCCCATCGACTTGACCATCGCCTCAGCCTTCTTGGCGATGCCCCGCGGGTCGCGGTTGTAGGGCTCGCCGGTGGTCGGCTCCAGCACGTCGCAGACAATGACCATGGTGGTTTCGGCGAAGAACGGATCGATCGTCGCGGTAACGGGATCGGGCATCAGGCACATGTCGGATTCGTTGATCGCCTTCCAGCCGGCGATCGAGGAGCCGTCGAACATCAGGCCTTCGGCAAAGGCGTCCTCGTCGATCAGGCCGATGTCGAAAGTCACGTGCTGCCACTTGCCGCGCGGATCGGTGAAGCGCAGGTCGACGTATTTTACGTCGTTGTCCTTGATCGATTTCAGGACGTCTTTGGCGGTCTTCATGAATACCCCTATTGGCTACGGACGGTTTCCAGGACACGACTCTTCGCAAACGATCCGGTGAGATAGCGCGAACGAAATCAGGCCGCCGAAGCAGCCTCCTTCTTGTTTTTTAGTCGCAAAATTCGGATAGCACCCGGCTTAGATAGCGTCCAGCCCGGATTCTCCGGTTCTGATCCGGATCGCTTCCTCGATATTGGAGACGAAGATTTTGCCATCGCCGATCCGCCCGGTCTGGGCGGCGCGGCGGATCGCGTCGATCGCCTTCTCGACCAGATCATCCCCGATCACGATCTCGATTTTCACCTTGGGCAGGAAGTCGACGATATATTCCGCGCCGCGATAGAGTTCGGCGTGTCCCTTCTGCCGGCCAAAACCCTTGGCTTCGGTGACCGTGATACCCTGCAGTCCGACTTCCTGAAGCGCCTCTTTCACCTCGTCGAGCTTGAATGGCTTGATGATGGCTTCAATCTTCTTCACTGAGCGCCTCCCGGGCATTTCCAAATTCAGAGTGCAGATAGTTTCGATGTCGCGCGAGGCGCCGTCTGGTTTGATCCTTGCATCCGGCAGAGCCGGATTGCTCATTATTGCCGCGAACTGCGACGATCCTGAGCTTGGTGTTCTAACCGGCTTCCTCAAAAGCAGGGTCTATGCCAAGTTGTTAACGCGGCTGATTTCGGAACGTTATCAGACTTTTAACAAGCGAGTGGAAGAGGTTGTGCCGGACGCCGCATGATAGCTAAGCCTACGAAATAGGCAAACAGATCAATTCATGTGCAGGAAGGGCCAGGAGGGTCACGAGGGCGACGGCGATATGCCTCCAGAACGGGCTGACGGATCGAGGATTCGGCATGGAAGTTTTGACCACGACTGAGATGGAGCGTGCCGACCGGTTGACGATCGCCGCCGGCACGCCCGGCTTCGCGCTGATGATGAGCGCAGGGCAAGCCGTGGCCGAAGCCGCGATGGGTCTCGTCGAGGAAGGACCGATCATGGTGGTCGCCGGCTCCGGCAATAATGGCGGCGACGGTTTTGTGGCGGCGGCCGAACTGGCGGCGCGCGGCCGGGAGGTTTCCGTCATCCTGCTGTGCGAGCGCGACAGCCTGCAGGGTGATGCGGCGCTCGCTGCACGTGGCTGGAAGTATCCGGTGCTGCCGTTTAACCCGCAGGCGATCGGCAAGCCGGCGCTGATCATCGATGCGCTGTTCGGCGCCGGGCTCAATCGTCCCGTCAAGGGCGACCCGCTCGAGATGATCGAGGCGGTCAACGCCAATGGCGCGCCGGTGCTCGCGGTCGACCTGCCGAGCGGGATCAACGGCACGACCGGCGCCGTGATGGGGGCCGCGATCAACGCCGTGGAGACCGTGACGTTCTTCCGCCGCAAGCCGGCGCATCTGTTGATGCCGGGGCGGAAACACTGCGGCCGCGTCCGCGTCGCCGATATCGGCATCGATCCCCGCGTGCTCGACGAAATCCGGCCGCAGACGTTCGAGGACGTTCCGCAAAGCTGGCAAAAATCCTTCCCCGTGCCCGACATCGACGGCCACAAATATGCCCGCGGCCATGCCGTCGTGCTGTCAGGCGAACTGGCGTCGACCGGGGCGGCGCGGCTCGCGGCGCGGGGTGCGTTACGGGCGGGCGCCGGGCTCGTGACCGTGGCCTCGCCGCGCGATGCGCTGGCGGTCAACGCCGCGGCGCTGACGGCGGTCATGGTGCGCGCCGTCGATACGGTGTTCGAATTCGCCGACATGCTCGGTGACAGGCGGCTCAGCTCTGTCGTGATCGGGCCGGGCGCCGGCGTCAGCGCCCGAACGCGCGATCTCGTCCACACCGCATTATCGGCGAAACGCGGGCTCGTGCTCGACGCCGACGCGCTGACGAGCTTTGCCGAAGCGCCGGAGCGGCTGTTTGAATCGATCAAGGCGGGCGAGGGCGCCCAGGTTGTCCTCACTCCGCATGAGGGCGAGTTTCCGCGCCTGTTCAGCGATATCAGCAACAAGCATCCCGGCCGCTCCAAACTGGAGCGGGTGCGCGACGCCGCCGAACGCTGCGGCGCGGTGGTGCTCTTGAAAGGGCCGGATACGGTGGTGGCCTCGCCCGACGGGCGCGCCAGTATCGCCTCCAACGCGCCGCCCTGGCTGGCCACCGCCGGCGCCGGCGACGTGCTGGCGGGAATGATCGCCGGGATGCTGGCGCAAGGCGTGCCGGCATTCGAAGCCGCCTGCATCGGCGTCTGGATGCACGGCGAAGCCGCGGGCGAGGCGGGACCGGGGCTGATTGCGGAAGATTTGCCGGAAGTGCTGCCCGCGGTATTCCGCCGGCTCTATGACGGGTTCGGGATTGAGTATTAGGTCTGTAGGAGGGGTCGAGCGAAGCGAAACCCATCGTCTTCGCGGCCTGCAGAAAAGTTGATGGGTATCGCTTCGCTCCACCCATCCTACGGCTAAGTCACCTGATAGTTCGCCACCGCCGTCTCATTCCATTCCAGCCCAAGCCCGGGCCCTCGCGCGGTCACCGTTCCGTCGACGATCTCGGCGGGATGAGTGAGGATCACGCTGGCAAAATCGAGGAATTCGAGCCAGTGCGCGGTTGGCGTCACCGCCAGCATGTGGGCGCTGGCTTCGGCGAACAGATGGCTCGACATCGGAATGTTGGCGGCTTCCGCTTGGGCGGCGACCTGCAGCCAGCCGGTGACGCCGCCGCACTTCATCAGGTCGGGCATGATGAAGTCGCTGGCGCCGGCTTCGATCGCTTCGGCAAAGCCGCGCGGGAACCACCAGTTCTCGCCGGCCTGGATCGGCGTCGGCGAGGTCTCACGCACTTTTGCGTGGCCTGACAGGTTTTCCTGCGGCACCGGTTCTTCGATCCAGTGCAGATCGTAAGGTTCGAGGCGGGCAATGCGGCGCGCCGCTTCTGCGGGATCGAGCGACTGGTTGAAGTCGATCATCAGCGCAACATCAGGACCGATGAGGGCGCGCACGCCCTTGATGACGCGCTCGTCATTGGCGGCATCGCCGTCGCCGCCCTTGATCTTGATGCCGCGAAAACCCTGTTCGAGCGAACGGCGCAGCGCTCTTTCGTCGGCTATGGGATCGACCACGCCATAGCTGTCGTAGGCCCTGATCGGCCGCGGCGCGCTGCCGAGCAGCTCGGCCACGGGCCGACCGGCGATCTGGCCGAGCGCGTCCCAATAGGCCATGTCGAGGCCTGACACCGCCATGCCGACGAGGCCCTGCCAGCCGAGCAGGCGGAACTTGGCGTCCATCGCCGCCATCAAATCGTAGGGCGCGACTGGCCGGCCGGTGAGCTCGCGCCCGATCTCCTCGACCAGATGGACCAGCGGCTTCACCGTCATCCGGGCGTAGGCGAAAATGTAGGAGTGGCCGGTAACGCCCTGATCGGTTTCGACATCGATCAAGACCAGCGGCCCGACATCAATCACGCCAAAGGCGTTCTTCACGGGGCGCGCGAGCGGCACGACGAGGCCTCGCGCCTTGACGCTGCGGATGGCGGGAACCGGTTTGCTCATGGCTTGCTCCTTATTCGACAGCGTACCACCGCACCAGCCGCGGCGCCGCCCAATCGGTCGCGACGGATTCGATCAGGTAGCGGCCGGCATGTTCGGCGGCAAAGGCGATGCGCTGGGTCTGGCCGGGCTCGATGGCCAGCGTATCCAGCCAGAACGGTTTCCAGCCATCGTCGAGCCGGTCCAGCAGCCGGAAATGATGGCCGTGGAGGTGGAAGATGGTGGCGATGGCGGCGCGGTTGGTCAGGGCCAGCACGACGGTGCGGTCGCCCTTGACGCGGAAGGCGGGCGGAGCGGCTGCGGTGAAGCTGGCCGGTGTCACCCAGTCGCCGGGTGGTCCGCCGAGGGGCAGATCGACCCGGGTGGCGTTCTTGAGGTCGAGCCGTTCGGGGAGACCGTTCGAGGGCAATGGCGGGGCCGGCGGCAGCGGGGCCGGGCGGATCGGCGGCTCGCCCGAGACGATGATCTTGCCGACCGGGCGGGCCTCCTTGCCGTCGTGCAGGAGGATCGGCGTGGAAGTGCCTGCCGGCATTGTTACGTCGATGAAGACATCGGCCCGGCCGCCCGGTGCCAGCACCAGGGCGCCGTTGCGGGCCTGAAACGGCGCGGATGGCTGGCTGTCGATGGCCATCACGCGGACCTCGATCCCCTCCAGTTTGACAGCAATAACAGAGCGTTGGCAGCCACTAATGATGCGGAGCCTGACCCGGTCGTTGGTCCGCGCTGAGAGATCGAACGAAGTCTGGCCGTTAATCGTATGGACTGGCATGGTGTCCCCGGGATCGGTCCCCGGTGCCATCGCGGTTCCATCTGGCTTGACCCGCCAGTCCTCGATCAGGAGAACTACGTCGCGGTCGACGGCGACTGCTTCGCTTTCCTGGACGATCAGCGCCCGCGCCTGCGACGGTCGCGGTTGTCCGTCCCCCAGCAGGGTGAGGTCGCAGAGGAAGGTCCCGGCATGGCGCAGGGACAGCTGCAAGGTTTCCTTGCCGCCGCCTCCGAGCGGAGGCCGTGCCGTCAGCGGTTCGGCTGCCTGGACGCCATCGATTCCATGCCAGTTTAGGACGGCCGGCACCGGTAGTTCGTTGCCGAAGGCGATATCGAGGGTCTCGCCACGCTTGAAGCGAAGTTCAGGCCCTTGCAGCAACCAGATCGGCGTGACCGGGGCGTTCGGGCGGAGGGCGACGCTGTCGGGTTTGGCCTGCAGCGCCAGCGCGGACCGGGCTTGGGCCCGGCTTGCCACAGGCCACATCGGGGCCAGCGCGGCCGCCCCCAATCCGGCCATCAGCTCGCGTCGATCCAGCGGGAATTCGGGGCTTGCCATCGGACCAATGCGGACCATTTTTTGTTGTGTCTGTCCCAGCTGTGACGCCTTGCCCCGGTGCTGTCAAAAAGGGCCATTTTTTTGCTGCGGAGGTGTAGGCTCATGTTATAAGCCCGCCGCCCGCGGCATCGCGGCCGGGTATGGATGCTTTTCACGCGGGCGTGGCGGAACTGGTAGACGCGCTGGATTTAGGTTCCAGTGACGAAAGTTGTGGGGGTTCGAGTCCCTCCGCCCGCACCAAGCGCTCTATCCAAGCGTTTGCATGACGAATACTGGAGGGCCTGCTTCCCGGTCGGGAAGCCAAGGTCAGCCGAACCACCGGCGCAGGCTGCAAGGCTACGCCTCGAACATTTGACACTGCCGGGCCTGTCTGGCCCGGCGCAAGCGGAAGAAGATTGACACCATGCAGGTCACCGAAACCCTCGCCGAGGGATTGAAGCACGAGTTCAAGGTCAGCGTTCCCGCATCGGATCTCGATGCCAAGGCGGACGCCAAGCTGGTCGACCTCAAGGACAAGGTGAAGCTCAACGGCTTCCGTCCCGGCAAGGTGCCGGTCAGCCATCTGAAGAAGGTGTATGGCCGCTCGGTGATGGCCGAGACCATCGACCAGACCATCCGCGATACCAACACGCAGATCTTCACCGACCGCGGTTTCCGCCTTGCGACCGAGCCGAAGATCACCATGCCGACCGAAAAGGACGAGGTCGAGGAGCTGCTCGCCGGCAAGACCGATCTGACCTACACGGTGGCGATCGAGGTGGTGCCGACGATTCAGCTCGCCGATTTCAAGACCTTCTCGGTGGAGAAGCCGGTGGTCGAAGTCACCGATGCGGAGGTCGATGAGGCCATCAAGCGCATCGCCGACCAGAATCGTCCCTACGCGGCGAAGGCCGAAGGCGCCAAGGCCGAAACCGGCGATCGCGTCACCATCAGCTTCAAGGGCAGCATCAACGGCGAACTGTTCGACGGCGGCACCGGCGAGGGTATCCCGTTGGTGATCGGCGCCGGTCAGTTCATTCCGGGCTTCGAGGAGCAACTCGTCGGCATCGGAACCGGCGAGACCCGTACGCTGAAAGTGTCATTCCCGAAGAATTACGCCAGCGAGAAGCTCGCTGGCCAGCCAGCCGAGTTCGAGACCACGGCAACCCTGATCGAAGCCCCGGGTGAAACCAAGATCGACGACGAGTTTGCAAAGACGCTCGGCCTGGAATCGCTCGACAAGCTGAAGGAGGCCGCGCGCGAGCGTCTGGTCGCCGAGTTCGCCGGTGCGACACGCCAGCGCGTCAAGCGCGCGCTGCTCGACCGTCTCGACGACAGTCACAAATTCGAGGCGCCGCCGTCGCTGATCGAGGAAGAGTTCAACCTGATGTGGAACTCGATCAAGGCCGAGATGGAATCCTCAGGCAAGACCTTTGCCGATGAGGACACCACCGAAGAGGCCGCCAGGGAAGAGTACAGGAAGATCGCCGACCGCCGCGTCCGGCTTGGGCTGGTGCTGTCGGAGATCGGCGAGAAGAACAAGATCACCGTGACCGATGACGAAGTCGGCCGCGCGGTGATCGAGCGCGCGCGTTCGATGCCCGGCCGCGAGAAGGAGGTCTGGGACTACTATCGCAACAATGCCAATGCGCTGGCCCAGCTTCGTGCGCCGATTTATGAAGACAAGGTGGTGGATTTCATCCTCGAACTCGCCCATGTGACCGAAAAGAAGGTCTCGCGCGAGGACCTGTTCAAGGAAGACGAGGCCGACGAGAAGAGCGCAGCCTGATCGACTTGGTCAGGCTGACGTTAATGATGAACGGCGAAAGCGGCTGGGCTGCGGCATCGGTCGCTATGAGATCGCCTGCGAATCAGCTTGAACTCTTCTCATTCGGCTCGCAATGGCCCGGCCTTGTCGCCGGGAAATTGGCTCATATCTGTGAGTGGCTCGCTCACGCGAGTTCTTGAGTTGAAGTCCTGCATCACGGGACGTTCGTCCGCTCGCGGCAATCATGGCAATTGGCCTGCCTTGCCGATGGATGTGCGCCTCCGCTGCTCTCTAACGCTCTACTAACCCTTGGGGTGACTAATGCGCGATCCCGTTGAAACCTACATGCAACTCGTGCCGATGGTGGTCGAGCAGACCAACCGCGGTGAACGCGCTTACGACATTTTCTCGCGGCTCTTGAAAGAGCGCATCATCTTCGTGACCGGTCCGGTCGAAGACGGCATGTCGACGCTGGTCGTAGCCCAGCTTCTGTTCCTGGAAGCGGACAATCCGAAGAAAGAAATCTCGATGTACATCAACTCGCCCGGCGGTGTGGTGACATCGGGGCTTGCGATCTACGACACCATGCAATTCATCCGTCCGGCGGTATCGACGCTGTGCACGGGGCAGGCGGCCTCGATGGGCTCGCTCTTGCTCGCCGCCGGCGAAAAGGACATGCGCTTCTCGCTGCCGAATTCGCGCATCATGGTGCATCAGCCGTCCGGCGGCTTCCAGGGCCAGGCCACCGACATCATGCTGCACGCGCAGGAGATCCTGAACCTCAAGAAGCGCCTCAACGAAATCTATGTGAAGCACACCGGGCAGACCTACAAGGCGATCGAGGACGCGCTCGAGCGCGACAAATTCCTGACCGCCGAGATGGCCCGCGACTTCGGCATCGTCGACAAGGTGATCGACAAGCGTCCCGAAGAGGCGATGCCGACAAAAACCCCGTAAGGTAACGGATAGCGACACCCCGCATTGACCTTAACGGTTGGTTGAACCGGCAAATATGGCCGAAAGCCGCGTGCCTATGCCCCCGCATGGGCCGAAAGTTCCGCTTTCGTGCCGGTTTTGCTGCGTGGCAGTTGCGCAACGCTCGGTCGATTTCGTCAACTTCTCCCCGTGCGAACGCCACAAATCACGGTATTGTCACGGGTAGCCGTCCCGGCCCCGATTAGCGAATTCTTGATAGTCGGGTGTCAGCATGGTTGGCTGTGTGGGATGGGTTAAGGTCGCGGGGGATTCGAGAAACCGTGATTCGCACGGTGCGTATTTGAGTTAGGGTCTTTTCTGGTACGGAATTTGCTCTATCTACCTTGAGGTCCGGTGTGAGTGCCGGAATGGGTCGATCGGGTAACGGATCGAACGGCGGACGGAGACAGGAATGAGTAAGGTTGGCACGAGCGACTCCAAGAACACGCTGTATTGCTCGTTCTGTGGAAAGAGCCAGCACGAAGTCCGCAAACTCATCGCGGGTCCAACCGTATTCATCTGCGACGAATGCGTCGAACTCTGCATGGACATCATCCGCGAGGAGAACAAGTCTTCGCTGGTGAAGTCGCGCGACGGGATTCCGACGCCGAAGGAAATCTGCAAGGTGCTGGACGATTACGTGATCGGCCAGGGCCATGCCAAGAAGGTGCTCTCGGTCGCCGTCCACAATCACTACAAGCGGCTCAATCACCAGACCAAGCACAACGACGTCGAACTCGCGAAATCGAACATCCTGCTGATCGGTCCGACCGGTTCGGGCAAGACGCTGCTGGCGCAGACGCTGGCGCGGATTCTCGACGTGCCGTTCACGATGGCGGATGCGACGACGCTGACCGAAGCCGGCTATGTCGGCGAGGACGTCGAGAACATCATCCTGAAGCTGCTGCAGTCGGCCGACTACAATGTCGAGCGCGCACAGCGCGGCATCGTCTATATCGACGAAATCGACAAGATCAGTCGCAAGTCCGACAACCCGTCGATCACCCGCGACGTGTCGGGTGAGGGCGTGCAGCAGGCGCTGTTGAAGATCATGGAAGGCACGGTCGCCTCCGTGCCTCCGCAGGGCGGCCGCAAGCATCCGCAGCAGGAGTTCCTGCAGGTCGACACCACCAACATCCTGTTCATCTGCGGCGGCGCCTTCTCGGGGCTGGAGAAGATCATCTCCGCGCGCGGACGTTCGACCTCGATCGGTTTCGCCGCCCAGGTCCTGGCGCCCGAAGACCGCCGCACCGGCGAGATCTTCCGCCATGTCGAGCCGGAAGACCTCCTGAAGTACGGCCTGATCCCGGAATTCGTCGGTCGTCTGCCTGTGGTCGCGACGCTGGAGGACCTCGACGAGGCCTCGCTGAAGAAGATCCTGACCGATCCGAAGAACGCGCTGGTGAAGCAATACCAGCGGCTGTTCGAAATGGAGAACATCGAGCTTACCTTCGCCGACGAGGCGCTTGGCGCGGTCGCCCGCAAGGCGATCGAGCGCAAGACCGGCGCGCGCGGACTGCGTTCAATCCTCGAAAGCATTCTGCTCGAGACCATGTTCGATCTGCCGGGTCTGGAAGGCGTCGAAGAGGTCGTGATCTCGCGCGAAGTGGTCGAGGGAACCGCCCGTCCGCTCTACATCTACGCGGATCGTTCGGACCGGGCCGTCGAGAGCAGCGCCAGCGCCTGATCGCGCTCGACATACCTCGCTTGGACTACCCCGATAAGGACGGCTGCCGAACGTTCCGGCGGCCGTTGTTGCGTCAGCGTTTTGCACACGTTTGGCCCCAATTTGTGGGCATTTTTCCGCGACTTGACACCCCCATACCCGATAGCCACCTAATGCGAATGGTGGCGGAAATCACGTTCGAGATTCGTCGCAAAACGATCCGGTAGCGTGGGCTCGCGAAAGCGGCCAAACGGCCCGGTACCTCCCGGCACCTTGTGGCGGTTGCGCAAGCGAAGCGGACTGCGTGCAAGGGGGCAAAACAAAAGGAATAGGCCATGACGACCCCAAAAAACCGGCCAACCATCGTTCTCGGCGAAAGCCATTCGTATCCGGTGCTGCCGCTTCGCGACATCGTCGTTTTCCCGCACATGATCGTGCCGCTGTTCGTCGGCCGCGAGAAATCGATCCGCGCCCTCGAAGAGGTGATGAAGAACGACGCGCTGATCCTGCTCGCGACGCAGAAGAACGCGTCCGACGATGATCCGAGCCCGGATTCGATCTACGAGGTCGGTACGCTCGCCAGCGTGCTGCAGCTCCTGAAGCTTCCCGACGGCACCGTGAAGGTGCTGGTCGAAGGGCTCGAGCGCGCGCGCGTGGAGAAATATTCCGACCGCAGCGAATACTATGAAGCGACCGCGGTCGCGCTCGCCGACACCGACGCCAACTCGGTCGAAGCCGAGGCGCTGGCCCGCTCGGTCGTGTCCGACTTCGAAAGCTATGTGAAGCTGAACAAGAAGATCTCCGCCGAAGTCGTCGGCGTGGTTCAGGCGATCACTGATTTCGCCAAGCTGAGCGATCAGGTCGCCCAGCATCTGGCCGTCAAGATCGCCGATCGGCAGGGCATCCTGGAGACGTTGTCCGTCACGCAGCGCCTGGAGAAGGTGCTGGGCCTGATGGAGAGCGAGATCTCGGTGCTGCAGGTCGAGAAGCGCATCCGCTCGCGCGTCAAACGCCAGATGGAGAAGACCCAGCGCGAATATTACCTGAACGAGCAGATGAAGGCGATCCAGAAGGAGCTCGGCGACGACGAAGGCCGCGACGAGCTGGCCGATCTGGAAGAGAAGATTGCCAAGACCAAGCTTTCCAAGGAAGCGCGGGAGAAGGCGCAGCACGAGTTGAAGAAGCTGCGTCAGATGTCGCCGATGTCCGCGGAAGCAACGGTCGTGCGCAACTATCTCGACTGGCTGCTGTCGATCCCGTGGAACAAGAAGTCCAAGGTCAAGAAGGACCTCGAGGCGGCGCAGGCCGTCCTGGACAACGACCACTACGGGCTCGAGAAGGTCAAGGACCGCATCGTCGAGTATCTTGCGGTGCAGTCGCGCGCCAACAAGCTGACCGGACCGATCCTGTGCCTGGTCGGGCCTCCCGGCGTCGGCAAGACCTCGCTCGGAAAGTCGATCGCGAAGGCGACGGGACGCGAATTCGTGCGCGTGTCGCTCGGCGGCGTGCGCGATGAAGCCGAGATTCGCGGTCATCGCCGCACCTATATCGGCTCGATGCCCGGCAAGATCATCCAGTCGATGCGCAAGGCGAAGAGCTCGAATCCGCTGTTCCTGCTGGACGAGATCGACAAGATGGGCGCCGATTTCCGCGGCGATCCGTCGTCGGCGCTGCTTGAGGTTCTGGACCCCGAGCAGAATGGCACCTTCAACGACCACTATCTGGAGGTCGACTACGATCTGTCGAACGTCATGTTCATCACGACCGCGAATACGCTGAATATTCCGGGCCCGCTGATGGACCGCATGGAGATCATCCGGATCGCCGGCTACACCGAGAACGAGAAGGTCGAGATCGCGCGCAAGCATCTGATCCCGAACGCCATCGCCAAGCATGGTCTCGATTCCAAGGAATGGTCGATCGACGATGACGCCTTGCTCTTGATGATCCGCCGCTACACCCGCGAAGCGGGCGTGCGGAATTTGGAACGTGAGCTGTCGACACTCGCCCGCAAGGCGGTGAAGGAGCTGATGATCTCCAAGAAGAAGTCGGTCAAGGTCACCGAGAAGACACTGGAAGACTTCCTCGGCGTGCCGAAGTACCGCTACGGCGAGATCGAAAGCGAGCCGCAGGTCGGTATCGTCACGGGCCTGGCCTGGACCGATGTCGGCGGCGAGCTGCTGACGATCGAAGGCGTCATGATGCCCGGCAAAGGCAAGATGACGGTCACGGGCAATCTGCGCGACGTGATGAAGGAGTCGATCTCGGCGGCGGCGTCTTACGTCCGCTCGCGGGCGATCAACTACGGCATCGAGCCGCCGCTGTTCGACCGGCGCGACATCCACGTCCACGTGCCTGAAGGGGCAACCCCGAAGGACGGACCGTCGGCGGGTGTGGCGATGGCGACCGCGATCATCTCGGTCATGACCGGCATCCCGGTTCGCCACGATGTCGCGATGACCGGCGAGATCACGCTGCGTGGTCGCGTGCTGCCGATCGGTGGCCTGAAGGAGAAGCTGCTCGCGGCTGCCCGCGGCGGCATCAAGACGGTGCTGATCCCCGAGGACAACGCCAAGGATCTCACGGAGATTTCCGATGCGATCAAGGGCGGCATGGAGATCATCCCGGTGGCCCGGCTCGATGATGTCGTCGCCAAGGCGCTGGTCCGCGCACCGGTGCCGATCGTCTGGGAAGAGGACACCAAGGTGCCGGTAAAGACCGACGCCGGAGACGAAGCGGCCGGTGGGCTGACGGCGCATTGAGCCCGATCAGTCGCTACTGATCCCGATCAGTCACCACTGAGCCAATCCACTGCAACATGATAAAACGGCGCCTCCGGGCGCCGTTTTTGTTTGTGCGGACCGGACCCCCATTGGACAGGCGGAGTTGAAGGGATGGAAATCGACGGGCAATGCCATTGCGGGCGGGTGACCTATCGGGCCGACATCGATCCCGCGAAAGTATCGATCTGTCACTGCACGGATTGCCAGAACCTGACGGGCTCGCCGTACCGGGTCACGGTGATCTGCTCCGAAGAACAGGTCCGCATGACGGGCGCGCCGGCGAAGATCTACGCGAAGACCGGCGACAACGGCCGCACGCGCTTCCAGCATTTTTGCGCGGGCTGTGGTTCCCCGCTGTTCACCAGCGGCGACGGCGGGCCGGACGACTGGGGCATCCGTTGGGGCAGCATCCGCCAGCGCGGTCAGCTCAAGCCGGCGCGGCAAATCTGGTGCCGCTCCGCCGCGCCATGGATCAACGATATCAGGGATTTGCCAGGACGGCCGGGCGGCTAGTACGGCCGGACGCCCGAGGTATCCAACCCTTGCATCAAAGGGGGCCGCAGGGCTAAACAGGCGGCGAGGGCGGCTAGCTCAGCTGGTTAGAGCATCTCGTTTACACCGAGAGGGTCGGCAGTTCGAATCTGTCGCCGCCTACCACATACGATGTCAAGATGTGGGTAATTCTGGCGTCTATCCACGCCGCAATAGGGTAGTGCCTGCTCAAGCGCCGGCGGACTTGGCTGCGCGGATGTTGGATAGGGGACCTTGGATGCTGCGCCAGATTATTGAAGAGGAAATCCCCGGTTCCCCCGACTTTTTCGTTTCGATTTCCGATCTGCCGATCGACAGCTTCGGCATGGTGGTTCTTCGGGCGCGGATTGAAGCGACGCTGGGGCGTCCCATCAGCGACGACGCGTGGGGCGGGATCGCGACCTTGAACGACATCCTGGTTCTCTCGGCAGCGGAAGGGATTGCGCCGCAGTCTCACGACACGTCGATGGAACGACGCAGCTTCTCCGTCAACATGCCACAAATGGCGATGGGGGGCCTCTCAGAGTCCTGGCTGCTGAAGGAACTGGGCGACATGCACTGGAGCATGATTACCTCCGGCCTGGGTAGCGAAAGCGCCTCGCTCAAGGACGGCAGCGGCAATCGCCTGTACGCCACCTTTACGCGGATTCGCTATTCGTTCGGCAAGCCGCTCAGCGCCATCGGTGAAAACTCCGGCCTTGATTTGCGGGGCACGATTTGCCGTTTCGGAGCCGGCACTTTCATCTCGGACATTGCGCTTGGCCACGACCTCGCCGCAGGCGAAGCGCGGCTGATGTCAAATTTCTCTCGCCGCGGCGAAACCAACAATACATCTCTCCAGAAGGGCCAGCCGACGATTCCGCCCGACTGCCCAATTCCGGAAATCGCATTGCCGCCCTTCGTCCTCGAGTATCGCGATCGCAGGGTCACCAAGCCGGAAGCTCCCCTGTTCGAATGCGAGTATGAGATCATTCCCTTTTACGACGTCAACGGCGTAGGTCTGCTCTACTTCGCTTCATATCCCATCATCAGCGACATCTGCTCATTGCGATACTCCGCGGACATTGCAAAGCGCAGCACCATCTCCAGGGACATCTATTATTTTGCCAACGCGGATATCAATGATCGCCTGATATTTCGCGTCCATAAGTCGGAGCTGTCGCCGTCCGCGCTCGACATCGAGACCTCGTTGTCACGGAAGAGCGACGGCCTCCTGATGGCCTATGTCCTGACGAGAAAGTCCAATGGCTAAGGCCTATATCTTTGGCGGTGGCGGCCATGCCCGCGTGATAGCGTCTTTCCTCACCGTCTCGCCCGTTTTCGTCGTCCAGCGGCCGGGTGGTCAGGCAACGCTGCCCGGAAACACGCTGTCCGAAGACGAATATTTCCGCGAACTGCCGCCCGGAGACGTCTACATCGGCATCGGTTCGAACGAGGAGCGTGAGTTATGCGCATCGCGACTGCGGGCGGTCCGTGCGAACATGCCGCCTTGCATTGCCCCGACGGCCTTCGTCGCGAGGGACGCAGAAATCGAGAGCGGTGCCCTCGTTTGTGCCGGCGCGGTTGTGGGCTCAAGAGCCAGGATCGGGCGAGATGCGATCATCAACACGCTTTCCAGCGTTGATCACGACTGCGTGCTTGGCACCCTCTCCCAGGTGACTGCCGGCGTCACCTTCGGAGGCGGGGTGAGAACCGGCGTCAATTGCTTTTTTGGCATCAAAAGCGCTGTCGTTCCGAACATCACGATTGGCGACAAGGTGCAGTTGATGGCCGGGTCTCTGATCGTGTCGGACGTCGAATCGAACGTGGTGATGGGCGGAAATCCGGCGCGGCTGGTCAAGCGGCTGTAGTTCTGACGAGGCGATCGAGTTCGCCATTGTTTACGAATGTGAGAGCGAGAGCGCCTATGCAGACACCGACAGGCCACGATCAAAACGCCGACCAGGTCGCTTACTGGAACGGTCCCGCCGGACAGCGCTGGGCGGAGCGGCAGGCGGCGCAGGACGTGCTGCTCAAGCCGGTCGCCGACCTTGTGATCGATCGGGCGAAGCTGAAGCCGGGCGAGCGCGTCATCGATGTCGGGTGCGGCAGCGGCGCCACGGCGATCGCATTCGCGCGAGAGGTCGCGCCATCGGGCCATGTGCTCGGCGTCGACGTATCCGGCCCGATGCTGGAGCGGGCGCGGCAGAGTGCGCCGAAGGATTTGCCGGTCGATTTCGTACTGGCGGACGCCACCGTCTATCCGTTTGAGGCAGCCAGTTTCGATGTGCTGGCCTCGCGGTTCGGCGTGATGTTCTTCGCCGATCCCGCGCTGTCGTTTGCCAACATGCGCAAGGCGCTGCGGCCCTCGGGCCGGCTGGCGTTCGCCTGCTGGCGCGAGCCGCGCGAAAACCCGTTCTTCATGGCGCCGCTGCAGGCCGCCTACATGCACGTGCCAAAGCTGCCGCAGCAGGGGCCGGAAGATCCCGGGCCGTTTGCGTTCGCCTCGGAGGCGCGTGTGCGCCGGATTCTCGATGCGGCTGGCTTTACCGGCGTCGAGATGGAGGCGTGCCCGCTGCTGCTGGATTCCGCGATCGGCCGCGGCCTCGATGGGGCGGTGCAGGGCGCGCTCGAAATCGGCCCGGTGAGCCGCGCGCTGGAAGGACAGCCGGAGCATCTGCGCACAGCCGCCGCCAATTCGATCCGCGAAGCGCTGACGCCGTTCGCCAAGGGCAACGCTGTGCTGCTGCCGGCGTCGGTCTGGATCGTTACGGCGCGGGCGTCGTAGCAACGGGCGCAGCCTCGCGCCACATCGTCATTGCGAGCCAACGGGTCGCGCGAACGCGCGCCCGATGACAGGCTCCGCGAAGCAATCCAACCACCGGCGGGCGCGGAAGCATGGATTGCTTCGTCGCTTTCGCTCCCTTGCGCAAACGCTTCGCGTTTGTCGCAGGCAATGACGGCGTGAGAGCTTCCAATTGAACGCCGGATCGCCATCGCCACGCCACCAAATCGCCTGACGACTCAACGACGCTTGTTGCATGGGGCTGGTGGCGATGCGCATGGGTGCGGCAATGGTGCGCTTGTCCGATCGGCATCTAACTCCGGCCCGGACCGGGCTGATTATGCTCGTGGTGCTTGTGCTCGGCGCGATCGTCGTTCGAGTCATCACTGCGTCCGAACACAGTGATGTCCGCACGCCCACCGCTCATGAGAGCGTTGGGCGAGCCACCCCGGATACTGGTGTCAGAGGCCTGAGAGGATCGCTGCCATAAGATAACTTGTCGGACGGCAACGCGCGTCCTCCGCCCAATGGCGCGAGGAACGCTATTTGATTGTCGCGTGCACGGTAATGACCGACGTCCCAGAAGCCGTCGGCCCCTGACCCGTTGCTTTGATGGCAAAAGTATCGCTTCCCTTGTATCTAGCCTTCGCCTTGTATTCGTAAGTCGTTACGTTGAGCTTTTTCAACTTGCCGTGTGCCGGCTTTTGAAAAATGTCCGAGCTATTCACCGTGCCGCGCATCGTGATCGGAAACAGGCAACTTTGCCCGGACGCGACGCTGATGTCGCCGGTCGAGTTCTCGCCCCAATCCGCTAGTTCCACTAATTTTGGACAGTCAGACGCGGCCAGCGCTGAAGACGCGGACATCGAGCCTGTGGCTCCAACGATAAGCGCCAAAACGGCGACCTTGGACAACCGCATGGTAGAGCTCCTCGTTTTCAATAACGCGGCGTACCCGGCTTGCAACCACGTCGCTATCGCTTCCTTGCGCAAACGCTTCGCGTTTGTCGCAGGCAATGATGGGGGTGGAGCTTTGCCGAAGTTGCTAAGCCCGCTCTTCCCAGATCATCGCCAGATGCACGATCGTCTCGGCGGCCTTTTCCAAGTCCTGGCGGCTGACCCACTCCAGCCGCGAGTGGAACGCGTGTTCGCCGGCGAAGATATTGGGGCAGGGCAGGCCCATGAACGACAGCCGTGAGCCGTCGGTGCCGCCGCGGATCGAGCTTCGCACCGGTGTCAGGCCTGCGCGACGGATCGCCTCGATGGCGTAGTCGACGGTCTCGGGGTGGCGGTCGATCACCTGCTTCATGTTGCGGTATTGCGGCTTGACCTCCATCCGGTACGTCGAGCGCGGATAATCCTTCATCACCTCTTTGACGATGCCTTCGAGCAGGGCTTCCTTTTGCTGCAGCCCCTCGTCGGTGAAATCGCGCAGGATGAAGCCGATGGTGACTTTCTCCAGCGCGCCCGTAATGCCGATCGGATGCAGAAAGCCTTCCTTGCCTTCAGTCGTCTCCGGCGAGCAGGTGTCCCTGGGCAGGCGGTCGACGATGGCCGCGGCGATCTTGATCGCGTGCTCCATCTTGCCTTTTGCAAAGCCGGGATGGGTCGAGACACCCTCGATGGTGATGGTGGCGCCGTCGGCCGAAAAGGTTTCGTCCTCGATATTCCCGGCGGTTTCGCCGTCCATCGTATAGGCGAAGTCGGCGCCGAGTTTCTCCAGGTCGACCTTGTCGACGCCGCGGCCGATCTCCTCGTCGGGCGTGAACAGGATCTTGATGGTGCCGTGCTTGAGTTGCGGGTTTTGAATCAGGAACCGCGCCGCATCCATTATCTCGGCGAGGCCGGCCTTGTTGTCGGCCCCCAGCAGCGTGGTGCCGTCGGTCGTGATGATGTCGTGCCCGATCTGCTCAGCGAGCGCGGGATGGTCGGCGGCGCGGATCACCTGGGTGGGATCGGCCGGCAGCACGATGTCGCCGCCCTGGTAATTCCTGGCGATCTGCGGCCTGACGTTGGCGCCGGTGCAATCAGGTGAGGTGTCCATGTGCGAGCAGAAGCAGATCACCGGAACCTTCTTGTCGGTGTTCGCCGGGATCGTCGCGTAGACGTAGCCGTGCTCGTCGAGATGGGCGTCTGTGAGCCCGATGGCCTGCAACTCCGAAGCCAGCAGGCGGCCCAGATTCTTCTGCTTCTCGGTGGAAGGGCAGGTCGGCGATGTCGGATCGGATTGGGTGTCGATCACGACATAGCGCAGGAAGCGCTCGGTGACATCGTGGGTGAAGGTGAGGGCTGAGGCCGGCATGACGATCCGAAAAGCTGGGCTAGGGAAGCGCTCTATAACAGAAAAGCGCCATTCCGGGTCCCCGCCGGAATGGCGCTTCTGGTGCGATCGGGGGGGAGCGTCGGCTTACACGGCTTCCTTGAGTTCCTTGGCGGCGCGGAAGGCGACCTTCTTGCTGGCCTTGATCTGGATCGGCTCGCCGGTGGCGGGGTTGCGCCCGGTGCGGGCGGCGCGCTTGCGGACCTGGAGGATGCCGAGCCCCACGATACGGATCCGCTCGCCCTTCTTCAGATGTTTTGCAATCTTGCCGACCATGTCGGTCAGGATCGCCTCGGCGGCTTTCTTCGACAGGTCGTGTTCCTCGGCCAGCGCTGCCGCCAGATGCTTGAGTGTGATGGTGGCTGGAGTCGCTGCTTTCTTCGCCATATCTGGCCCTCCTCGTTGGTTGAATGGCTTTCAAGCGCGTTTATGAAACCGGTCCGCGCCGGGAAAACGCCTCGCGTGGTGACTTGAAACCCTAAGAGTCCGGTGCAACCAGAGCGGGGGAGGGTTTCAAGAAACCCAGACGTATCAGGCCTTAAACGATTCGGATGACAGCTGCCTACGCTGTTTTGCCTGAAAACAGGCCATTATTTGCATCGTAATCGCAGAAACGCCCGTCTGGCGCTGGGATTCGCAACGTCCTTGACTAAGCGGGGGCGGCCCTTTATGCCCTCGGTTCTGCGCGGATCAGAACATGATTACGGCATCCGCGGGAGTAGCTCAGTTGGTTAGAGCGCCGCCCTGTCACGGCGGAGGCCGCGGGTTCGAGTCCCGTCTCTCGCGCCATTATTTCAATGGGTTGACGTTGATCTCCGAGACTGTCGCAAATAGAGACTGTCGCAAATAGAGACTGTCGCCAATGGAGACTGTCGCATGCAAAAAGGCCGCCCCGTGAGGCGGCCGTTTTTATTCCGACGCCGGCGATATCGTTTAACGGACCGTCGTGGTGCTCGAGCTGGTGACGATCACCGCCTTGCCGGCCTTCACGACCTGGGCGGTCTGGCTGTAATCCGCGCCGGTCCGGGCCGAGATACCGAAAGCCGCCACCGCGATACCTGCCACCAAGGCGACGACCACGATCTTCAGGTGGGTCGAGCGGTCCGCTGAGTGAATTGAGTGGTTCATGTGATGCCTCCCGGACGCCTTCCGCGCCCCTGTTGGTGAAAGAGGTACGCCCCGTCTGTTTCAGGATCGTTTCGCGGTTCCGGCAAAATGGTTTCGTTCAGCCGGTTTTTGGCCTGCTTTCGCCAAGGCATCCGTGATGCAGGTCACATACAGGCCGTTTGACCGACAACCATGCGGGCGGCGGCGACGTGGGCCGGGATCAAAACTAATAAAAACAAGGGAGGAGCCGGCGCCAAGCTGATCGATCAGCTCGCCCGCTGAATATCGGCGCGAATCGACCGTGCCGCCCAGATGAACAACAAGGCCCCGACCGTGGTCGTCACCGCAGCCGACAGCAGCGAATACCGCACGGCCTGGGCGCCAAAATCGTTCTTCAGCGCGTCGTTGAGCATGCCGACCGCCAGCGGGCCGATGCCCTGGCCGAATCCGGCGGCCGTCAGCAGCATGATCGCGGATGCCAGCGCCCGCATGCTCGGCTTTGCAACGGTTTGCGCGATCGCAAAGATCGGGCCGAGATGAAAGCCGACCAGGAACGAGGTGGCCGCCAGTGTGGCCACCATCGTAGTGAAGTCCTGGGTCAGCATGCACAGCGCAAACACAGGTCCCGCGAGGCCTGATGTGATCGCGGGCGCCCACAATTTCCAGCGATCGTCGCGGCGGCCGATCTGGGCCACCACGAATCCGCCGAGCAGCGTGCCGGCGATGCCGCACAGCCCCTTGAAGGTGCCGGCATAGGTACCGATCTCGGCGCTGGAGAGATGGTGCACCCGCGCCAGGAAGGGCGGAATCCAGGCGGAGGTCGCGTAGTTGGTGTAGGTCGTCAGGCAAAAGCCTGCGAGCAAAATCACAAACGTCCGCTGTGAGGCAAGGAAGCCGAGCGTGGGCCCGATCGGCTCCGGCGTAAACGTCTCCGCCATCGACCCGCGCTTCGGTTCGGAGATCGTCAGCCACAGCACCGCGGCAAGCGCGAGGCCGGGCAGGCCGGCGACATAGAACGCCATCCGCCAGCCGTAGTACTGGTTGATATAGCCGCCGATGAAATAGCCGAGGAATACGCCAAGATAGGTGCCGATGGCGTAGACGCCGAGCGCGCGTGGGCGTTCGTTCTTGCTGAAGAGATCGGCAATGATCGACTGCGAGGCGGGCGTGCCACCGGATTCGCCGATGCCGACGCCGATGCGCGCCAGTGCCAGCGTCGCGAGGCCATGCCGCAAAAGACCGTCATCGCGCTCCAGAACGCCAACGCAACGGCTACGATGTTGCGCCGGTTGAAGCGGTCGGCGAGGCGCGCGATCGGGATGCCGAGCAGCGAATAGAACAGCACGAAGCCGAAGCCTGCGAGCAGGCCCATCGTAGTGTCGCTCAGCGCAAATTCCTTTTTGATCGGCTCGATCAGGACGTTGAAGATGGTGCGGTCGAGGAAGTTCAGCGCATAGATGACGGTCAACAGCGCCAGCACGTAATATCGCCGGATCGAGGGCCTTGCGGCGGCTTGCGCTTGCAAGGCCGCCTGCGGCGCGAGATCGACCATGGTTTCCCCCTTTTTTTCGGATTTATTCCGTTTCGTTTGCGCCTCACGCCTCGCGAATGAAATTCCCCGCCTCGAATTCAACCGGCGGCGCGTTTGAAGCGAAGGAGATGCCGATCGGATCTCGGCCCGCGGCCATCGCTTCCAGCTGATCGCCCAGCATCCGCCGGATCATCAGGATGCCGCGGTCGCTCTGGCCAAAATGCTCTTCCGAATGCAATGTCACCGGGCCCTGGCCGACCTGCGCCTCGTAATCGCCCGGAAATTGCCGGTGCTCCTGTTCGGTCATGTCCCACCAGAACTTGCCGTTGAATTTGGAGCGCATCCGTCCGATGTCGCCTGATGTCTTCACCCGGCCCGCGACATAGATGCGGAACGACGTATCGTCGATCGGCAAGGTCCAGCCGATCGACTCGACGCGGGCGAATTGGGCGACGCGCGGATTGGGCACCACGCGCAGCGTGGGGAGGGCGGCTTCCGTTACCCGGTAGAAAACCTTGCCGTCGTCCTGATGCCGGATCGAGCGCACGGTGACGCCGCGCGGCGACGTCTCGAACTTCACCTCCGGCATCGAGGCCATCATGTTGGTGAATTGCGGCCCCGAGAACGAGCCGTGCAGCACCGGCACGTGGTAGGGATCGACCACGTTTTCGAAATGCTGCAGCCAGTTGCAGGGAATGATCGCCGGGCCGCCGCCGCCTATGGAGGAATCATCGGCCTCGACGAACTCGCCGTCGTCCATCTTTTCCAGGCACTCGTAGCGCGGCAGTGCCGGCTTCTTCTCGGCCGGTCCGAGATAGGCGAAGATCAGGCCGTAGCGTTCCTGCACGGGGTACCAGGGTTGGCGAATCTTGTCCTTGAACGGGCCGCCCTCGGGCTCGCAGGGCTGTTCGAGGCAACGGCCCTCGGTGTCGAACTTCCAGCCGTGATAGCAGCAGCGGATGCCGTCTTCCTCGACCTTGCCGTAATAGAGCGTGGTGCCGCGATGGCAGCAGCGGGCGTGCAACAGGCCGACCCGGGCGTGCTTGTCGCGAAACAGCACCAGATCCTCGCCGAGCACGCGCACTTTTTTGGGGATATCGGTGGCGTCGGTGACAAGGCCGACCGGGTGCCAGTAGCGCCGCAACAGCTCGCCCATTGGCGTGCCGCGGCCGACCGAGGTCAATTCGGTCCGGGTCGTGGACGGCTTCATGGCATAGCCGGTCCCGAGATCGCGATCCCGCTGCGTAATGCTCATGCCGTTTCCTCCCGCCACGGCTTTTAGCGCCGCGGTCGTTTGACGTGCTTGAGGGAAGTGAAATGCAGATCGATGACAATGTCAACGATCTGATTTCACATCGCTTGATTACTTTGTTCGATCGCCATCGCCACTGACCTTGGCATCGGCCCGCTTTGTTGGCAGAGGTTGGGGATGAGCCAGAAGCCCGGAAAGCAGACCGCGCCTCCGCCCGCCGCGGGGAATGACGAGGCATTGGCGCCGATCACCGCGATGATGTCGTCGCGGCTGATGGTGCTGGCCAATCTGCTCAAGCGCGGCGCGATCCTGCGCTACAAGCGACTGGCGGGGCTCTCCTCGGTGGAATTCGGCCTGGTGGCCTCGCTGGGGCGGCGGCCGCCGATGAGCGTGGTGCGGCTGGCGGAAGCGGTCGGCATGGACAAGGGGCAGATCAGCCGGGCGCTGGCGGAACTGGTTTCGCGCAAGCTGGTCGCCAAGGAGGTCAATCCGCGGGACAACCGCGAGACGCTGGTCTGCCTGACCAAGGCGGGGCTGGCGGCGCATGACACCATTGTGGCAGGCGCGCAGGAACGTAACCGGCGCCTCTTGGAACAGCTCAGCAAGGACGAGTTCAAGGTGCTGCTCGACCAGATCGATCGCCTGACCGACACGGCTGCCCAGATGCTCGCGGACGAGAAGGATTTGAACTGAAATTCGGCACCTTGCGGCCCGGCGCGCGTTGGTCGGGAGAGGCAGGAACGCAACACTTTTTCGGGTTCTGCCGACGCGCCAAGGGCGGGCAGGGACGTCAAGCCGGCTTGTCTTGCGCCCCCTGTTGCGCTGCGCTAAGCCAAGAATAATTCCAATCAACGAATCTGCGGTCGAAATCCGCAGGAAAAGGCACCGCCGATGACCGGCATCCTGCAGAATTACCTTCCACTTGTGGTGTTTATCGGGGTGGCTAGCCTGATCGGTCTGGCGCTCCTGATCGCCCCGTTCCTGGTCGCGTTCCAGCAGCCTGACCCGGAGAAGCTCTCCGCCTATGAATGCGGATTCAACGCTTTTGACGACGCCCGCATGAAGTTCGACGTCCGCTTCTACCTGGTCGCGATCCTCTTCATCATCTTCGACCTCGAAGTGGCATTCCTGTTCCCGTGGGCGGTCGCCTTCGGCAAGCTCGGCGCCACCGGCTTCTGGTCCATGATGGTGTTCCTCGCCGTCCTCACGGTCGGCTTTGCTTATGAGTGGAAGAAAGGCGCGCTCGAATGGGATTGAGCCCGACAGCAGCTGGCTCTTCGCCCGCGATCGCGCAGGCGCCGAAGGGCATTCTCGACCCCTCGACCGGCAAGCCGGTCGGGGCCAATGATCCGTTTTTCCTCGAGGTCAACCACGAGCTCTCGGACAAGGGCTTCTTCGTTGCCGCGGCCGACGATCTGATCACCTGGGCGCGTACGGGTTCGCTGATGTGGATGACCTTCGGTCTCGCCTGCTGCGCGGTCGAGATGATGCAGGTGTCGATGCCGCGCTACGACGTCGAGCGCTTCGGCTTCGCTCCGCGCGCTTCGCCGCGGCAGTCCGACGTCATGATCGTCGCGGGCACGCTGACCAACAAGATGGCGCCGGCGCTGCGCAAGGTCTACGACCAGATGCCCGAGCCGCGCTACGTGATCTCGATGGGGTCGTGCGCCAATGGAGGCGGCTACTATCACTATTCCTACTCGGTCGTGCGCGGCTGCGACCGCATCGTGCCGATCGACATCTACGTGCCCGGATGCCCGCCGACGGCGGAGGCGCTGCTCTACGGCGTGCTGCTGCTGCAGAAGAAGATCCGCCGCATCGGGACCATCGAACGCTAAGGTTTTAGGTAATGGACGACGGCAAACTCGACGCCCTTGGGCAGACGATTGTTAGCGCGCTTGGCGGCGCGGCCAGTGCCCATGCGGTCGCGTTCAACCAGCTCACCGTCACGGTCGATGCGACGAAGATCGTCGAGGTGATGAAGTACCTGCGCGATGATCCCGCGCTGCGCTTTGTCAACTTTACCGACGTGACGGCGGTGGACTATCCCGGCCGCGAGAAGCGCTTCGACGTGGTCTATCATCTGCTGTCGCCGACGCTGAACGAACGCATCCGCATCCGCGCCGAGGCCGACGAGACCACGCAGGTGCCCTCGATCATCGACGTGTTTCCCGGCGCCGACTGGTTCGAGCGCGAGACCTATGACCTCTACGGCGTGATCTTCATCGGCCATCCCGACATGCGGCGGCTGCTGACGGACTACGGTTTTGACGGCCATCCGCTGCGCAAGGATTTCCCGCTCACCGGTTTCGTCGAGGTCCGTTACGACGACCAGGAGAAGCGGGTGCTCTACGAGCCGGTGCGTCTCAACCAGGAATTCCGCAAATTCGATTTCCTCTCGCCATGGGAAGGCGCGGATTACCCGCTGCCGGGCGACGAGAAGGCTGAGCCGAAGGCCTGACGATCATGAATGAGCAAAATCTCCGAAACTTCACGATCAATTTCGGGCCGCAGCATCCCGCGGCGCATGGCGTGCTGCGCTTGGTGCTGGAGCTGGATGGCGAAGTCGTGGAGCGCGTCGATCCGCATATCGGTCTTCTGCATCGCGGCACCGAAAAGCTGATCGAGCAGAAGACCTACCTGCAGGCGATCCCGTATTTCGACCGGCTCGATTACGTCGCGCCGATGAACCAGGAGCACGCGTTTTGCCTGGCGGCGGAAAAGCTGCTCGGCATCACGGTGCCGCGCCGTGGCCAGCTGATCCGCGTGCTCTATTGCGAGATCGGCCGCATCCTGTCGCATCTGCTCAACGTCACCACGCAGGCGATGGACGTCGGCGCCTTGACCCCGCCGCTGTGGGGTTTCGAAGAGCGCGAAAAGCTGATGGTGTTTTATGAGCGCGCTTCCGGCTCGCGCATGCACGCGGCCTATTTCCGCGTCGGCGGCGTGCATCAGGACCTGCCGCCAAAACTGATCGACGATATCGAGGCGTGGTGCGACCCGTTCCTGCAGGTCGTCGCCGACCTCGAAACGCTGCTGACCGGCAACCGCATCTTCAAGCAGCGCAACGTCGATATCGGCGTGGTGACGCTGCAGCAGGCCTGGGAATGGGGTTTTTCCGGCGTCATGGTGCGCGGTTCGGGCGCGGCGTGGGATCTGCGCAAGGCGCAGCCTTATGAATGCTACGCCGAAATGGATTTCGACATTCCGATCGGCAAGAACGGCGATTGCTACGACCGCTACTGCATCCGCATGGAAGAGATGCGCCAGTCGGTGCGCATCATGAAGCAGTGCATCGCCAAGCTGCGCGCGCCGGATGGCCAGGGGCCGGTCGTCGTCGAGGACAACAAGATCGCGCCGCCCCGACGTGGCGAGATGAAGCGCTCGATGGAAGCGCTCATCCATCACTTCAAGCTCTATACCGAGGGCGTCCATGTGCCGGCCGGCGAAGTCTACGCTGCGGTCGAGGCGCCCAAGGGCGAGTTCGGCGTCTATCTCGTCGCCGACGGCACCAACAAGCCCTACAAGTGCAAGATCCGCGCGCCGGGCTTTGCCCATCTGCAGGCGATGGATTTTATCTGCAAAGGCCATCTGCTCGCCGACGTCTCCGCCATTCTCGGCTCGCTCGACATCGTGTTCGGAGAGGTCGATCGGTGATGGCGCAGGCGCCCATCCAGTTTGACCGGGCTTCGGGCGCGCTCGTTGGCGCGAACGCGTGGGAGCGTTTGGCCGCGGTTGCGCTCGTGCTGGGGTCGAAGGTGGCGTCGAACTTTTCCCATCGCGGCTACAATATATGCGCGAACCTGTTGCGCACGACGCTGCCGGAGCGCGGCATCCAGATCAAACTCAATCCCGACGCCACTTTCGAGTTTCCCTATGGCGACGGCTACTGGAGCAAGCTGCTCAATCGCTCCTTCCGGTACGAGAACGAACTCGAGCTGCTGTTTCAGGACTCCGCCGACGTCGACTACACGCTGCTCGATTGCGGCGCGAATTACGGCTACTGGTCGGTCCTGGTGTCGAGCAAGCCGTTCGGTTCGCACAAGGCGATCGCGATCGAGCCGTCGGGACAGAATTTTCCGAAGCTTGCCAACAACGCCAAAATCAACGGCAATCGCTTCGAAGCCATGAAATGCGCGATCGGTGCGACGCGCGGCACTGCACGGCTGTCCGGCACCAAGCATGAGGCGTTTTCCATCGCCGGCAATCAGTCTGATGGCGAAGAGGTGCCGGTCATCGCGCTCGACAATCTGCTCGACGACGGCAAGGTCGCCCCCGGCGGCAAATATCTGATCAAGCTCGACGTCGAGGGCGTCGAGATCGAGGCCATGAAGGGCGGCGTGCGGCTGATGCAGGGCGACAGCGTGTTGCTGTGCGAGGAGCACGGCAACGATCCCCAGCACACCGTGTCGCGCTACATCCTCGAACAGACTCCGCTGAAGCTGATCGTTTACGACCCGCACAGCAATCGCCTTGAAACCGTGACCGACCTTTCGATTCTGGACCGGATCAAGGTTTCAACCCATGTCGGCTACAACGTGTTCGGCACCGCAAGTGCATTCTGGCTCGCCCGGATCGATGCGCTCAATGCGAAAGCCGGGCGCCGCGTGCAATGAGAGACTGAACGATGTCCGTCCGCCGCCTCGCACCGAAGGAATTGCAGCCCGCGAGCTTCACGTTCTCGGAAGAGAACCTCGCCTGGGCCAAGGCGCAGATCGAAAAGTATCCGCCGGGCCGCCAGGCGTCCGCGGTGATCGCGATCCTGTGGCGCGTCCAGGAACAGCATGAGGGGTGGGTTTCGGAAGCCGCGATCCGCGCCGTCGCCGACCTCCTCGAAATGCCTTACATCCGCGTGCTGGAAGTGGCGACCTTCTACACCATGTTCCAGCTTCAGCCGGTCGGCAAGAAGGCCCATGTGCAGGTCTGCGGCACCACGCCGTGCCGCCTGCGCGGCGCCGGCGACCTGATCGAAGTGTGCCAGAGCCGCATCCATCACGATCCCTTCCATCTGTCGAAGGACGGCAATTTCAGCTGGGAAGAGGTCGAGTGCCTCGGCGCCTGCGTGAACGCGCCGATGGTGCTGATCTGGAAGGACACCTACGAAGACCTGACCAAGGAAAGCTTTGGCAAGGTGCTGGACGGCTTTGCGTCCGGCAATCCGCCGAAGCCGGGACCCCAGATCGACCGTCAGTTCTCGGCGCCGGTGGGCGGGCCGACGACGCTGAAGGAATCCACATGACGCGTAACGGCACATTGCCCGTGATCGGGCAGGGAAGGGTCAGCGCGATGAAGAACTGGCGCTATATCGGCATGCACGCCGTCGCGGCGGCCGCGTTCATTTTTCTGCTGCAGCGTTACGCGCTGAGCGCGACGCTCGAATCCAGCCTGTTGTGGGCGTTGACCTTCGGCGGATGCGCCGCGGGTCTCGCTTACGCGCAGTCCAATCGTTGATCCGCTAGGAAGCTTCAAGTCATGCTCGACGACAAGGATCGCATCTTCAAGAACCTCTACGGCCTCCACGATTGGGGGCTAGAGGGCGCGCGCCGCCGTGGGGCGTGGGACGGCACCAAGGCGATCATCGACAAGGGCCGCGACTGGATCATCGCCGAGATGAAGGCCTCCGGCCTGCGCGGGCGCGGCGGGGCCGGCTTTCCGACCGGCCTGAAATGGTCGTTCATGCCGAAGGAATCGACCGACGGGCGGCCGAGCTATCTTGTGGTCAATGCCGACGAGTCCGAGCCCGGCACCTGCAAGGACCGCGAGATCATGCGGCATGATCCTCATCTGTTGGTCGAGGGCTGCCTGCTCGCAAGCTTCGCGATGGGCGCGCATGCCTGCTACATCTATGTGCGCGGTGAGTTCATCCGCGAGCGCGAGCACCTGCAGGCCGCGATCGATCAGGCCTATGACGCGAAACTGGTCGGCAAGGACAATCTCAACGGCTGGCCGTTCGACATCTATGTCGCGCACGGCGCCGGCGCCTATATCTGCGGCGAGGAAACCGCGCTCTTGGAGAGCCTCGAAGGCAAGAAGGGCCAGCCGCGGCTGAAGCCGCCATTCCCGGCCAATGTCGGTCTCTATGGCTGCCCGACCACCGTCAATAACGTCGAGTCCATCGCGGTTGCGCCTGACATCCTGCGACGCGGTGCAGCGTGGTTCGCTGCCATCGGCCGGCCGAACAATGTCGGCACCAAGCTTTTCTGCATCTCCGGCCATGTCGAACGCCCCTGCAACGTCGAAGAGGCGATGGGGATTCCGTTCCGCGAACTGATCGAGCGGCATTGCGGCGGCATTCGCGGCGGCTGGGACAATCTGAAGGCCGTGATCCCCGGCGGCTCGTCGGTGCGCATGGTGCCGGCCGAGCAGATCATCGACACGCCGATGGATTTCGACAGCCTCGGCAAATTGCGCTCCGGCCTCGGCACCGCCGCCGTGATCGTGATGGACAAGTCGACCGACCTGATCCGGGCGATCGCGCGCATCTCCTATTTCTACAAGCATGAGAGCTGCGGCCAGTGCACGCCATGCCGTGAAGGCACGGGCTGGATGTGGCGCGTGCTGACCCGCATGGCCGACGGCCGTGCCCACAAGCGCGAGATCGACATGCTGCTGGAAGTGACGAAACAGGTCGAAGGCCACACCATCTGCGCGCTCGGCGACGCCGCGGCCTGGCCGATCCAGGGCCTGATCGCGCATTTCCGGCACGAAATCGAAGCGCGCATCGACCAGTATTCGCACAAGGCCGATATCGACGATATCGGCGTGCGCGATCCCGTGAACATGGTCGCGGCGGAATAGGGATGACGATGTCGCAACCGAGCTTCTGGTGGCAGAGATACGGGACGCTGGCGCAGATGGCGCAGGCGGCCGTGGCGCTGCTCGGCTTTGTTGCGATCCTGATCCAGATCAACGAGATCCGTGCCAACAACCGCGCCGCCAGCGCGCGGCAGGCGTTTCTGGGCTACACCGATCTGGCGTTCAAGAATCCGAAATTCGCGCAGCCGGACTACGAGAAGATCAAGGCCGCCGGCCGCGACGAGCAGGTCCAGTACGAGAGTTTTGTCACCTACTTCCTCTACGCCTGCGAGGAAGCGATCGGCGCGTTCGCGGGAAAGCGCGAGTGGCTGGCGTCCTGCGATTACGACCTGAAGCCGCATCTGCCGTTCCTGTGCGAGAAGAACGCGGCGCAGCCGACCTACCTCGCGACCTATGGCGCCGAGACCCAGCAATGGATCAAGGCGTCGCTGAAGACCGCCAGCGTTACACCGCCAGACTGCAAGCTGGGAAAGACTTGAGACAGCAATGACCAAACTCATCATCGACGGTAAAGAGATCGATGTGCCTGCGGAGTACACGCTGCTGCAGGCGTGCGAGGCCGCGGGCGTCGAAATTCCGCGTTTCTGCTACCACGAGCGGCTGTCGATCGCCGGCAATTGCCGGATGTGCCTCGTCGAGGTGAAGGGCGGCCCGAAGCCGGTCGCAAGCTGCGCCTGGGGCGTGCGCGACTGCCGGCCCGGCCCCAAGGGCGAGCCGCCCGAAATTTCCACGCGTTCGCCGATGGTGAAGAAGGCGCGCGAAGGCGTGATGGAATTTCTGCTGATCAACCATCCGCTGGATTGCCCGATCTGCGACCAGGGCGGCGAGTGCGACCTGCAGGACCAGGCGATGGGCTATGGCGTGGATACCTCGCGCTTTGCCGAGAACAAGCGCGCGGTCGAGGACAAATATCTCGGCGCGCTGGTCAAGACCTCGATGAACCGCTGCATCCAGTGCACGCGCTGCGTCCGCTTCTCCGCCGAAGTCGCCGGCGCCCCGGAAATGGGCGCCACCGGCCGCGGCGAGGACATGGAGATCACGACCTATCTGGAGCAGGCGCTGACCTCGGAGCTGCAGGGCAACCTTGTCGATATCTGCCCGGTGGGCGCGCTGACCTCAAAGCCTTACGCGTTCGCCGCGCGTCCGTGGGAACTCGGCAAGACGCAGTCGGTCGACGTCATGGATGGCGTAGGCTCCGCGATCCGCGTCGATACCCGCGGCCGCGAGGTGATGCGGATCCTGCCGCGCATCAACGAGGCCGTGAACGAGGAATGGATTTCCGACAAGACCCGCCACGTCGTCGACGGCCTGCGCACGCAGCGGCTCGATCGGCCCTATATCCGGGAGAACGGCAAGCTTCGCGCCGCGTCGTGGCAGGAAGCCTTTGCAGCTATCGCCGCCAAGACTGGCCGGATCGACGGCAAGCGGATCGGCGCAATCGCCGGCGATCTTGCGGCGGTCGAAGAGATGTTCGCGCTGAAGGAGCTGTTGGCGAAGTGCGGCTCTTCGAATCTCGCGGTACAGGGCGGCGACGCCTTTGATGCCAAGGCGGGACGGGCGACCTGGATCTTCAATCCGACCATTGCCGGGATCGAGCAGGCCGATGCGCTGCTGATCATTGGCGCCAACCCGCGCAAGGAGGCCGCCGTCCTCAACGCGCGCATCCGCAAGCGCTGGCGCACGGGCCAGCTCAAGGTCGGACTGATCGGCGCCAAGGCCGATCTCACCTATGATTACGACTATCTCGGCGCCGGTACGGAGACGCTCAGCGAACTCGCCAGCGGCAAGCATTCCTTTACTGAGGTGCTGAAGGGCGCCAAGAACCCGATCGTGCTGGTCGGCGCCGGTGCGCTTTCGCGGCATGACGGCGCGGCGGCGCTGGCGCTGGCGGCGAAGGTCGCGGCAGGCGTCGGCGCGCTCAAGGACGGCTGGAACGGCTTTGCGGTGCTGCAGGATACCGCCTCGCGCGCGGGCGCGCTCGATATCGGCTTTGCGGCCGGCGCGGGCGGTCTCAGCCTGGCGCAAATGACGACCTTCGGCACGCTCGACGTGCTGTTCCTGCTCGGCGCGGATGAAGTGAAGGTGCCGGACGGCACGTTCGTGGTTTATATCGGCACCCATGGCGACCGCGGCGCGCACCGTGCCGATGTCATCCTGCCGGGTGCGGCCTATACCGAAAAATCCGGCCTCTATGTCAACACCGAGGGCCGGGTGCAGATTGCCAGCCGCGCGGCGTTCCCGCCCGGCGAGGCGCGCGAGGACTGGGCGATCGTCCGCGCGTTGTCGGACGTCTTGGGCAAGAAGCTGCCCTATGATTCCCTCGGGGCGTTGCGCCAGGCCCTGTTCAAGGCCGTCCCGCATCTGATGCGGATCGACCAGATCGAGCCCGGCAAGGCCAGCGACGTCAAGGCGCTGGCGGGCAAGGGCGGCAAGGTCGACAAGACCCCGTTCAAGAGTTCGGTCGAGGATTTCTATCTGACCAACCCGATCGCGCGGGCCTCGGCGGTGATGGCGGAATGTTCCCGGCTGGCGTCCGGGCGAATGCTGACGGCAGCGGAGTGAGCGTGACCTGATGACTGATTTTTTCGCAAGCTCGTTCTGGACCGGCTTCCTCTGGCCGCTGATCGTGATGGTCGCGCAGAGCGTTCTGTTGCTCGTCGTGCTCTTGGTCGCGATCGCCTACATCCTGCTCGCCGACCGCAAGATCTGGGCGGCGGTGCAGATCCGCAGGGGTCCCAATGTCGTCGGCCCCTGGGGCCTGCTGCAATCCTTCGCGGATTTGCTCAAGTTCGTGCTGAAGGAGCCGATCATCCCGTCCGGCTCCAACAAGGGCGTGTTCCTGCTGGCGCCGCTGGTATCCTGCGTGCTGGCGCTGGCCGCCTGGGCCGTGATCCCGATGGATCTCGGCTGGGTCATCTCCGACATCAATGTCGGCGTGCTCTACATCTTCGCGATCTCGTCGCTGTCGATCTACGGCATCATCATGGCCGGCTGGTCGTCGAACTCGAAATACCCGTTCCTGGCAGCCCTTCGCTCGGCGGCGCAGATGGTGTCCTACGAAGTCTCGATCGGCTTCGTCATCATCACCGTCTTGCTGTGCGCCGGCTCGCTCAACCTTTCGGCCGTGGTGGAGGCGCAGAATACCCGCGGCTTCGCCAGCCTGATCGGTCTGCCGCAGCTCACCATCCTGAACTGGTATGTCTGGCCGCTGTTCCCGATGTTCGTGGTGTTCTACGTCTCGGCGCTGGCCGAGACCAACCGTCCGCCGTTCGATCTGGTGGAAGCGGAATCCGAACTGGTCGCGGGCTTCATGGTCGAATACGGCTCGACGCCGTATCTGCTGTTCATGCTCGGCGAATACGTCGCGATCACCACGATGTGCGCGATGGCGACGATCCTGTTCCTCGGCGGCTGGCTGCCGCCGGTGGCGCTGCCGCCATTCACCTGGATCCCCGGAGCGGTCTGGTTCGCGCTGAAACTGTTCTTCATGTTCTTCATGTTCGCGATGGCGAAGGCGATCGTGCCGCGCTACCGCTACGATCAACTGATGCGACTCGGCTGGAAGGTGTTTTTGCCCCTGTCGCTGGCGATGGTGGTGATTGTGGCCGGCGTGCTGCAATTCGCCGGCATTGCGCCGAAGTGAGGCCGTCATGAGTGTCAACGTCAACGCAACCGCCCGGGCGCTTCTCTTGAGCGAATTCGTATCGGCGTTCTTTCTCGCCATGCGCTATTTCTTCAAGCCGAAGCCGACGCTGAACTACCCCTTCGAGAAGGGCCCGATCTCGCCGCGCTTCCGCGGCGAGCATGCGCTGCGCCGCTATCCGAACGGCGAGGAGCGCTGCATCGCCTGCAAGCTGTGCGAGGCGATCTGCCCGGCGCAGGCGATCACCATCGAGGCCGGGCCGCGCCGCAACGACGGCACCCGCCGCACCGTGCGCTACGACATCGATATGGTGAAATGCATCTATTGCGGCCTGTGCCAGGAAGCCTGCCCGGTCGATGCCATCGTCGAGGGACCGAATTTCGAATTCGCGACCGAGACCCGCGAGGAACTCTACTATGACAAGGCGAAACTGCTCGCCAATGGCGACCGCTGGGAGCGCGAGATTGCGAAAGCCATCGAACTCGACGCGCCGTACCGGTGAGGTGAGGGCATGATCGTAAACCGCATCTCAACGTCATTCCGGGGCGCGCGTAGCGCGAACCCGGAATCTCGCGCAGTAACCTCCAGATTCCGGGTTCGCGGCCTGCGTCCGCGCCCCGGAATGACGGGGAAAAGCCGATGATCCTTCTCGCGCTGTTCTTCTATCTCTTCGCCGGCGTCTGCGTGGCGTCGGCGGTCATGGTGATTGTGTCGCGCAATCCCGTGCACTCCGTGCTGTATCTGATCCTGGCCTTCGTCAACGCTTCCGGCCTGTTCGTGCTGATGGGCGCCGAATTCCTCGGCATGATGCTGATCGTGGTCTATGTCGGCGCGGTCGCGGTGCTATTCCTGTTCGTGATCATGATGCTCGACGTCGACTTCGTCGAGCTGCGCGAAGGCTTTCTGGAATATCTGCCGATCGGCCTCGTGATTGGCGCGATTTTCCTTGTCGAACTGCTGCTGGTCGCCGGCGGCTGGGTCATCAATCCCGGCACGGTCAAGCAGATCACGGCGGCGATCCCGGCCAATGTCAGCAACACCGAGGCGCTCGGGCTGGTGCTCTATACGAAGTACATCCATTACTTCCAGATCGCCGGCATGGTGCTCTTGGTCGCCATGATCGGCGCCATCGTGCTGACGCTGCGCCACAAGGTGAAGGTCAAGCGTCAGGACATTAACGTGCAGAACGCGCGGACGCCGGAGCTCGCGATGGCGGTGCGCCAGGTGGCGTCGGGGCAGGGGCTGCAGGACGCGGACGCGGCGGAGTGGGTGAAATGACCATCGGTCTGGGGCACTATCTCGCGGTCGGCGCCATCCTGTTCACACTCGGGATCCTCGGCATCTTCCTGAACCGCAAGAACATCATCGTCATCCTGATGTCGATCGAGCTGATCCTGCTCGCCGTCAACATCAACCTGGTGGCGTTCTCGACCTTCCTCGGCGACATCGTCGGGCAGGTGTTCGCGCTCCTGGTGCTGACGGTTGCAGCAGCGGAGGCAGCGATCGGTCTCGCGGTGCTGGTGGTGTATTTCCGCAACCGCGGTTCGATCGCGGTTGAAGACGTCAATCTGATGAAGGGCTAACGCAGCTATGGTTCAGGCAATCGTCTTTCTGCCGCTGCTGGGCGCCATTCTGGCCGGCCTGATCGCGATCTTTGGGGCGCATGCGCGCAACCCGAGCGGCGATGAAGTCGAGCATCACGACCACGGGCACGGCGATCACACCCAAGCGGCTGACGCCCATGACGACCATGGCCACGACGACCACCACGTCTCGGAGCCGCCGGCGCAGGGATCGCGCGCGGCCGAGCTGATCACGACAGGACTGCTGTTCATTTCCGCAGCGCTCTCCTGGGTGGTGCTGGTCGACATCGGCTTCCTGCATCGTGATGTCGTCAGGATCGCGCTGTTTCCCTGGATCAATTCCGGCGATCTGCAGGTGGCGTGGGCGCTGCGCGTCGATACGCTGACCGCGGTGATGCTGGTGGTGGTCAACACCATCTCGTCGCTGGTGCACCTCTATTCCATCGGCTACATGGACGAGGATCCGTATCGGCCGCGCTTCTTCGGCTATCTCAGCCTGTTTACGTTTGCGATGCTGATGCTGGTGACGGCTGACAATCTGGTCCAGCTCTTCTTCGGCTGGGAGGGCGTCGGTCTCGCCAGCTACCTCCTGATCGGCTTCTGGTACCAGAAGCCGTCAGCGAACGCGGCGGCGATCAAGGCCTTTATCGTCAACCGCGTCGGCGATTTCGGCTTCGCGCTCGGCATCTTCGCCATTTACATGCTGCTCAATACCACCGATTTCGAGACGATCTTTGCCGGCGCGCCCGGGCTGTCGGGCAAGACCATCGACTTTTTCGGCTGGCATGCCGATGCGCTGACGCTGACCTGCCTGCTGCTGTTCATGGGCGCGATGGGCAAATCGGCCCAGTTCCTGCTGCACACCTGGCTGCCGGACGCGATGGAAGGCCCGACGCCGGTCTCCGCACTGATCCACGCTGCGACCATGGTGACGGCCGGCGTGTTCATGGTGGCGCGGCTGTCGCCGCTGTTCGAGCTGGCGCCCAACGCGCAGGCGGTCGTGATGTTCTTCGGCGCCACCACGGCGTTCTTTGCGGCAACCGTCGGCCTCGTCCAGAACGACATCAAGCGCATCGTCGCCTATTCGACCTGTTCGCAGCTCGGCTACATGTTCGTGGCGATGGGGGCAGGGGCCTATTCGGTCGGCATGTTCCATCTGTTCACGCACGCCTTCTTCAAGGCGCTGCTGTTCCTGGGCTCAGGCTCGGTGATCTACGCGATGCATCACGAGCAGGACATCCGCAACATGGGCGGGCTGAAGGACAAGATCCCCTACACCTATAGCGTGATGGTGATCGGCACGCTGGCGCTGACCGGATTCCCGCTGACGGCGGGCTATTTCTCCAAGGACGCGATCATCGAGTCCGCCTATGTCGCGCACAATCCATTCGCGTATTACGGCTTCGCGATGACGGTGATCGCGGCCGGCCTGACCTCGTTCTATTCGTGGCGCCTGATCTTCAAGACGTTCCACGGCGAGCCGCATGACCAGCACCATTACGAGGCCGCCCACGAGGCGCCGATGTGGATGCTGGTCCCGATCGGTATTCTCGCCGCAGGCTCCATCCTGGCCGGCTTCCCGTTCAGGGAAGTGTTCGCGGGCCATGGCGTGGAAGAGTTCTTCCGCGAGTCGCTCAAGATGCACCCGCACATCATCGACGAGATGCATCACATTCCGCAAGCGATTGCGTTCCTGCCGACCGTGATGATGGTGGTGGGCTTCCTGGTGTCGTGGCTGTTCTACATCCGCCGGCCTTACCTTCCGGTCGAACTCGCCAACCAGCACCAGATGCTCTACCAGTTCCTGCTCAACAAATGGTATTTCGACGAGCTCTATGAGTTCATCTTCGTCCGTCCGGCGAAGTGGCTCGGCCGCTTCCTGTGGAAGAAGGGCGACGGCTTCGTTATCGACGGCTTCGGCCCGGATGGCGTTTCGGCGCGCGTGCTCGATGTCACCCGCAACGTGGTGAAGATCCAGACCGGCTACCTCTATCACTATGCCTTTGCGATGCTGATCGGGGTAGCGGGGCTGATCACCTGGTTCATGTTCGGCTTGGGAGGCCAGTAATGACAACCTGGCCCATCCTTTCGGTCGTCACCTTCCTGCCGGTGATCGGCGCGTTGGCGATCTATCTCACCCGCGGCGACGACGAGGCGGCGCGGCGCAATGCGCGCTGGATCGCGATGTGGACCACGCTGGTCACCTTTGCGGTGTCGCTGATCCTGGTCTGGCGCTTCGACGCCGCCAATCCGGACTTTCAGTTCATCGAAAAGGCGAACTGGCTCGCCAGCGGCATCACCTATCACATGGGCGTCGACGGCATTTCGCTGCCGTTCGTGATCCTGACCACCGCCTTGATGCCGTTCTGCATCATCGCGAGCTGGAAATCCGTCACCAATCGCGTGCGCGAATACATGATGGCGTTCCTGCTGCTGGAAACGCTGATGGTCGGCACCTTCTGCGCGCTCGACCTCGTGCTGTTCTACCTGTTCTTTGAGGGCGGCCTGATCCCGATGTTCCTGATCATCGGCGTCTGGGGCGGTCCGCGCCGGGTCTACGCGTCGTTCAAGTTCTTCCTCTACACGCTGCTCGGCTCGGTCTTGATGCTGCTCGCCATCATGGCGCTGTACTGGAATGCCGGCACCACCGACATCCCGACGCTGATGCACACCGCGGTGCCGCGCTCGTTGCAGACCTGGGCGTGGCTGGCGTTCTTTGCCTCCTTTGCGGTGAAGATGCCGATGTGGCCGGTGCACACCTGGCTTCCCGATGCGCATGTCGAGGCGCCGACGGCAGGCTCGGTGATTCTGGCCGCGATCCTTCTGAAAATGGGCGGCTATGGCTTCCTGCGCTTCTCGCTGCCGATGTTCCCCCTGGCGTCGCATGATTTCGCCTGGATCATCTTCTCGCTGTCGGTGATCGCCATCGTCTACACCTCGCTGGTGGCCTTGATGCAGGAAGACATCAAGAAGCTGATCGCCTATTCCTCGGTGGCCCATATGGGCTTCGTCACCATGGGCATCTTCGCCGGCACCACGCAGGGCGTGGCCGGCGGCGTGTTCCAGATGGTGTCGCACGGCATCGTCTCTGGCGCGCTGTTCCTGTGCGTCGGCATCGTCTACGACCGCATGCATACCCGCGAGATCGTGGCCTATGGCGGCCTCGTCAACCGGATGCCGCTCTATGCGCTGGTGTTCATGGTGTTCACCATGGCCAATGTCGGGTTGCCCGGCACTAGCGGCTTCGTCGGCGAATTCATGACGCTGCTCGGCACCTTCAAGGTTTCGATCCCGACCGCGACCTTTGCCACGCTCGGCGTGATCCTGTCGGCTGCTTACGCGCTGTGGCTCTATCGAAAGGTGGTGTTCGGCGCGCTGACGAAACCGTCGCTGGCCAGCATCAAGGACCTGACCTTCCGCGAGAGCCTGACGCTGTTCCCGCTGGTCGCGCTGACCATCCTGTTCGGCGTCTATCCGAAGCCGGTGCTCGACATGTCGGCGGCCTCGGTTCAGCAACTCGTCAACAATTACAATGCCGCCGTGACTGCCGTGAAGGCAGCCGCGCTGGTCGTCCAGTAAGGTAGCGTTTTCAAGCGAAGTGGGAACCGGTTCGCATGAAGAAAACGCGTCAAGGATAAGTCCGCCATGAGCTTCTCAAGTGCAGGTTATCAGTTGCTGCCGGTGCTGCCGGAGCTGGTGCTGGCCGTCGGCGCCATGGGGCTGCTGATGCTGGGCGCCTATCGCGGCGAGGGGACGACCAGGCCGGTTACCACCCTTGCGGTGGTGCTGCTGGTCGTCACCGGCGCGCTGGAGCTGATGCTGCCGGCCGGCAAGCTCACGACCTTCGGCGGCAGCTTCATCGTCGACGACTTCGCCCGCTTCCTGAAGATTCTTGCGATCATCGGCTCGGCGGTGACGCTGATCCTGTCGACGGAGTTCTTGTCCGACCCGTCGCGGCGCATTTTCGAATATTCGATCCTGGTGCTGCTCTCCACCCTTGGCATGATGGTGCTGATCTCGGCCGCCGACTTGATCATGCTCTATCTCGGGCTTGAGCTGATGAGCCTCGCGCTCTACGTGGTCGCCGCCTCTAACCGCGACAACGCCAAGTCCACCGAGGCCGGCCTGAAGTACTTTGTGCTCGGTGCGCTGTCCTCCGGCATGTTGCTGTACGGCGCCTCGCTGATCTATGGCTTCACCGGCACGGTCGATTTCGCCGGCATCGCGGCGGCGGTGAAGACCGGTAGCGTCGGCATCGTGTTTGGCCTGGTATTCCTGCTGGCCGGGCTCTGCTTCAAGGTATCGGCCGTCCCGTTCCATATGTGGACGCCCGACGTTTATGAAGGTGCACCGACGCCGGTCACGGCGTTCTTTGCCTCCGCGCCGAAGGTCGCGGCGCTCGCCGTGTTCACCCGCGTGACGCTGACGGCTTTCCCCGGCATCATCCCGCAATGGCAGCAGATTCTCGTGTTCGTCGCGATCGCCTCGATGGCGCTGGGCTCGTTCGCCGCCATCGGGCAGAAGAACATCAAGCGCCTGATGGCCTATTCCTCGATCGGCCATATGGGCTTTGCGCTGGTCGGGCTTGCCTCCGGCACGGTGGAGGGCGCGCAGGGCGTGCTGGTCTATATTGCGATCTATGTCGCGATGACGCTCGGCACCTTCGCGGTCATCCTTTCCATGAAGCGCGACGGCCAGCCGATGGAGCAGATCAGCGATTTCGCAGGCCTGTCGCGCACCAACCCGCTGCTGGCCTTCTTCTTCGCCATGCTGCTGTTCTCGCTGGCCGGCATTCCGCCGCTCGCGGGCTTCTTCGCCAAATGGTACGTCTTCGTGGCCGCGATCAAAGCGGGCCTGTTCACGCTCGCCGTGATCGGCGTGCTGACCAGCGTCGTGGGCGCGTTCTACTATCTGACCATCATCAAGGTGATGTATTTCGACGAGCCGGCCGGCGAGATCGAGCCGATGCGGATCGAACTGCGCACGGTGCTGGCGGTCGCGGGCATCTTCAACATCTTCTTCTTTGTCTACCCGGGGCCGCTGGTGAGCGTCGCCACGGCTGCGGCGAAGTCATTGTTCTAGGATGACTTTCGCGCTCGGTCCCAAGGCCATATCGGCGGGCTACGGTCTCGCCGCCTTCGACCGGATCGGTTCGACCAACGCCGAAGCCATGTCCCGCGCCCGCGATGGCGAGCGCGGCCCGATGTGGTTCGTGACAACGGAGCAGACGGCGGGCCGGGGCCGCCGGCAGCGCGCCTGGATCGCGCCGCGCGGCAACCTTGCCAGCAGCATTCTCGAAGTCATCGACGTCTCTCCCGGTGTCGCGGCCACGCTGGGCTTTGCCGCGGGGCTGTCGCTTGAAAGCGCGCTGCAAAGGCTCAGCATCGAAGCCAATTTGCGGCGGGCCGGCGCGGAGCCGCTGAAATACACACTGAAATGGCCGAACGACGTCATGGCGAACGGGCAGAAGCTCGCGGGCATCCTGCTGGAGGCCGAGGCCGTGGCCGGCAATCGCCTGGCCGTGGTGGTCGGCATCGGCACCAACGTCGTCGCGGCCCCTGAGGGCACGCCAACGCCGGCGACCTCGCTGGCCGCGCTCGGCGTCACCGTCGGCGCGGAGGAAGTGTTCACCGCGTTGTCGGAGGCCTGGGTCGAATTCCGCGGCATCTGGGACAATGGCTGCGGTTTTGCCGGCATCCGAAAACTGTGGCTGGAGCGCGCGTTCGGCCTTGGCGAGCGGGTCGCGATTCAGACTGGAACCGTGACCGTCGAAGGCACGTTCGATACTATCGACGAGACCGGCTGCCTGATCGTCCGCACGGCCGAGGGCAAGCGTATTCCGATCGCCGCGGGCGAGGTCTATTTCGGCGCTGCGGCGTCAGTGGGAGCGGCCTGATGGCACGGCCGGATGAACTGACCTTTGCGCCCCTCGGCGGCGTCGGCGAGATCGGCATGAACCTGTCGATCTACGGGCTCGGCAACCGCAACCAGCGCTCCTGGCTCGCGGTCGATCTCGGCGTCTCCTTCGGCGATGAGGAGCATTTGCCGGGGATCGACCTGATCATGCCCGACATCCGCTTCCTGGAGAAGGAGCGCAAGAATTTGATGGGGCTGGTGCTGACGCATGCCCATGAGGATCATTTCGGCGCCATCATCGACCTCTGGCCGAAGCTGCAATGCAAGATCTACGCGACCCAATTCAGCGCGGCGCTGTTCGAGGCCAAGTGCGCCTCCGAGCGCAATCCGCCGAAGATACCGGTGACGGTGGTGCCATCGGGCGGCCGCGTCGATCTCGGGCCGTTCACCGTCGAGTTCATCCCGGTCGCCCATTCGATTCCGGAATCGCATGCACTCGCCATCCACACCGCGGTCGGCACCGTCCTGCACACCGGCGACTGGAAGATCGACCCGACGCCGATCATCGGGCTTCCGACCGACGAGCGGCGGCTGCGCGAACTCGGCGATGCCGGCGTGCTGGCGCTGGTCGGGGATTCCACCAACGCGGTGCGGGAGGGGCGCTCGCCCTCGGAAACCGAGGTTGCCGCCACCATCGCCAAGCTGGTGAAGGCGGCCAAGGGCCGGGTCGCCGTCACCACCTTTGCCTCCAATGTCGCGCGCGTGAAAGCGGTGGCGGATGCCGCCAAAGCCGCCGATCGCGAGGTGGTGGTGGTCGGCCGCGCCATGGAGCGCGTGGTGCAGGTCGCCCGCGAGACCGGCTATCTCGACGGCGTGCAGAATTTCCGCGGCGCCGATTATTATGGGCATTTCCCGCCGGACAAGGTGCTGGCGTTGTGCACCGGCAGCCAGGGCGAGGCGCGGGCGGCGCTCGCCAGGATCGCCAATAACGACCATCCGCAGGTGACGCTGAACAAGGGCGACAGCGTGATCTTTTCCTCGCGCACCATCCCCGGCAACGAGAAGGCGGTCGGCGCCATCATCAATGGCCTGGTCAGCCAGGGCATCGAAGTCATCACCGACCGCACCGATCTCGTCCACGTCTCCGGCCATCCGCGCCGCGACGAGTTGCGCGACATGATCTCATGGGTACGCCCGCAGATACTGATCCCCGTCCATGGCGAGGCGCTGCATCTGGCCGAGCACGCCAAGCTGGCGCGCACCGCCGGCGTGCCCAAGGTGCTGACCTGCCGCAACGGCGATCTCGTCAAGCTCGGACCTGGCGATCCCGCCATCATCGACGAATTGCCGTCGGGGCGGCTCTACAAGGACGGCAATATCCTGGAGGATTCCAAGTCTCGCGCCGTGGTCGAGCGGCGCCGGATGGGATTTGCCGGCTGTGCCTTTGTGGCGTTCGCCATGACCGATAAGGGCGAACTGGCTGATGATCCCGAGGTTGATCTCGTCGGCATCCCCGAGAAGAATGCGGCCGGCGAGGTGATCGACGAAATCGTGTTCGATACGGTGGTTTCGACGGTGGAAAACCTGCCGCGGGCGCGGCGGCGCGATGCGGACGCGACGGCGGAATCGGTGCGCCGCGCGGTGCGGGCCGTCATCAACGAGCACTGGGGCAAGAAGCCGATTTGCCTCGTTCATGTTCTGACGGTTTGAGGTAGAAAGCGTTTTCGAAACCGAGCGGACGTGCCGGGGAAACGCAGGAAGCAGGGAGTTGAGTTATGCTGGGCCGGCTGAATCACGTTGCGATCGCGGTCAAGGACGCGGAAAAGGCCGCAAAAATCTATGGCGGCGCGTTCGGCGCTGAAATTTCCGGCGCGGTGCCGCTGCCGGAGCATGGCGTCATCACCGTGTTCGTCACGCTGCCCAACACCAAAATTGAGTTCATCCAGCCGCTCGGCGAGGCCTCGCCGATCGCCAAATTCGTCGAGCGCAATGCCGACGGCGGCATCCATCACATCTGCTACGACGTGCCCGACATCATCGCCGCGCGCGACAAGCTGATCAGCGAGGGCGCGCGCGTGCTTGGCGACGGCGTGCCCAAGATCGGCGCGCACGGCAAGCCGGTGCTGTTTTTCCACCCGAAGGATTTTTCCGGCGCCCTCGTCGAAATCGAACAGGCGTGAACCCTGATGGCCTATAGCGTCTCCACCGCGCTTGCGATCTACTTCGTGCTCTGGTGGGTCGTGCTGTTCACGACGTTGCCGTTCGGTGTCCGCAGCCAGCACGAGGACGGCGAGGGCGCTCCCGGCACCGATCCCGGTGCGCCGGTCATGGCGCGGATGGGCTACAAGCTGCTCTGGACCACGCTGATCTCGGGCGTGATCTTCGGCATCGGCATGTGGGCGTATTATCAGGGCTATCTGAACATCGAGCGGCTGTCGAAGCTGATGGGGCTGCCGTTTTAAGGTTTCGATCTGGCGGGGGAGAGAAATGACCGTTCAACGCATCCTGATCGCGCTCGTGGTCCTGCTCGCGGCCGGCCTTGCGGGATCGTTCTATATGAACTGGAAGACACTGGGGCAGCTTCGGACAGTAAAGGCCTTTGTCGAGGGCTCGGTCTTCGCCGAAGCGGTGGCCGCCTGCGAGAGAGCGCAGAGCACCACCCCGTTCAAATGGACCGGCGGCAAGCAGACCGCCGTGATCGGCGTGAGTTCGGTCAAGCTCGACAAGGATACGATCCTGCCGAGCTACACGCTGGTCGCCGACAGCGTGTTTTGCGATTATGATCCGGTCAAGAAAAAGGCCAATATCGGATCGAATTTCCTGGAACGGGAGTAGCGGCGCCTCCCATACCGGCATGGGGGGCAGATTGCGATGAGTTCACAGCAGCGATCATTGGCTGATCTCCGGCAGGACGAATACCGAATTCTCCATGAAGCTGACCTGCGGGATTACCTCGCAGGGCTCCCGGCGGTCGCGGGCCGGCTTGGCGGCGCCCCCGAAGCCTGGACGATCAGCGAGGTCGGCGACGGCAACCTCAATCTCGTGTTCATCGTCAAAGGCGTCGCGGGCGGCATCGCCGTCAAGCAGGCGCTGCCCTATGTGCGCCTCGTCGGCGAAAGCTGGCCGTTGCCGCTGTCGCGCTCGCATTACGAATATCTGGCGCTCACGCATCAGGCGCGGCTGGCGGCCGGGCTGGTGCCGGCCGTGCTGCACCACAACGAGGGGCTCGCGCTCGTCGTCATGGAGTTGATCGAGCCTCATATCATCATGCGCAAGGGGCTGATTGCCGGCACGCTCTATCCGCGGTTTGTCGGGGACATCGCAACCTTTCTGGCGCGCACGCTATTTTTCTCTTCCGACCTCGCGCTTCCCGCAGCCAAGAAGAAGGAGGGGATTGCCGCGTTCGCCGGTAACCACGCGCTGTGCAAGATCACCGAGGACCTGATCTTCACCGATCCCTACCGTGAGGCCGAGCAGAACCGCTGGACGCAGCCCTGGCTCGACGCGGCTGCGGCCGGCTTCCGCGAGGATCTCGACCTGCACGTCGCGATCTCGCGGCTGAAACTGAAATTCCTGAACGCACCGGAAGCGCTGATCCACGGCGACCTCCACACCGGCTCGATCATGGTGACGGAAGGCTCGACTGTCGTGATCGATCCCGAGTTCGCGTTTTACGGACCGATGGGGTTCGATCTCGGCGCGGTCATCGGCAATCTCCTGATGAGCTATCTGGCCTCCGCCGGCCACGAACGCGCGCCGGGCGAAGGGCGGCTGTTCGAGGTCTGGCTGCTGGAAACGATCGAAGACGTCTGGACGGAGTTCGCCCATGAATTCCTCGAGCTCTGGCGGACGGAAGCCCACGGCGACGCCTACCCCCTGACGCTGTTCCCCGGCCCGGCCGGTGCGGCGCGCCTGGAGGCCGAGCGGCAGGCCTATATGGCGCGGCTGTTCGGCGACAGCGTGGGATTTTCGGCCGCAAAAATCATCCGCCGCATTCTAGGCCTGGCGCACAATGCCGATTTCGAACTGATCGAGGATCCAAAGCAGCGGGCCATTTGCGAGGCGCGGAGCCTGCGGCTCGCGCGTGCGATGATGGTGGAAACGTCTTCATTCCTCACGATCGGCGCCGTGACGAAAGCGGCGCGGGAGGTGCGCGACTGGCAGCCGGATTTTGCCAAATGAGAGCTCCCGCTGATGAGGGATTTTACTCGCAGGTCTGGTTAGCGCTATTTCAGTAGCCGCAGCAGAGCCCGCCCGGCGGGCGATCTCAATTCCTTGGCGTCCAACGTCCCATCCTTGTCCGGATTGGCTGCGTTGAAGCGCTGCTCGACGACAGTAAGATATTCGTCCAGCGTCAGCGTGCCGTCATGGTCAGGATCGGCTGCAGCCAACTCCTTGGCACTCAACCTGCCGCGCAACTCACGCGCGTCGAGCGTGCCATCCCGATCCGGGTCTAGTTTGGCAAACATGGCGGATGCGGCCTTCTTCACCTCGGCCAGATCGAGGGTACCATCATTGTCGGAGTCGAACATCTTGACCGGGTTGGCGCGGTCCTTTGCCAAGGCGGGACCGGAAAATGCCACAGCAGTAACTAGCATTAGACCGACGAATGAGCGTGAAATCATCCTCTGATCTCCTAAGCAAAGCCATTTGCAAGGTACACGCACTAACGAGCGGATGTCCTTATCAGTTCCATTCCTTATTCCACCGCCCGTTCCCGTAATTTCTGCGCATAGACGTTGATTACGAGCGCCGCCAGCAGGATCAGGCCGCGGATCAGAATTTTCAAAAAACTGTCGATGTTGACGTGATCGAGCCCGTTGTTGAGGACGCCGAGCACGAACAGGCCGACGATGGTGTTGCCGATGCCGCCGCGGCCGCCAAAGAGACTGGTGCCGCCGACCACGACGGCGGCGATGGAATCGAGCAGGTAGGTGTCGAACTCGTTCTGTTGCGCGCTGCCGAAATGCGCCACCCCGAGCATGCCGCCGATGCCGGCGCACACCGCCGAAATCACCATGACGCTGCCGAGGATCAGCTTGACGTTGAGGCCGGAATATTCCGCCGCCTCGCGGTTTCCGCCGACCATGTAAACGTAGCGGCCGAAGCGGGTGTAGGTCAGCACCAGATGGCCGCCGAGCAGCATCAGGGCTGCCACGATCACGATCCAGGGGATGCCGCCGATCGATGTCGATCCGAGCGTCGTCACCAGCGGGGGCACCTTGTAGGCGATCTGCCCGCGCACCAGGAGCGCCGAGACGCCGGCGGCGATCTGCATCATCGCCAGCGTCATGATGAAGGAGGGGATGCCGATCACCGTCAGCCCGAACGCGTTGACGAGGCCGAGCAGGGCGCAAAGCGCCAGCGCGAGCAGGATCGCGGCCCATCCGGGCATCGGGACGTTGGCGATGTTGACGTAGGAATCCTGCAGCGTGAAATAGGCGACCGCAATGCCGGTGACGTTGGCGATGGCGGCGATCGACAGATCGATTTCGGCGCAGAGAATCACGAAGGTGAGGCCGACGGCGATGATGCCGGTGACCGAGATCTGCGTCAGGATGTTGCCGAGATTGTCGAGCGTCGCAAAGGAGGGGCTGGCGGCGGCGAAGAAGCCGAACAGGCAGATCAGCGTCAGGAACGGCGCGATGTTGCGCATCTGCGAGCGCAGCATCGCACCGAGCCCGCGAGGCCGTTTCCGATCCGCGGCGACTGTCACGCTTTCACCTGAAGTCATGCCGGTCTCCTCACGCCGCTTCGAGCAGGCGGTCCTTGCTGATCTGTTCGTTGGCAAACTCCCGCACCACCGCCCCGCGCTTGAGCACGATGACGCGGTCGGCGAGCGACAGCACCGTCTCGGGCTCGGTGGAGAGCACGATGATGGCAAGCCCCTTCGCGCGCAGGTCCCTGACGATGTGGATGACGTCGTTCTTGGCGCCGACATCCATGCCGCGGGTCGGCTCGCACAGCACCAACAGCCGCGGCGGATAGCTCAGCCACTTCGCCAGCGCCACCTTCTGCTGGTTGCCGCCAGAGAGCATGCCGAGCTCGAGATCGACGGCCGCGGGCCGGATCCGCAACTGCTCGACCTGCCGGGTCGCGATCGCGCGCTCGCGCGACGGCTTGAGCAGCAGGGAAGAAATCCGATCGAGGATGCTGATCGAGACGTTCTTGTAGACCGGCTCCTGCAGGAACAGCATGTCGCGGCGGCTCTCGGGAACGAAGGCTATGCCCGAACGCCTGGCGTCCGCTGTGCTGCGGAAGGCCTTTGGGTGGCCTGCGACCGCGAGCGTGCCGAGGTCGGGCTTTATCTTGCCGAACAGGATCCGCGCCAGTTCGAGCTGCCCGCACCCCATGAAGCCGTAAATGCCGAGTACCTCGCCGGCGCGGGCCTCGAACGAAACCTCGCGCAGGCGGCCGGCCAGCGTCAGCCCGTTTGCGTTCAGCACCACCGGCTGATCGGTCGGCGGCGGCAGCATGATGTCGTGGGTGTAGGTCTCCTCCAGGGCCTCGCGGCCCTTGCCGATCATCGCCTCGATCAATGCCGGCTTGCTTGTCTCCGACGCGGCGGTCTCCGCAACCTTCCTGCCGTTACGGAACACCGTCACAACGTCGGAGACGCGCAGGATGTCCTCGATGAAATGCGAAATGAAGACGATGCTGGTGCCTTCGTCCCGCAACCGCTTCAGCGTCGCGAACAGGCGCTCCACTTCGGGCGGCGACAGCGCCGAGGTCGGCTCGTCGAGGATGATGATGCGGGCGCCCGAGAACAGCACGCGGGCGATCTCGATCAGTTGCTGCAGCCCGATCGGCAGGTCGCCGAGCCGCGACGTCGGATCGACGTCGATGCCGAACCGCTTGAGCTGCTCGCCGGCCTCGCGGGCCATGCGCCGCCATTGCACCAGCCCTAAGCGGTTGGTCGGCTGGCTGCCCAGAAACACGTTCTCGGCCACCGTCAGGTCCGGCGCCACGCTGAGTTCCTGATGCACCATCGCGATCCCGGCCGCATGCGCGTCACGCACCGATCGAAAGCGAGTTTCCTTTCCGTCCAGCACGAACCGGCCGGAAAAGTCCGCATGCACGCCGGCGATGATCTTCATCAGCGTGCTTTTCCCCGCGCCGTTCTCGCCGACGAGCCCATGGATCTCGCCGGCGGTGAGCGCGAAGTCGACACCACGAAGCGCCTCGACGCCGCCGAAGGCCTTCGTGATGTCGTGCAGTTCGAGGATGGGCTGATGTCCCCTGGGCATGCTGGCTCAGATCAGGAAGTGATCCTCCATCCATTGCATGCCGGCCGCATTGGCTTTCGTCACCACCGGGCCGTCCGTGATCACATGCTTCGGGATACCCTGTCCGCTCTTCTCGCCCGCGGTCACCGCGGCGACGCCGGCGATGATGGCGCCGCCATGGATGCCGCAGGACGGGTTGCGGACGGTCGCGAACATGCGGCCTTCGCTCACCGCCTGGATCGCCGGCGGCATGGCGTCGACGCCGCCGATCAGGATGTTGGTGCGGTTGCGCGCCTTCATGATGTTGTAGGCGGCCAGCGCCATGTCGTCATTGTGGAAGAACGCCGCATCGATCTGCGGGTACTTTGTCAGATAAGTCTCCCACAGCCGTGCCGCCTTCGAGACGTCCCAATCCGCCGGCTGGGTGTCGAGCACCTCGATGTTGGGGAATTGCTTGATGACCGTTTCGAAGCCCTTGGCGCGGCCCTGTGCGCCGGTATGGCCGAGCGCGCCTTGCGTCATGATGACCTTGCCCTTGCCGCCGATGGCGTTGCAGAGCGCCTGCGTCACCGACGCGCCCATGAATTCATTGTCGGGCGCCAGGAATGAATGAACCTTGATCTGGTCGAGCGGGGCGATCAGCGTGTCCATGTCGATCACGGGAATGCCGGCGTCGATCATCTTCTGCACCGGCTGGGTCAGCGTGCCGATGCCGAACGCCTGGATGGCGACGAAATCCCATTTCTGCGACGCCATGTTGTCGATGGCGGCGCGCTGCTTGACCGCGTCGAGCTGGCCGTCGAACCAGGTGACCTCGACGTTGAACAGCTTGCCCCACCATTCCGCCGCCTGCTTGCCCTGGGCGCACCAGGTGGCCTGCAGGCCTGCATTGGAGAATGCCGCCTTCAGCGGTTTTTCCGAACGTGCCGCTGCCGCCAGCGCCGGGTTGATGCCCAACCCGCCGAGCAGGGCAGTTGCCGCGCCGCCAGTCGCCGCCGCTTGAAGAAGATTACGCCTTGTCGTTGACGATTTCTCAGTCCCGGACATCGCTCGCTCCCTCGTTTGTCGTTTTATTACCGACGGCGTCGATTGCACGCACCGCGGATCGAGGCAGTCTTTCACACTCGGCGCATTTGCGCCACCGGCTGACTTGATCGCCAGTATCAATGAGCTTCAGGAGTTTTGGCGCGCATGAGATCACGATGCGATTTGACGAAATCGCATCATGATCTCATCTCTTTGTTTGAGCATGATCTTTTCGGAAAACCGGTTTCCACTTTTCCGGATCATGCTGTAGTTCACCGCGCTGCAACGAGACTTTCGATGTCGCCGAGCAATTTCCGCCACGCCGTATCGATTTCTTCCGACCACTCCGCCCCGATGACTTCACGCAGCGTCTGCGCGATGATGCCGAAGAATGCGACGAACAATTCGCGCGGCGTGCCGTAGTCGTCGTGCGAGGAAACCTCTGTGCTGATCAGGCGGAAATGGCCGGTGCGTTCTCCGGCAAAATCGAGGATGGCCTCGATCGTCAAAGCCAGCATCGAACCCTTGACGAGTTCGCTGCCCTCGGTGCGGAACATCGTCCGCGCTTCGGGATGCGCGTCGAACAGCCGCCGATAGACCAGCGGCGTCAGATCCTCGCAACGTCCGGCGGCCAGTTCGAAACTTCGTTCGATCGGATTTGACGATGCCATCATTGTCGCTTGCGATCGTCTCGAAAGAAAAACGTCTCAAAAAAAAGAGCAGGGCGCCAAGCCCTGCTCAAAAATTGTGTCGACCCTTAATTTCCCCGAAAACTTAGATTTGATCTTGATTGTCGAGGCGACGCTGCTTGTGCGCGTCAGGGCTCCTCCCGAGACTTGGACCACCAAGCTTAAGCCTCTCGGCTCAGCCTGAGCTTGGATTGGTAGACCATCTTTTTCGTCTTGTCACCATTTTCGGCAACCTTTGTTCAAAATTCCAGCACTCTGCGAAATGATTGGGAATTTGCTACTGATGGTTGTGGATTTAACCGCAATTCGCCCGAAGCTTGGTATTGGGGTAGGGCGTCCTCCAAATGCTGCAAAACGCATCGCTTTTCGTCAGGTTTATTCCCTAAAGCGGCAACATAGTTCCGGGAACCTGATCTCGACTTCGGACTCTCCAGGTGATTAAGGTCTGAAGCGGATGGGTTTGCGATGCGCCGGCTGAAGAATTTTCTGCCAATTGTCCTGATTGCCCTGGCGGTGCAGATTTTTGCACCGATCGGCGCATGCTGGGCGGCGACCATTGCGGCCTCCGATCCGCTCGCCGGCGCCGTCATCTGCCACGGCAATGCTGCGCCCGGTGCGGGGCAGACCGATCAGACCGGCCACCGCGCCCATGACGGATGCTGTTCGGTTTGCAGTGTGCTGCAGACCGGCGCCCCGGTCGATGTGCCGCAGGCCGCGGCGATCGCCGTCGATCGGGTTGCCGAGCGGGTGGCCTGGTTCGATTTTGTCTTTCGGCTGACCAACGCCCGTGCCGGCTCGCACGCGCAGGCGCGCGCCCCTCCCGCCTTTTCCTGACGACCTCGCAACTTCCCATCAGGATTGGTGCGGCCCACGGCCGTGCCTGTTCGTTCAGTTGAGCAAAGCCGGCCAGAGAGCTGGCGTCAGGATCATTCCATGTTTCGTCTTGCACCACCCCCAGGGCTCGTGCGCAGCACACTGCTGGCCTCGGCCGCCATATTCGTATCGCCGTTTGGCGCCGAGGCGCAGACCGAGCGATCAAACCTCCCGCCGGTGACCGTCACCGCGCCGGAACAGAAGCGCGCCACCAGCGCTCGTCCACCCCGCAGCGCGGCGCGGTCCGCGCGCGCCGTCCGGCAGGTGCGCGCTCCGGCGCCGCCGACCGCTGGCGATCAGGGGCAGGGCGGCCGCGGCGCGCTGGCGGTGCTGAGCGCGCAGCAGGCGCTGACCGAGATCAATCAAACCCCGGGCGGCGTCGCGATCGTGCCGGCCGCGGCCTACAGGAATTCAACCGTAGCCAACACCATCAAGGACATCCTGGATTATGTGCCGGGCGTCTTCGCGCAGCCGAAATGGGGTGACGACACCAGGCTTTCGATCCGCGGCTCGGGCCTGTCACGCAACTTCCATCTGCGTGGCGTGCAGCTCTATATGGACGGCATTCCGATCAACACCGCCGACGGCTACGGCGATTTCCAGGAGATCGATCCGACCGCCTACAAATATGTCGAGGTCTACAAGGGCGCCAATGCGCTGCAGTTCGGCGCGAACTCGCTCGGCGGCGCGATCAATTTCGTGATGCCGACCGGCCGCGATCCGTTCCCGAACGGCGTGTCGGCCGATATCGGCGCGTTCGGCTTCAAACGGCTGCAGGCCAATGCCGGCGGCGCCAACGGCCCCTGGGACGGTTTCGTCACCGCCGCGACGCAGGCGTCAGACGGCTTCCGGGACCACAGTTTTGGCAGCGGCACCCGCGTCAGCGGCAATGTCGGCTATCAGTTCTCGCCGGATGCCGAAACGCGGTTCTATTTCAACGCCAACGAAGTGCGCCAGCGCATTCCCGGCACCGTCGCCAAGCAGTCGGCCCTGACCAATCCTGAAGCCGCCGCTCCCGCCAATGTCGCCAACGACCAACAGCGCAACATCGACACCGTGCGGCTTGCCAACAAGACCACGATCCGGTTCGACGACACCAAGGTCGAATTCGGCGCCTTTGGCGTAGACCGCCATTTGATGCATCCGATCTTCCAGTGGCTCGATTACAGCTACAAGGACTATGGCGGCTTCGCCAAGGTGACCGACGACCGCTTCATCGGCGGCTTCCGCAACCGCCTTGTCGCCGGCGTCAACATCCTGAACGGCAGCATCGACAACCAGCAATTCGCCAATCTCGGCGGCCAGAAGGGCGCGCTGCTGTCCTCGTCGATCGATCGCTCGAAAAACACCTCGCTCTATGTCGAAGACAGTTTCTACTTCCTGCCGAACGTCGCGGCGATCGCGGGAACACAATTCCTTTACGCTACCCGTAACCGGCAGGATCGTTTCCTCAGCGATGGTGATGCTTCGGGAGCGACCAAGTTCAATCTGTGGTCGCCGAAGGCTGGCCTGCTCTGGAATATCGATCCGACCTGGCAGGCCTTCGCCAACATCTCGCGAAGCGCCGAAGTGCCAAGTTTTGGCGAAAGCGCGAATGTACCGGGGGTCGTGGTCATTCCCTTCACCAGCATCCGCCCGCAGACCGCCACCACCTATGAGATCGGAACCCGCATGAAGCGGCCCGATTACGCCTGGGAGATCTCGGCCTATCGCGCCAACATCCGCGACGAACTGCAATGTCTCTACAGCGCGTTCGGCAATTGCAACGTCACCAATGCCGACCGCACCGTTCACCAGGGTATCGAAGCGGGCGCGGGCGCCGCGATTTTCCGAGGTATCTTCAACAACGGCCCGGCGCCGGACAAACTCTGGCTGAACCTGGCCTACACGTTCAACGATTTCCGCTTCGACAATGACGCAACCTTCGGCAACAACCTGCTGCCCGGCGCCCCGCGCCACTATCTCCGCGCCGAGTTGCTCTACAAGAATCCGACCGGCTTCTATTTCGGGCCCAATGTCGAATGGGTGCCGCAGGCCTATTTCGTCGACAGTGCGAACACGCTGAAGACCGAGGCCTATGCGCTGCTAGGGCTCAAGGCGGGCTTCGACAATGGCGGTCCGGTTTCGGCCTATATCGAGGGGCGCAATCTCGCCAACAAGGCGTACATTTCCAGCACCAGCATCATCAATGTGGCGACTGCAACCTCGCCCTTGTTTGAGCCGGGCAATGGAAGGGCTGTTTTTGCCGGGATGAAGTACAGGTGGTAGGTATCGATCCGACGCAGACCAATGCTGAACCCGTTTGAACACGAAAGTCGAACCATGAAGAACATTATGCACACGCTTGCCTGCGTGGCCGCCCTGTTTGCTCTCCAGGGCGCACCCGCGCACGCCCAGGAGGTCAAGGCCGGCGATCTCGTCATCACGCAGCCCTGGAGCCGCGCGACGCCCGGCGGCGCCAAGATCGCCGGCGGCTTTCTCACGATCGAGAACAAGGGCTCTGCGCCGGACCGCCTGATCAGCGGAGCCGGCGATTTCGCCGGCAAGGTCGAGATTCACGAGATGGCGATGAACAACGGCGTCATGACCATGCGGCCGCTCGACAAGGGCCTCGTGATCGAGCCGGGCAAGATCGTCAAGCTCGCGCCGGGCGGCTACCATTTGATGCTGATGGATCTGAAGACGCCGCTCAAGCAGGGCGACAAGGTGCCGCTCACGCTCGAATTCGAGAAGGCCGGCAAGGTGACGCTGTCGCTCGATGTGCAGGGCGTCGGCGCGAAGGCGCCCGCGGGGCATGATCATTCCGGCATGAAGAAGTAAAGGTCCACCCAATGTCGAAGATTGCTTTTGCCGTCATTATCCTTGCCGCGATTGCGGCCTCTCCGGCCGCCGCGCATGTCACACTTGAGAAACGGCAGGCGCCGGTCGGCTCGTACTACAAGGCGGTGTTCGCCGTGCCGCATGGCTGCGCGGGATCGCCGACCGTCAAGCTGCGGGTGCAAATTCCGGAAGGCGTGATCGGCATCAAGCCGATGCCCAAGCCGGGCTGGACCCTCGAGACCGTCAAGGGCAAATACGCCGCCGAGTATGAGTTTCACGGCAGCAAATTGTCCGAAGGCGTCAAGGAAGTGGTGTGGAGCGGCGGCAAGCTTGCCGACGACAATTTCGACGAGTTCGTCTTCTCCAGCTATCTCACGGCGGGCCTGAAGCCGGACACCACGCTGTATTTTCCCGTGGTGCAGGAATGCGAGCAGGGGGTCAGCCGCTGGATCGATATTCCGGCAGCAGGCCAGAGCGGCCACGGAGAGGGCAGCAAGACACCGGCGCCGGGACTCAAGCTGACAACGAAGCCGTAAAGCCATCCCGATGGCGCGCGTGCTCGCTGGTCTTGCTGCGCTGCTGTCGGCGCTTTGCATTGCGAGCGCCGCGTGGGCCCATGCGACGCTGCTTTCTTCGGAGCCGGCCGATGGCAGCGTGCTCACGCTGCCGCCGAAGATGGTGCAGTTGCATTTCAACGAGAGCGTTGCTCGGGCCGTGATCGGCGTCATCGATGCCGATGGCAAGGCGCGCGATGTCGCCACGCGCGCGGTCGGCCAATCCGTGCTGATCGTTCTGCCGGATGACCTGCCGCAGGGCACGCAGATCGTCAGCTACCGCGTGGTTTCGCAGGACGGTCATCCCGTGGCGGGATCGCTGGTGTTTTCAATCGGCGCCGTGACCGGGGCCGCGCCGCCGGCGAAAACAAGTCCGCAAGCGGTGCTGATCTGGCTGGCGCGGATCGGGGTCTATCTCGGGCTGTTCGTGGGTGTCGGCGGCGCGTTCTTCGCAGCCTGGATCGGGCAGGGCCCGAGCGGATCGACGGTCAGCCGTGGCGCGCTCGCTGTCGGTCTCGTGAGCGCGGTGGCCTCGCTCGGCCTCCAAGGCCTCGATCTCCTCAACCTTCCGCTTGGCGGCATCGTGACCTCGGCGCCGTGGGCGAGCGCACTTGCGACCTCCCTCGGGCCGTCGCTGTTGATGGCGATCGTGGTGGTGGCCATCGCCTGGTACGCATGGAAAAGCCCGGGCATCCTGATCGCCCGGGTGTTGACCACGCTGTGCATGGCGGGCGTCGGGCTGTCGCTGGCGATGAGCGGGCATGCCGCGACCGCCTCGCCGCAATGGCTGACCCGGCCGTTGCTGTTCCTGCACGGCGTCGCCGCGGCCTACTGGATCGGCGCGCTGGCGCCGCTGGCGACCATGGCGCGTTGGCGCAATGACGACCTGCCGCGCGTGCTCAAGCAGTTTTCAGGCCTAGCGATTCCGTTGGTCGGGCTGCTCGTGCTGAGCGGGTTGGTGCTTTCGATCATCCAGCTTGGCAGTGTCCGCGCGCTGATCGAAACCCAATACGGCATCCTTCTCTCGGTCAAGCTGGCGCTGGTGATCCTGTTGCTCGGCCTTGCCGCGCTGAACCGGTTTGTCTGCACGCCCGCCGTCGTTGCGAATTACGAGAACACCCGGCCGCTGCTGGGAGCGATCCTGCTGGAATGCGCTCTCGTCGTTTGCATCCTTGCCGTCGTCGCCGGCTGGCGGTTCACGCCGCCGCCGCGCGCCTCGGCTGCATCAGTTGCGGCGCCGCTCTCGGTCCATATCCACACCGACGCAGCGATGTTTCAGGTGCTGGTTTCGCCGGGCAAGGTCGGCGCCAACGATTTTGTGCTGCAGCTGATGACGGGCGACGCCGCGCTGCTGCCGGCCAAAGAGGCGACGCTGATCATGAGCTTGCCGGAGCGCGGCATCGAGCCGATGGAGCGTCGCGCGGCGCTCGGGCCGGACGGCTACTGGCATGTGCGCGGCGTGGCGCTGCCGCTGGCGGGACGTTGGCACATGCGCATCGAGGCACTGGTCTCCGATTTCGAGAAGGTGACGCTGCAAGATGAATTGCAGGTGCGCTGACAGCGGATCCCGCTTCCACCAACTTGTAGATGGGTGGAGCGCAGCGGGGTATGACGCCGTTGTGAAGGCATGAGGACCACGAGGCCCAAAAACGGCCCGGAAATCCGCGTTTCCAGCCGCTTTTCACCGGCCCCGGCCTTGTATTTTGGCACCCGATCCGGTTTCACTGCACCTCTTCCGGTATCTTACTGATTCCTTGAGTTGTCCCATGCGGTTGTCGCGGTTTTTTCTACCCATCCTGAAAGAGAATCCGAAAGAGGCGGAGATCGTCTCGCATCGGCTGATGCTGCGTGCGGGCATGATGCGGCAGGAAGCGGCCGGCATCTACGCCTGGCTGCCGCTCGGCTTTCGGGTCCTGAAGAAGATCGAGCAGATCGTCCGTGAGGAACAGGATCGCGCCGGCGCGCTGGAACTGTTGATGCCGACGCTGCAGCTCGCCGATCTCTGGCGCGAGAGCGGCCGCTACGACGCCTATGGTCCGGAGATGCTGCGCATCGCCGACCGTCACAAGCGTGAATTGCTGTACGGGCCGACCAACGAGGAAATGATCACCGAAATTTTCCGCGCCTATGTGAAGTCGTACAAGAGCCTGCCGCTCAATCTCTATCACATCCAGTGGAAGTTCCGTGACGAGCAGCGGCCGCGTTTCGGCGTGATGCGCGGCCGCGAATTCCTGATGAAGGATGCTTACTCCTTCGACATCGACGAGGCGGCGGCGCGCCGTGCCTATAACCGGATGTTCGTTGCCTACCTGCGCACCTTCGCGCGGATGGGACTGAAGGCGATTCCGATGCGCGCCGAGACCGGCCCGATCGGCGGCGATCTCAGCCATGAATTCATCGTGCTGGCGGAAACCGGCGAGTCCGGCGTGTTCTGCAACAGCGACGTGCTCAACCTGCCGATCCCGCCCGACGATGTCGACTATGACGGCGATCTCACTGACATCATCAAGCAATGGACGTCGGTCTATGCCGCGACCGAGGACGTCCACGATGCCGAGCGCTACGAGCGCGAAGTGCCGGCCGACAAGCGCGTCAACACGCGCGGCATCGAGGTCGGCCAGATCTTCTATTTCGGCACCAAATATTCCGACGCGATGAAGGCGATGGTCGCCGGCGCCGACGGCGTCGACGTGCCGATCCATGGCGGCTCCTACGGCGTCGGCGTCTCGCGCCTGGTCGGCGCCATCATCGAGGCCTGCCACGACGACGCCGGCATCAAATGGCCGGAGGCGGTGGCGCCGTTCACCGCCGTGATCTTGAATTTGAAGCAGGGGGACGCGGCCGTCGACGGCGCCTGCGAGAAGCTTTATCGGGAACTTCAGGCCAAGGGCGTCGACGTGCTCTATGACGATACCGACCAGCGTGCCGGCGCCAAGTTCGCAGCCGCCGACCTGATCGGCATCCCCTGGCAGATTCTGGTCGGGCCGAAGGGCCTCGCCGAGGGCAAGCTCGAGATCAAGCGGCGCAGCGACGGTTCGCGCGAGAATTTCAGCCCAGTTGAAGTAGTGGCGAGGATAGCGGGATAAGATATCCACGGTGGCGGTAATGTTGGCCAATAAGGCCACATTTGGCCCGAATCATGGGATTATCGAGTAATGGATGAGACCATGAACGAGACAGCCCGAACCCCGCCTTTTGCGCCCTTCGAATGGCTGTTGTCCGGGCGTTACCTGCGTGCGCGCCGCAAGGAAGGTTTCATTTCGGTCATCGCCGGCTTTTCGTTCCTCGGCATCATGCTCGGCGTCGCCACGCTGATCATCGTGATGGCTGTCATGAACGGTTTTCGCAAGGAACTGCTGGACAAGATCCTCGGTCTGAACGGGCATCTGCTGGTGCAGCCGCTGGAATCGCCGCTGACCGACTGGAAGGATGTCGCCGAGCGCATCAGCCAGGTCGACGGCATCCGCCTTGCTGCGCCGGTCGTGGACGGTCAGGCGCTGGCGTCCTCGGCCTTCAACGCCGCCGGCGTGCTGGTGCGCGGCATGCGGTCTGCCGACCTGAACAACCTCACCTCGATCGCCAAGAACATCAAGCAAGGCACGATGGAAGGTTTTGACGAGGGGCAGGGCGTCATCATCGGACGCCGGCTCGCCGATCAATTGTCGCTGCACGCCGGCGACACCATCACGCTGGTGGCGCCGAAGGGCGCCGTGACCCCGATGGGAACCACGCCGCGCATCAAGCCGTACAAAGTGGCGGCGGTGTTCGAGATCGGCATGTCGGAATATGACGCCAGCTTCGTGTTCATGCCGCTGCCGGAGTCGCAGGCTTATTTCAACCGCAAGGACGACGTGACCGCGATCGAGGTATTCACCACCAATCCCGATCGAATCGACGCGTTCCGCAAGGCCGTCACGGAGGCGGCCGGGCGGCCGGTGTTCCTGGTCGACTGGCGGCAGCGCAACTCGACCTTCTTCAATGCGCTGCAGGTCGAGCGCAACGTGATGTTCTTGATCCTGACCATGATCGTGCTGGTTGCCGCGCTCAACATCGTCTCCGGCCTGATCATGCTGGTCAAGGACAAGGGGCAGGACATCGCCATCCTGCGCACCATGGGCGCCTCGCAGGGCTCGATCATGCGGATATTCCTGATCACGGGCGCGGCGATCGGCGTGGTCGGCACGCTGACCGGCTTCTTCGTCGGCATGCTGATCTGCCTGAATATCGAATCGATCCGGCAATTCCTGTCCTGGATGACCAACACCGAATTGTTCTCGCCGGAACTCTACTTCCTCTCCCGGCTGCCGGCCGAGGTCGATTTCGGCGAGACCGCCGCGGTCGTGATCATGGCGCTGACGCTGTCGTTCCTGGCGACGCTCTATCCGTCCTGGCGCGCCGCGCGCCTCGATCCCGTCGACGCGCTCCGGTACGAGTGAGGACGAGATGGCCGAGGAGGCGGAAGACGTACCGGTTATCTATCTCCACGAGATAAAACGCGAGTACAGGCAGGGCGAGGCGACGCTGACCATTCTCAACGGCGCCAAGCTCGCGCTGTGGGCGGGGCAGTCGGTGGCGCTGGTGGCGCCGTCGGGTTCGGGAAAATCGACACTCCTGCACATCGCCGGCCTGCTCGAAAGTCCCGATGATGGCGAGGTCTATGTCGCGGGCACGCCGACCTCGCAATTATCAGACATCGACCGCACCCAGATCCGGCGCTCCGACATCGGCTTCGTCTATCAGTCGCACCGGCTGCTGCCGGAATTCACCGCGCTCGAAAACGTGATGCTGCCGCAGATGATCCGTGGCCTCAAACGGTCCGAGACTATCAAGCGCTCGACGGAAATTCTGGCCTATCTCGGCCTCGCCGACCGCGTCACGCACCGGCCGGCCGAGCTATCCGGCGGTGAACAGCAGCGCGTCGCCATTGCGCGCGCGGTCGCCAATGCCCCGCGGGCGCTATTGGCGGACGAGCCGACCGGCAACCTCGATCCGCACACCGCCGATCACGTCTTCAAGGCGTTGATGCAACTGGTGAAGGCGACGCAGGTCGCGATGCTGATCGCCACCCACAATATGGAACTGGCCGGGCGGATGGACCGCCGGGTGTCGCTGGTCGATGGTCAGGTCGTCGAACTGGAGTAGAGCATGATCCGGAAAAGTGGGTACCGGTTTTTCCTCGCGACAAACGCGGAACGCGTTTGCGCGGAGATCATGCTCAAAGAATAATCCGGGACGGTTCAGTAAACGCCGCGCTTGCGCGCCGGCCGGTCCTGATAGGCCGCATAGGGGTTGAGCACGCATTGCGCCGCACGCCCCGAGGCCGACGTGTTACATTGCGGCAGCGACGTATAGCGGCATTCGTAATACGTGATCGGTCCGTAGACATGCAGGCAAACCGGAAAGTTGGGATCGTAGGTCTGTGCCTGCGCCGGTACCGCTGCCGAGGCCGCTCCGATCGCCAGAATTGCCAACGCCGGAATGCGCATCAGAATTTCCTTCGGGATTGGCGGCTGCGATCGGTCAGCATGTCCGCCTTGGCGTTGAAATAGGGATTCGCAGCGCAACTCGCATCTCGCCCGGAGGCGGTTGCCTGGCACTGCGCCAGCGACGAAAAACTGCAATCGCCGGCACCGCCGCCGAAATCGCAGCCCTTGATGCAGTAGGGAAACTCGCGCGCCATCGCCGGCATCGCAACCGCTGCCGACACAGCACCGGCCGCCATCAGCGCCAGCCATGCCCTTCGCATTGCATCCTCCGCCGCAGTCCCAGAAATCTTCGGCCACTAATCTTCAGCCGCTAACCAGACGATCCACCCACGCCCGCGTCAAATCACGTTCGCGCGTTGAATGTTCCTCAGCGTGCGCAGGCGCGGCGCGATGAGCCCTCGGTGGGCGCTCAGTATCTGCCGTAGCCGGGGGCCGGCGGCAGCGCGCGGCCGGGCAGTCGGCGATACGCGGCGGGCGGCGGTTCGTTCTCGCCGACATAATACGGATTGGCGATGCAATAGAGAAAGCGTCCCGAAGCGGTCGCCTGGCACTGCTCGTAACTTGTGAAAGTGCAGTAGCTCAGCCCCGGATACTCGTCTCCCTGAAGGCAGAACGGATACCGGGTGCCGACGGCTTCGGCAGGCGCGGCGCCGAGTGCGGCCAGTGCGCTCGCGGCCAGCACGGCTAGAATCGCTTTACGCATTTCGAATCTCCTCATCGCATTTCCGCGCTTTGCCGGTTCCACTTTCATCGACACAAGCCGCACCCGCGCACTCCCGTCAAGCTATTCCACCCTGCAATACCGTCACAAAGTTGAATGTGAATTCTTTGCGGCAGGTTCCGGTTCAAAGTTTCGAAAAACGTCTGCAGCACAACATTAACTTACGTTCATACTGCGGCCGTTTGATGTGTGTTGTTGCAGCGAGGTGACAGCAATTCGAGCGAACAATGCTAAGAGGCTGTCACGGCCTTGGGGGCTGTCAAAAAGGAACGGGAATAAAAAGAATGAAGAAGGTTTTGCTTGTTACGGCCAGTCTGATCGCGCTCGGCGCGGCTGCGCCGGCTGTTGCTGCTGATCTCGCTGCGCGTCCTTACACCAAGGCGCCCCCGATGGTCGCTGCTGTGTATGACTGGACCGGTTTCTACATCGGTGCGAACGGCGGTTGGGGTTCGAGCCGCAACTCCTGGGATCTGGTTGGCTTTGGCGCCGAGGGCTCGCATGACGCGACCGGCGGAACCGTCGGTGGCCAGGTCGGCTATCGCTGGCAGGCTGGCACCTGGGTGTTCGGTGTTGAAGCCCAGGGCAACTGGGCCGACTTCTCGGGCAGCAATGTGAGCCTGCAGTTCCCCGCCTTCCGCAACCACACGAACGTCGATGCGTTCGGCCTGTTCACCGGTCAGGTCGGTTATGCCGTCAACAACGTCCTGCTCTACGTCAAGGGCGGTGCTGCAGTGACCTCGAACAGCTACCGCGTCAACAACGTTGTAGGCGGCGCGCTCGCTGGCGTCACCGGCGACGACACCCGTTGGGGCGGCACGATCGGCGCCGGCCTCGAATACGCCTTCGCCCCGAACTGGTCAGTTGGTGTCGAGTACGATCACCTGTTCATGCAGGACCGTACCTACAACTTCACCACGCCGGGCGGCCTCGCCTTCGGCACCGACCGCATCCGTCAGGACGTCGATCTCGTCACCGCCCGCCTGAACTACAAGTTCGGCGGCCCGGTCATCGCGCGATACTGATCGTTCGCGATTCTCGCGAATCATCGAAGCCCCGGGCGCTGCCCGGGGCTTTTTTCTTGGGCGGAGAGGCCGATTAACCATCGAGATTTGCCGGCATAACTCCTTCAATCGAGACCTTTGGGTAGTGGGCAGTCTGACTGTGGCGAAGTTCTGGGCTGGAAAACGCGCGGGACGGCGCGCATATTTGGCGGATGGCAGATTTTGAAAAATGTTCCGGCGACCTGCGAAGACTGATCGGAATGGCTGACACCAATGGTGTCCCGATGGCCGAACGGTCGATTGACGAATATCTGGCCGCCACAAAGCCTTCCGATCGGACCGGCGCCCTTCAGGAGGTTCAGCGGGTGGTGCAGACCCATCGCGACGCGGCAACCTCTGGCGATCAGCGTGATTTCGCTGAGGTAGTGAACGATTACATTGAGAAGCTCATGAGGAGCTTCGAATGACCCCGGGGCTGGAATTAACCAGGTCAGTTTGATTATGGCAGAGTTCCGGGCTGGAAAACGGGCGGTTCCGGGCGCATATTTCGCGGATGGCGACAATTGTTCAATGCAATTGCGGCGCCGAGTATAGACGCACTGAAGAGAAGTTCTTGGTACCGCAAACGGGTGACGCGGTCTGCGCAGTCTGCGGCGCTGCGCTGGAATCGTGGCTGGAGTCCACCCACGTTCCCTCATACGAACTTATTGAACGTCCACAGACAGAAAGTGGGCAGGACAAGCCACCCCAAACGTCCTAGGGACCCCAACAGATCGGCACCGGTGCGCCGCTGAATTAACCAAGCGAATTTCTTTCGGGGGTGGATTTCAAACTGACCCACCACCGCCCCCTTGACTCCAAGAACAAAAAAGGAACAATGTTCCTCATATGTTCTCATATCGTAAGGAGTCGGACGATGTTGCGGATGTTTGTGGAAGAAGCGGCGGCGCTGGCGTCGATTACGCTGTTTGTCGCGATGATCGCGGTCTGGGCGCAGGTGATTCCGCAGCTTTGAAGCGGGATCGGAAACCTGATCCAGGCCGAAACCTGATCCAAGCGAACGTGCGGACGGGCTGGGGAAAAGCCGGACGGCGGGCGCGGAGGCTGCGTTCCGCGTGGACTCCGCAAGGCCAAGGCATCACCATTGCGGGTGGCTGAGTCGGCGCGCAGCAGCGGCCGATGATCGCTCCCCATCCTGATGCAAGAGCCCGTTAAGCGACCATGTCCAGTGCCGGATTCGTTCACCTCCACGTTCATTCGGCCTATTCGCTGCTGAAGGGCTCGATCAAGATCGCCAAGCTCGGCGAACTGGCCAAGGCCGACCGCCAGCCGGCCTTGGCGCTGACCGACACCGACAACATGTTCGGGGCGCTGGAATTCTCCGACAAGATGGCGGGCTACGGCATCCAGCCGATCGTGGGGTGCGAACTCGCCATTGATTTCGGCGACCAGGACCCGAACGCGCGCAACGCGATGGCCGCGGCGCCGTCGCGAATCGTGCTGCTGGCGGCGCGCGAGCGCGGCTATCGCAGCCTGATGCGGTTGAACTCGCGGGCCTTTCTGGAGACGCCGGTTCACCAATCCCCGCACATCAAGCTCGAATGGCTGGAAGGCGATGCCGAGGATTTGATCGCGCTGACCGGCGGCCCCGACGGGCCGATCTCGCTGGCGCTGCATGGCGATCATGCAGCCCTTGCGGCAGCCCGTTGCGACCGGCTGGCTAGCCTATTCGGCGATCGCCTCTATGTCGAATTGCAGCGCCACGGCATCGACAAGGAGCGCCGCGCCGAGGCCGGCCTGATCGATCTCGCCTACGCCAAAGGATTACCGCTGGTCGCGACCAACGAGCCATATTTCGCGGCGAATGACGATTATGAGGCCCACGACGCGCTGTTGTGCATCGCCGGCGGCAAGCTGATCGCCGAGACCGATCGCGACCAGCTCACACCCGATCACCGCTTCAAGACCCGCGCCGAAATGGCGGTGCTGTTCGCCGATATTCCGGAAGCGCTGGCCTCCACGGTCGAGATCGCGGAGCGCTGCTCGTTTCGCCCGAAGACGCGAAAGCCGATCCTGCCGCGCTTCACGGTCGGCGCCGGTTCAGGTTCCGACGCGGCAACTGAGGAGGCCGCGGAGCTGAAGCGCCAGGCCGAGGAGGGGCTCGCACGGCGCCTGCAGGTTCACGGCCTGTCGCCCGGCACCACGAACGAGGAGTACCAGAAGCGTCTCGCCTTCGAGATCGACGTCATCAACCGCATGAACTATGCGGGCTACTTCCTGATCGTCTCGGACTTCATCAAATGGGCCAAGGCCCACGACATTCCGGTCGGTCCCGGCCGCGGCTCCGGCGCCGGTTCGCTGGTCGCCTATTCGCTGACCATCACCGATCTCGATCCGATCCGCTTTGGCTTGCTGTTCGAGCGCTTCCTCAATCCCGAACGCGTGTCGATGCCGGACTTCGACATCGACTTCTGCCAGGACCGCCGCGGCGAGGTGATCGACTACGTGCAGCAGCGCTACGGCCGCGATCAGGTGGCGCAGATCATCACCTTCGGAACGTTGCAGGCACGCGGCGTGCTGCGCGACGTCGGCCGCGTGCTGCAGATGCCGTATGGCCAGGTCGACAAGCTGACAAAACTGGTGCCGCAAAATCCGGCCGCACCGGTGACGCTGGCGCAGGCGATCGAGAGCGAACCGAAGCTGCAGGCGTTCCGCGACGAGGATCCGGTGGTCGCGCGCGCCTTCGACATCGCCCAGCGCCTCGAAGGGCTGACGCGTCACGCCTCGACCCACGCCGCCGGCATCGTGATCGGTGACCGTCCCTTGAGCGAACTGGTGCCGCTCTACCGCGATCCCAAATCCGACATGCCGGTGACCCAGTTCAACATGAAATGGGTCGAGCCGGCGGGGCTCGTGAAGTTCGACTTCCTCGGCCTGAAGACGCTGACCGTGCTCGACGTCGCCGTGAAGCTGCTCAGGCAGCGCAACATTCATGTCGATCTGCCGACGCTGCCGATCGACGATGCCCCCAGTTACCAGATGCTGGCGCGCGGCGACGTGGTCGGCGTGTTCCAGGTGGAAAGCCAGGGCATGCGGCGCGCGCTGATCGACATGCGCCCCGATCGCTTCGAGGACATCATCGCGCTGGTGGCGCTGTATCGCCCGGGCCCGATGGCCAACATCCCGACCTATTGCGCGCGCAAGCACGGCGACGAGGAGCCGGAATATCTGCATCCGATCCTGGAGCCGATCCTGAAGGAGACATTCGGCGTCATCATCTACCAGGAACAGGTGATGCAGATCGCGCAGGTCATGGCCGGCTATTCGCTCGGCGACGCCGACCTGCTGCGCCGTGCGATGGGCAAGAAGATCCGCGCCGAGATGGAAAAGCAGCGCGCGATCTTCGTTGCCGGCGCGGTCAGGAACGGCGTGCCGAAGGGGCAGGCGGACACGATCTTCGAACTGCTCGCCAAATTCGCCGACTACGGCTTCAACAAGAGCCACGCCGCCGCCTATGCGCTGGTGTCCTATCACACCGCCTACATGAAGGCGCATTACCCGGTGGAGTTTTTGGCAGCGTCGATGACGCTTGAACTCAACAACACCGACAAGCTCTCGGAATTTCGCGCCGAGGCGCAGCGGCTCGGCATCAAGGTCGAGGCGCCGAACATCAACCGTTCGGGCGCCACCTTCGAGGTCGGCGAGAACACCATCTACTATGCGCTGGCCGCGCTGAAGGGTGTCGGCATCCAGGCAGTCGAGCAGATCGTGGAGGAGCGCAAGAAGGGCGCCTTCACCTCGCTTGCGGACTTCGCGGCGCGGGTCAATCCGCGCGCGATCAACAAGCGGATCATCGAAAGCCTGGCCGCTGCCGGCGCATTCGACACGCTCGAAACCAACCGCGCCCGCGTCTTTGCCGGGGCGGACGCCATTCTCGCCGCCTGCCAGCGCAGCCACGAAGCTGCAACGATCGGTCAGAACGACATGTTCGGCAACGCCGCCGACGCGCCGACCATCATGCTGCCGCAGATCGAGCCCTGGCTGCCGGCCGAAAAACTCCGCCGTGAATACGACGCCGTCGGCTTCTTCCTGTCCGGCCATCCGCTCGACGATTACGCCACGGTGTTGAAGCGGCTGCGGGTGCAGACCTGGGCGGAATTCTCGCGCGCCGTCAAAACCGGCGCGACCGCGGGCAAGGTCGCGGCCACGGTTGTGTCGCGCATGGAACGGCGCACCAAGACCGGCAACAAGATGGGCATCATGGGCCTGTCAGACCCGACCGGCCATTTCGAGGCGGTGCTGTTCTCGGAAGGCCTTGCGCAGTATCGCGACGTGCTGGAGCCGGGGGCTGCGGTGTTGCTGCAGCTCGGCGCCGAACTGCAGGGCGAGGACGTGCGCGCCCGGGTGCTGCATGCCGAGCCGCTGGATGACGCCGCGGCGAAAACCCAAAAGGGCCTGCGGATTTTCGTTCGCGACACCAAGCCGCTGGATTCCATCGCGCGACGGCTCAACATGCCGGAAGCCGCCGCGCCAAACGGCTCGGCAAAGGGCCTGCCGGCAAAACCCGCGCCTGCGCCATCGGGCGGCGCCGATGGCGACGTCTCGCTCGTCATCATGCTCGACCTGCAGACCGAGGTGGAGATGAAGCTGCCGGGGCGCTTCAAGGTCTCGCCGCAGATCGCTGGCGCGATCAAGGCGGTTGCGGGCGTCGTTGACGTGCAGACGCTGTAGGTCGTGCGCAGCGGTGCAACGCCACCGTCGTATTTTGATCACAACCTGTGATTTTGCGGGCGCGGAAACGCCAGCGCTGTTGCAACCATTTCGAGCTTTGGCTAAAAAATGGCCGGGGAATGGATTTTGGGGCGTACTGTGTTTTGGCGAGGCGTGGCGTTACTGATATCGGTCTTGCTGCTGGGCGGCTGTGAGACCCAAAGGGACGGTTTGGATTACTCGGCGATCGCGCGGAAGGTCGGCCCGCCAAAAGCAGGGCACGCACGTGTCGTCGTGCTGCGCGAAAAAGGCTTTGGCGGCATCGTCGATGGGGCGTGGGACGTTCAGCTCGATGGAACGCCGATCACCGGCCTCAAGACCGGCACCTTCGCCTTCGCCGATCGTCCGAACGGCCAGCTTCAATTGACGGCTACCGAGGCCGCATTCCCGGGCGTGACGCGGCACGACATCACAGCCCAATCCGGCCGAACCTATTTCTTCGTGGCGCGGACGAGTAAGAGAAAAAACGCCATGATCGCCACCGCGGGCGCTACCGGAGGCGGAATATTGGGGCTAGCGCTCAGCACCGCGCTGACCTCGGGTTACGACAATCCCGGGCCAATCGACTTTTTTCCGCTGGACGAGGCGACCGCGAGAACGACCATTGCGGAACTTCGGCTGGCCCAGTAGCTAAGCCGGCGGGCATGATTTGTCGTTACGCCGCTGAAAGCTGTGCGTCCATCGCTGCCGCTATCATCTTTATGTCGTGCTCGGAGATTTCGAACAGTCCGAAGCGGAGCTGAAAGCCCCAGTTACGTTTGACCGTCGTGAACTCGAGCCGCCCGACGAGGGGCTTGATCGGCGCTTCCCGGGCCGCGCACCAGTTGACGTTACGGCGGAACGGAAAGAAACCGCCGCCCATACTTGCCTGATACGGCGACTCGTCATCCACGACACCGATTGCGGTAAACGACTGCAATTTATCCTGACCGCGGAAGACGCTGGTTGGCGAGTAATAGACGACATAGTCGCCGGGCCGGACGCGCTTGAGCGGCCCGGCCTTGCCGTGACAGACCTGCATGAATCCCTGGCCTCGGCCGATGCGAACATGTTCGGCGGAAGCCACCGCTACCCAGTTCCTGCTCATGCCGCCGCCGGAACGAATACGCGCAGACGATGATCATCGGGATCGGTCGCGACGAAGGTTGTGCCGAAATCCATCTGCACGGGCTCTTGCAAGACGTTCAGCCCGCGCTTCTTCCAGTCGGCGAAGGTCGCCTCGACTGCCGCGGCACTTTCGACCGTGAACGCGACTTCGGTGGCGCCTGCCTGCGCATTGGCTGCAGGCTCCACGGTTTTGCGCGACCACAGTCCCAGCATTACGCCTTCCGACAGCGGCAGCATCGCAAAGGTCGGCGAGGTCTCGAGGATGGGGCGGCCGAGCAAATCGGCATAAAAGCCGGCGCTGGCCGGCGGGTTCTCGACATAGAGCAGAACGAAACTGAAATTTGGCATTGGCAGGTTCCTGGTTGAACATCGCTGCCGAAGCCGCTCTGAGGGCGTCCGGCATGCGTTCAGCCTAGAAGATGACCCTGCCAAAAACTGTCAGTAGTGAAATTCGCTACCGTTCGGAATTCCTTCGCTGGCGCGCCATTCCTTCAGCAGAACCTGACGACGGCGCGGATAGCGCTTGTCGACCGCTTGTACCTTGCTGATCCGGTCGGTCCGGAAATGCCGGAAGCCCTCACGCAACTCGCACCACGCTACGACGATGCGCACGCGGTCGAAAAAGCCGAGCGCGAACGGCCAGATGGTCCGGTTGGAACTGCGGCCGCTGCCGTCCTGATAGAAGATCCGCAACTTGCGCTCGGTCCGGATCGCCGAGCGAATGACCGGCAGTTCGGCGTCACCCGTGGCGATCGCTGTTCCCGGCCCGATCAGCAGGCCCGACGTATCGAGGCCGGCCTTGAGGTCGGGCGGAAGCACGGCTGATATCTTGGCCAATGCGCTGCGTGCGGCGCCACTCAACGCCGCGTCAGTGCGGTCCGCCACCCAGCGCGAGCCGAGCACGATCGCCTCGATTTCGTCTTCCGAGAACATCAGCGGCGGCAGCATGAATCCCGGACGCAGCACGTAGCCGATGCCCGGCTCACCATCGATATGCGCGCCCTGCGCATTGAGGGTTTCGATGTCGCGGTAGAGCGTGCGCAGCGAAATCCCGAGCGCCTCCGCTAGCACCGCGCCGCTGACGGGGCGTCGATAGCCACGCAAAAGCTGAATGAGATCGAGCAGGCGCTGTGCGCGCGACATTGATCCGCCCCGTTACCAAGCCGACTAAAGTCTATCAGGGCATGCTGCCAAAACGTGTCAGCATCATTCCGTTGCCAGCTTGAGACGGGGAAGCGGGGCGAGGTAACGTCGCGTGCGCTTGATCTGGATCAATTCGCCCACCGGCCCGGGCCGAATATCTTGCTGCGCGGGAGGAAAGAGTGTGGCGCAGACCACCAAACACCATGCCGATCAGGTGCAGGCCACGGTCGCGCGCGGCTCGGCCGCGAAATCTGCCGTGGTCGCGTCCTGGCGCCGGTCATCCAATTTTCATCGCCTCGATCCCGCCGAATGCAGCCTGCCGCGCCGGTTGAGCCAGGCCGAATTCGAATTGGCGCGGCAGCAAATCGAGCCGCTGGTCCGGGCTGCGCAATCCAACCTCGACCGGCTGTTTCTCGCGGTCGGCGGCGTCGGCTGCTGCGTGCTGCTGGCCGACCGCAACGGTGTGCCGGTCGACCGGCGTGGCACAGCCTCCGACGACGAGACGTTCAAGGCGTGGGGCTTGTGGACCGCGACGGTCTGGAGCGAGGAGTGCGAGGGCACCAACGGCATCGGAACGTGTCTGGCCGAGCAGCGTGCGCTTACCGTTCATCGCGACCAGCATTTCTATGCGCGCAACACGCTGCTGAGTTGCACGTCGGCGCCGATCTATGATCACGAGGGCAGGCTGGCCGCGGCGCTCGACGTCTCCTCCTGCCGCGCCGACCTCACGGAAGGATTTGTCAATCTCATTGCCGTTGCCGTCAGCGACGCCGCCCGCCGGATCGAGATGGAAAATTTCCGGCTGGCGTTCCCGAACGCCCGCTTTCTGTTTGCGCCAGACATCAATCGCGGCGGCGGTGGGCTGATCGCGGTCGATGCCGACGACCTCGTCATCGGCGCGACGCGGTCGGCGCGGCTGGCACTCGGCGTGACGCGGGATTTTCTGAAGAAGCCGTTGCCGGCGGCCGACCTGCTCGGCGGGACGTCCAGCCCGGCGCGGGATCTCGATCAGGCCGAGCGGGCAGCCGTACAACGGGCGCTGGCGCGCAGCGACGGCAACGTTTCGGCCGCTGCCGAGGCGCTCGGCATCAGCCGTGCGACGCTGCATCGAAAGCTGCGGCGCCTGGACCTTAATCGCGCTCACTGACGGTTTGTCCGGTCCACTGTCGCAGTTCTGCGACACACGCGCCCGCGATCCGGTTTGCACGGACTGACAACGAAGCCGGCCTTCGCCATGGTTTTCTCGAGCGCCGCATTCAGCGACGCCATAGCGAGGAACAGCCATGAACAAGGTCGAATTTTCACGAACTGCGAAGGCCCCGTTCGAAAGGCGATACGGGAACTACATCAACGGAAAATGGGCCGAGCCGCGCTCGGGCCGCTATTTCGAGAACTTCTCGCCGGTCAACGGCCAGCTGCTGTGCGAGATCGCGCGCTCCGATGCCAACGACATCGAAGACGCGCTCGATGCGGCGCATGCCGCCAAGGAAGCCTGGGGCCGCACCAGCGTCGCCGAACGCGCGCTGATCCTGAACCGCATCGCCGATCGCATGGAGGAAAACCTCGATCTGCTCGCGCTCGCCGAAACCTGGGACAACGGCAAGCCGATCCGCGAGACCACCGCGGCCGACGTGCCGCTCGCCATCGACCATTTCCGCTACTTCGCCGGCGCCATCCGCGCCCAGGAGGGCGGCCTCTCCGAAATCGACCACGATACGGTCGCCTATCATTTCCACGAGCCGCTCGGCGTCGTCGGCCAGATCATTCCGTGGAATTTTCCGCTGCTGATGGCGTGCTGGAAGCTGGCGCCGGCGCTGGCTGCCGGTAACTGCGTCGTGCTGAAACCCGCTGAACAGACCCCGGCGGCGATCATGGTGTGGGCAGGGCTGATTGGTGACTTGCTGCCGCCAGGCGTGCTCAACATCGTCAACGGCTTCGGCCTCGAGGCCGGCAAGCCGCTCGCGTCCTCGCCGCGCATTGCCAAGATCGCCTTCACCGGCGAGACATCAACGGGCCGGCTGATCATGCAATATGCCAGCCAGAACCTCATCCCGGTGACGCTCGAACTCGGCGGCAAGTCGCCCAATATCTTCTTTAAGGACGTCATGGCCGAGGATGACGATTTCTTCGACAAGGCGATCGAAGGCTTCGTCATGTTCGCGTTCAACCAGGGCGAGGTCTGCACCTGTCCGAGCCGCGCGCTGATCCATGAATCGATCTTCGACCGCTTCATGGAGCGGGCCTTGAAACGCGTCGAGGCCATCGTCCAGGGCGATCCGCTCGATCCGGCCACCATGATCGGCGCGCAGGCGTCCTCCGAGCAGATGCAGAAGATCCTGTCCTATATCGACATCGGCCGCGAGGAGGGCGCGCAGGTGCTGACGGGCGGGGCGCGTAACGAACTGCCGGGCGATCTCGCCGGCGGCTTCTACATCAAGCCGACGGTATTCAAGGGCAACAACAAGATGCGGGTCTTCCAGGAGGAGATTTTCGGACCCGTCGTTTCGGTCACGACCTTCAAGGATGACGAGGAGGCGCTCGCGATCGCCAACGACACGCTCTACGGCCTCGGCGCCGGTATCTGGAGCCGCGATGCGAGCCGGCTCTATCGCTTCGGCCGCGCCATCCAGGCCGGCCGGGTCTGGACCAATTGCTACCATGCCTATCCGGCGCACGCCGCGTTCGGCGGTTACAAGCAATCGGGTGTCGGCCGGGAGACCCACAAGATGATGCTGGATCATTACCAGCAGACCAAAAACCTGTTGGTCAGCTACAGCCCGAAGAAGCTCGGTTTCTTCTGATCTGTTCTGACTTGCGACAGCGTTGCGCGCGGGTTGCTTCAACCCGCGCGCAACGACGCGATTCGCAAATTTCAAGAACTTGTCATTGCTTTTTGCGATGCCGTCCCGCCTGATCCGTCGTATAGTCTTGCCGAGGGGGAACTGTTCTGCATCACGTGAATACCACCTGAAATCGCAGCAACGGAGGTCCGCCATGAAAGTCAGAGACGCGATGCACAAGGGCGTCGACTGGGTCAGCCCCGACACGCCCATTACCGAAATCGCAAAGCTGATGCGAGCGCATGATATCGGCTGCATTCCGATCGGGGATGACGATCAGCTGATCGGGATGGTGACCGACCGCGACATTGTCTGCAAAGGACTTGCCGGCAACGGTTTCGATGCCGGCCGCGCCAAGGCGCGCGACGTGATGACCGAAGGCATTCATTGCTGCCGCGAGGACGATGACCTTGCGAAAGCGGTGCATCACATGGAGACGCTGAAAGTCCGCAGGTTGCCGGTGATCAACAAGAGCAAGCGGATGGTCGGCATGATCAGCCTGGGCGACATCAGCCAGTTCGCGCCGAGTGATTTAACGTCCGGGTACGTGAAGAGCGTTGCGGCCCACCACTGAAGCGGCGGCTTCTTGCGATCGAAGCGTCTTGAACGGTTCGCGTCTGTTCGACCGCGAACAGGCGCGGGGCGTCCTGCTTGAAGTCGCTCGACCGCAGCGGCGCAGTCGGCGGAACGAGCGGCCTCAATCGTGCGTGCTGAAGTGGCCGCGCCAGGCCTTCGCCGTCAAGCGCGCGAACTGCTCGCCCTCCATGCGGATCAGCGTGGCGTGATCGCCGCTTTCCATGTAGACGTGCCGCCGCGCATCGATGCTGTCGTCGATGATGACGTCCAGCCCGTAGCATTCGCCGAGCGGCGGGACGGCCCCGCGGTCGCAGTCCTCGAACAGCCGTTCGATTTCGTCTTCGCTCGCCAGGTCGACCTTGTGGCCGAGCTGACTTTTCAGGGCCGACAGGTGCAGGTGATGGGAGGCCGGAAGAACGGCCATCATGTAACCGCCGTCGCGGCGCAGCACGACGGCCTTGGCCAGAGCCTCTCCCGGCACGTGGCAAGCTTCGGCCGTGCGAGTCGATGACATCGTGGGGGTATGAGGGATCAGGTCGTAGGTGACGCTCTGATCCAGGTACTTCTGCAGGGTCGGGGAAACGGTCATGGCGATTTCCTCCATTGCATGGGCAATTCGCACACCGGGAGGTACTCGCGCAGTCGCCTCACGATGCAGGCGAACACGATTTGATCAAAGGATACGCCCGCCGTAAGGCCGCGACAATGCGAATTTCGGTGCCGGAACCGGGCGGAGCGAGGCGCCATGCCTTGCTGAGAGCGCAATTATTCAAGAAATGTTCATTTTGATGCGCGTTCCATGCAGCGCGGGCGGCGACAGGGTGGAATCCCATGCGGATAGCAAGAAGTTTGTCGATTCTCTCGGCGTGTCTGGTCGCGATATCAGGACTGGCGGGGTATTTGAGCGCCGCGGCCGCGCAGCAGCCGGAAAAGCGTATTGCGCTGGTGGTCGGCAATGCCGCCTATGCGAAATCGCCGCTGCCGACGGCGGCCAATGACGCCGGCCTGATCGCGCAGACCTTGCAGGCGGCCGGCTTCGACGTGATCGGCGCGCGCGATCTCGATGGCGACACGCTGCGCAAGAGTTTTCGCGACTTCATCCAGAAAGCCGAAAGCTCGGGGCCGGACACGGTCGCGATGGTGTATCTGGCCGGTTACGGGCTGCAACTGGCGGGCGAGAACTATTTCGTGCCGGTCGATTCCGCAATCAACCGCGATATTGATGTTCCGATCGAGGCGCTGCGGACCGGCGACTACATCCGTCAGCTCGCCTCGCTGCCGCTGAAGGCCGGCATCGTCGTGCTGGACGCGGCGCGGCAGCAGCCTTTCGTCAACGGGCAGATCGCTAGCGGTCTCGCTTTGGTCGAGGCGGACCCGCACATGCTGATCGCGTTCAACGCGGCGCCCGGAACGGTCGCGCCGGCCGAGCAGGGACCGTACGGCGTCTATGCCCAGTCGCTGGCCGAGATGATCCGGACCGGCGGGTTGCCGCTGCCGGAAGTCTTCAATCGCGTGCGGCTTCGCGTCAACGAGGCGAGCAAGGGCGCGCAGGTGCCCTGGGACAGCCAGAAGGTCGATGCGGCCTTCACGTTCTTCGAGCGCGGACCGGATGCACCCGCCGCCCCACCGCCGGATCAGGTCGCCGCCATCCGCAGCAAGCCGATCCGCGATCTCGGCGTGCAGGACGCCTACGCCGCGGTGCTGGAGCGCGACACGCTGCCGGCCTACGAGGATTTTCTCGCCGCCTATCCCGACGATCCCATGGCAAAGCGGGTGAGGGCGATCGCGGCGGCGCGGCGCGAAGCGATCACCTGGCGCCGCACCTACCGCGCTGACACCCCGAACGCCTATTGGTCGTATCTGCAACGCTACCCGCGCGGGCCTCATGCCGCCGACGCGCGCCGACGTCTGGCCATTCTCACCGCGGCGCTGGAGCCGCCGCCGGCCTTTGACGTCATCGACTACGACGTGCCGCCGCCGCCGCCGGAAGAGTTCATCTATGTCGACCGGCCGGTGCTGGCCTTCGGCGATCCCGAGTTCGATTTTGTCGCGCCGCCACCGGCGCCGGTCTACTACCTGCCGCCGCCGCCGGATGATTTCGTGATACTGGAGCCACCGCCGCCGCCGATCGGGCTGTTCATCCTGCCGCAGCCGATCTTTGTGCCGATACCGATCTATGTGCGGGCCCCGCGCTATGTGGCGCCGCCGCCGAACAACATCATCTTTGCCAACATCCACAACAGGGCCGTCATCAACAACGTCATCAACAGGCGGCCACAGCCGGCGTCGCCGGCGGCCGGACCTGACGCCGGACGACTTGGCGCCAACGCTATCGGACGCCCCGGCTCCCCGGGCGCAACGGTTGCGCCGGGGCAGGGTGGTGGTGCCACGCCGACACTGCCGCCCGCAGTCGCGCAAAGGGCCACGCTGATCCAGCAGGGCAAGGCGCCGGTTCCGCCGAGCGCCACGATCAACCCTGCCGTGAGGACTGGTTTGCCCGGCGCTCCGGCGGGGCAGACCGGCAGGCCGAACGCGACACAGCCGGTCAATGCGCCGGGCACGCTGCCTTCGAACCAGACTTTGCCGAGAACCAACGCGCTGCCGGTTCCAGGTGCCAGGGGCACGCCACCCGCGCCTCCGAGCGCGGCGGTATCGCCAAGCACCGTCAATCCGAACGCGAAGCTTGCGCCGGGCGGGTCGCCGCCGACCGCGCCCGGCGCGGCGGCCGGCTCGAGGCCCGCGATCGGCGCGACCGCTCCCGCCGCTCCGGCTGGCCAGCCGAGGGTCGGAGTCCCGCCACCCAGCGCCGCCGCGCCGCCAAGGCCCGCCGCTGCGATCGCTCCGAAACCTCAATTGCAGCCTGAACTGCGGCGAGCCCCGCCGCCGGCGGCGGTGCATGTGGCAAGGCCCTCACCACCGCCGGCGGCTCGCGTCGCTCCGGCGCCTCCACGGATGGCCGCCCCGCCGCCGCGGATGGCCACGCCGTCGCCTCCACCAAGGATGGCCGCTCCACCCCCACGTATGGCCGCGCCGCCACCCCCACGTATGGCCGCGCCGCCGCCCCCGCGTATGGCGGCACCGCCGCCCCCGCGGATGGCGGCGCCACCGCCCCCTCGGATGGCTGCGCCACCGCCGCGTCCGGCGCCGCCCCCGGCGGCGGCAGCCAGGAAGTGTCCGCCGGGTGCCCGATGCTGATTGTTAACCGGCCAGATCCGAGGGATTTGGCCGGCGGCGGCCCTAAATCGCGGGGCCGGAGCGCCGAAAATCCGGCCGTATTTCCTTGCTTCTGGCTGGAATCCGGCTATACAGCGCGCCATCTCACACGGAAACATGGCTCAAAAGGCCGTCCGGTGGCAGCCGGGCCATAAGGCTCGTTTGCTCACACGTTTCCGGAGGAACCAACCGGAGAATCATCACTATGTCGCTACCCGATTTTTCTATGCGTCAGCTGCTTGAAGCTGGCGTGCACTTTGGCCACCAATCGCACCGCTGGAATCCGAAAATGGCGGAGTTCATTTTCGGTGCCCGCAACAACATCCACATCATCGATCTCGCCCAGACCGTGCCGATGCTGCATCGTGCGCTGCAGGCGGTATCCGACACCGTCGCCAAGGGCGGCCGCATCCTGTTCGTCGGCACCAAACGCCAGGCGCAGGACGGCGTCGCCGAAGCGGCCAAGCGCTCCGCGCAGTATTTCGTCAATTCGCGCTGGCTTGGCGGCACGCTGACCAACTGGAAGACGATTTCCGGCTCGATCAAGCGCCTGCGTCACCTCGACGAAGTGCTGTCGTCCGGCGAGGCCAACTCCTACACCAAGAAGGAGCGCCTGACGCTGCAGCGCGAGCGCGACAAGCTCGACCGCTCGCTCGGTGGCATCAAGGACATGGGCGGTCTTCCCGACATGATCTTCGTGATCGACACCAACAAGGAAGACATCGCGATCCAGGAAGCGCAGCGGCTCAACATTCCCGTCGCCGCGATCGTCGACACCAACTCCGATCCCAAGGGCATCACCTTCGTGGTGCCGGGCAATGACGACGCCGGCCGCGCCATCTCGCTGTATTGCGACCTGATTGCCCGCGCCGCCATCGACGGCATCTCCCGCGCGCAAGGCGACCACGGCATCGACATCGGCGCCTCGGTTCAGCCCGCCCGCGAGGAAGTTCCGGCAGCTCCCCAGCCGACCGGCTTCCAGGGTCTGGCCGGTCCGCGCGGCACCGCCGACAACCTCAAGAAGCTCACCGGCGTATCGGGTGCGATCGAGAAGAAGCTCAACGACCTCGGCATCTTCCACTACTGGCAGCTCGCCGAACTCGACCACGATACCGCGCACAAGATCGGTGAAGAGGTCGGTCTTCCGAGCCGCGCCGATGCCTGGGTTGCCCAGGCCAAGACGCTGACCGCGGAAGCGGAATAATTGGTACGCCGCGTGGCCGGGTCTTCCGGCCACCGGTTCTGCTCCCCAGATTACGACATTCCCTGGAGCTGACGGCGGCACGGCGCAAAGCGCGCGCCGCGCCCGTGGCAACAGGCAAGAAGGATATTCGACGATGGCAACGATCACTGCGGCGATGGTCAAGGAACTGCGCGAGTCGACCGGCGCGGGCATGATGGACTGCAAGGCAGCCCTCACCGAAACCAACGGCGACATGCAGGAAGCGCAGGATTGGCTGCGCAAGAAGGGCCTGTCGAAGGCCGCCAAGAAGGCCGGCCGCGTCGCGGCCGAAGGCCTGATCGGCGCGCTGACCTCGGGCGCCAAGGGCGTCGTGGTCGAAGTCAACTCCGAGACCGATTTCTTGGCCCGCAACGAGCAATTCCAGGGCCTCGTCAAGATGATCGCGCAGGTCGCGCTCCACAACGGCGCCGACGTCGAGAAGATCAAGGCGGCCAAGGTCGGCAGCGTCACCGTCGAGACCGCGATTTCGGACGCGATCGCGACCATCGGCGAGAACATGTCGCTGCGCCGTGCGGCTTCGCTCGAAGTTAGCCAGGGCGTGGTGTCGAGCTATGTCCATGGTGCGGTGATCGACGGCGCCGGCAAGATGGGCGTGCTGGTCGCGCTCGAATCGGCCGGCAAGGCCGATGAGCTCGCCCATCTCGGCCGCCAGCTCGCCATGCACGTCGCTGCGACCAATCCGCAGGCGCTGGATCCGAGCGGTCTCGATCCGGCGATCGTGACGCGCGAAAAGGACGTGCTGGCCGACAAGTATCGCCAGCAGGGCAAGCCGGAGAACGTGATCGAGAAGATCGTCGAGTCCGGCCTGAAGACCTATTACAAGGAAGTCTGCCTGCTGGAGCAGGCGTTCATCCATGACGAAAAGGGCAAGTCGGTCGCGCAGGCGGTGAAGGAAGCCGAAGGCAAGATCGGTGCACCTGTGAAGATTGCCGGATTTGTGCGCTATGCTCTCGGCGAGGGAATCGAAAAGCAGGAATCCGATTTCGCAGCCGAGGTCGCAGCCGCCAGCGGCAAGAAGTAACCGCTGCGGTCACCGTCTTCCGGCGTAATTGCGCCGGAAGTCACCTGCGCGGGACAAGGAAGCGATAAGCAATGGCTGAGCCGGTCTATCGTCGCGTCGTGATCAAGCTCTCGGGCGAGTATCTCGCCGGCAGCCACTCCTTCGGTATCGACCAGCCCACCATCGACCGCATCGCCGACGATTTGATCGCGGCCCAGAAGCTCGGCGTCGAGGTGGCTGTCGTGATCGGCGGCGGCAACATCGTTCGCGGCGTCGAAGTCTCCTCGCGCGGCGTGTCGCGCCCGACCGGCGACACCATGGGCATGCTCGCCACCGTGATGAACTGCCTGGCGCTGGAAGCGGCCATCGAGCGCAAGGGAACGCCGGCGCGGACCCTGTCGGCGTTCGTGATGCCCGAGATTTCCGAGCTGTTCACCCGCAGTGCAGCGCACAAATACCTTTCCGAGGGACGAATCGTCCTGCTGGGCGGCGGAACCGGCAATCCGTTCTTCACCACCGACACCACAGCGGTGTTGCGGGCGGCCGAAATCGGGGCACACGCCGTGCTCAAGGCCACCAATGTCGACGGCGTTTACAGCGCCGATCCCAAAAAGGACCCGTCCGCCAAGCGTTTCGACCGCCTGACGCATTCGCAGGCGATTGCCGGCGACTACAAGGTGATGGATGCGACCGCATTCGCGCTTGCCCGCGAGACGTCACTGCCTATCATCGTGTTCTCGATCGCCGAGCCGGGTTCGATCGGCGCGATCCTGCGCGGGACCGGGCACGGCACGGTGGTCGCCGGCTGATATGCCAGTGCTGCTTCGAACCGCAGGCTTTAAGGCGCCGGCGGCTGGTTTCTAAGGAGGGGAGAGTGTTATGCCCACGCCCGGTTTTGACATCAACGAATTGAAGCGCCGCATGCAAGGCGCCACCCACTCGCTCAAGCACGAATTGGGCGGCTTGCGGACCGGCCGCGCGGCGGCGTCCATGCTGGAGCCGGTGCAGGTCGAGGCTTACGGCTCGCACATGCCCCTCAACCAGCTCGCGACCGTCAGCGTGCCCGAGCCGCGCCTGCTCTCCGTGCAGGTGTGGGACAAGTCCATGGTGAAGGCCGTCGAAAAGGCGATCGTCGATTCCAACCTCGGCCTCTCGCCCGCGACCGAAGGGCAGGTGCTGCGCCTGCGGATTCCCGAGCTCAACGAGGAGCGGCGCAAGGAACTGGTGAAAGTCGCGCACAAATACGCCGAAGCCGCCAAGGTGGCGGTCCGCCATGTCCGCCGCGACGGACTGGATATCGTCAAGAAGCTCGAGAAGAATCACGAGATTTCCGAAGACGATCAGGAGCGGCTCGCCAATGAGGTGCAGAAGGCGACCGACGGAACGATTACGGAAATCGATCAGTTGCTTGCGGCGAAGGAAAAGGAAATCCTCACCGTTTGACGGCAACGTTCAAGAATCGAGATTGGTCTTGGAATTCAGATAATGCCGAACGCCGCCGCCCCAGCCACGGAAGGACCGGATCGATCCGTCCCGTTGCATGTGGCGATCATCATGGACGGAAACGGGCGCTGGGCGGCAGCGCGCGGCTTGCCGCGTGCCGAAGGCCATCGCCGCGGTGTCGAGGCGCTGCGCCGTGTCGTTCGCGCCGCCCATGAACTCGGCGTGCTCTATCTGACGATCTTTTCGTTCAGCTCCGAGAACTGGTCGCGCCCGGCGACCGAAATCGGCGATCTGTTCGGACTGCTCCGCCGCTTCATCCGCAACGATCTGGCGACGCTGCATCGCGACGGCGTGCGCGTGCGTGTGATCGGGGAGCGGGAAGGGCTGGAGCCCGATATCTGCACGCTCTTGAACGAAGCCGAGGAACTGACCCGGGGCAACACCAAGCTCAATCTCGTGGTCGCGTTCAATTACGGATCGCGCCAGGAAATCGCCGGCGCCGCCCAGCGGCTGGCGCGCGAAGTGGCGGAGGGCAAGCGCGATCCGGCATCGATCGACGCCGATACGCTCGGCCGCTATCTCGATGCGCCTGACATCCCCGATCCCGATTTGATCATCCGCACCAGCGGCGAGCAGCGGCTGTCGAACTTCCTGATGTGGCAGGCGGCCTACAGCGAACTCGTTTTTGTGCCGATCCACTGGCCGGATTTCGACAAGGCCGCGCTCGAAAGCGCCATTGCCGAATATGCCAGACGGGAACGCCGTTTCGGCGGTCTGGCCGCGAAAACCGGATCGTGACCGAGCGCGAGGCCGCGCCGGCGGCAGCGAGCGCCGATTCGCGCAATCTGGTGATGCGCATCGCCGCAGCCGCCGTGCTGATCCCGCTTGCGGTTGCGATCGCCTATGCGGGCGGCTGGTTGTGGGCCGCGCTGGTGACGCTGGCTGCCGTCGGCCTGTTCGTGGAATGGCTCGCGATCGTGGGTCTCGCCGGCGCTACTCGCGTGATGGTGCCGGGTGTGGCCGCGCTCGCGGTCGCCGGGCTTTGCTTTGCGATTGGCCGGCTTGATGCCGCGCTGATCGTGCTCGGCGTCGGCTTCGTTACGGTGGTGTCGATCGCGCCGGAGCGGCGAAACTGGGCGGCGGCGGGATTCTTGTACGCGGCGGCGGCCGAGATCGCCTCGGTGCTGGTGCGTCTCGATCCCGTCAAGGGATTCGCCGCGCTGATGTTCGTGCTGCTGATCGTATGGGTGACCGATAGCGGCGCCTATTTCGCGGGCCGCGGCATTGGCGGCCCGAAACTTTGGCCGCGCGTCAGCCCGAAAAAGACCTGGGCGGGCGCCGCCGGCGGGTTTGCCGCCAGCCTGGCTGTGGCGGCAGGCTTTGCCGCGCTCGATCTGGGCAGAATCGGGCCGTTATTGATGCTTTCCGGGGCTCTTTCAGTCGCCTCGCAGCTCGGCGACCTCTTCGAATCAGCCGTGAAGCGGCGTTTTGGCGTAAAGGACTCAAGTCACATTATTCCGGGCCATGGCGGGCTAATGGACCGTCTGGATGGATTTGTCGCGGCCGTCGTTGTGGCGGCACTTTTCGGTCTTCTGCGGGGTGGTGCCGATGGCGTCGGCCGCGGTCTTATGGTTTGGTGAAATTATGAGCGCAGTTCCATTGCGTAACAACAAGGCCGCGGTAGCCGACGCGCGCACCGTAACGGTGCTGGGCGCCACCGGTTCCATCGGCGACAGCACCATGGATTTGCTGCGCGGCGCGCGCGACCGCTATTCCGTCGAGGCGCTGACCGCAAATACCAATGTTGAAGCGCTGGCCAAACTCGCAAAGGAATTCGGTGCACGATTCGCTGCGATCGCCGACCCCGCGCGCCTTGGCGAACTGAAGGACGCCCTGGCCGGCACGGGTATCGAATGCGGCGCCGGCGAAAGCGCCATCATCGAGGCCGCCGCGCGACCCGCCGACTGGGTGATGGCGGCGGTGAGCGGTGCCGCCGGGCTGAAGCCCGCTCTGGCGGCGGTCGACCGTGGCGCGGCCGTGGCACTCGCCAACAAGGAATGCCTGGTCTGTGCCGGCGATTTCTTCATGCAGCGCGCGGCGAAAGCCGGGGCCTGCATTCTGCCGGCCGATTCCGAACACAACGCATTGTTTCAGGCGCTTTCCTCAGGCAATCGCGAGGAACTGGTGCGCGTGATCATCACCGCATCCGGCGGTCCGTTCCGCACCTGGGCCGCCACCGACATCGAACAGGCGACGCTGGCGCAGGCGCTAAAACATCCGAACTGGAGCATGGGCCAGAAGATCACCATCGATTCGGCCTCGATGATGAACAAGGGCCTCGAAGTCATCGAGGCCTCCTATCTTTTCGCGCTGACCGCCGACGAAATCGACGTTCTCGTCCATCCGCAGTCGATCATCCACGGCATGGTCGAATTCTCCGATCGCTCCGTGGTTGCGCAGCTCGGCGCGCCCGACATGCGCATTCCGATTGCGCATTGCCTCGGATGGCCCGACCGAATCGTCGGCCCCTCGGCCCGGCTGGATCTCGCAAAAATCGGACAGCTCACCTTTGAAGAGCCGGATTTCGAGCGGTTCCCGGGCTTGCGTCTGGCCTACGAGGCGTTACGTACGGGGCGTGGTGCGACCACGGTATTCAACGCTGCCAATGAGGTGGCGGTGGCGGCGTTCATTGCCGGACAGATCAAGTTCGGGTCGATCGCGCGCCTTGTCGAAGCCACCATGAACGACTGGATTCGCGCCGGGAACCTTGCGCCTTTGAGCTCGGCCGATGACGCGATTGCCGTTGACTATAACGCGCGAAATAGAGCCGCCGCCCTATTGCCTCAAATTGCCTTAAAGGCATCCTAGAGGGTTGGGGACGGAGCCTTTGGCTCTTGTCGAGGGGAACCTGATGTCAGAGTTTTTTCTACATAGTTTCAGTACGTTGGGCCATGGGCTCATCGGCTACATCGTTCCCTTCCTGTTCGTCCTGACCATCGTCGTGTTCTTTCATGAACTCGGCCACTTCCTGGTCGCCCGATGGGCGGGCGTGAAAGTGTTAACGTTCTCGCTCGGGTTCGGGCCGGAACTCGTTGGCTTCAACGATCGCCATGGCACGCGCTGGAAGATCTCCGCGATCCCGCTTGGCGGCTATGTGAAGTTCTTCGGCGACGAATCGGAAGCCTCGACGCCGGCTTCGGCCGAAACGCTCGCCGGCATGACCGACGAGGAGCGGGCGGGCAGTTTCCATCACAAGAAAGTCGGCGCGCGCGCGGCCATCGTTGCCGCCGGTCCGATTGCGAATTTCATTCTGGCGATCGTCATCTTCACCTGTCTCTTCACCTTCTTCGGCAAGCCGAGCACGACGGCGCGCGTGGACAAGATCGAAGCCAGCAGTGCCGCCGAGCGGGCGGGCTTCCAGGTCGGCGACATCGTCACCGCCATCGACGGCAAGAAGATTGGCAGCTTCTCCGATATGCAGCGCTTCGTCAGCGTGCGTGCCGGCGATACCCTGACCTTCACCGTCAAGCGCGGTGATTCCACGCTGCAGTTGAAGGGCACGCCGGAACTGCGCGAAGTGAAGGATCCGTTCGGAAACACGCAGCGGCTCGGGATTCTCGGCATCACCCGCGCAACCTCGCCGGGCGAAGTAACCACCGAGAAGGTCGATCCGGCGAGCGCGCTTTGGCTCGGAATCAAGGAAACCTGGTTCGTCATCGAGCAGACGCTGGCCTATATCGGCAACATCTTCACTGGCCGGGCGAGCGCGGACCAGATCGGCGGGCCGATTCGGATCGCGCAGATTTCGGGTCAGGTCGCCACGCTGGGACTGATTCCGCTGCTTCATCTGGCGGCGGTGCTGTCGATTTCGATCGGGCTGCTGAATCTGTTCCCGGTGCCCTTGCTCGATGGTGGCCACCTTTTGTTCTACACGGCCGAGGTGCTGCGGGGCCGTCCGTTGTCGGAGAAATCCCAGGAATACGGGTTCCGCGTGGGGCTGGTTCTGGTGCTGATGTTGATGGTGTTCGCCTTTTACAACGACTTCCATCAGGTGCCCTGGCTGAAGGGGCTGTTCGGAAGATCGTAGAAGCGGCTTTTTTGTGACGTTGCCCATTGGCAACGTCTTGGAATGAAAATGGAATCGCACCGCGATGTCTGGTTTGCCGCCCTCGCGAAATTGGCTACAAGCAGTGCAACTTTGGGAATCTGCCGGTTCGTAGGGGTACGGGCCGGCATTGGAATGACGAGGGCGCGTTGCGCATGATGTTGGGAATGCGAGTGCGGGGGGCTCTGCTGGGCGCTCTGATCATGGTTGCCGCGCCGATGGGGGGCGCGCTGTTGTCTGTGCCGGCTGCGGCCCAGACAGTGGCGTCGATCTCCGTCGAGGGGAACCGGCGTGTCGAGGTCGAGACCATCCGTTCCTATTTCAAGCCAGGCCCCGGCGGCCGGCTCGGACAGGCCCAGATCGACGACGGCCTCAAGGCGCTGATCGAGACCGGCCTGTTCCAGGACGTGCGAATCAACCAGGTGGGCGGCCGGCTGGTCGTGACCGTGGTCGAAAACGCCGTGATCGGGCGCATCGCCTTCGAAGGCAACAAGAAGGTCAAGGACGAGCAGCTTTCGGCTGAAATCCAGTCCAAGCCGCGCGGTACGTTCTCGCGCCCGATGGTTCAGTCGGACGCCCAGCGCATCGCCGAAATTTACCGGCGCTCCGGCCGCTATGACGTGCGTGTGACCCCGGAAATCATCGAGCAGCCGAACAACCGTGTCGACCTGATCTTCACGGTCACCGAGGGCAGCAAGACCGGCGTCAGGTCGATCGAGTTCGTCGGCAACGTCGCCTATTCGTCCTATCGCCTGAAGGACGTCATCAAGACGCGCGAATCCAACCTTCTGAGCTTCCTCGGCGGCGCCGACGTCTACGATCCAGACCGGGTCGAGGCCGACCGCGACCTGATTCGCCGCTTCTATCTCAAGAACGGTTACGCCGACGTGCAGGTGATCGCCGCGCTGACCGAGTATGACCCTGACAAGAAGGGCTTCCTCGTCACCTTCAAGATCGAGGAGGGGCAGCAATATCGCGTGGCCTCCGTCGACTTCCAGACCTCCATCGCAACCCTCGATGCCGCCTCGATGCGCAGCTTCTCGCGCGTCAGCGTCGGCTCGGTCTACAATGCCGAGGCGCTTGAGAAATCCGTCGAGGAAATGCAGATCGAGGCCTCACGGCGCGGCTACGCCTTCGCCGTGGTGCGCCCGCGCGGTGATCGCAATTTCGAACAGCACACCGTTTCGATCGTGTTCGCCGTCGATGAGGGCCCGCGAACCTATATCGAACGTATCAACGTCCGCGGCAATACCCGCACCCGCGACTACGTGATTCGCCGCGAGTTCGACTTGTCCGAAGGCGACGCCTACAACCGCGCGCTGGTCGATCGCGCCGAGCGCCGGCTGAAAAACCTCGACTTCTTCAAGAGCGTGAAGATCCTGACCGAGCCCGGCTCGTCGACCGATCGCGTGATTCTGGTTGTCGATCTCGAAGAGAAGTCGACCGGCGACTTCTCGGTGTCGGGCGGCTATTCGACCAGCGACGGTGCGCTGGCCGAAGTCAGCATTTCCGAGCGCAACTTCCTCGGCCGTGGCCTGTATGCGAAGGCGGCGGTGACCTACGGCCAGTACGCGCGCGGTGGTTCGCTGTCGTTCGTCGACCCCTATCTGTTGGACTATCGCGTCGCGCTCGGCCTCGATTTGTTTTATCGCGAGCAGTTGGCCAACAGCTATATTTCTTACGGAACCAAGACGCTTGGCTTCAGCCCGCGGCTCGGCTTCACCCTGCGGGAAGATCTCGCGCTGCAGCTGCGCTACTCGATCTACCAGCAGCAAATCCAGCTGCCGAACCAGCTCGCGAACTGTAACAACAACTCGTCGAACTCGTTGCTCGCGTTCAATCCGACGCCGGCATTTGCGAATCTGAATGGCGCTCCCGCGGGCGGATCGATAACGGACGGGGGCCAGACCGCCACCGATACTTCCGGCGTCGGCCTCTGGTGCTTCAGCGATGGCGAAGCTTCGCTGCCGGTCCGCAGGGAACTGCAGAGCGGCAAGACGCTGACCTCGGCGGTCGGCTACTCGCTGAATTACAACACGCTGGACAACAACAAGAACCCGACCGACGGCTTGCTGATCGACTGGAAGCAGGACTTCGCGGGTGTCGGCGGCGACGTGAAGTACATCAAGTCCGCGATCGATGCGAAATACTACACCCCGCTGGTTGCCGATATCGTCGGCCTGATCCATCTCCAGGGCGGCGTGCTGAACCAGTTCGGTGGCAGCGAACTGCGCATGCTGGATCACTTCCAGATGGGTCCGAACCTCGTTCGCGGTTTCGCGCCCAACGGCATCGGTCCGCGCGACATCAACCCCTACGGCACGCGTGACGCGCTCGGCGGCACCAAATACTGGGGCGCTTCGTTCGAATTGCAGATGCCGTTCTGGTTCCTGCCGAAGGAAGTCGGGCTCAAGGGTTCCGTCTATGCCGACGCTGGCGGGCTGTTCGACTACAAGGGACCGACGTCGTGGGCGCAGACGGGCGAGGTCAACGTGCCCGGTTGTATCAAGCCGACCCAGGTGACGTCGACGACTGGGGCCTCTCCCGGAACCTGTTTGGGATTGCAGTATGACGACGGCAACGTGGTACGCACCTCGGTGGGTGTGGGCCTCATCTGGGCTTCGCCGTTCGGTCCGCTGCGCTTCGACTATGCGGTTCCGCTTACGAAGGGTCAGTTTGACCGCGTGCAGCAATTCAAGTTTGGCGGCGGCACATCGTTCTAAGGTGGCTTGAAGCGAACGGACGAAAGGTCCGCGTGACGAGAACACCTCGGAACCAGAAGAGGGGTCGGCTTCGTTTCTTCGGAGCCGGCACTCTGTTGTGAAGGTCGGCCGGACTGCGACGGGTGGAATGGCGCAGCCGATATTCTTCAAGCAACCCCCTGCCTCGACGCTGGCCGAACTGGCCGCGTTGACGGGAGCGGTATTGGTCGACCCCGCACGGGGCGGTCAGGTGATCAGAAGCCTCGCTTCGCTCGACGAAGCCGGTCCCATGCACCTGGCGTTTTTCGACAACCTCAGATACGCCGATCAGCTCATGGCGACCAAGGCCGGCGCCTGCCTGGTCAGCCCGCGTTTCGAAGCCCAGGTGCCCGCCCATGTGGCGGTGCTGCGGGCCAGCCAGCCGTTTCGCGCCTTCGTGAAGCTGGCGCGCGAATGGCATGCCGATGCGCTTCGCCCGCAATCCTGGTTCGACAATGACGGCATCGCGCCATCGGCGATCATCGATCCGTCGGCCCACCTGGAAGACGGCGTCATCGTCGATCCGCTCGCGGTGATCGGCCCCAGGGTCGAGATCGGCGCCGGCACCGTGATCGGCGCGGGTGCGGTGATCGGCGCCGACGTCAAGATCGGCCGCGACTGCAATGTCGGCGCCCGCACGGCGATCCAGTTCTCCCTGATCGGCAACAATGTCCTGATCCATCCTGCCTGCAGCATCGGGCAGGACGGCTATGGCTTCATCTTCTTTGGCCCCGAGGGCCATCTGAAGGTGCCGCAGACCGGCCGGGTCCTGATCCAGAACGATGTCGAGATCGGCGCCGGCACCACCATCGACCGCGGCAGCCTGCGCGATACGGTGATCGGCGAGGGCACCAAAATCGACAATCAGGTCCAGATCGGCCACAATGTAACCATCGGCAGGCACTGCCTGCTCGCGGCCCAGATCGGGCTCGCGGGCAGCCTGACAATCGGTGACAACGTTGCGCTGGGGGCGAAGGTGGGCATCAACAACCACCTCAAGATCGGCGACGGCGCCCAGGTAACGGCGATGAGCGGGGTCAAGGACGACATCCCGCCCAACGGCCGCTGGGGCGGTTTCTTTGCAAAGCCGACCAAGCAGTGGTTCAGGGAGATTGTTGCAGTGGAGCGACTGGTGCAGGGCGGCACGGCCGATCCGAAAGGCGAAGGGCGGGAGTGATGGAGGAGGCAGCGGTCAGATTCGAGCTCGTGGATATCAATGAGATCCTCAAGACGCTCCCGCACCGTTATCCGATGCTGCTGATCGACCGGGTGATCCAGATCCGGACCGATTACAGCGGCATCGGCATCAAGAACGTCACCTTCAACGAGCCGCCGTTTCTCGGCCATTTTCCCGAGCGTCCGGTCTATCCCGGCGTGATGATGATCGAGGCCATGGCGCAGACCGCCGGCGTCATCGGCATCAAGTCGGTCGAGGGCACCGAGAAGCCGCGCGCGGTTTATTTCCTCACCATCGACAAGTGCAAATTCCGCAAGCCGGTGATGCCCGGCGACACCATCGAGTACCACATGCGCTCGATCGGCCGCCGCAAGGCGATGTGGTGGTTTCACGGTGACGCCAAGGTGAATGGCAGCGTGGTCGCGGAGGCCGACGTCGGCGCGATGCTGACGGATTGAATCGGATTGAATTCATCCGTCATACAACCGACGTCTTCCTGATGTCGTTGTTCACCAGCGATGGCGAACCCTGACGGCAAGAACGCCAAGGCCGGACGCGCCGTGCGCAATCTGGTGAACGCGCCTCCGAAAGCCGGCGTCAATAATCTGGCGGTGACGCACAAGACCAACGTCGCCGACGCCTTCGGCAAGGAATTTGCCGGTATCCGCGAAGGCGAGGCGCTCGTCTACAAGACCAGCGCCTCGGACCCGGCCGCCCTGATCGCGCGTGCGCAGGTGAGCGAATGGATCGCACTGGCGGGCAGCTAGAGAGGTCTTGCGGGGGGCAGTTGCCTGCGCGCAGGGCGCCGTTTGCGTGAGCTGTCGCCGCGCATTGTCGGCAACGGTCAGGCGTGACTATACGCTGGTATACTCGACAATGTCCGATCGTTGACAGAGCATGTGCTCCGTCACTCCGTGCGGCCATGCCGTCAGCGTGAGCATGGCGCATTGGAACTTCGGTCCGTCGACTGACTTGTAATTTCCGGTGGCAGGTCGAGATAGTCGCATGAAACGCCTGAAAACCGCCGGTGCGTTGATCGCCTTAGCCGCTGTTTTCGCGGGAAGTGCAACGGCCCGTGATGATGGCCGCTACGCCAACTCCCCGCTCAAGCCCTGGTTCGACAGCCTCAGAAGCGCGAAGGGGCTGTGCTGCTCGGATGCCGACGGCTCCGTTGTTTCCGACGTCGATTGGGAATCGAAGGACGGTCATTATCGCGTCCGGCTCGAGGGCCAATGGATCGACGTGCCCGACGATGCCGTCATCACCGTGCCAAATCGCGCCGGCCGAACCATGGTTTGGCCTGTAAAAGGGGCAACCGGGATTTCGATCCGGTGCTTCCTGCCCGGCAGTATGATCTAGCGACTGTTTATCCCGACTTTCGCCATGGGAATCAGGCCGCTGGCTGGAGGATTTGCAGCCGGACGCGCCGACATACGGCGTAACCATACGTCACTGGACAGCGTTGGTACGTCGCGCTAACCACCCGAAAACGCGAGATATTCGCGTCCAATCGATGGGCTGGGCTGCTTGATGGGTACGATCGATCCAACCGCGCGGGTTGAGGATGGCGCTGTGATCGGCGAGGGGACGACGATCGGTCCCTATTGCATTATCGGCCGCAACGTCGTTATCGGCGCCAACTGCAATCTGATCGCGCATGTTCACATCACCGCGCAAACCACGATTGGCGCCGGCTGCACGATCTATCCGTTCGTCTCGCTCGGCACCCCACCGCAATCGCTGAGCTACAAGGGTGAACTGACCCGGCTCGAGATTGGCGCGGGCTGCACTATCCGCGAATCCGTCACCATGAACGCCGGCACGGTTGCCGGCGGCGGCGTGACGCGGGTCGGCGAGCGCGGCTACTTCATGAATTGCAGCCATGTCGGGCACGATTGCCAGGTCGGCAATGACGTAATTTTTGCGACCTCCGCCACGCTCGGCGGTCACTGCGAGATCGGCGATTTCGTCTTCATCGGCGGGCTGTCGGCCGTGCACCAGTTCACGCGGATCGGACCGCAGGTGATGGTCGGCGGCGTCTGCGGCGTGCGCGGCGACATCATCCCGTTCGGCCTCGTCAACGGCCAGTACGCTGCTCTCGAAGGGCTCAACATCATCGGCATGAAGCGGCGCCAGTTCACCAAGGAGCGGCTGGCGAAAGTGCGCGCGTTCTACCAAAAACTGTTTCACGGCCCCGGCATCTTTGCCGAGCGGCTGAATGTGGTGCAGGAGCTCGCTGGCGAAGATCCGGCGATCGCTGAAATCCTCGCCTTCATCGCGCAAGGCAAACATCGCGCGCTTTGCCTGCCCGCCGGCGACGGCAACAAGCATTGATGACGGGATCGCCGCAGCCATGATTTCAGCGGCTTCTGACATTTCTTCGCCGGTCGGCGTCATCGCAGGCGGCGGCGCCATGCCGTTCGCGGTGGCGGAGTCGCTTAGCCAGCGGGGGATCGCGCCGGTGCTGTTCGCGCTGCGCGGCGCCTGTGATCCGGTGCGCGTCGGGCGCTTCCGCCATCACTGGATCTCGGTCGGGCAGCTCGGCCGCGCCACAAAACTGTTCCGCAGCGAGGGCTGCCGCGATCTGATCTTCATCGGCACGCTGCTGCGCCCGGCGCTGTCGGAAATCCGGCTCGACTGGGGAACGATCCGCGTTCTCGGCCGCGTCTGGGCGGCATTTCGCGGCGGCGACGATCATCTGTTGTCGGGGATCGGCCGCATCCTCGAACAGGACGGTTTTCGGATGGTCGGCATCCGGGATGTCGCCCCCGACATCCTGATGCCGGAGGGAAATATTGCGCGCGCCATGCCCGATCCCGCTGCCGTTGCTGACATCGCCAAGGGGCGGCAGGTGCTCGGCGCGCTTGGGCCCTTCGACATCGGCCAGGCTGTGGTCGTGATCGACGGGCACGTGGTGGCGGTCGAGGACATCGAGGGCACCGACGGGCTGTTGGCGCGCGTGGCGCGGCTGCGCGAGGCCGGGCGCATTCGCGCCAAATCCGGCCGCGGTGTGCTGGTGAAGGCGCCGAAGAGCGGCCAGGATTTGCGCTTCGACCTGCCGGCCGTGGGCGCTAAAACCATCGAGGGCGCAGCCCGGGCCGGGCTCGCCGGCATCGCCGTGATCGCCGGCCATACGATTGCCGCGGAGGCGCAAGCCATGATCGAGGCCGCTGACAGCGCTGGCCTGTTCATCCAGGGTCTGCCCGCGTGACGCCGTCTCGCGCCACCGCCGGGATGGAGCGGAGGATATTTCTGATCGCGACGGAAGAGTCCGGCGATCGCCTCGGCGCCAATTTGATGAAAGTGCTGCGCCAGCGCCTTGGCGACGGGGTGCGGTTCGAAGGCATCGGCGGCCGCGCGATGGCGCGCGAAGGCCTGGAGTCGCTGTTTCCGATCGAAGAGCTCTCGATCATCGGGCTCGCCGCCGTCGTCAAGGAACTGCCGAAGATCCTCGGGCTGATCAAGGAAACCGCTATCGCGGTGACGGAAGCCGCACCGGATATTCTCGTCATCATCGACAGCCCGGACTTCACCCACCGCGTGGCGAAGCGCGTTCGCGCCAAGGCCCCCAGGATTCCGATCGTCAACTATGTGTCGCCTTCGGTCTGGGCGTGGCGGCCCGGCCGGGCGCGCGCGATGCTGAAATATGTCGATCATGTGCTGGCGCTGCTGCCGTTCGAGCCCGAGGCCTATCGCAAGCTGCACGGGCCGCCCTGCACCTATGTCGGCCATCCCCTGACCGAGCAACTGGCTTCGCTGCGCCCGAGCGCCGATGAAGCGGCGCGGCGGGCGCAATCGCCGCCGGTGCTCCTGGTGCTGCCGGGAAGCCGGCGCAGCGAAATCCGCCACCACATGGCGGTCTTCGGCCAGGCGGTCGCCCGGCTGCAGGAGCAGGGCACAGCGTTCGAACTGGTGCTGCCGACCATGCCGCATCTGCAGGAAGCGGTCGTGGAGGCGGTGAAGACCTGGCCGGTGCAGCCGCAGGTCGTGATCGGCGAGCAGGAGAAGCGGGCCAAGTTCCGGATCGCGCACGCGGCGCTGGCCAAATCCGGCACGGTGACGCTGGAACTGGCATTGGCCGGCGTGCCGATGGTGACGGCCTACCGGACCGGTACGGTGGAAGCCTGGATCCTGCGCCGCGCCATCAAGGTGAACTCGGTGATATTGGCCAATCTCGTGATCGGCGAAAATGTCATTCCCGAATTCCTGCAGGAAGATTGCACCCCGGAAAAGCTCGCCGCCGCGCTGCGTGAGGTGCTCGGCGACAGTGACCTGCGCCGAAGGCAACTGGAGGCTTTCAGAAAGATCGACGGGATACTTTCGACCGGCAACCAGCCGCCCAGCGCCCGTGCCGCCGATATCGTGCTGGCGACGATGTGGCAGGCGCGGCGGGGGTAGTCGCCAGACCCTCATGGTGAGGAGGCGCGCAGCGCCGTCTCGAACCATGAGGCCCCACTGTTGCCATTCATCCTTCGAGACGCCGCTGCACGGCTCCTCAGGATGAGGTCTGACACCGTGGCGCGTCCGTTTTAAAATGAGAGAAGCCGGACGCGACGATCGCATCCGGCTTTCAGGATTCCTGTAAGCGACGTCGCTTACTTCCGCTTGTCCATCGCCACGTAGTCGCGGCGCGCGACGCCGGTGTAGAGCTGGCGCGGACGGCCGATCTTCTGCTGCGGGTCCTCGATCATCTCGCTCCACTGGCTGATCCAGCCGACGGTGCGGGCGACCGCGAACAGCACGGTGAACATCGAGGTCGGGAAGCCCATCGCCTTCAGCGTGATGCCCGAATAGAAATCGACGTTCGGATAGAGCTTGCGGTCGATGAAGTACTGGTCGCTCAGCGCGATCTTTTCCAGTTCCATCGCGACGTTCAGCATCGGATCGTTGCCATGGCCGGTCTCGGCCAGCACGGCGTGACACATCTTCTGCATGATCTTGGCGCGCGGATCGTAGTTCTTGTAGACGCGATGACCGAAGCCCATCAGGCGGACTTCGCTGTTCTTGTCCTTCACCTTCGCGATGAATTCCGGAATCTTGTCGACCGAACCGATCTCCGCGAGCATGGCGAGTGCGGCTTCGTTGGCGCCACCATGGGCCGGGCCCCACAGGCAGGCGATGCCGGCGGCGATGCAGGCGAACGGGTTGGCGCCGGAGGAGCCGGCGATACGCACCGTCGAAGTCGAGGCGTTCTGCTCGTGGTCGGCGTGCAGGATGAAGATCTTGTCGAGCGCGTCAGCCAGCACCGGGTTGATCTTGTAATCCTCGCAGGGCACCGCGAAGCACATGTGCAGGAAGTTCTCGGCGAACGAGAGCGCGTTCTTCGGATACATGAAGGGCTGGCCGACGGTGTATTTGTAGGCCATCGCGGCCAGCGTCGGGACCTTCGCGATCATGCGCATCGAAGCGATCATGCGCTGCTTCGGATCGTTGATGTCGGTGCTATCGTGATAGAACGCGGCCAGCGCGCCGACGGCGGCGACCATGATCGCCATCGGATGGGCGTCGCGGCGGAAACCCTGGAAGAAGCGGGCCATCTGCTCGTGAACCATGGTGTGATGGATCACGCGGCTGTCGAAATCCTGCTTCTGGGCAGGCGTCGGAAGCTCCCCGTAGAGCAGGAGGTAGCAGGTCTCGAGGAAGTCGCCCTTCTCGGCGAGCTGCTCGATCGGGTAGCCGCGGTATTCCAGCACGCCGGCGTCGCCGTCGATATAGGTGATCTTCGACTGGCAGCTGCCGGTGGAGGTGAAACCGGGGTCGTAGGTGAACATCCCGGCCTGGGCGTAGAGTTTGGCGATGTCGATGACATCCGGCCCCACCGTGCCGCTGAGGATCGGGAAATCGTAGGTCTTGTTACCTACCGTGAGCGTTGCAGTCTTGTTGCTGGATTTTGCGTCCATCGTGAATCCCCGATGAAATCGTTACGAAAAACCGCGCCGACCCTGGTGCCATTTCGCGGCAGCAGCAAGGGAAGCCGGATTGTCTTGAAGCGGCGTCAAAGGCGTAGCTTATTGCCCTGTGCACTGCAAGATGGCCGCGGCCCCCCATATGGTAGGGGCTTAATTGGCCGCCTGATCGCCCAGACGGGCCAGGCATTCCTCCCGCCCCAGGACCGCCAGAACATCGAAAATTCCCGGTGAAGTCGTGCGTCCGGTCAGCGACACCCGGAGCGGCTGGGCGACGGCGCCGAGCTTGAGGTTGTTCTGCTCTGCGAAATTCCGCATGGCGGCTTCCGTGGTCTCGGCACGCCAGTCGGTGACGGTCTCGAGCGCGGTCCGGAGTTGGCCGATCAGGATGCGGGTCTCCGGCGTCAGCAGGGCGGCGGCCTTCGGCTCGATCGCAAGCGGACGGTCGGCAAAGATGAAGTAGGCGCCCGATATCAGCTCGATCAGGGTCTTGGCGCGCTCCTTCAGGCTCGGCATAGCGCGAAGCAGTTGGCCGCGCGTCGTGTCGTTGAGCTTTGCCTTGAGCTCAGCGCCTTCGGGGACGTAAGCCAGCACGCTCTCGAACTGGGACACCAGTTCACGGTCGTCGGCCTGGCGGATGTAGTGGCCGTTGAGGTTCTCCAGCTTGGCGAAATCGAACCGCGCCGCGGAGCGCCCGATCGCGGGCAGATCGAATGCGTCGATCATTTCCTGCGTCGAGAAGATTTCCTGGTCGCCATGGCTCCAGCCGAGCCGGACCAGGTAATTGCGCAGCGCCGCCGGCAGATAGCCCATGGCGCGGTAGGCGTCGACGCCGAGCGCGCCGTGGCGCTTCGACAGTTTTGAGCCGTCCGGCCCGTGGATCAGCGGGATGTGGGACATGTTCGGGATGTCCCATCCGAGCGCGTCGTAGATCTGCTTCTGCCGTGCGGCGTTGATCAAATGGTCGTCGCCGCGGATGACGTGGGTGACGCCCATGTCGTGGTCGTCGACCACGACAGCCAGCATGTAGGTCGGGTTGCCGTCGCCGCGCAGCAGCACGAGATCGTCGAGATTCTCGTTCTGCCAGACCACGCGGCCCTGAACCTGGTCCTCGATCACGGTCTCGCCGGTCTGCGGCGCTTTCAGGCGGATGGTCGGCTTCATGCCGGCCGGCGCCTCGGAGGGGTCGCGGTCCCGCCACAGCCCGTCATAAAGGCGGGTGCGGCCCTCGGCGCGCGCCTTCTCGCGCATCGCGGTCAGTTCCTCCGCGGTGGCGTAGCACCGGTAGGCCTTGCCGTTGGCCAGCAGTTGCTCGGCGACCTCGCGATGGCGGGCGGCGCGGCTGAACTGGTAGATGACGTCGCCGTCCCAATCGAGTTCGAGCCATTTCAGGCCATCCAGGATCGCTGCGATGGCAGGCTCGGTCGAGCGCTCCCGATCGGTGTCCTCGATCCGCAGCAGCATCTTGCCGCCGCGCTTTTTGGCATAGAGCCAGTTGAACAGCGCGGTACGGGCGCCCCCGATATGGAGGAAGCCGGTGGGCGAGGGGGCAAAGCGTGTGACGACGGAATCAGTCATTACCGGGGCGGGGCCTATGCTTGAACGGCCGTGGTGTATAGCAGGAACGGTGCATAACTAAAGCCTTAGCCCAGGGCAAAGTAGGCTTGGCTCACAAGGGCGAATTTGGCAGAAGGTTCGCCAATCCCTAACAGGAACTCAGGATGACCACAGAACCGGTAGCGGCAGAGGCGGGACGCGATTTCATCCGCGACATCGTGCAGGCCGATCTCTCCTCGAAAAAGCATAGCCGGATCGTGACCCGATTCCCGCCGGAGCCGAACGGCTATCTGCACATCGGCCATGCCAAGTCGATTGCCCTGAATTTCGGCATCGCGCAGGAATTCGCCGGCAAGTGCCATCTGCGCTTCGACGACACCAACCCGACCAAGGAAGAGCAGGAATATATCGATTCCATCCAGGCCGACGTGCACTGGCTCGGCTATGACTGGGGAACCGATCTCTATTACGCCTCTGACTATTTCGACCGCCTGTACGACTGGGCGGAAGGTCTGATCGAGTCCGGCGATGCCTATGTCGACGACCAGTCGCAGGAGGAAATCCGCGTTAACCGCGGCACGCTGACGGAACCCGGCAAGAACTCGCCGTTCCGCGACCGCACAATGGAGGAGAACCTCGATCTGTTTCGCCGCATGAAGGCCGGCGAGTTTCCGAACGGCACCCGCGTGCTGCGCGCGAAAATCGACATGGCCGCCGGCAACATCAACCTGCGTGACCCCGTGCTCTATCGCATCCTGCATGCCGAGCATCCGCGCACCGGCACCAAATGGTCGATCTATCCGAGCTACGACTATGCCCACGGCCAATCGGACGCCATCGAAGGCATCACGCATTCGATCTGCACGCTGGAATTCGAGGACCACCGGCCGCTCTATGAATGGCTGCTTGAAAAACTGCCGGTGCCGTCAAAACCGCGCCAGTACGAATTCGCCCGGCTGAACCTGACCTACACGCTGCTGTCGAAGCGCGTGCTGACTCAGCTCGTGCGTGATGGCCACGTGTCGGGGTGGGACGATCCGCGCATGCCGACCATTGCCGGCTTGAGGCGGCGCGGCGTGCCGCCGGCCGCGGTGCGCGAATTCGTCAAGCGCATCGGCGTGGCGAAAGCCAACAGCGTGGTCGATGTCGGCATGCTGGAGTTCTGCATTCGCGAACACCTCAACAAATCAGCGCAGCGGCGGATGGCGGTGTTGCGGCCCTTGAAGGTCGTGATCGAGAATTATCCGGAAGGCCAGGTCGAGGAGCTCGAGGCCGTCAACCACCCCGACGACCCTTCGGCCGGCACGCGAAAAATTTCGTTCGGCCGCGAGCTCTATATCGAGCGCGACGATTTTATGGAGAACCCGCCGAAAAAGTTCTTCCGCCTGTCACCGGGCAACGAAGTGCGGCTGCGCTACGCCTATTTCGTCAAGTGCACCGGCGTCATCAAGAATGATGCAGGCGAAGTCGTCGAGCTGCGGTGCACCTACGATCCCGCGACCAGGGGCGGCAACGCGCCCGACGGCCGCAAGGTCAAGGCCACCATGCACTGGCTGTCGGCCGCGCAGTCGGTGCCGGCGGAAATCCGCGTCTATAATCAGCTGTTCGCGAACCCCAGCCCGAGTGCTGCGAATTTCGCCGCCGACCTCAATCCGGAGTCGCTGGAAATCCTGCCCGACGCGCGGATCGAGCCATCCGTCGCCGCAAGCAATTCGAGCGAGGTGATGCAGTTCGAGCGGCAGGGCTATTTCGTGCGCGACAGGGATTCGGCGCCGGGCAAGCCGGTGTTCAACCGCACGATCGGCCTGCGCGACACCTTTGCGAAGGAAGTCAGCGGGAAGGGGTGAGATCCAGCGATGGGATCCTCCGAGCGTAGCGGGACCGACGACATCGTCTCCGGCATCATGGGGAAATGGGCGGCGGCGTTCAACAAGCTGGACGCCAGCGCGCTCGCATCGCTTTACTCACGAAACGCGTTCTTCTTCGGTTCGAACCCGACGTTCTACCGCGGCAATGACGGCGTGCAGGCTTATTTCGACGCGCTGCCGCGCTGGTCTTCACCGACAGTTCAGTTCACCGATGTCAGGACCGCCCACGCCGCGCCTGACGTGATCAACGTGGCGGGCACCGCGACCTTTATCGTCGATGCGAATGCCGAGCCGCTGCAGGTCAAGATCACTTGGGTGATCATTCGCGAAGCCGGCGAATGGAAGATCGTCAGCCACCACGTGTCGTCGAAGACGCCGCTGATCGAGCAGTAATCGAGCCGCGATTACTTCAGGACGTGGATAATATGACCATTGCAATCCGCGTTTTGATCGTACGATGGGTGGACGACGAGTCCCAGCCGGGAATCGTCGAATGCAGGCTCACCGATCGGTTTGGCAGAGACTGGGTGTTTATGGAGAAAGTGTGCGGTGGTCAGCTCTGCCGCGTTATGCAACGACAGCACTTATCCCGAGTCAGGAGTGATTGGTTGTCACATCATCTGCACTGGCCTCGACGAGAATGGGCAAGAATTTGCCGTAGTTGATACCAAGCAACCTTGGGGTATCCGCGCAGTCAATGGCGACACGCGCTTTGAGGTCTTTGCCGATCAGCTGGATCGAAGCTAACACTTGGTGCCCGCACTTGGCGGGGGCGGGTGATCGTTCGCGAGGACGGCGAATGGAAAATCGTCAGCCATCACGTCTCGTCCAGGACCCCGCTAATTGGCGGGGCGGGTCAGTAGTTTTGTCGAACCAATAGACCCACCCTGTGCTCGCGCCTTCACTTCACTTCATTACTTGGCGCAGGTTTTCTCGGCCGCCAAAGCCGTTTGCGCTTCTGCCTTCGGCCGCGTATGTGGCATGCGGCTCAGGTCAGGACCTCTTGCGGACCTGGACGATTGTGGTTTCCGCTACCGCCCAGACCGCGCGACCAATCGATGTTATCAATGCGCTCTCGGGCCTTTGCTCATGCGCCGCAGCGCAGTCGCGGCCTGGCCCGGTTCAGCAGGTAACGTGAAAAAGGCCGATCTTCTTCGCATGCGAGTTGTTGAACGTATGAATCGCCTTGGGGGTCGGCTGCAACAGGACCGTGCAACCCTTTTTCGCAAAATACGTTTGAGCTTCCGGCGATAGGTGCACATTGCCCATCTGGCCCGAGCCAAGAATTAGCTGCTCGCATCCGTCCTCATAGATAAACTTCGCTTCGTCTTTCGAGAGGACATGCGAGGTGCCGTAGTACTTCTTCGACAGCTTTTTCTTCCGCCTTGCCACTTCGCCGGAGAGACGGATGATCACGTCGTGTTCATAGGTCTTTCCGTCAATCGTGATGGCGCCGAATGTAGTGCGTTCGATCTCCATGACCTGACCCCTTGGCGAGTTGGTTGGGTCCCTAGCGCGGCGTTTGGGGAGTGTCAGGACTTCCGTCTGGACGTGTGACCAACTCGAATATGGCGACATGGGTGTTTTCCACCCAATACTCGAGCGTGTCACCGCAGATCGCGCAGGATGCGTGACCAGTGTGCGGCACCAGGAATTTCTCGTCAGTACGATGGTACTCGGCGCCGCAATTGTTACATCTGACAATTGTCGCCATTTTGGAAGTATGCGCCTCCACTCACCCGTTTTCCAGTATGGATGGCTGCTATATTCAAACTGACCCACTACCGACTACCGAGATTTTTTCAGCCGTTCCTTTAGTTCTCCGGCCGGGAATAAGGTTCCAGTGGTCTGCGCACTAAAGCCGAAGTCCGCGTACGCTTGCGGATTTATGAGTTCACGCCTTAGTTAGATGTCGTAATACAAATGAAACTCGTAAGGATGAGGGCGCAGCCGGATCGGATCGATCTCTTTCTTGCGCTTGTAGTCGAGCCAGGTCTCGATCACGTCGCTGGTGAACACATCGCCGCGGAGCAGGAAGGCGTGATCGCGCTCGAGCGCGTCAAGCGCCTGATCCAGCGATCCGGGGGTCGACTTCACGTCCTTCGCCTCGGCGGGCGGCAGGTCATAAAGGTTCTTGTCGATCGGGCTGCCCGGATCGATCCGGTTGTTGATGCCGTCAAGGCCGGCCATCAGCATCGCGGCAAAGGCCAGATAGGGATTGCAGGAGGGATCCGGCGAGCGAAACTCGACGCGCTTTGCCCGCGGGTTCGGCGAATACATCGGAATACGGCAGCAGGCTGAGCGGTTGCGCTGCGAATAGACCAGGTTGATCGGAGCCTCATAGCCCGGCACCAGGCGCCGATAGGAGTTGGTGGTGGGAGCGCAAAGCCCGCACAGCGCCCAGGCGTGGGTCAAGAGACCGCCGATGTAGTGGCGGCCGAGCTGGCTCAACTCGGCATAGTCGCCCTTGTCGTAGAAAAGATTGTTCTCACCCTTCCAAAGAGACTGGTGAACGTGCATCCCCGAGGCGTTGTCCTCGAACAGCGGCTTCGGCATGAACGTTGCGGTCATGCCGCGCTCGCGGGCGGTGTTCTTCACCACGTATTTGTACATCATCAGATTGTCCGCCATGCGGGTGAGGGTGGTGAAACGCATGTCGATTTCGTTCTGGCCGCCAGTCGCGACTTCATGGTGGTGGGCTTCGATCTGGATGCCCAGCTGTTCCATCGTCAGCACCATCTCGGTGCGGAGAGCCTGCATGCTGTCGGTCGGGGGAACCGGAAAATATCCCTCCTTGGGACGCGGCTTGTGGCCCAGATTTGGCGTTTCCTCCTTGCCGGTGTTCCAACTGCCTTCGCTGGAATCGATTTCGTGGAAGGCGAAATTGATGCCCTGCCCGTAGCGCACGTCGTTGAACACGAAGAACTCCGCCTCAGGGCCGAAATAGCTCGTATCGGCGAGGCCGCTGCCCTTCAGGTAAGTTTCGGCCTTCTGGGCGATGTAGCGGGCGTCACGGCTATAGGGTTGACCGGTCACGGGGTCCCTGATGTTGCAGATCAGGACCAGGGTTGATGCTGGGGAATACGGGTCGAGGAAGGCCGTGGTTGGGTCCGGCACGACCAGCATGTCGCTTTCCTGGATCTCCTGGAAGCCGCGGATCGATGAGCCGTCGAATCCAATGCCTTCGCTGAGAGCGTCGACATTCGCGGCACTCGGCGGCACGGAAAAATGCTGCCACACCCCAGGCAAGTCGGTGAAGCGCAGATCGATCATCTGCACCTTCTCGTCCTTGATCGTCTTCACGAGGTCTTCGGCTGTCGCACACTTCGGAAACATGGCTTCACTCCTGTCATGGAGAGCCGCATCTTGGAGGTCGCGCCGCCATTCGGCCGCGGCGGAGCGGCTTGCGACGGGGCCTGGTCCACGTTCTGCGTTGCCGCGTCGGCAGCTTCAGCTTTGGTGCGGCCCGCGCATGAGCTTCATGGCGTCTTCGATATGCCGCCAGGTTCTGGCCAGTTCGACCTCGCCTTTTGCCTCGAGTTCGATGGCGTTCTGGGCAGCTTCGGCAATGGCCTTGGCGCCATGTGCTTCCAGCAATTGCCGCGCATAGTCGTGGATTTCGATTTCTCGCATGGCGTCATCCTCCGCTCTTTCTGGGCGCAACCGTGAATTCCAGTCGGGCCGAGAGCCGTTGACACCTAGTCAAGCGAACCCAGTGTGCATCCTGCTGCGGCGCACTTGCAAGAGCGCTTTCCGGGCGGTGGGCTGCCGGAACTGGATGGTGGGTTCGCGCGGAGGCTGGCGCCGGCCGCCTAGCAGCCCCGGCAAATGCCGCGCATGGATTTTGCGAGCTGGGCATCCTCCGGCCCCATCGGCTCGTAGGGCTTTGGCTGTGCGGCCTGTTGCGTTTCCAGGGCCTTCTGCCGGGCGGCACGCGCAGTTTCCTGGCGCTGGTAGCAGGCCTCGCGCTCGGACCTCGCCTCGATGAAACGGCATTGTTCGGCCGCAGCCAGCGCTGACGGCAGACCTGATATTGTCAACGCAATCGAAATGCAGGCTGCAAGCTTCACGTGGCGTTTGACCTTCATGCGATCCGGGAGTGCCCGACAAGTGTAGCGCCGGTCGATGTGCATTTCCTCCGGTTTCTGCATCCGTTCCGCTAGCGGCCGGGATGCAGCGTCCGGTAGTCTTATGCTCTCCACGAGATCGTAAGGTGTAACCAGCGTGGCGGAGCAGGGCGACATTTCGGGCCGGAAGCGGGGCTATGCCGGGACCTGGCCGCCGCGCGCGGCGGCGCCAGCCGGGGGCTTCGTACCATCGCGTCCCGCTTTCTGGCCGCCATTGATCGAAACGCTGCGCGCGTGGGCGCGCGCGGAAGCTGGCGCCGGGCGGTTGTTGCCCTGGGTGCCGATCGCGTTCGGCACCGGCATCGCCTTTTACTTTGCTGCCGATCATGAGCCGGTTTTGCCGGTGGCCGCCGTCGTGGCCATCGCGCTATGCGCGGTCGCGGTGCTGCTGCGGCGGCAAAAATTCTTTCCTGTCGCCGTCATGATTGCGGCGGTCGCGGCGGGCTTTGCGATCGCGACCTGGAAGACGGCGCGGATCGCGCATGGCGTGCTGGCGCGGCCGATGTTTTCGGTTTCGTTGACCGGCTTTGTCGAAACCCGCGACATTCGCGAGCGCACCGACCGTTTTGTCCTGCGCGTCGTCACCATGGAAAGCGCGCGCGGATCGACCAAGCTGGAGCGCGTCCGGCTGTCGGTGAAGAAGGGCACCGCGCCCGCGGTCGGCAGTTTTGTCGAACTGAAGGCGCGGCTGTTGCCGCCGCTCATCCCGGTGCGGCCGGGCAGCTACGATTTCAGCCGCGACATGTTCTTCGCCGGCATCGGCGCCTCCGGCTTCGTGATGGGCGCGATCAAGACCGCGGAGGCGCCCGCCACCGGCGGCGGGCTGCGCCTGCGCTATTCGGCCGTGATGCAGGGCTTGCGCGATACAATCGACGCGCGGATCAGGACCACGCTGGAAGGCGACAAGCGCGCGATTGCCACCGCGCTGCTGACCGGGCGGCGCGACGCGATCTCGCCGCCGGTGAACGACGCCATGTTCATCTCCGGCCTCGGCCATGTGCTGTCGATCTCCGGCTATCACATGGCCGTCGTCGCCGGCGTCGTGTTCTTTGCGGTGCGGGCGCTGCTGGCGCTGTTCCCCGCGCTCACCGTCGGCTACGCCATCAAGAAATGGTCGGCGGCGGCAGCCCTCGTCGCTGCCGCGTTCTATCTGCTGCTGTCGGGGGCGGAAGTGGCGACGCAGCGCTCGTTCTTCATGACGGCCGTGGTGCTGATTGCGGTCATGGTCGATCGCCGGGCGATCACGTTTCGCACGCTTGCGGTCGCGGCCCTGATCGTGCTGACGGTGGCGCCGGAAGCGGTGGTGCATCCGAGTTTTCAGATGTCGTTTGCCGCCACGCTCGGCCTGGTGGCGCTGGTGCAGATGGGTATGCCGCGCCTGTTCGCGACCGCCGATCACACCGCAACCGCGCGCGCGGCGCTGTGGGGCGGCCGCGAGATCACGATGCTGCTGCTGGCCTCATTGGTGGCGGGACTCGCGACCATGCCGTATGCGGCCTTTCACTTCCACCGGGTCACGCCATACGGCGTACTGGCCAATCTCGCGGCGATGCCGGTGGTCTCCGCAGTTGTGATGCCAGCCGGGCTGCTCGGCCTCGTCGCGATGCCGTTCGGGTTCGATCGCCTGTTCTGGGCAATCATGGGCGTCGGCATCGACTGGATGATCGCGGTGACGCAATGGGTCGCGGCGCTGCCCGGCGCGGTTGGGCGGGTGCCGGCGTTCGGCATCGGCCCGCTGATTGCGGCAAGCGCAGGCATTATCCTGCTCGGCCTGTTGCGCACGCCGCTGCGCTGGTCGGGCGCCGTGCTGGTGCTGGTGGCGGCGCTGTGGGCGGCGAGGGTGCCGCAACCGGATATCCTGATCTCCGCCGACGGCCGCCATGTCGGCGTCCGCGGCGCGGACGGCCGGCTGCATCTGATGCATGCGGTCAAGGGCTCCAGGGATACCTTCCTGCTGAAGGAGTGGCTGGCGGCGGATGCGGACGCGCGCACCGCGGCTGACGCGTCGCTCACCGCAGGCGTCTCGTGCGACGATTTTGGCTGCGTGATGCAATCGGCTGGCGGCGCTTTGGTCGCGCAGGCGTTCAGGCCCGAGGCGCTTTCGGACGATTGCGAGCGCGCCGCGCTCATCGTGACGCTGCGGCAGGCGCCCGCTTCATGCGCGGCGTCCGTCATCGATGCCGACCGGCTGCGGCGGCAGGGCGCGATGGCGTTGCGGCGAGGCGGTGAGGGATTTGTCGTCGAGGCGGCTAAACCCAGAGGGATCGACCGCCCGTGGTCACCGGCGATCGCCGACGAGAGCGAGGCGGACGCCGCCGTCCTGGCGCCGCGTGTGGTGCCGCCGCGCGCCGTCGACGCCACGCCGGCCGAGGCCGACCTTCAGGCGGAGGAATAGACGAACATAGCGTTTTCGAGCGAAGTGGAGCCGGTTCGCGTAAAGAAAACGCGTCATTAACAAAAAACTAGTGCTCGTCGAGCGAGGGACTGGCTGGTATTTCGAATGCGCCCAGATGAAACTCCTCAGGCGCATCGGGCTCCGACGGCAGGCTGACCAGCGTGAACGACGCCTCGGGGAATTGCTGCCAGATCGCGAGATCTTCGGCCGTGATGGTGAGCCAGCCGTACCGGAACATGTACCGTCCCGGCTCCGTGACGCGTCCGGCTTTTTGCCATGTAACCTTGTTGACCACCGACTGCCCCTCGGTGCCGAGTTTCTCGAAAAACGATATCACCGTGATCCGCCGGCTTGAACCGGCGGATCGCATACCCATTGCGTTTATCCGGTCACGATGGATTCGGCCGGTCGAGCTTCCGTCACCTTCGCCGCACGTTCGCCATCGGTCACCGGCAATTGCAGCACGGTCGCGCGCTGGCCTTCGCAAAGCTGCGTCACCAGCACGTGGCTTCCGTCAGGAAATTCGATCGCGTCGTGGTGGCGGTCGGTCACTTCGGGTTCGATCTGGTTGAACTTGCCGACCCGCCAGTCGGTGGTGCGCGTCCAGATCCATCGGTTGTCGTATCTGACGTCCTCGGCGAACGCCAGTTCAGTGCCGGGAAGCATGCAGACCGCCACTGCTGGCTCGCGTTCCGACGCAAAGCCGCGGGTCGATGTACCGCGGAATGTCGTGGTGATCAGCGTCTCGCCGACCTGGGCTGGCCGCGTCGCCACAGCATGCAGGCTATAGTCACACATCGGATGGCTCCCTCGTTTGAGATAGCTGACCCGTGTCTGGAAGGAGGCACAGGCCTCTATCAGAGTGGACTTGGCGCAGAGTCTTTTCTTGTTTCTGGGCATTTCTGCGACTAACGCACTGCGCTTAAATCACAAACGCGATAACGCAGTTTGGTTCCGGCCGCGCCACAAAAAACCCCGGCCGAAGGCCGGGGCGGGATTGGCGGGATTGTCGTGGCGGTCACGTCCGCACTCGGCCGGTCAATACTTGCGGTACAGCCCGATCAGTTTGCCCTGAATCCGGACCCGGTTCGGCGGCAGGATGCGGACTTCATAGGCGGCGTTGGCCGGCTCCAGCGCAATCGAGGCGCCGCGGCGGCGGAAGCGCTTCAGGGTTGCTTCCTCCTCGTCGATCAGCGCCACCACGATATCGCCGGTGTCGGCGGTCTCGTTGCGCTGGATCAGCGCCATGTCGCCGTCGAGAATGCCGGCGTCGACCATGGAATCGCCGCGCACTTCGAGCGCGTAATGTTCGCCGGAGCCGAGCATGTCAGGCGGCACGCTGATGGTGTGGCTGCGGGTCTGCAGCGCCTCGATCGGCGTACCGGCGGCGATCCGGCCCATCACGGGGACGGCGACCGGGCGATTGCCGTCGTCCTCGGTGGCGGGCGTGCTCATGGAGCGCTTTCCGAGCGTGCCTTCGATGACGCTCGGTGTGAAGCCGCGGCGGCCGTTGCCGGCGGCCGCGAGCTCCGGCAGCTTGATGACTTCGATGGCGCGGGCGCGGTTGGGCAGGCGGCGGATAAAGCCGCGCTCCTCCAGCGCCGTAATGAGGCGGTGGATTCCGGATTTCGAGCGCAGATCGAGCGCGTCCTTCATCTCGTCGAAGGAGGGCGGTACGCCGGCTTCTTTCAGCCGTTCATTGATGAAACGCAGAAGTTCATACTGTTTGCGCGTAAGCATCGCGAGCAATCCCCCGGTTGGCGTCGTCTTTCGGTCCCGAATCGTCAGGGTCCATCGCGGGAGTCCCCCAAAACTCCCAACCATAGACACTAGCGGTCGAAACAAATCATGAACAGACACTATATGTTCGATATGTGTTCTGCAACCACTTAATTTCAGGTGAACGCATTGCGGCTTCGGCCCAACGCAGGCTTCCAGCCACGCTCAGGACGCCGTTTTGGGCGTCATTCCGGCAGCCGGAGCAGCTCGCAACGCGAACCCTTCGCCGCTGATGGCGCGAACGGCGGACGTATCACAAGTGCCCGTGCCGCAGCGAGATTCCCGAGCAGCGACGAGTCCTGGTGGTTCACCGGCACCGCGATCAGCGTGCCGTCCTCGCGCGCTTCGAGGCGTGCCCGAAGATAGTCTTCGCGCTGGTCGTTGGCGGCGAGATCGCGCCCCAACAGGGCGCTTTCGCGCGGATGATGGATGGTGTCGCGGCCCGATAGCGCACGAATCAACGGCACCAGAAACAGGAAGCCGCAGACATAGGAGGAGACGGGATTGCCGGGCAGGCCGATCACCCGCATCGCGCCCAGCCTGCCGTGCATCATCGGCTTGCCCGGCCGCATCGCTATACGCCAGAACGCCATGGCCGTGCCCTCGGCCTCCAGCGACCGCTTGACGAGGTCATGGTCGCCGACCGAGGCGCCGCCCATGGTGATCAGGATATCTGCTTCAAGCTCGCGCGCCCGGCGGATGCCTTGCGCGGTGGCGGCGACCGTGTCGGCGGCGATACCGAGATCGACGACCTCGGCCCCTTCCGCCCGCGCCAGCGCCCGCAGCCCGTAGCCGTTGGAATAGACGATCTGGCCGGGGCCGGGGGTGGCGCCGGGCATCACCAGCTCGTCGCCGGTGCCGAGGACGGCGACTTTCGGGCGGCGGTGCACCGCAAGCTCCGGATAGTTCATGCCGGCGGCGAGCGACAAATCGCGGTCGGTGAGGCGGCGCCCGCGCGTGAGCAGCACGTCGCCCTCGCGGAAATCGACGCCGGCGGCGCGGATATGCCGCCCCGGAACGGCGGCTTCCGTGATGGTGAGGCAATCGCCGTCGATCGCCGTGTCCTCCTGGATAATGACGGCATCGGCGCCCTCAGGGATTACGCCGCCGGTGAAGATCCGCACGGCTTCGCCTTTGCCGACCTTGCGCTCGAACGGGCGGCCGGCGGCGACCTCGCCGATCACCCTTAGCCGTGCCGAGAGATCGGCGGCATCTGCCGCGCGCACCGCGTAGCCGTCCATCGCCGACATCGCCTGCGGCGGCTGCGTCCGCCGCGCGGCGACGTCGCGCGCGAGGATGCGATGATGTGCGGCATCGAGTGCCGCGGCTTCCTCGGGCAACGGTTCGGCGCCGGCAAGGATCGCAGCAAGCGCATCGGCGACAGGCATCAAGGCCACGGGCAAACTCCGGCTTCGACGTCATTGCCTGCGACAAACGCGTAGCGTTTGCGCAAGGGAGCAAAGCGACGAAGCAATCCACGCTTTCTTCGTGGCCATGGATTGCTTCCGCCTTCGCTCGTTGAGCTACGGCGGACAAGTCGCTGCGCTCGCAATGACGGTCTCGTCATCTAGATCTCAAGTGCGGTCAGTGCCCTTGCCACGTCATCCATCGATGTCACGTGGATGGCACAAAGGCCGCGCGCCCGCGCACCCTCGATATTGGCGGCCGAGTCGTCGAAGAACAGGATCCGCGACGCCGGCACCCCGATCGCTTTTACCACATGATCATAGGCTTCCGCGTCGGGTTTGCGCAAACCGATGCTGGAGGACAAAAATATCTCGCGGAAATGGCTGAGCACGCCGGCATAGGCCTGCGAGAAATGCGCGACATGGGCCGGATTGGTGTTGGAAAAAGCATAGAGCGGCAGGCGTTGTGCGGCGCCGGCCAAGAGCGGCGCAATACCCGGCATCTCGCCGGTGAAGATCGCGTTCCAGCCTTCCAGGAACTGCGCGTCGGTGAGGCCGATGCCGAGCGACTGGCGCAGGCCCGAAAAGAACGCCGCGTCGTCGATCCGGCCGGTCTCGTGATGCTTGAAACTGTCGTTGACGACAAAACGCCTGGCGAGCTCGGCGGGCTCGCAGCCCGCGTGCTCTGCCCAGATCGCCATCACGGAATCGAAACTGATGTCGAGCACGACACGGCCGAGGTCGAACAGTAATGCGTCGACGGAGGAGGGGGCTGGCGGCAAATTCATGGCCATCGTTTACAAAACTGGTCAGGCATGGGCAACGGGCGGGACTGATTTCGGCCCGATCCGGCGCTTAAGCCCGTGCGCGAGCTGTGCTATAGCGCTTTCGAGCGAAGCGGATGCCGCTTCTCGCGTGAAGAAAACGCGTCAAAAACAGCGCCTTGGTTCGAAATGGGGAGTGGTGGCATGAAAATCCTGGGCGGAATCTTGGGCGCTACATTTGTGATCGCCTCGCTGGCCGGGCCCGCCTGGGCCCAGACCAGCATTCCCAAATACGGTGAGACCGACAAGACCAAGTCACCTTCGGAAATCGCGGCCGAGAAGGAGGCCGAGCGGGCCTACAAGCGGTCGCTCGGCAACATACCGGAACAACAGAAGAGTACGGACCCCTGGGGGACGGTGCGCAGCGACACCGCGCCGCCGAAAGCAGCCGCCAAGGCGCCGCCGGCCAAGCCGAAGGCCAAATCCGCCGAGGGCGCCACAAAGTAAAAGTAGAAGACACTTCCCGGCGCCAATACTTCCCGGCGTCATGCCGGGACAATGATGTCCGGATGCGAGGAAACCACATGACGGAAACGCTGCTGTTTTCCCCGATGACGATCCGCGGCGTTACACTGAAGAACCGCATCGTGGTGCCGCCGATGCATCAATATTCGGCCCAGAAGGGCTTTCCAACCGACTGGCACCTGATGAACGCCGGCAAGTTCGCCGCCGGCGGCGCCGGCCTCGTCGTCGTGGAATCGACCAAGGTCGAGCGGCGCGGCTGCGGCACGGTCGGCGATCTCGGCATCTGGGACGACAAGTTCGTCGAGCCGCTCGGCCGCCTCGTCAAGTTCATCAGGCAGCAGAACGCGGTCGCCGGCATTCAGCTCGGCCATTCCGGCCGCAAGGCGCGCGCGAGCCGGCCCTGGGAGGGCGACCGCCCGCTGGAGCGGACGCCTGACATCGAGGACTGGGACGCATGGCAGCCGGTGGCCCCGAGCGCCATTGCCCATAGCGAGAGATGGCCGGTGCCGAAGGCGCTTGAGCGGGGTGAGGTGAAAGACCTGGTGCAGGCCTGGGGCAACGCGGCGCGCCGCGCGCATGAAGCTGGCTTCGACGTGCTGGAACTGCACGGCGCGCATGGCTATCTCGTGCACCAGTTTCTTTCCGAACGCTCCAACGCGCGCAGCGACGAATATGGCGGCTCCGAAGCCAATCGCATGCGTTTCATCACCGAAATCACCGAAGCCGTGCGCGCGCACTGGCCGGACCACAAGCCGCTGTTCGTCCGCCTCTCGGTCGAGGACAACGCCGGATGGGGGCCCGAGCAGAGCGTGCGGCTGGCCAAAATCCTCAAAGCCAAAGGCGTCGACGTCATCGACTGTTCATCCGGCGGCATCACCGAGATGGCACCGATCCTGGGCAAGGAAATCAAATTTGGCTACCAGGTGCCGCTGTCGGAATATGTCAGGCGCCATGCCGACATCATGACGATGGCGGTCGGTCTCATCATCCATGGCGACCAGGCCGAGCAGATCCTGCGCGATGGCCAAGCCGATTTGATCGCGGTGGGGAGGGAAATCCTCAACAATCCCAATTGGCCGATGGACGCCGCGCTCAAGCTCGGCGTGGAGGGCGCATTCCGCAACGTTCCGCCGCAATTCGGCTACTGGCTGGGTACCCGCGCCAAGCGTGGTTTTGGAACCCCGCCCTCCACCTGGCAAAACGGGCTGCAGGAAGCTGATAAGGCCTCCTGACAAGGCCGTACTGGTCCGGGGCGGCGTGCCTTGATCCGACCAAAAAGCCATTGTGAGTTGGTGGCGACGGGACAGGGGCGCCGATTCACGGGAATCGCGGGCGTCCGCAGAAAAAATAAGGGACGCCCCACGATGCGCAGGAATTTTGCCTTTCTTCTCGGCACGGTGACGGGCGCGTGTCTGGCCGTTCTCGTGACGGGACCGCAGGGGACGAATCTGGTGGCGGCGGCAAAGGCCGCGGCCCGTTCCGACGCCTACACCCAGCTCAATCTGTTCGGCAGCGTGTTCGAGCGGATCAAGACCAGCTATGTCGAGAAGCCCGACGATTCCAAGCTGATGGAAGGCGCCATCAACGGCATGATCTCCGCGCTCGATCCTCACTCGCGCTACATGAATGAGAAGGGCTGGAGCGACATGCAGGAGACCACCCATGGCGAGTTTGGCGGGCTCGGCATCGAGGTCACCATGGAAGACGGCCTCGTCAAGGTGGTGACGCCGATCGACGATACGCCGGCGGCCAAGGCCGGCATGCTGTCGGGCGACGTGATCACCCAGATCGACGACGAGACCATTGCCGGCATGACCCTGGAACAGGCGGTGAGCCGGATGAAGGGCCCCGCCAACAGCAAGATCCGGCTCAAGGTCGCGCGCAAGGGTTCCGCCGCGCCGATCGATATTGCCATCGTCCGCGAGATCATCCGGGTGCGGCCGGTCCGCTACAAGACCGACGGCGGCGATATCGGCTATATCAGGATCACCCGCTTCAACGAGCAGACCACCGACGGCCTGAAAAAGGCCATTGCCAGCATCACCAAGGAGATCCCGGCCGACAAGCTCGCGGGCTATGTCGTCGACCTCCGCAACAATCCCGGCGGATTGCTCGACCAGGCCGTATCGGTGTCGAGCGCCTTCATGAACCGGGGCGAGGTGGTCTCGACGCGCGGCCGCACCGCGGAGGAAACCCAGCGCTTCACCGCGCGCGGCGGCGACATCACCAAGGGCAAGCCGCTGGTCGTGCTGATCAATGGCGGCTCGGCTTCCGCCTCCGAGATCGTGGCCGGCGCGCTGCGCGACCACAAGCGCGCCACCCTGATCGGCACGCGCACCTTCGGCAAGGGCTCGGTGCAGACCATCATCCCGCTCGGGGCCGGCAATGGCGCGCTGGCGCTGACCACGGCGCGCTACTTCACCCCGTCGGGCCGCTCGATCCAGGCCCAGGGCATCGCGCCCGACGTCGAGGTGCTGCAGGACGTGCCGGATGAACTGAAGAACCGCTCCGAACTGAAGGGCGAAGCCTCGATGCGCGGCCACCTCGCCGCCGACGGCGCCGAGCAGGCCGGCTCGCAAGCCTGGGTTCCGCCGAACGACAAGGACGACAAGGCGCTGAACGCGGCGTTCAACCTGCTGCGCGGCGTGACGGTCAATGCGAACGCGCCGACGATGGCGAAGCGCGCGGTGCCGAACTAGCGGCAGCCCAACGCTATTGACGCTGTCGGAATTCTCCGCGTAGCCCGGATGAGCGAAGCGATATCCGGGGTTCTGGTCCATCCCCGCATCTCGCTGCGCTCATGCGGGCTACTGGCTCCTCGCAATGACGTGCGCAGATGCCCTTCGGCCGCAAGCCGCAAGCCCCAAACACAAAATATCGAAAACAACCCCATGCAAAGTAGGCTGGATATCCTTTTTTGAAACTCCGTTTCCAACCGGCCGTAGCTCGCGCGCGAGATATTTCACCAGGCCGGTTCCCGCTCCCTGCGCGTTCAAACGGAGTAGTCATGTCGAGAAATTGGACTTTGCTGACCCTGATCCTGTTCCTCGGTTCAACCGGAGCCCTGCAGGCAGAACCGCTCGATTCACCCGGCGTCGTGTATATCGACGGACAGCCGTGCAACCGCGCGTGCCAGTCCTACATGGACTGGTCTTACCGGGCGTTGTCCGCCCGGCGCCATGAGGAACGCGAGACCAGAGTCGCGGTACCGGATGAGGTGGAAATAGAGCGTGTCGAACCCGTAGCCCGCCCCCGTGTGGCAAGGCAGCACGTACCGGTTTCCCGCACCGCGCTGCACGCCGGCACGGCGGCGTCGAATGGCAAGGCGCCCGGCACCAAGGCGTCAAACAGCAAGAAGATTGCCGTTGCCAAACCCGCACCTTCAGCGCCGGCGAAGGATATGCCGGCGGCCACGGCGGCCGTTACTCCGGAAAAGGCCGTAGGTGAGACCGCCCCCGCCATTCAACGGCCGGAGCCCAAGGTGGAGCGCGCCGATCGGCCGGCGCCGGCGCAGGCAGTCGCCATCGCCCCGTCGCAGCCTGCCGAGGCGCCCGCACCCGAGTCCAAGCCCGAGGTGAAGTCCCAGGTCGCGGCCGAGGCAAAGCCTGAGGTCGCCTTGCCGCCGCCGGCGACGCTCGAAATCGCCGCGCGGCCGGCGACGCCGGCTCCCGCGACGGTGTCTAACAAGGCCAGCGAGATCGGAAAGACCGCATCCGCATCGCCTGATGATCAGGACAATCTGGTCGCGCTCGTGCTGGTGCGCCCCGAGATCAATTCATTGTCCGACCTGAACAACAAGAACATCGCGATCACCGAGAAGCAATCCGCCTCGAGCGGACGCGTCAGCGCCGCGCTGATGGCGGCGGGTGCCCCCGAAGTCCAGTTCCGCGAAGTAAAAGCCAGTGCGATCGATCGGCTGATCAGCGGCGAAGTCCCGGCCGCCGTCGTGCTTGCCTCGCGCGAGGTGGCGAACCTGTTTCCCGAGCTCGAGGGATTCCGGACGTTTCGATTGCCGCTGAAGGCTCGGCTGTAGTGAGGGGGCGGATGGGCGCGAGCGATATCCGCGGTCTTGGCTTATTCCCGCATATCGCTGCGTTCATGCGGCTACTCGCTATGCCCGGCTGTCACAGAAATTGCGTGTCTAATTCCAGGGACGATAAGCTGCGGCGTACTGGATGCCCCGCCTTCGCGGGGCACGACGGTCTTTGTTGTGTTAACGAGGAACGTGCGTCCAGAGGGCTTTAAGCAGCTACGCCGTCCGCACCACCGGCTTGCGCCTGCGTGCCCGGTTCACCTGCACCGCGTCGGGTCCCTGCCGGTGCGCCGACAGCAACGGCCTGATCTCCGCTGCCGGCTTCGGCGGGCTGAACAAATAGCCCTGCATTTCCGAGCAGCCGAGTTCGCGCAGCAAGTCGCGTTGCTGCTCGGTCTCGACGCCTTCGGCCGTCGTCGTCATGTGGCGTTCGGCGGCGATGTTGACCACCGCCTGCACGATGCAGGACGAGCCTTCGGGCTCGGCGATGTCGGTGATGAAGCAGCGGTCGATCTTGATCTTGTCGAACGGAAAACGCTGCAGATAGCTCAGCGAGGAATAACCCGTGCCGAAATCATCCAGTGCGATACGGACGCCGATGGTGCGAAGATCGTGCAGGACGGCGAGCGCGGCCTCGTCGTCGCGAATCAGCACGGCCTCGGTGATCTCGAGCTCCAGCCGATCGGCAGCGAGGCCCGATGCGGCCAGCGCCGCCATCACCTTCAGCGCCAGCGTGCCGCTCCTGAATTGAACCGGCGAGACGTTGACCGCGAGCCTGATATTGCCGGGCCAGCTCACGGCTTCCTTGCAGGCTGATGTCAGCACCCACTCGCCGAGCTGGTTGATCAGGCCGGTGTCCTCGGCAAGCGGGATGAACTCGGCGGGCGAAATCATGCCGCGCTGCGGATGGCGCCAGCGCACCAGCGCCTCGCAGCCGGTGATCGCGTTGGTTTGCAGGCCGAGGCAGGGCTGATAGTAGACCTCGAAGCCGCCGTCGACGAGCGCCTGACGCAGGTCCATTTCCAGGCTGCGGCGGGCGCGGACCTCGGCCTCCATGTCGGTTTCGAAGAAGCGATAGGTGCGGCGGCCGGCGGCCTTGGCCGCGTACATCGCCAGATCCGCGTTCTTCAGGATCTGGTCGATGTCGGAGCCGTCTTGCGGCGCCAGCGCGATGCCGATACTGGCGTCGGTGGTCACCTGATGGCCGAAACATTGATAGGGCGAGCGGATCGCCTCGAAGATACGGCTGACGAGCTTCATCACGTCGTCGGTATCCTCGATCCCGGTCTGGACGATGGCGAACTCGTCGCCGCCGAGCCGGGCCACGAAATCGGTCTTGCGCGCGCAGCCGGCAAGGCTCGACGCGACCGATTTCAAGAGCTCGTCGCCGATCATGTGGCCGAGCGAATCGTTGACGCTCTTGAATTCGTCGATGTCGATATAGAGCACCGCCAGCTGCCGGTCCGGCGCGACGTGGGACAGTTCGCGCTTGAGCCGTTCGTGGAACAGCGCGCGGTTCGGCAGGTCGGTCAGCGCGTCGTAATGGGCGAGGTGGGTGATGCGCTCCTCGGCGCGGCGGCGCTCGGTGATGTCTTCATGGGTCGCCAGCCATCCGCCGTCCGGCACCGGCTCGTTGACGACCTGGATCGAGCGTCCGTCGGGCGTCGATATCACCATGACGTTGCGGTGCGAGATGTCGCGCAGCACCACCTCGACGTAATGATCGATATCGCCGACGAACGAGCCGGATTCCTTGCGGTGGGCGATCACCTCGCGGAAGCTGCAACCCGGCTTCACGACGTCGGCCGAGAGGCCGTACATCTCGAGATATCGCCTGTTGCAGATGATGAGCTGCTGCTTCGAATCGAACAGCAAGAGGCCCTGCGTCATGTTGTTGACGGCGGTGTCGAGACGCTGCTTCTCCAGCGACAACTGCTGCTTGGACGCGCGGTGCTGGTGCGAAAGCTTGCGGACGACAAGAAACAGCAGGGCGGCGATCGCCAGCACGGAAAGTCCGGTGATCGTGATCAGAATTCCGATCTGCTCGCGCCAGTCGGCCAGTGCGGCCGATGTCGTGGTCGAAGCGATGATCACAAGCGGAAAATTCGTCAGCGCGCGCGACGAGATCAGCCGGTCCTGGCCGTCGATCGGGCTGGTGAGGCGCGAAGTGCTTTGGGCCAGCTCGAATACTTGTCGCTGGGCGGCCGGACCGGTCTTGAAGTTCTTGCCGACCAGCTCCGCCACATGCGGGTAACGGGCGAGCAGCGTGCCGTCGCTGTGATGCATGGCGATGGAGGCGTTGGGTCCGAGCGCTACGGTCGCGAAGAATTTTTCAAAGTTGACGGGTTCGATGCCGCGGCCGATGACGCCGAGGAATTCGCCTTTCGGCCCGGTGATCTTGCGCGCGATCACCGTGGTCCAGGCGCCGGTGATGCGGCTGTAGACCGGCTCGACCAGCATTTCCGGCGATTGCGGGTCGGACTTGAAGGTCCTGAAGTAGGCGCGGTCCGCCGAGTTGACCGGCGGCGCCGGCCAGGCGGCCGATGCGTTGATCAGGTTGCCCTCGGCGTCGAAGACGTTGACGCCGCCGACATAGGACAGCGCCTCGATCTTGGATTTCAGCATCAGGTGGATGTCATGGCCGGACATCCGGCGCTTGTAGTTCTCGACGGTCGCGATCCCGCTGGAACGCATGAACGCGATCAGGTCCTTCTGCACGACCTGGAAGTCTTCGAGCTGCTGGTCGAAATGGCGGGCCAGCAGCAGCACGGTGTTTTCCAGCTCGCGTTCGCTGCTGCGCAGCGCGCGCTCGCGGGAATTGCCGGCCATGATGGTCGCGCCGATGGCGATGGCGGCGATCAGGAGCGTGCCGCCCAGGATCAACCAGCGGATCGGGCCGCCGCGGAAGGCGGACGCAATCCTGAATGAGGTGGTGCCGGTCGATGCCATTGAACGCGATCGCTGCCGAGAAATGAACTTCCGGAAGCGGAGTTCTCCCAACCCCCGGCCCATGACTTCGATAGCGCGCCGAAATGGAGTTGACGTTAGCAAGCCTGGTTAATGAAGCGTTAGCCGGTGGCAGCGGGTTCCGCCGGCAACCATAGGGGAGCATCGTTCGAAGATGGAACCGGCCACACCCACGGGTGACGACGGCGACGCCGGTCGCCGAGCTCAGCGCTCGGCGCGATAATGCCCGGACTTGCCGCCGATCTTCTCGACGAGATGGATATCTTCGATGCGAACGCCGCGTTCGACCGCCTTGATCATGTCGTAGATCGTAAGACACGCGACCGACACCGCCGTCAGCGCTTCCATCTCGACCCCCGTGGGGCCGGTGACCTTGACGGTGGCGCGGACGATGCAGCCGGGCAGTTTTTTGTCGGGCGTGATGTCGAGGGTGACCTTCGACAGCGGCAGCGGGTGGCACAGCGGGATCAGTTCCGAGGTGCGCTTGGCCGCCATGATACCGGCGATGCGGGCCGCGCCCAGCACGTCGCCCTTCTTGGCGTTGCCGGAGACGATCAGGTCGAGCGTCGCCTTGCCCATGACGACGCGCCCCTCGGCGACCGCCGTGCGCTCGGTCGCTGCCTTGGCCGAGACGTCGACCATCCGCGCTTCGCCCGACGCATCGATATGGGTGAGGGCGGAGCCGCCTTTGGGAGCCTTCCGCGCCATCTACTAGCCGGTCCCGGTCGCGCGCGGGGTATCGGCACGCGTCAGCAGCGCGCGGGTCGCTGCGGTCACATCGGCCTGCCGCATCAGGCTTTCGCCGACCAGGAAGGTCGACATGCCGACGCGCTCGAGGCGGGCGAGATCCGCGGGCGCAAAGATGCCGCTTTCGCCGACCATCAGGCGGTCGCGCGGGATCAGCGGCGCCAGCGCCTCGCTGGTCGCCAGCGTGGTCTCGAAGGTCCTCAAGTTGCGGTTGTTGACGCCGATCATCGGCGAACGAAGCTTTAGCGCGCGATCGAGCTCGGTGCGGTCGTGGATTTCGATCAGCACATCCATGCCTAGCGCGATCGCCGCGTCCTCGAGATCCTTGGCCGTGGCGTCGTCGAGCGCGGCCATGATGATCAGGATGCAGTCCGCGTTATGGGCGCGGGCTTCCACCACCTGATAGGTGTCGAACAAAAAGTCCTTGCGCAGCACCGGTAGATTCACGGCCGCGCGCGCCGCCACCATGAAATCGAGATGGCCCTGGAAGGAGGGCGTATCCGTCAACACCGACAGGCACGCTGCGCCGCCGGCCTCATAGGCCTTTGCCAGCGCCGGCGGGTCGAAATCGGCGCGGATGAGCCCCTTGGACGGCGAGGCCTTCTTCACCTCGGCAATCAGCGCGTAGTCGCCGCGCGAAAGCTTGTCCCGGATCGCGCGCAGAAAGCCGCGCGGCGGCGAAGCCGCTTTGGCGCGGGCTTCGACCTCGGACAGCGGATGCGCCCGCTTGGCCGCAGCGATTTCCTCGCGCTTGTAGGCTTCGATCTTCGTCAGGATATCGGACATCTCTGGCGCCCCTCGGATCAGCCGCGCGAAACCGCGATCAGGTGTTTCAGCCGGGCCGCTGCAGCGCCGCTGTCGAGCGATTTGACGCCGATCGCGACGCCTTCCTTCAAGTCCTTGGCGCGGCCCGCCACGATCAACGCGGCCGCGGCGTTCAACAGCGCGACGTCGCGATAGGGGCTGGGCTTGCCGTTGAGCACGCCCTGCAGCGCCACCGCGTTGGCGTCGGCATCGCCGCCCTTGAGCGCGTCGCCGCTGCAGCAGGTGAGGCCTGCATCCTCCGGCGTCACCTCGAAGGTGGTGATCTTGCCATTGTCGAGGCTGGCGACAAAGCTCGGGCCGGTCAGGGTGATTTCATCGAGCCCGTCGGAGCCGTGCACGACCCAGACGGATTCGGAGCCGAGGTTTTTCAGCACCTGCGCCAAGGGCTGCACCCAGTGCCTGGAGAACACGCCGACCATCTGCCGCTTCACGCCGGCCGGATTGGAGAGCGGTCCGAGCAAATTGAAGATCGTGCGGGTGGCAAGCTCGACCCGGGTCGGGCCGACGTTCTTCATGGCCGGATGATGCGCAGGCGCGAACATGAAGCCGATGCCGGCCTCGGCCACGCAGCGGCCGACCTGCTCAGGCGTGAGATCAATCTTGACGCCGAGGGAAGCCAGCACGTCGGCCGCGCCCGAGCGCGACGACAGCGCGCGGTTGCCATGCTTGGCGACGGGCACGCCGGCGCCCGCGACGATGAAGGCCGCGCAGGTCGAGACGTTGACCGAACCGGAGCCGTCGCCGCCGGTACCGACAACATCGACGGCGTCCGCGGGCGCCTTAACCCGCAGCATCTTGCTGCGCATTGCCGACACCGCACCGGTGATCTCGTCGACGGTCTCGCCGCGGACCCGCAGCGCCATCAGCAGCCCGCCCATCTGCGAGGGCGTGGCCTCGCCGGACATCATGCTGTCGAAGGCGGAGGCCGCCTCTTCACGCGACAGCGTCGCGCCGGTGGCGACTTTTCCGATGATAGATTTGAGGTCGTCCATCGCTTGGGCTTTCAGGATTGGGTGTCGTCATGAAGCATGACCGGCGCTCCCGGCCGATCATGCTCAGTTGTTAGCGCCCGTCACCTGCGCGAAGGCGGCCTGGTTGATGGAGGTGCCGATCTCGGATTCGATCTTCGTCACGTATTGCGCCACCTGTTCGTCGGTCAGGCCGCGCTGCAACGTGTCCTTCAGTTTCTTCAGCTCATCGGAGGCGGTGTCGACCGGTGGCACGGTCACGTCGGTGACACGGAACACGATCCACTCGCTGCCACCGGCGCCCGGCGTCTGCCCGACGCCGTCCTTGGCCGTCCGGAACGCGGCCGTGATGGCGGCCGAGGGTACGCCTGAAAGCTGGGCGTCGCGGCGGAAGCCGGTCGCGGTCTCGACCTTTGATCCAACCGCAGCCGCTTCGGCCGCGAGCGTGCTGCCTTGCTCGACCTTCTGCACCATCTCGGTCGCCTTCGCGCGCAGCTTGCTCGAAATCTGGTCTTCGCGCCATTTCGCCTCGACCTGGCTGCGAACCTCGTCGAGCGGGCGCTCGCGCGAGGGCGTGACGCCGAGCACGTCGTACCAGACGTAGCCGCCGGCAAACTGGAGCGGTTCGTTATCGACGCCGACATCGCTGTTGAAGGCCTGCGAGACCACGTCGAGGCCGCGCGGAATGTTGGCCACGGGCTGGCCGTCGGGCGTGCGGCCGGAGCGGTCGACGGCTTCGATCGTGACGGGGGTCAGGCCAAGCTTCTGCGAAGCCTCCACCACATTGGCGCCGCCAGAGCGCTCGTCTTCCATCTTGTTCTGGATTTCGTTGACCTTGGCGCGTGCGCGTTCGGTCGCCAGTTCCTTTTTCACCTGGGCTGCAACGCTTTCATAGGTCGGCGTCACGCCCGGCTCGATCTTGCCGATCTTGACCAGCGCCACGCCGAAGCGCCCCTGCACGGGCTGGCTGACTTCGCCCGATGGCAGCGCAAACGCCGCATCCGCAATCGCCGGATCGATGATCGCGCTCTTTGCGATCATGCCGAGGTCGACGTCGGCCAGATTGAGATTGCGCTCCTTGGCGAGGTCGTCGAACGACATTCCCGACGTGATGCGGCTGCGCGCGGCCTGCGCTTCGCCTTCGTTGGGAAACACCATCTGCGACACTTCGCGCTTTTCCGGCGTGCCGATCTGGTCGCGGCGCTGCTCGAAGATCTTCTTGGCGTCCTCGTCGGAGACCTCGGTCCATTTGCCGATCTCTTCGGGGCTGATCACGACAAAGGACAGTTTGCGATATTCGGGTGCGCGGAACTGGGTCTTGCGGTCCTCGAAATAGGCGGCCAGCGCCTCGGGCGAGGGCGGATCGATCGTCCCGGCCTGCGCGGCGTCGAGTTTGACGTACTCGATCGCGCGCTGCTCGTTCTGGAATCGGGTCATGGCGTCGATCAGGACCTTCGGCGGCTCCACCCCGGCCGTGACGGTGCCGGCGATCTGGCGCCGCAGCCCGAGACGCCGCTGTTCGGCAAGATAGCGTTGCTCGGTGTAGCCGAACTGGCGGATCGTGGCCTGGAAGCGTGCCGGGTCGAACTTGCCGCCCAATCCCTTGAAATTCGGGTCGCCGTAGATCAGCCGCATGGTTTCTTCCTGGGACTGGGCAAGCCCCATGCGCCGTGCTTCCTCATCCAGCGCCGCGTCGGCGATGGTCTGTTGCAGCACCTGCCGGTCGAGCCCGAAGGCGCGGGCCTGTTCCGAGGTCAGCGGACGGCCGAAACTGCGGCCGAGCTGCTGCAGCCTTTCCGTGTAGATCTGGCGGAATTGCTCGGTCGAAATCTCGGTCTTGCCGATCTTGGCGAGCGACGACTGGCCGAACCCCTTGAAGATGTCGGCGATGCCCCAGACTGCGAAACTGACAATCAAAACGCCCATCACGGTGGCCATGACAACCTTGCCGAGCCAGTTTGATGAGGCTTTCCGAATTCCTCGAAGCATGGGTCCAACTTGTTTTGCAGGAGAGGGGGAACCGGGTCATGCCCAACGAAAATTCGATTCCGTTCAGGATCGACTTCCGCAACAGGGCGTCACCGAGTTGATAACGCATCATAAAGTGGCAGCGCCCCCCTCGCAACCTCCGCAGCGTGGGCCATTTAAAGCGGTTAACGGCCAAGGGATGAGTTAAGGGATCGCCCGACCGGTATCTGGAACTGGCGGCCTGCCTCTGCTAGCGCATCTGTAACGCTTACATTTGCGGGATAATTGACATGACCGACGCCATCCGGCCGCTGATCGCCGGCAACTGGAAAATGAACGGCCTGAAATCCTCCCTGGCCGAGTTCGAAGCCATGATCGCCGGCGCAGGCGCGCTGGCCGGCAAGGCCGACCTGCTGGTTTGCCCCCCGGCCACCCTGATCGCCGGTTTCGCCGACAAGGCACTCGATTCAAAACTCGCCGTTGGGGCCCAGGATTGCCACCCAAAGGCCTCGGGCGCCCATACCGGCGATCTCTCGGCGGAAATGCTGGCGGATGCCGGCGCCAGCGCCATTATTGTCGGCCATTCCGAGCGCCGTGCCGACCATGGCGAAACCGACGCGCTGGTTCGCCAGAAGGCGGAAGCAGCCTGGCGGGCGGGGCTTTTGGCAATCGTCTGCATCGGCGAGACCCAGAAGCAGCGCGATGCCGGCCAGACGCTGGATGTCTGCGGCACGCAGCTTGCGGGCTCGTTGCCGGATGGCGCGACGGCGGCCAATCTGGTGGTGGCCTATGAGCCGGTCTGGGCGATCGGTACCGGGCTGACGCCGACACCCGGAGATGTCGAGCAAGTTCATCGCTTTATTCGCGGTGTTCTCACCAGCCGGTTCAAGGCGGAAGGTAGCAGGGTCCGGATTCTCTACGGCGGCTCGGTGAAACCCTCCAACGCGGCGGAACTGATGGCGGTCGCCGATGTCAACGGCGCGCTGGTTGGCGGCGCCAGCCTGAAGGCGACGGACTTTTTGGCGATCGCGGAGGCCTGTTAGCTCAAGGCGGGTACGCTTTCCTGTAGCCGCTTCCAGTAGATCAGCGTGCCGGTGAGGCCGCCATGGGGTTTGAGCGCGTAGTCCGGAATGACGCCGGTCAGCTTGAATCCCATCCGCTCGTAGAGGCCCGCCGCGCCCTCGTCCTCGGCGGTATCGAGCACCAATAGCCAGCGCCCGCGCGCGATCGCGATCCGCTCGGCCTCGCGCAGCAGCGCCGTGGCGATCCCGCGGTGGCGGTGACTGACGCGGGTCATCATCTTCGCGATCTCGGCGCGGTGCGGCTGGTTCGGCGGAAGATCGAGCAAGAGCGTGACGGTCCCGATCAGCCTATCGCCGTCAAAGGCGCCGAGAATGATCCGCTCGCCGCGGCCCGCCGCGCTGAGCGAGTTCGACCAGAACGCCTCCGCCGCCTCCTGCGACAGCGGATGCATGAAGCTGACCGAGCCGCCATTCGCCACGGTTTCGATCAGGATTTCACTGAGCGTCGCGCGAATTTCGGGCGAAGCGCTCAAGGCTTTGATCTCAATATCCGACATCAGGATGAATTTCCGTGAAGTTCAGGTTCGATGATTGACGGCACGGGCGGCGCGCGCCCGCTTGATCTCTGCTATCCGCTCGACATCCTCGATCTGAAGGTGACGGCCGCGTTCGAGAATTTCCAGCGTGTATTCTTCGTAAGTGAGGCCCAGCCGCTCGGCTTTTCGGATGCGGAACGCGACGATGCCGGGCGAGGGGTTTTTCCAGGCCGCGCGATGCGCCGCCTTCCAGTAAAAGTAATTTCCAATTCCGTCGTTGCCCCATTCCGGCGTGTGCTCTTGGTCGAGCGGCGGACCGCCATTGTGGCCGGCGGGAGCGGGGGTTGCCTGACCCGCTGGCCCGGCCGGAGAACGCCTGATGTCGATCTCCGACATTGCGAGCTAGCTCCGGGCGAGGGCAACGACGTAAGTGCAGGGTGCGGCGCTCTCGTTGGCAAACGTCACTTCCGCGGGCGGGCCGAATCCGAGGCAGTCGCCGGTGCGGAGTTCGTGGCGTTCGCCGCCATCGATCAGGACGAGCGCGCCCGACAACACCCAGAGGACCTGGCGGATGTGTGCGTAGGATGAGGCGGGCAGCGTCACGCGCTGCTTTGCCGGCATCTCGACCTTGATGATCTCGACGGGATGATCGGGGCGGTTGAATACCTGCGTGCGCAGATAGCCGGTTTCGGGATCGCGCCACACCGGCTGCTCGGCGGCCCGCGAAAGACGTTCGCCCTGGCCTTCGGCGCGCAGCATCAGGCCGGCGAGGGTGAGGTCGAAGGCGCTGGCGAGCCGAACCAGCACCACCGCGGTCGGGCTGACCTCGGCGCGCTCGATCTTGCTGATGGTGGCCTTGGAAACCCCGGAGCGCTCGGCGAGATCAGCCAGCGACCAGCCGCGGCTGTCGCGCTCAAGCCGCAGGCGCTGGGCGAGGCGGGTGCTGAGGTCGTCTACTATAGTGCCCATTTGTCTATTATAAGAGAAATAGGCGCGACCTCAAGTGCGGATTCGAGCGTCGGCGAAAGCTGGGGACAGCCTTGCCGTAGCGCCTGCGGCAATTATCTCCCGGTCTGCTGTTGGGGGTGACAATGCCCCGTCCGATCGTGTAACACCGCGCAACTTCAGGAAAACCCGCAAGCTCTTGGTGCAGCCGAAGCCCGGCGCTGTCAGCTTGTGACGGAAGGTTTTGAGATGCAGACCGTCATTATCGTCGTTCACCTCATGATCGTCTCGGTGCTGATCGGCGCCGTGCTGCTGCAGAAATCCGAAGGCGGCGGCCTTGGCATGGGCGGCGGCGCCGGCTTCATGTCGAGCCGCGGCACCGCCAATCTGTTGACGCGGACGACGGCGATCCTGGCGGGGCTTTTCTTCCTGACCAGCATGGCGCTGGCCTGGATCGCGGGCATCGACCGCAAGCCGGCCTCAATCCTCGGCACCGCGCCGGCGACGCAGTCCCAGCCGGGTGGCGCGACGCCGGTCGCCCCGCCGACCTCCGGCGGCGTGCTCGATACGCTCAAGAAGGTGGATGAACAGCAGGGCCAGTCGGGTCCGCAGGCCCCGCGTTCGCAATAAAGCAGGGTGGCTATGCAGGACGGCCTCTACCGTCCTGTATCAGAACTTCCCATCAATGCTCTGATATCGCTTTAAAATTCACGTCACCCACAGCCCGGCAGAATGTTCGCCCGTGCATGCGATTCGTTTTGGCGAATCGGGCCAGTGGCCTTAAAGGTTGAGTCCCATGGCGCGGTACATATTCATCACCGGCGGCGTGGTTTCTTCGCTCGGAAAGGGTCTGGCATCGGCGGCACTCGGTGCCCTGCTGCAGGCCCGCGGGTACAAGGTCCGTCTCCGCAAACTCGACCCCTATCTCAACCTCGATCCCGGAACGATGTCGCCGTATCAGCACGGCGAAGTGTTCGTGACCGACGATGGCGCCGAGACCGATCTCGATCTCGGCCATTACGAGCGCTTCACCGGGCGTCCGGCCACCAAGGCCGACAACATCACCACAGGACGCATCTATCAGGACATCATCACCAAGGAACGCCGCGGCGATTATCTCGGCGCGACCATCCAGGTCGTCCCGCACGTCACCAACGCGATCAAGGAATTCGTGCTCTCGGGCAATGACGAATATGATTTCGTGCTGGTCGAGATCGGCGGCACCGTCGGCGACATCGAAGGCCTGCCGTTCTTCGAGGCGATCCGCCAGCTCAAGAACGAACTGCCGCGGGATCATGCCGTCTACATTCATCTGACGCTGCTGCCGTTCATTCCGAGCGCGGGCGAACTCAAGACCAAGCCGACCCAGCACTCGGTGAAGGAACTGCGCTCGATCGGCATCCAGCCGGATATCCTTTTGTGTCGCACCGATCGTGAAATCCCGAAGGAAGAGCGGCGCAAGCTCGGCCTGTTCTGCAACGTGCGCGAAAGCGCCGTGATCGAAGCGAGGGACGTCGACAATATCTACGCGGTCCCTGAGGCCTACCACGCCGCCGGCCTCGACGACGAGGTGCTGGCCGCGTTCGGCATCTCGCCGAAAATTCCACCAGCGCTGCAGAGCTGGCATCTCATCAACGAGCGCGTGCGCAACCCCGAAGGCGCGGTGACCATTGCCATCGTCGGCAAATACACCGGCATGAAGGACGCCTATAAATCGCTGATCGAGGCGCTCTCCCATGGCGGCATCGCCAACAAGGTGAAGGTCAATCTCGACTGGATCGAGAGCGAAGTGTTCGAGAACGAGGACCCGGCGCCGTTCCTCGAACACGTCAACGGCATTCTGGTGCCCGGCGGCTTCGGCCAGCGCGGCGCCGAGGGCAAGATCCGCGCGGCGCAGTTCGCCCGCGTCCGCGACGTGCCGTATTTCGGCATCTGCTTCGGCATGCAGATGGCGGTCATTGAGGCCGCGCGCAATCTCGTCGGCATCGAGGAGGCCAACTCCACCGAGTTCGGCCCGACCAAGGAGCCGCTGGTCGGCCTGATGACGGAATGGCTGCGCGGCAACGAGCTGGAGAAGCGGTCCAAGACCGGCGACCTCGGCGGCACCATGCGGCTCGGCGCCTATCCCGCGGCGCTCAAACGCGGCAGCCGCGTCTCGGAAGTCTACGGCGGAGCGACCGAGATTTCGGAACGCCACCGCCACCGCTACGAGGTCAACACCGCCTACAAGGACCGGCTCGAACAGCACGGCCTGCGCTTCTCTGGGTTATCGCCCGACGGCGTGCTGCCGGAGATCGTCGAATACGAGGACCATCCCTGGTTCATCGGCGTGCAGTTTCACCCCGAACTGAAGTCGCGGCCGTTCGAGCCACACCCGCTGTTTGCGTCGTTCATTCAGGCGGCGGTGGTGCAGAGCCGGTTGGTGTAGACGTTTGCGGAATCGCAGGTTGGGCAAAGCCACCGGGTCGCGCGAACGCGCGCCCGATGCGTGCCCACCATTTCGAGACGAACAGTCTGGATAGATGGTGGGCACGGCGCGAAGAGCGCGCCTTTGCCCACCCTGCGGCTCCGCCTTTGACGAACGATTGAATTGTTGCGACAAATTCCTCCCGTGAACTGCAAGAACAATAATTGAAGGAGTGAAGCCGATGATCATGGAAATGCGCGTCTATCGCTGTCTGCCGGGCCGCCTGCCGGCGCTGATGAAGCGGTTCGATACGCTGACGCTGAAACTGTGGGACAAGCACGGCATCAAGCAGGCCGGTTTCTACACCACGCTGATCGGCACCTCCAATCAGGAGCTGACCTACTTCGTCGCGTGGGACTCGCTGGCCGATCGCGAGAAGAAATGGACCGCATTCCAGTCCGATCCCGACTGGATCGCCGGCCGCGCCAAGAGCGAGGAGGACGGCCAGATCATCGACAACATCGTCAGCCAGTTGCTGGTGCCGACGGCGTTTTCGGCGGTAAAATAACCGGCGGCGCAACCCTGATATTCAGGGACTGATTGGGGTTGATCCTGATGATGCGGACCGGCATGGTCCGCGGCAGATACGAAGGAAAATCCCTTGAACGCGAAACTCGACGCAGCTCCGGTCGTCACCGTTGGATCGGTCAAATTCGGCAACGATCTGCCGATTTCGATTATCGCCGGGCCGTGCCAGCTCGAGAGCCGCGCGCACGCGCTCGAAGTGGCGAGCGCGCTGAAGGAGATCGCCGGTCGGCTCAAGATCGGCCTCGTCTACAAGACCTCGTTCGACAAGGCTAACCGCAGCAGTGGATCGGCTCCGCGCGGCATTGGCCTGGCGCAGGCGCTGCCGATTTTTGCAGAGATTCGCTCGTCGCTGGGATTATCTGTCCTCACCGACGTGCATGAACCTCCGCAATGCGCCGAAGTTGCGCAAGCGGTGGACGTGCTGCAGATCCCGGCATATCTGTGCCGGCAAACCGATCTCCTGCTGGCGGCCGCCGCGACCGGCAAAGCCGTCAACGTCAAGAAGGGCCAGTTCCTCGCGCCGTGGGACATGGCCAATGTCGTCGCCAAGATCACCGGCGGCGGTAACCCGAACGTGCTGGTCACCGAACGCGGCGCCTCGTTCGGTTACAACACGCTGGTGTCGGACATGCGTGCGCTGCCGATCATGGCGCGCACAGGCGCGCCCGTCATTTTCGACGCCACCCATTCGGTGCAGCAGCCGGGCGGGAAAGGGACGTCGTCGGGTGGCGAGCGCGAATTCGTGCCCGTGCTGGCGCGCGCGGCGGTCGCGGTCGGCGTCGCCGGCGTCTTCATCGAGACCCATCCCGATCCCGACCACGCGCCGTCGGACGGGCCCAACATGGTGCCGCTGCGCGAGTTCGAGGCGTTGGTGAAGAGGCTGATGGCGTTCGACGCGCTTGCCAAGAACGCTTCGCAGTGACCGCATCCAGCCGAACGCCGCCGGCGCTCAATATCATTGCGCTCGCGACCTTTTCGGCAGCCCTGTCCGCCCGTGCGCTGGATCCGGTGTTGCCGCACGTGGCCGAGGATTTTTCCGTCAGCATCGCCACCGCCGCCAGTTTCGCCGCGGCCTTCGCCTTCACTTTTGCCATCATCCAGCCGGTGCTCGGCGCCGTTGCCGACATGTTCGGCAAGGCCCGCCTGATGGGGGTTTGCCTGGCGCTGCTGGGCCTCGCCAACATTCTCGGCGCGGTGGCGACGTCGTTCCCGCTGTTGTTTGCGTCCCGCATTCTGGCCGGTATCGGCTCGGGCGGCGTGTTTCCGATCGCGCTGGGGCTGACCAGCGATCTCGTCGGGGCTGAGAAGCGGCAGATCGCGATCGGGCGCACGCTGGCCGGCGCCATGACCGGCAATCTGCTGGGTGCCTCGGTGTCCGGCCTGATCGGAGACTTTCTCGGCTGGCGCGGCGTGCTCGCCGTGCTGGGTCTGATTGTCGTGGTGGCCTCGATTGTGGTGGCCGTTGGATTTCGCGGCGCGGCGTTGACGCGTCCGCCGCGGACCAGCCTGTCGGCCCTCAAGCAAGGCTATCGCACCATCTTCAGCAACCCGAATGCGCGCATTTGCTACGGGGCCGTGTTCATCGAGGGCTGCTGCGTGCTCGGGCTGTTTCCCTTTATCGCGGCCTTCCTGTTCGAACTCGGCGAAACCTCGTTGTCGATCGCGGGCATTGTCATCGCGGGCTTCGCCGTCGGCGGGCTGTTCTACACCTTGACGGTATCGCGGTTTCTGCCGACGATCGGCGTCAACGGGATGATGATCGGCGGCGCGGCGTTGGTCGGTGTGCAGCTCATCGCGGTGGCCATGGGTCCGGAATGGAAACTGCAAACGCTCAGCCTGATCTTCATGGGCTGGGGATTCTACATGATCCACGGCAGCCTGCAGGTCTTCGCCAGCGAATTATCGGCGGAAGCGCGCGCCACCGCGCTGTCGCTGCACGCGTTCTTCTTCTTCATGGGCCAGACCATCGGCCCGATCGCCTATGGTTTCGGCATCCAGCACGCCGGCAAGGTCCCGACCTTGCTTACCGCAGCGGCCGTGATGATCGCGCTCGGCTTTGTCTGCGCGAAGCTGCTGCGCCAGACCCGGCCGGCGGACGCTGCGGCGGCGTAACTGGCGCCCTCACAAGAATCCGATGATGTATTCGACCAAATAGACCGTCGTGAAATAGGCGAGGGTGCCGATGGCCAACAGGCCAACCGACAGCCACACCCATAAGGGTGTCGTTTCCTTGGTCATGTTGATGGCTCATGCCGCTACGCGCCGCCTCCTTGGCAGCGCTGGTTTCCCCCGGCCGATCGACCATGGCGTAAATCCGGCTCGAATGGCAGGAAATGGTGGGCTAGCGGCAGGATGACGCACATCTGCCGCGTGTGCACGGGTTCAGGTGCCGAAGTCAGGTAGCCGGCCATGGCACGGGGATTGCTTCATTTATTGCCATTTAAGGTGATGATGTGGACGCCCAGATTACCCGTTCGGCCAAGAGCAATTTCGACGCCAGAAATACCGGTTACGCCAACGAGCCGCCGCTTCAACGGTTTTTGGCCGCCTGCCACGAGGAATTCAGGTCGGACCATTCCGGCGCGGTCGCCGATTACATTCCCGAGCTGAAGCGCGCCAATCCGGCACATTTCGGCGTCGGTCTCGTCACCATCGACGGCCACGTCTACGAGGTCGGCGATAGCGCCGTGCCTTTCACCATTCAATCGGTCTCGAAAGCCTTCGTGTTTGCGCTTGCGCTCGACATGGTCGGCGAGGAGCGCGTATCCGCTGCGATCGGCGTCGAGCCGAGCGGCGAGGCGTTCAATTCGATCCGCCTGACCAGCGACAACCGGCCGTTCAACCCGATGGTCAATGCCGGCGCAATCGCCTGTTCCGGTCTGATCCATCAGGTCGACGGCGCTTTCGCCTTCGAGCGCATTCGCGAGAAACTCAGCCAGTTCGCCGGGCGCGAACTCGGCGTCGACGACGCGGTCCACGCTTCCGAAGCGCTGACCGGCAACCGCAATCGTGCGATCGCCTGGCTCTTGAGAAATTATCTCGTGCTTCAGGACGACGTCGATGCCGTGCTGGACACCTATTTCCGGCAATGCGCCATCCTGGTCACGGCGCGCGACCTTGCGGTCATGGCGGCGACGCTTGCCAATCGCGGCGTCAATCCGGTCACCGGCGTTTCCGTCATTCCGCCCAACGTCGTCGCCCGCACGCTGTCCGTCATGACCAGTTCGGGCATGTATGACTATGCCGGCGAATGGATCTATCGTGTCGGCATCCCCGCAAAGAGCGGCGTCGGCGGCGGCATTGTCGCAGCGCTTCCGTCCCAGATGGGGCTCGGCACGTTCTCGCCGAACCTCGACAGCCACGGCAACAGCGTGCGCGGCCTGAAAGTATGCGAGGCGCTGTCATCGCGCTTCGACCTGCACATGCTGAACCGCAGCGCCGATGTCCGCACCTGCATCATTGCCGACTACGACATCTTCGGCATTTCGTCGCGCCGCAGCCGCCAGCCGCATGAGCAGCAGATCCTGGACGATCGCCACAGCGATATCAGGGTGGTCGAACTGGTCGGCGCGCTCAACTTTGCCACAATCGACCATGTGACGCGCCGGCTCGCCGGTGAGCCGCCGAATGCGCCGCTGCTGATCCTCGATTTTCGCCGGGTGCCCGATCTGACCGCGGCGGGCGCTCAGCTTCTCGCCGAGAACCTGACGATCCTGGGTAATACCGGCGTCACGGCGATCCTGACCGGCCTCGAGGCGACATCGCCGGTATGGCAGGCGATTTTCGCGCGCATCTCCGATCCGGGGAGGCTGCGGCGCTTTGCGCTGCTCGACGAAGCCATCGAATGGGCGGAGGACCAGATCATCTATCGCTATGGCGGCTTTACCGCGTCGAAGGAAACCAGCCATCTCGGCGAACAGGCGTTGCTGGCCGATTTGGCCGCCGACGAAATCGCCGCGCTGGCTGATTTGTCGACGGCGCGGCGTTACGAGGCTGGCCAGCGTATCATCAGCGCAGGCGAGCCGGCCAATTCGCTGTTCTTCCTGCAAAGCGGCATGGTCAGCGTGAAGCTGCCGAGCGGCGTGCGGCTGGCTTCACTTGGACCGGGCATGGAATTCGGCGAGATGGCCATCATCGAAACGCACCGCAGCGCCGATGTCTGGGCCGACACGGCCGTGAAATGCCTCGAACTGCCGCTCGACAGCTTTGCCGATTATCGCCGGCTCCACCCGCAGATCGCGATGAAGATCATGCGGAATCTTTCCGCGCTGCTGGCGCGGCGGCTGATCCTCGCCAACGCCAAGGTCGATCTCCTCAGCGCGTACTAAAGCAGATAGGCCTTGATCCAGATCAAGGTCGTCGACCCAACCCGCAATAACCGATGATGGGTACGGTTCCAGTCATGCTGGGTACCTCGGCGAAATCCGCGAGCCCAGGCGGGAGCGCAGCCATTTCCATTACGCTCACCCAGAACCTGCGGAAACTGTCCGGATCGGTGATCAGGCAGTCGATCAGAAGGCGAATCGTTGCCATCGCCGTCGGATTGATCATCCTGATGGTGGCGATATCTATTCTCTCGATGGTGATGGTCGGGCGGGTCGGCCATCTACTCGATGAGCTAACGGACAGGTACGCTCCGGTCAATGCGCATTTGACACGGCTCAGTGTGTCATCGCTTGAGCGGGCTCTCGCGCTTCGCCGTATGGTGATCGCAAAAATGCAGGATCCGCCCGATGAGATCGGGTACAAGCTGCGAAAGCAGATCTACGAGGCGAAGAGCGCCGAGGTCGAGAGCGAGGCGCAGGCTGCTCGCAAGACCATTGATGCGATCGTAGCAGACACCAGTACGCCCTCGGACAACGCCGCGCTGGCGCGCATTGAGAGCCGAATCGAAAGTCTGATGAACCAGACCCGCCGTCACCTGGGGCAAGAGCAGTCGCAACTGCTTGCCGACCTTGACGCGCGGGATTTCCCAGCCGTGAGACGCAGCTTGGCGCGAACAGATGCGCTCCGCGATGAACTCAATCAAGGCGTAGATGCCGTTCGCGGGGAGATGGTGAAAGTGAGTTATGCCGCCATAGCAAAAATCCGATCGGAGCAGACTCAGGCGGTGCTGACCTCGGCGATAGTGACGTTGCTCGCTGCGATTGTCGGATTCACCTTCGCCAATCTCGTCAGCGGCGGGATCATCCGTTCTGTGAAGCGGTTGTTGGAGGGTACGCGGGCGGTCGAGGCCGGCCACCTCGATCAATCCATCGATGTGACGACGGGCGACGAAATCGGACAACTGGCTGCAGCATTCAACCGGATGGTCCTGCAACTGCGCGACAACCAGCGGGTTCGGGAAACTTTTGGCAAGTATATCGATCCACGCGTCGTGGAGGGATTGATCGACCGGCCGAACCTAACCGCGGCGGAAGGCCAGCGGCGGGTGATGACCGTCATGTTCTGCGACCTGAAGGGTTTCACCAGCCTGAGCGAGGGCATGACGCCCCAGGGACTGGTCAAGGTCATGAACCGCTATCTGTCCATCATGTCCGAACCGATCCGGAGCAACCGCGGCATCATCGACAAATATATCGGTGACGGCATCATGGCCTATTGGGGCCCTCCGTTTGTCGACGAAGCTGATCACGCCCGCTTTGCCTGTCTCGCAGCCGTGGAAATGATCGAGCGTATTTCGACGCTGCGTCGCGAAATTCCAGAGTTGCTTGGCGTGCTTGGCACCCCCATGGAGACTTGCGATTTGCGGATCGGCATCGCGACCGGCGACGCGCTGGTCGGCAGCATCGGCTCGGACGTCATGATGAGTTACACCGTGATGGGCGACGTGGTGAACCTCGCCTCACGGCTGGAGGGTGCTAACAAGGCGTATGGCACCCGCAATCTGATTTCAGAGCGGGTCTTCACTGCGGCGGAAGCCGCGATCGAGGTTCGGGAGATCGATCGGGTGGTGGTGGCGGGCCAGACCCGTTCGGAACGGATCTTCGAAATCCTTGGACGCAAAGGCGAACTCGCATCGCAACAACTGGCGTCTCGGGACAAGTATCTTGAAGGACTTGCCGCCTACCGCGAACGGAGATTTGACGATGCGCTTCGCGCGCTCGGCGCCTTGCTCGAGGTGGCACCCGATGACGGTCCGTCGACCACGCTGATCAGCCGCATCGAAGGCTTCAAAGCAAACCCGCCGCCCCAGGACTGGGACGGGTCATGGCACATCGAGAAATAGTCGCCCGCCCGCGACAGGGCGCACGGCAAGCAGGAAGCCGGCACGATCACGGCTGGCCCGGCGCCTGATCCTTGCCCTGATCCTCGCCAACGCCAAGGTCGACTTGCTCAGCGCATATTGAGTGCCGCGGAAAGCAATTTTTGCGCCTGCCGGGTTGCTTCCGCAAACGAAGCCTGCTTTGGCGCATTCTGCGTGAAGCAGCGCTTGTATTCGTCCTCGCCCTTCTGGCGCAGATTTCCCAGTTTGTCGTAGGTCTTCCTGTCGATCTTCTCGAACCGCAGGTCGTCCTCGGCCTGCTCGGCTTTCTTGTTGTAACTGACCCGGATGGCGATACAGGCCGGAATTTGCACCTTGGGATCGATCGATCCGTAGGCGACGTACACCTTGCCATTGGCGATCGCAGAGACGAATACGGTGTCGGCTGCGTCGGGAATGTCCGACTGGGTCCGGCCCGCCAGCATCCCATGCACGAAGGTCGCGCCGGCAGGCCTTGCGATTGGCAGCGAATTGAAATTCACCACCGCAGCGCCGCTCGATACCGCCTGGGTATAAAAACTCTCATCCTTCAGCGCCGCGCCGATCTGTTGCGGCACGTTCTTAATGTCCTTGCCCCACCAGTCCTTGTGGGCGCGCAGCCATCGTTCGAACAGCGTTTGCGTCGTGACGATGATATGCGCCTTCGGCTCGACATACTTTCCATCGGCGCCGTCCTGGCCGGCCTTTTCGCCGTTCTTCCCGACCACGGCGTCGAAGCGCAGCCCGTCGAGCATGCCGAAACCTTCGTCGCCCTTGTTGAAAGTATCGATGTGGAGTCTCGCCGGGCCAAAGCCTGCGCGGGTGGCCTCATTGAGAATGGCGCGCATCTGCGCCGCGAGATCGGCGCTTGCCGCTTCCTCGGCCTTCCACGCCGCATCGTCGGCGTTTCCGGCATCGTAGATCGCCGAAATTTTCTCGATCGCGGCGTCGCGCGCGGCGATGTAGCGGTCTTCGGCCGCTTTTGCCGGCGGTGCGGCTGTCGCGTTCGAGATTGTGGCAATGAGACAGAACGGGACAATCAGCCCGAGAATGGCGGATAAGGCATTGTGCATGTGCGGTGGTCGGCCGCACCCGCCGTCTGGTTCAAGGCGAACGATCGAGATCAACCCCTCTCGCGTCGCAGGGCGCACGTTCAGCGCTTGCCAAGTTCTCACATTGTGCAAAGATCGAGCCGGGTCGACCGACCCCGTGCGTTGGTCCGTTGTGAACGGAGGATTGCCTTGAGCGAGCCGATTCACCCCAGCGCGCCCCATCATCTCCCATCCTTCATCACCGCGCCAGGCGACACCGACGTTCTGATGGTCGTCGTCGGCATTTTTCTGATCGTCGCCGTTCTCGCGGTCGGCAATTTCTATTTGCACCTGCACTCGCTGCCGGAGCGGATGGCCCACAAGTCGCAGAAGTTCCAGTTTGAAATCGTGGCCGTGCTGGGCCTGCTGTCGCTGTTTACGCACAACCACCTGTTCTGGGTGATCGGCTTGCTCCTCGCCATGATCGACCTGCCGGACTTCAGCACGCCGCTGCGCAGGATCGCCGGATCAGTCGAGAAGATGGCTGGCGTTCCGCCTGAACAGGACCCGACCGAGCCGCCAGCCGGAGACGCTGCGCACGCTGCCGCAACCGACGAGGCCAAGGCCCGCATCGAGAAGGCCGCCGGCGCCAACAGCGAGGTGCACAGCCATGCTTGAGCTGCTCCTGTGTTCGCTGCTGACCATATTCCCGGACTATCTTTATCGGCGCTACCGGCAGGGCAAACGCCTCGGTCACGAGATCACGCTCTACTCCGTGTGGTTCGAACTGCGATTTGGCATCATCTCCTGCCTGATGCTCACCGTCGCGCTGATCACAATGATCTTCTACTATCATCCGTCGACTTCATCGGCGACGCTGTACTATCGCACAGTTCCGATTATGCCCGAAGTGACCGGCCGGGTGGCGGAGGTTCACGTCGATATCAGTGCGCCCGTCAAGCAAGGTGACGTACTTTTCAGACTGGACAGCGCCAAGCAGGAAGCGTCGCTACTGACAGCCAGGCGCAAGATCGCCGAAGTCGATGCCGCCATGCTGGCGGCGCAGGCCGATATCATGAAGGCGGAAGGCCAGCTTCAGGAGGCAAAAGGCGCGCTGCAGCAGGCAACGGATGAGCTCGACACCAAGCGCGAATTGCAGAAACGCAATCCCGGAATCGTGCCGCAACGCGACATCGAAAAGCTCGAGGTGGCCGCAGCGGGCCGGCAAGGTTCGCTCGACGCCGCGACCGCTTCCAAACAATCCGCGACGACGCGACTGAGCGCGTTGCTGCCGGCGGAGAAGGCAAGCGCGGAAGCCGCGCTGGCCGAAGCGCAGGTCGATCTCGACAAGACCTTCATTCGCGCCGGTGTCGACGGGCGGGTCGAACAGTTCGGACTGAGGCCGGGCGATATCGTCAATCCAATGATACGGACGGCCGGCGTTCTGATTCCGGAGGGTGCGGGACGGCGTACTCTGGCGGCAGGGTTTGGGCAGATCGAGGCTCAGGTCATGAAGGTCGGAATGGTGGCCGAGGCCACCTGTATTTCCAAGCCGTGGACGATCATTCCGATGGTCGTTACCAACGTGCAGGACTACATCGCGGCGGGCCAGTTCAGGGGCGGCGAACAACTGGTTGAGGCGCAGAGCGCCGTGCGTCCGGGCACCATTCTCGTTTTCATGGAGCCGATCTACAAGGGCGGGCTGGAGGGCGTGACGCCGGGAAGCAGTTGCGTCGCCAACGCCTACACCAGCAATCACGAACTGATCTCGTCAGGGAAACTTGGTTCGCTCAAGAGCTTCGGGTTGCATGTCGTCGATGCGACCGGACTTGTGCACGCGATGCTGTTGCGGATTCAGGCGCTGCTGCTGCCGATCAAGACGCTGGTGCTGAGCGGGCATTGAGCTGCGCTCCGAAGTTCACCCCCGCCCGCGGTAGGGCGCGACGCCCTGGTCGGGGATCCACATGCCCTTCGGCAATCTGCCGGTCTGCCAGAATACGTCGATCGGAATGCCGCCGCGCGGATACCAGTAGCCGCCGATGCGAAGCCATTTCGGCTTGATCTCGGCGGCAATCCGCTTGCCGATCATCACGGTGCAGTCTTCGTGAAAGGCGCCGTGATTGCGAAAGCTCGCGACATAGAGCTTTAGCGATTTGGATTCCAGGAGCCACTGGCCCGGCACATAGTCGATCACAAGATGCGCGAAATCAGGCTGGCTCGTCACCGGGCAGATCGAGGTGAATTCCGGCGCGGTGAAGCGCACCAGATAATTGGTATCGCCTTGCGGATTGGGCACGCGGTCGAGCTGCGCCTTTTCCGGGCTGTCCGGCCATTCCACGGCGCGGCCGAGCTGTAATGATTTCTGCAATGATTTTTTGGCCATCATGATCGTCCTGTTGCGAGGGCTGACATGGACGCAACCAGCGTGGCCGTCAACCGCCAGCTAGCGCGATGCTGGATCGGACAGAAACCGCACTAGCGCCTGCCGCTCGGCCGCGTCGTCGATCCCGCGCACCGACATCCACAATCCCGGAAACATGCCGGCGGGGTCGACCAGGAAGGTCTCAAGGCGTTGCGCGTCCCAGCGCAGCCCCTCGTCGCGCGCCTTGCGCAGCACCGGCGAATAGTCGAAATCCGCGGCGCTGCCGATCGCGCGCCCAATTACGCCTGAGAGGTTGGGGCCGGGCAGGCCGCGTTCGGCCGGATCGAGGCTGTGGCAGGCGCGGCAGGGGGTGAACGCCCGCACGCCGTTTTCCTCCGCATTGGCGAAAGCGGGCAGGAGAAGGGACAACGGCAGCAGGACCGCGAACAATCTCACGCAGGCGCGACCGTCTGGATCACGACGAGACGGTCATTGCCGGATTCGCCGCCCCAGGTTTCGCCGGGCCGGCCGTCGAGCTGGCGCACATTCGCGCCCGATTTGTCGCTCGGGAACGCGTTGAACTTTTCGGTCACGGGATCGAAGCGAACGATCGCGTTGGCGCCGAAGTCGGTGAGCCAGACCTTGTCCTTGTCGTCGACATAGACGGCATAGGCGCGGGGGCTTGTGCCAGGCAGCTTCCATGCCTTCCAGGAGCCGTCGGCGGGATCGTGCACCGACACATTGCCGCTGTTCCATTCGCTGACCCAGATCCGGCCCTTGGAGTCCGACCACACCCGGCGCGCGCCCTGCTTGGGTGTGGGCGGTTCGACCACGGTCGCCTGACCGCTCGTCAGATCGATCCGCGCAATGTGATTTCCAGCGAGCGAGGCGTACCAGACCTCGTCCTTCGGGGTGACCGTGATGCCGTAGGGTCCGACGCCTCGGGGCGCCTTGAATACGGTCATGTTACCCGATTTCGGGTCGAGCCGGCCATAGATGCCGGACTGGCCCGTGAACCAGTAGATGCCGGCTTTGTCGAACACGCCGGTGTTCAAATTGGCATAAGCCGCCTTTTCGGGCAGTCGAAACAGCGTCACCTTGTGATCGCCGGGGTCGACGCGCGCAATCGCGTTCTGGCCGCCCTCGGTCACCCAGGGCGCGCCGTCCGGGCCGATGGTGACGTTATGGGGAGCCGCGCCTTTGCCGAGACTGATCAGTTTGAACGAGCCATCCCGCGGTTCGAGCCGTCCCAGTGTTCCGTTGCGCTGTCCGGTGAACCAGATCGCGCCGTCGGGAGCGGGCGTGACGTCGTGGACGCCTACACCAGAGTCGAGCGGATAATATTTGACCCGGAACGGGCCTTCCTGGGCGTTCGCCTGGCGCAGCAGGGCGGGCGCGGCGAGGATCCCGGCGGCGGCGGTTCCAAGAAACTGGCGGCGATTCATTGCGTTACCCCGTCTTATCAATGTGAAGGTTTGGACGCTGATATCAACCTTGGAGCAGTCTATCCTGACCCGGCTCCATCGTCCGGAAAAGGCCGGATCCAAAGCGTTCACATTTGCTTGCGCGCCGTGTAAGACGCCCCCGAAACCTGACCCACCATTCCCAGGAAAGTTTAAGACATGACCGCCATCGTCGACATCATTGGCCGCGAAATTCTCGATAGCCGGGGCAATCCCACCGTTGAAGTGGATGTGGTGCTGGAAGACGGCTCGATCGGCCGCGCTGCGGTGCCATCGGGTGCCTCCACCGGCGCGCATGAGGCGGTCGAACTGCGCGACGGCGACAAGAAGCGTTATCTCGGCAAGGGCGTGCAGAAGGCGGTCGAGGCCGTCAACGGCGAAATCTTCGAGGCGCTGAGCGACCAGGCCGTCGAGGAACAGGTCCAGATCGACCAGATCATGATCGATCTCGACGGCACTCCGAACAAGAGCCGGCTCGGCGCCAACGCCATTCTCGGCGTCTCGCTGGCCTGCGCCAAGGCGGCTGCCGAATCCTTCGACATGCCGCTCTATCGCTATGTCGGCGGCACCTCGGCGCGGACGTTGCCGGTGCCGATGATGAACATCATCAATGGCGGCGTGCATGCCGACAACCCGATCGACTTCCAGGAATTCATGATCCTGCCAGTGGGTGCTGCGAGCTTTGCCGAGGCGCTGCGTTGCGGCTCGGAAATCTTCCACACGCTGCGCGGCGAATTGAAAAAGGCCGGCCACAATACCAATGTCGGCGACGAGGGCGGCTTTGCGCCGAACCTGCCGTCGGCGGACGCAGCCCTTGATTTCGTGGTGAGCGCGATCGGCAAGGCCGGCTACAAGGCGGGCAGTGATGTGATGCTCGGCCTCGATTGCGCAGCGACCGAGTTCTTCAAGGACGGCGCCTATGTCTATGGCGGCGAGAACAAGACCCGCTCGCGCTCCGAGCAGGCAAAATATCTCGCCGATCTCGTCTCGCGTTATCCGATCGTCACCATCGAGGACGGCATGTCCGAAGACGACATGGACGGCTGGAAGGAATTGACCGATTTGATCGGCAAGAAGTGCCAGCTCGTCGGCGACGATCTGTTCGTCACCAACGTCACACGGCTCGCCGACGGCATCAAGAACGGCCGTGCCAACTCGATCCTGATCAAGGTCAACCAGATCGGCACGCTGACGGAAACGCTCGCCGCGGTCGAACTGGCCCACAAGTACGGCTACACCTCCGTGATGTCGCACCGCTCCGGCGAGACGGAGGATTCCACCATCGCCGACCTCGCGGTCGCCACCAATTGCGGCCAGATCAAAACCGGCTCCCTGGCGCGCTCCGACCGCACCGCCAAGTACAACCAGCTCCTGCGTATCGAACAGCAACTCGGCGCGCAGGCAATATATGCCGGCAAATCGGCGTTGAAGGCTCTGGCGTAACGCTTCGGCCTATCCAGATATAACCAACACAATTGGGGAGACGTGCGATGAGCGACGGCAAAAGCGGGCTTCAACTGCGTTCGCTGCTCAAGAAGAGCGGCGAACTCGAACTGTCGCTGGTGGATGTCCCGACGCCCGAACCGGCCGACGACGAAGTCGTGGTCCGGGTCGAGGCCTCGCCGATCAACCCGTCCGATCTCGGGCTGCTGATCGGCCCGGCCGACATGTCGACCGCTAAGGTTTCCGGCACCAAGGATGCTCCCGTGGTGACGGCGAAGATGCCCGAAGCCGCCATGCGGATGATGGGGGGCCGGCTCGATCAGTCGTTGCCCGTCGGCAATGAAGGCGCCGGCGTCGTGATCAGGACCGGATCGTCGGACGCTGCGAAAGCGCTGATGGGCAAGAATGTCTCGATGATCGGCGGCGCGATGTACTCGCAGTATCGCACCATGAAGGTGAGGGACGTCATGGAGCTGCCATCAGGCACCACGCCTGCCGACGGCGCGTCGTGGTTCGTCAATCCGCTGACCGCGCTCGGCATGACCGAGACCATGCGGCGCGAAAATCACAAGGCGCTGGTGCATACCGCGGCCGCCTCCAACCTCGGCCAGATGCTCAACAAGATCTGCATCAAGGATGGCATCGGCCTCGTCAACATCGTGCGCAGCAAGGAGCAGGCGGACATCCTGCACAAGATCGGCGCCAAATATGTCGTCGATTCCACCGCAGACAGCTTCATGGACGATCTGACCAACGCGCTGGTGGAAACCGGCGCAACGATCGCGTTCGACGCCATCGGCGGCGGCAAGCTCGCAGGGCAGATCCTCACCTGCATGGAAATCGCGGCCAACAAGACCGCCAAGGAATACAGCCGTTACGGCTCCAACGTGTATAAGCAGGTCTACATCTACGGCAGCCTCGATAACCGTCCGACCGAATTGAGCCGGGCGTTCGGGCTGACCTGGGGGGTCGGCGGCTGGCTCTTGACGCCGTTCCTGCAGAAGATCGGCCCCGCCGAAATTGGCCGCTTACGCCAACGCGTCGCTTCCGAACTCAAGACGACGTTTGCCAGCCACTACACGCAGGTGGTGTCGCTGCAGGAGACGCTGCAGCTCTCCAACATCGCGATCTACAACAAGCGCTCAACCGGCGAGAAATTCCTGATCAACCCGAACAAGGGCTGAGAAGTTCGGCAGCCACGTTTATTACGTCACGAACCCGACAAGCCGCCCGAAAGAGGCGGCTTGTTCCGTTTGATGTCAGCCACGATGCGGAGGGATAAGAATTTTCTCGCAAAGCTGGCACAAACGCCAATTCATGCACTTGCATCTTTCCGTCGATCTGGCGTAAGGGAGGGCAGGCGCTTCAGCTTCAAGAGGGATATCCAATGGCCACCCATACCATCGTCACGATCGTCGGCTCGCTCCGCAAGGAGAGCTTTTCGCTCAAGATCGCCAATGCGCTCGCAAAACTGGCGCCGGCCTCGCTGAAGCTCGACGTGACGACGCTCGAAAGCATTTCCTTCTTCAACCAGGATCTGGAAGCCAATCCTCCGGCCGACTGGCTGGCGTTCCGCGAAAAGCTGCAGAAGTCGAACGGCGTGCTGTTCATCACGCCGGAATACAACCGCTCGATTCCCGGCGTGTTGAAGAACGCCATCGACGTCGCCTCGCGCCCCTACGGCAAGAGCTCGTTCCTTGGCAAGCCGGTCGGCATCGTCAGCAATTCCCCCGGCGCGCTCGGCGGCGTCAGCGCGGCCAAGCATCTGCAGAACATCCTGCCCGGTATCGCCGGCCCGATCCTCGGCCAGCCCGAAATCTATCTGAACGGCGTCGGCGAGGCCTTCGACGACAAGGGCCAGCTCACGAAGGAGGCGGTGCAGAAGGTGCTGCAGCAATATGTCGACGCCTTCGCGGCGTTCATCGAGAAGCAGAACAAGTAACCGCTCTATCCCCGTCATTGCGAGCGTAGCGAAGCAATCCATGCCGCGGCATAACGGATAGATGGATTGCTTCGTCGCTTCGCTCCTCGCAATGACGGCGGCGGAGCGCTGTGGTTGCCTCGCGTCCGCCGTCTTAGGATTCCATTAACCCGGCCGTCGCATCTTGGGCCCATGGTCTCCCGCACCCGATTGAAGTCTATTCTGACCGGCCTCGCCCTCTACACGATGGCGGCGCTGATGGTCGGCTATTTCGGCGTCAACGCCTATACCGGCAAATACGGGCTGAACGCGCGCCAGGAACTCGATCAGGAGATCATCGCGCTGACCTCGGAACTGGCGCGCCTGAAGCGGGAGCGGGCGCAGGGCGAGCAGCGGGTGTCGCTGTTGCGGTCCGACCGGGTCGACCCTGATATGCTCGACGAGCGCGCGCGCTTCCAGCTCGACTACGCCAATCCGCGCGACCTGGTCCGGACCATCAAGCCGAACTGATTTTCAAACCGACGTCACGAACGCAGCCGTCATCGAATTGACGTCGAAGTGGCAGTCCGCAAATTTCAAAAAACCACAAAATCGATTTCGAAAATGTCGCGCTGCGCTGCAGTGCGGCATAGCATTATTTTCTCCAGCACACGCAATCCTTTCACGGCGGTTTGAGTTGGGTTAGAGAGGGCTGATCGTCTCTCTCATCCGGAATTGCCATGGCTGCACCCAAGAAAAGCGTCGTCGCGAAGGAATCAGGGCAGGAGAAGGCAAACGGATCCCCACCGGAATTCACCAAGGCGCAGGAGCTGGCGGCGCTGCGGGACATGCTGTTGATCCGCCGCTTCGAGGAAAAGGCCGGCCAGCTCTACGGCATGGGCGCGATCGGCGGTTTCTGCCATCTCTATATCGGCCAGGAAGCCGTCGTGGTCGGAATGCAGATGGCGCTGAAGCAGGGCGATCAGGTCATAACCGGATACCGCGACCATGGCCACATGCTGGCCTGCGGGATGGAAGCCAACGGCGTGATGGCCGAACTCACCGGACGCCGCGGCGGCTATTCCAAGGGCAAGGGCGGCTCCATGCACATGTTCAGCATGGAAAAGAATTTCTACGGCGGTCACGGCATCGTCGGCGCCCAGGTCTCGCTCGGAACGGGTCTTGCCTTCGCCAACCGCTACCGCGGCAATGATCTCGTCAGTGTCGCTTACTTCGGCGACGGCGCCTCCAACCAGGGCCAGGTCTACGAGAGCTTCAACATGGCGGAGCTGTGGAAGCTCCCGGTGATCTATGTGATCGAGAACAACCGCTACGCCATGGGCACGTCGGTGACGCGCTCTTCCGCCCAGACCGATTTTTCCAAGCGCGGCATTTCCTTCAACATTCCGGGCCAGCAGGTCGATGGCATGGACGTCCGCGCCGTGAAGGCCGCGGGCGACGAGGCGGTCGCCTGGTGCCGCGCCGGCAAGGGGCCGTTCATCCTGGAAATGCAGACCTATCGCTACCGCGGCCACTCGATGTCGGACCCGGCCAAATACCGGACCCGCGAAGAGGTCGAGAAGATCCGCACCGATCAGGACCCGATCGAGCAGGTTCGCAATCGCCTGCTGGCGGCCAAGGTCAGCGAGCAGGAATTGAAGGCCATCGACGCCGAGGTGCGCGAGATCGTCAATGCGTCGGCGGATTTCGCCCAGCGCGATCCCGAGCCCGATCCTTCCGAACTCTGGACCGACGTCTACAGGTAATTCAACAATTATTCCGCAAAAGTGGGACCGGTTTTGCGATTCTGGCTACGTGCAGACCAAACCAGCGCAGAACCAACTGACGAGTGATTTCCGGGAGCCGATATGCCCATTCAAGTGCTGATGCCTGCGTTGTCGCCCACCATGGAAAAGGGCAACCTTGCGAAGTGGCTGAAGAAGGAAGGCGAGACGATCAAGTCGGGCGATGTTATCGCCGAGATCGAGACCGACAAGGCGACGATGGAAGTCGAGGCGACCGATGAGGGCACGCTCGGCAAGATCCTGATTCCGGAAGGCACCGCCGATGTCGCCGTCAACACGCCGATCGCGACCATTCTGGCCGATGGCGAGAGCGCCGCCGATCTGGGCAAGGTGAGCGCGCCAGCGGCGAAGGCCGCGGAATCAGCACCGCCCGCCGAAGCCAAGGCGGAGGCGCCCCAGCCGAAGGCCGAGGCAAAGGCGCCGCCGGCAGCCGTCGTCGAACCCGATCCGGAAGTCCCTGCCGGCACCGAGATGATCACTCAGACCATCCGCGAAGCGCTGCGCGATGCGATGGCCGAGGAGATGCGGCGCGACGCCGATGTGTTCGTGATGGGCGAAGAGGTCGCGGAATATCAGGGCGCCTACAAGGTCACGCAGGGCCTGCTGCAGGAATTCGGCGCCCGGCGCGTGATCGATACCCCGATCACCGAGCACGGCTTTGCCGGCGTCGGCGTTGGTGCGGCGATGTCGGGGTTGAAGCCGATCGTCGAATTCATGACCTTCAACTTCGCCATGCAGGCGATCGACCAGATCATCAATTCCGCGGCCAAGACGCTGTACATGTCGGGCGGCCAGATGGGCTGTTCGATCGTGTTCCGCGGCCCGAACGGCGCCGCTGCCCGCGTCGCCGCCCAGCACAGCCAGGATTACTCGGCCTGGTACTCGCAGATTCCCGGCCTCAAGGTGATCGCGCCGTTCTCGGCCGCCGATTACAAGGGGCTGCTGAAGGCCGCGATCCGCGATCCCAACCCGGTCATCTTCCTCGAAAACGAAGTCTTGTACGGCCACACCGGCGAGGTACCGAAACTCGACGATTACGTGATCCCGATCGGCAAGGCGCGGATCGTGCGGTCGGGCAAGGACGTGACGCTGATCTCGTGGTCGAACGGCATGACCTACGCGCTGAAGGCCGCCGATGAACTGGCCAAGGAAGGCATCGAGGCCGAGGTGATCGACCTGCGCACGCTGCGCCCGATGGATACCGAGACCATCGTTGCCTCCGTGAAGAAGACCGGCCGCGCGGTGACGGTGGAAGAGGGCTGGCAGCAATCCGGCGTCGGCGCCGAGATCGCCGCCCGCATCATGGAACACGCCTTCGACTATCTCGACGCCCCGGTGGCGCGGGTGTCCGGCAAGGACGTGCCGATGCCCTATGCCGCCAATCTCGAAAAGCTCGCATTGCCCAACGTGGCCGAGGTGGTCGCGGCCGCCAAGGCCGTTGCCTATCGGTAAGGTCATGGCCGGTCCCAACGAACAGCCGTTGCCGCCCGACGTCATCGGCCGCGAGGATGCCGTCGAAGTGCTGCGCGCCTTCGTGGTCGACGGCGGGCTCTCGATCGCGTTCCAGCGCGCGTTCGAGGAGCCTGACATGTGGGGCCTGCTGCTGGTCGATATCGCCCGCCACGCTTCCCGCGCCTATGCGCGCGAGAGCGGCTACACCGAGGACGAGGCGCTGACGCGTATCGTCGACATGTTCGAAGCCGAAATCAATCGGCCGACCGATGTGGGCTCAACCACGTCCCGGTCGCAACAGGGTCACTGACAATGCCGATCAACATTTTGATGCCCGCGCTGTCGCCCACGATGGAAAAGGGCAACCTTGCCAAATGGCTCAAGAAAGAGGGCGACAAGGTCAAGTCCGGCGACGTAATCGCGGAGATCGAGACCGACAAGGCGACCATGGAGGTCGAGGCGGTCGACGAGGGCACGATTGCGAAGATTCTGGTGCCCGAGGGTACCCAGGATGTGCCCGTCAACGACATCATCGCGGTTTTGGCCGGCGACGGCGAGGACGTGAAGGCAGCAAGCGCCGGAGCGGGGGCTGCGCCCGCACCAAAGCCCGCCGAGGCGCCCAAGCCTGCTGCTGCCGCTGCAACCGCACCGGCTCCAACACCGGCGCCCGCAGCGGCGCCCGCGCCGCAAGCGACCGCGGCTCCGCAAGCAAACGGTCACGCTCGCATCTTCTCGTCGCCGCTCGCCCGCCGCCTCGCCAAGGAAGCAGGCATCGAACTTGGACGTATCACCGGCTCGGGCCCGCATGGCCGCGTCGTCGCGCGCGACGTCGAGGGCGCGAAATCCGGCAAGGGCTTGAAAGCCCCGGCTGCCGCGCCTGCGGCAGGTCCGGGCCTCGCGCCTATGGGCGCGTTTGCGCCCGGGATGTCCGACAAGCAGATTCTGGCGCTGTTCGAAGATGGCTCCTACGAGGTCGTGCCGCATGACGGCATGCGCCGCACGATTGCGCAGCGCCTCACCGCATCGGTGCAGACCGTGCCGGTCTTCTACCTGACCATGGACTGCGACATCGGCAAGCTGCTGGTCGCCCGCGAGGAGATCAACGCCGCCGCGCCCAAGGACAAGGAAAAGAAGCCGCTCTACAAGCTTTCGGTCAACGATTTCGTCATCAAGGCGATGGCGATCGCGCTGCAGAAGATTCCCAATTGCAACGTGAGCTGGACCGAAGCCGGCATGCTCAAGCACAAGCATTCCGACATCGGCGTGGCCGTTGCGATGCCGGGCGGTCTGATCACGCCGATCATCCGCAAGGCCGAAACCAAGACGCTGTCGGCGATTTCGGCCGAGATGAAGGATTATGCGGCGCGGGCGCGGGCACGCAAGCTGAAGCCGGAAGAATATCAGGGCGGCACCACGGCGGTGTCGAACCTCGGCATGTACGGCATCAACCACTTCACCGCCGTGATCAATCCGCCGCATGCCACGATCCTGGCGGTCGGCACCAGCGAGGAGCGCCCCGTGGTGCGCGCCGGCAAGATCGAGATCGCGCAGATGATGAGCGTCACGCTTTCCTGCGATCACCGCGCCATCGACGGCGCGCTCGGGGCCGAGCTGATCGGCGCCTTCAAGCAGCTGATCGAAAACCCCGTGATGATGATGGTGTAAGCGGCGCCAATTAAAGGGGGCAACGTTGAATGTCCGGACACGCTGGCCATGGATATCAATGCTGCTCGCCACCGTTGTCGCGCTCAACCCCGTCGGGCTCGAATTTCTTCGCTCCGCGTTCTTTGCCGGGGAGCAATTGGCGCGGAACATCGCCCAACCGATCGTCCTGACCGCGATGGCGATCCTTGGTCTGATTGGCGCGCTCGAATGGCTGGTCAGGGTGCTTATTATCAATCGCCGCGCTCGCGGCGAAACAACTGCTTGAGTTGAACGGGAGCCGCCATGGCCGATACATCCTTCGACGTCATCATCATCGGCTCCGGCCCGGGCGGCTATGTCACCGCGATCCGCTCAGCCCAGCTCGGCTTCAAGACGGCGATCATCGAAAAGTCCTATCTCGGCGGCATCTGCCTGAACTGGGGTTGCATCCCGACCAAGGCGCTCTTACGCTCCGCCGAGATCTACCATTACATGCAGCACGCCAAGGATTACGGGCTCTCTGCCGAGAAGGTGTCGTTCGACCCCAAGGCGGTCGTGGCGCGCTCGCGCGGGGTTTCAAAACGCCTCAATGACGGCGTCGGTTTTCTGATGAAGAAGAACAAGGTCACGGTGATCTGGGGTGACGCCTCGATCGACGCCCCCGGCAAGATCACCGTGAAGAAGTCCGCCGTCGAGGCGCCAAAGGGCGCGCTGGGCGAGGGCGCCTATCAGGCCAAGCACATCATCATCGCGACCGGCGCCCGGCCGCGCGTGCTGCCGGGACTCGAGCCCGACAAGAAACTGGTCTGGACCTATTTCGAGGCGATGGTGCCGGAGCGGATGCCGAAATCGCTGCTGGTGGTGGGTTCCGGCGCGATCGGCATCGAGTTCGCCTCGTTCTTCCACACCATGGGCGCCGACGTTACCGTGGTCGAGGTGCTGCCGCAGATTCTCCCCGTCGAGGACGCTGAAATCGCGGGCCTGGCGCGCAAGCAGTTTGAAAAGCAGGGCATCAAGATCCTCAGCAACACCAAAGTCACAAAACTCGAGAAGAAGGCCGACAGCGTCGTTGCCACCATCGACGACGGCAAGAAGCCGCAAACGGTCGAATTCGAGCGGGTGATCTCGGCGGTCGGCGTGGTCGGCAACATCGAAGGCCTTGGGCTGGAAAAACTTGGCGTCAAGACCGACCGCGGCTGCGTGGTGATCGACGGCTACGGCAAGACCAACGTGCCCGGTATCTACGCCATCGGCGACGTCGCGGGTCCCCCGATGCTGGCCCACAAGGCCGAGCATGAAGGCGTGGTCTGCATCGAGGCGATCAAGGGCCTGCACCCGCATGCCATGGACAAGAACCTCATTCCCGGCTGCACCTATTGCCACCCGCAGATTGCCTCCGTCGGTCTGACCGAAGCCAGGGCGAAAGAGGGGGGCCGCGAGATCCGCGTCGGCCGTTTCCCCTTCGTCGGCAACGGCAAGGCGATCGCGCTCGGCGAGGACCAGGGCCTGATCAAGGTGATCTTCGACAAGAAGACCGGACAACTGCTTGGCGCGCACATGATCGGCGCCGAGGTGACCGAGCTGATCCAGGGCTACGTGGTCGCTATGAACCTGGAGACCACCGAAGAAGAACTGATGCATACGGTATTCCCGCATCCGACGCTGTCGGAGATGATGAAGGAAGCCGTGCTGGATGCTTATGGGCGTGTGCTGAATATGTAAGGCGTGTCCCACCGGTCGCGCCCAACAAGAAACGAAAGAGCAATCAGTGAAAGACAACGATAATCTGACCATCGAACGTCCGACGTTCGTGACCCATCTCGAATGCGCGATGGAGGGCGATCATTATCCTGCCGACCAGATCCACAACCTCTCCAAGGCCGGCAAGCCGCTATTGGTGCGCTACGACCTCGCCGGCGTGAAGAAGGCGCTGACCAAGGACGCGCTGGCGGGGCGTCCCGCCGACATGTGGCGCTACCGCGAATTGCTGCCGGTCCGAAAGGTCTCCGACATCGTCAGCCTCGGCGAAGTCACGACGCCGCTGATCCGGTTGCCGAAGCTAGCGAAAAAACTCGGCGGCGGCGAGATCGTCGTCAAGGACGAAGGCCGCCTTCCCACCGGCTCGTTCAAGGCCCGCGGCCTCGTGATGGCGGTGTCGATGGGCAAGGCGCTCGGCATCAAGCACATGGCGATGCCGACCAACGGCAATGCCGGCGCGGCGCTCGCGGCCTACGCCACCTCCTGCGGCATCAGGACCACGATCTTCTGCCCCGCCGATACGCCGGAGGTGAACGTCAGCGAGATCGAGCTGCAGGGCGCCACCGTCTATCGCGTCAATGGCCTGATCGACGATTGCGGCAAGATCGTCGGCGAGGGTAAGGCAAAAGCCGGCTGGTTCGACACCTCGACGCTGAAGGAGCCGTACCGGATCGAGGGCAAGAAGACGATGGGGCTGGAGCTCGCCGAACAGCTCGGCTGGGAGGTGCCTGACGTGATCTTCTATCCGACCGGCGGCGGCACCGGCCTGATCGGGATGTGGAAGGCGTTTGCCGAACTGGAAGCCATCGGCTTCATCGGCGCGAAGCGCCCGCGGATGGTGGCGGTGCAGGCCTCCGGCTGCGCGCCGATGGTGCGAGCCTTCGAGAACGGCACCGAGCACGCGCCGCGCTGGGAAGACGCCCACACCATCGCGTCCGGCATCCGCGTGCCGCAGGCGGTCGGAGATTTTCTGATCCTGCGCGCGGTCCGCGAGAGCAAGGGATTTGCGATCGCGGTGCCGGATGAGAGGATTTCTGCCGCGCTCAACGAAGTGGCGCGCGAGGAGGGGCTGTTGCTTTGTCCGGAAGGGGCTGCGACCTATGCTGCCTACCAGCAAAGCCTTGCCGACGGGCGCGTGACGAAAAACGATCGCGTGATGCTGTTCAATTGCGCCACAGGGCTTAAATATCCGCTGCCGCCAGTCACGCGTACACTCGATCGACATCAGCCGATCGACTATGCAAAACTCTAGGCCGTCATTGCGAGCGAAGCGAAGCAATCCATAAGGGCGGCATCGGAAGCATGGATTGCCTCGTCGCTTCGCTCCCTTGCACAAACGCTATGCGTTTGTTGCAGGCAATGACGAGGCGAGTTGCTTCAGGGAGGGTGTGATGCGCAAGGCAATTTGGGCCGCGTTGGCCGTGCTGACGTTGGGCGGTCAGGCGTTGGCCCAGAACTTTCCCACGCGTCCCGTCACCATCATCGTGCCGTTCGCCGCCGGCGGACCGTCGGATGCGATGGCGCGAATCCTCGCCGAGCGCATGAAGGTCACGCTCGGCGAAACGGTGTTGGTCGAGAACGTGACGGGGGCGGGCGGTTCGGTCGGCGTCGGCCGCGCGGTGCGTTCGCCGCCCGACGGCTACACGGTCAGCTTCGGCCATCTCGGTACCCACGTCGCCAACGGCGCGATCTACAAGCTCGGCTACGACCTCGTCACCGATCTTGAACCGGTTGCCTTGCTGCCGAGCAATCCGATGATCATCGTCAGCAAGAAGGCGGTCCCGGCAACGTCGCTGAAGGAATTTCTGGCGTGGCTGAAGGCGCAGCCGTCGCCGCCGACGGCCGGGACCGCAGGCGCGGGCTCCGGAAGCCACATCGCCGGGCTCTATTTTGAGAACCTCGCCGGCGTCAAGCTGCAATACGTGCCGTATCGCGGCACCGGCCCCGCGATGAACGATCTCGTCGCCGGCCAGATCGATCTGATCGTCGACCAGACTTCGAACTCGATCGGACAGGTGCGCGCCGGCAACATCCGCGCCTATGCCATCACCGATAGTAAGCGTGTGGAATCGGCTTCCGACATTCCGACCGTCGACGAGGCGGGGTTGCCCGGATTCCACATGACGCTGTGGTCCGGCCTTTGGGTGCCCAAGGACACGCCAAAGGATGTCGTCGCAAAGCTGAATGCCGCGGCGGTTGACGCCCTGAACGATCCGGCGGTACGCAAGCAGCTCGAAAATCTCGGCTTGCAGATGCCGCCCAGGGACAAGCTCACGCCCGAAGCGCTCGGCACCTGGCAGAAGGCCGAAATTGCAAAATGGTGGCCGATGATCAAGGCCGCCAACGTCAAGGTGGATTGACCGGCGGAAACCGGACGACCGCATGTTTTGATCCCCCTTGCATGACACCGGCTTGCAGGCGGCTTCTTGGCCGGCGAACGCGTAGAGCTGCGGGGCGCGGCCCGCGCGATTTTCTTTGTCTTGGGTTGCGCGGCAGAGGTATCGTCTAGAGCATGATCCGGAAAAGTGGGTACCGGTTTTCCGAAAAGATCATGCTCAAATCAAAGAGATGGAGCGGGATGACGATTCGAAGAAAAGTCATCGCGCTCTAGGACATGTCAATGACCGCGAAAGCGCTTTTGCTTGGACTGCTTGCCCCGCTGTTCGGTGGGACGTTGATGGCATCGTTCGCCGTGGCGGAAGGCCCCATGAAGGGGGCGGACTTTTTGCGTGTCGTCCCGGATCAAATGCATCAGCTGCAGATCGTGAAGGTCGGGACCTATTCGTTCCGCGCGCAAAGGTCGGCAATCGGTCTGATCGGATACAATGAAGATGCCAGCACGATCGTTCTGACGCCATTCTCCGGCCGGGTTACCCGCCTGATTGCCAAGCCCGGTGACGAGGTCAAGAGAGGCGATCCGCTGCTGGAAATCGACAGCCCCGAGCAATTGGTCCCACAGAACGATTTCATCGCGGCACAGGCTGCAAAAAGAAAAGCAGCCTCCCAATACAATCTGGCACAGATCGTCGAGAAGCGCGTTCGCGATCTTCATGAGGGCAAGGCTGCGCCGTCCAAGGATTTGCAGCAGGCCGAGGCGCAACTCGCCAGCGCCGAAAATGACCTGCGGTCGGCTGACACGGCGTTCGAAGCTGCGCGCGTCCGGCTGCGGATTCTCGGCCGTACCGATGCGGAAATCCAGAAACTCGAGCAGACCGGTATGCTCAGCCGCGTGACCACGATCACGGCGCCGATCGGCGGCACCGTCGTTTCACGCAAGGTAGGGCCCGGGCAACATGTCAAAGCCGATTCAGGGGACGCGCTGTATACGATCGCCGATCTCTCGACGATGTGGTTGAAGGCCCAGATCTTCGAGCAGGATATCGCCCAGGTGCGTATCGGACAGGAGATCGAGGCCAGGGTTTCCGCGGTGCCGGACCGGATCTTCAAGGCCCGCATCAACGCCATCAACTCGGCGTCGGACCTGACGACGCGCCGTGTTGTCGTCCGATCCGAAATCGAGAATGCCGATGGATTGCTCAAGGCCGAGATGTTCGCGATGTTCAAGATCAGTATCGACGATGGATCGACGAGCCCGGCGGTGCCGACGGACGCGGTGATCCGCGAGGGGAATGTTGCCACCGTCTGGGTCGAGACCGAGCCGAGGCTGTTCAAACGCCGCGTGGTCGACATCGGTATCCAGCAGGACGGTTTGACGCAGATTCGCAGCGGTCTCGATTTCGGAGAAATGGTGGTCGCGCGGGGAGCGATCTTCGTTGACAACGAGTGGCGCCAGTGACCAGGCGGTATGGGGCCATCGATGCTGCGTAGTCTGATCGCATTCTGCCTCTCGCGGCGGCTCCTGGTGATGGTCGCGTACGTGGCCTTTCTCGGTCTCGGCAGCGTTGCTTTCCTGGCCCTGAACATCGAGGCCTATCCCGATCCGGCGCCGCCGATCATCGAGATCATCGCCCAGCAGGCAGGCCAGTCGCCGGAGGAAGTGGAGCGCTACATCACGATTCCGATCGAGATCGCGGTCGCCAGCACGCCCGGCCTGAAGTTCATCCGCTCCAACACCGTCTACGGGCTCGGTTTTATCCGTCTGCAGTTCGAATACGGCCGCGACTATCATTTCGTTCGTCAGCAGACCATCAACCGGCTGAAGGATGCGGTTCTGCCGGCCGGCGTCCTGCCGGTGATCTCGCCCGCCGGAGGCATCAGCGAAATCTTTCGCTACGAGCTTACCGGGCCACCGGGCATGGACGTCATGAAGCTCAAGACGCTGCAGGACTGGGTGGTCGAACGCAAGCTGCGCATTGTGCCCGGTGTCGCCGACGTCGCCGTGCTCGGCGGAAAGACCAGGGAGTTCCAGGCCGAGATCAATCTCGACCGCATGATGGCCTATGGGCTGACGCTGCCGCAGATCATGACCGCGATTTCGGCCAGCAATTCCAATGTGGGCGGCCGCACCATCGCGATCGGCGAACAATCGGTCAATGTCCGCAGCATCGGCGTCGTCACCTCGCTGGACGATATCGGCAATATCGTGTTGACCCAACAGGGCGGCGTGCCGGTCCTGGTGTCCGACGTAGCCAAGGTCCAGATCGGCTACGCGCCCCGGCTCGGTCTCGCCGGCCGTGACGACAGGACCGACGTCGTCACCGGCATCGTCCTGATGCAGAAACTCGAACGCACCATGGACGTGGTCAAGCGCGTACGCGCTGCGGTGGAGCGTATCAACTCCGACGGATCGCTGCCGGCCGGCGTCAAGATCGTGCCATTCTATGACCGCGGCGATCTCGTTGCGATCACGGTGCAGACCGTTCTGCATAATTTGCTGTTCGGAGTAGCGCTCATCTTTCTTATCCAGTGGGTGTTTCTGGGCGACCTCCGCTGCGCGTTGATCGTCGCTGCCACAATTCCGGTGGCGCTATTGCTTGCAGTGATGATCACGGTGATGCGGGGCGAGTCCGCGAACCTGTTGTCGGTCGGTGCTATCGATCTCGGCATCATCGTCGACGGCACCGTCATCATGGTGGAAAATATCTTCCGCCAGATCGCCCATCACGCGCCACGGCTGCCGCCGGGACGCAGCGCCAGGCTCAGCGACAAACTTGGCTGGATCCTGACCGGCGCGGTCGAGGTCGACAAGGCGATCTTCTTTTCGGTCATCATCACCATCGCAGCGTTTCTGCCGCTTTTCACGATGCAGGGTGTGGAAGGCCAGATCTTCGGGCCGATGGCGCGGACCTACGCCTATGCATTGCTCGGCGCCGTGATCGCGACCTTCACGGTAACACCGGTGCTGGCCTCATTGCTGCTGCCGGCCGATGTCCAGGAAGTCGAAACCTTCGTGGTCCGCCATATCCGCAAGCTCTATCAGGCCGTTCTGGTGCGCGCGGTCCGCAACTATCGCCGCGCCGCTGTTATCGCAGCGGTGTTTCTCGTGCTGTGCCTCAGTCTGGGGTTCCGACTCGGCACCGAGTTCCTGCCCAAGCTGGAAGAGGGCAACCTCTGGATCCGCGCCGTGATGCCGCCCACCATCACGCTCGAGGCCGGGATGGAAACGGTGGCCAAGATCCGCGCCATCATATCGAGCTATCCGCCGGTCCAGACTGTGTTTTCCGAGCAGGGACGCGGTGACGAAGGCACCGATCCCGACGGCTCGTTTCTCGCCGAGTTCTTCGTTCCGCTCAAGCCGGCCGGCACGTGGCCATCTGGGCTGACCAAGGAGCAGATGGTCAAGCAGATGAGCGAGAAGCTCAATCGCGAATTCGTCGGCGTCGATTTCAATTTCTCGCAGTACATCCAGGACAATATCGAGGAGGCCGTCTCCGGCGTGAAAGGCGAGAACTCGATCAAGATCTTCGGCAGGGACCTCAATGAATTGGAGCGGCTGTCCAAATCGGTGAAGACCGAACTCTCGGGCGTCCGCGGCGTCGCCGACCCCGCCAGTTTCAACCTGCTCGGCCAGCCGAATTTGATCGTCCAGATCGATCGCGCCAAGGCCGCGCGCTACGGCTTCTCGATCAGCGACATTAATTCCGTGGTCCAGGCCGCGATCGGCGGCCAGGAAGTTTCCAAGGTCTATGAAGGAGAGATGATCTTCGCGCTGACGGTCCGCCTGGCACCCGAATACCGCAGGGATGTCGACGCCATTCGCGCGATTCCGGTAGCGCTTCCAAACTCGGATCCCAAGATGCCGACCGCCTATATCCGGCTCGGCGATCTTGGCGTGATCAAGCTCGTCAGCGGCGCGGCCTATATCTACCGCGAGAACAGCCAGCGTTTTATCCCGCTGAAGTACAGCGTCCGCGACCGCGATCTCGGTTCGACCGTGGTCGAGGCCCAGGAGCGGGTTCAGAAGAACGTTCCGCTCCCCCAGGGCTATTCGCTCGAATGGTCGGGCGAATATGGCGCTCTGGTCGACGCAAAGAATCGGCTCGCGCTGATTGTGCCGTTGAGCCTGCTTCTGATCCTGATGCTGCTTTACAGCCTTTTCAATTCGATACGGGACAGCCTGCTGGCGCTGTCGGGCATTCCGTTCGCGGTGGCCGGCGGAATTCTCGGACTCTATATCGGCGGCCTGAATTTCAGCGTCTCGGCCGCGGTTGGCTTCATCTCGCTGTTCGGCGTCTCGGCGATGGATGGCATCCTGCTGATGTCCTATATCCGCCGCGACATCGAGGAGGGCATGGGGACGGAGGACGCCATCATCCGCGCTTCCGAAACCAGGATGCGGCAAATCTTCATGACCGGGCTGTCGGCGTGTATCGGCCTGGTCCCGGCGGCCATCTCGACAGGGATCGGTTCGCAGGTTCAGCAGCCACTGGCGTGCGTCATCGTCGGCGGGATGCTGCTTTCCCCGATCTGCAGCCTGCTGGTCATCCCGGTGTTGGCAAGATTGTGGATGCCAACGATAAAGGAAACCGGGATGCGTGAGGTTGCAGTCCGCTAGATGAAGTGGATACCGGTTCGCATAGGCCGGCGCATCGGCTATTCGGCAGGCTGCACATGGCCTGTCGATGCGGTGAAGTCCGCGCTCGCTGACGGGCCCGGCGCCGCGTTGGTCTCCTGCGCAACAACGCGCCCGCCGGTCTTCGCCGCCACCGCCGTACTGCTGTTGAAACGGACGCGGTAGACCGCCAGATTTTCGATCACCCGCTGGACGTAGTTCCGCGTTTCGGAAAACGGAATGCGCTCGACCCAGTCGACCGGGTCGACTTTGGGATCGCGCGGATCGCCATACGCCTTAACCCAGTCCCGCACACGGCCCCTGCCGGCATTGTAGCCGGCAAAGGTCATGATGTGATTGCCTTTGTATTCCGAGAGCAGCGCGCTGAGCTCGGCGGCGCCGATTTGCGTGTTGTAGACCGGGTCGGAAACCATCCGGTCCCAGTCGAAGTCGACCTTGAAGCGCTTCGCGGTATCGCGTCCCGCTTCCGGCGTCACCTGCATCAGGCCGACCGCATTTGCCGCGGACTTGTCGCGCTGGTCGAAGGCGCTCTCGGTGCGCGCCACCGAATAGATCATGCTGTGCTCGATTTCGGGGGCGAACTGCCGGTGCGGTGGAATCCCGATGGTGGGAAAGGCGTAATGGTCGAGCGGCAGCCCGCGGCCGAGCGAGGGCTTTCCGACCTGCAGCATCGCGCGAGCGTCGTTGCGACGGCCGGCGAGCTCGCCGAGCGCTTCGAGCAGGACAACATTGGCGCTTTGTTCGCCGAGATCGGCGGCAAAATAGAGCGCGACATCGTGCTCGCCGATCTCGTAGAGCATGTCGGCGGCGCGCACGCGTTCGTCGGCGGCCGGCGCATCGGCGGAGGCGAGATCGGGCAGGGGGGCGCGCAGTTCGATCTGGTTACGGCCAAGCCGGGCGCGCGCGAGCTGGCCGTAATAGGCGGTCGGGTAGCGGGCGGCCGCTTCATAGCTCGCACGCATCGCATCCGCCTGGCCAAGGGCTTCGGCCGCGCGTCCGCGCCAGTAATTCGCCCGCGCCAGCACGATCGGATTGGTCGCGCCGTCGTCGATGCGGGCAAAATGCATGGCCGCGGTTTTGGGATTGTCGAGGTAGCGCAGCGCGATCCAGCCGCACATGAAGTGGACGTCGGCCCGGTAATATTCGTTGGCCGGCGCTGCGGCGGGGCGGATCACATCATAGGCCGTCTGAAACTTGCCCTGGTCGAGCAGCTTGCGGGCGAGCGAGCGCCGCTCGCGCCACCATTGGTCGGTGTCCTGCAGCGCCATCGTCTCCGGCGAGGCCGCCACCATCAGGCGGGCTGCGTCGTCGATCCGGTCCTTGGCGAGCATCCACTGGATACGGCACAGGGTGTAGCCGAGATTCTGCCGCGCCTCGACGGCGACATCGTCGAGCGCATCCATCGCCTTGTTCGCTTTTCCCCTGACCGCGGCACAGGCTTTCACGATCGCAAGCTCGTCGCTGCCGAGGCGCTGCGCGGCGCGCTTCGCGCCGGCGAGATCCTTGGCCCCGATGCGCTTGTCCATGCGTGCACGGTGGTCGTCGCGAGTGAGAAGGTCGCGGAACGTCTCGAACGCGTCGGTCTCCAGGCGCTCCGACAATTCGTCCGATCGCCATGCGTCGCGCGCCAGCCTGGCCGCGCCGTCCCGATCCCCCTCTGCGAGCAGCACGCGCGCCAGTGTCAGCTTGCCCTTGGCGCTGGCGGGCCGATCGCCAATGAAGCTGCGAACCGTCGCCGCATCGCTGCGCTGCTCCCACAGCCGCGCCTCGGCGCGCCGGCGCAGCAACGGCGCGCTCGGCCATTGCGAATTAGCGGCGATGAACGCTGCGTAGCGGCTGAAAGGTGCTATCGTCTCCGGGTGGCGCAGGATGTACCACTCGACGAGCTTCTGCGCCGTCGGATCCGCGATCCTGTTCCTGACGTCCGTCGCCTCCTGGGTCTTTACCTTGCGCGCGAGCTCGATGGCTTCCTTCACCAGTGCAAGATCGCCCGTCAGCGGAGCGACGGTCACCTTGACCGCCTCCTTGGGAGCAGGCGAAGCCTTCGACCGCTTCGCCTTGCGTTGTGCGGAGGCGTGCTTGGCGTGCCGATTTTTTCCGGACGCAGCGTTGCGGTGGGAGCGGGCTTCCTTTGCCACGTGCGACTTCTTGGCCGTTTCGTGCGCCTTCTGGGCATGGGGTTTATGGCCGGCTCCCGCGATCGCAGCCGTCGAGAAGAAAGCGAGCCCAGCTACCGTGAAAAAACAAGACAACGAGCGTAAGCACCGGTTCATTCCATGGTCCCCCTGCGAAACCCACGTCACAAACGCCGTCAAAACCAAGAGATCGCATGATGCGCGTGGCCCTGACCTGTTCGAAGGTTACCACAACGCCCGAGCGCAATTGTCACATCAGCGCAACAAACGCGCGTAAATGAGGCGAATGGAACCCAAAGAGTTTCTGTGCACGCGTAGCATCGCTTCGACGGCGGACGAAGCGGCCCTGCCGGGTTCAATGCCGCCGCGGTTGACGCGCTGAACGATCCGGCGGCGCGCAAGCAGCTCGAAAATCGTAGTTTGCAGATGCTCCGGAAGCGCTGGGCGCCGGGCAGAAGGCCGAAATTGCAAAATGGTGGCCGATGATCAAGGCCGCCAATGTGGAGGTGGATTGACTGCAGAGCAACCGCAGCCCGGATGAGCGAAGCAGAGCGCGAGCAGGGAGACCCATCCACGAACTCCAGCGCCCGGTGACGAGTGAATCGAGGCCGGACGCTGGAGGACAAGGGCCGGGAGGCGGCCCTTGTCCGTGATCGTGTCTTATTGTTCTGGGTTACATGTACATGTTGGCCATCGCCGTCGCTTCGTTGTGGTGGCCGCCGTCGGTGCCGCCATTGGCCAGCACGCCGTCGTCCTCCAGTTCGAAGTGCGCGCCGCCAAGTTCGCCGACCTTCTCGTAAGCGCCATACACCGTCTGGGTAACGGTGATATCGCTTTGCTTCACCAGGTTGCCATAGACGGTGATGGTGCCGAGGAGATCCTCGTCATGCGCGCCGGCGTTGCCTTGCTGGCTGATGACGGTGATCACGCTGTAGTCGTTCTTGCCGTCGCCATTGCTGTCCTTGTACTCGATTGATTTGACCTCGGCGGTGTGCGCCGAGATTTCGATCTTGTCGCCCTGGGCGCGATTGAAGTCGCGGATCACGTCGTTGCCGAAGCCGTCGACCCAGTGATCGTGAACCGCGCCGTTCTCGCCGGTGACGCCGACCCAGTCGATGGTGCCGTCGGCATTGACGTGCTTGGCAACGATCTCGTCCTTGGCATTGACATTACCTTCGAAGCGGAAGGTGTCGCCGCCGGCGCCGCCGGTCAGCGTATCGTTGACCGCCTTGAACGCCGCGGTTTCTTCAGCGAAGATCTGCGTCGTGCCGTCCTGGGCCGCGACCATCTCGCCCGCATCCGACCGGCTGAGCAGGACGTCGTTGCCGCTGCCGCCGTCCATCCGGTCGGCGCCGAAGCCGCCGACCAGAAGATCGGCGCCGGAGCCGCCGGCCAGGTTATCGTTACCCGAGCCGCCCCACACCTTGTCGTCGCCGGAGCCAGCGTTGAGTATGTCGTTGCCGGCCATGCCGGCGAGCGTGTCGGCGCTGGCGCCGCCGAACAGGGTGTTGTTGCTCGTCGTCCCGTTCAGATGATCATGGCCGGCACTGCCGCCCGTAAACCTAGCAAAGAAATCCTCGAATCGGCTGTTGTCGAGGAAGCCGTTCAGATTGAAGCGTGCCATTATTCAAACCTCTTACTCAGAGGCCTCACGAACTACAAACGACCACCACGGATGTTGGGAATCGTGAAGTGATGCGCGCGGGCAAGACGTGAGGCGTGACTCCTCACCCGCATCGAAGGAGAAACAGCAAAACGGGCCCGTGACTGGACCTGCACGCGGCGGATTTGCGCTCGGTAGGGGCAATATGGTGACGCGAAAGGCATCTCTGCGACGGCTGCTTCAGCGCATCCGTCGATTCGACCGGCGATCAAACCTCTGCGACAAATTGCGCACGACGTTGTTTCGTCTGGCGTCTGAACGATTGCTCCGCCGACTGCGCGCGCGTGGTGGACCGCGTCCCCGCGTGACGAAAACAGGTGCAAAAAGTGCCGGCCGCACAAAAATGACGCGATCGCTTCGAACACGATTGATGTCAGGCGCTGTAACTTTCGGCGCTCGCATCGCGCGCAGCGAGATCGAATGGTTCGAATTGCGCTTTGCGATTCTCGGCGACGCGTGGGCGGTCGCCAAATCCGGGTTGGTCGCGTGATGGCGCGCGGCCAATTTCGCGTTGGAGAAACTTCTCTATCGATCGCCTTCAGGTTGTGACCCGCGCGCGGCGCGGGCTCTCGAGATGAGGCCTGTCGGAGCGGGCGGCCGGGACGGATTCGATACACCCAAATAAAGGTTGCCGCCGGGCCACGATTGTTGCGTGACCGCAACAGTGATCGAACATTTGGTTAACCGTCCCGCCTGTCTCTTGCTTGCGCCGCTTTTTAGCCACACCCCTCCATGAAACCATTTCTTTCATAAGCTGGTTAGCCACAGGGCCGGCGAAGGCGACGGGAAATTGCTCCCGAGACCGACAAGGAGATGGCTGGGGAAGCAGGTTTCGCGGATGGACGCCAAGACCGACATCAAGAAGAGGTTGCCGAGCCGTCACGTGACGGAGGGGCCGGAGCGCGCCCCCCATCGGTCCTATCTCTACGCGATGGGGCTGACCACCCAGCAGATCCACCAGCCCTTCGTCGGCGTCGCGTCCTGCTGGAACGAGGCCGCGCCCTGCAATATCTCGCTGATGCGCCAGGCGCAGGCGGTCAAGAAGGGCGTCGCCGCCGCCGGCGGCACCCCGCGCGAATTCTGCACCATCACCGTGACCGACGGCATCGCCATGGGCCATGACGGCATGCGCTCGTCGCTGCCGTCCCGCGAATGCATCGCCGACTCGGTCGAACTGACCGTCCGCGGCCATGCCTATGACGCCCTGGTCGGGCTTGCCGGCTGCGACAAGTCGCTGCCGGGCATGATGATGGCGATGGTCCGGCTCAACGTGCCCTCGATCTTCATCTATGGCGGCTCGATTCTGCCGGGCAATTTCCGTGGCCAGCAGGTCACGGTGCAGGACATGTTCGAGGCCGTCGGCAAGCATTCCGTCGGCGAAATGTCGGACGCTGACCTCGATGAAATCGAGCGGGTGGCCTGCCCCTCGGCAGGGGCGTGCGGCGCACAATTCACCGCCAACACCATGGCGACGGTATCCGAGGCGATCGGCCTGGCGCTGCCGTATTCGGCCGGGGCGCCAGCGCCTTACGAAATTCGCGACGCGTTTTGCTCCGCCGCCGGCGAGAAGGTTATGGAGCTGATCGCAGCCAATATCCGGCCGCGCGACATTGTCACCCGCCGCTCGCTGGAAAACGCCGCGGCGGTCGTCGCCGCCTCCGGCGGGTCGACCAATGCTGCGCTGCACCTGCCGGCCATCGCGCATGAGTGCGGGATTAAGTTTGACTTATTCGACGTCGCCGAAATCTTCAAAAAGACACCGTATGTCGCGGATTTGAAGCCGGGGGGCCGTTATGTTGCCAAAGACATGTTCGAGGTTGGCGGCATACCGCTTCTGATGAAGACGCTGCTCGACAATGGCCACCTGCACGGAGATTGCCTCACCGTCACGGGCCGGACGATCGCCGAAAACCTCAAGAGCGTGAAATGGAATCCGCACCAGGATGTCGTGCGGTCAGCCGACAAGCCGATCACCGTCACGGGCGGCGTGGTCGGCCTGAAGGGTAATCTCGCGCCGGAGGGTGCGATCGTGAAGGTCGCGGGCATGTCGAAGCTGAAATTTACCGGTCCGGCGCGCTGCTTCGATCGCGAAGAGGACGCTTTCGAGTCAGTCCAGAAGAAGACCTACAAGGAGGGCGAGGTCATCGTGATCCGCTACGAGGGCCCGCGTGGCGGTCCCGGCATGCGGGAGATGCTCTCGACCACGGCGGCGCTGACCGGGCAGGGGATGGGCGGCAAGGTCGCCTTGATCACCGACGGCCGGTTTTCCGGCGCCACCCGTGGGTTCTGCATTGGCCATGTCGGGCCGGAGGCAGCCGTGGGCGGTCCGATCGCCCTGTTGCAGAATGGTGACATTATCGAGATCGACGCCGAGGCCGGAATCCTTAACGTAAAATTGACCGACGCCGAACTCGCCGATCGTAAAACCAAATGGGCGCCTCGACAGACTAACCATACGTCGGGTGCGCTGTGGAAATATGCCCAACAGGTTGGGCCGGCGGTGGACGGGGCTGTAACCCATCCTGGCGGTGCGCACGAGAAACAGTGTTATGCGGACATCTAGGCGTATCATTCTTGCGTTGATGCTAGGGGCCACGCCGGTGGCGGCTCCCGGATTCGCATTTGATGGCGCGCCGGTGAAGCCGGACGCCACGCTGTCCGTGGAGGGCCAGCCCGCCGCTGCGCAAGCGGTCACGGCCCAGGCCCTGAAGAAGGCCCCGCCCGCAGCGCCGACGGCGACTACGGTTGCCGCGCCGTCCCTGAACTCGCTGCAATACGCCGCCGAGGGCGGCCATCCCGTCGCGCAGTGGAAGCTCGGCCGGATGTATGCCGATGGCGATGGCGTCATCCAGGACGACCTGCGCGCCTTCGAATATTTCAGCCGCATCGCTAACGCGCATGCCGAGGACAGCCCGTCGGCGCCGCAGGCGACGATCGTCGCCAACGCCTTCGTGGCGCTGGGGCGCTACTACCTCAACGGCATCCCGAATTCTAAGATCAAGCCGGACACCGATCGCGCCCGGGAGATGTTCTCCTATGCCGCGTCCTATTTCGGCAACGCCGACGCGCAATACGATCTGGCGCGGCTTTACCTGAAGACGCCGGATGCCTCGCGGGACGATTTCCGCTATGGCGCGCGCTGGCTTGGTCTGGCGGCCCAGAAGGGCCAGCATCAGGCCCAGGCCATGCTCGGCCAGATGCTGTTCAACGGCGACCGGTTGCCGCGGCAGGCCGCCCGCGGCCTGATGTGGCTGACGCTGGCGCGCGACAACGCCGCCCCCGACGAGAGCTGGATCCGGGAAAGCTATAACCGCGCTTTCACCAAGGCCTCCGACGAGGACCGCGCCGTGGCGTTGCAGATGCTCGAGCACTGGGTGCAGGGCAAGAAGGACTGAGCCGTCGCGGTTTTGTCGAACTGCCGTAGGGTGGGCAAAGCGCTCTTGCGCCATGCCCACCATCTCTCTGAATTCGTTGGCGTCAAATGGTGGGCACGCTGCGCTTTGCCCTCTCTACGGACGACAAACTACCGCGAAGCGACAACCTGCTTCGACATCGGATAGCCAGAGCTCGTGCCGAACTTGCCTGTCGGCACTCCGTCGTCAACATAACCAGCCGACTGATAGAAGCGATGCGCCGTCTCGGTGCTGGTGAGCGTGCAACGCTTGTTGCCTCGCTCCACCGCTCTGGCTTCGAGCGCCCTCAGCAAGGCCCGGCTGACGCCGCGAAATCGTGCAGCGGGCGCCACGTAGTTCAGCGTGATTTCGCCCGCGTCCGTCACGGATCCCACCGCGAGGACGGCATCGCCCCCGACGGCGAGCAGCAGCGAGTTTCCCTTCTGCGCAGCCCATGCGGCCACAATTTCCGGCGTCTTGTTGGCCAGCCACGCATTCAGGATCGCCGGATCGTTGCGGTGATCGGCAACGCATAAGCAGGAGATCGATTCCCTCAGGACGCGGCAGGCCGCGACGGCATCGTCGGGCGCAGCATCCCGAATCGCCACGTTCGCCGCGCCGGTCGCGCTCAAGCCGTCGCCAGGTCGAAATCCGCCCATACCGGCACATGGTCGGACGGCTTCTCCCAGGCGCGCACATAGCTGTCGATGCCGACATTGGTCAGGCGGTCGCTGGCCTGTGGCGACAGCAGGAGGTGGTCGATTCGAAGGCCCCAGTTCTTCTGCCAGGCGCCCGCCTGGTAGTCCCAGAAGGTGTAGAGGCCCGGTTCGTCGGTTACCGCGCGCAGCGCATCCGTCAGCCCGAGACCGAGCAGGGACTGGAAGGCCTCGCGGGTTTGGGGGCGGAACAGCGCGTCGTTGGTCCAGGCTGCCGGGTTATAGACATCCGCCGCCGCCGGAATGACGTTGAAGTCGCCTGCGAGCACCAGCGGCTCTTCCGCCTTGAGCCGCTCCCTCGAATACTCAAGAAGTCGGGACATCCATTTGAGTTTATAGGGGTATTTGTCCGTATCCGGCGGGTTGCCGTTGGGCAGATAGAGGCAGGCGATCCGCATCACGCCGGTCTTCAGCGTCACCACGCCTTCCAGGAACCGGGCGTGGGCGTCCTCGTCATCGCCGGCCAGGCCCGATTTGGTCTCGTCGAACGGCAGCTTCGACAAGAGCGCGACCCCATTGAACGTCTTCTGGCCGTGGGTGACGACGTTATAGCCGAGCGCCTCGATCTCCAGCCGCGGGAACGCCTCGTCGACGCATTTGATTTCCTGCAGGCAGACGATGTCCGGCGAGCACTCCTTGAGCCAGGTCAGGAGATGGTCGAGCCGCTGCCGGATCGAATTGACGTTCCACGTGGCAATACGCATGAAGGGGGTCCGGGCTGGAGCATATCCGGGAAATCCCGGTTTTTCGTGCTCGATCAGGAAGTAGTAACTACACATTTTTCGGCAGTGGCATACCATGTGCAGGAAGGCTGTGATAACCGTTTAGAAATAAGGCGCAACAATCGCCGTCAAGGGGCACAAGAAGAACCGTCCCGTCCTTTAGGACTGGCGGGCGTGAAAAATTATGAAAAAGCGTACCTTGATATTTCTTGTCGGCGCCGTCGCCATTGCCACGGCGGCCGGCGTTATCACCCGCTCCTCGTGGATGGGGGGCAGCAGCAACGCTCAGGGACCGCAGCGGCCGCGGATGGTGTCCGTCGAGCTGGCAAAGGCGGAGCGCAAAGCCATGCCCGTCGATGTCGATGCAATCGGAATGGTGACGCCGATCTCCAGCGTGGCGCTGAAGTCGCGGCTGGAGACCACCATCATCGCGGTTCATTTCGAGGACGGCGCCAAGGTCAGCGAGGGCGATCTGCTGTTCACGCTGGACAGCCGCCAGATCGACGCCCAGATCGAGCAGGCCGAGGGCGTGCTCGCCAAGGACCAGGCGCAGCTCGAGGGCGCGCAGCGCGACCTGCGCCGCTACAACGATCTCGTCGGCAAAGGCGCGACCACGCAGGTCAATGTCGACAACGCGAGGACCCAGTCCGACATCCTGACCGGCGCCATCAAGGCCGATCAGGCCGCGCTCGACAATCTGAAGGTCCAGAAAAGCTACACCACGATTCGCGCGCCGTTCTCGGGGCGCATCGGCGTCGCCAATGTGAAGGTCGGCAATTTCGTCCGCCCGGCCGATACCGCCCCGCTCGCGGTCATCAACCAGATGGCCCCGGTCTACGTGACATTTTCGGTTCCGCAGCGCGTGCTGGTCGATCTGCGCGAGGCCATGGCCAAGGGCGTCTCCGGCGTCACCGCCACCATCCCGGGCCACCAGCGCTCCGAGAGCGGCAAGGTCGCGATGGTCGAAAACACCGTGGATATGGCCACCGGGATGGTCACCGTGCGCGGCATCATGAATAACGAGAACGAGAGCTTATGGCCGGGGACGCTGGTCGCGACCAAGCTGATCATCCGCAGCGAGGATTCGATCGTCGTGCCAACGATTGCCGTGCAGCGCAGCCAGAGCGGCAATTTCGTCTTCGTCGTCAAGGACGGCGTTGCCAAGGTCCAGCCGGTCAAGGTCGACCGCACCTCGCAGGGCATGTCGGTGATTTCGGAAGGGCTCGCCGGCGGCGAAACCGTGGTGACCGACGGGCAATTGCTGCTGTCGGACGGATCGCGGGTCGAGCCACGGGCCAAGAAGGCCGGGGCATAGCCGATGACGCTGTCCGAACTCTGCATCCGCCGGCCGGTCATGACGACGCTGATCACGGCGTCGATCATCGCGTTCGGCATCTTCGGCTTCCGCCTGCTGCCGGTTTCGGCGCTGCCGCGGGTCGATTTCCCGACCATAGCCGTCACCGCGACCCTGCCGGGCGCCAGCGCCGACACCATGGCGGCCTCGGTCGCCGGCGTGATCGAACGTCAGCTCTCGACGATTGCCGGCATCTCGTCGATGTCGTCGAACTCGTCCCAGGGCACCAGCGTCATCACCATTCAGTTCGATCTCAACCGCAGCATCGACGCCGCAGCGCTGGACGTGCAGACCGCGCTGACGATCGCGCAGCGCCGGTTGCCGATCGAGATGAAGATTCCGCCGAGTTTCCGCAAGGTGAACCCGGCCGAGTTTCCGGTGCTGTTCGTGGTGCTGGGTTCGTCCACCTTGCCGCTGTCGACCGTCAACGAATATGCCGAGATCACCATCGGCCAGACGGTGTCGCAGATTCCGGGCGTCGCCCAGGTCAGCGTCTACGGCGCGCAGAAATTCGCCATTCGCGTCCAGGCCGATCCCGAAGCCGCCGCGGCCCGCGGACTGTCGCTGGAGGATATCCGCAATGCGGTTTCGGCTGCCAATTCCTCGACGCCGGTCGGCACGCTGAACGGGCCGAAGCAGGACGTCGCGTTGCAGGCCTCGGGCCAGATGGACAAGGCGATGGATTATCGCCAGATCGTGGTGGCCTGGCGCAATGGCTCCCCGGTCAAGCTCGACGAAGTCGCGCGCATCTACGACAGCGTCGAGAACGACAAGATCGCAAGCTGGCTGAATGGCGATCGTTCCATCGTGCTCGGCATCCAGAAGCAGCCCGACGCCAACACGGTGGCCGTGGTCGATTCCATTCTAGCCAAGCTGCCGACGCTGCGGGCGCAGATTCCGCCATCGGTCTCGATCAACGTGCTGATGGACCGCTCGATCTCGATCCGCCAGGCGGTGGCCGACGTCGAGGAGACGCTGCTGATCGCGATCGGGCTGGTGATCCTGGTGATCTTCCTGTTCCTGCGTTCGGCCTCCGCCACCTTCATTCCGGCGCTGGCGGTTCCGATCTCGCTGTTCGGCACCTGCGCGGTGATGTACGCGCTCGACTATTCCATCAACAACATGACGCTGCTGGCGCTGACGCTGTCGGTCGGCTTCGTGGTCGACGACGCTATCGTCATGCTGGAAAATATCGTCCGCCACATCGAGCACGGCATGCGGCCGTTCGAGGCGGCGCTGAAGGGCGCCCGCGAGATCGGCTTTACCATCATCTCGATCACGTTTTCGCTGATCGCCGTGTTCATTCCGGTGCTGTTGATGGGCGGCATCGTCGGCCGCGTGTTCCGCGAATTCGCGGTCACGGTATCGGTCGCGATCATCGTGTCCGGATTCGTTTCGCTGACGCTGACGCCGATGCTATGCGCGCGCGTGCTGCGGGCCCACGATGCGACCAAAAAGCCGAATGTCGTGCTTCGCGTCTTCGAGGCGATGTTCGAGTCCTGGCTGCGCGCCTATGAATGGACGCTCGATTGGGTGCTGGCGCGCAAGGCGCTGATGCTGCTCGTGACGCTGGCGACGCTGGGCGGCACCGTCTATCTCTACATGATCGTGCCGAAGGGCTTCTTCCCGCAGGAGGACACCGGCTTCCTGATCGGAGTGACGGAAGCCGCCACCGATACCTCCTTCGAGGCGATGAGGGAGCGGCAGCAGGCGCTGGTCGACGTTCTGAAGTCCGACCCCGCGATCGAATACATCAACTCCACCGTCGGCGCCGGCGGACCCAACACCACGGCGAATTACGGCCGTCTGTTCATCGCGCTGAAGCCGAAGAAGGAGCGCGACAGCCTCAACCTGATCATCGGCCGGCTGCGCACCAAGGCGCGCCAGATCCCGGGTATGCAGGCGTTCTTCCAGCCGATCCAGAACCTCAATATCGGCGGACGGATTTCCAAGAGTCAGTATCAGTACGTGATGCAGAGCGGCGACACCGAGTCGCTGTATCGTTTGGCGCCGGAGATGCGCGAGAAGATCGAGAAGCTGCCGGGCCTGCTCGACGTCACCACCGACCTCTACATCAAGAACCCGCAGATGACGGTCGACATCGACCGCGAGAAGGCTGCCGTCTACGGCATCACCGTCGATCAGGTGCGCAACCAGCTCTACAACGCCTATGGCTCGCGCCAGGTCGGCACCATCTACATGCCGTCGAACGATTACCAGATCATCCTGGAAGTGCAGCCGCAGTTCCGGGTCGATCCGTCTGACCTCTCCAAGCTCTACATGAAGACCCAGAACAACCAGACCATCCCGCTGTCGGCGGTGGCAAAACTGGTTCCGACGGTCGGTCCGCTGCAGATCAACCATCAGGCGCAGCAGCCGGCGGTGACGATCTCCTTCAACCTCGCGCCGGGTTTTTCGCTGGGCTATGCGGTCGACAAGATCACCGAGCTCGAGCAGGCCTCGAACCTGCCGGCGACGATCGCCACCGGCTTCTCGGGCACGGCGCAGGTGTTCCAGGATTCGCTGCGCGGGCAGGGCGTCCTGATCCTCGCCGCGGTGTTCGCCGCCTTCGTCATTCTCGGCATTCTCTACGAGAGCTTCATCCACCCGATCACCATCATCTCGGGCCTGCCGTCGGCCGGCATCGGCGCGATCCTCACCCTGATGCTGTTCGGAATGGAAATGTCTGTCATCGCCATGATCGGCATCGTGATGCTGGTCGGCATCGTCAAGAAGAACGCGATCATGATGGTCGACTTCGCGCTGGAGCGCCGCCGCGTGGGCTTGAGCGCCGAGCACGCGATCCGGGAAGCGGCGTTGCTGCGATTCCGCCCGATCATGATGACGACGTTTGCCGCGATCTTCGGCACACTGCCGATTGCGCTCGGCGCGGGTGCCGGCGCCGAATTGCGGCAGCCGCTCGGCATCGCCGTGGTCGGCGGTCTCTGCCTGTCGCAACTGCTGACGCTCTACATCACGCCGGTCGTCTACATCTATCTCGACCGCATTGACCGCCGCCTGCGGCGCAAGCTCGAGCCGCAACTGGCCGAGACCGGCGAGGACGAACGGCCGCACGTGGTCGCCGCCGAATGACGGCCTTCGGGCGCGTGATGCGGTCGGCTGCGCGTCGCGCCGCTGTCCTGATCGCGCTGGCGATCATCGCCGGCCCGGCCCGCGCCGACGAGCCGATCGAAATCTTCGACGCCCATATGCACTACAATTGGGAGCCGAAGCCCTATTACGGCGTCGACGAGGTGCTGGCGCTGTTCAAAAAACACCGCGTCACCGGTATCCTCGCGACCAGCCGCCCCAACACCGGCACGCACGCCCTGATGGACGCCAAACCGCAGGACCTGCAGATCGTCCCGTTCATCCGGCCGTATCGCGTGCGCGCCGACATCCAGACCTGGTTCGGCGATCCCTTCATCTTCGACCTCGTGCAGGACGAATTCAAACGCGGCTACTACCGTGGCATTGGCGAATTCCACATCTCGGGCAAGGCGGCCGATACCGAGTGGGTGAAAAAGACCGTCGATTTTGCGGTGGAGCACGACCTTTATCTGCATGCCCATGCCGACGACATCGCCGTCGAAATCCTGATGCGGCACAATCCGCGCGCCCGCATCATCTGGGCTCATACCGGCTTCGGGCTCTCAACCGACCGCGTTGCAGTAATGCTGTCGAAATATCCGAAGCTGTGGGGCGAATTGTCCTACCGCGGCGGCATTGTCGACGGCAGCGGCAAGCTGACGGCTGAATGGCGCGCCTTGTTCGAGCGCTATCCCGATCGCTTCCTGCTCGGCTCCGACACCTGGATCAACGAGCGCTGGCAGAGCTACGGCGACATCATGGCCGGCTACCGCGCCTGGCTGGCGCAGTTGCCGCCGAAGATCGCAGCGCAGATTGCCAATGGCAATGCGCGGGCGCTGTTCGGTAGCGAACGCTGAGAAGCCTCAATCCGCGAACTGGTTGGCCGCCTTGATGATCGGCGCCCAGCGATCGACCTCGCTGATCAATTGTGCTTTCAGCGCTGCGGGCGTGGCTTGGTCCTGTGGGACGGGTTCGGTGTTGATGTCGTTGAAGCGCTTCACGAGGTCCGGGTCGCGCAGCGCCTCCTGCAACGTTTTGGACAGTTTCTGAATAATGTCCTCGGGCGTTCCCTTCGGCGCGTAGATGCCGTGCCAGGCGCCGACCTCAAAACCCTTCAATCCCGCTTCGTCGGCGGTCGGCAGATCAGGCATCGATCCAAGCCGACTCTTGGTCGTGATGGCGTAGCTCTTGATCAGCTTTGAGGCGATCGGCGCCGTGGTGTTGGTGGTCTGGTCGCAGGAAAGGTCGATCTGTTTGGCGATCAAATCGTTCATCACGGGGGCATTACCCTTGTAGGGCACGGCGAGGATTTCCTTACCGACGGCGGTCATGAACAGCATGCCGCAGAGGTGCGACGCGGCGCCGAGGCCCGCATTGCCAAAGGTCATCTTGTCGCCATTGGCCTTGATGTAGGTGACGAGCTCGGCCAGCGTGTTCGGCGGCAGATCGGGACGGCCGATGATCGTCATCGGCGCGTTGGTGACGAGACCGATCGGCGCGAACGCTGTCTTGGTGTCGTAGGGCAGCTTGCGGTACAGCGTGGCCGCCGTGGAGATGCCGATATGGTGGATCAGCAGCGTGTAGCCGTCGGGCTCGGCGCGCGAGGCCCGCGTGGCTGCGATCGTGCCGCCGGCGCCCGTTGCATTCTCGATCACGATCGTCTGGCCCAGCAGTTTCGACATCGTCTGCGCGGTCACCCGCGCCACCGTGTCGGTCGCGCCGCCGGCGGCGAAGGGGACCAGCAGCGTGATCGGCCGGTTCGGATAGTTTTGCGCGAAGCCTCCTGAACTGACCATGGCGAACGCGAGCGCAATGGTGGCTGTCTTCTTCATCTGCATTGGGGCTTTCCTGGGTCTTGTTCTGATTTGTCTCGCGGGCCTTTTCGCCTAGCGATCGATCCGTTGTGGCCGGTGACCAGGCGTCACACGTTGGAGCTATGGATCGCCTCCACGACGGCCTCGGTGACGTCCTTCGTCGTCGCGGTGCCGCCGACGTCGGGCGTCGTGATGCCGGCACCCGTGACCTTCTCCACGGCGCGCATCAGCCGGGCCGAGGCCTCGGCTTCGCCGAGATGATCGAGCATCTGCGATGCGGTCCAGAAGCTGGCGACGGGGTTGGCGATGCCCTTGCCGGTGATATCGAAGGCCGAGCCATGGATCGGCTCGAACATCGAGGGAAAGCGCCGCTCGGGATCGATGTTCGCGGTCGGGGCCACGCCGAGGCTGCCGGCCAGCGCACCGGCGAGGTCGGACAGGATATCGGCGTGGAGGTTGGTTGCCACGATGGTATCGAGGCTCTGCGGCTTCAGCGTCATCCGCACCGTCATCGCATCGACCAGCATCTTGTCCCAGGTGACATCAGGGAATTCCTTCGAGACCTCGTCGGCGATTTCGTCCCACATCACCATGCCGTGCCGCTGCGCATTCGATTTGGTGACCACGGTGAGGAATTTTCGCGGCCGCGACTGCGCCAGCCTGAACGCGTAGCGCATGATGCGCTGGACGCCGACGCGGGTGAAGATAGCGACTTCCGTGCCGACTTCCTCCGGCAGCCCGCGATGCACCCGCCCGCCGCAGCCGGCATATTCGCCTTCGGAGTTTTCGCGCACGATCACCCAGTCGAGGTCGCCGGGACCGACATGGCGCAGCGGCGAGGTGATGCCGGGCAGGATCCGGGTCGGCCGGACATTGGCGTATTGGTCAAAGCCCTGGCAGATCGGCAGGCGCAGGCCCCACAGCGTGATGTGGTCGGGAACATCGGGCGCGCCGACCGCGCCGAAATAGATCGCGTCGAATTTCTTCAGCGTGGCGAGACCGTCGGCGGGCATCATCACGCCGTGCTTGCGGTAATAGTCGGAGCCCCAATCGAAGGTTTCAACGTTGAACTTCACGTCGCCCAGGCGCTTCTGCAGGCTTTCGAGCGCCTGAACGCCAGCGGCGATGACCTCGGGGCCGATCCCATCGGCGGGAATTGCCGCGATTGAATATTCACGCATTGAAATCTCCTTGGGAACGGCCTTGGTCCGTAAGCCCGTCATTGCGAGCGCAGCGAAGCAATCCATAGTGCCGCAAGCCGAGACATGGATTGCTTCGTCGCTTCGCTCCCTTGCGCAAACGCTTCGCGTTTGTCGCAGGCAATGACGGCGACTTCAGCCTTGCTCTCAGGTCATCCTGTGGCCCCTCCCGTTGATGGGCAATTGCCTCGCGTTTATACAAAAAATTGATATAATCCCGTCCGGGAGGCCAGATGGATCTGCATCAACTGCGCTGCTTCGTGGCGGCGGCCGAAGAGTTGCATTTCGGCAGGGCGGCGCAGCGGCTCGACATGCTGCCGTCGGCGCTCGGCCGGTTCATCCGGTTGCTCGAAGACGATCTCGGCACGCGGCTGATGACGCGCACGACGCGAAGCGTCGCATTGACGGACGATGGCGCCGTGCTGCTGAAGGAAGCGCGGACGCTATTGGCGCAGGCCGATGCGCTGGCCGGCCGGTTTCGCACGCGTGGCCGGAAGCGGACTGCGATCATTCGCGTCGGCGCCATCGACAGCGCCGCCGCAGGACTGCTGCCGCGGCTCTTGCACGATTTCCGTCAGCTTCGGCCTGACGTCACCGTGCAACTGGTCGAGGACAAGACAGTGCGCCTGCTGCCGCGCCTGCTGTCCGGCCGGCTCGATCTCGCTTTCGTGCGTCCGCCGGAGCGGCCTGACAAGCGGCTGGAGTTTCTGTTTCTGCTGCACGAGACCGCCGTCGTCGCGGTCGCCGAGCGGCATCCGCTGGCGTCGCGGAAGCGGGTGTCCATCGCCGATCTCGAGAACGAGCCGTTGATTGTGCCCGAACGCCGCTCGCGGCCGCACAGCCATGATCTCACCATGAAGCTGTTCGCCGAAGCCGGCTGTGAGGCCCGCGTCGCCCAGATCGCCGACGAGAAGCAGACCATCGTCAATCTGGTCTCGGCAGGATTGGGCGTCGCCATCGTCCCGCGCTGGACCTCGCGAATGGCCACGCGCGGCGTCCGCTTCATCCGCCTTGCGGCGACGGACATGAACAAGTTGCCGCTGGCGGCGGCCTTCACCCGCGGTACGCGCGATCCCGTGCGCGATGACGTGCTGGAGATGCTGAAAGCCGATTTGCCGCGCTATGCGCGGGAGGCGTAGTGGCAACGGTCCAACGCCACACGATGCCGTCATTGCGAGCGCAGCGAAGCAATCCACGTTTCCGCAAGCCGCGCTATAGATTGCTTCGCTGCGCTCGCAATGACGAAGAGCGTAACCCGGCTGAGTGCAGCGACACGCGGGACTGTGTCGAGAGGAGACCCGCATATCGCTTGCGCTCATGCGGGCTACAATTTTATCTACTCGCTGCGAACTGATTTGCCTCCCGAGCAACCGCAATTTCACACAGCGGCCCGCGACAAATTGGCACGATGGGCAAATCAGTCAAAACCTGTCCAGCCCCTTTTGCAAAAATATTCCGCTTAACTTGTCGGGCAAATCATTTGCATAACTCCGCTTGTCTCACGGCAGATGAGGGGCGTTGGCCATCGTCACGAACGTGCGGTGAGATGCGATGGACGCGAGAGCTGCGACTGACGTGTGTGGCTCGAGCGTACGGCGAAGTCGTGTGGTCCTGACGCCGCGGTGCTGGCGTCAAGTTCTTGAGAAGCAAGCTTCTTGAGGACGACGGTGGCAAGAAAGCCGTTCACCGGGGAGAGCTCGAAGTAAGCCGTAAAGCCATTGCGCAGGGAAGGCCGGAATGCTCCCGCTGCCCTGTATGCTCGTGTGCACTTTTGT
>NZ_JAFCLU010000069.1 GCF_018130385.1 Bradyrhizobium sp. AUGA SZCCT0283 | reverse complement strand
ACGTCAAAGATCTCCGAGGACGTGCTGTTCTATTGCATCCAGCGCGGCCTCAGCCAGGAAGAAGCGGTCGGCCTCGTGGTCAACGGCTTCGTGAAGGACGTGCTGCAGCAACTGCCGATGGAGTTCGCGGTTGAGGCGCAGAAGCTGATCTCGATCTCGCTCGAAGGTTCGGTTGGATAGGCCTCATCCTGAGGAGGTTGCGCAGCGGCCGTCTCGAAGGATGAGAGGAAAGATTGTGGGCCACGTCCTTCGAGACGCGCCTGTCGGCGCTCCTCAGGACGAGGGGTAAAAACGGAAAAACGAAATGTCATTGCTTGAAGTGAAAGACCTGAAAGTCCGCGTCGAGGATCGCGAGATCCTCCACGGGCTGACGCTCACGGTGAACCCGGGCGAGGTGCACGCGATCATGGGGCCGAACGGCTCCGGCAAATCGACGCTCTCCCACGTCATCGCGGGCAAGCCGGGCTATGAAGTCACCGGCGGCGAAATCCTGTTCAGGGGCGAGAACCTCTTGGAAATGGCGCCGGACGAGCGCGCCGCCAAGGGCGTATTCCTGGCGTTCCAGTATCCGGTCGAGATTCCGGGCGTTGCGACCATGACATTCCTGCGCACCGCGCTCAACGCCCAGCGCAAGGCGCGTGGCGAGAGCGAGTATTCAACGCCGGACTTTCTGAAGAAGGTGCGCGAGGTCGCAAAGTCACTGAACATTCCGCAGGACATGCTCCGCCGCGGCGTCAATGTCGGCTTTTCCGGCGGCGAGAAGAAGCGCAACGAGATCTTGCAGATGGCGCTGTTCGAGCCGGCCGTCTGCATCCTCGATGAAATGGATTCCGGTCTCGACATCGACGCGCTGCGCGTGGCGGCCGACGGCGTCAACGCGTTGCGTTCGCCCGATCGTGCGATGGTTGTCATCACCCACTACCAGCGGCTGCTCAATTACATCGTGCCTGACTTCGTGCACGTGATGTCGAAGGGCCGGGTCGTCAAAAGCGGCGGCAAGGATCTGGCGCTGGAACTCGAGGCTTCCGGCTACGCCCAGTTCGAAGACGCGGCCTGACAGGTATTGTGATGAATTTGGCTTTGGCAAAGAACGAGACCGGACGCGCGCTCAGCGACAGCTTCGCCGTCGCACGCGACCGGCTGCCGGGCACCGGCAAGGTCGCCGAGGCGCGAAGCGCCGCCTTCGAAGCCTATGACCGCGTGGGCCTGCCGCACCGGCGGATCGAGGACTGGAAATACACCGATCTGCGCGCGCTGATGCGCGACGTGCTGCCGCTGGCGCCTGCGCCGGACGCCGCCGCGCTGGCACGGGCCGCTGCGGCGGTGAAGCTGCAGGCGATCAAGGGCGTGCGCCGGCTGGTGCTGGTGGATGGCGTGTTCGCGCCAAAACTTTCCGAACTGGATGGGCTTGAGAAGGGATTGACCATCCGCACCCTGCGCGAGGTGCTGGAAGCCGGCGACGCCGCACTGCAGGCGCAGCTATTCACGCCCGATGTCGCCAATCCGATGGTCGCGCTCAACAGCGCGATGATGACCGACGGCGTGGTGATCGAGATCGCCAATGGCCTCGTGCTGACGCAGCCTCTGCATGTCGTTCATATCGCCAGCGGCACCGCGCCTGCGGCGATGTTCACCCGCTCGCTGCTGCGCCTCGGCAAGGACGCCGGCGCGACGCTGGTCGAGAGCTACATCGCGGCCGATGGTGCGACGGCCTATCAGGCCCACGACTCGTTGATCGTTACGGTCGGCGACAACTCGCGGCTCGACCAGATTCGCCTGATCGAGGACATCAGCGAGGCCTTTAATATTTCTTCCGCCGTGATCACGCTGGGCGCGCACGCGCACTTCAACACGTTCGGTATGACCTCGGGCGCTGCCGTCAGCCGCTATCAGGCCACCATTGCCTTCGCCGGCGAGGGCTCCCGGGTCGAGACCAACGGCGTCAATCTGCTCAATGGCCGCCAGCACGCCGACACGACACTGTTCATGGACCATGCGGTGCCGCATTGCGCCAGCCGCGAGGTGTTCCGCGCCGTCGCCGACGACCGCGCCCATTCGGTGTTCCAGGGCCGCATCGTCGTGCGCCCGAATGCGCAGAAGACCGACGCCAAGATGATGACGCGGGCGCTGCTGCTGTCCGACGAGGCCGAGGCCGACAACAAGCCGGAGCTCGAAATCTTCGCCGACGACGTCACCTGCGGCCATGGCGCCACCACCGGCGCGCTCGACGAGAGCCTGCTGTTCTACCTGCGTGCCCGCGGCCTGTCCGAGAAGGAAGCCCAGGCGCTGCTGATCCAGGCCTTCGTGGGCGAAGCCATTGAATCGATCGTCAACGACGATCTGCGCGAATTCGCGATTGCAGCCGCGCAGCGCTGGCTGGAGGCACGGGGATGACAATGCATCCGGCGGTTTCCAACGGTGCATATGACGTCGCCCGCGTGCGGGAGGATTTCCCCGCGCTGGCGATGAAGGTTTATGGCAAGCCGCTGGTCTATCTCGACAACGCCGCTTCCGCGCAGAAGCCGACCGCCGTGCTCGACCGCATGACGAAAGCCTACACGAGCGAATACGCCAACGTGCATCGCGGCCTGCATTACCTCGCCAATGCCGCGACCGAGGCGTATGAGGGCGGCCGCGCCAAGGTGGCAACGTTCCTCAATGCCGGGCGCCCCGAAGAAATCATCTTCACCCGCAACGCCACCGAGGCGATCAACCTCGTGGCGTCGTCCTGGGGCGAGCCCAACATCAAGGCCGGCGACGAGATCGTGATCTCCATCATGGAGCATCACTCGAACATCGTGCCCTGGCACTTCCTGCGCGAACGCCACGGCGCCGTGATCAAATGGGCGCCGGTCGACGACGAAGGCAATTTCCTGATCGACGAGTTCGAGAAGCTGCTGACCGATCGCACCAAGATCGTCGCGATCACGCAGATGTCGAACGCGCTCGGCACCATCGTGCCGGTCAAGGACGTGGTGAAGCTGGCGCATGCCCGCGGCATTCCGGTGCTGGTCGACGGCAGCCAGGCCGCGGTGCATCTGGCGGTCGACGTGCAGGACATCGACTGCGACTTCTACGTCTTCACCGGTCACAAGCTGTACGGCCCGACCGGCATCGGCGTGCTCTATGCCAAGCATGAGCACCTGGTCGCCATGCGCCCCTTCAACGGCGGCGGCGAGATGATCCGCGAAGTCGCCCGCGACTGGGTCACCTATGGCGACCCGCCGCACAAGTTCGAGGCCGGCACCCCGGCGATCGTGGAATCGATCGGGCTGGGCGCTGCGATCGACTACGTCAATTCGATCGGCAAGGAGCGCATCGCCGCCCACGAGCACGATCTCTTGACCTACGCCCAGGAGCGCCTGCGCGAAATCAACTCGCTGCGCCTGATCGGCACCGCGCACGGCAAGGGACCGGTGATTTCCTTCGAGATGAAGGGTGCCCACGCCCATGACGTCGCGACCGTGATCGACCGTCAGGGGATTGCGGTGCGCGCCGGCACCCATTGCGTGATGCCGCTTTTAGAGCGGTTCAATGTCACAGCCACCTGCCGCGCGTCGTTTGGAATGTATAATACCCGTGAAGAAGTCGACCATCTGGCACAGGCGCTGATCAAGGCGCGGGAATTGTTCTCATGAGTGATACGGCCGAAGTCAAAACCGCCAACATGGAAACCCAGTCGGCGCTGCCGCCGGAGGAGACCGAGCGGCTGGGGACCGAAATCGTCGCCGCGCTGAAGACGGTGTTCGACCCGGAAATCCCGGCCGACATTTACGAACTCGGCCTGATCTACAAGGTCGACCTCAAGGACGACCGCGGCGTCGACGTGACGATGACGCTGACCACGCCGAACTGTCCGGCGGCTGGCGAACTGCCGACCATGGTGGAGAACGCGGTCGCCAGCGTTCCCGGCGTCGGTGTTGTCAATGTGAACCTGGTGTGGGATCCGGCCTGGACGCCGGATCGCATGTCCGACGAGGCGCGCCTCGTCCTCAATATGTGGTGAGTTGCGTGAAGGCTTAACGGCTTTACGGGAAGATGACTGGCATTGATTTGCCGTTGGAAATGATCACATGACGAACATGACACCCGCTTCACCCACGCCAGCCGCCAAGCCGAAGCCACGGCCGCGCCCGCAGGTCATGAAACTGACCGAGGCCGCCGCGCAGCGGATTACGGAACTGACCAGGCGCGCCGATTCCGAAATCGTGGGCTTGCGCGTCGGGATCAAGAACGGCGGCTGCGCCGGCCAGTCCTACACGGTGGAATACGCCCATGAGATCCGCCCGACCGACGAAGTGGTCGAGGACCGCGGCGTGAAGATCCTGGTCGATCCCAAGGCGGTCTTGTTCCTGCTCGGCACCGAGATGGACTACAAGGCCGACAAGATGCAGGCCCAGTTCATCTTCAACAATCCGAACCAGGTCTCCGCCTGCGGCTGCGGCGAGTCGGTGCAACTGACGGCCGCGAAGGTTTAGCGACCGCATCGCCGGGGCGGTAAGCTATGGATCGCGATTTCCTGATCGATCTGTTTGCCGATTTCGGCCCGGTCACCATCCGCCGGATGTTTTCCGGCTACGGCATCTCCGCCGACGGCACCAACTTCGCGCTCGCGCTGCGCGCGGGGCTTTATCTTCGCGCCGATGAACAAACGATCCCGCAGTTCGAAGCCGAGGGATCGGCACCATTCCAGTACCAGACGCGGACCAAGACGGTCACTGTGAACTCGTACTGGCAATTGCCGGCGCGTCTGTTTGACGACTCCGAGGAACTGGCCGATTGGGCGCGGGCGGCGCTGGCGGCAGCGCAGCGCGCGGCGTTGCGCAAGCGACCGAAGGCGCGCAAGGCGGCGAAGCCGAAGGTTTCGAGCAAGGCCGCGAGCAAGCCGGCTGTTGACCGCAAGCCGGCGGCGAAGCGGCGCACAGCGAAGGCGGGGAAAGCGATGCGCCGGTAATTGGCGCTCAGGCGACCTGGCTGCGGGTCTCGGCGGCGTATTCGGGATCGACTTCGCAGATCACGCGGTTGCGGCCGTTACGCTTCGCGGCATACAGGCAGGCGTCGGCGCGCTCGATCAGCGAGTCCGTATCATCGTCCGGCTTCAGGATGGAGACGCCGACGGAGATGGTGACGCGGCCGAGAATTTCGCCGGTTGATTTCTTCTTCAACTCCTTCGCCATCACGGCGCGGCGGATATGGTCGGCGACCGTCAGGGCCTGGCGCAGCGCGGTGTTGGGCAGCACCACCGCAAATTCCTCGCCGCCATAGCGGGCGGTGATGTCCTGGCCCTTGATGGTCTGCTTCAGCGACATCGCAACCAGCCGCAGCACCTGATCTCCGGTGAGGTGGCCGTAGGAGTCGTTGAACGACTTGAAATGGTCGATGTCGAACATCAGGAGCGACAGCGGCTCGCCGCTCGCCAGCGCCGCCCGAACCGCCATGTCGATCGAGCGGTCGAAATATTTGCGGTTGCCCAGTCCGGTCAGCGGATCGGTCAGGCTCTCGGCGCGGATCGCCTCGAGGCTGTGCTGGAGATTGCTGATCTCGGTCTTTGACAGCGTAAGGCGATTCTCCAGCGCCTTGTTGGTTTCCTGCATCTCGCGGGTGGACTTCATCAGGGCTTCGACGACCGCCTTGATCTGATCGCGGTCCTTGGCATTCCGGAGTTTCTCGCTGGCGCCGCTCAGCGTGGCGTCATAGCTCTGCGACATGCCGAGTGCGTCCGTGATCAGCTTCATCACGTCGTCGATTTCGCCGATCACGCGTGCGCCGACCTTGTCGATGCGGTCGGAAGTCTTGATGTGCGAGAGATAGGTTTCGTAGATCTGTTCGAGATCGGACTCGCTCAGCCTGCCGTTGCGCGCCAGCGTCTCGTTGATGATCTTGTTGAGGGGGGCATTGTATCCGGTCGCGTAGACGTACCAGATTTCGTAATTGCGCGGGACGGCGGTCTGCCGGAGGGATTTGATCTGGCCCAACGCGACTTCGGCAAACGCCAAAGTGCGTTCGTGTTCGTCCAGCAGCTTGACCACTGATCCGTCCCCAATATCGAGCAGCGCCGCTCGTGCCGTGCCGCAATGATTAAATTATCGGCGGCAGGTTAATGGAGGAGAATGAACGGCCGGTAAACGGTTCCGGCCGTCGGATCGTGCCGAGTTCGTTCAGACGCGGGCGCGAACCGGCCGCAGCAGGAACGCCGGAAGATGCGAGTGATCGGCGGGCTCCGACTCAACGTCGCGCTGGGCACGCCGCGGCTCCGGACGACCGATCGAGGGCACGCGCGAGGGCTGTGCAGGGGCGGGTGGTGTGAAGGGTGCGGCCGCTGCCTGCGGCTGCGGGCCGGCACTGCGGCCGGCGCCCCTGGCATGCCGCGGTTCGCGTTCGCCGCCCTTATCGCTGCTGCGCTTGTCAGCACCCTTATCAATACCCTTGGCCGCTCGCGGCTCGCGCTCACGCCGCGGCTTGCGGCCGCCGCGCGAACCATCCCGGGAACCCTCGCGTGAGCGATGTTCGCGCGGCTGATCGCTCTCGCCGGACGAATCCGAGGGCACGGAATAATCGCCTTCGGCGGGGGGAATGTTTTGTCCGATCAGCCGTTCGATCGCAGCGATCGATTTGTTGTCGAGCGAGGTGACGATCGAAATCGCAGTTCCGGCGCGGCCAGCGCGTCCGGTACGGCCGACGCGATGCACATAGTCGTCGGCATGATGCGGCACGTCGAAATTGAAGACGTGGCTGACGGCGGGAATGTCGAGGCCGCGGGCCGCGACATCGGAGGCCACCAGCAACGGGATCTCGCCCTTGCGGAATTGATCCAGCGCTGCGGTGCGCGCCGACTGATCCATGTCGCCATGCAGCGCGCCGACGCTGAAGCCGTGCTTCTGCAGCGATTTGTAGACGACGGCGACCTCGCGCTTGCGGTTGCAGAAGATGATCGCGTTCTGAAGATCCTTGGCGTCGCGCAGCAGGCGGCGCAGGACCTCGCGCTTCTCGTGTACCTCGCGTCCGGAGGGGACCTGGAATTGCGACACGCCCACCGCGGTGGTCGCCGGCTTCGAGACTTCGATGCGCTCGGGATTGTGCAGGAAGGCTTCGGTGATGCGGCTGATTTCGGGCGGCATCGTCGCGGTGAAGAACAGGGTTTGCCGCGTGAACGGCACCAGCTTGCAGACCCGTTCGATGTCGGGGATGAAGCCCATGTCCAGCATGCGGTCGGCTTCGTCGATGACCAGCAGTTCGACGCCGGTGAGCAGCAGTCCGCCGCGTTCGGTGTGGTCGAGCAGGCGGCCCGGGGTAGCGATCAGGACGTCGACGCCGCGGGTCAGTTTGGTGTCCTGGTCGCCGAACGAGACGCCGCCGATCAGGAGCGCGACGTTGAGTTTCTGGCCGACGCCGTATTTGTCGAAATTCTCTTTCACCTGTGCCGCGAGTTCGCGGGTCGGTTCGAGGATCAGGGTGCGGGGCATTCGTGCCCGGGCGCGGCCCTTTTCCAGCATGGTGAGCATCGGCAGGACGAAGGCAGCGGTCTTGCCGGTGCCGGTCTGGGCGATGCCGAGAACATCGCGCCGTGCCAGAACGTGGGGGATCGCCTGTTCCTGGATGGGGGTAGGGGTCGTGTAACCGGATGCCGCAACCGCGGCGAGGACCTTATCGGAAAGGCCGAGATGGGAAAAAGACATTGAGCCTCTAGTCGACACCGCCGTTCGGAATCGAGGGTAAAAAGGCTGTCGCGTTTTGCCCCGAAACGGCGCGCTTTAGGAAGCTGGGGGCTCTGACTTACGCAGACGAGCGGCAAACCAGGGAATCGCGTTTCGATCCAAGGCCGCGTTGAGCCGGAACATAGGGGCGAAATGGCCAAAGTCAATCTGGGAACGGCCATATCGCCGAAAAAGCTTAATGTTCTCGCACAAATAACGGCCAAAACCGTCATTTGGCCGTCAAATCGAACCGCCGCATTCCTATTAACCGGGTCCATTGAACCGTGGCCATTGGGATGCCGACTATGGCATGAAGCGGCTTGGCACGGCCCAAACCAGGACCATTCGTGCGCTGGGGGAATTCGATGAAGGGTTGGCTTTCCAGGCTGCTCGCGGTGACCGGCTTTGCAGCGTGCATCGCGGCCTTTGCCGCGCCCGCGCAGGCGGAAAAGCGCGTCGCGCTGGTGGTCGGCAACAACGACTACAGGAACGTGCCCAAGCTGCAGAAGGCGGTCAACGACGCCCGCACCATGGGCGATACGCTCAAGCAGCTCGGCTTCACGGTGATGGTCGCGGAAAACCAGAACCGGCAGGCGTTCAGCCAGACGCTGCTCGCGTTCGACAAGTCGGTCGAGGCCGGCGACACCGCGTTCTTCTTCTATGCCGGCCACGGCTTTGAAATCGCCGGCCAGAATTTCCTGCTGCCGACCGACGTGCCGGCGGCGACCGAAGGCCAGGAAGAACTGGTGCGCGACGCCTCGGTCCTCGCCGACCGCATCATCGAGCGGCTGCAGAATAGGAAGGTGCGCACCGCCATCCTGGTGTTCGACGCCTGCCGCAACAATCCGTTCGAGCGCGCCGGCACCCGCGCCGTTGCCGGTGGCGGCGGTCTTGCGCCGATGACGCAATTGCCGGAAGGCGTGTTCTCGGTGTTCTCGGCGGGGCCGCGGCAGACCGCGCTCGACCGGCTCTCCAATGACGACACCAATCCCAATTCGGTTTTCACGCGAACCTTTGCCAAGGAACTGACGCAGCCCGGAGCCAACCTCGTTCAGGTAGCGCAGCGCACCCGGCGCCTCGTCAGCGAACTGGCGGAGACGGTCCGCCACAAGCAGATCCCGGTCTATTTCGACCAGATGGTCGACGACGTGTTTCTGAACGGCATCGCGAGCAAGGCGCAGCCCGAGGCGGCGGCGAAGCCCGCCGAGCCGCTGCAGAAGCTGGCGGCCTTGCCGCCGGTGCAGCAACTCAAGCCGCAGAACGATTCCGTGAACGCGCCGATCGCGATGTTCTCGCGCCACAATGGCGGCTGGACCGTGGTGTTCTCGATCGCCGATCCGACGCTCGGCATTTCCTGGCGGCTGGGGGAGGTCGGCGATTTTCGCGAGACCGGCTTCATGGATACGCTCGACCCGCGGACCCGCAAGCGGATGCCCAATCCGTCGGTCGAACTGCCGGCGGATGCGCCGGCGGCCATCATCCAGGTGCGCTATATCGACACCAATGGCGAATTGCAGGGCCCGTTTCCGATCCGTTTCGATCCGGAAGCCGCCCTGATCCGCGACCAGCGCAAGATCCTCGACATGACCGCGACGAGCTGGCTGTCGTTCCGCGAATTCAACGGCCTTCTGGTCTATTACACGCATCTGATGTCGTATCGCTGCGCGATCCGCGAAGTGCGCGTCGGCATCGACTCTACGGTGCCCGACAAGGTGCTGAAGATGCCGCCGTGCGATCCCCGGGACCCCAGCGTGATTCCGCACGATGCGACGCCGTATTTGAAGCTCGCGCCGCAGACCAGGTCGGTCTCGGTGGAATTGACCTACCGCGACGGCAGCGTGTCGGAGATCAAGAGTTTTCGGCGCTGATGGCTGCATCGGCGCCTCATGGTTCGAGACGCGCGGCGTTGCCGCGCCGCTCACCATGAGGGTTGTATCCGTCGCGCCGCAGTCTATCCACGTCATTGCGAGCGCAGCGAAGCAATCCATTTCACTGCTTGCGGAGGCGTGGATTGCTTCGTCGCTTTCGCTCCTCGCAATGACGGATACAGGGACGTCATGCCCCGCGAGGGCGGGGCATCCAGTACGCTGCGGCTCATCGGTTCAATGATTGACGTCTCTGGGATACTGGATCGTCCGCCGGAGCCTGTCATCGGGCGGCCATTCGGCCGACCCGTTGGTGGACGATGACAGGTGAATGTGTGTCGGCGTTCTCGCGACGCAAAGCGCCCGAGCTTTTCCATCAACCTTATTCCCCCAACGAGAGGGAGCAGGGAATGCCGGGTGCTTGCTGGACCCGCGGTCTCGTGTGCAAGAGTGGAGATAGAGGCGCACACGAGCATACAGGTACAGCCGGAGCACTCCGGCATTCCCTGCGCAATGGTTTGACGGCTTATGCCGCGCTC
>NZ_JAFCLU010000068.1 GCF_018130385.1 Bradyrhizobium sp. AUGA SZCCT0283 | reverse complement strand
AGGCGTATGCTCAGTCATACGCCTATGTCTTCACCACCACATCATTTCAGGCAAGGCGGCCTTCGCCGGAGGAATACGGAAGAGCAGATCATCGGGGTTTTGCGGGCGCACGAGCTGGGTACGAAGCGATCTGTGCCGCAAGCATGGGATCAGCGAGGCGACTGAAGCAGCTTGAGGGGGAGAAGCGGTTGGCGGACTCGATGCTGAACAACGCCGCGTTGAAGGATTTGCTGTCAAAAAAATGGTGACGCCCGCCGTCAAGCGAGAGGCCGTCGCCCATCTCCGGCAAGCGCACGAGATGAGCGAGCGGCGGGCAGTGCCGGGTGATCGGCTGCATACGGATGACGGTTCGTTATCGATCTCGCCGGATCGACGATGCGGGTTTGCGCGAACGGTTGCGGACGCTCGCCAAGGACCGGCGGCGCTTCGGCTATCGCCGGCTCCACGTCCTGATGCGCCGCGAAGGCTTCGTCGTAAACCACAAGCGGCTGTACCGCATCTATCGAAAGCGTCGCCGCCATCGCCACGGCGCTGGCAAAAGCCCAGACTGAACTCTCCAACCCCGAGAAGGTGATGGTCGGGACGGTCTACACCAATAGGTCAGACAGTCCGCAAAGCTTTTCCGCAATGCCTCGCTGTCAAGGGGCCTGGACATCGTGCGCAAGGCCTTGGGAGGTCAACAGATCGCGATTGCGCAAACTACCAATATCGGTCGACCCAGCGGGGCCATCAATCGTTAGCGATGCACCGCGTCCGTTATAGCCGGACCACAGCCTGCGCGAGTCGCTCCCTTGCAGTATCAGATCACGTTGCGGAGCGACCTAAAGCCCATACCGCGTTTTTGCTTTGCGAATGGCCTTCTGCAGCGCGCCGAATTTTATAGTCGTGCGCAGTATCGCTGCTTTCGCGAGCCGCCGCGTCTTCATTCCGATCTGATACGTTCTGCCGATTGTAGTAACAGTGATGTTTGTAGTGTTTCATCGGCATAAGCAAACTTATAGCTCGCATTTCCGATTCCAAATCGAAGATCGAGGTCCTGTTGGTAAAATTCCACTTGAGTTGTCTTCGAAGAGAAGGCGTCCGGGTGAAAATCGCTTCCATTCACCGCTTTCGAAGCTCATCACAATGCCTACGAATCGAATCGCCTTGATGAGCCCCCAATTTCTAGAAAGAATTTTGCCGTCGACCTAGAGCGCAGAAATAAGCAATGGTCCCGGCCAGGGAAAGCGTTCAACCATTAAGATATCCGCCGCCGAGGTCACTGCAGCAGGGTATTCGCTCGTGCCGCGCCCGCCCCAGTAGCACCCAGCGAGCCGCGGCAGTCGCAATGGATCAGGCTACCGCTGTCAAGGCCCAATGACCGCTGGTCGCTCGACTTCGTTGCCGATCAGTTGGCCTGTGGCCGGCGCTTTCGCATCCTAGCGGTTTTCGACGACTGCACCCGCGAGTGTCTGGCTGCCGTGGCGGATACTTCGCTGTCCGGCCAGCGGGTCGCGCTAGTGCTTGATCTTCTGATCGGCTCCCGCGGTAGGCCCAAGACTATCGTCAGCGACAACGGCACGGAGCTGACCAGCAATGCCATTCTGAGCTGGGCCGACCAAACCAACGTCGGCTGGCACCACATCGCACCAGGCAAGCCAATGCAGAACGCCTTCGTCGAAGCTTCAACGGCCGTTTGCGTGACGAGTTTCTGAACGAGACCTTGTTCACGTCTCTGATGCACGCCCGTCTGGCGCTGGAAGATTGGCGACGCGACTACAACCGCCCATCAGGACACCCGTCTGTCTATGTTGTTGAAGAGAAGAGACTTTGCTGATTGGGATGCGATCCCGCGGGGTATCTTGGGTTCTGTCGCGCTCGTTCGGCGATAGATTATCAGCGAGGCGCGGGCGAAGATCCACGGGCCGTCCGACAGCGGATGGAAGGCTTCGATGTCGCCGGCTTCAGCAGCCAGGCGAAGCGTCTTGGGCGCGATCTTCAGTGTCAATCGGCTCCCAAATTTGACCCGCGTATCGGCGTCCAAGCCGAATGACAATTCTGGACGTGAGAGGCTCCGGATGTGCCAGAAAGCAGGATGGCTGATGGCGTTTGATCCTTCAACACCAGATCGAGCAGCGCGGAGAGCGCCGCAATTGCCTCGATGCTGACATACGGTTGAGCAGCCAAAAGCCCAGGGTCAGGACATGCCGTCCGGTCGAACATCCAGGCCGGCACTTCAAGCGCCCGATCTGCTTGCGACTCTTCCAGCGTGCAGCGGAAGACGACAAAACCATCCTTGTCGACGGCACCTCGCGAAGAACGGTCCTGTGGGCGTTCTCAAACCTCGTTGTACAACCATGTGCAGCCTCATTCGCGGATCGGCTGGCTGGCGCTCGCGGTCTATGCCGCAAACTTCTCACCGCAATCGGGCCGAGGCGCTGCGCTCCGCAACGGCTCCGCGCCTTGTCGGTGCGCTGAAGGGCTTCCTCGATGTCCGCTAGGGCGCGCGAGACGGGCCTGCGCCGAGTTCGAAGGGCACGACGACAATGACCTCGCCGGCGGTCGCGGATGGGCTATGATCGGCACTGCCGGCAGGCTCGTCGGCCACTTCTACATCCATAATGGTGACGATTCAGCCTTCGTTTGCGAACGCGGCTGAGTTCTTCAACAGCCTGCTAGACCGTCTGAGGTCGGGGGTGTTGACGTTGAGGCTGTCAATTTAGCTGAAGGTTTCGATGGGCAACTTAACGAGCCTCTTGAAGTATTCGAGGATGAGTTGTTTGCGGTATCCAGACTGCCCCCGTGTAAAGGTAGTGAATTATTTGCTTAACCCCTGCAAGTATTCGACTAAAGGTCATTTTTCCGTTACGGATTGTAGAAGTCCACGCTTCAACGCCGCTAATACTCTCATGATCCTCTTGGCTTCTATGAGCTTGCAGGCATCTGAGTGGAGCATGAGGGCCTTCCAGCGCTTCTTACGCTTCATTTGCGTTCTCCTGTGTCAAAATTGTGTGGTATGGATTTGATTATCGACTTGGGAGGAGGGTGCCTTTGCAGTCTATAAGGACAACGTTTTACTATTTTTGCGGCTTATTTTTTCTATTTTTAGCGTGGGCTGCCAGCAAAGTACGAGGTTATTCAACACCAACGCCAAATGACTCTTCGGTGGAAACTTCCGTAAGAGACGTCACGCGACAGTTCAATTGGTGGACCAAAAACATCGGTTCGGATGTGTGGCGAGGCAAAAGGGTGCTGGAATTGTGTCCCGGGGATTCTTTAGGGGTCGGTGTGCTGGCACTAAAAAATGGTGCTACCTCCTATACGGCGTTTGATATGTTCAAACTGGAGAAGCCTCAAAATACATCTGCGGTCATTGGGCGAGATAAACTAGCCGGTGAGAGGCTCGTTTATCTTGTCGATCCGAACTTTCGGCCATCTCGAGAGCTAGCCGGTCAGAAGTTCGACCTCATCATCAGCAATGCAGCTTTCGAGCACTTCGATAACCCTGAGCAGACGATCAGGGATATCTTCGACCTAGCCGCCGAAGGTTGCGTAACAGCCCACGTAATAGATTTTAAAACTCACACTCGATGGATCAGGGATCACGATCCAAACAACATCTATCGATACTCTAGGTGGCTATACCGACTGTTTTCGTTCCCCGGACAACCTAACCGTTGGAGGCCAGACAAGTTCGCTACTGCATTCAGTCAGGCAGGCTGGAAAGACGTACGGATCGTGCATCAGACCAACGTCGATAGCTCGCCGTACCACCTTGCCGGATTGGATGCCGAGTTTGCCAAAACCTCCGACATGCGCATTCTCAATTGCACTATGGTGGCGACCCGTTAACACCGACGCATGGGCCGGTGATCCTCCGTCCGCAAGCGGTCGAAGAACCAACAATGCCAAGCACGGCTTGAAGTGGCCCCCGAAAATCGCCGGTTGACTAATTGGATTTTGGGCCGTTCCGTCGCAACAGACGGAGCGAAGAATGACGCAGAGGACGAGACGGAAGATTGACGCGGCGCTGAAGACGAAGATCGCGCTGGAGGCGTTGCGCGAGCATGCGACGGTGGCTGATCTGGCGCAGCGTTATCAGGTTCATCCGAACCAGATTTATGCCTGGAAGAAGCAGCTGGTGGGGCAGGCTGCACGGGCCTTTGAAAGCGGCAGCGGCGATGCCCGGGGGCGGCCACGCGGGCGAGATTGAGAAGCTGCACGCCAAGATCGGATCGTGGAGCGGGATTTTTTAGCGAAGAGGTCCGGAAGATATGAGCACCCCGGACCGCCGCGCGCTCGTTGACCGCAGTGAACTGTCGGTTCGCCGGCAGTGTCAGTTGCTCGGAATCGCCCGCTCCGGCATCCATCGGCTGCGACCTGCCGCGAATAGCGATGACGATCCGGCGTTGTTGCGGCGGATCGACGAGCTGTTCACCACCTGGCCGTTTCTCGGCTCCCGGCGGATGACGGCGATGCCGCGGGCCGAGGGCCATGCGGTTAAACGCAAGCAGTGCAGCGGCTGATGCGCAGAATCAAGATTGCGGCGCCGGGGCCGAAGCCGCGCACCACGAAGTCGGCGCCGGGGCACAAGGTTTTCCCTTATCTGCTGCGCGGTCTTGCGGCCGAACCAGGTCTGGTGCGCTGACATCACCTATATCCCGATCGGCCGCGGCTTCCTCTATCTCGTGGCTTTCATGGACTGGGCGAGCCGGGCGGTGCGTGGCGGCTGTCGAACACCATGGACGTCTTGTTCTGCCTTGACGCGCACGAGGAGGCGCTCGCCCGCTTCAGCACCCCGGAGATCTTCAACACCGACCAGGGTAGCCAGTTCACCAGCTCGGCCTGGCATGCTGGCGGACGCTGGCATTCGCATCTCGATGGACGGTCGGGGCCGTTGGATGGACAATGTGTTCATCGAGCGACTGTGGCGCGCTCGCTCAAGCATGAGGATATCTACCTCAAAGGCTACGCCGACGGCCGCGACGCCCATGCCGGCGTCGCTTCGTGGCTCGCGTTTTACAACGCCGTGCGCCCCCACCAAGCCCTGGCCAATCGCACGCCGATGGCAGTGTGGCACGAAGGCATGGCCGCCGGTCTGGCTGTGGACATGACGCTGCGCTTGGACAACGCTGCCGCGATGGCCCCACGGATGGGGTCCACTTCAGCTTGCGCTGCAAGCACTGACCTGCCCCTGCGTATCGTAAGCATCCGGCGAAGACCGCGCGCAGGTCATTTTCGGCTCAGGCGGCTTGATCAACGTTCGGGATGGCGGAGCGCCAATTCCATGGCAGCAGCTCGTCGAGCCTTTGGACAGGATGCTCGGCGATGCGCGCGAGAACGTCGGCGAGCCAGGCTTGCGGATCGACGTCGTTCATCTTGGCGGTGACGATGAGGCTGTACATCACCGCCGCCCGCTCGCCGCCGCGATCCGAACCGCAGAACAACCACGACTTCCGACCCAAAGCGATGCCGCGCACACCACGCTCGGCCGCATTGTTTGACAGGCAGATGCGGCCGTCATCGAGGAAGCGGGTAAATGCGCTCCAGCGCTTGAGCATGTAGTCCATGGCCTTGGCGACGTCGTTGCTGCGCGACAGCTTGGCGCGCTGCTGGCGCATCCAGGCTTCCAGATTGGCGACCAGCGGTGCGCTGAGTTCCTGGCGAACTGCCTTGCGCCTTTCGGCGCTCTGACCGTTGATGGTCCGCTCGATCTCGAACAGGGCGTCGATCCGGCGGACTGTTTCCAGCGCCAGCGGCGAGATCACTGCCGGCTTTTTGCCTTGGGCCTTGCGACGCGCGTTCTCGGCCAGATCCGCCATCACGAAGAACGGGCGCCGGGCGTGGACCCAACAGGCCGCTTCCAGGATCGGTCCAGGCGCGCGGCCGGGCTCGTAGAGCTTGCCATAGCCGCTATAGGCATCGGCCTGGAAGATGCCGGTATAGTTGGCCAGATGCGCCTGGGGATGCTCGCCGGCCCGATCGCGCGAGTAATAGAACACCGCCCCCGGCGGGGCCTGCCCGCCAAAGGCTTATCGTCGCGCACATAGACCCAGATTCGGCCGGTGTCGGTCTTGCCTTTGGCCAGGACCGGGACCGTGGTGTCGTCCCCGTGCAATCGCTCGGCGCTCAGCACATAGGCCTCAAGGCGCTTGAACAAGGGTGCCAGCGCCGCCGTGCAGCCGCCGACCTGGTCGGCCAGAGTCGACAAGCCGATCGGTACGCCCTCCTTGGCGTAGCGCTCCGCTTGCCGGTTCAGCGGCTGATGTTGACCAAACTTCTCGAACAGCACCATCGCCAGCAGGCTTGGCCCCGCCCAGCCGCGGGCAATCACATGGAACGGCGCCGGGGCCTGGCTGATCTTCTCGCAATCGCGGCAAGTAAACTTCTCGCGGACGTGCTGGATCACCTTCCAGGATTTCGGGATGACCTCCAGCGTCTCGGTGATGTCCTCGCCGAGCTTGGAAAGCCGCGCGCCGCCACAGCAGGCGCACGCCACAGGTCCCGGCACGATCACCCGCTCGCGAGGCAGATGCTCCGGGAACGGCTGGCGTGACGGCCGCTTGCGCGTGAACGACGCCACCTTCGTGGTTTTGGCCGCGGCCATTTCGGCTGCGAGTTCGTCCTCCGTCGCCGAACTCTCCAGCTCCTCCAGCGTCAGTTCGAGCTGATCCAATAGCCGCGCGGTGCGCTCCGAGCGCGGGCCATAGCGGTCACGGTTGAGTTTCTCGATCTGCAGCTTCAGATGGGCGATCAATGCCTGGTCGTCGGATTGCCGAGCGCGGGCGGCCGCAGCCTCCGCGCGAGCAACGATCAATGCCGCTTTCAGCGTTTCGATGTCGTCTGGCAGCGATTCAAGGCCGTCACCCATGGCCTGATGGAATCACAAAAGGGGCGATTTGAGGCGTCCTTTCTTCCGCACCTCAGAACATTTTTTGAGCCTAGCCTGCGCTCTGTGGCCGCCACGTGTGCTGCGGGTTGCGCCAGTCGATCGCCTCCAGCAGATAACTCATCTGCGCCCCGGTCAGCCCCACCACACCGCCGACCGTCACCGGCCAGACAAAACGTCCACGATCCAACCGCTTGGCGTAGAGCGACAATCCAATTCCGTCGTGCCACAAGGCCTTGATCAGCGAACCGCCGCGTCCGCGGAACACGAAGACATCTCCGGCGAACGGATCACGACCAAGGCTTTCCTGCACGAGTAAAGCCAGGCCCTGCATGCCTTTCCTCATGTCGGTTGCACCGGTGGCGACCCAGATCCGCACGCCTGTCGGCACCGGAATCATCGGCGCTCCAGAACCGCGAGCACCCGCGCCAGGGCGGCAGCATCGACGCCGGCATCGACAATCACCCGACGATCCTTGCCAACGACGATCACCATCTGCCCGCTCGTCGGTGTGGCAGCAACCGCCGGCTCGACCTCAGCGGCAAGGACGACCCGCGCAAAGCCGGATTGCTCGCTTTGAGGGCTCATCGGCTCGGGACCGAACGAGCGCCGCCATGTCATCAGCAACGAACGTGATATGCCATGGCGTCTTGCTGTCGACGATATCGCGCGCGGCGCTTGAAAGCTCTCGGTCACGATCCGCAATTTCTCGTCAACCGACCAGCGCCGCCGGCGACCAGTCTCGACCACCTCAAGCCGTTCAAGCTGAGTACTGCGCTTATGGCTGTCCATAAGGACTGTTACGCACCAATTGGACTAATCCAACAAGGCGGCCCTCGCCGGAGGGAGCCTGCGTATCCTCCAGATGGAGTTAAAGTCCGGCTTGAAGAAGGACGGACAGATGAAGCGAGCAAGGTTCACAGAAGGGCAGATCATCGCTGTGTTGATCGCCGGATCTGATCAACCGGGTGACCGACGCTTTTCTCGACGAAGTACGGGAGTGGCAAACTCGTCCGCTCGACCCGTCTATCCGGTGGTGTTTTTCGACGCCCTGCGGGTAAAGATTCGCGATGAGGGCATGGTCAAGAACAAGGCCGTCTATGTCGCACTGGCGCTCAATCCGGACGACGTGGTTCTGGGCCTGTGGATCGAGCAGATCGAAGGCTCCACATTCTGGCTCAAGGTCATCACCGAACTGAAGATGCGTGTTTCGGCAATATCCGGACACCGATTTCGGTAATTCGCGGACAGCGATTTCAGTAAATCCGGGACAGGGATTCCGCTAAATCGCGGACAATTGCGGGAGGTTGGTTTTCGGGAGCGCCGTTCAGGCAATGTTCTGTCTCAAGCTGAGTTTGAGAGGGGCAATGCCGAGACGGAAGCAAGCGAGACGAACCACTGTGAAAGACCTACGATCGATCCTGAGGCTGACGTACGAGCAGGGCCTGTCGGTTCGGGCGATCTCGGAACGGCTGCAGATCAGCAAGACCTCGGTTGCCACCTACCTGCTGCGGGCGCGCGAAGCGGGTCTGAGCTGGCCGCTGCCGCCGATTTACGAGAGCGAGGCGGGGTTACAGCGGGCTTTGTTCCGACGGGTCGGGCGGCCGCCACAGGACTTGAGCGAACCTGAGTGGCCACGGGTGGCGCAGGAACTCAAGCGCAAGGGCGTGACGCTGACGCTGCTTTGGCAGGAATACCGGACGGCTCATCCCGACGGCTACGGCTACACCTGGTTCTGCGAGAAGTTTGCCGTCTATCAACGCCGGGCGAACCCGACCTTCCGCCACCGCCATGCGGCGGGTGCGGCGATGCAGACCGACTATGCCGGTCCGACGGTGGAAGTGATCGATCCGCAAACCAGCGAGATCCGTCAGGCGCAGATATTTGTCGCGGTGCTCGGGGCCTCGTCGCTGACCTTCGCTATGGCGAGCTTCGGTCAGCGACTGCCAGATTGGATCGAAGGCCAGACCCGGGCCCTGTCGTACTTCGGCGGGGTTCCCAAGGCGATCGTCTGCGACAATCTGAAGGCCGGGGTCGTCAAGGCGTTGTGGTTCGAGCCGACGCTCAACCAAACCTTTGCCGCCATGGCCGAGCACTACGACACGACGATTTTGCCGACCCGCAGCCGCAAGCCGCGCGACAAGGGCAAGGTTGAAGGCGCGGTGCTGATTGTCGAGCGCTGGATTCTGGCACGGTTGCGCCATCGGCGGTTCTTCAACCTGACCGATCTCAATACCGCGATCGGCGGTTTGCTGGAGGAGCTGAACAATCGGCCGATGCGCCATATCGGCAAATCCCGCCGGCAGGTGTTCGAGGAGATCGAGCGCGACGCGCTGGCGCCGCTGCCGAGCGAGCCATTCGAATACGCCGAGTGGAAAACGGCCAAAGTGCATCTCGATTATCACGTCGAAGTCGACAAGACCTTTTACTCGGTGCCGCACCGGCTGATCGGCCGTCGGGTGGACGTCCGGCTCACCTATCGGGCTGTCAAATACGCACTGAAGACGCGCGGCGTCAACGACATCCTCATCGCGGTGGTCGATGGGCTGAAGGGTTTTCCCGAGGCGATCACCTCGGTGTATCCGCAGACCGTGGTGCAGACCTGCATCGTACACCTGATCCGCAACAGCCTGGCGTTCGTGTCCTGGAAGGATCGCAAGGCGATCCTGCCTGCCGTCAAGGCGATCTACCGGGCCGAGAATGCCGACATGGCGCTGCTCCGGCTCGGTGAGTTCGAAGACGAATGGGGCAGGCATTCGCGATCAAGCCGCTGCGAAGAAGCGAAATCCTGATCAGGCCGTTGTCGAGCAGCTCGACGGCTTGCTCGAAGAAATGCTGATAGCGAGCGGGATCCCCGTAGGGAGCGAGCCCCATGATTTTGTATTCGTCGGAGTCGAAATCGAAGCCAAGGTGCAGCGTGAGAGTAGATAGAGGAGGGCAAATGTTGGGCGCTACACAGGCGTCTATAAATCACATTTCGAAAGTTTTTTCGCCATTTTTGCTCATTAACCAACCTGCCAGCAGTCGGGGGCAACTTCCAAATCCCACTGCCCTGAAATCCCCTCGCGGTTCGAGGCTGCAATCCTTTGAAATCTGTTCGCGGTCCGAGGCTGCGAGCCTGCGGTGTCGTGCGCCTTGCGTAGCGCGGCAGTGGAATTCCCCGTCTTCAACATCGGCCTGCAAGGGAGATCGTAGAATGAGTGCTTTGACCGATACCATCTATCAAAATACGATAGGCAACAGCGAAGGATTCCCGTTGGGCGTCCCCACCTCATATGACTGGTACACGGGAAGAGTTGGAGTTTTCGGAAGCACCCCGCCCT
>NZ_JAFCLU010000067.1 GCF_018130385.1 Bradyrhizobium sp. AUGA SZCCT0283 | reverse complement strand
GAACCGGCCGTCAATCGCGGAAAATACGCCGTCCACACATCATTGCACGGCCGGCCTGGAGTTCGGACCAGAGTCTCCCGCGGCCTTGGGCGGGTGCTTACGCTCTTCCGTAAACAATTTCCGCTTCATCGTCTGGTCCTCCTTCAGGGGCCAGACTCCAGTTCAGCGAGTTTGAGGTGACCCAGGGCCGGCGGATCGTGGCTGGGCGTTAGGGTGGCTTCTAACCGATCCCGCCCTTCGTGCCCGGCTTCAGGCGCGGGCAGCATGCTATCCGATTTGAGATCGGCGCTTCAAACTGTCACGACAAGTGAGATCGCAGCCACTCAATCGGAACGGCCCGTAAGCAGATTCTGAATGTTCAGAGCCATACGCCGATCCGCGACCACAATATATGCTCCATAAATAATCCCTCCGATGAAAATCGCTGCCAAAAGACGCCCTGTAGCTTGGACAGAAATGATGGTCTGAGCCACGATAAGATAGGCCGCAAGGCTCATCCAAAATGTCGCGACAGAAGCCGTCTTTAGCGATGATAGATAGGTCAGTAATTTGAGGTTGATGATCCATCTGACTAGGCCGAGCATGTACGCCGCATAACAGCATGAAACAACGGCAAAAGATGCGGCAACGGCTTGCAGTCCCATTTCGACAATCAGCAAGAAAACAATGAAAGTGACCAAAGTAAATAACAACCCTGACGCGAAGGCCAAATCAGCACGCCCTTTCGCTAAGAGAAGTGGGACGACTGGAACTATCACCATTTTTCCGACGCCAACGATGGTCAACAGCTGAAGTATCGGAATTGACTGTTCCCACGCAACTCCAAACACTACTTGCACGAGCAAAGGCGCCGTTATCAAAACGCCAGCAAGCAAAGGTAGCGTCAATACGATTGCGAGCTGCGAAAAATTAAGATAGCCGGCGCGCAGAACCGAACCGTCCGCCTGCTGTTTTGCGAACATCGGAAATGCGACTCGCGTAAGGATTGGAGCAATCTTCTGCGGTGCAAAGGTTGCAACTTGATAGGCTAGGGCGTAATAGCCGAGCTGTTGGGGGCCTAGAAAATATCCAATAACCAGATAATCGATATTGGTTGAAATAAAGCTGACTATATTTTCAACAGTCGCGTAGAAGCCAAATTTCAAGTGCGGCAATGAACCTTTGATTGTCCACCTTCGCGCAAGTGGATATTGTTGCCATCCGTCAAAAGCAATCAGCAAATACCTTAACGACAGGTTGCCGGCCCAGCCCCACACGATCGCGTAGGCACCTTCGTTCAGGATGGCAGCGAAAATCACTATTGCCACGCCAGCAATTGAGCTGACAATTTCAATGATAGCCAACTTCCTAAAGAGGAGGTCTCTCGAGATAAGAAAGTAGAATTGGTGCCCGATGGGAATAATCAATAAGGCAACGGACCCGTGCCGGAGAAGGGATGCAAGTTCCGGCGCCGCGTAATAGTGGGCCAGCGCAGGCGAGCTCATCCAAACGATAATCCAGATTGCGAAACCCAAACCCAGCTCGATCGCATAAAGCAAGGTCCTCAGCCCGGGGGCGAGATCACCTTGCTCCTTGATCAGAACCTTGTTTACTCCGAAGTCGGCGATGACCGTTGCAAATCCTAAGATCATCATCGCAATCGCAGCGGTCCCCAACTCAGATACTGTCAGGAAACGACTAACGACAACAAGCTGCACGGCCATCGCCGATGCCGATATGATTGCCGAGAGGAACGTCCATCTTATCGGGGAAACAGCAGACATCGAGGAGATCTCGAAGTCCTGTTTGCCTCTATCTTTGAGTATATCTCTAAGATTGGGTCTAAATTGCATGAGCGGCCGTTATGGAAAGTCCATTTTCGGGTTCGTTTTCGAGCTCGAACTGATTAGCGTCGAGCGTGAACTTGGCCGCCCAATTTGGAAAACCAAAAGGAAAATATTCGCCATTGAAGGGGAATGATCCTCTTACGCCTCCAACCATGTCGGCATCACCGCTCACCGGAATCGTTCGGCGGACAAATTGGTTTAGCTTGCATGCAAGCGCCCGATACCGGGGACGTTCAGAATGTTGGCTAAGGAACATGAGTGACCAGGCGATCTGAGATGAGCCCGTGACACACGCCCAGTTTACCGCCGGGGACCAATCAGGCCGCAAACGCCCGGCCAAATAGCCGTCCTGCCCGACGCAACCGGCCAAGCCGTCCGCAAACAGAACGGCTGCATCAAGAAAGAAGCGGTCATTTGAGAAGCGATACGCTTCTATGAGTCCCTTCAGTGCATAGCCCAACGTATGGGTGAGCGGAGCCTGAGAATCTGTCAGGCAGCAGTCGGCCATCCAACCGTTGGGCTGCAGTTTGCTCACCGCCCAGCGAACTTGCCGCAATCCTGATTCACCCCAGGACTGTCTGCCGGCAACACGGGCGGCTTCGAAAAGCCCCCATGATACGTGAGTTTCATAAGCTTTTTCGCCAGGAGCGGCCAATGGAGTCGGGGCGCTTCGCCAACAGCCGTCCGCATCCTGTGTTTCGACCAGCCAATTTGCTGCGCGCGCCATGGCATCGTGATAGCGATCACCAAAAACCTCGACTCCCCGCGCCAACCCCAGAAGTATCTGCCCGGTGTTGAACGTCACCGGCAGAGGACGCGCGGCATCGATAAGGCCACTCTGAAACCCACCTTCCGGAAACTGTATCTCCACCAGCCAATCAAGCATCCGACGAGCACGATCGAGAAGATCGTCATTGCCGCGCCTGAGCCCTTGATCAATAAAACTGCAAATAATGTATCCCGTGGTTTCTGGGTATGATGCGGCCCATCCGGACCCAAGCCTATAGAAGCCTGACACGCCTCCATCTCGACCCGGGCTCATATCTTGAGCGCGGCACAACCAATCCAGGGTAAGTTCGACGGCTCGTTCCGGACCGTAATCCAAACGGGATCCTATCTGTTGATCCCTTAGCAACAATTCTTTCGCTGATGCCGGCGGAAATCTAGTGATTAGCCGGAGCTTGGCGGCGCGCGCAAAATCTCGAATTGTCATTTCTGATCTCTTACGGTTAACAGGCTACGATGTTTTAAAGCAAATCGACCCGCTAGGTATGACCCAGCATGTGCACCGCCGACTGGACGCCGCTCATACGAGCCTCGAATGCGATTCTCGTTTCGAATTGACCCCCAACGCCGATGCGAGGAAGTGCAAAATAGTTTAGTTTGCGATCGCATAGGTGCCGATGCCGCGTCGTTACTGCGGTCGAAAAGCCTGCGTCCTTCGCGAGATGTTCTTCCCGAGGACCACATGCTCTGGAGTCGCCGTAAGGATAGGCGAGGTGCCGAACGGGACGCTGAAGTAATTTCTCCAGATAGTTGCGGTTATCGGTCATTTCGGCTAGCGCTGAGAGGACATCCAGGGACGCTAGTGCTGCGTGCGAAGCGGTGTGACCGCCAATTGACGCGAGAGAATGTTGCGCCAGGGCTTGAAGCTCGCGTTCATCCAGGAAATAGGCCGCATTCAATGCCGATAGCGACACACCCGCCTTGTTGAACGTCGGGGCGAGCATTGCAGCGCGGTGGTAATCCTGGTGGATCCACTGGGTTACCTTGCTCAAGGCCGATATCTTATTGTCAAAGTCCGGACAGCGGAACCGGATGCCCATCGCGTCGATCGTAACCGTGTCTCTCGAGCGAAATATTTCGCGCAGGCCCAGCCACCACGATTGCAGCGTTCGCGTCGGGGCGCCAGTCGGGACGTAGATCATGAACGGCGCGTTGTTTCGCTCGAGGATTGGAAGCGCAGCCGCGACATTGTCTCGGTAGCCGTCGTCAAAGGTAAGCACCGCATAGCGGCTCGGTCGGGGATCTGTGGCCAATCGCTCGAGACATGCATCGAGACTGACAATCTCCCATCCTTCTTGCCGCAGCCAATTGAGTGAATGTTCAAAAAAAGCAGCTGAAGTGCCGGTCATCAATTCCGAGCGACAATCTTGCTGAATCTCATGAAACATCAGGATAACTGCCCTACCAGCAAAAATCCTGCGGATGGATGGCATCAGTCCAGACCAACGAGCCATTTGGAACATGCCAGTTTTGAGAAGCTGTTTCATTCTAACTCGTCAACAGAAACACACCGATTCCCCCTGGCGAATTGATATGTTTTTTTTCGTACGCGGCCTGTAGCAAAGTTCATCTTCAACTGCTGCAGAGTATAGCGCCCTGTGGGATCCGCAAGGCTCGAAACAAATCCCTCTTGAGAAACATGCCGGCCGGCATTTGCGTCCACTAGCGCTTCATCGGTGGGCCAAAAGATCCGAAAGTCCACGCCACGAAACCGCAACTGACACGCCAAATGGCGCCGCGCCACTGATAGCTACCGCGGACACCCTTGTCATTTTTTCATTTTTGCACCTCCTGGTTGGATCGTCACCGACGTTGCAACTGTGATAATTGCACAACGAAAGCAAGGAAGAGAAAAGGAAAAGAGAGGTACTCTTCCAATCGTTGACTAAGTGCTAGTCCCAAGCACCTGCGGGCCGCTACTCACTCGTAGGTACCTCCCAATTCGCGGCCTCCGTCGTACAGCTTTCTGGTAGCGTCTCTCAGTCCAGCGCTAGAACTACCGCGAGCGATGGCGGAGGCACAATTCCTGTCGAGAGCGATGATTCGCTTTGGTGACCGCGAACCACGGGCGTTGGACGTGCCGCGGTACTTGCGCGGCGCTTGAATGTGCGGTTGTCGATGAAGGTAGCCACCCTTAATGAAAGTACTGGTCGCCAACAAGTTTCTTTTCAACAACGGCGGCTCAGAGGCCGTGTTGTTCCAAGAAAGAGTGTTCCTGACAAACACGGGGACAGAAATTATCGACTTCGCGATGCAGCACGAGCGGAATATCCAATCGCCGTACACGTCGCATTTTGTGTCTCGCCAGGATTATCGGAGCGGTGGCTACCTTGCCAAGATAAGGAGCGCGCTCTCGTTGATCCACTCACGCGAGGCTGTGAGCAAACTCGCATCCCTGATCGAGGAAACACGGCCAGACCTGATGCACTGTCACAACATTTATCACCAGATGACTCCATCGATCGTCGGCGTAGCCAAGTCACGAGGAATTCCGGTCGTGCTGACGCTGCACGATTCGAAGCCGGTGTGTCCGGTGCATACCCGCATGCGCGGGGACAAATTGTGTTCGCTATGTCTCGCCGGCGATTTCCATCATGTGCTGACGCATCGTTGTGCCGACGGTTCGTTAGCGCAAAGCGCCGTGCTTTATATGGAAGCCGTCATTCAACGCTGGCTGGCGAGTTACGAGAAGGTGGATCGCTTTCTCGCACCGAGCCGATTTATGCAGGAGTCGGTGTTACGCCGCTTCTCGGTGGACCGGGTGAAGCTGCTTTACAACGGTGTGGATGTCACGAAAATTTCGGCGAGCGGTCGGGACAAGGGATACGTGCTTTATTGCGGCCGCCTTGCCCCGGGAAAGGGTGCAGAGACCCTGCTCCGTGCCCATGAGGCTGCGGGATGCAGATGGCCGCTGATCATTGCGGGCACGGGCCCGCTGGCGGATGCCCTCAAGTTGCAATTTGCCCGGAATGTGCGGTTTGCGGGCCAGCTGTCCGGGGAGACATTGAGTACGACGATCGCCGAAGCCTCTGTGGTGGTTGTGCCTTCGGAGTGGTGCGAGAACTGCCCGATGTCGGTGCTGGAGGCGATGGCCTATGGCAAGGCTGTCGTGGCGACTCGCATTGGCGGCATTCCAGAACTCGTGACCGATCGGGTGACAGGGCTTCTGTTTGAACCCGGAAACGCGGAAGAGCTTCGAATGCACCTCGAGTGTCTTATGGGCGACGCCGCGCGGCGCGCACGCATGGGAGCTGCCGGAAGGATCCGTGTGGAAAGGGACTTCTCGCTCGAAAAGCATAACACCGAGCTGATGGCCGTCTACCAATCACTGCTGAGCATTTGAGCGGAGTACGTTATAGCGAGGAATACGAATGGACCTCACCATAATATCCACGTATCGGTGCAACTCGAAATGCCAGATGTGCTACATCTGGCAAAATCCGACTGATCCCAAGGAGGAGGTAACACTCGAGACCCTCGCCAAGCTTCCCACGGGGTTCGACAACCTGAATGTTTCCGGCGGAGAACCAACCCTGCGGAAGGATCTCGCCGAGATGATAGATCTGCTCCATCCCAAGGCCCGGATCATAGAGATTAGTTCGAACGGACTGCATCCCGAGCGTCTCCTGCCCATCGTCAGGAAGCACCCAAACATCAAGATTCGTTTTAGCCTTGAAGGTAACGAGATTACCAACAACTCCATTCGCGGCGAAAAGGATGGCTATGCCACAAAGGTGGCTGGGCTTCGAATGCTGCAAGAGGCAGGCGGGCAGGATCTGGGGTTCGCCTTCGTCATCCAAGACGAGAACGTAGCTCAACTGGTGCGAACCTATGAATTGGCGTGTTCGATGGGGTTCGAACTCGCAACCTCGGCGCTGCATAACGCGTGGCAATTCTATAAGAATGATAACTACTTCTACGAGCGGGTTGCGGTGGCCCGACAAGTGGAAGGGCTTATCACTGCGATGCTCAAGAGTAACAAGCCAAAGAACTGGTTTCGCGCCTACCTGAATTTGGGCCTGATCAAAAAGGTCCTCGGTCAGCCGCGACTGATACCCTGTACCGCAGGGACAGACTTTGCATTCATCGATCCCTGGTCCGATGTGTGGGCCTGCAACGTGCGATCGGACCTGCTGCTCGGTAACCTGGCGCGGCAGTCCTGGAACGATATTTTGGCGAGTGACGCGGCGAAGAACGCGGTCAGTAAAGTGCGGACTTGCGAACAGAATTGTTGGATGGTGACGACCGCACGCACGGCAATGCGCTCAACGCTGCTCCCCCAGGCGCCGAAGAGGGGACCGCTAATGTGGGTGCTGAAGAACAAGCTGAAAGTCATGCTCGGCAAGCCGATTTGTTTCGATCAGTACATTGATTATTCCAACGTGGCGCCGACTCCGCGCATTCAGCGAACGTCATTCCTCAACGAAAAGCAAAAGGCACGCCTGGTGCGCGGCAGAGAGACGGTCGACGCCCGATACCCGCTCAAGGAGTTCATGAATAGCTAGCAGATAACGAGGAGGGTGTAGTGAGTGCGGATCGTCTGGTGCTGCGGGTGATCATGCTTGGCTTGCGTGGATTCCCCGATGTGCAGGGAGGAGTGGAAGCTCACGCAGAGCATTTGTGCCCATACCTCAGGGAACTGGGTTGCGACGTCGAAGTGATCGTCCGTTCCTCGTATATGCCGCGTGAGCGGGGCGACGAGTGGCACGGGGTACGCTACTTGCGGCTGTGGTCTCCGAAGGCCTCAGGTCTTGAGACGATCGTTCATTCGTTTCTCGGAGTGCTGGTGGCAGCATGGCAGCGGCCGGACGTCTTGCACATCCAGGCCATCGGGCCGGCTTTGATGGTGCCGATCGCGCGGTTGCTTGGACTGCATGTTGTCGTGACGCACCACGGCCCGGATTACGAACGAGAGAAGTGGGGCCGACTGGCCAGAATGGCTCTGCATGCCGGCGAGGCCTGGGGCATGCGGTTTTCCGATGGCCGCATCGTGATCTCCCAGACAATTCGAAAGCTGGTACGGGACAAATACGGCCTGAACTCGGACCTTATTCCGAACGGCATCACCTTGCCTGAAGTGCCGAGGAGCACTTCGGTGCTACAGAAATTCGGGCTCGCGCCGGGACGATACGTGTTGATGGTAGGCCGGCTCGTACCGGAGAAACGGCACACGGAGCTGATCCAGGCTTTTGCCGATGCCAGACTCGACGGATGGAAGCTCGTGTTGGTGGGGACTTCTGAGCACCCTGATGCCTATGCTGCTGCGGTTGCGGCGCGGGCGCAGGCGACTGACGGAGTGGTCATGGCGGGCTTCCAGTGCGGCCTCGCACTGCGGGAGTTGTACGCCCATGCAGGCATTTTTGTTTTGCCATCTTCGCACGAAGGCTTACCGATCGCGTTGATGGAGGCCCTGAGCTTCGGTCTGCCAGTGGTAGCCAGTGACATTCCCGCTCACTTGGAGATCGGACTTGATGACACGCACTATTTCCATTTGGGAGACGTATCGGCGCTCGCGGATCGCCTGGCGTCGTTTGCACACCGTCCGTGGCCGCCGGAACTCCGCGAGAAAACACGCAGCTGGTTGGCTGAACGGGAAGACTGGCGTTCTGTCGCCGAGCGAACCCTTGGATGTTATCGCAGAGCAATCGAGCCACGCAGAGGCGGTTCCCATGTGCTGCCTCCCACTGCACCGTCCCGCGCTGCCTAGCGCTCGCGCGGCGTGGCGGCGAAGCCGTCACTGCCGTGCTTCTGTGTGGTGACCCGCACCAGGCGCCATGCCATTTCAACAGTTGGGCTGTATTCCAAGTCCGATCGCACTAAGGCGCCGTTCAAAATGAATGCACTCCCGCTATTTGTTCTTGTCTTTATCTTCCTGAGATCACTCTCCAATGGGGTCGATCGTCTGTACGGCACGTACATTTCACTGGCTCTTTCAGTCACCGCCATCGTGATTGGGCTTGTGGCCGCCTGGCACATGCGACATGTCAGAATACACAAGAGACTTTTCACGCTGTTGGTGTGCTTATCGGTCTTTATTGTCACCGCCGGACTGTCATTTGTCGTCAACGTCCTTGGAACCGGGAGCATTGTCGACCAATATGCTGCCTGGTACGAGATCTTCAGGTACGTTTATCTGATGATGTTTGTGATATTGCTTTATTCTGTTTATCGCCATCCAACTTTTTGTCTGAACGTTCATCGTGTTTTTTTATTGCTGCTGCTTCTAATTTCAGCGGTTGGACTAGGTCAGTACCTAACTGGCAATGCAGCGCCCCTCACACGATTCGACAAGGTTGCACGGGTGGCGGGTCTTTCTTCGCACGCCGTACCCTACAGCCTGGAGATCGTGCTGACATTTTGCGTTTGCGAGCTATCGCGCCAAACAATGCGCCTTCCCATTAGGCATCTCCACATTGTGGTGTACATGTTGTTTCTCGTTGCCCTGATCCTTTCTGCTTCAAGAACCGGAGTCGCGCTGCTGGGGGTGACCATCGGCATATTCCTTCTCGCTCAAAGACCCGCCCTCCTGCCGGCGTTCGCTGCCGCATTCGCTATAGTCTTATGGACATCTCCATTTGGAGAATTGTTTTCAGACCTGAGATCAGTTCCAGACTATATCTTGAGAGGCGAATATGCGGTGTGGGATTGGCGCACGGCAGAGACCTCGGTCCATTGGCGCATGCACCACTGGTACTATCTATCTACGCTTGGATTGGAACAACCGTGGATCGGATATGGTCCCGGTCAAGTGGCGCTATACAGCCCGTTTTCCCTGTTGGCGCATAGTCAGTTCGTGGAAATATTCTTCGAAACGGGCATGGTCGGCCTGATCTCCTTTGCCGTCTTTTGGTTCAGCATTCCGCTGGCCGCAATGTCGGACCGGCAGCGGCTGGCTTTCTCAAATGGAAAAAGGTCGGCAGAAATTGGAACCCTGCACTTCTGGATTGCCATGTTTGCCGGCGTGACGCTGGTTGGACTATTCGATCAAAGCTTCGAAAGGGAAACGGTGGCGTTTTCCCACTTGTTGGTCAGCATGTTTGTGGTGCTGGCTCGACCTGTAGGAGTCACCGAACGCGACCTCCCTTACTCGCATGTCTCGATGACCGCTGGTTCGCGGATTGAAGAAGCATCGGAGAGCCGAGGAACTATATGAATCGGAACCTGGAGGCTTCGGCCTATACTGGTCATAAGTACCTTCCATGAAAGAGTGTCTTGCCATTCCGCTCACGACTCTCATGTTACTCGGCGCCCTCGTCTCATCGGCGAGCGCCGCGACGATAGCGCCTCCAGCCCAGTACGGGCGATGCAGCGACAACGGCATTCCCTCGTTGAAGAGAGACTCTGCATCGCACACGACGCGGCGGGTAATGTGTCATCACAATCCAGTGCTGCAAGTGCAACAACACAAGCGTCCGGCGCTACCCATCTGCACGTCCTTGTCGATCGACTGTGTCGTTTTGCAAAATTCCGGATATGACAACGGAATAAATCCATACAGAGTCCCGACCTCTTTCTCGTGGTATAGAGGTGGCTCCGCTGCCACGGGGAACACTGCTCCTCCTCCCGGCTTCTCTTCACTGACAGGTTGGGGACAGATATATCCGCAAGTCGGTACTTGCTGCTAATATTTATTTGAAGGACGATCGCGTCTATGTGCATTTGACGGATGGCGGCTGGCAACTCGCACCCGCAGCGACGTCGCGATGATCGTCGCTCGTGTCGCTGTCAGGAACGGGAGCCGGGATGAGGTTCTCTTCGAGGTAGCGTCGCGCCGTAGGTTTTACCCAGCGATCGGCCAGGCGCCGCGCCTGGGTGCACGTCATTCCGTTCTTCGCATTCGCTCCTGGCGTCCGCAAGATGATCTACACCACCAACGCGCGTTGGCGACGGGGTGTCCGCCGGCCATCTGAGTATCGCACTTCGAAGCTGCCGGTTTTCGGTAGCGCCTCGTGCCGGTGGATGCGGATCGTCATTGACGCGCGTCGTTGTGGTAGCCATACATACCCTTTCTGTTTGATTTGTGTGAACTGGACAGACTAAATTGCCGGTCCCGGAAGAGCGCGAGAACCCACCCCAGAAGTGTCCCTGAGATATCTGGCATGACCCGCATCAACCGCATAGGAGCTAGCACGGCGATCTGCATCGCGGTCATTGTGGTGATAGGGATCGTCTGGGCTAACGTTCCGTCCCCGCTGACCGACGCCATCCATCAGAATACGATAGGCAACAGCGAAGGATTCCCGTTGGGCGTCCCCACCTCATATGACTGGTACACGGGAAGAGTTGGAGTTTTCGGAAGCACCCCGCCCT
>NZ_JAFCLU010000066.1 GCF_018130385.1 Bradyrhizobium sp. AUGA SZCCT0283 | reverse complement strand
AGACGCTCCATCGTTCATCCATTATTGGCACGCCCATGCCGCCCGCCGCAGCGCCCTACCGCGCGAGCGGTTTAGTCCGATGGCGCGAAGCGGACCATACGCCAAAACGTCGATGTCAGCTAAGTGCCAGAGCCGTCATTTCAGCAGACGACCCCTGCCACCAATGGGCGACGCTCGGAATCACCATCCGCAAAGTGCTGCGAGAATGATCCGACGGCGGGAGAGGCGGAAAGCTAACGCGGTAAATCCCAATAGAACTACAACCCAATATTTGCTTCAGCTTGCCAAGGCGATAGGGTCGGGCATCATGCCGGGATAGGTCGAAATCACCGTGCGGTAGCCAACGCGAGTGCCATCGCAGCGCTGGTCGCGCGACCGCCACCAGCCCAGCCTTTGTGCATCATGTAGCGTCGAAGTTGCGTAAAAGCGTCAGGGGCGGCGTTAGCCGCCCTTCGACATCGTGATATTGACGCCCCTAATCTCGCCCTTGGAGCTGATCTGCACCGTCTGCTTGTTGCCGGTGGTCCGCAACGTCACGCTGGCAGCAAATCCAGAAGCCTCGACGAAAACCTCGATCTGGCCACCGCCCGCCGTGCCCTGCAGATTGCCGAAAAGATTCCGGCTCGCTTCGCTCCAGTTGCCGGAAATGCGGTTGCCCTGGCTCGTAACGTCGGTACTCAAGTCGAATTTGTAGCTGTCGCTGGCGCAACGGAGAGTCTGCTTCAGACCCAGGCCGGTGCTGCTGACATTGTAGCTGGCCTTGCATCGGATGCGCTCGGTTTTTCCGTCGGAAAGCGCGACTGTGCCGTTGCCGGACCACGATCCGTTAAAACCGGCAAATGGCCCTGACTGGGCATGGCTTACCGACACTGACAACATGAGCGCGGCGCCGACCCCAGCAGCCTTGATAGCCTGCCCGAACAACCTGGAACCAAACAATTTCATATCGAATTTTCCTATTCAAATGACTTCCTATATAAGCCGGGAGTCGCCAAATAGTTCGCAAACTGGCTTGGATATTCGTGGTTCTCCTGTATCCTTGGCAAGGCCAGACGTGCAATTCGGACAGTTATCGCCACCTCGCCATCTGGAATATGTCGTAACGTCCATCGGTGACCTTGGCGCCGCCGCTCGGGATTGGGTGAGCGAGCGCACCGACTACCCTCGTAATGTCGCCCAATTGGCCTTGCGCATGAAGCCGATCGCGGCGTCGTCAATGTCGACTTCCACTGGGCGGCCGAAGAACAGTGTCAGCACTATGCCAACGCTGAAGGCACCGCGAATGAGCGACAAGAGCTTTGAGCGCGCCTGCAAGGGCGGCGTCGGCGTCGGGTTCTGAGTGCGGCAATCGGCAACTTGACGCCAATGTCGCTCATTGGCACTCTTGCGACATGCCGACAGATACCGCGAGAATGTCCGTTCATAGGGTGCCGGCTCAACCGGACGGCCTAGAATTGCTTTTTTTGACGCGCATTTCGGGGCCATCCATGAATTATTCCAAAATGAAGGAAGAGCGCCTGTTGGCGTTTTACGAGAAGGTCCGTCAGCAAGTCGCTTTAGATGCAGGAAGCCACTACCGCTTTGCTGGCGATGGGGTCCGCGCCTATGCGGATAAACTCCGCGAAGAAATGGACAAGCGACGGCTGAGGTTCACGCTAATTGATTGGTCAACGGACCGATGATGGAAACCAAAATTGAAGTGCCGAGCCAGGTTCGCGAACTCGTCGCAATGAGCGTTGATAACATCGAAAAGGCATTGGCCCTCTTCTTCGATGCCGCAACAAAGTCGATTGCACCGAGCTCGCCTGAATCAATCGCGCTGCTCAAACGGGTTATCGCCGTAAAAATGGATTACGCCCGAAAGCTTGCGCTCGCGAGCGACTTTTCAGAAGCGACCGCATTGCAGTTTGCGTATTGCCGATCACAAGTGGAAATCACGACTGATCTTATTCGTATAGTTTCGGATTCCGGCGGCTAGATGCCAGCAAGATAAGCGGCCGTACCAATCACCGACACGAAGATCATCGTCGTATCTGTTGCTCGACGTGTAATGCCGCTTACAAAGCAATTCAGCACAGGCAATCGATAGCCTCCTCTTGCGCCGCGCGAGCAGACTCGTCAAGGCTTGGAGGTTCCTCGACGAGTCCGCAACCGCGGCCGCTGCCTTCCCAATAAGAAGACGTTACTGATGTCGTCAGAATAGTCTGCACCAAAGCGAACAAAGTGATGCGGAACTGGCGCGATGTGGTAAAGGAGACACATATATTTTTCGCCCGAACTGCGGTCTAAGGACCAGACGCGAGGCTTGGCATCGGTTCGACCTCTTCTCTTCAACTTCGCACATAAACGCAACTTCTTCCGAGTCGTTTTCGTCAAACCATTCTTGCGCCGCTTCAGCGAAAGCGAAGACCTTTAATTCTTTGCCCTGATAAACCCAAACATCCATCACGCTGAAAGTAGAATGCGCAACAATCCCATCATCGTGCAAAAATACGGCGGCGCCTGTCTCGAAACACCGGCAAAAATCCGCGCGGTCGCGGGCAATCTTGCCGATCTACACAGGCGTGGTCATCGGGTCGTAGCGATCGTTTCAGCGATGGGAAAGACCACCGATGAACTTGTTAAGATGGCCTACCAAGTAAGCTCGCATCCCAATCGCCGTGAACTCGATATGCTGTTAACCGCCGGCGAGCGCATCAGTATGTCTCTAATGAGCATGGCACTGTCCGATTTTGGCGTGCCGGCGATTAGTTTTACCGGCAGCCAAGCCGGAGTGATGACCGACGAATCCCACTCTTCCGCGCGGATTTTAGATGTGCGGCCCATTCGCGTGCGCGAAGAACTCGACCGCGGACGCATCGTAGTTTTGGCCGGCTTTCAAGGCGTGAACCCGGTGACCAAAGAAATTACCACGCTGGGCCGCGGTGGCAGCGACACCACTGCGGTTGCCATGGCAGCGGCACTAAAAGCCGAGCGCTGTGAGATTATCAAAGAGGTCGATGGAGTTTGCTCGGCCGATCCGCGCATCGTGGCGAATTCAAAACCCTTGCGTCAACTGGATTTTGCATCGCTATCCGAAATGTGTTTTTGGGGCGCCAAGGTCTTGCATTTTCGCAGCGTGGAGCTGGCACAAAGCCAAAACGTTCCTTTGGTCTTGAAGAAATTGGGCGGCGCTGAACACAGCACGCAAGTGATGAGAGAGGTTATGGGGATGGAACACGGGAAAGTTTTGGCCATCAACTCGATGGCTCGCATTGAGCATGTGGAGATCGATTCGACGGACCTCAATCAAGGCTTTGAGAAATTCGCGCAGCATCTCAAGCAAAACGGCTTATCTTGGCCGCAACTCCTCGCCTCGGCTTTCACCGCCGGAAAAACGCGCATTATGATGACTTCCGATTCGGAGTCGCTCGACACTTTGCTGCGCACGCTGGAGGGGAGTAAAGACTTGCGCCGACAGCGTGAGACTTTAAGTTCGGTGAGCCTCACTTGCTTCGGCGGCGTTTCCTCAGACTTGCCATTTAAGGCGATTCAGATTCTGAAGCATCACGGGATTGTCGCCGACAAATATGTTTCGTCACCGCATTCGGTAAATCTAACTGTTCCGGCGGAGACCCGCGAGGCCGCGGTCAAGGCTTTGCATTCGCTGATCTAGTTGACCGTTTCGCCCAAAAATATTGCGGCACTCTGCGTGAGAAATTCGACGTGAGCCTGTCAGCCAGGCGGTCAACATTGGTACGAAACGTCCGATTTTCGGACAAGTCACATCTTCACCGCATTCGCGAAGAGCGTGTCATCCCACTCATACAAGGGCCGCATGAAGTCAGATTGGGTGTGGATTGCTCGACCTTTGCGATCGCGCCATTTTCGTCCGTAGGTATCGAACGGAAAGTGTTGCATGTAGTATTCGCAAGTCTCGTCCCAATGTTCGACCGACAACGACTTACCATAGTGTTGGCAATACAGACCAGTCACCACGTGTTCAACACCACCCGGCTCTCGCCCGTTGTGCTTCGCGAAGAAGACCTCCAACCGGTTTCGCCACAACATTAAAATGTCTCGCCGTTCCGGGCCGAAGAAACGACGAAAGCCCAATAGTTCGCGATCGGCTTGATAGGGTGCATGATCGCCAGGAGTCATATAAGCGTCGAACAGTCGAACCCGCACGCCGTCGCAATCGCTATAATGCGTTCGCGCCATGTATCCGCGTAGATCTCCGGTAACGCGCTCATCCGCATCGAAGCAAAACATCCAATCGAACTGCAAATGTTCGCGCGCCGTCTGCAGCAAGAGTCCGCGATGTCGACCCTCGGCAATCCGGCGTGCCTCGATGTCCGCTTCCCACAACCGATTTGTCACGATTAGAGCGACTTTTGGGTGTCCGCAAAGAATCTCCAGCGTTCGATCCGTACTCGCGTCATCATAGGCGACTATCGCATCTACGTGCTTGCCGACGTAGTCCAATGTGTCTCGGAGGATAAGTGCTTCATTGCGAACTCGGGTGATTCCGATCAAAAAGTGCCTATAGCCTAAGAGGCTTCCATTGCAAGCAATGATTTGTTCACCGTCGCGGAGCTGCCAACTACTCGTGCCCAGCATGATCACCACCTGGCTGCGAGAAAGAATTGGCACCAATGATGGTAGGCGGGCGCAGTAACTGCAAGGGTTCAGAATCGCAGGACGTATGTTGCCGGCGGGACGCCGCCGGCGAGAGATTGCAGAAAGTCAACCTCGCGGCGCGGTTGGGTGAGGCGTCCGAAATGCCATGTCGCCTGTTGGCACAATATGGATATGCTAACGGTCGCTGAATTTTCGCTCTTTGGGGTAGAACGGACGTCCGTTAGATAAGTCGTGATGTCCGAGTGTGGCACCTCTGAGACATGCCCCCTATCCTGACAATGTCCGTTCACTGGGGGTAGACCTGCCGTGGGTCCGGTCTACCGACGCGAATGATCCCAACCGGACGTTGCGCACCCCAAGGCAGGAAATGTGGTATCCTTCGTCAAACGCGAAGGGTTCAACGAAGCAGCGGACCCTCAAATGACACGCTGCTCGTGCGAGCGTCCCCGCGTCCTGCGATTGCACACGGATCAGAAGACGGCTCTCCCGGGTCTTGAGGAGGATCAGCGTCGTGAAGCGGGACTTCGACCTCATCGTCTATGGCGCGACGGGCTACACCGGCCGCCTCATCTCCGAATATCTGGCGACGTCCTATCGCGGCGACGATGCTCCGTCCTGGGCGATTGCGGGACGCTCGACCGACAAGCTCCAGAAGGTGCGTGCCGACATCGGCGCCCCAGACGATTTGCCTTTGGTTAAGGCGGATGCCGCCGAGCCGGCGAGTCTGCGTTCGATGTGCGAGCGTGCGGCCGTGATTATCACGACGGTCGGGCCTTATCAGCTCTACGGTCCCGAGCTTGTGGCGGCCTGCGCGGCCACGGGCACTGGCTATGTCGATCTATGCGGCGAACCGCTTTGGATGCGGCGCATGATCGACGCCCATCACGAAGAGGCGAAACGGACCGGCTCGCGCATCATCTTCTCCTGCGGCTTCGATTCCATCCCGTTCGATCTCGGCGTGCTTACGTTGCAGGAGAAGGCGCGCGAGAAATTTGGTCGCCCGGCGCGGCGGGTCAAAGCCCGCCTGCGTAAGGTGAAAGGCGGCATGTCTGGCGGCACCGCGGCGAGCGCTCAGGCGACGCTGGCCGCCGCTGCGCGCGACCCGGCCCTGATCCGGCTGCTCACCGATCCCTTCGCGTTGACGCCGGGGTTCACCGGGCCGTCTCAGCCGTCGGGCCTCATCCCGGAATACGACCCGAGCATGAACGTGTTGCTCGTGCCGTTCCCAATGGCGCCGATCAACACCAAGAACGTGCACCGCACGAATTTCCTGTTGGGTCATCCCTACGGCACGGACTTCGTTTACGACGAGATGATGGTCGCGCCGGGAGTTGGGGAAATCGCTCGCGTGACGGCGGAGACGCTCGCCACGGTGGTTTCCTTGTTCGGGACCGGCGGTCTCAAGCCCGGCGCAGGCCCAACTCGGGAAGAGCGCGAGAAGGGCTTCTACGACATCCTCTTCCTCGGCGAGCTGCCGGATGGCGGAAGGGTCGAGGCGGTAGTCACGGGCGACCGCGATCCGGGCTACGGCTCGACCTGCAAGATGATCGCCGAGAGCGCTCTGTGCCTCGTGCGCGACGTGCAGGGCGAGGGCGGCATCTGGACGCCGGGCGCACTGATGGGTCCGGCGTTGCGCAAGCGTCTGAAGGAGCGCGCCGGCCTCACCTTCAGCGCGCGTTGAGGTAACGCACAGAACTGCAGCGGCGCGCTGGATATCGCGGCGATCTCGGAAGTCACAGACAGAAAAAAGCAGGGAGGATGCCATGAGCGGTGCAAGGCTAAAACATTACGGCTGGGGCCGCGAAGACGAAGGCATGACTGCCGAGGAGCAGGCTTTCGTGCTCGGCCGTTACCACGCGAAATTCGCGCGCGATGCGTTTGAGACAAAAGCCGTGCCGCGTCTTGAGGACCTAGCACTGCGGGCGCCGCGCGTTGCGCTGCCGAGCTCACTTGCCGCTTTCTGTACGAGCGAACGCTACGACCGGGTCGCGCACACCTACGGCAAATCCTATCCAGACTACGTGCGAGCCATGCTCGGCGACTACGACAGCGCGCCCGACGTGATCGCATATCCACGCAACGAAGCAGAGATTTCCGCTGTGATGGACTGGGCCGGTGGCGTCAGCGCCTCGCTGACGCCGTTCGGGGGCGGGTCGAGCGTCTGCGGCGGCGTCGAGCCGCGAGTCGATGGGCTTCGCTACAAGGCGGCCGTCACACTTGACCTACGCAATCTGGGTAAGGTTGTCGAGGTAGATCAGATATCGCGCGCCGCACTGATCGAAGGCGGTGCCTATGGTCCATCGTTGGAGAACCAGCTTAAGCCGCACGGCGTCACGTTGCGGCATTTTCCGCAGAGTTTCGAATATTCAACCCTTGGCGGCTGGATCGCGACGCGATCGGGCGGTCATTTCGCCAGTCTCTACACGCATATAGATGATCTCGTCGAAAGCCTGCGCGTCGTGACGCCGCGCGGCATACTGGAAACGCGTCGATTGCCGGGATCGGGTGCTGGACCGAGCCCCGACCGCATGTTCATAGGCTCGGAAGGCACGCTCGGCGTGATTTCGCGCGCCTGGATGCGATTGCAGCCACGTCCGAAATTCCGTGCCGGCGCATCGGTTCGTTTCCATTCGTTCTTCGGTGCGGCACGCGCATTGCGCACCATCGCACAGGCCGGTCTCTATCCATCGAACTGCCGCATCCTTGACGCGCAAGAGGCGTTCAACACCGGTGCGGCCGACGGCAGTGTCGCGATCATGGTGCTCGGCTTTGAATCCGGCGACCATTCGCCGGATGCCTGGATGGCACGTGCGCTCGAATGCTGCGCCGACCATGGCGGGACGCCGGAGGCCGCAAAAGCCGGCGATGCACATCTCGAAGGCGCAGCAGGAATCTGGCGGAACGCATTTATTCGCATGCCATATGCGCGCGAGTTTTTGACACCGGCTGGTCTCATCAACGACACGTTTGAGACCGCTATCACCTGGGATCGGTTCGAAAGTTTCCACGACAAAGTGAAAGCGGCGACGGAGCGTGCGATCCTCGAAGCGACTGGCCTGAAAGGCGAGGTCACATGCCGCTTCACCCATGTCTATCCGGACGGGCCCGCGCCCTATTTTTCTTTCCATGCACTCGGCCGCCACGGTGCGCTTCTGGAGCAATGGCAGGCGATCAAGAGTGCGGCCAGCGACGCGCTGATCGAGGCGGGTGGTACGATCACACATCATCACGCTGTTGGCCGTGATCATCGGCCTTGGTACGATCGCCAGCGGCCGGGTCTTTTCGCGGCCGCGCTTCGGGCAGCAAAAAGAGAACTCGATCCACAAGGCATGCTCAACCCGGGAGTGCTCATCGATCCGTAACGCGGATCGACGCACCCGCAGCCGATGTGAGGTCTAGGACTCCACAAACTTGATGGTTGAGACCGGCCATCTTCCATCATGACCTCCGATGGAAATCCGAAGCCCGTGCAATTCATCCAGCCAAACGTTCTCGACCGTGCCTGCCTTTCCGTCGGTGAGCACGACGGCTTTGCCAATCAATTCGGACTGCGCCGCACCGTACTCATCCAAAATTTTTGACGCACGGCGCTTCACCGATGGCATTGCTCGTCCATGTCAGCCGAGCCTTCTGGGCTGTTCAAGGCGGCTCAATGGCGACGCTTGTCCCGACGCTCATCCGCTGGAATGATTGATGGTAACTGCTCTTCCAATTCGCGGAGCCAATTGATTTGCCTTTTAAGGCTCTCCGGGGGGGCCGGCTCTTCTTGCAGGAACGCACGTAGTCTCTCCCCGATCTCTTGAACAATTGCTCGGCTGTGTTTGGAGTCTATGTCAATGCGGTTGCGCATAACGAAGCCTCGTTCGGGTAAGAAAGCGCCAGCATTGGCGTCCACCCCTCCCGCGGCTCTCTTGCGAGCACGGCTGGCAATTTCTGAATGGAACCGAAGACCGCCGCTTTTGGCTATCTGTGCGAGCGCTTGTTTTTGAGAACAGCGGGCCCTGCAGTAGGAACCTTTGGCTATCCGCGACATGCGCCATGTAGTCAACGGCGAGCGACGGTCTCCCTCTACTAAAGTCTGGACCGGAGCTTTCGTTCCCTATCGGAGCGCCACGCCGACGCATTGAGGAACTTGCCGCGCGGAATACCGGGTCGTTGGACCCCAAGTTCGGCAGCTTTTGTCCCGGCCAGGCTATGGAATTCTTACTGCACCGCAGCGTGACGCTCGGTCGATGGTCAGAGGGGAGTACAACCGCAGCATAGTGCTTCTGCAGTGAAGAGAGCAACGGACGCGATTGCAGACAAGATCAGTTGCGCTCTGGAACCATTTCAGAGAGTGGCCAGTTAGTTCGTGGGGCCGATGCAGGAGCCATCGCCATGAGGATCAAATATCTTGCTGCAATTGCGATAGTTGCCGTTGCCGTTGCCGCTGGTGCTGGACTGGCGGTCCATTCTGTCGGCTCGCTGCCGCCCGAAAAGCAGTCCGCGCCTGCCGCCGCCCAATTGGCTACCCTGTTAGCTGAGTCCGTGGATCCGTTTTTGCATCGGTCCGGTGGCTAACGGCCGGCGTAACTCAAAAGCACCTTGGCGGCGCTGCCTAAGTCATGGGGCATCGCGCCCGTTCGGCAGAGCAATTGGCTCATCGAATTCTCGGCCAAAGCCCGCGCGCGACGATACTTAGCGCCTCGTCCGGCAAGGAACGCTGGAACGCCTTCGCCTCACATCCCGTGCGCTCGCATTCGTACGTCACGTTCCTCGTTCTGTCGGAATGAACGCCAGAATAGTTCCGCTGCTGCTGTCTACGCCGCAACGACGCGTCCGGTATTTTCGATATTGGCAGATTTTGTTGCAAAAGTCGAAAATCGAACGACCCCGAAAATCTCGCGAAAGGTGATTTTCAGAGAGCTGTAACGATGCGAGGCGCCATCACGCCGCTACGCAGGTCCGTGGTCGTTTTTCCGAGGAACGATGTGGTCCCTTACGTGGCCACGTGCAACACGCGTCAGCCTCCCTGAAAATTTTCGTTCGTCACCCCAAAAAGACTTTTGCAACAAAATCGGCACTTTTCGAACCTAAGCGTTCAGGCTGACGATGTCCGTTTACGAGGGCGCAGCGGACTTCGTTTTCGGCCGCGTCTAGGTCAGTTGCTGACCCCGTCTCAGACTTTGGCCGCAGGAAGAGCCAACCGTGACTTCGACCGACGGGCGACGCTAGGCGGTCTTTTTTCTGCCCTGACAGGAACAAACGGTTCAACAAACTTTAAGCGACTGTGCGACGATAGTCAGGGAAAGCGACGTCAATGTTGCCCGATCAAAGCGCTGTCTACTATTCCGAACAGCTCTCGCTTCTCGGACAGATCCTAGATAAGGCGGTGCAGTCATTGCCGCTGAGTATGCGGACGCCTCAAAATCGCGAGGCGATCGCAAAAAACATCTTGGCCTGTGCAGGCACTGGTGAGCGAGACTCAATCGAACTTAGGCTGGCGGCGTTGATTAATTTGAAGGTCACTGTCGCGGTGTAACCGGACGCCGATCAAGCAGTTACTGTGACTTCCTTCCGTAGCCGAAACGCACGGTTGCGCAACGAGCCGGCCTAACGGTTGACGCTTCACCGACCTTAAACAAGTCGATTCTCTAATCGTGCGACGATCTCACAAACGCCCTAGGGCTGCTGCGCTCCTGCCTCCGTTCCGTCAAACCAGGATCGCCTCTTGCCTCAAATAGTTAGGAAGAAACGTCGGTAGAGGTACCAATGTTATACTCGCAAAGCCCACCACTCGCGGAGAAAGAGTGGCTGACAGCCGAAGAAACTTCGTCCGGCAGGTCTGCGCGCGATCCGGACGCCCGATCCGATCTTCGCTCTGGTAGGCGGCCCTTGAAGGCGCCGATCGATCCTCCCCATCCCTACCGCTTCGGGGAGGGGCAGCTGGCGAGCGACCGGCCGTCGATTGGCAGGCGCATGTTGCGTAGCGTTACCCGGTTCTCTATTGCGGCTCTCATCGGTGTCGGTGCCACGCTTGGCTGGCAGTCCTACGGGGATGCAGCAAAGGAGATGGTCATAGCCCGGGCTCCAACGCTGGCCTGGTTGTTATCCATTTCGACGACGAAGCCGCCAATCGTGGCTACAAATTCCCCTGACCCGATGCAGCAGCTTGCGCCCTTGGCGTCCAATCTCGATGTCGTCCGGCACAGCGTAGAACAACTCGCTGCCAAGCAAGAACAAATGGCCCAGAACATTGCGGCACTGCAGGCTGTTGAGGAGGACGTCAGGCAGAAGGTGTCGTCCACCCCTCCGCTCCCGGCCCCGCAGGAGGCCTCTATCCCGCAGCCCAAACCCCCGCAACCCAGGGCGCAGCTATCGGCTGTGCGGTCATCGTCGGTGCCTCGCCCGCCGCCCCCCCGACCACAGCCTCGCGCTGATGGCCCAGACCGTGGGAGGGAAAATTGACAAGCGCTTTCAGTTCTTGCCGCGCTAGAGGGGGGCAGGGCTTCAAATCACGGGCCGACCAGGCTTGTTGGCAGGTCGAAAGCACCTGGCTGTTGGCCTCCGTAAAACTACTGAAGTTGCATCACTGGGCAACGCATCTC
>NZ_JAFCLU010000065.1 GCF_018130385.1 Bradyrhizobium sp. AUGA SZCCT0283 | reverse complement strand
GCGCCACAGCAGTGCGTCAATTACTTTCGGCATGCTGGCTATGGACAATGACCCGCATCAAGTGGAAAGCGCTCTAGAATTGCGCCTGGTTGGATTGCGGCTATGGTGCAGGAGCGGCCAGTCCGGGTTGAGCGCAGGTTGGCGGCTATATTGGCCGCCGACGTAGCTGGCTATTCGCGGCTGATGCATCGCGACGAAGAGGATACACACGCCAGACTGACTTCCCTTCTAACGGAGGCTGTTCACCCGGCAATCGCCGACCACGGCGGCCGCATTGTGAAGAACACCGGGGACGGATTCTTGGCGGAGTTTCCGAGCGCGGTTCAAGCGGTCCGGGCTGCTGCGGAGTTTCAAGCCCGCGTCAACCACCTAGCGGTTGGCGACACGGAAAACAAACGCCTTGCTTTCCGTGTGGGCATCAATGTCGGCGACGTCATTGTCGAGCCGCATGACGTCTTTGGCGACGGCGTAAACATTGCGGCGCGGCTTGAGAGCATCGCAGAACCGGGCGGCATCTGCATGTCGTCTTCGGCTTACGACCATATCAGGGGCAAGGTTGGCGTTGAGTTCGCCGATCTGGGCGAGCAAAACCTCAAAAATATTGCTTGCCCGGTCCGGGTCTATGCGGCGGTCCAGGACGGACGCAACTCGGCGACACGGGCTGATGGCATTGGGTCGACCATTCGTCCGCCACCTCGTCTTTCCATTGTTGTGCTGCCCTTCGCCAATCTTAGTGGCGAGAAGCAGCAGGACGACTTCGTCGATGCGATTACAGAAAATCTTACTACGGACATATCTCGCCTTCCCGATTATTTCGTTATTTCGTGCAAGACGGCTTTCGCATTCAAGGGCAAAATTGTGGATGCTCGACAGATTGGCCGCGAACTTGGAGTTCGCTACGTGCTGGAAGGCAGCGTCCAGAGCGGGACCGATCGCCTGCGCGTGAACGCAAAACTCATCGACACAGAATCAGGCGCACACCTCTGGGCCGAGCGATTTGACAAGCCACGGGCAGACCCGTTCGACATGCAAGATGAGATCACAGCCCGGCTCGCACGGGCTATGGATGTCCAGCTGGTGGCAGCGGAGACGCGGCGTCTAGATGTGGTCTTTCAGGAGGTTGTCCATCTGGTCCGAACCGAGGAAGCTGAGGTTGCGAAGCTTCAGTGTTCCACGGAGAGACCAGATGAACAGCCATAAGAATGCGCCTCTGACGCCCAAAGGTCGAGAGGCCATGGTGCGCAGTGTGGTGGAAGGCGGACTGAGCCAGGCCGATGCAGCCTATCAGTTCAATACGACACCCAAGACGGTTGCCAAATGGGTTAAGCGGTTCCGCGCGGAAGGTGTGGATGGGTTGCGCGACCGTTCCTCAAGACCTCATTCATTGCCGAGCCAAACAGCGCCCGCCACGTGCACGGTCATCGAGGCGTTGCGCCGTCAGCGCCACACCGGCAAGCAGATAGCCGCGGAAACTGGCGTCTCCCCGGCCACCGTCAGCCGCATTCTGCGGCGGTTGGGATTAAACCGAATACGCGACCTGGAGCCGGCCGAGCCGGCGCGTCGCTATGAGCGCGCCACGCCCGGCGAGATGATCCACATCGATATCAAAAAGCTCGGACGTTTCGACAGAATCGGCCATCGCATCACCGGCGATCGCGCTGGCCAGAGCAACAGCCGCGGCGTCGGCTGGGAGTTCGTCCACGTCTGCATCGACGATCATTCTCGCGTCGCCTTCTCCGAGATCAAGCCCGACGAGAAGGCCGATAGCGCCGTTCCCTTTCTCAAGGCGGCTGTGGCTTATTATAACCGCGTCATGACCGACAACGGCAGCTGCTACAAAGCTTTCGCCTTTCGCGATGCTTGCAAGGAACTGGGCATCAAGCACATCCGCACCAAGCCCTACACGCCGAAAACCAACGGCAAGGCCGAGCGCTTCATCCAGACGGCGCTCCGGGAATGGGCTTACGCCCAAGCCTACCCCACATCCGACCGTCGCGCCGACGAACTCCCGATCTGGCTGCATCAATATAACTGGCATCGGCCTCACGGCGGTATAAAATCTCAAATACCTATCAGCCGACTCGGTCTAACCGAGGACAACCTCTTGAGGCTCCACATCTAGAGCCTTCACGACGCGCTTTCGGCTGCTGCCGACTTTCCTTAGCGCCTTCTTCACGGCAGATGCCGACTTGCGGGTCTTCTTCGCGGTGTACCGAACTTCGTAATCCTGTCCGCCGGCGTGCGCGATCCTGCTTGCGTCCCCGTGCCGACTTCCTTGCCTTCTTAGCCATCGAATCCTCCTTATTTTGACTCACAGGAACACCTAAATACGTGTGGAGTTCCATTCACACTCCTCGACGGAGCCGAGCATGAGTTTATGAGACGTTAGAATTGCTGGTTAAAGCGCGCGAGTACGTTGCATAAGGGGAGGAACGCTTGGTGGACCAGCGCAACATTGTCGATCGATTAGAGCGACGGGGACAAAACCCTCTCGACGCCATCCTTTTCCTTGAAACTCTCGAAGACGTACAAGAGGAATACGTTGCTCATCGGGATCGCCTTGAGCGGCAAGTCATGAGGCTTGTCAGACCGGAGTAGCCAGCCTGCAAAATCCCCTGGCGCCTATCATTGACGAAACGCCGCTAGAAAACGCGGTTTATCCTTAGCTATTTCGCTCAACCATTTGCTTCTTTAGATCATCGATAAAATGCTGTGCGCCTTCCTGAGTGAGCATCTCGCCTGATTTATCTGGCACGTTGGCCTTTTGGCAGAGCGTTTTCAATTCGTCCCGCTGGGCCTCGGTCATCATCGGCTCTTCCATGATACGCTCCTATTTGACGTAAGCCTTTTCGCGCACCTCGTCGATCAACTTCGATGCTTCGGCTTTCGTTAAGTCGTCATCGTATAGCTCGGAGGTCCCGGCCTGCTCGCACAGGGTTTTCAAATACGAGGCCTGTGCACCAGTCATCGGGTCATCGCCCAAGACCCACTCGTCGGGATCTTTCTTCGTGTTATCGGTCGGGTCGGTTTTGGAATACTCATGGTGGCGCCTCCTTATTGAAGCGGCTAACGCAGCTGTTCGCTGGATGTTCCTGCGGCTCAGGGCCGCATAAGGGAAGCAGCCGCGCAGCACATTACCGACGCAGATGCCCGTGAGACGGCAGCGATGCTGATTCAGAACGGACAGCCACGACTTTTCACACTCGACCCATCGTTGCGGCGACTATTGAAAACATAGACGTGAACGAACAGCGTCGAAAGCCACGGCGGCTTTGGCCGCGTCGTCATTGAATGGTAGACGTCGGCTGATCAACTTGTTGAGCGTTTTCGGGAGCACCACTTTGAAAAGCGCTTTGAACTAAACGCTCGCGCTCGCCCTTTAGCAGCTCTTGATACAGTCCAATGTGATCAAAGGCCATTCGTTGAGCCGAATAACGCCGCTCAAACTCGTGCCGAATTCTCCGTCGGTTCAAAGTCAGAAGATGGGGTAACTTTTTGATCGCCTCGTCCTTCGACTGGACCACGATACCCGTCTTGCCGTCCTCGATGATCTCCGACACCGAGCCTCGATCAAAAGCGAGAACCGGCGTGCCGCATGCCATTGCCTCTATCATCACCAAGCCAAAAGGCTCCGGCCAATCAATCGGAAACAGCAAACCGAAGGCTTGACCTAAAAATTCGGCCTTCTGATGTTCGTTGATTTCCCCAATGAATTCGATGCCCGGTTGATCCAGCAATGGAGCGATTCGTTCGCGAAAGTATTGTTCGTCCACCCGATCGATTTTCGCGGCTATTTTAAGTGGGATACCGGCGGATCGTGAGATCTGAATGGCGGTTTCTGGACCCTTCTCGGGAGCAATGCGACCAAGAAACGCAAGATAGCCCCCTTGGGGACGAAGGGTTAGCTTAAGATCAGTTCCAGGTAGCCCGTGGTAAATCGTTTTGGCGAAGTTTGCGATTGAAATCGGTGTTCGTTGGCTATCCGAAATGGAGATCAAACGCATTTCATCAAAACCAATGTAAATCGGCTTGTTGTCAGGGAGGTCCTGCCGGCCGTGAAGAGTGGTCAGGACTCGCGAGGACATGTCCCGGAACAGTGGGAAGTGCAAATAGTCTATATGGAAATGAAGGATATCGAATTGTTGCGATTGGCTCCGCACCCGGTCGAGCATGAGCATATAGTAGGGAATGACATCACAGACTTTAGGGTCCAGCCGCAGAGCTTTTGGAACGCAGCTTACGAGTTTCGCCGAGGTTACAGAATCGCCGCTGGCGAATAACGTAACATCATGACCTAGTTTGACCAATTCTTCGGTAAGGTAGGAGACGATCCGCTCAGTCCCTCCGTAGAGCTTTGGGGGCACGCTCTCCATAAGCGGCGCAATCTGAGCGATCCTCATCTTCGTTTCACCTTGAGCTAAAACGCCTGATGTCCGGCAACGCACCCAACGTTCAATGTTGCTTGATGTTCCTATTATCGAGCGCTTCCGACATCCATTTTCATGAGCAACCCTTCGTTGCCGCGTAAAGCGATACTGGCCAACACCTCTTCCCCCTCGCGGTCTAAAAACGAAGATAGAAGGACGCGCCCAGACAATCTTTTATCAGGAAATGAGACCGCGATAGGCTCAGGTCCCATGTTCAGGGCTATCAACAATCGCTCGTCCCGTAGCTCACGACAGAAAAGCAGAAGATCGCCGCTGGCCTTCAAAGGCTTGTACGATCCCTCTGTGAGAGCAACGTGTTTGCGCCGGAATTCGATCAGCCGACGATACAGCCAATAGAGCGATCCTTTATCCTTGCGGAAAACGTCCACATTTTCTTCACGAAAGTTGTTGGACACCGGCAGCCAGGGGTCAGCGTCCGAGAACCCGGCCGAATTCGTGGCATCCCATTGCATCGGCGTGCGGCATCCGTCGCGACCAACGCCGATGCCTGGAACGTTTTGTTCGAACGGGTCCCGAACCTGTTCCGGCAAAATAGCTGCCTGCTGCAAGCCGATCTCGTCACCGTAGTAGAGGGTCGGCGTTCCGCGCAATGTCATCAGAAGCATTGCAGCGACGCGCACCTGGTCCGTCCCAACTCGGGTTGCGAGCCGCGGTCGGTCGTGATTGCCCAGAACCCAATTCGGCCATCCTCCCGACGGCAGAGCGGCCTCATACTCATCGATCAGACGTGCGAGCGAGCGGGCTTCCCATTTGGCAGTAAGGAGTGCAAAGTTATAGGGAAAGTGAACGCCCTTTAGATCCCGGCCGTAGTACGCGACGAGCCGCTCGATTGGGAGATAGATTTCACCAAGCAGAACCCGATCGGGAAATTCGTCTAAAACTCGTCGCATACCGCTAATCGCATCATGAACCTCGGGTAAATCCGCCGTATAAAGTGGGATCAGTGCATCGCGGGGGAGCCCGCCCGGACGGAATTCGTCATTGAGGGGATTGTCGCGAAACTGGTCGTCTTTGATAAGATACCAGACGGCATCTACGCGAAAGCCATCGACGCCGCGTCGGAGCCAAAAACGCATCACGTCGTGGATGGCGTTGCGAACGGCAGGATTACGCCAATTTAAGTCAGGCTGTGCGGAGAGAAACGTATGGCAATAGTACTGATTAGTGTGCGGATCGAATTTCCACGCGCTTCCTCCAAATTCTGAAAGCCAATTAGTTGGAGGTCCACCGTCTGGAGCCGGATCACGCCAGATAAACCAATCGCGTTTCGGGCTATTGCGAGATGCTTTGCTTTCAATAAACCAGGGATGTTGGTCCGATGTGTGATTGGGAACTAGGTCTAGAATGAGCTTGAGCTGATGGCGATGGGCTTCGCCTATGAGGCTATCGAAGTCGGCCAAATTCCCGAACAGCGGATCAACATCGGTGTAATTTGCTATGTCGTAACCGAAGTCGGCCATGGGCGACATAAAAATTGGAGACAACCAGATGGCATCGACGCCCAATTCTGTCAGATAGGGCAATCGATGTATGATCCCCCGAAGGTCCCCTACGCCGTCGTGATTGCTGTCTTGAAATGAGCGGGGATAGATCTGATAAATGATCCCGGTCTGCCACCACTTCGTGCTTTCTCCTGGCATCGTCAAACCTTGCTTCATACGCTTTGTTTGTCTTGGATTCAGCAACGCGCCGTTAAATCTAGCGTTCCTACGTTGATGACGTGGTCTCAATATCTCCCCTCGAAGACGCTGGAACGCCGCACCTCGCCACGCGTTGCGCTGCGTGGAGGTAGCTGCCATGGACGGTCCTATTAGTCCCCCACCGGTCGTCGGAAGCGCGGGCAACGAGTTGCCGGCCTATATGTCGAATGGCGTCGTAGGCCTGAAGGTTCGCGACAATCCACTGACTCCTGGCATGGCCCTGCTCAGCGGGTTCTCCGGAGAGCATCCAGAAAGAAAGATCGAGGCTGCCGCATTCGCTCCCTATCCGGTCGCCGGTGACATCTGCCTAGAGGGAGTATGGATGTCGGACGCCCCTCAATGCGTTCGCGTCATCGACCAGGCCTACGATTTTTCGACCGCCGAATTGACCACCCGATTGAATTTTAAGGTGGGAGGCCGCCAAGCAAAAATCGTCGTGATGTTATTCTGCAGTCGAGAGCAGCCCACAGTGGTCTGCCAAGAAATTGCCATCGATGTCGATGCCGCCTCGGACCTTAAAGTTCGCGCCAGGATAGATCTGTCCGGAATAGAAGGGCGCGCGCTGCGATACAATCGCGACACACCGGGAGAAGCAAAACCTTCCAGCGATGGGTCGCTGCTTTGGGAAAGCGCCGGAGCGATTTCGACATGCGGGCTGGCTTACGCGACCGAGTTAGTTGGAGCTGATGTAAAGCCGCAACGCCCGCCATTGGACGGCGATGGACTAATGAGCGAGTATGCATTGCGGGCTCGCCGCGGGCGTCAATATAAACTTGGTCAGCTAGTGAGTTTGGTTCCTAGCGCCCTCCATAATCAACCAGATTACCAGGCTGCAAGGCTGATCGCTATGGCGGCCGACATCGGCTTTGATGCAGTTCGGAAAAGCAATCGGGCTTGCTGGGCCGAATTATGGAAGAGCCGAATTCGGTTGGTCGGCGCCGAGAAGCGCTGGCAAGCCATGGCGGACGCCGCGTTCTACTATCTGATATCGTCTACCCACCCCTCATCTCCCGCTTCGACATCCATGTTCGGCTTGGCGACTTGGCATGACTACCATTACTATTTCGGTCACGTGATGTGGGACATCGAGACTTTTTGTGTTCCGCCGTTGATTTTCCTGCAGCCCCACGCGGCTCAAGGTATCCTAGACTACCGCGTACGCAATCTGGAGTCCGCGCGTAACAATGCACGTCTAATGGGACGGCGCGGCCTCCAATTTCCTTGGGAAAGTGCGCCATCTTCCGGAGAAGAGGCCGCGCCGATGCCTGGTTCGGCAGCTTGGCGCGAAGATCATGCTTCACTTGATATCGCCCGCGCATTTGCGCTTTGCGCAGACGTAACCGGCGACGATGCGTTCTTGCGGGATAAGGCGTGGCCTGTGCTGTCGGGCGTAGCCGAATGGGTCAAGAGCCGGGTCACCAAACGGCGCGGGAAATATGAGATTCGTGCCTCGATGGGTATCGCCGAGCGCAAATCGCCCTCCGACAACGCGATATTCACAAACATTTCGGCACGAACCATTTTGCTAGACGCAATCGCCGCTGCTAAGCGACTGAACAGGCCAGTTGATCCCGCATGGCTTGAGATCGCAACCAAGCTGGTTGTGCCAAAACGAGGTAAAGTAGTAATTTCACACGATGCATTCCGAGTAGGTGAAGAAAAGGCCGCGACACCCGATCCCCTGATGGGCATCTTCCCCCTCAGGGGCGGTTTTGATGACGAGACAGAGCAAGCGACCCTTGCGTTCTATTTAAAAATCGCCAAACGCTACGTTGGCAGTCCCATGTTGTCGGCTCTGTATGGCGTTTGGGCCGCCCGTTCAGGCAATAGGCGTCTTTCCTTAGAAATGCTGGACCGAGGCTATGGCGATTTCTGCACCGGCAGATTTATGCAAACGCTGGAATACCGCAAAGACGTATTTCCAGAGCAACCGCCTGCCGGACCGTTCTTCGCAAATCTCGGCGGCTTCTTGTTAGGATTGATACTGGGTCTTCCAAAGATACAGCCTGGGCCCGACAATCCTCAAGACTGGTGCAAAGGACCCATAATCCTGCCTGCCGGATGGCGTTCGATCGAAATTGACCGGATCTGGATCAGGGGTCAACCTTGGCGGCTACTGGCTGTTCAGGGCGAGCCCCGCGCCAGGCTTGAGCCCATCGGACGCGCTTAACACTTGTCTGGGGTTCTGACATACAGTCAGAAGGCTGGCCCGAGTTTCGCCCCCAAGCCAACCGTTCTTCAGCAAGCAAAGGCTGTCTAACGCGGCGGAGCTGCTGCGTAACATGGGCTACCAAGTGCGGCTTAAGAAGATTGCGTTAGTCTAACAATCTATTTCCAGATCCTCGGGAAAAGCATCTTAGGCCGCATCAGCTTTCTCCGTTCATTCGGATAGCAGGACCAAAGCGTGTGTTGTCTGTTCTGCTGGCTCGTAAAGCGGCGCTCCTTGTCGTCCTCATCTTCGCTCAAGAGATTAGGCACGGACTCGCGTTCGAATTTGTCGATTAGCGACGCGTAGCCAGCTGCTTGGCGATACGGTAGCTGGTCAATGCTTCTGCAAGTGTCTGACGGCGCGGTCAGTAGACGGAAACCATAGTCCGCCAGCCACGCTAGTGTATCTAGTTCCACTTTCTGAAGTGAAAGCTTTATCTAGTCTGTCTTACCCTCGTCTTTCTTCGGCGCAGGCGGGGGCCGCTTGGCATACCGCTGGATTGCGTCCTCGGTCGCCATTCGCAATTGGATTGCAAGTTGATGTTGTCCGGCGACTGAGATGCCAGCGAGCGTCCCCCAACTCTTGCGCGGCTTTTAGCCGGATAGTGGTCTCTACGCTTTCGTCATCAACTATGCCCGAATAGTACTCATCCGGCCCAGAGATGAAATCAGGCGGCCTTGGAAATCGTTGTTGTGCGAGCACCTCCTCAATGTGGCTGCTCATCATCGAACGATTGGTGAGCCAGAACAGAAGCCAGCCCCACACGCTTCGTTTTATCCATAACGCTAAATACACGGCTTGCAGCGCAATGAGCGCCCCCAAAAAGGACCTCGGCACCGCCGTCCGTGAGCCGCATGGCGGCGCAGGCTATCAGCAGGTCAGGAACGGCAGAGAGAGCCACATTCTTCCAATAGCTCCGCTCGACCTTGCTTTTCATTATGGTCATTGGCGCCCCTAGCCTCACCCTAGATTGCACACCTCCGTGAACCTCCTCCGAATTGATGGACACCTGTAGTAGGCTCAAGGAGCCAGGAGGTGTTGGATGGAAGGACGTCAACGTCGGTCGTTTACGGACGACTATAAGCGGCAAGCGGTCGATCTCGTGGCTTCGAGCGGTCGCTCGATCGGGTCGGTGGCCAAGGAACTTGGCCTACGCGATTCCGTGTTGCGGCGCTGGGTGGAATTGCGTGGGGCTGGGCGGGAGCCGACGGCGGCGGCGCGGCGCCCGACAACGCAGGCGACGCTGCCGTCGGCGGACCACGCGGCAGAGATCGCTCGTTTGCAGCGAGAGAACGAGCGGCTGCGTATGGAGCGCGACATTTTAAAAAACCGTCCAGCAGGGTGGTGCGCCTGTGCGGCGTAGAAACAGCCTTGTGCTAGCTTCTGCGGTTGGGAGGGGTAGCGGCCGTTCGATTATTGGAGGCACAATCCCCGTTAAAAAACATGGTCCATGGGTGTATGCGGGCTTGAGAGTGGTGACGTCGCCCAGGCGGCGATCCCGATTAGGACGATGACGATTGGCATAGCCCAGACCCTCCTGCTCATCATTGATTGGAGGATTGCTATGCCCAAGAAGACGACCGGTGGCCGACCGGAATTGAAGGCGGTCAACGTTGGCGCCGCCGCCATCGATATCGGATCAAAGATGCACATGGCTGCGGTTAACTCCGCTTGCGCCGACGTGCCTGTGCGCTCTTTTGGCACATTCACGCAAGACCTGCATGAGCTCGCGGACTGGTTCAAAGCCTGCGGCGTGACGAGCGTCGCGATGGAATCCACTGGGGTCTATTGGATTCCCGTCTACGAGATCCTGGAGCAGCGCGGGTTTGATGTGATTCTGGTCAATGCGCGGTACGCTAAGAACGTGCCCGGGCGTAAGACCGATGTCAGCGATGCCGCGTGGTTGCGGGAGCTTCATTCCTATGGCCTGTTACGCGGCAGCTTCCGACCTGATGCCGAGATCGCAACGCTGCGCGCTTATCTGCGCCAGCGCGAGCGGTTGGTGGAATACGCCGCCGCCCATATCCAGCATATGCAGAAGGCCCTGATGGAGATGAATCTGCAACTCCACCATGTGGTCTCCGATATCACTGGAGCGACCGGCATGCGGATCATCCGAGCCATTGTTGCAGGCGAGCGGAACCCTGACGTCTTGGCAACATATCGGGACGTGCGATGCCATTCATCCATCGAGACGATCCGAGCGGCGCTGGTGGGCAACGACCGGCACGAACATGTCTTCGCGCTGACTCAATCGTTGGAAACTCTACGACATCTACCAGGCAAAGATGTTGGACTGTGACCGCAAGCTCGAGGTCTTGCTCGCGGGACTAAACGATAGAGGCGCAAAACCGGTCGGAAGGCTGGCCAAGCCGCGCATCAAGACCAAACAGGTCAACGCGCCCACCTTTGATGTCAGGACCGCCCTTTACGGCGTGCTCGGCGTCGATCTGACTGAGATCCATGGGTTGGGTCCATCGTTGGCATTGAAGCTCGTCGGTGAGTGCGGCACCGATCTAAGGACATGGCCCAGCGCCAAGCACTTCACGTCCTGGCTCTGCCTAGCACCAGGTAACAAAATCTCTGGCGGCAAGGTGTTGTCCTCGCGCACACGGCGATCGTCCAGTCGGGCAGCCGCACTTCTGCGGTTGGCAGCTACAACGGTGGGGCGGAGCGATACGGCGCTCGGAGCATTCTATCGCCGGCTGTCCTCACGTGCGGGCAAGTCGAAGGCAGTGACGGCGACCGCTCGCAAGATTGCGGTTCTGTTTTATAATACCCTCCGCCACGGCATGAGCTACAAGGATCCCGGGGCAGACCACTATGAGCAACAATACCGTAGTCGCGTCCTCGCGAACCTTCAGCGCCGGGCCAAGACGCTTGGCTTCGTGTTGCAGGCCATTCCGGAGAACGCCAATCCGGCTGTTTCTTAGGAAGTCGATCGCGATCTTTGCTGGAACGCGGACATGAGATTCCGCTTCATCGAAGATCGCCGCGCCGACTATCCGGTGACGATCATGTGCGACGTGCTCGGCGTCTCGCCGGCCGGCTATTATGCCTGGCGCTCACGCCCGGAGAGCGAGCGATCTCTCGCCAATCGCGACCTCGTTGCCGACATCAAGCGGGTCCATCGCGACACCGGCGGGCGTTACGGCAGCCCGCGCATCCATGTCGAGTTGAAGGCTCAGGGCCGCGGGGCGAGCCGTGGCCGCATCGAGCGATGATGCGCCATCACGGCATCAGGGCCATAATGGCGCGGCCACGCCGGGTACGGACCACCGACAGTCGTCACAACTTCCCGATCGCAGCGAACCTGCTCGAGCGGAACTTCACTGCCACCGCACCGAACCGGATCTGGCTCGCCGACATCACCTACGTCGAGACCGATCAGGGATGGCTCTATCTGGCCACCGTCATGGACCTGTACAGCCGCAGGATCGTCGGCTGGGCGATGGAGGATCATTTGCGCGCCGACCTGCCGTTGGCAGCACTGAAGATGGCTATCTCGGCGCAGCGGCCAGGCTCCGGCCTGATCCATCATTCCGATCGGGGTGTTCAATATGCCTCGGCGGAGTATCGCAAGGCGATGCAGTCCGCCGGCCTCAGGGCCTCGATGAGCCGCAAGGGAGACTGCTACGACAATGCCCCGATGGAGAGCTTCTTTCACACGCTCAAAACCGAGCTGGTCCATCACCGCCAATATGCGACACGGGCAGAGGCCACACGCGATATCTTCGTCTACATCGAAGGCTTCTACAACCGCGCATCAGAACACCCATCTGTCTATGTTGTTGAAGAGAAGAGAGTTTGCTGATCGGGATGCGATCCCGT
>NZ_JAFCLU010000064.1 GCF_018130385.1 Bradyrhizobium sp. AUGA SZCCT0283 | reverse complement strand
CTGCGGGCGCGACTTCCGCTATGGGTGGTCACTTTCGGAAGTTGGGCCTCGTGACAGAGATGTCCGCTCTACCGCAATGGCGGAAGTGATCTGTCATTCGATCACGTTGCGTAACGCCTCTCATTCGGCAAGGCCAACCAGGTGCAACGGCTTGATCAACACATCGAGATGTCCCTGATGGCGATAGGGTAATCGGCGATGACGTCACTAAGTGCAGCGCAATCTACGGCGCGTCGGAGGCGGTTTTCGTTGCCAAGGCAGCCCAAATGGCAGAAGATTCACCCAGAACCCCGGGCATCCGGGCATGCGGCAATACCAGCCGAAGTGCAAACTTGAAGGCGCGCCGCGTCAGGGGACCGGGCAATCCGGCTGCTCCGTCCTAGGCCGTTCTGCCGGGCGAGGGAGCAAACAATGATAGGGATCACCAGACGTCAAGCCATAGGAACCATGGGAGCCGCGGCGGCATTTGCGACGGGTCTCGGGCGTCCGGTCCTCGCTGAGACCGCAGCGGGGGCGGCCGGCATCGATCAGGCGCTGACCGAAGCGGTCAAATCCGGGAGGGTGCCCGGGGTTGTGGCGCTGGCGGCCAACGACAAAGGCACGATCTATTCGGGCGCATTCGGTGTGCGCAGCCTTGCTCAGTCCCAGGCAATGACCGTTGATTCGGTGTTCTGGATCGCCTCCATGACTAAAGCCGTGACGACGGCCGCGGCGATGCAGATGGTGGAGCAAGGAAAGCTGAAGCTCGATCAGCCCGCTAGCGAGATCCTGCCGGATTTGGCGTCGGCGCAGGTGCTGGAGGGGTTCGACGCGGCGGGTACGCCCCAGCTCCGCCCGGCCAAGCGGCCAATCACGCTGCGGCAACTGCTGACGCACACCGCGGGATACACCTACGACATCTGGAACGAGAATACTGGCCGCTACGAGAAACAGGCCAACCTGCCGGCACTCATCACCTGCAAGGACGACGCCCTCAAGACGCCCTTGGCTTTCGACCCCGGCGATCGCTGGGAATACGGCATCAATATCGATTTTGCGGGCAAAATGGTCGAAAAGGTGAGCGGCGAGCGGCTCGAAAGCTATTTCCACGAGCACATATTCGGTCCTCTCGGCATGGCCGATACAAGCTTCAAGCTCAGCCAGTCGCAACGCGAACGGCTTGTGGCGATGCACGCGCGTGGCGCCGACGGCTCATTGAAACCGATCGAATTTGAAATGCCGCAAGAGCCGGAATTTTTCATGGGCGGCGGCGGCCTCTACTCGACGGGATCCGACTACTTGAAGTTCGTGCGCATGTTCCTCAACCACGGCAGCCTCGACGGCAAGACGGTGCTGCGACCGGAGACCGTGGCAATGATGGGGCAGAACCAGATCGGCGACGTCAACGTGGTGGTGCTGAAGAGCGTCTTACCCGACAGCTCGCTCGACGCCGAATTCTTCCCGGGCATGGTCAAGAAATGGGGGCTCGGCTTCATGATCAACACCGAGACTGCGCCGACGGGCCGGAGCGCCGGCAGCCTCGCCTGGGCCGGCCTCGCCAACACCTATTTCTGGATCGATCCGACCAAGAACATCGCCGGCGTCATCCTCATGCAGCTTCTGCCGTTTGCCGATCCGCAGGCGTTGCAGACCTTTGCCGAGTTCGAAAGCCGCCTTTACAAGGTCGCCTAGGTCTCGACGGTGCGCGGCCTGCAACCGGAATCTTGCAACCGCGGCATTAAATGAACTTTGCGGTACGGACCATCGGCTAATGTACTCCATGAAATATCTCCGAAGTGGTGAGATGTTCTGGACTTCTACGCGCTTAGTTCGTCGAGCAAGGCCTTGGCTTCCTTCAAGTCGAGGGTGTCGAAGCCCTCGGTGAACCATCGGTAGATCGGCGCGAGGAGCGCGCGGGCTTGATCGCGCTTGCCCTGGTCGCGCCAGAGCCGGGCAAGGCTAGTGGCGGCACGAAGTTCCCAGAGCTTCGCGTCCTGCTGGCGTGCGATCTCGATGGCGCGGCAAAAGGCGGCCTCCGCTTCGGCCTCGGCACCCGGATGAGCGGTCCGCAATAGCTCGCCTCGGTGCCGAAGCAATTCGGCCTCGAACCACCGCACTCCCGACTTCTCGGTCAGCGCAACGGCCTCCGATAGCCGGCCGAGCCCGTCTTCGGGCCGCCCCATCTTCGCGTGCGCCGTGGCAAGCTGTGCGAGATAGAACGGAAGGATCCATGCCGCGCCGGACGCTCGGAACCCCTCGATGCCGCGCCTCAGCAGATCCATCCCCGCCTCGGCGTCGCCGGCTTCGGCCAGCGTCCAGCCGCGATATGCCGTTCCCATTGCGAGGAAAAAGGCGAACCCCTGCTCGGTGGTAAGCGCGATCAGCTCATCCGCCCGCAGGCGCACGGTGCGTGGATCATCGAGTACGAAATGTAGTCGGCAGGCGACGCTCAGCGCAAATGCGAGGCTGATCGGGTGCGACAGCTCGCGTGCCTCTGCGAGGGATTCCCTGCTCCGCGCCTGGGCCTGATCCGCGAAACCCAAAAGCCCGAGCGTCAGCGACAAGAAGGAGAGCATCGCCACGCGGGCGTTCTCGGCGAAGAGAACCGTCAGAGACCGATGCTGCGCCGGGTCATAAAGAGCGAGCCCCCGCTCAAGATGCGCGCGCGCCGAGCTCAATTCTCCGCGATGGAGCCAACTGTCGCCAACCGCCCGATGACCGGCCACCAAGGTGGCCGCATCGTTCTGTCGTCCGGCCAAATCGAGCAGTTCTTCGGCGACGCGATGCGATCGGTTGGTTTCGGCGCGCACGTGGTGATGCACGAACTCGCCCCACAGGGCCTTGAGCAGGTTTGGCGTGTCGTTCAGCAGCTCGCAGAGACGGCGTGCCCGCGCGTAGGCCTTTCCAGTCTCTTCAGCCGCATGGCCCTTCGCGGCGATCAGCGCGCCGCCGAGCGCGAGTTGAAGTCCGACTTCGGTGTGCTGGCGCTCGGGGGTATCCGGCAGATGGCACAGGAGATCGAGCGCCTTGCGCATCTGCCTGATCGCTTCTGCCATGGCCGAGCGCGCCTTGGAACGCTCACCCGCTTCTTGCCAATAAAAAACCGCCTTCTCGATCAGACCCGCATTCGCGCAATGGTGCGCGAGAATCTCCGGTTGCACTTCGGCAGCCGTGGCGCGCCTCTCCTCCAGCACGCGAGCGATCCGGGCGTGCAGCTCGCGGCGCGGGCCGCGCAGCAGCGTGCCATATGCCGCGTCCTGCACCAATGCGTGTTTGAAGAGGAAACTGGCGTCGGGCGGTTCGCCGCGACGAAACACCAGCCCGGCGCCGATCAGCCGGTCGAGCGCCGCTCGCAGCTCGCGGTCGCTCCGGTGCGCGACGGAAGCGAGCAGATCATAGCAGAACTCCCGGCCAATGGCCGCGCCGATTTGCGCCACCTCCTTCGCGACCGCGCCGATGCGGTCGAGCCGCGCCATCAGCGAGGCGTGCAAGGTGGGCGGCACCGCGAGCCCGGGCAGCGGCGCAGCGGAGACGGTACGCGCGACCCCGTCAGCGCCGGTTTCGAGTACCGCTTTGGTCAGCTCCTCGACGAACAGCGGCACGCCGTCCGTTCGCTCAGCGATCTCATCGACGAGCTCGCTTGGCAGTGTCCGGTTTCCGACCATACTCCGAACCAGCGCGGCCCCAGCGCTCTGGTCAAGGCGGTTCAGCACCATCTCGCTGACGTGCGCCTTCCCGGCCCATGCGGACTGAAACTCGGGCCGGAAGGTGATCAGCACCAGCACTGGCAGGCTCGCCATCCGCTCGACGGCCCGGTCCAGCAACTCGCGCGAGCTTGGATCGATCCATTGCGCGTCCTCGAAGACCATCATGATTGGATGTCTCCGCGCCAGACCTTCAAGCTGTCGAGCCAGGGCGCCGAAGCTCTTCTCCTTTTTTCGCTGCGGCGTGGGGGCAATCGGCAGGTAGCCATCGCCGGTCGGGATCGATAGCAGGTCGGCAAGGATTGCCACATCCTCGTCGGGCGGCGAGGCCGCGGATAGCAACGCCCGCAGCTTGTCGAGCCTCACCCCCGGTGTGTCCTCGCGCTCGAAACTGGCGGCTCGCTGGAGCTGCGCAATAAAGGGATGGAGCGCGCTGTCCTGATGATGCGGCGAGCAGAAATAACGCAAGGTAGTGTGCGGCTCGCCCTGGATACGTTCCTGGAGAGCCGTGACGAGGCGCGACTTGCCGATCCCCGGCTCGCCGGCGAGCAGCACTACCTGCCCGGCGCCCGTCCGCGCGCGCCGCCAGCGGCGCTCCAGCAGCTCGAGTTCCTCCTCGCGGCCGGACAATGGGGTGAGCGCCGCCGCGTGCATCGCCTCGAAGCGGCTCTCCGCCGTCCCCTCGCGCAGCACCCGCCAAGCGCGCACCGGCGCGGCGAAGCCCTTCAGCGTCACTTCGCCAAGATCCTGGTAATCAAAGAGCCTGCCGATGAGCCGCCGCGTGTCCTCGGCGATCACCACCCCATCCGGCTCGGCGAGCGCTTGCAACCGGGCGGCCAGGTTCGGCGTCTCGCCGACCACCGCCTGCGCCTCCGCCGCCTCGTTGCCGATCAGGTCGCCGACGATGGCGAGACCGGTGGCGAGACCGAGGCGAACGTGAAGCTCAAGGCCCGGCGGCGCAGTTGGCGCGTGCCGGGCGGCTGCTATCTCCAGCGCGGCGCGCACCGCGAGTTCGGCATCATCCTCGTGCGCCGAAGGGTGGCCGAACAGGATCAGCAAGCCATCGCCAATGTAGCGGCTGATGGTGCCGCCGTATTTGCGAACGATGGCCGCCACGCCATCGCGGTACGCGGCGATGATGTCCCGTAGATCTTCCGGATCGACCTGTGCCGCAAGCGCCGTCGAACCGACGAGGTCGCAGAACATCACGGTGAGCTGACGGCGCTCGGCGGAAGAACTTTTAGGCGGTGATAAAGCCGATGGTTCTGCGGCGACCCTTGGCAGACTGGGCGTTGAGGCTCGAGCCGCCGCTGATGCTTGCGCGCCTTCCGTCGGCATCAGCGCGGCACCGCAGTCGCCGCAGAACCTTTTACCCGAGGGGTTTTTGGCCCCGCACGCGACACAGTACGCCAGTAGCGGCGCGCTGCAGTCGCCGCAGACCTTCTTCCCCTCCCGGTTGGCACTGCCGCAGCTCGGACAATCCATGCCGCACCTGAATTTGTGTCAGCATCATTGGGTACTTGTAAGGTAAGAAGCTTGAGCCAATCTTAGCCCGGCCAGAACGGAAGGGATGTAAAGTGCTTCACAGTATGAAAATGAATTTGCCCGTACCTATCTCTCCCGTCGGCGCGATGCGCACCTCTCAAGTGAGGTGAGCCGCTTCAGTCTATCGAAACAATTGGGCAATTCGCACCGTTGGCCTCAGACTTGGATCCGGGCAAAGACCGCTAATGGGATGGTCCGGCCGTGCTCCGGCCCTGCCAGCACGAGAAGCTGGCAAGGGGCAAGACAAGGAGCACGCCATGTCTCAGAAACTCAACGCAGCGATCGCCGTGATCGGCATTGATATCGGCAAGAACGCGTTCCGCCTCGTGGGTCATGATCACCGCGGTGCCATCGTGCTGCGGCAGAAGTGGTCAGGCGGCCAGGTGGAAGCGCGGCTCGCCAACCTGCCGCCGTGCTTGATCGGTATGGAGGCCTGCGTCGGCGCGCATCATCTCAGTCGCAAGCTCCAAATGCTTGGCCACGACGCCCGCCTGATGCCGGCGAAATACGTGCGCCCCTATTCGAAGGGACAGAAGAATGACTTCCGAGATGCGGAAGCCATCGCCGAGGCGGTGCAACGCCCGACCATGAAGTTCGTCGCGACCAAGACCGCCGATCAGCTCGACCTTCAGGCGCTGCACCGCGTCCGCGATCGATTGATCGGTCAGCGTACCGGCGTCATCAATCAGTACGTGATCGTCGATTCGTCCTGGATCGACTATGTGGGTTAGGATGCGGGAGCGATCGGCCGAGTGTCAAGCTTCGGCCTGACCTGCGCCGTGAGGCTCCCACATGTGTCGACGACCTACCGTCGTATTGTCTTGACTGCCTTGTCACGCTGGGGCGTAAGGTCTTTCTGCCAGCGAAAGTGGCCCAGTTGAATAGCGAGGCAGCGAGAAATCGTTGCCTCGCATTCGGAATGCGATGGAGGGCACGGTGACGGCTTCAGTCCACGAGCGCCTGATAGACGAGGGCCTTGAACATCTTGCGGTAATAGGCGCGTATTGGGCTCGGGGCCTGTGTCATGTAGACACCGACGATCTCTTCCTGGGGATCTGCCCAGAAAAAGGTGCCAGCGTAACCTGCCCACATGAACTCGCCCGCCGAGCCGGGCACACCAGCTACGCCCTCGCCCTGACGCACTGCAAAGCCAAGGCCGAACGTGTAGCCGGGAGTTCCCAGCAGAAGCTCACCCGGCTGGAGCGGCGCCGCGACGCGCGTGCCGAGATGGTCTGACGTCATCAGCTTGATGGTGGAGCGGCTCAATACGCGTACGCCGTCAAGCTCGCCGCCATTCAGGAGCATCTGGCCGAAGCGCAAATAGTCCGTGGCGGTCGAAACTGCGCCAGCGCCGCCGGAATCATTCTTCGGCTCTGCCGACACATCGAGCACGCTCGTCTTCAGGCCTGAAGCAAGGTCGACCGGCAGCGGCTGCGCGACACGCGAGATCTTCGACGACGGCACCCAGAAGCCCGAATCCACCATTTTGAGCGGCTTGAACAGTCGTTCGTCCAAGAAGACGGCAAGCCGCTTGCCAGACGCTGCCTCAATCACGCGGCCGAGAATATCGACGGCCATGCTGTACTCCCACATCGTGGCTGGCTGGTGAATGAGGGGTATCTTTGCCATGCGCGCAACTTGCTCGGCTGGCGTCATATCCCGGGAGTCGTACTCGTGCACGCCCGGCTGGGAAAACTTGGCCTCGACGTAGGCTGCCTTCACCGGTTCGTTCTTGGTGATCTCGGCATAGGCGAGACCCGCGCTATGCCGCAGAAGATCCTGCACGGTGATCGGCTTGGCCGCCGGTACATTCGTGTAGGTGGTCTTGCCATCGGCGCCTGTGCTTGCCACGCTCACTTGCATGTCTTTGAAGGCCGGCAGGAATTTGGAGACGGGATCGGTGAGCTGGATGACACCATCTTCGACCAGCATCATGGCCGCTACCGAGACAAGCGGCTTGGTCATCGAATAGATGCGGAAGATCGAATCGAGCTTCATGGGCGTTTCCGCGCCCTTATCTTGGAAGCCGATGGCGTCCGAATAGACGATCTTCCCCTTGCGGGCGACCATGGCCACCGCACCCGGCAGCTTGCCGTCGGCAATCTCCTTTTTGAGCATTGTGGTTATGCGCCCAAGGCGCTCCACCGACATCCCGACCTGTTCAGGCGTTGCCGTGGCGAGGGGCTGGAGTTCGCGCGCCGAGACTGGCAGCACCGCTGTTGCAGCGACCAGCATCGCGGCCAGAGCCGTCGTCGCCAGTATTTTCCACCTACACATGACGCTCCTCCCGGGACCGTTTTTGCGAGAGCCGAGTTCGCCCGACCCGGCAATGATCTTATCCGACGTCGTCGCCTTGGAACATGCTTCCGGATGAAAATGATCAGGCTCGAATTGCCTGGCGTCAAAGTTTCCACGGCCACGGCGCGCGGCCGCATGGCAGCTTGATGTCCGCGGCGGCAATGTCGCGTAATGGGTCAATCGCGTCAGTTTGGCTCTCGGCCGGCTACTTCCGCTCTTCCCCCGTAAGCGGCGACGTAATGGGCGCTCGTCATGTCTTAAAGGTGCCAACAGAGACTTCCGCTTGAGAGCGCGTATTCCTGTCAATTGAGCAGCAGCCCAAAAGAAAGCCCGCCAGCGAGGTGCAGGCGGGACTAACCCCGGGGCGATCGCCGAAACTAAGCTAATTTCCTCCCGTCAGGCGCAACTACAAAATGGCAACTGGCGGCCATCTTCACTCATGACCGATTTAGGTACTCAATGCTGTCCTTTTGAGCAGGCAAAATGACGTTCCCCGTTGCGTTGGTTGCCGACGTTCGGGTGATCAACTCACGTTCTCCTCGCGAGTTGGTGAAGACGTTTCTTCGCACGGCTCCCCACGAAACCGACAAATCCTGCGACAACACCATTCTTGGCTTGCGATGGCACACTCTTGAAACACGATGCGGGCAGTGTCTCTGCATCGATTTCGCAACCGAAGGAGCCAACGATGCGCAATTCAATGGGAGCAATCGCAATTGCTTTCATGGTGGCATTTGCCTGGTCGCACACTGTGCTCGCACCTTCCCAAGCAAGCACCGCAACGTCAATCAATCCGACCGATATGATGACGAACTACAAAGGCTCGCTTCCGATTGAGCAGTGGGAAGCGATTTAGCCGTTCTCCGAGTACTGTCCCCTCCCCAAACTTGAAAGCCTTGGCAATTGTCAGGGCTTTTTCTTTTAGGAACAATTCTTTGCTTTGCGCGCGGTACTGCGGCCGTTGGTCAAACCCGGAAGTCCGCGCGCAATCGGCAAGTCTGCTTTGCGGCCCTGAAGCGGACATCGGGTTCTCTCACACCGAGATCAGTAAATTGTCAGCGCGTGTCACGCCGCGGAACGACCTTCCCCGGAGCATCCGGAACCGTATCCGCCTTTTCTGTAAACCATCCCCCTTGGTAACGTCTGATTGACCACTCAGCTTAAGCATTTCATGAGGCGCGGGTGCGACGGTGCGCTCATGGTCGGGATCACCCGACAGGGAAGCGTCATGGTCAGGCTGCCATGCAGCCTGACCCGTCCAAGGATCACCATGGCAGCTAAGAAGCGCAAGCCGAAATCGCTAGAGCCGCATCGGCCGATGCCGGTAATTTCAATTGCGCAGTGGGCAGCTTAATCAACATGACCCTGACTGCGGCCACATCAGGCTCAGTGCTGCTGTGCTTATTTGTAGCGAAGCGAATACTCTGACGCGAGGCGCACCATCGCTATGAGTTATTTACCGCTATCTCGGGAATTGTGGTCGCGCTAGTTGTCCTCGCGTTCGCCGCCGAGACCAGCAGCCAATAACTCTATGCGGGCTAAACCGCCGACAAATCCAACACGTCAGAAAACGGCTGCAAAGGTAGACGCCCTCCCCCGGGGCAATTGAACCGCCTCGTGCGAACAAACCAACCTGTAGGATGCTGGAGACAGTCTGGCACCGCTGCACCACTAGCCCATCACCGCTGCCGACAGGACCCAACCCGCTCTACAAAGGCGAAGTCCGGCCGGACGTCGGCACCGCGCTTGCGGCATGCTGTGCACACAAACTGGCTTTCTATGTCGGAGAGCCTGACATTATCGGCCCATTGATCGGCGCTGATCCTTGTCGAATGGCTGCACTTGAAATCCGAACAGAACACGACGACGCCCCGAACGCCCGAGCTACGCAGTTCACCAAAAGTGATCTTTCTTGGTCGCTTCGCTGGTGCAACGGCATTACTCATATGTCTTCACGGACCCCTTTGAAGAACGGATGCCGCACCTTGCCCTCGGCCGACTTCGTCCGGTATTCGATCTCGGCGTTTAACTCCGACTCCACCCAGATGCCCTTGTGCGCGATCCGCGTAGTGTAGGGCTGGGTTTTGCGGATCAGGGGCATCAGGCGCTTGCGCAGCTCGGCGGATGATTTCTTGTCAAAGCCGTGGTCGACCTCGCCGGCATAGATCAGATCATCGCCCTTGCGGCGGCCGACATAGATGCCGTCCCAATCGTTGCCATCAAGTGCGAACCCGGCGATCGTCAGCGTCTCGCGCTGAGCGCATGTCTTCTTGGTCCAGTCATTACTGCGGCCGCTTTGGTAGCGGCTATTCCGCACTTTCGAGACTACGCCCTCCAGCCCGACCTTGCAGGCATGGGCGTACATCTCGTTGCCGTCCACATCGAAGCTTTCGCTGAACTGTACGTCGGTCCCGTCGATGATTTTTTTCAGGTGAGCCTTGCGCTCGATCAGCGGCAGCTTTCGCAGGTCATAGCCATTCAGATACGGGAGATCGAAAGCGACCAAGACGATTTTGGTTGATCTGCCTTTCAACTCATTCTGCAAAACGGAGAAGTCCGTGGTGCCGTCGTCGGCCGGAACGACGACCTCGCCGTCGATGATCGCAGAACCGGCGATGATATGCCACGCATCGTCAGTGATCTTTCGGAAGCGTTTGGTCCAATCGTTGCCGCGTCGGGTGAAGACCTTGACCACCTCGTTCACGAGATGGACTTGGACGCGATAACCGTCGAATTTGATCTCGTGCAGCCAGCGTTCGCCGGACGGGACCTTTTCGGTCGCAGTAGCCAATTCTGGTTCGATGAAGCCGGGAAATGGCGCCTTGATGCTGATGGCTGCGGGCTTTTTGCGCTGAAATGCCATGCATTCCCCCGCCGCTCAAAGTCGCAACGATAGCTGCAGCGTAGGGCCAGCATATGTATCAACGAAGTCTTGGATATGCTCGGGCACGGGCTCGCCAGCAATGTCGCACCGCGTCTGTATTTCTTGAGCGACATCTTTGGAAACGTCATCAGCCCAATGCTCCAACGTGTTGAAGGCGACGACGCGAACCGGATCATTGAATTGCCCGGTCATAAGATCGTTGACGATGGTTTCGAGGTCGGTGCGCTCGATCTCGGTTTCGCGGTAAACGGTGCCATTTTTAAAGCGGTCGATCACAAGATAGACCGTCTGATCCGCGCCGTAAGGAACGGTACTTGGCGACCAGCCCGTTCTGGGCATGGCAATACTCCAACGCAACAGGTACCCGAAAAGAGATCAAGCCTACAACGGTCAGTTCGTTCCGGCCACTGAGCGCTTATCTGCGCCTTTGATTGGTCATCGGGCTTTCAGTGGGTCATTAGGGTAGTACAGCGACTATGGGTTCGACGTTAAGATGCTAAAGTCTGTCGGGATACAACCGGCCATCAGTCAGCCCGATAGTTAGCAACCGGCTCGTCCGCGCCGCTCGGATCGATTGAGCCGCCGTCAAAATGGTCTTCGAGGCGCTGTCTGGTCAAGGCGTCCATGCCGTTGCGGTGCAGCCAGAGAAGGCCCGTGGCAAGTTGCCGTAAGTCGTTCCGATCCGCGCCAACGGGGAGCCCTCTCGCCCGACGCAGCGCGTCGGCCGCTTGCTGCTCCAATGCTGATAGCTCGCGTTTCACCTGCGGCCCCAACAAATTGATCTTTGTCGCTTGGCGAAAGATCGATCTCTATCCCACTTCACGCGTCAGGTTTGTGAAACGGTTCACAATTCATCTCCCGCCAGACTGAGATCCTGCATTTCGGAAGGTGCACTAGGCCGAGCTTGTTCCCTCGTGCTCCTATTCCTGCCCCTTCGGAACAGTCTGTGTCTCGGGCGACGGCGTGGGTGCCTTATCTTCCGGCGGGGTGGTTGGTTCTCAGCTCAGGCAGCGCCATGCACTCACCGGCCCAGAGCTTGGTGCCCTTGACCGTTCCGACAAGCTTGCAGCCCATCGGCGCGATCGGCTTTGCTTGAACGATCGGCTTGCCGCCAATGGTCGGTCGCTTGCAGGCCCTTGGGCGGAAGCGGCGCCAGAAATTAGGGTTATCGCGAGCAACAAAGCCGCCTGGGCGGCAGTGTTACTGATGCTCATCGATGTACTTCCCTCGGCAGCCGGTGATGATGGTTTCAGTGAGGCCGCTGCCATCTTCCTTGTCGCAAGATTGTACAAAATGAACCTAAGGGCAGCGTCGATTTAATCTTGGACAACTGAATTTTCTGCGAACCATCGGCGTTGTTTTGTGTCGGCGCGCGTCGTCCCGCCAACGATGCCACCGGCCAGCGGTCTCGCCCTTTCCGAAGCCCCGGAGGGTGGGGCCGTCTGGCCGGCCGATACCATGGGCGACGATCAATGCGTTAGTCGTCGAGGTTTTCGGAGGTGATCACACCCGTCTTACGATCGGCATGATAATCTAGCTTCTGGCCGTTCTTGATGCCTTCGCCTTCCCATCGGCCGTCATCGGCCTTCAGTGAACTTCGTATGACCTTGACCATCAAATCGCGAGAGGTAATCTGGGGTGGCACGATCATGGGCGCGAAAATGCGCGCCGAGATCGCCCGCAATGTCGCCAAGGAAGCGTTAGGAAAGCCGCCCGCGCGGAAGCGAAGGCTTGGTCGATCCGCATGGAAGGTTACGGCGGGCCCGCGCAGCCGTCGCCGACCATAGGTCAGTTTCTCAATGCTGGCTTGGGCTGGCTGGAGGTGAGTGCAACCGCTCAAATCGCGGGCGAGCCTGCCGCTCGACGCCATCCGCCGACCACGCGATACGCCGCTCTGGACGTTGGAGGCATCGCTGAAGTGCCGATCCTGCCGGAAGGGCGCTACGCACCGCCAGTGCACATGATCAAGCTGACCGATACGCGTGAGGTCACCCCTTACAGGTGGATGCGCACCCTGGTAAGCCTCGGGAGGACCCACGAGCGGTACTTTGATCAAAAGCCACCGAGGCGCCGGCCTGACAACCCCGCCAGCCGCCTCACTCGTTAATTCATCAATTAGAAACCATATAAAATGATCGGACGATTTTAAGGAAACAATTCGCCCGCCGCCGCGTCGATTAGCCGGAGGCCACAAATGGCGACAGAGCGCAAGTTCAGAGAGCAAGAAATTCAGATCGCGCGTTATCGGCTTCTGGAGCGGGAGGTCACTGATCCATTTGCCGCGTGCTTGCTACACATCATCGTCTTAGAACTTGAGGCCGATCTTCAGAAGGATTGGGAGACCGGTCAGAGAAAATGTCAGGGCCGATGAAGCCCCTCTCTCGGCTGGGTCCGGTGAGAAGGCGTTCTTGAAAGATGCGTCATTGTACAACTTCTATGACAGGCTTTCCTTTATCACAATGTGGACGGTCAACATCTTTAGCGCCTTGTCGCCTGAAACCTTGAAGCCCGCGTGAGGTACCTTACGAGTATTGATCGTGGCCGCTCCAGTGGGAAATTAAGCGGACCAACTGCTTTGCAAGGTGTAGCGCTGCTTGCATAGTCGAACAGCTGCTGGGAGCCATTATTTCTTCTTGGGGGTGCTCTTGAACGAAACGCCTAATCGCATTGAAACTTTGCGAATGCGCTCAGGCGTACGCTTCATGATCCGA
>NZ_JAFCLU010000063.1 GCF_018130385.1 Bradyrhizobium sp. AUGA SZCCT0283 | reverse complement strand
CCTCCCTTCGTCACCCCAGCAGCGGCGCATTCTCATCCTGATTGTCGCGGGATTCCCATCCAGATTGTCGCGCTGCAGGCTTGCATAGATCGGAACGATTCGGGCGGTCTGCGCAGGGTGATTGGTCAAATCCTGGATAACCAGTATCCGACCAGCGCAAACGCAGCTGCTGACGGATGCCGCCCACTGGCGCTGAAGATCGCGGTACGTCAGAGGCGCAAACGAGGGAAGACGATGCGGGCTGGTGTGGGAACGAACTTGCAGTCCGACCGATCACTTGGCCCAGCGTTAATTTGTTCAGCTTCTGTGCCGTCGCGCATTAGACTGTCCATTTGACTGCGCCCTCGGACCGCAATCCATGTATCCGGAAAAATTATCGGGAAAAAGCGGGCGAGGGGAAGCGGATGCGCTAACCCTTTACTTCCCTGCCGAGAACTGAGCGAGGTAAGCAATGTCTCCTGTTGAGGGTATGAAACGCACATCCTCCCACTGTACTTCTCGAAGACCGCTTTTGGCCCCATATCGGAAGCCGCGCTTGAGCATGATCGCTGGGCGGCGTTGGTAACGAGGCGCGCACCGTGGGATGAGGCGCAGCGACCGTTGTCGGATGACGCTAAAGATCGTCGTACACGGAGCCGAGCTGTCGTATAGGTGCAGTGCACGCGTTCCCCGACTTGCAAGTCATTTGGCGGCGCGGCGAGTTTAAGGAAGGTAGTGCGCAGGAACCTCGCGGAGCCTCCCGCCGTTGCCAAGTATGAAGATCCGATCTCATTCCGAAAGTCACCTTGTAGAACTCGACGACGGCTCGAAATGGCAAATCTTTCCTGGCGACCTAGACGTGACGTTGAACTGGAAGCCAGATACATCGACTAATATTTGTTATAGCAACCGCGCGACGGCCGCTACGCGATAGGCGTCTAACGCGTGAGCGACGAAAATCGCCGCGCGATAGCTGTGGAAGTCTCGGTCATTGCCGGGCCCCTTGCGTACCCATAATGGACTAATGACTGCGATCGTGTGATTCACCGAAAATGATGGCCCTGATCGCCTGGCTAGGCTCAACATTTCACAGCACCAGGACCGGGAGGCGCCCGATGCGCGCATTTCGCCGAAGGTAATCTTCTATTGCGGTGGCATCGCTGCTCAAAATTGCAGTTCTCTGGCCGCTCTATTGCCGGCCTCAGAGGTACTGATCGGCGCACGCCCGTGTGCGAAGGCGGGCACCGTCTTATTTCAGTGGCCGGCCGCGTCTCTGAAAAACAATCCCCGCCTTGACGGCGATGTTTTGCAGCATGCCCGCCTGCTTGAGAGCTGCAATCTTCTCCGGCCCTGGAGGCAACAGGCGAGCCGCTTCCAGCGCTTCAGCCGCCTCGGCGTCCCAATCCCGGTCTTCCTCTGTAGACTTCATGGCCCAAACTCATGCAGCGAGACGCAGGCGAGTCTAACCGTGGCGACGACTAGCGCTGACATGCTGACGCCTCCGCTAATTGCCAGCGTGTATTAGCAACGCCGCGGGCCCAATGCTGTCACCAAAGTGCGACACCAAGTCGGATTTTATCCGGTGCGAAGGCATCCGCCGTTATCTGAAAGCGCTGGCCCCCACATCAAAGCCCGTCGGTTCACGCTGGCGGGCCGCGAGCGTTTGTTAACCGCAGCTCTGTATCTTCGTGGCAATCGCGTATTGCTCCCAAGGCCCGCGAGACTAGTAACCGCGTAGGAAGCCTGCCAACTCAACCCGGCGGGCTTCTGTGAAACGTCCTGGCCAGTTCGCGATTAATTTAGCGGCGACGGATTCCTCGCGGTAGCGGGAATGCCATGCGGTGTAACGCCCGCTTGGCCTTTGTCTTATGGGGTCATCGCAGGAACTAGTGGCTCATGTGGACTTGAATCCCGCGGCCAATCTCCAAGCTGGTCTGGTGGCTCAACATCTGGCTTTGGCTTGCCGACGTTCAACGCCCGAAGCGTGCCGACCCGAGCACGCAACAGGAAGTCTCGACCTTCAGCGGCCCCGATCAGAGAGTGAATGGCCGTTTGCCATTCGGGCCGGTTCTGTTCGGCCTTTGGTAGCTTCGTGATGTAGTCGGCGGCATCCTTCAGGGTTATGAACTTCCGGCCGTCGGGAAGCGGGTCGGGATCCTCAAACAGCGTAGACTAGGGCAATGGGGGTGTACCAATTCGGTTCGGGCCAGAACGCGGTTCTTGTGATACGGTCCTTCCCTGAGGGCAGATGGCCATCTACAGGATTCGCCGCTGGAGCCTGAGCTAATCAGGAGCCTGGAAGCGGCTTACTAAAAGACATTGCACATCATTGGCCTTGTGGATCGCAACGACCCCATAACCGAGATGATTGCCAGGAAGATAATCAAGATCTCACAAACTGGAGTCAAAGACCCGGCGCAGCTTTCTGCGCTGGCGATGAAGGAAATCGGCGACCTTTAAACCGCTCCCATGCGTGCATGTTCGAATAGCGGCCTGACATCGGCGCCGCGATGACAATTAGTTTGAAAGCCGGCATGCGGGACCTCCCCCGTCATCGGTGGGTACGCCGTGAGGATGGAGTACCTCGCAAGATCCTACCGTCTACGCAATCTGACGGAATTACAATTCACGCCGTTTTCTGGTGGTCTTGGGACGGGACCGCATGGTGGCAATTGGTGCAGGCATGTCAATCGATCGCATAAATAGAATCGAGTGGAACGGTAACGAGCTCAGCGGGTGGATCCTGATCAATGGCGCCCCCACCAAAGTGTCAGCCGACCGGGATGCGATTCATACCCATGCGCGAGGCTTCAGTGATGCCCTGACTTGGGAGATCAATCGGCATCGGGTGGAGATTTTCGAGAAGCTGGTCCCATTCTTTCAAAGGACAACGACCGTTCAACCGCAATAGGTTCGCCCCGACCAAAGGGGGTCAACCTGGGATTACATCCAGTCGGCGACGGCCGCCCGACCTCTCCTGTTGGCGCTGCAGGGCGCGCAATTCTGCCAAGAATCACACCCAGCCTAAGTGGGCCATTCCGGTGGGTGCGGAGTGGTAAGGCCCGGCGCGTGTCGTCCGGAACCGTTGTGCGTCCGGCCGCCTAGAACATTTCCATCATCGCTACATGAACAAAGCTGTGACCTGAACCGTCTTATTTAGATGGAGATGGTCTATGGATCAGAGTGAAGATCCCCGGGAACTAGTGCGCAAGATCGACCAAGCGACCCGGATTGCTTCGCGTATCAATGACCAGACGACCGCGGAACGGCTGAGGGCCTGGATTCAGGATCTGAGGCAGACGCTGCAGCAGCGTTTGGAGGCGAGACGCACCAAGCAGGCAATCAGTGCACGCGCCCGGGAAATTTGGGAACAGAGCGGATGCCCTGCAGGCCGTGACTTGGAGTTTTGGCTTCAAGCCGAGTCTGAGGTCCGCGGGCGCAGTCAAGAATAGAGGCGGGCGCGGTGGTCATGCGGCGGCCTTGTCTTCCTTGTCCGCGCCGCGCGCGACGATGCTGATCGCATCATCGGGCAATGGCCGCTGCAGCGACTTGGCCTCGTCCCACGGCGCGCGCATCCAGACGTCGCGTTCCTCGTCTGTCAGCAGAATGACCGGCTTAGGGTGGATCAGCTCGACCACGGCGTTCGGCGAAGTGGTTAGGAAGCCGTAGACCTGATGGGGACCCGGAACCGGTTTCGATTTCGTCCCGCGGTCGCCCTTGAACTCGGTCCAGGTGCCGGCGAAGCAGGTCAGCGGCCGATCGTCGTTGATCGCAAACCAAATGACGTCATTCTTGGTCTCGAGGTTCGGTTCCGGTGCGTATTCAGCGAAGCTGTTGAACGGCACCAGGCAGCGGTTTTCCGGCTTCAACCAGCCGGCCGCCACCCCGCCGGTGCGCGGTGGGGGCGGCATGCCCTCAGCGCATCAGGACGAGCTCGCGTTCGGCGCCGGCGTTACGCACGACTGGCGCGGGATGATCTGGAAACACGCCCGGCATCGGCGGCAGGTTACCGACGTAGCGATTCATGACGCGGAAGAGGGCGGCGGTCGCGCTTTGATTGGTGGTAATTGAATAGAGGTTACACATCGGCAGCTTCGTTCATGTGAGCTGCCGTGACGTGCCCATCCATACTCGCGATATCAATCTCGGCGCCGCAGAAGCATCGTGCATGGCCTTCTTGAGTTTGCGTCGGAAGCTTGCGCCCGTTTCCCACATCGTCTGCTTCCATGCTGTCCAGGCGCGCGCGGCGATAGTCGGCGAAGTCAGCGTCTGCATAACTCGGCCGCACCCTGCGCCAAGCGGCTTCAAATTGAGATCTCGCCTGATCGAAGTCCGCAGCCGTGCCCTCGGCACGGGCGCCACGTCGCGATCCTGAAAGGAAGCCGCAGCGCCAGCCCCATTGCTCGGCATCGGTGGGGACGCCGGCGCGTCGTCCGATGGTGCCGATATGGACGTCCTCGAGGAAGATCAGCCAGGTCTCTTCGTTGCGCGAGGTATCGCGGAGGACGCTTGCCGGCCTTGCGGCATTTCTCGCAGCGCAGCCGGCCGGCGAGGTCGTGCACGCAGGTAGTTGGCACGTGTGGAAGCGATGCAAGGTCGACGGTGCGCGGCGTGCGGCAGCGTGAACAGGCGATCTCAAGCCAGGGATACCCGCCGTTGATCGCCTGGTCGACCGTCGGCGAAGGGTCGACCGGCTCGCCATCGGCCCACATGCGCTCGTTCCAGCTCTGACACAGCAGATCGTCCGCCTCGCGGATCATCGCTTCGCCGGCGGCGCGCGTTTCGGCTGCACGGCGCGCGAGGATCGATGTCATTGCGCGCGAGCGCGTCAGCGCCTTGGCGAGCGCCTTGCGGTGGCTGCCTGAGACCGGTGTGGGATGGTATTTCGGAGCCATGGCCGGAGCGCTATGGACCTAGATCACGTCCGTTCCGAAATCGAGCATATGCGTCTCCAGGTCGGAAGGCAGCGTAAGGAAATCCTCCAGCTTCAGCGCGCCGGCATCGGGACAGCATCGGCTGAGCTTTTGGTGCAGCGGATGCTGATAAAGATTGAGGGCCTTTGTGAAAAGCGGGACCGGCTCAAGAAAGAGCAAGGGGGCCCCACGAAAGGGCGTGTGCTTTGCGGCCGGAGTTGGTGATAGGCGATCAACTGAAATGGTACGACGATGAAGCGGCCGACAACTCGGCCTGGATCGACGCGCTTGCCGAGCTGCGGCAGCGGGCAACGCGAGAGGGTTACTGCTATCAACACGTCAAGGCGATACCGTTGCGATCGATCAATACGCAGAGAAGGTGCTAGGAAGCCGCAGCTACTTCCTAAACAAGCCTTACGGCGCCGGCTAGAGTGCAGGCTTCTGAATGAAAAGGCCCCAGCTATCAACTGGACAGCTGGGGCCGCCAACTCCGACTTTTCTTCCGGGGGTCCTCGGGCACAAAAACCGGAAGCTGTGAACTGACTCCGCCAGCAGGCGCATGTTCCTCACGCTTTGCCATTTTTTCCCGATTTTGGGGCGCCGCCGAAAAAAGAAACGGCCCCAGGCAGGGACGGGTAAGGGCTGGAGCCGCCACTTTCTCCCGGTTCGTGTCCACGATCCCCCGGGAGCAATGGGTTCGACTTTGGGCGACGCTGCTGGTTCCTAAGAACGGGGGTTTGCAGGGTTGCGAAGGCCGCTTGCAAGCCCAACAACCTTCCGCGTTCTGTTCACTATTGGACAGACGTTGCCAGATTTTCCTGGTTTTATAAGGGCGCCGGATGGGTACCCACTACTCCATCTGGCTATTTGAAAATATGATACTCTTATGGCCTCGGCGCACCTCGCGTTGGGGCCATTTTTATTGGACTAGCGGGGCTGTCGATCTGAATGACAAACGGCCCCAACTCTCGAACAAGCTGGGGACGCCTTCTTCCGGTTGGGTTTGGGGCTGAAAACCGGAAGCCCCCTTACGACTCTTTCAGCGGGCCTCGATTCCAATCGGCTTCTAGCCCGCCGATCTAACCAGTTCGATAGGCGCCCAACGCGTGAGCGGTGACGACGGCCACGCTCACTATCGCGAGATAGCTGCTGAGGCCTCGATCACTGCTCAGCCTCCGCAGGCTGGCCCAGTGCGGCGAGGTATCTGCTGCGTGACCGCTTCCAAATCAGCTCAATTGTTTCAGGATGTTTTCGTCGGCTGAGGAAAACCGTTTCGTCCCAAAAATTACGCCGCCCGGCTCGAAATCCGTTGCCGGGCGGCGCTTTAGTCTCAAACTGGGCCACTCAAATCCCCAGCATCAAATCAAGAGCAATGCCTGCGCCAAGCTCCGAAGAAACGGCCCCAGCCTGGAAGAGACGCGCTGGGGCCGTCATTCCAATGCGCCATGCGGCGGGCGTGGCGCTCTATATCAACGTGGGCAGTCATTGCCCGTCCCGAGAGGCGGGCCTTGCCCGGCAAGCGGCTAGCCGGACTCTGATGCAAGCTTGGTAAATCGTTATCTCGGGTTGCTACGAATGACCCAATCGCGGAAACCCGCCCAAGCCCCCGCGAGAGTGCGAAACCCGTCGATCTCAACCCGGCGGGTTTCTGCATGGCGCGCCCTGCGCCGGGGCCGCCAACTGAGGCGGCCTTACACCGTCTTCATGGCTTGCTCAATTTCTTCCGCAAGCTGATCTAAGTGACGGTGCAATCGGTCGAAGAAGTCTTGCTTGGCTTTGTCCGTAGCGAGGTCCCGGATCAGCGCGGCCTCGGCCGCTTCCTTCCGCAGACGTTCCAGTGACGCCAGATAATCCTGCATTTGAACGGCGTGCCTTACTTATACTGATCGGCCAGCAAGTTTCCCAACCTGTGGAGCCTGTAGTCCCGGTGACGTTAGCCACTCGTTGATATGAGATGCGGTCTCAGCTTGGCGGGCTCGCCGCAAGAGTAACTCTTGGGCACGGCTGCCGGGAGGCAGCCTTTCGGCAGCCTCTTTAAATCGCCGAGCCTCTTCCACAAGGCGTTCTTGGAAGGTCTTTTCTTGCTTGATGCGGCGTCGCTGTTGCGGCATGGCGCTGCTCCATTCCGCTAGAGGAAGGCGGGAGCGCAACCGGCGTTCTCATCACCGATAGCTGCCAAAGGTCCGCGCGGTGATAAAGGAAGTATGAGCTGTCCGAACGGGAAAGGCTGGTCAAAATTGAACACCGGGGGGGCAGTATCGAGCACGACACGGCAATCGACGTTCGCGACGCAGCAGGCCCGGTGCTCCAGGTCAAATTTGCCTTCACGATAAACCAGCCGAAGCACTAAGGCCGCGATTCTGACCTGTTTTCCGACTTCCGTGGCGGCAAATTAGATGAGCATGCCAATTGAGCGGCTTGAGCCGTTCCTGAAAGGTTTCGTCCGCGGAGCAAAACATAGGACTCGCTTCCATCCGAGTTCCGGCCCACGCTAGGCTGTCACCGCGGACCTCTTGGCAGCTATCGGTGATGAGAACGCTCGGTCGCGCTCCCGCCCAACTCAAACAGGGGAGCAGCGCCTTGAAGATGCGGCGTCGTTTCAAACAAACAAAATCACTCAAAGCCCGCCTTCTCGAGGAGGCACACAATCTACGAGACGAGGCGAAGCTGTTACCCTATGGACCAGTTCGCGACGCCGTCTTAAAAAAGGCGCGGCAGACCGAAGCGGCGGCCCATATGGACGACTGGCTTAACTCACAGGGCCTGCGGTCGCCGAAGAAGGACGACACCCCAGGGCCGAGTTAAATCGATTTCCCGCCGCGGACATCCGAAACGCGCTTTCTTTACCCGTCAAGCGAACAGCTCGGCGCCGACCGGCGTGAAGGTGACGAAAGTCCCAGATTCATTCATCGTGAGCCAGCCTCGCTCGAACCCAAGTTTGAGGCTCGCGCCGTACTTGGCCGGGCTGCCGCCATCGCGCCGGCTCGTTGATCTTCTCGATGGGGATACGCCCTTGAACGGGCTCAACGGCGTTCGCGATCTTGAGGATCCGGCGCGCGGCTTTCCGAAGCGGCGTAGGGGCGGGCGGTGGCGTATTTCATGCGGCGGCCTTGGCTTCCTTGTCCACACCGCGTGCAACGATCCTGATCGCATCATCGGGCAATAGCCGCTGCAGCGCCTTGGCCTCGTCCCACGGCGCTCGCATCCACACGTCCCGTTCCTCTTTAGAGAGCAAGATGACCGGCATGGCCTTCGGGGTAAGGCAGACTTCGCCTACACCGCTCGACCAGCGGACGCCAATTCGCGATATGGCTGCGCAGCCAGAGTTCTTAGGGGCAAAGAAAAGGCCGCCCGGAGGCGGCTAGTTCTTGGTCATTTCTTCTTGCTTATTTCTTGATGGCGTTAGCGGCGTCCCGCGCTGCATCATTCACATCGCCCGCGGCGTTGTGCGCGAATCCCTTGGTGCCTTATCAAGCTTGCCTTCGGTTTCCATGTCCCTGTCACCACTGAGCTTACCGGCACCTTCTTTGATGGCGCCTTTGGCCTTGTCCGCAGCGCCCTTTACGTGTTCGCGATCCATGATTCGTGTTCCTTTGCTGTCTGGGATGCAAGGCAACGAAGAGTTGCGCTGGTTTCTGAGGCACATGGCTCAGCTTCTGAGATCGCACTATGCTGCAGTCGTGAGGCCCTAGTTTAATGCCAAGTGGGCGCAAACCTTCTGGCTACGGCTAGCGCACTCCATTCGTCAGTTTCCAGTGCGATCTTTTGCGCCAGCATGACATCACCCGCGACCAAAGTCTCGCTAGGAACAAAACACAACCCGGCTAGCCTCCTTCCGCACGAGTCGATCTCGTAGATGTTCATCCCCGCGCCGTAACGGATGCGATAGCGTTTGCCGCTCTGACGGCCAATGACATCAAAATACCGATAGGACTCATATTGCGTCAATTGTTCAGGTGACAACCATCCCTTCAGCAAACTGATGCCCCGTAATTCTGCTTGGGTGCAACCCGCCTCAAAGTACCGGTTTCCAATGGCGCGTGCCCCTCGAGAGGCAACCATTATGATCCGTCGAAGACGGTCGGTGTTCAGCAGGTTTCGGAACATCTGAAGACTAGCCGCCAACCAAGCGCGGGAAAAACAAAGTCTCCTCCGCAGTTGGATCGAACGAACGTGTTACCGTTGGCTCTCCAAACGTATTTCGGGTGGTCGCTGTAAAACCTGCGCCAGTTAATTCCTTAACGCGCGCCTCTGCTTCCAAAACCGCCTTCGCGTCGCCAGTGTTGAAATCGTACCTAGTGTCGCCGTTGTGATCCATAATAATTAATGTCGCCATTTTTACGCCTCCTTGGATGCCGTAACCTGCAATCCCGCTAATCTATCGATTCAGGTGTCGTTCCAACCTGCCCGGAAGAACTGCACGCCCTCTCAGTGTTTGACCCGGAGTCAAGCGAGACTTCATAACGTTTGTTCCACTGATCATCCTGACTTTTTGAGGTGGCAGTTTCGGCCGCACGATCGCGCGCGACAACGCGCAGAATTGATTTGGAGGCTGGAAGCTACTGAGCTCGAGCCTCGCGGCCGGAGTGGCCTAGCGCCGCCCGCTGCAAGAGTTCGACGGTGGGCTGAGGAGTCGATAGAGCAGTCAACCGTCGGGCCTTACCGCGCTGGTGATCATGCCCCACCAACGCGACCTAGTCCAAACCTCACGAAATCCGAAAAGTGCCTAACTCATATCGGGGATGAAGCCGGCCGGCATTGCCGGGACGTCGTCGGGATCGGCCGGATTGGTTTTGTGGCAGGCCGAGCAAGGTGCCCCAGCGCCGCCGCAACCGCAGGCCCGACCATCCAGGAACGGCCGGTCGAGATGAGTTTCGCAAACCCACCGCGTATTGTCGCACCGGGGGCAGTACCGCATCGACGAGCGCCCTCTAGCAAAGGAAAATGCCGGTGCAAGCAGCGGGTTCCAAGGGCTTAGACATCTTCCCGGAATGAAAAAGCATAGTGCGATTAACTTTTGTTGTAGTGGCGACGGCTGGCCAATGCTGCGATACTGGTGCAGCCTTGGGTGAGGGCTGCTTGCTCCAATAGCCTCAGCTCTGACGTCCCCGGAGCTGGGGCTTTGGCTTAGGCAAAAAGATCGGCGCTGCCCTGCGTTAAATTCAAGAACGTTCCGCTCTCGTGCCGGGCGTGCGGATGGGGGACGATTTATCCTCGTTTCGCAGTTCTTGCTCCGCTTGCTGCCAGAACTCGTCTTCCTTGCCTTTTAGCCTGCCTTGGCGCTCCCAGATCTCTTAAGCGCGCTTCTTGATTTCTTCTTCGGCGTTACCCGGTGCGCCGCCATCCCTGTTCGCGGATCGCGCCAGTTCCATCCAATCCTCAGCGAGCCGAAGCCACGCCGCTCTATCTACGTCGTCGGTTGCCGTCCCTGCGTTGGCGCGGCACTCCTCAGCTTTCCGGCGATACCGTTCTGCATCTTCAGTTGTCATGCCTTATCATGCGCGGTGGGCCAATCCGTTCCAACGTGAGCCTGTTTTGGTCTTTTCGGCGACCGGCAGTTAGGGCGAACAGGTCGGCGCAGCTCTGCGTTAGCGTCACGAACGTACCGCTCTCGTGCAATTGGAGCCAGCCTAGCGAAATCGCCCGATCGAGGCCGGCTGCATATTCCGCCGGCGTCCCTTTGTCGCCGAAGAGGAATGGCCGCTTATCTTCTCGATATAGCTGCGGCCATCCTGGACGGGCTCGAAAGCTTTCGCGTATACCAGCAGGCGCCGGGCGCCCTTCTCGGGGTCGGCAAAAGGACGATTGGCAGCGTATTTCATCAATGCCCCATGCGCGTACGAAAGCACGGCCTTGCATCGGCGCCGCGCTTGCCGGAAGCCCAGCTACGCGAGGGGCCCGCCGTTAATGCCCGAACAGGGGACGACCAGTTCGGGCTAACTTGGGGAGAGCGAGGAGCGCCAGCGGAGCCGCCGCGGGGGGAAACCCCTGCGTTGATGCCGGCGCAAGTTCTCGGCCGTAGCGAAATCAACGCAGCAATCTAGCTCGCAGGAACTTTTTCGAGCTTTTCCAATTTTTGACTCCGGCCGCATCGTGCGGCTGGGGAGGAGAATATGCAACTGCTCGTCACCGCTATCACGATCACCACTGCGCTCGCTGTAAGCCCGGCTTCTGCGAAGATGATGGCTTGCACAGGCGAAAACATGGCTAAGCTCGTCACGTCCAGTAACGCTGTGCCAGACACGCCTGGCAAGGCCGCGATGATGAGGGAGATGGGTGCGGCAAATGCCGCTATGGCGAAGGGCGATATGCGGCGTGCTTGCAAGAGCTATATGCGCGCCCAGCAAATGAGCGATCAGAAGCAAATGAGCGGTCAGAAAGGCTAGATATCATTCGTGAAGGAGAGCCGGCATAGCCGGCTCTCCTCGGATCGAAAGCATTCGCTGAAACTGACTGGGAAATGCCCGCCAGTGCGAGCAGTTGCTCTTGCGCTCTGGCGGAAGCTGAAGCCGTTTGGCCACGGCTGCGCCCCTACGGCTGGCGGACGTCAGTTCAGGTCGTCCATTATTTCGTACCGGAAGGCCACGCCTTCGGGATCGTGGATCGCGAACCGCTCATTGCGGTTATCCAAAAGCATATCGAAGCGACATGGTGATACCGGGTGCCATGAGACTTGCCATCGCGCCCAGCGTCCAATCAGGTCGAGCACTTCGAGTAGCTAGGCAGATCAGAGCCCTTGCGAAGTTTGCCATCCTCCTTCACCAACTCTAAGCGAGTTAGATAAGAAAGGCCGCAGCACGTCAGATCTTCTGGATCGCTTTCACCAGCTTGCCATTTTCCGCTTTCCGCTTAGGTACCTCTCAAGCGAGCAACGGCGCTGATCGGCGGCGTTGCTCGTTCCACGCTCGCTGCACAGCAACGTGCAGCGGAGAATCGTCCCTCTTTGACTCCAAGATGCCGTTCTTAGATTCAATTCGTTTGCCTTGAAAAAGTTGCCACTGTTTCCCGACGCCATGATGTTTGACGAAGAATTTGGAGTCGATGTCGGCGACGATAGATTGGGGGGTAGCGGTGCGAAATGTTCTCGGAGATTAGGAACGACGCCGTAGCGGCCGAGTTAAGGCGACAAACTCACTATTGAGGGAGGAAGCCAAATGGCCCGTGCGACAGCCCATCCGGATCATCAATGCATCTCAAGCGAAGACATTCAGGGAACCGAGGTTTATGGGGCAGGTGGAAAGAATATCGGTGAGATTGATCACCTCATTATCGACAAGGTGTCAGGTCGCGTGGCCTATGCCGTCATGAGTTTTGGCGGATTTGTTGGGTTAGGCCACAGCCATTATCCCATACCCTGGGGCGCTCTGACGTATGATACGTCGCTTGGTGGTTTCCGAACAAATATCACCGAGCAACAGTTGAGGGACGCGCCTGAGTTCAGTGATGACTCGTGGCAGGATCGAGACTGGGAAACGCGCACCCACCAGTACTACGGGACACCTGAGTACTGGGAGTCGCGAGGTGGCCTAATACGCTAGGCAGGGCATCTGAACTGGCGGCTGGAGCCAGCCAGCCCATCAAAAGGCCCGCAGTGCCGAAAACACTGCGGGCCTTTTTGTGGCCAACTGGATGTCTGCTAAGGGCCTTGGCCGTGAAAAACGCCCTCCCTAGGGAAGTCCGTGAGAAGCCAAGACCCGTTTGGTCTCAGGCCACGATCGCAGCCATCAGCGGCTTGATCCCAACGATGTTCATGACCCGCGTCAGATTATAGGCCGGGACCGAGAGAGCCATCTCGGCGTTTTGGGAGTGTTTGGTGAGGAAGTGTGTCGCGCCTGCGGAATCCGAGGCAAAGCGGCCACCGATTCCGACGGAAGGCGGCCACCCTGTTGATAGGGTGAGACGGGAGGCGTTGTCGGCAGTCTGAACGAGGCAAGGTCCTGCTTTTGCGGTTCACGCAATGGGAGGTCCGATGCCCGCCGAGAGATTGCCGATGCGGAAGATTCGAGAAGTTCTGCGCCTGAAGTATGCGTGTGGGGCGAGCGATCGGGTGATCTCCCGATCGGTCGGGATCGGTCGCACGGCGATCGCGGAATATGTCCGCCGCGCCGCGGTGATCGGCATCAGCTGGCCGATACCGGCGGAGCTCGACGACACGGCGCTGGAGCGCAAGCTATTTGCGCCGGCCGGCTACAATCCGCCGCGATCGAAGCCGCTTCCGGATTGGGGGCATGTCCATGCCGAGTTGCGCCGCCGCGGCGTAACGCTGGCGCTGCTGTGGGAGGAATATCGCGGCCATCATCCCGACGGCTACGGCTACAGCCGGTTTTGCGACCTTTACGTCGAATGGCGCCACGGGATCAGCGACCATGCGGCAGACCCACACGGCCGGAGAAAAGCTGTTCGTAGACTTCGCCGGCGATACCGTGCCGGTGTTCGACGGGCTCACCGGGGAGGTGCGCGCCACCAAGATCTTCGTCGCGGTCATGGGAGCGTCGAATTACACATTCGCCCAAGCTCGGTTCAGCGAGGCGCTGCCCGACTGGATCGGCGCCCATGTGGATGCGCTTACCTTCCTGGGCGGGGTGCCGAAGGCGCTCGTCTGCGACAATCTGAAGGCCGGGGTGACGACGGCGAGCCGCTACGAGCCGGGGGTCAATCGGACTTATCAGGATCTCGCGGCCCATTACGGCACCACCATCATGCCGGCGCGGCCACGCAAGCCGCGCGACAAGGCCAAGGTCGAGGCGGCGGTTCTCGTCGTTCAGCGATGGATTTTAGCGCGGCTGCGCGATCGGCGCTTCTTCTCGCTCGCCGAGTTGAACGTCGCGATCCGCATCCTGGTCAACGACCTCAACGCCCGCCTGATGCGCAAGCTCGGTGCCAGCCGCCGCGAGTTCTTCGACACCATCGATCGTTCGGCCCTGATGCCGCTGCCGGCCGAGCCCTATCAGTATGCCGAATGGCGTCGCGCCCGCGTGGCGCCGGATTACCACGTCGAAGTTCAGGGGCACTTCTACTCGGTTCCATCCCGCATGATCCGTCAGATCGTCGAGGTGCGGGCCACCGAGGCTACCATCGAGGTGTTCCATCGCGGCACCCGCATCGCGAGCCACGCACGCTCGGGCGTGAAGCACCCGCACACCACGATCCCAGAGCACATGCCGAGCGCGCATCGCCGATACGCCTTCTGGACGCCGGGGCGTCTGCTGGCCGCCGCCGAGAAGATCGGTCCATCCACGGTCGCGCTGTGCGAAGCGATTATGCGGACAAAGCCGCATCCTGAGCAGGGCTTCCGATCCTGTCTCGGTATCCTGCGGATGGAGAAGACCTATGGGGCGCGGCGTCTCGAGGCCGCATGCCGCCGTGGGATCAGCATCGGCTCGGCGAGCTATCGGTCGATCGCCTCGATCCTCAAGACCGGCCTCGACAAGGCCTTCCTTCCCGACACCACCCCCGACGCCGATCCCATCCAGCACGGCAACATCCGTGGCCGCGGCTACTACCACTGACCAGCAAGAAGGAGACCCTATGCTCAGCAACCACACCCACGAACGTCTCGCCGCTCTCGGGCTCACCGGGATGGCCAAGGCCTTCGATGATCAGCAACGCCAACCCGACGTCACCGCGCTGACCTTCGAACAGCGCCTCGGCCTGATGATCGATCGCGAAGCAACCGAGCGGGAGAACAAAAGGCTCATCGTGCGCCTGAAGTTCGCCTCGCTACGGCAGACCGCAATCATCGAAGATGTCGATCTGCGCGCTCCGCGCGGCATCGATCGCGCCTTCTTTGCCAAGCTCGTCGATGGCGATTGGATCGGCCGCAAGCAAAATTTGC
>NZ_JAFCLU010000062.1 GCF_018130385.1 Bradyrhizobium sp. AUGA SZCCT0283 | reverse complement strand
TATTTCACGTCGTTGAGTGCGCAGCAGTTGCAGGCTGATCTACCGCCGCCCTTGCTGGGCAGTTCTACGACGCCAACCACGCCCACCTCGCCAACCATTCCCCCGACGTCGACCACGCCGAGCACCCCTACTGCGCCAACCACGCCAACGACCTCAACAACCCCAACCACCCCGACCACGCCAACGACCCCAACAACTCCAACCACCCCGACCACGCCGAGGTCATCCGTGACCACGCCCGTCGCGGATCCGACGCTCTCGGTGGGCGGCAGGGGCGGTGCGGTCCGCATCGGGGTCAACGTGTCAACAACCGATCCCAATGACAGCGTGAACGTGAACATCAGGGGCCTGTCGAGGAACCAGACGATCACCAACAATCTCGATGGTCAGACGTCCAGCGGAAATAACATCACCTTGTCGGCTGCGCGGGTCGACAGCGGACTGGTGTTGAACTCGTACGCCCGTGGGGGTAGTTCTCGAACTACGCTCACGCTAACCGCAAACGCGAACGACCCGGTCACCGGAACTGTGACGTCGGCTGCGCCGCAGACCATCACCGTGACGAATTTGCGATCGGCTGCGACGACGACACTGTCGTCGCAGGCGGCAGTAACGAGCTCGCCGGCTGCGACCAGCACGACCACGACCTCGCTGGGGAGAGAGTTCCTTGGCTCGCCGAACCAGGCTCAGGCCAGCAACGCCGTCGCGACTGCCGCTCCTGCTTTGATCAGCCAAATCAGGGACCAGGTTGGGCGCGGCGTTGCTACCTCGGTGTCGCAGACGATCGCCGTGACGAATTCTTCGCCTGTGACGGCAACGCCCACGGCGAGTGTTGCAAGTCAGAGCTATGCGCTGCTGAACCAGTATCTGGCCGGAAGCACGGGTCGGGGCGATCTCGGGCAGATCGTGGCAAGCGTCTCGAACGGAGCTACTTCGGGTCAGGTATCGTTCCTGACAAGACCGCAACATTGATCCGCTTCCGCACCCAGGCGCTCGCGCCTGGGTGCGGGCCATCAAAGTTTGGGAATGCATGAGAAGGAACAACGAACGCGGCCGGTAGCCGCGAAGGATTGAGTTAAAACATTATGGCGCTGCAGAATGGGAATGCCCACGCCGCAGACCATGGGCTTCTCGCCCTGGCTCTGTTCCTACGCCTTCATGGCGTCCACGCCGAGCCCGACCAGCTCCGCGATCGCTGCGGGAGCAGCACGATAGGCATCCGCGCGCTGCTTCGTTGCGCGCGGCAGTTTGGCGTCGAGGTCCGTTCGCGAACTACGCATTGGACACGACTTGCGAGCCTCCAGCTACCTGGAATCGCATCGCTGCGTGACGGCGGGTTTCTGCTTCTCGGCAAGGTCGACGACAACGGAGCGCTTGTGCTGCATCCGACCGCGTCGCGTCCGAGGGTGATGACGCGTGCCGAATTCGAGGAAATCTGGGACGGCGGTTTGATCCTGACCGGATCGCAGAACGTCACCAACCAGGTGCTCCATGCCCTCGCTGGCATGAGTGTCCCCGTGCGGGATCTGGCGCGCCGCGCCGTCGATGTCGCGATGCGTGTCCGCAATACCGTGATGCGTGCCCGGGATACACTGATGGGTACGTACTTCGGCGAACGAAGCGAAATGGCCGCCGTCCACGTGGCCGAATCCGAATCTCAGGCTGCGACCACCGAACGGGAGAGCGGCGACGAATCTGGGCTCGTGGCCGTGACGATCCTGTTGCGTTGCCATGGCGTTGCGGCCGACCCGGAACAGATCCGGCATCGCATGGGGGCGGCACGGTTCGGTGTTACCGAGATCCTGCGCTCTGCCAAGGAATTCGGGCTCAAGGCGCGCGCACAGAGGACGAGCTGGAACAGACTTGCGGTCACCCCGCTGCCTGGAATCGCCCTGCTGCGCGACGGCGGCTTCCTGATCCTGGGCAAGGTCGTCGACGATAAGCTTCTGGTTCAGCGCCCATTGTCTTCCCAGCCTGAAATAGTGACGCAGGCCGAGCTCGAGGCGATCTGGGACGGCGACATCATCCTGATGACACGGCGCGCGTCCCTGACCGATCTCTCCAGCCGCTTCGACATCGGCTGGTTTGTCGGCGCGGTCCACAAGTATCGCCGTCTTCTCGGCGAAGTGCTGGTCGCGTCGTTCTTCCTTCAGTTTTTCGCCCTCATCTCACCGCTGTTTTTCCAGGTGGTCATCGACAAGGTGCTCGTGCATCGAAGCATGAGCACGCTCGACGTTCTGGTCATAGGCCTTGTCGCGCTGACTGTGTTCGAGGCCGTCCTCGAGACGCTGCGGGTCTATCTGTTCGCGCACACCACGAACCGCATCGATGTCGAGCTCGGCGCCCGGCTGTTTCGTCACCTGATGGCGTTGCCGATCGCGTATTTCCAGGCCCGCCGGGTCGGCGATTCGGTCGCGCGCGTCCGCGAACTGGAGAATATCCGTCAGTTCCTGACGAGCTCGGCACTTACGCTCGTCATCGATCTGTTGTTCACCGCCGTCTTCCTTGTAGTGATGTTCTACTACTCGACGACGTTGACGCTGATCGTTCTGGCGTCATTCCCGTTCTATATCGGCATTTCCGTGTTCGCTGCGCCGCTGTTTCGCCGGCGCCTCGATGAGAAGTTCAATCGGGGCTCCGAGAACCAGGCCTTCCTGGTCGAGAGCGTCACGGGCGTCGAGACGCTGAAGGCCATGGCGGTCGAGCCACAGATGCAGCGCCGGTGGGAGGAGCAGCTGGCCGGCTATGTAAGCGCGAGCTTCCGCGTGCTTAGCCTGAACAATGTGGCGAGCCAGGCAGTCCAGATGATCAACAAGCTGGTCGTCGCGGCAACGCTTTACTTCGGCGCCAGACTTGTGATCGGTGGCGATCTCACCGTTGGCGAGCTCGTCGCGTTCAACATGCTCGCCGCGCGTGTGAGCACGCCGGTGCTGCGTCTCGCCCAGATGTGGCAGGATTTCCATCAGGCCCGTCTGTCGGTCGATCGTCTCGGCGACATCCTCAACACCATGCCGGAGCCGAGCTTCAATCCTGGCCGCGCCGCGCTGCCGGCGATCCGCGGCAAGGTCACATTCGAGCATGCGACGTTCCGCTACCGCATCGACGGCCCCGAGGTGCTGCACAACGTCTCCTTCAGCGTCGAGCCCGGCCAGGTCGTCGGCATCGTCGGCTCGTCCGGCTCGGGCAAGAGCACCGTCACCAAGCTGGTCCAGCGTCTCTATGTTCCGGAGAGCGGGCGCGTGCTAGTCGACGGCGTCGATCTCGCAATGGTCGATTTGACCTGGCTGCGGCGCCAGATTGGCGTCGTCCTCCAGGAGAACGTGCTGTTTAACCGCTCGATTCGCGAGAACATTGCGCTGGCCGATCCTGCCATGCCGATGGAGCGCGTCATCGAGGCGGCATCGCTCGCCGGCGCTCACGACTTCATCCTGGAGCTGCCCGAGGGGTACGACACCATCGTCGGCGAACGCGGCAGCAGCCTGTCCGGCGGGCAACGCCAGCGTGTCGCGATCGCGCGCGCGCTCATTACCGATCCGCGCATCCTCATCCTCGACGAGGCGACCAGCGCGCTCGATTACGAAAGCGAGCGTGCCATCCAGCAGAACATGAAGCGAATTGCCGCCGGCCGAACCGTGTTCGTCATCGCTCACCGGCTCTCGACCGTGCGCAACGCGAACCGGATCATCACGCTTGAGCATGGCCGCATCGTCGAGGACGGCAGCCATGATGAGCTGATCCGTACGAACGGGCGTTACGCAAACCTCCATTATCTGCAGGCCGGTATCCATGACGTCCGCTAGCCGAAATATCGTACCGTTTCCGAAACCCCCGGCTCCGGCTCGCCGCCGCGAGCAGGAAATCGCATTCCTGCCAGCGGCGCTCGAGATCACTGAAACGCCGCCGTCGCCGATCGGGCGCGCGATCGGCGCGAGCATCATCGCGGTCTTCTGCTTCGCACTGGCGTGGGCGTCGTTCGGCAGCGTCGATATCGTCGCCACCGCGACCGGCAAGATCGTGCCGGGCGGGCGCACCAAGCTGATCCAGCCGTTCGAGACGGGGGTCGTCCGCGCCATCCACGTCCGCGACGGGCAGGCCGTAAAAGCCGGCGACGTCCTCATCGAACTTGATCCGACGATGACGGAAGCCGACAACGAACGCCAGAAGAGCGATCTCCTTGCGGCCGAACTCGAAGTCGCCCGGCTGCGCGCTGCGCTCGCAGAGGATCCGCTTGCCGCCTTCCGGCCGCCGCAGAGCGCAAGCGACGCGGAGATCGAGATGCATCGCCAGTTTCTGATCAGCCAGCGCGCTGAACAGAATGCCAAGCTCGCCGAGATCGAACGCCAGCAGGGCCAGAAGGACGCGGAGCGAGCGACCACTTCGGCGAGCGTCGCGAAGCTGCAGGCGACGATACCGGTGCTGCAGGAGCGCGTGGACATCCGCAAGACTCTGGTCGACAAGGCGCTAGCTTCGAAGGTGGTCTATCTCTCCGAATACCAGGAACTGGTTGGTCTTCAGCAGGACCTCCTCCTGCAGCAGAGCCGGCTGCGCGAAGCGGATGCAGCCGTAGCGTTGCTGAAGGAAACCCGGGAAAAAACCGCCGCGGAGTATCGGCGCTCGACCTATGACGCACTCGCGAAAGCCGAGCAGAAAACTGCAAGCGCTGCGCAGGAGGTGATCAAGGCAGAACGGCGCACGAAACTCCAGCGTTTGACCGCGTCCGTCGACGGCGTCGTGCAGCAGCTCGCCGTTCATACTGTGGGAGGCGTAGTGACGCCTGCCCAGGCGCTCGCCGTAGTGGTTCCGAGCGAGAGCCAGATCGAGATCGAGGCCATGCTTTCCAACCGCGACATCGGATTCGTGCATCCGGGACAAAAAGCGGAGATCAAGGTCGATACGTTTAACTTCACGCGCTATGGGCTTCTTCATGGCGAAGTGCTCAGCGTTTCGTCTGACGCTATCACCCGCGACAGGCAGGGCACTTCGAATGACCGGGCTATGGGCGCGGCGACGAGCAGCAGCGAGCCGAAAGGTCAGGAGCTGGAGTATGCCGCTCGTGTCTCGCTCGACCGCAAGGCCATGCAGGTCGATGAGAAACTCGTCAAGCTTGGGCCTGGAATGGCCGTGACGGTCGAGATCAAGACAGGCGATCGCAAGATCATCAGCTACCTGCTCTCGCCGCTGGCACGCTACAAGCAGGAGTCCCTGCGGGAGCGGTAGGAGCCGTGCGGTAGGAGCCGTCTTCCTTCCGGCGAGCCCTCGTGCCGCACGTCATCAACCCGAGAACGCTGCGAGCCCGTCATAAATTGTGTGGCGGGCTCAGGTGAGGAAGCTTGGCGAGCAGCCCGCCATGGGAACCCACCCTCGGAGCATAAGGCGCTGCGACGTAAGCCAAAAGCGGATGTCGCCCCCTGGTCCCACGCGGTGATCGCGTTCATGCAGGTCCCTGGCATGCTGTATGAGCAAGGCTTCGTTGCAACGCAGCACGACAAGGCTCTCGCTGGCATCGCGTTCCGCCGGCGCATGCAACAGGAAGATGCAAGGGACATCGCCGCCAAGCTTATACCAGAAATTCTAACTCGCCGGCGCTTCCCAGGCTCAGATCGGCAGGAGCACGATTTCCGAATACAGGCTGTCGAGGTCGCCCGCCGCGAGCTGCGGGGAACGATAACAGGTGCGCAGCGGGACCAGCACGCCCCGTGGCCGGACCGAAAAGAGGCGCGCCTCCGCGACGAGCACCGCCGTCCGCTGCCGGCGCAGGATCGCCAGCTTGACGCGCTCGAGATGCCGCGACAGCAGCTCCGGTGCACTGCAATGCAGGATGTCCGAATACGGGATCCGCACGGGCAGAACTCGCGCCAGTCCTCCCAGTCGGCTCGTATTGAGCCGGTGCGCACGGCGTTTGACCACCAGATAGGCATGATCGGACCCGTCGCTGACTGTGAGTTGCAGGCAATCATACGGCGCGTGATCGTCGAAGATTTGTCGTTGCTGACCAGTCAGTCTCTCGCGGACCGCGACCGGATCGAAGTTGATGATGGGCTGGTTCGGCCCGAACAGCGTCTCGGCCTGCAGCGTTGGCGGCATGACGATCCTGTGTGAGTCGAGCGGCGTGAAACGCTGCGCCAGGAGGGCAGTCCAGGCGGTCGGGTTCGGCGTGAAAGCCGTGTAGGTGAGGCTCTCGTCCCGCAGCACCTCGGCGAGCAAGGCCATGCCCCAGCCGCGGTACTTCGGGTGCACGGCCCAGGACGAGACGTTGCAGACGAGCGCTGCCTTGCCGTTCACCTGCCGCCGGGCGGCGATGGTGCCAACGAAGCCAACGACTGCGTTGCCGTCGAGAAGCACGAAGCCGCGTCCGTGATCGGACCAGTGATGGTCGAACAGCCGGCGCCAGGTGGCGGCCTTGATGCCGGACTCGCGGAAGGTCTCTTCGAGGAAGCGGCAGACCGGCTGCTGGTCGTCCGGACCCAAGGCACGGAGATGCGGCCCCGACCGCCCAGTCTGCTGCACCGTCGTTATCGCCGCCGGGCCGACGGACAGGGCCGCGGCAACGCCTTCGATCGACGGCGCCGACAGCAGGGCGGAGAGGGACAGGGGATGCCCAACATAGCCCTCGATCTCGAGCAGCAGGTTCACCACTGCCAGCGAGTCCGCGCCGAAGCCAAGAAGATTATCGGACCAGCCGATGGGCGACACGCCCAGCACGCGCTCGCAGATTGCCTGCAGCTGCCCCTTTAGCCCGTCGCCGTCCGAAATCTCCCCGCGGGCCGGCGCCGGCGCTTGTGATGTCCTGCTGGCCGCAGGCGCCCGGAGAACCGGATGCTTGGCAATCGCTTCGAGACATTCCGGGTTCTGCATGGCATCACGGTTCCGTACAGGGCGGCCATTCACCGCATCCCGCGCCGCGGCCTCGGAGCGCTTGCCGCTAAAGGTGACAGGAAGCGCCGCGACCTGCGCGATGCGTGCCGGCACGAAGGCCGGAGAGCCGCAGCGCGCAAGCTCCGAGCGGATGTGCTTCGCCAGCGTGTTGTCGAGCACGAGGCCTTCGCGCAGCACGACCAGCAGAACCATGCGCGAGCCGCCGGGCTCCTGCTCGGCCTGCTGCTCGACCGCCATCGCCTCGCGGATCTCCTCGATGTCGGCGAGAATGCGGTAGATCTCCGCGGTGCCGATGCGGATGCCGCGCACATTGAGGACCCCGTCGGAACGGCCATGCATCCGCCAACCGCCATGGGACGTGGCCTCGATCAGATCGCCGTGCGTCCAGAAGCCGGGGTTCTGGGCGAAATAGGCGGCATGGAAGCGCGTGCCGTCGTCGTCACCGTGAAAGCCAAGGGGGCGCGAGGGAAAAGGGTTGGCGCAGACCAGCTCGCCGATCCGCGCCTCCGGATCGTCGGGCGGCGGCAGCGAGCGGACGTCGAGGCCGAGGCTGCGGCACTGTGCCTCGCCGCGACGAACGGGCAGGTTCGGATTGCCCAGGACAAAGCAGCCGATGATGTCGGTGCCACCCGAGATCGACTGCAGCGGCATCGCGGCCTTCACCTGGTTGTGAACCCAGTCGTACTGGTGGGGATACAGGATGGAGCCGGTGGAGAGCACGGCCCGCAGGGCAGAAAGATCGAACACCCGGCCCGGGGACAAGCCTGCCTTCTGGCAAAAGTCTAGATAGGCAGGGTTGGTGCCAAACACGGTCACGCGTTCCTCGGCAACGATCCGCCAGAACGTATCCGGCCCCTCGAGCGGCCCATCGTAGAGAACGAGCTCCACGCCGGAGGCGAGCGCGGAGAGCTCCCAGTTCCACATCATCCAGCCGCAGGAGGTCTGGAAGAACAGCCTGTCGCCGGGGGCGAGATCGCAGTGCAACCGGTGCTCCTTCACATGCTCCAGCAGGGTGCCGCCGGCGCCGTGCTGGATGCATTTCGGCGGGCCCGTGGTGCCGGAGGAGAACATCGTGAACAGGGGCTGGTTGAACGAGTGCCGCAGCCAGCCCGGCCGGTCCTCGCCACCAACGGCATCGCGCAGCAGATCGGCAAGCCTGTGCAGGGGCACCGTCGTCTCGCCGGCGGGAAGCGAGCCGTTGTCCAGCGCGATGATCGCGGCGAGGCCCGGCAGGCCGGCTGCCGCTCCGGCGACGCGCTCGGCCACGGCGATGCCTAGATCCCATGGCTCTGCCCGGAGACAACCGAGCAGCACCACAGGCTCGAGAGGGGCGAAACGCGCGAGGACGGCGGGAACGCCCATGTCCGGCGCGCAGCTCGCGAAGGTCGCGCCAAGGGCAGTGGTTGCCAGGGCGGCAATGATCGCCTCGGCATTGTTGCGTGCGATCGCCGCGACATGGTCGCCACGGCGCACACCCAGCCTCTGCAGCGACGTCGCCAGCCGGGCGACCGCGACGCGCAGTGTGCCACGCGTGAACCGGTCGCGGCTGCCGCCGGCGTGACAGGCCGTCAGGACCGGCTGGTCGGGACTGCCGGCGAGGAGGCACTCGGCGTAGTTGAGACGGAGATCCGGGAAGAACCGGGCGGTCTCGCAGACATCGCCGACGCAGACCGGCTCGACCGCCCCCTCCCGAGGCAGGTCGCACCACTCCAGGAAGAGGCGCCAGAAGCTGCGGAACTCCTCCACCGAAAAGCGGTCCATCGCAGCATGATCAGGCAGGTTCTGCCCCGTCCGGGCCTCGCACCATTGTCTGAAGGCGCTCAGTTGCGAATGCGCGACAGCCCGGTCATCGGGAAGGCACACTACTTCCTCTCCACTTCCGCCAGAGGAACGACCACTCTCCCTCTCGCTCTGCTCACTGGCTCTGATGCGAAAAGCCATCACAACTACTCTCTATTGACCCAAGCTCGATCCGGCGGATTGCCTGGGCTGCCGATTGTTCGGTGTTCAACACCAAGTCGGCGCAAGTGTGCTGCCACCGACAATCCAAAGGGGCCAGCACCGACGATGGTCACATCGCATAATGTAGACAAGCCACTCTCCCATGGTCTTCGCCGAAGAGCCCAAACCAATCGTCTAGGAACTAGCCCCCAAAAACGGAATACAGTGCGACAGCTTCTTTTTTGGAAGATTCGTAGCAATCGTTCGTAGCATCCGCTTGGCATCGCGGAGCTTGGCCTCGATGCGGCGCTCCGGACTGTCTCTGCCTATTGCGATCCACTTCATGGCATGTTCCCTATTAGCCAGATGGGACTTGTGCCCACCGCCACCAGCCAGGAAGTCGTAACTGCCTTCCCCGCGTGCGATGCTGTCCTGAATAGCCAGCACATGGCTGACAAGCCCGGGCTTGAGCCGGCCATCGCCCTCATAGAGAAAGCCGCTTTGGTAGTTAAGGACACGGCCGTCATGCACGAAATTGTACAAGACCCCAATTGTCTGGTCCCCAGCCAGCGTCCGTGAGATGCGGACGGCCCCCATGGGGACTCCGCGCGCAATTAGCTCCTCGTGAAACGGACGGAAGCCCGGATTGGCGAAGGCCCCCTTGCGTCCCCATCGCGACCCATGAAAGTCGCCCAGCAAATTGAACGCGGCGAGGGCCTCCGTTGTCGTTTCCATGATCCGGAGTTCGACGGGGCCGCGTTCGGCATACAACCGCATGGCACGGTTCACGGCCTGGCGAGTACTGCGGCCCAATGTGGCGCGATAATTCCCCCCTTGCTGGCGGACTTTGGCGAAATCAACCCACGGTGCCGCATCAGCCTGTTTCACCTCGGTAACGAGCCCAGCCAGGCCTGCGGCGCGACTAGCGGCCAACTCAAGGTCCGGATCAATTCCGGAGAGCACTAGCTGATCCGAGCGGCGCAAGCGGGACGTCAACGCATCGAGACCTGCCCGTATAACGGCATCGGATTGCTCTGCAAGAATACTATTGTACTCGATGAACAATCGGTCGAAACGAGTATCTCCTGTTTCATTGAGCAGCCAACGTGCCCGCGCATGCCGCCCGAGACTCCACGCTCTCCGCCGGCAAATAATCGCCAGGCCAACGATCTTGCTTGACGACCGAGCGACGAGGACCTGTGGTTGCGCGCCATCCGGGATATGCCGTAGCCAAGTGCCGATCCAGAGCCAAGACAAAAAGAACGAGTGAGTGACCCGCGTTTCCAGCTCCTTCCACGAGGTTTCAAGCCACGCAATGCTCTTCAAGTTCTCCACGCTGACATCGATGACCGTCTCGGGCATGGCGTATTTCTCGTTCAACGCCAGAGGACCGCAAACGCGCTGCGCCGGAAAGCCCGAAGGGCCCAGCTGCAATGATCGCGGAAGATCCGACGAAAGGTCCGGATGGCTGGTCACACACAGGTGTCCTTCTAGCGGACACGCCCTTTGAGGCGTCGCTTCGGCGGATTACGGGACTATATCTGGAATTTGACCCATGTGTGGACCCTTCCTGATTACCCCCGGCCGCTTCCCTGCGACTTGTGCGAGCGGAGGGCGCATTACGCGATCTCGCCACCGACCACTGCTGCGACAGGTTATCGATTTGCCGCCCGTTCACCCCCGTTTCTCAACCATTGCTGCGCGATCTTCGCTACGTCGAGCTGGGACCATGCTGTCTCCCAGCATCGAGTCCTCAATTCCTGGCCTCTATTTTAGCCTGCTTGCATTTCCAGCCCCCACGGGTGTAACCCGAAATAGCATTCTTATACTTATAACCCCAGGCGGCATGGTTCTGGATCATCCACTCTTTGTCGGATCATCGTTCGCCAGGTGCTCCATGGCCGGCGCCGGCAAGTCTGGCTGCGCTGGTGGACTACTGGATGGGCTGAAGGGAAGGACTCGTGCCCGGGTTTGACTATTCCCCTGACAAAGAATTCTTAGTGGAGTCGCGCATGGCCGTATCGCAACGGGGATTGTGGATGGGATTCATGCGGTCAGCAGAGCGGTTTCCCGAACGCCCTGCGGTTATCGTGCACGGCACGTCGCTTTCTTACCGGCAGCTTCGCGAAACCGCCATCCGTATAGCCGCTAGTATTCAGGCCCATCAGGAGGATTCATGGACGCCTCTGACCGCCGTATTTGCGCAGCGTAGCGCAACAGCGTTCACGGGGGTACTTGGGGCCCTCCTGGCCGGAAATGGCTATGTGCCGCTGAACCGCACGTTTCCGGTCACGAGAACGCGACTGATGTTGCAACGCTCGCAGTGTCGCTCAATCATCGTAGACGCAGAGTCTTTGCCCCAGCTGGATGCCCTCCTGGACGGGGATAATGGGAAGCTGCTCCTCGTAGCCCCTGATCTCGAGGACCCACGGTATTATCGTGAACGATGGCCTCAGCATATTTTTTTGGGCTCCGGGGATCTCGGGGAGTACGCTGCCTGGCGCGAGCCGACACTGGATGGGGACGCAATTGCTTATCTGCTTTTCACGTCGGGTAGCACGGGTGCGCCGAAAGGAGTCATGGTTGCGCACCGGAATGTCACGTCCTTCGTCGACTACATTGCAGATCGGCTCGAGGTTACGGAACGGGATATCATGTCGCAGATGTTCGATTTGACCTTTGATCTCTCTGCGTTCGACATGTTTGTGTCCTGGGAGCGGGGAGCGTGCGTGTGCTGTCCTTCGCAAAAGACATTGATCAATCCGGTACAATTCATTCGCGGCGATGGGCTGACAATCTGGTTCTCGGTCCCCTCGACGGTTTCACTCATGAAGCAAATGGGTCTGCTGAAGCCGGGCGCGTTCCCATCCCTCAGACTGAGCCTGTTCTGTGGTGAGCCGCTGCCCGTCGGCTGCGCCGACGCGTGGCTAAGGGCCGCGCCAAACAGCATTCTCGAAAACCTCTATGGACCGACGGAGCTGACAATTGCGTGCACATCCTACAGATGGGACCCTGAACGATCGCCGACTGAGTCGGAACTGGGCATCGTGCCGATCGGATTTCCACATCGAGGGATGAACGTTCTCGTTGCCGACAAAGATTTGAATGAAGTGAATCCGGGCGCGGAGGGTGAACTCCTGATGAACGGCCCGCAAATGTCACTCGGATATTGGAGGGATTCCGAGAAAACCAGTGCGGCCTTCGTCGTTCCTCCCGGGAGGAAGGATATTTTCTACCGCACTGGAGATCGTGTCCGTCGGCCCGCAGGCGATGGCCCCCTCACGCATTTGGGGCGCATGGACTCCCAGGTGAAAATACAGGGGCATAGAGTTGAACTTGGGGAGGTCGAAGCGGTCGTGCGGCAGACCTCCGGCAGGGATGGCGTCGTCGCAATCGGCTGGCCTGCTACTTTAAGCGGCTATGGCGGCATCGAAGTGTTTATTGAAGGGCAGTCGGTAGATGTCGATCGGCTCCGAAGTGCAGTCGCCTCTCGGGTTCCGGACTATATGGTCCCCAAAAGGTGGCATGTCCTGAGCAGGCTGCCGCGCAACGTCAACGGCAAATTCGACCGCAAGGCTTTGCTGGCGATCCTGGGAGGTGCCTCATGACCCGTCCGACTCCAGACAACGTCCGCGTGTTTGTCGCAGACTTTCTTAACCGCAAACTGAGGGATCGCGGGCAGGGCCCCTTGAACGATCTTCCCGATGACTACGACGTGTTGCTGTCGGGAGTGCTGGACTCCCTGGCCTTCGTTGAAATGATGATGGCCGCAGGTGAGCACTTCGTCGGGGAAATCGATTTTGAGAATCTCGACCCCGAGAAGATGACGATCATTGGACCCTTGTGCTTGTTCGTATCGGAACAATTGATGCAGCGTCAGTAACTTTGTGACTGGCATGAACGTCGTCCTGATAGGTGAAGAAGCGGCCGGGATGCGCACATTGCAGTCGCTGGAGCAATGCGGCGTTCGGGTCGTTGCTGTTATGGCGTCTCCGAGACGGCAGGACGGAGGGGTGAGCCTTTGGGATCTGGCGACCAAGCTTGGACATACGACTTGGCCGGTAGAACTCGTCAAGGATCCGAAGTTCGCGGCGCAGGTGCGCGACGAGAAAGTGGACGTTATACTCAACGCGCACTCGCTGTTCTTGATCCGGAAGGAGGTGTTGGAGGCGGCGCGTTTCGGGAGCTTCAATCTTCATCCAGGACCTCTTCCTCGGTACGCGGGACTGAACTCGGTCAGCTGGGCAATCTACCGAGGCGAAAAGGAGCACGGTGTAACGTTGCACAAGCTGGTGCCGGAGATCGATGCTGGGCCCATCGTCTTCCAGGAATCTGTCAGCATCGGCAGCAAGGACACTGGATTGTCGCTGACCGCAAAGTGCGTTAATGCCGGAGTTCCATTGATATCGCGGCTGTTGGAAGCGGCTGCCCGAGGACCATCTGATATACCATCGGTCCCGCAGGATCTGAGCAAGCGGGAGTATTTCGGTCGCGAGGTGCCGGAGAACGGGAACTTGTGCTGGAATCGTCCCGCGCGGCGCATCGTTGACTTTATCCGCGCGTCGAACTTTTTCCCGTTTCGCTCACCCTGGGGTGTCCCCCGGACCAAGCGTGGGGATTCGACACTCGGGATTCTCAAAGCGCGGTTGACAGGAGCGCCGGTCGATGCGCCGCCAGGAACGGTTGGCACGGAGAGGAGCGGAGGCGTCGAGGTCGCGTGCGCAGACGAATGGATCCTGGTGCGGCAGGTGTTTCGGGAAGGCATATGCATTCCGCCTCGGGATGCGCTCAAGGCTGGGGACCGGTTGACAGATTGCGTGAACACACCAGGTTCCAAACCATGACGCGCTCCAAGTATCACACCGCTGACATCTTGCTTTGGCTCCTGAAAAGGCGGCAGCGCCCGGCAGCGGGGCAAGCCGGCTCGGCTAACCTCCACGAACATGTGCCACTCCCCGCGAAGCAGCGGGAGGTCCGGTTCTCGGACTTCGAAAGTGTCGCAAGGCTGAAGGAGCGTGGGGGACTCGCGAAAGACAGCCAGGAGAACTGGTGCCGGCTCTGGCAGCAAAATCCTGCGCTGGCCGTTGCCAAATCGCAACTCAGCATGGGATGGGTGCTGGAGACCGCGCAAGGAATTGTTGGGTACCAGGGAAACGTCGCGCTGCTCTACCAATTTGGAGGCCGAACGCTGGTTGCTGCGACCGCCGCAGGCCTGGTGGTCGAACCAGCATACCGCGCGCGCTGTATCATCCTGCTTGCTTCGTTCTACCGGCAACGAGATGTTGACCTCTTTGTGACGACGCACACGACCGCATCCGTGGCCAGCCAATCAAAGGCCCTTCGCGCAAAGGCGCTGGCTCAGCACGACTACGACAATGTGCTTTTCTGGGTCCTGGACGCTCACCAGTTTTCGAAAGCGCTCGCAGCGAAGTTCGGCCTGGGGAGCGGAATCGCAGCGGTTGGGACCTTCCTCGGTTCGTCGATCTTGCGAGCGGATACCCTTCGCCGAGGACCTCGGGGCCGCCGTACGAATAGATTCGGCGTAAGGGAAATCGACGTGAGAGACATCGGGGACGAATTTGAAGCCCTGTGGCAGCGCAAATTGACCGAGACGCCTCGTCTGTTCGCAGATCGAAGTTCCGCTTCTCTCAGATGGCACTTCACGCTCCCGGGTAGCTCGTCAACAGTTGCTGTGCTCTGCTGCCATCGATTTGAACGCCTGGTGGGTTACGCCATCGTGCTCCACACGATCGACCGCGAAACCGGTATGCGACGGTCGATGCTTGCGGACATCCTGGTGGAGCAAGACGATCCCAGCGTGACGGAGACATTGTTGGAGGCAGCCTATTCGAATGCCGTCGCCTCAGGCGGTCATCTCTTTGAGGTGGTTGGCCTGCCCAGACATTTCAGGCAGATTCTGATGCGTTGGAATCCATATGTCAGGAAATATCCAACTGATCCGCTGATCTACAAGACGGCGGATGAGGCCCTGACTCGGACCCTCGCAGACGAGAACGCCTGGTACGCGAGTCCGTTTGACGGCGATGCAACGCTGATACCGTAAGGCCCTTGCCAAGGCTATCCGGCGACGTCGGTCAGTTCGAGGACAGCTGGGTGCGACCGAATTGGGTAGTCCTGATTAGCAGGCCCACGGCAACGTGCATCGGTTACCATGGCGTGGTCCCACGCTTGGCATCATCTTTCCCGCTTGGCATCGTCTTTCCCGAACGGGTGTTTTCCTGGGGGGTGTGATGGTTGACACCTTATCTGAAGTTCAACTTGATGTGTTTTGCACTTGTCCGCAATCCATCCAGGTTTCGCGGGAGCGGTACGTAGATGAGGTAAAAGCTGTCGCACGCTGGAGCGAAGAATGCGGTTGTAAGGGCATTCTCGTCTATACTGACAACTCTCTGGTCGATCCCTGGCTTGTTTCTCAGGTCATTCTGCAAAATACCAAGAAGCTCTGTCCGCTCGTGGCGGTGCAGCCTGCCTACATGCATCCGTATGCCGTCGCCAAAATCGTGAGTTCTTTCGCGCATTTGTACGAACGTCGTATCTTCCTGAACATGGTCGCGGGCGGGTTCACCACGGATCTGGCAGCCCTCAACGATACGACCCCGCATGACAAGAGGTATGCCAGGTTGATCGAGTACACCAGCATCATTCAACAGCTGTTGGCAAACTCTGGCCCGGTCACCTATGAAGGAGAGTTCTACACCATCCGGAATCTCAAGATGACACCGCCGGTCCCTGCGCCATTGCTTCCCGGCGTGTTCGTTTCAGGCTCATCCGAGGCAGGTTTTTTGGCTGCCAAGGCATTGGGCGCGACGGCTGTGAAATACCCTAAACCGGTTCGAGATTATGGGCAGGCAAATTCGCAAGAATGTCTGGGCTCAGGTGTGCGTGTGGGGATCATCACCCGCGCGAGCGCCGACGAAGCCTGGCGGATTGCGCACGAACGCTTCCCAACGGACAAGAAGGGGCAGCTAACGCACAAGCTGGCCATGAAGGTGTCAGATTCCTCATGGCACAAACAACTTTCCGAGGTTGCGGCCGAATCGAATATCGAAGAAACACCGTACTGGCTCGTGCCGTTTGAAAACTACAAGACGTTCTGCCCGTATCTGGTCGGTGACTATGAGACTGTTTCCAATGAACTTGCTCTCTATGTCGTGGCTGGTTATGAGACGTTCATTCTGGATATTCCGGCCAGTAAAGAAGAGCTGTCTCATACAAGCGAGGTCTTCAAACTAGCGGCAAAGAAAGCTTCGACCTGGAAGTCGCCCTCAGCACACCTAACGGCGCAGGCAGTTTGATGCAGCAAGACCTGTCGCGTACCGGGGCCGCCTTGCTGATGAATTGCTGATCTGCGAGTTTGCGGTTTGGCTTCTGACTCCGCGCGCCGCTTCTCCGCAAACCTGCATAATCCCAACCTGCACAATCATGGACCTGTGACCGCCGGCTTTGGGACGGAATATGGACGCAGCGGTGCAACCGCGCGTGCTCTGCGTCAGTCACGGGGCCGGCAGATCGCGATGCAGATTAGGTATATTCCGAGCCTTTGAAGAAAATTGGCTTCAGCGGATCCGTCGTCTAAAGTCGCCGCAACCTTTGCCTGAAGGAACGTTGGCTGGAGGGGCGGAAGCCGCGCGCCGTGTTCTCCGAGAGGAAGTTCTAGTGCACCGTTTTCAACGAGAGGCATGAGCCCACCATGGTCGGGCGTTCGTGAGTTGATTGCCGTTCGAACGGGCCTGGGCGCGAAGGCAGCGCCGAGCGTCGCGTTGTTCAAGGAAACCCGCAGTTCCCGGTATCGGTAGATCGATGCAACGCTCGGCAGCTTAACCCCCAAAAGGGGTAGGGAAGGTCCTCCATGCGAGTTATAGGATTCGCATCAGCGGGGGACGCATAATGGCGCATTAAAATAGACCGTGCGACGCGGATTGCCTATGGCGCTCGCCATCATTCTCAGCGAGAAAGTAAAGACCGCCTGCGACGTCGCGGGTGCCTCACGCAGCGAATCCGACGAGGCGCCCAATGCGCAGAAGGCAATGAAGCACCTGTCCACGCAGGGTCGATCTGCGACCGCATGGATAGCCGCGACCATGCTCGCTATGACATGGGCGTCGGAAACCCAGTCCTACCCGAATCACGCGCGGCACCTGATGGATGATACGCAACACGCGATGGTTGCCCGCAACTTCGATTCCGATGGAATAGCGGGTTATGGCGACTTCGGGCCCTTGCCGCCGGGCAGGGGCAGCAACGACAAATCGCTGCAGGTTGTGCAAGCAACGCCCGGCGATGCAGGACACCCTCCGGAACCGGAACACCACTGGGCGGAGACACTGTTAGATGAGCTCACGATTGCAAGGCGCGACATCGAACTGCTGCAACGTCTCGCGCACGAGCACGATCGGGCCGAGCTGCTGGAGCAGGCTCTTGCGGCCGCGCGACGCGACGTCGAAACGCAGACCGCGCTGGCGGAGAAGGCAAGTGAGGAAGCGTCCCGAATACAGGTGGGGGAGAGTGGCACGGCGGATGCGCAAACGTCTTTGCAACAGGAGCGCGAGCGGTCCGCGCGGCTGGAACAGGATCTCGCGGCAGCGCGGCGCGACGCAGAGACTCAAATGGCACTAGCGAAAGCAAGCGAGGAAGCGTCCCGGCTGAAACAGGCAAGCGAAAGCAGCGAAGCGGCACTGCAGAAGTCTCTGCAACAGGAGCGCGAGCGGTCCGCGCGGCTGGAGCAGGATCTTGTGGCAGCGCGGCGTGAGGTCGAGACCCAAACGGCACTGGCGAAAGCAAGCGAGGAGGCGTCCCGGCTGAAACAAGCAAACGAGAGAAGCGAAGCGGA
>NZ_JAFCLU010000061.1 GCF_018130385.1 Bradyrhizobium sp. AUGA SZCCT0283 | reverse complement strand
TCACATCAGCGACGATGGATGCAATATCCTCGCCGCAGCCCCATAGCATCTCCCTTGGAGGCTTTCGGACGCCGGCCGCCGAACTCGCGGCGCCGTCCATCATGCGGCCGGCATCCGAAACCCTTCACAGGAGCTGACATCCAAATTCTGCGTCAGGAGAGCCTCTTGGCTTTAGCATCCGTCAGTCGGCGTTCACGCCGGCGGCCTTAATCGGCCCGGCCCATTTCTCGATCTCGCTCTTGACGAAATCGTGCAAGTACTGACCAGACCTGCGCTCGGGACCGACTAGATCGATCCCCATCTCATCAAGCCGAGCCTGTATGGCTGGCGAGTTCATGGTCGCAACTGTCGCATCATGCAGTTTCTGGACGATCGATGGGGGCGTACCTTTCGGCAAAAAGAAAGCGCTCCAGTTGGAGATATCCAGATCAGCGAGCCCTTGTTCACGCGCAGTCGCCAATCCGGGCATCGTCCGGGATCGCTCACGCGAGAGCAATGCGATGGCCTTGATCGAACCGCTCTGGATTTGTTGAGTCGCAATCGGGAGCAGCGGACACTGGTAATCAATTCGGCCAGCGATCAGGTCCTGCATCGCCTGCCCGCCACCGCGGTAGGGTATATGAGTTACCGTCAGGCCGGCCGCTGAGTTCAGCACAACGCAGGCGAGATGCGCCGCCGATCCGGCACCCGCCGAGCCGTATTGCATTTTGGCTTGGTTATCTTTCGTGTAGGCAACGAATTCCCGTAAATTGTCGGCCGGCAAATCCTTACGCGCGATCAGTACCACCGGCTGTTCGGCAACGAGCGCCACGGGCTCAAAATCGTTTAGTGCATCGTATTGGGGGTGCGCATAGAGTACCTGAGCATAAGCATGCGTGCCGGTGCCGCCCAGAAGGAACTGCAACCCGTCTGGTGCTGCTTTCGCGACACGCGCCGCTCCGGTCGTACCGCCAGCTCCGGCTACGTTCTCTACGACGACCGTCTGGCCCAGAATTTCCGACAGACGCGGCGCCAGGACCCGCGCCAGGACGTCGATCCCACTACCAGCCGCAAGCGGAACGACCATCGTCACGGGTCGTTCTGGCCACGATGCTGATTGCGACACCGCAGGGTCTCGCCCGAACACGAGCCCGATCATGGCTACCATGATCACCCAGGTTCGGAAACGCATCGATCATCCTCCGCGATGGCGAGACGACGTGAGCTTCTAGCCAGTTTTCGCAAGTCAGTGCGCCGTCCGCTTGCGCGGCCAAACGTACTTGTACGAGCCTAGATATCCCGATCATACTCGAGAAATGCTATTTTGACATTACGGCATATCAAGACCGTTATGGAGGGTCTCGCCATGGAATTGGCCGACCGTATAGAGCGGCGTCTCAAGCTCCAGGATTTAAGAATTCTCATGACGGTCGTTCAAGCCGGCAGCATGGGTAAGGCCGCAAAGCAACTCGGTACAGCGCAACCGGCCATTTCGAGGGCCATTGCCAACCTTGAGCACATGCTCGGTGTCCCGCTGCTGGATCGCAGTACGCATGGTGTGGAAGCAACTGCCTTTGGCCATATGGTGATCAACCGCGGCACCACTGTATTCGATGAGCTAAGGCAAGCGGTCAGTGACATCGAATTCTTGGCCGATCCCACCGCGGGAGAGGTGAGGATTGCAACTTCGATCGCCGCCGCGGTCAGCTTCGTCTCCGCCGTCATCGACCGGCTTTCCAGACAATACGCTCGCCTGAGCTTTGACGTGCTGTCGACCGACAACGTAACCGCCAGAAAGGCGCTCGCCGAACGCCGAGTAGACCTGACAATCGGTCATTTGATCGAACGAGTTCCCGATAGCATGAGCACCGAGATATTGCTTCACGAGCCGCATGTAGTTGTGATGGGATCGAAGAGCGCGCTGGTGCGACGACGCAATCTGCGACTTAAAGACCTTGTCCATGAACGATGGATGCTTCCGCCGCCCGGCAGCCCGTTCGGGTCCGTGGTCCATGAAGCGTTCCGCAGCGAGGGTCTAGATCTTCCCCGCGCCGTCATCACGTCGCTGCTTCCGCTACGGAGTTCATTGCTGCCGACCGGACGGTTCTTGATGATGGTACCACAGATGGTGTCCGACATCGGCGCCGACAAGCGGGTCGTCAAGCGTCTGCCGCTTTTGCTGCCGAGCACTGTGAGGCCTTTTGGCATTATCACTGTGAAGAATCGTTCACTGAGTCCGCCCGCGGAACTATTTATTGAACACGCGCGCAAGCTCGCGGCTACCGTTGTTCGATAAGAAGTTTCGATAATAATCGGTCGGCTCTATAACTGACGGTATTAGCCGGCAACATGTCTGCAATGGGTCATCGCGTCGCATTGGCCGGACTACGGGATTTCGGGTCTACCCCGGTGAACGGACATTCTCAAGAACGGCGGGCATGTCTCACAGATGCCAGAACCGGTAATGGTCAACCTGTTGCGAGCCCCGTACCTACGTATGCTTCTTGGCGGAACGAGAACGCCCCGCCTTCCAGCATCGCCCGATCAGAAAAGCTTGCTGTCTCCAAAGCAATCGTTGCAATAGCCGCCTGACGATCAGTCTCGTCTCGGTCAATCAATAGCGCTGCCATAGGCGTTGCGAGAAGTTGGAACCTGACGTAGTCAAGCACCGACGGAAATGCGATCTGCTGCACCACGGTCTGGACGTCGACTTTCGCAAAACCCGCCTTATCTAAGAGTTCTCGGAGCTCGTCCGGCGCGTTGAAGGAATGCTCGCCGCGTTTGATCTTGGATGCATTCGGCCCAAGGACGTGATCAAGTGCCAAAACGAATGCGTTTGCACCGGGGGTTCGCTCTATCGGACTGTAGACGCTAAGCGCAACGCGACCCGTCGGGGACAGCACCCGGCGCATTTCGCGGAGAGCGCGGCCTTGATCTGGAAAAAACTGCAATCCTAGCTGACAAAGAACCAGGTCAAACTTTTCGGCCGAGAATGGCAGGTCGAGCGCACTGCCTTCGATCCAATTGATTGGCGCTCCCTCGCTTACTCGTATCTGCGCTACAGTCAACATTCCCTTATTGAGGTCCAAGCCAGTAACGTGTCCGTGGAGCATGCATCTGCTCGCCGAACGAGCGACAACCCCGGTCCCGCAGGCGACGTCGAGCACTGCTTCTCCTGAGCGGGGCTGGGCTCGACCCACCAGATCATCTGCCCATTTTTGGGTAATCGCTGGTACCAGGAACCTTTCGTAAAGCTCTGGCGCACTACCGTCGAGCTGCCAATGGTGGTGATCAACCATCACGAGACCCTCCAAAGCTCCTGTTCGCTTTATAGCATTGGTACTTGCTGATGTCCGTTCCGGGTAGTCATTCTCGACCGAAATGGGCTATCCGGGCCACGTCCGCTATTCCCCCGTAGCGACCGGATTCCGGACGTTTCGGATCGGCAGCTTCGTGCCATAAACCGACGATAGAGGCTGGAGTCACCGCTTGAGCGCTGGCATCTCGACTGATGAGACCTCAAACCACCCGCTCACTGCGGAAGTCCTGATCTGCGCAGACCTTCCAGGAAATAGTCAGTATGTGAAGTCCTCCGGAAGACGCCGAGCGGGCGAGCGGTGCCGGTGATGGTAAAGGATGGCTGCAGCTTGAGCAACGTATTCGCCTGCTCCCGTGCGGCATCGGCCCTTCCCATGTGTCCGTACGTGGCTGCTAACCAGTATTGGAACATGGCGCGGTTGGGACTACGTGCAACAGCTTCGCTCAAGTAGCGTTGTGCTTCCGACAAACGACCGAGCGTGCAATACGCGACGCCGAGCCAGCCAATGGCCGAAGTCGGATAATAAGGGTCCAGGCGCATGTAGGCCTGCATGCTTTCCACAGCTCGCTCCAACTCGCCGGCAAACATGAGGATCGCGGCTACCTGCCAGTGAGAATAGTTCGGATTTAGACGAAGGGCCCGATCCAAAGCGCCGAGGGCCACCTCGTGCTGGCGCCCCCAAGTTAGCACGTGGGCAAACGTGACCTGGGCGTAAGCGAGTTGCGGATCAAGCTGAACAGCTTGGCGTGCGAATTGGTGGGCTCGGTCCAATTCAGAAGGGCGAAGGAAACCGCTGTCACCGTAATTGGCCCAGGACGACAGATGGGAGATAGCCAGAGCGCTGTAGGGGCGTGCGTATGTCGGGTCAATCGAGATCGATTGCTCGAGGAGGCGCCGCGCTTCGTGAAGCGCTGCGACGTGCTGCGAGGACTGGTAGGTCAGATGAAGATCAAGACCGCGCATGAAGTAGTGGTAGGCTTGCCATGTTGCTGGCGGCTTCAAGAGCGTCCGCTCGACTTCGGCCTTCCGCACATGTGCGACCAGCAATGGCGCGATCGTGCGCACGACCTCATCCTGAACCGCGAAAACATTGTCGAGATTGCGGTCGTAGCGATCGCCCCAGAGATGGGCGCCGGTTTCCGCATCGACCAGCTGCGCGGTGATGCGCACGCGATCATTGGCGCGGCGAACGCTACCCTGCAGCACATAGTTTACGCCCAGTTCACGTCCGACCTGGCGTTCGTCGACTGCCTTGCCCTTGTATTGGAACGACGAATGCCAGGCGATTACTTGGAGCTCTGAGAAGCGCGACAGCTCAATAATAATATCTTCGCTGACGCCGTTGCTCAAATAGTCCTCCTCGGAATTGCCTGAGAGGTTCGCAAACGGCAGCACTGCAATCGAGGGGCGACCGGGCATCCGGTCAGCTTCCTTGTGGCTTTGCAACGACTGAGCCGTCCCGCTGGCGTGGGAGTCCGCAAGCTCATGGCGTGGCAACACCGCACCATCCAGCAAATAGCCTCGCCTGGGGACCGTCTTGATGATCCGCTGGTTCTCGTCGCCGATTGCTTGGCGCACTTCGCTGATGCAGCGGATCAATGAGTCGTCGGTCACCGTCACATCGGACCAGACAGCTGCCATCACCTCTTCCTTTGAAGCGACGCGCCCAGCATGTTCGACAAGATAGCGGAGCACCTCGAAGCTTTTCGGCCTCAGCTCCACCTCACCGGCAGGGCCCCGCAGACACAATCTCTCTAGATCGAGTGTGAATGATGCGAACTGAAGCGACTTCCGCGGCATCGGGCGTTGCAATCGAGTTTCGTTGTGGTCTGCGGAATGGGGGCGAGTGTCGGCGATATTTCAGGCAAATTTCGCCCCAATGTCGGGACTCTACCAAACCCGTGTGATCCTATCTGCGTCAGACAAGCTTGGGAAGAGGTGCTCTAGCGACCTTCTCAACGGCACGAAAACCCTGGAGCGCCAACGCGGTCACCGAGAGCGAGCGAAGGAGGCCCCAATGTCGAGTTTCTCACCCGCTAAAGAGACTTATCAGCATGGTCACCACGTCTCAGTCGTTGCCAATCATTCCAAGCGGACGGCGGACACATCCGCTGCGTTCTTTCTCCCATTCCTCAAGCCCGGCATGCGGCTGCTCGATGTCGGCTGCGGCCCGGGGTCCATTACTGCCGGTCTGGCGCAACGTGTGGTGCCGGCCGAGACGACCGGCATCGATCCTTCACCGAGCGTGATCGAAACGGCAAGATCTCTCCCGGTAGCCAAGGCAGCAAGATACCTGATTTTCGAGGTCGGGGATATCCTCAAGCCTCGCTTTGCTCCGGAATCCTTTGAAGCCGTATTCGCACACCAGGTGCTGCAGCACTTGGGCCAACCGGTCGATGCGCTCGGGCAAATTCGGACACTCCTGGCGCCCGGCGGCGTGGTCGGTGTGCGCGATGTCGATTGGGGCAGCACGACCTTCTATCCGGAAAACCAAGGGATGCGCCGCTTTCTCACCCTGTACTACGAGCTGGCGCGTCGCAACGGCGGGCAACCGAACGCGGGGCGCTACCTGCGACGATGGTTCCGCGAGGCAGGCTTTGCCGAAGCTCGCGTCACAACCTCAACAGTGTCCTACAAGGACCAAGCCGCAACACGCGAGTGGGGCGATACGTATGCCGAGCGGACTCTCCATTCCAATCTGGCGCACAAGGCCTTGGAGTTCGGCATCGCGACCCGTGTTGAATTAGAGGAGATCGCCGCCGCTTGGCGTACTTGGGGCCGCAACCCAGACGCCCTCTTTTGCTTCTCGCACACCGAAGTCGTGGCGTGGAAGCGATAGAAGGTGAAACCACGTCGTTTAGCCGAAACTGGCGATCAGAGGAGACGCTTATGCTCACGATATATGGCGCACCTCACTCGCGCGCGTTCCGCGTCATTTGGCTCGCGAACGAGATTGGCATCCCTTACGAGCATGTGCCAGTCACCTTCAGTGTTCCGAATGCGCAGTGCAAAGAGCCATGGTACATCGCGCTGAACCCCAACGGCCTTGTGCCGTCGATCGACGACAATGGGTTCGTAATGTGGGAGTCTGCAGCGATCAACCTCTACCTCGCCGAAACTCACCTGTCCTCGCTCTATCCATCGACGCCACAAGACCGGGGTCGAATGCTTCAGTGGACATTCTTTGTCACCAACGAGGTAGAACCAGCGTTGATTACAATCTTCCGAAACCGGGTCTTCTTTCCCCCCGGAACAGCGGAGTGCGACCCTTGCTGATCAAGCCGAGGAGACACTGCGGGCCAAGCTTGCTATTCTTGAGCAGCAACTCGGCAAGACACCGTTCTTCGGCGGGAAGAGGTGGAATATTGCCGACTTCATGGTCGCGTGCGTGCTCTACCTTCTCACGCGCCTTAAGCTGAATCTAGCGGCATACCCGAGGCTCGATGACTGGCTGACCGCGAGCATCGACCGACCTGCGGCTCAAGCGGCACGCAAACTACGCGAGACTTGAGGCGGCTGTGGCGGATAATACGGCTCCTTGGTCAGAATGCCGGTCTGCTCAGCAACGCGCTTGAAGTAGACAAGCGTCTTTTCGATGATGATCGATGGCCAGCGGCTCCTTGCCTCCATTCCGATGTCTCTTCAGGGTCCGCTGTGTGAAAACGCGCACGCGCGGAGAAGGCGCAGAATTGTTTTCTCTCTTTTCGTCTTTCGATGGTGCCAGCCAGTGCGGTTCTTTTCTTATTCAACGTAACCGAGACAAACGTTCTACGCGAAAGTTGGACGTCGGAGTTTTCACACAGCCTGGGTCAAAAGCTGCCCTGAGGGGCTCGAATTCCGACTTCCGCTTTCCCCTCAAAGGCAGACTCTACTCGTAAATCACGCCATGTCGCAAAAGTGCCAATAGCGGAAGTCGCCGCTCTGCTCGATCACCTCGTCATTGCGGACGAGTACTTAGCTGCGATGGTCATTCGGGCAGCCCGGCTTGCCGCAATCCTTCTTCATATCGCGAGAGGTCTTCAGCGCGCCGATAAGGACCCAGCACGTCTTTGAGAGTGGAAACACGTAGCGCGGGATTGAGTTGCCGCAGCCGGGCCATTGCTTTATGTGCTTGCTCCGGCCTTCCGGCCATTGCGTTGCTTGCGGCGGCGATGCGTAATCCAGGTTGAAAGTCCGGATTGTCCTGCAATGCCATTGCCGTCCACGATGCCGCTTCGTCATATCGGCCCAGGAAGAAATGTGCATGCGCGGTCCCAGCTCGCATTCCTGGCACAAACGGATCCAGTGGGCTCAGGCGCATTGCGCGCGCGAAGCGCTCGATCGCCGGTTCTGGCCCGCCGAGCCAGTTTTTTGCCCAGCCGCCCCAATTCCATGCCACGGCCAAATTGGAATTGAGCACAAGCGCACGATCGACTAAGGCGGCGCCCACCTCGAGATCGCGAACGACATACGCTAGCGCGTGCCCGCTGGCGGCGAGCGCGGTCGCGTCATCCTTGCCCAATTCAACCGCCCGTTGGGCGAGCCTCGTCACTTCGGCAATCTCGTTCGCTGTGCCTGAAAACCAGCCATGGCTCTTGGCAAAGACGTGGCAAGAGGCGGCACGGCCGTACGCGGAGGCAAAATCCGGGTCGAACTCGATCGCGCTGTTGAACAGGCGTAATGCCTCGGCGTTCGCTTGCCGGTTACCAAACTGATAAAACCTGGCCAAACCGCGCAAATAGAGGGCATAGGCGTCGAGACTCTCGGTCGGCTTGCGCTTGGCACGCTCGATCTCGGCTTTTTCCACCGCTGGCGCGATCGCCCCGACAACGCTCTCAGTCACCTGGTCTTGCAGATCGAAGATGTCGCTGAGACCACCATCAAACCGTTCTGCCCAAAGATGTGCCCCGGTCGAGGTATCGACGAGCTGTCCTGTGATGCGCACTCGATTTGCCGCCTTGCGAACGCTGCCTTCCAACACGTAGCGCACCCCAAGCTCGCGCCCGATCTGCTTCACGTCGACGGCGCGCCCCTTGTAGGTGAAACTCGAGTTGCGGGCGATCACGAACAGCTGTCGGAAATGCGACAGCGCGGTAATGATCTCCTCCACCATTCCATCAGCGAAGTAGTCCTGTTCCGGATCACCGCTCATGTTGGTGAATGGCAGAACAGCGATGGAGGGTTTGTCGGGTAGGGCCAACGTCGGTCTTTGGCTTGCGGCCGCGCCACGATCCCTGACTCTGAAAACGCGGATCGGGCGTCCAATGTTCTTGAGGTTCTGCTCGCCGGCATCATCAAACACAATATCGAGTTTATCGCGGAGTTGTCGGTGGGCATCATCTGAGACACAAATGCCGCCGGGCTCCGCAATGGCTTCGAGGCGTGCTGCTACGTTGACCCCGTCGCCGAATATGTCCCCGTTGTCTTCGATAATATCACCGACATTGATACCGATCCGGAACTCAATTCGATTGTTCGGCGGTACGTCTGAATTGCGTTCCGCCATGCCGCGCTGAACATCGACCGCACAGCGCATCGCGTCCACAACGCTATTGAACTCGGCTAGGAGCCCATCGCCCGTATTCTTGACGATGTGTCCGCGATGGGCGGCAACCTTTGGATCAATCAGGACCCGCAAATGTTCCTTCAGTCGGACGTGCGTGCCCTCCTCGTCCACGCTTGTCAAACGGCTATAACCAGCGACGTCGGCTGCGAATATGGCTGTAAGCCGTCGCACTAATTGTTCGCCGATCAACGGTACCTCCCGCTGATGCGTAAAGCGTTCAAGCTCCGGCCGGTCCAAACTCGCAGCTCAGTATCGCGGAGCTCCGGCACCTATATGAAAATGTTAGCGCCATTCGGCCTCAAATACTACCGACCGCAATGCATGTTCTTTCCCCCCGGAATCTCTGCATTATGCGCGGTGAGATCGACTACGTCGCCTCGAACCGCTCTGTCGACCCGCGGGGCATCCGATCCACCCTTCCGATGGAATGTCTGATATCTGGCACAGGGTGGATGGCCGGAATTGGACACGACCAGATGTACCATTGCCGGAGGCCCACTTCCGGTAATGGGATGGTCCGGCCGTGCTCCTGCCCCGCCAGCAAGCGAAGTTGTCGGTTTGACCGGATCACGGCGAATTCCGGTCTACCCCGGTGAACGGACATTTCAGGATAGGCAGGCATGTCTCAAAAGTGCCACAAGCGGACATAGGCGCGGGATTTCGAGGCCATCCAATCAATCTCATTTGTGTTACGGATGGGAGGAATTTGCATTGTAAAAAATATCAGAAATGTTGGGTCGCAGCAGATTCATTGGCATTGTTAGGGGTGCAGCTTTGGGCTTGCCGAAGTCTGCTCGCTCACAATTGCTCGCAAGATAGTCCGGATCGGAATTGGTATGGCTGGGCGTTACCTCGCAACCAAAACGTTCGCGCCTTCCTACGCGGAATGGCGGAGCTAGGCCTTAGGCGATCATTGGTGCGTTGAAGGGTGTGCCATGGCAAATCAGGAGGCGAACATGTCCCGAGAAGTCCTGAAAGGCCAGTCAGTGCAAGCTTCGGTCCGATCGCTCAGCTGAGGAAGGATTGCTCAGTGACCCGGATTCGGAAGGGCCCATCCGCGACTTCGCGCTTCTTGTTCTGCCCTCTGGCCTCGCCTGGTCATGTCTTCCCCATGATCGGAATCTCTCTTGAGCTGACCCGCCGAGGCCACAGCGTTGCATTTGCGACTGGGACCGGGTTCAGCGATCTCCTCCGCAAGCATGGAGTCCGCCGCATCCCTCGAGGCCCTCGCGACGGCGAGTCGTTCCAGCTCGAGACATGGTGGAACCTAACGAGCATCGCCCTACAAGCCGCTCATATCCTCCACGCAGCCTCGGAATTCCGCCCCGATGTCATTGTTGGTGGCCAACTCGCCTATGGGCCCATGCTTATGGGAGAGATCCTTGGTCTGCCGGTTGCAATCCTCGGATTCGCCACGCACCTGCTCCCTAAGCCCCGAAGAGACACCAAGCAATCTAACGAGAAGCCGGACGAGACCCAAGAGCGTGCCATCTGGCGGCTGGAGTCGATGTCCGAAAGGCTCCATGCGGTCAGAAATTTACTGCACCTGCCGCCCCTTTCCCCGCAGCAGGCGGCCGACTTCCTGTTGGGCGATCTGTTCTTGCTCCAGTCTGTTCCGGAACTGGAGCCGGGGGCTGCAGACCTTCCGCCGGGCGTTCACTGTGTCGGGTCCTGTGTGTGGGAACCCGCGGGCACCGATGAGGATCTTGCCAAGTGGCTGGACAGCACAAGCGAATTGGGACCGGTCGTCTACATGCAGCACGGTCGTCTATTCCACCTGGGAAATCTCTGGCCAGCAGTGACTGAGTGTCTCGGCGGGGAGAATATTCGTCTCGTAGCTTCGACAGGGAGAATGGGTGGGGATCTGACAAAACCTCCACCCTTCAATTTTTTTCTCCGGGACCATGTCCCTCAAGGCCAGGTTCTTCCGCATGCGACAGCGGTCGTGTGTACAGCCAACACGACCGCCGTCTTGGGATCCCTGTCTTTCGGCTTGCCGCTCCTCCTGCTTCCGGGCGGTGGTGAACAGTTGGAGGTGGCCGCCATCTGCGAACGCATTGGCGCGGCGCTGACACTTGCGCCCGAAAGTGTCACTCCGGAATTATTTCACGCGGCACTCCGAGAAATCGACGGAAATCCACGATTTCGAGCCTCGGCGAGGCGGATCCAGTCCTGCCTTTCTGCGGTCCAGGGGCACCTCCTGGCGGCCGACCTCCTGGAGCTCCTCGCCGAAGGTGGACCGCGCCCCAAGGGTCCGCGACTGGCGGATGCGTAGACGACGGAGCGTACGCGGCATCCCGGACGGCCGCGGCGGGGCCACGTCGCTTCCGCAAGAGTTGATATATGTTCGCCCGACTGGGCACCGAAAGAGAGAAAAACAAATGGAGGAAAGGCCCGGATTCGTATACGCTCCCAGCTACGAGCGGAATTCCGTAGGACTTGAACTTATCTTCGCCCCGACTGGGCAGCGAGAGAGGAAGGCTATGGAAGACGAGCCGAAGGCAGTCAAGCAGACCAAGGAAAACGGGAAGGCCGCCAGCTCCTGGGTGCTGCGACCGGAAACACCGAGCGGGACCAGTATCGAACTTTCCATTCTCAGTAAGGCAGACCACCCCACGCCCGAGATGCTGGAATTGCTTCAACGGCTGATGGTGCGCGCCCAGGAATCCCGGACCGCTGAAGAACTGAGGTCGACACCGCCTGACTGTCCAAAGCTCCAGCGTTGCGGCACATATACTCTCGTCTAAGGCACGGAATTTCCGTGCCTGCCTGGCAGCGAAAGGAGGAAAGCATGGAAAATGAGCCGGAGTCAGTCAAGCGGACCACAGAAGGAGGGCAGGCCGACAGCTCCTGGGTGCTGCCGCCGGAACTTCCGACCGGGACCAGTGTCGAACTCGCCATTCTCACCAAGGCAAACCACCCCACGCCCGAGACGCTGGAAGTGCTTCAACAGCTGATGGTTCGCGTCCAGGAATCCGAAACCAAACAAGGGCCCGTGGAGAAGTGTGGGTCACTTGCGGATTGCGGCAATTACAAAGCCTCCAGTTGCGAAGTACTTACTCATTGCATCAGCTTCACACGTCCCCAGTAACCCAGGTGAGACGTCGTGAGAGAGTCCCGCTACAATGTCTGGGTACAACGCCCCGATGCCGCGTATGTATTCAACTCTCGCAGCGGCGCTCTGCTGCGCATTCCCACTGAATATCACATGGCGTACCGCGCCTTTATGGCCGGCGATACCGACGCCCGGTGCCCGCCGAGCCTGCTGGGCAATCTAATCGCAGGCCTCATGATCGTACGTGATGATGCCGACGAACTACAGAGCCTGGAGAAACGCTATCAAAGCAGCCGAGACGCCCGCAGGCATTTCGCCCTGACAGTCGTGACCAGCTTAGGCTGCAACTTCTCCTGCCCCTACTGCTTCGAGGAAAAGCATCCTTCAGTACTCGACCAAGAGGTCGAGGCGCGTGTCCTGGAGGTCCTCAACGCGCAGCTTCCGCACATCGACTCGTTCCATGTCACATGGTTCGGCGGAGAGCCTTTGGTGGGAAAGAAATCACTTCTCCGACTCTCGGACGCCTTCATCCGTCGATGCGATGAGGCAGAAGTGCGCTATGGCGCCAGCATCATCAGCAACGGGTTTTTGCTGGACGAGGCAACCTGCCGAGAACTCGCAGCTCGGCGTGTAACCAGCGTGCAGGTTGGCCTCGATGGCCCGCCGACCGTACATGATCGGATGCGGCCCCTTAACAACGGAAGCGGTAGTTTTCACACTATCCTGGCCAACCTGCGAAAGGCAGTCCACCATCTCGACATCACAGTGAGAGTCAACATCGACGGTGGTAACGCCTCCAGCGTGGAGGAACTCTTCAAGCTCCTCGCGGAAGAGGGCTTCGCAGACAAGCTATCCGTCTATCCCGGACAGATTATCGGCGTGCAGCAGAACCTCCGTGCGCCCTCCGCCAGCTACCGCGGCGGGTGCTTCTCAAACGCCGAGTTCGCACACGAGGAGCGGCGCTTCCTGGATCTAGCGGCGCAGTACGGCCTGGCCAAACCGCGCCTGCCCTTGCCGACGGGTGCGCCCTGCACCGCCGTGCGCGCTAATGAACTTGTGGTGGGCAGCCATGGCGAGTTGTACAAGTGCTGGGATTCAGTCGGCGACCAAAGTGAAGTAATCGGTGACATCCGTGACCATGCAAACCCCAACGGTCGACTGGCCAAGTGGCTCTCCTATGACCCCTTTCAGAACCAAGAGTGCCGCGGGTGCATCGCTCTTCCGGTTTGTATGGGGGGGTGCGCCCATCATGCCTTCGATAAGCTTCTTTACGAGAACCGCTGCGGGACGTTCCGCCACACCTTCCAGGAGCAAGTAAGCAGGTTCGTCGACTTCGCCGAACAGGAGCGGCTCAGTGGGCTGATGAGCGTCACAGCGCTGTCACGGTCAGTAAAGTCCGCGGAGGCTCGCTAGTTGCCTGCTGAGCTAGGTTGGCAACCGGATATCGTTACTTTACGGTTCGATCCTTCGTCCGATCTGGTAAGTAACGTCAATCTGGTCGCCTGGGCGCGATTCGTGGACATCTGCTCGCGCGGGTGGGGCCGCGGTTTGGTCGCGCTACTCCCAGCTGCAGACTAAGTGCTTGCAGATAAATAATACGCTTGTTTGATCATTAGTCGGTTGACGGATTGCTCTCGCCGCTGCCAGTGCAAGGGACTGGCGCCTTCCAGGTTCGCTTGGCCGTCCTTGCCGATGATGAGGTGGTCATGCGCGGCGATGCCGGACGGGCGCGCCGGGTGGACGATGCCCCGCGTCATCAGTCGCGAGCGATCAACAGCGGACTTTAGCTCTCACCCTCAATAGCAGACATTCTGCTTTGGCGTTGTGAGGTCCGAGAAGGGTCGATGCTGTCGAAAAAGGCTTGAGAATATCTCCGAACAGTGATTCCGGTGATTCACGGGACCACTGCGTTGGAGGCGGCGATGATGGGGCGGCAGATCGGTGATCAGACGAGCCTATTTTATGAGTTTCGGCTTGATGATCGTATCCCGAAGGGACACCTGCTCAGACGGATAAACGTCTTTTTGGCGCCTGTTTTGGACAGCATGCATGAACAGCTTGCCCCCTATTACAGCGAGATCGGTCGGCCCTCGATAGATCCGGAGCTGATGGTCCGGATGCTGATTGTTGGGTACTGCTACGGCCTTCGCTCGGAGCGGAAGCTTACCCAGGAAGTTGAACTGCATCTGGCTTACCGTTGGTTCTGCAGGCTCGACCTTGATGACAAGGTTCCACACCACTCGACATTTTCGGAAAACCGGCTCCATCGGTTTCGGCAGAGCGATGTCTTTCGCCGGATATTCGAACGCGTCGTGGCTGCCTGCATGGCCGCCGGTCTGGTCAAGGGCGAAGGATTTGCTGTCGATGCGAGCGTGATGGAAGCCAATGCCAGCCGCTACCACGGCAAGGCGCCGGACGCGATTGAGTGGGCGGAGCCAGAAAGGCAGACGCGCGCGGTGAAGGAGTATCTTGCTGCTCTCGAAGCCGAGGTCGAGCCCAATCCTGATCGCAAACCTCCGAAGGTCATCTCGCCGAGCGACCCTCAATCAGCGTGGACGGCGAAAGCCAACAAACGGGTGCAGTTCGGATACGGGCTCAATTACCTGATCGATATCGAGAATGCGGTAATCGTTGACGTCGAGCCGACGCCTGCCCGTACTTACGACGAGGTCGAGGCCACGAAGAAGATGCTCGATCGCACCGAGCGATGTTTTGATCTGAAGCCGAAGCGGCTGGCCGCTGATACCGCTTACGGGACGGGCCGTTTCCTGGGCTGGCTGGTCGGCCAAAGGATTACGCCGCATATCCCGGTTCGCGACGCCAGCGATCGTGCTGATGGCACATTCTCACGCAGCGACTTTCGTTGGGACAGACGGCGAGGCGTTTACATCTGCCCGAATGACAAGGTGCTGCATACCACCGGAACGGTGCATGACGGCCAAATGCTTCGCTATCGTGCTTCAAAATTTGACTGCGATACATGTACGCTCAAAATGAAGTGCTGCCCCAACACGCCGGCGCGCCAGGTTCCGCGCGATATCAACGAATATGCCCGGGACGTAGCGCGCAGGTTGATGCGGACCAAAGCCTTCGTGAAGTCACGTGACGAACGCAAACGTGTTGAGATGCGTTTTGCTCACTTGAAGGTCCACCACGGATTCGAACGAATGCGGCTCAGAGGTCTCTCCAGTGTCCGAGACGAATTCCACCTGGCAGCAATTGTACAAAACCTCAAAACCCTGGCACTCAGAACCATCGGGCCGCCTGCCGCACTACGACATGTGCCGCTCGCGTGAACTGCAAATAGGGTCAAGGCGAACGCCGCCCATCGCAACCCGATCAACTACCCCCGCGGAAAGGCGGCCAAATCAAGTAAAACTGACTTTTTCGACAGCATCGGTCAAAAACGGTCCTCATTGTCCCGACAGCCGACTTCTGATCTTCCCTCAACAACAGACATCACACGTCAGAGCCGCCACTTCCGAAAAGTGCCAAACTCAGAAGTCGTCGTGTGCGCATGTTTTCGGAGGAACGACTGCGTAACTCTTTCGTTGTCCCGCATCTCCGACAGCAAGGAACACGATCATGGATCGCGAACATGTGAAGGGCGCTGCCGACAAGGCAAAAGGCGCCATCAAAGAAGGTGCCGGCAAGCTCAGTGGTGACAAGGCCATGGAAACCGAAGGTAAGATCGATAAGGCCAAGGGATCCGCCCACAACGCTGCGGGAGATGTGAAGGATGCAGCGCGGGACGCCGCAGACGCCCTCAAAAAATAAGCAAGAGGGAGATCAAGAACTAGCCGCCTTCGGGCGGCCTTTTCTTTGCCACCTTAAAACTCACAGATTTCTGCCTGGACTACCGGGGCTCGTGTGGCAGTGCGAACGGTGACGTCGTGAGCTAAGCACCCTGCCTTTGCGTCGCACGTGGCGGCCCGCCCTATGCAAGCGGCAAGACGATTTCGCACGTTAGCCCTTGGTCGCGCCAATCAAAACGCACCTCGCCCTTGAGTTGGCCAATCATATTTTCCATAATGCGTGTGCCGAACCCGCGGTGCGTTGGCGGCGTGGGGGTCGGCCCACCCGACTCGATCCAGCGCAAGCTGAGCCTTCCGTCCGCTGTAAGGGACCATAAGATTTCAACGTGACCACCCGCTGCCGATAGCGATCCGTACTTTGACGCGTTGGTCGCGAGCTCGTGCAAGGAGATTGCAGCAATCTGAGCCGTACTCGGCTCCAGCACAACGGCTGGCCCTTCAATTCGCACGCGCGCCTCATTCTCCCCGCTGTAAGCCAAAAGCTCCTGCGTGGCCAGACGGTGAAGTTCGGCTCCCGCCCAGCGGGATTCCACGAATAGCGTATGGACCTTTGCGAGGGCATCGATGCGCCCTTCGATCAGTTCTTTCAGACCATCCGACGTATCAGATTTAGAAAGGCGCACCGTCGCCAGCACAGTGGACAAGATGTTCTTTGTTCGATGCTCGGCCTCGCGCGCGAGATTGACGATCTGCGCCTCGATGCGTTTGCGCTCCGTGATCTCCTGGAAGCAGTTGACGGCACCGACAACGTTTCCATCGCTATCCTTGATTGCCTCGATGTCAACGAGCGCGATGCCGTGCAAGCCGTCAGGTCGCTCGATGTGTACTTCCTGTTCGCGCACGGAAATACCGGTGCGCAGCACATCTGCCATGGGGCATTGGTGATGCGGCAACTGACTCCCGTCGGGCCGGAACATTCGATACGATCCGCAAAAGCGTTCATTAGGATCGCTGAGTTTAGGCGAACGGCCCCATAGCTCGGCAGCGCGGCGATTGTATCGCAGAACGAGACCGTCCCGGTCACAGACATAGACGGCAAATGGCAGTTGTTCGAACAGCCGCCTGGGCAATTCGAAGGCTTGTTCCTCGTCAGGCCAACCGAGGGCGACGCCGACTGCGTTCGCAATCGCATCCACCTCGGTGGAGGTTCTCTCGGGTTTGCGCTGGAAAGAGCGTAGCGCGTAGGAAAGTACATTGTTCATTGCTGTAACCTGCGCCGAATTCGGGATTTGGGTTATGTAACCGCTCGATCCGCGTCTACTATTTCGATTTGACGGTTTGTGGTGTGAGTGCGCGCTTCATGGTGGCGTATACCCTCAACTGTGCTGCGCTACGAAGCGCATCCTGTTTCGCCTCTCCGTCAGGCAATTGCTTCGCCTCGCTGGCGGCCGCATCTGCCTGCTCTTCCAACTGGTCGGCCGTCAAAAATGTAACCTTCTTCCTGTTACGCTTGTCGGATGATCTCATTTCGGTGACACCAATTCTCTCTCAAACCAATCGAGCGGTTCGTTTTGCGATGGGCTGGATTCAACTTGCATTTGTTGGATGTGGCCGCATCGTGTGCAGCGCAGCGTCCAATGTTCGTACCCCGGTCGCGAAGGCGTGATTCGTTGCACCGCGGTAACGCCGCAGCAACGGGCGCATCGGGAACTGGATAGGACCCGGGATGGTGAGGGGCTACTTCAGTGGACATTTTTAATCTTCCATGAGATTGCCAAAATCTAGTCCGGGGATTTAAGCTCGCTGCGAAGCCACCCGCTCGCGTCGCCGCTCATGGGGTCGCTGACCACCAAGGTTCGCTGGAAACGATTGCACTTTGGGCACTCAAAGGTGCGGAGTTCGTAGCCCGCTGGTCCGGACGCAATGCCGGCCAAGTTCGTTCGAGCCTCACAGTGTTTACAGCGCGGGCGCTCTAGGACGCTAAGCGGCGGGCCGGTTGGTAACGCATGAGAGCCGAGCATGCGGTCACCCCTTTGGGATCAGGCGGGTGCACAACACGCTGCCGGACACCGGCACTGACGAGGTCATTTTTTCACGTTGGAAACTGATCCGCTGGTCATTATTGACCACAACACCGCACTTTTAGTGTTTAGGCGTCACGGGTCCAAAGGAGGGCATTGTGAAGTCAGCAAAGCGACAGTTCGATCCCCAGGCCTTCCTAGCTAAAGTCGGGACCGGAAAAACGATAGAGAAGTACCGTAAGGGTCGGATAATCTACGCCCAAGGCGAAGAGGCCGATAAGATTTTTTATATCCAATCGGGCAAGGTCAAGGTGACCGTTGTTTCCGAGCAAGGCAAAGAAGCAGTCGTCGGCATATTGGAACCTGCGCAGTTCTTTGGCGAGGGATGTCTGAATGGTCAGGCGGTCCGCGTTGGAACCGCAAGGGCAACGGAGGAGTGCCTCATCACCTCGATAACGCGGAAGGCGATGGTGGCGGCGCTCCGCAAGGAGCCCAAGTTTGCAGAACTTTTCGTGACTTACCTGGTCACCCGGAGCAATCGCATTGAAGAAGATTTAATCGACCAGCTATTCAATTCGAGCGAGAAGCGGCTCGCGCGGCTTCTCCTTCTGCTCGCCAATTTCGGAAAAGATGGAAAGCCAACGCCAGTCGATGCTTCGATCAATCAAGCAACCCTGGCGGAGATGATCGGAACGACCCGCCCTCGGGTGAGCTTTTTCCTGAACAAATTTCGAAAGCTGGGATTGATTAGCTACAACGGAAAGATCGAGGTGCACCGTTCTTTGTTGAATGCGGTCTTATTTGAAAAACCTCAGCTAGAACGAGACGAAAAGCCAAGCTGATCGGTCGCCACTTGTATAAGGCGCGCCTGAAGACCGGCTTACTCCAATAAATGTTCCGCTAATGGGATGGTCCGGCCGTGCTCCTGCCCCGCCAGCAAGCGAAGCTGGCAAGGGGCGCCAAAGACGAGGAGCACGC
>NZ_JAFCLU010000060.1 GCF_018130385.1 Bradyrhizobium sp. AUGA SZCCT0283 | reverse complement strand
CAGAAGCTCGAAGCACAAAAGAACGATCGCAAGGACCGCTCTCGGATCAAGGACCCGAAACTGTCCGTCGGAGAGGTGTTCCATCCCCGGAAGCCAACATGAACCTGACGCACTGACTGAATCGGGTCTACGTCGGTTGCTGGATGAAAAACGGACTTCGTTCGCACTGTTAGAGACTTCCGAGCCTGACCCAACCCGGACATTAGCTTTTGCAAGCACAGCCCGCCACGCTGTGAATGGAAGAGCTGAAGTTACCCGAGGGGCGTTTTTCCGAATTAATTGTTGCTCTGATCAAGCTAGCTGCACTTCAAGTGCGGCTTGGAACTATCGCAACCGAAGTGGCGTGGACCATCCACAGCAGGTCATTCAGTCAATTGGCGCAGGGATGCAATCGGCAATCACCGAGGAGAATCGATGCGGCTGCGCGTGCCATTAAGTTGAAACTAATTGCGCGCCACGAATAGGGCTTTCAATGCCTGCTCCGTTCGAATTTTCCGAGTGACGTTATTCGAGATACGGCAAGAGCTGCTTTGGAGGCGGCGCGCACCGCATAGAACAAGCCGCCCGGGCGATCGCTGGACGGCTCATTCCGCAACTGCCGGCACGGCGCCGGTTCCATCGCACATTGCTTATTTCGGCGGGGCCGTCGCCCTGGGGCAGAGCGGCGGTCCCTTATCGCCCGGTACGCATGGCCGGGGTTGATGAGGCGTCGGCCAAATCCGCACGATTATCGGTACGCTAAAACTTAGAATGCGACTGGCAACTGCAATTTCGAATTAGCCCTTAAGGCTACGGCGCTGGCGCTCACGGCCCACGTGCCGGCACTGCTCGCGTGGCTGGCGGCGGGTTGGTACGATATCTATCGCGGAAATTCGTCGGATCAGGTGGTCCGAGCCATTCGAACACGGATGCATACGACCAACAATCTGATCAAGAATTTGGACCGCCTGTCGGATTGCGCGCCAGCGATCCGTCCTCTGGTCGGGGGCCAACCGGCAGCTACTTGGCCGCCGCCGACTTCAACTCTAGCGCTGGGAGGAGGACCTCATGACCAGCCAAGCGACTTTCACCTTCCCGAGCGAATCCAAGGCCTACCGGGCCGCCCGTGATCGGCTGCTTGCGCAGGAGGTCGAGCTGCGCCGCACGATGGAGGCGTTGGCCGCGGCGCGCCGTGCGTTGCCGCCCGGCGGTGAGGTTCCGGAGGACTATATTTTCCACGGGCTGCGGCCTGACGGCGCGCTCGGCGACGTGCGGCTGTCAGAGCTGTTCGCGCCCGGCAGGGATTCGCTCGTCGTCTACAATATGATGTTCCCGCGCTACCCGTCGGACGATCGTCCCGGGCCCACGAAGGGCCTGACAGCTCGACTGCCTCTCTCCGAAGGGCCGTGCCCCTCCTGTGTGGCGCTGGTGGATCAGCTTGACGGCACAGCGCCGCATGTGGAGCCACGGGTGAACATGGTCATTGTCGCCAAGACGCCGCTGCCGCGGCTTCTGGCCTTCGCTGAGGAGCGAAGCTGGCGCCATCTTCGCTTGCTTTCCTCGGCAGAAAACAGCTTCAACCGCGACTATGGGGGCGAGACCGAAGTGGGTTACCAACAGCCGATGCTGAACGTGTTTCATCGCGAAGGCGGCACCATGCGGCACTTCTGGGGTTCGGAAATGCTCTACGCGCCCACAGACGCGGGCCAGGATCCACGTCACGTCGGCACTATCGAACCACTCTGGAATATCTTCGATTTGGTTCCCGAGGGGCGTGGCGGCGATTGGCAGGAACAGCTCACCTATCCCTGCTGCAGGCGCGAACCGTAGTTTTCTCTGTCGCCAAGGCGCACAATGGGCGCCTGCGGGCGGCCGCGCCAACACAATCGTAGCCGCGCTGATCCTCGGTACACTGGGTGCTTTCCTCAGCTTCAATGGTTATCTGCAGCGTGCCCAACGGCCCCAGATGCGGGCCATTTCAGTAACAAGCGGCCTCCGAAACGGAGCACGCTCGAACGTGCGCTTGTGGCACGTTTCGGACCATGCGCGGTGTCCATCTTGAGTCTCTAATGCGCACCAAAGCCGACGTCGGCCAAGCAATGGTTCTAACGAAACAGGCCGGGGTAGTGGCTCAACAGAGCCATATAAAATCCGTTGCACAAGATAGTTTCGCTAACTGCGAAAGTTACTAGGGCTTTGCGGACGGCCATCCGAAAACCCAAGTCAGAATTGGAAAGGGCGTCAAGAACTGTAAGAGAAAAGCGACAACCAGAATCATAGCCCCGTAAAACAATAGCCCGCGCATTACCCGATGCCCAAGGGGAGGGTATGGTGGCCTATTTTCGGAGGGCCACGCGTATGCCTCTTCCCATTCTCGCTGAGAAATGTCGGCCGGCATTTGGGTTGGCCTCAATGCTCCGGCGCAGCCATGCGGCCGCTTCTGCGTCGGCCCCCATCTGTGATTTGGCAATGCCGATACCGTTGATCCATCGAAACGCGTAGATATCGTGAGGAGAGAGGCGGAGCGCTTCGTTCGTATGGACCTCCGTTTCGGCGCTGCGACCGAGAAGCGCCTTAGCCCAACCAATGCAAGCGTGGGCATCCGCCAAATTTCGATCCAGCACCAATGCCTGCTCGCATTCGGCGATGCCTTCGGCAGCGCGGTTTGTAATCATGTGGATCACACCCAGAACTAGGTGGGCAAGCGCATAGTCTGGGGCGAGCGATAGAACCTTGGTCGCGGCCGCTTTCGCCGCCGTACAACGCGCCATGCGATCGTCGGTGAGCAACGTGGAGCCGATTGATATATCAACTATCGCCTTACCGACCAATGCATCAACATTTTCAGGATCAAGCGCCAACGCACGTTCGAAAAAGCCACGTGCCTGCGTCAAACTTTCAAGGGCTTGCCCTTCATTGAGGCGGGCCCTGCCTTGAAAAATCAAGTCAACCGCATCCGGATTCAGCATGCCTTCTGCGCGCCGTGCTTCCGCAGCGATGAGCTTGGCATTCAGTGTGTTGGCAAGCCTGGAGATAATTTCGTCCTGCATATCGAGCAGGTCGGCGATAGGCTTGTCGAACCGGTCGGCCCAGAGGTGACTATCTGTTTCGGTATCGATAAGCTGCACGTTCACCCGGAGCCGGTCGCCGCCACGCTGTACAGAACCTTCGAGCGCGTAGCGGACGTTCAGCTCACGACCGATCTGTTTGAGATCAACGGCCTTGCCTTTGTAGGTGAATGCCGTGTGTCGGCCAATAACGAATGAGCCCCTGATGCGCGACAAATCCGTGGTCAGGCTCTCGGTCACGCCATCGACGAAGTAGTCTTGATTAGGATCACCGCTGAGGTTGGCGAAGGGCAGCACAACGATAGAGAGACGAGGCGGTGAACATGAGCTTGATCTCGCGCGCGCAGCCTGCGTCGCCGGGCTAGGTCCATTCGGGAGCGCGGCATAGGCTCGGACCGGCCGGTCAATGTTTTTGAGGTTCTGGTCGCCCAGATCGACGAACTGAATGCCGACTTTCCCTCGGATATGGTCGTAGGCGGAAGACGAGACGCAGATGCCTTCGGGCTCAGCGATGCCTTCGAGTCGCGCTGCAATGTTTACACCGTCGCCAAAAATATCATGCGGCTCGACGATTACGTCGCCGATATTGATACCCACGCGGAAAGTGATGCGCGTGTCTTCCGCCTCGCCGACTGTAAGCTCCTTGATACGGGTCTGGAATTGCGCAGCAGCTCGAACCGCTTCGACCGCGCTCGGAAATTCCGCCAAGAACCCGTCGCCGGTATTCTTCACGATGCGGCCGCCGTGTTCGGCGATTGCGGGATGGACAACCTCGGTCAGAAGCACGGATAGTTTGGCGTGAGTCGCTTCTTCGGCATGGTGCATGAGTCGCGAGTAGCCTGCCACGTCGGCGGCCAATATCGCCGACAACCTGCGCTCCACCCGGACTGGTCGCTCTTGCACCATGGCATGCAACCCAACCGAAGGCTTAGTGTACGATGGATGCGATGGCAGTGCCAGACGCACCCCAGCCGCTTATTGGCACCTTTGAGACATGCCCGCCTATCCTGAGAATGTCCGTTCACCGGTAGACCGGAAGTCGCCGTGGTCCGGTCAAACCACCCGAATGACCCGACGCGGTCCTCAGCCAGCCCGGTTGCGACCCTTACACGGCCAATCTCGACCATGCACACGGCCGAGACCCAAAGCGTTCGCCAGCCACAACGGAACGGTTTCCTCTTGAGGCCCATAGCGAATTACCGGCACTACGGGCCCGCCACATGGATCGACCCGGTCGTCCTCAGGGCGATAACGATATCGTGGAACAATATTGTAATCCCAGTAAGGAGTTGTCCTTACCACGGGCACCCTGATGGCAGGCCTTTCCCGTGGTTCACGAACGACTTTGGCCTGCGCATGCGCTGGGGCACTAAACGTGCCCAGCAGGTTACACAGGACTAGGGCCGCTCCTAGAGTTACGATCACTATCCTCATGCCTTGGCCTCCTTGCCGCACACAGCCTAGACCCAACTCGGACATCCCGCGACGTACCACTTCGCGCCGCTGTTGAGGGTATATCGGACATCAAAGACACCTGATCCGCAACGTCTCATTTTATGAAGACTAGCGGCCCATCTGGCTTGGCGAAGCCGTGCGGCCGCAGACTTGCTGCTGATCGCGTTTGCCGTCTGGCTGCGCGGCCGTACGCCAGCCTCTTTCCTGATGTCGGCCTATGGCCGATAGTGTTGCAAAAGTCTTTTTGCGGCATGCGACTCAAATTCTTAGAGCCATAGGCGCGACGATCGAATAATGAATAATAACCTGGGGGACCACGCTGTCGTGGCGCTAAACTCACCGGCGATTCTGACAACGGGCCTGAGGCTACATTGACCGGCGATTGTCGCTTATTTCGTTCTTTCGCGGAAAATTAGCCGCGCGTCCTTTTGGGACTTTTGCAACACTATCGGCACCTTTGAGACATGCTCGGCTATGCTGAGAATGTCTGTTCACTGGGGTAGATCGGAAGTCGCCGTGGTCCGGTCAAATCGACGCGAATGACCCACAAGAGACATTGGCAAGCTGAAATGCTACACTGCTTCCTGAAGTCCAAGGAGGTTTAGCTTGCCTCTAACAATCCGAGCACCAACGTTTAATGAGCTATCCGGCCTTTCCGATCTCTGTTTCAGGTCTAAAGCCGTTTGGGGCTACGACGAGAAATTCATGGAAGCATGTCGCGGCGAGTTGTCGTTTGAGCCGCGCGATTTGGAGTTGACGCCCATCGCAGTTGCCGAACTTAACGGCAAGCCAATCGGTGTTGCACAGGTAAAAGTGGTCGATGGTGAGGCTGATTTGCTGAAACTATTCGTCGAGCCCAGCGCGCTTCGCAGCCGGACCGGTAAGGCGCTGCTCGTTTGGGCTACCGACGTCGCGAAAAAACTGGGTGCCACGCGACTCACCATCGATGCGGATCCCGATGCGGCTCCGTTTTACCGCAGCATGGGAGCTTACGATGTCGGCCAAGCGCCGTTTGGCTCGGTGCCGGGTAGGATGTTGCCGAAATTAGTGATGAACCTTTGCCCTGCGGACTAGCCTTCAGGTCCGAAACTGTGAAGGTTTGCGGAGTGCGCCGGGAGACCGGCAAGGAGTAGAGGGTGCAGTCCCTTACGATGAAGGAGTAGCGATCCACATCGGCCCCGAGCCGTGCGCAGACGTCCGCAAGGGCGCCGGCGAAGCGTCGGCAGGGGAGTGCACAGGCCAGCCATTGAACCGCGAAAGACCTATCATCCTGGGTGCCGGCACAGTTCCGAATGTGGAAGGCCAAACGCACGGGCGCCTTTAGCGAGCGCCTGGACGACCCGGCGTGGTCACAGACCCTGGCATGTGCAGAAGCTTCTTGTACGGGAACCGGGAGGTCCCACGGCCGGCCGACGGCGCTCGTAACGCGTGCTGCTCTGGTCCGCATCGGGAAGGCGAGGAGCCGAAGCCGATCATGCACGACCGTGGGAAGTCTGACTCCGCCATAGTAGCCGTGAAGCCGACGAACAATGCCGGGCAACCGGCGGCGGAGTCGGCGGAGCCAAGGGCGGGGACCGAGAGGAACGCAGGCGAGCAAAGCACACACCGGACACAGGGCCGGACTCGTGTGACCCAGGCGCTCGCTCGCGTACGGAAAGCAGCTCAGCAAAGGAAGAAGGAGAAGTTCACCGCGCTCTTCCACCACCTCAGCGTCGATCTGCTCCGGGAGGCGTGGCTGCAACGCCAAGCGCCAGCGCGTGGTCGCGGCCAGGCAACGATGTCGTACGAGAAGACGCCTCGGGTCGGCGTTGATCCGAAGCAGTAGGGCATCCTTGACGAGATCGGTCGCCGCCGGTCCGAGACAAAGCCGTCGACCAAGGCCGGATCGCACATGGCGCTAAAGCAACTGGCCGGTGCTTCAGGGGAGCACGGTGCGTACCACGAGCCAGTAAAGCCCGGCCGACAAGATCGCCGCTGAACAGAAGTAGACCACCGCCGGATGCCGTCCCTTGCGTGCCGCGGCTCGGTGACCGATCCGACCCGACCACAGCAGAAGTGGAAAGATGAGGGCCACAATCACGACCTGCCCAATCTCCACGCCGATGTTGAACGCCGCGAGCGCGGGCACGGCCGCATTCGCTGGCAGCCCGATCTCCTGCAGCGCGCTGGCGAAGCCGAAGCCGTGAATGAGCCCGAAAACGAACGCCACCCGCCAGCGACCGTCCACATTGCGCGAGAAAAAGTTCTCGACCGTTACAAATATGATCGTCGCGGCGATCGCCGGTTCGACGATGGCACTTGGGAATACGACAATCTGCAGCGCAGCAAGGGACAGCGTGATCGAGTGAGCAATCGTGAAGGCGGTGACGATCTTGATCGCCGGCCACAAACGCTGCGCCCAAAGCACGATCGCGGCAAGGAATGCGATGTGATCGTAGCCGAGAAAGATGTGCTCGATACCGGCCTGGACGAACCGCCCGACCACCTGGAGTGCCGACGACCCCGCACCGGACAGAGCGACCTCGGGCGCTCTGCTGTCGAGGGCAAGCTCGCGCTCGCCGCTCTCGGTTGCGATGATAGCCAGATGTCGTGCGGTAGGATCCACGTCGTGAAACAGGGTCGCGCGATAGCGCAGCTCGCCGCCATCCAATGGACAGGTCCATGCCACCGTCACCAGAACGTGGGTGTCGGCCGGCAGTGCCGTTCCTGGCCTAGGCGCGCATTGCTGCCTGCCGGCAAAGACTGCAACGTGGTCGCCAATGTAGGTGAGCACTGACGGCGCCATGACCGCCAGCGCCACACGGTTGACCTCGCCCGATCCCGCTTCGGTGATTCGAACCCCGGCCGACTTTTCGTAGTCGCGACCAAGAGCGTTGATTTCCACTTCGACCGTGCGGCCGTGGACCACGATGCGCGAGGTGCTGACCCCGGCATTGTGCGCCTGCGCCTCCCAAGTGGCGATGGCAGCGACGGCAACGCTGGCCAGGGCAAGCCAGCCGCGAGACACTCTCGCGGTGGGACCGCTGTTGAGTCGAGCACGGCCTGGGCGCATCCGGAGGCTTTGTATAAAGCGCGTTCGGCGAAGTGCCCAGTTCATTGGCGTCGCTGGCGTCGGTCGCCAATCATTCGGCACCGCCCAGGCGCTTAATGATTACGCCGGCCGTCGCGGCACGAATGCTCTGGGGGTAGGCTTCTGAGAACGCCCCAAGCGCCGTCAGCGCCTTGCCGGTGTAAGCGCGCCTTTCCTCAGGCGGCGCAAGCTGTGAGGCCCGCGCAAGATCGATGGCGTGAATGAACGCTGCCTCCTCGGCGTCGTCCCCGCTCGCGATGGCCAAAGCCAACGCCTTGGCCTCGGCGATCTGGTGGTCAAGATCGTCCAACCCAATGCCGACAAGCTGAAAAGGATCGAGTACGAAGCTCTCATAGAATCCGGCTTTCAGGAGCTCGAACCGGGCGCGCAGCGAATAAGGTGCTTCGGGTGAGAGGCGAATGGCTTCCTCGAGCAGGGTTCTCGGCAGGCGGTAGCGCCCGATCGCATCGTCGAAGCGGGGCGCCAGATCGCGCTGGACGAGAGCCTTCAGCAAGAGTTCGCCGTTAACCGTAAGCCGCCCGCTGTGCGCCGCGAGATCGCGGTTGATGATGTTGGTCGCCTCGACTAGAACCATACCAAGTGCAAATCGCGCCATGCCCTCAGGTCCTGGCCCAGGGGCCGTTCTGGCGAGTGCGACCTCCTCGTCGGCAGCGGAGACGAGCACGTTTGCTCGCTCGATGTCGATCATATCATGAGCGACCAGCGTGCGGGCGCCAAGAGTCAAAAAGAGGAGAACGAAGAGAACGAGCCCGGGCCCGGGACCCCGAAAGGCTGCGCATCGCGGGCAGGCGGCGGTCAGCGATTGCCATGTGCAGGATGCGTTTGCCATGGCCGAGTCATCAGTCACTGGGCACCTCCTCGCCGGCGAAAAAGGCGTGCGATCCCCGGTGCGCCGGGACGACGCCGTCGGGAGCACCGGCGGGCGTGGGAAATGCGTCTTTGTGTTCAGCCAGCGTCCTCGCGATCAGATAGGCGTGGCGTGCCATGAAACTCGGGCGGCACACGAGGGAGTGGCTCCCAAATGATACTATTATCCGCAACGGCGCGTCGTGGATATCGTCAAAGGGCGGCTTGCCGAGAAAGAGGGCCTCCGCACTTCGCGCCGCCATGATTGCGACGTCCTGTTGATCCGTGGCAATGAGCACGCCGACGCGCCGAGCATCCGCAGCGCGGACCAGCATGGCGCGCGAGTTCGGGAGAAATCGCATCAGTACGTCGACCGTCGCCGCCGCAAGAGCACTGCCGCTTTCATCATCGCGTTGGCCGACGATCAGCAGGTGGTAGCGCCGGTAGACCGGCCACATACGGTCCGGATTCAAGTCGGCAAACTGCGGCCCAATCAGCCGTTGCTGCCGATCAGGGCCCGCGACCGCAAACGTTCTGTGCCCGGCAAGAACAAGCGCCGCCGCACTCGCAACCGACGTAAGGATCGTGCGCCGCTTCATACTCGCCAAGCTCCAAGGCAGCGGTGCGATGCCGAGCCTGCACCAACGATTGGCTCAGGCACCCGTCATTGCGGCTTGAACACGTCGCGGTTCAAGATCGCTGTAACACCCAGGTTCGGGACATCGACGAGTTGCGCGATGTGGAGATCGACGGCCACGCTCACCAGTACGTAAGCCTGCTCGCGGCTAAGACCCTTTGTCTTGACCAGAAAGTCGATCATGTTGAGCGTGGCGTTTCGCGCTGCCAAACTGACATCCTCCGAGAGGTTTGCCAGCGGAGCGATCTTCTGGCCACCAAGGTAGGTGTCGAACACCGGCAATTCGCCCTCGGGCTTGAGCGGAAGCCCCGAGACAGCGTAGAAACTCCCCGGAGCGAGGCTCTTTAGCTGCGAGCCGCCTTCGAAGTGCATGGTCGTAAGCAGCGAAGCCATGCCCGGGATCACCTTGGCCTGGAGCGTCACCTTTGCGCCCATCTCAATGGCGGTGCCCGCCACCTCGCCGCCGCCCTGGGCGAAATGAACGTCACCCGCGAAAAGCCCACAGCCGTCGATAAAGCAAGGAAAAAGCAGCGTGGTGCCGACCACTGTCTCCTTGGTGTCGAGATTGCCGCCGTTCTCCCGTGGCGGAACGGTGCGAACACACTTGTCCTTCGCCGTACCATTGGCGCCGCAAAGATCCGTCGGCAGGGCATCAACCGGCTGAGGGGTCAACGCCGCGCCGCCCGCGTCCGCGAGCGCCTTCTCCCGTTTGAGCCACGTCTCAAGCTCAGGCTCGCCCGGCAAGACGCCGACCGTGCCCATGAACGCATTCATAGGAACGGAGATTCCCGGCAGATCCTTCGAACGCGCTTCGAGACGCGTCAGGTTCCAGTGCACGATGAAAGGATCGCGGAAGACATCACGCAAGAAGCCAAATCCTGGCACGATCGTAGTGTAACCGAAATCGTCGGGCGCGATGTCCACCACGGTAACGGCGAGTGCGTCGCCCCGTTTCGCCCCTTCAATGTAGACGGGCCCGGTCAGCGGATGCACGAGGTTGAGGTTGGCGGCCGCCACATCCTGCGCCGTCGAATCGAAGGTGAGATCAGAATCGAGCGCATCGCGCGTCTCAAGTACAAAAAGCTGCTCAGGATTTACACGGGCGGCGGGCTTGATTGCGAAATGATACCGGTTGAAGCAGTGCGGATCGTCCTTGCAGTGCTTGCCAGACTTTCCCACGATCACCGGGGCGGGGCCCTTGACGTCACTGGTATCCGCCCACACCCCACCCCAACTCGCGACCAGGAGCAGGGTGACGATCGGCATCATCCAAACGGGTCTGGATTTCATTGGATGTCCTCCCTGTATGACCCGCTGCCCGCGCGTCTCCTTCCGGTCGGACCACCTGCGTCTTCTCGCGGAGAACGCCGCTCGCAATCCTATTAGGGGCACTAGGCAAGTCAAGTATGGCGAAAGGGTCAGCCGAATTGTCGGAATTTGCGCCAACGAAATTCGAGCCCATGATCGACGCTAGCGCAGCAAAACTCTCAGCAGTTCTGACAAGCTGCAAGCACTTGGCAATGTTTATGCACGCAGGCCAGCCCAAATGTCCAAATTTGGCAGCCCGCGGCCCCATGGCGGAACCCGCACGGCGATTAAGGAGCAGGCGTTGCCGTCGCAACCTTCGCTCGGCGGAGTGCTTCCTCTCTCTGATTGCCGGCCACTCCAGGCTGTGAAAGTTCAGTCGCACCGACTTAATCTTTCCATTTCTCATTCCAATCCACTCGACACTGGGTCGACCGGAGTATCAGTCACGAAATCGTAGATGACACAAACCTCGTCTCCATCGACAAAGATCTTCTGATCTCGTTTCGCGAAATGATGACGCCAAGGCGATTGGGTGCCGCAACGTAGCCTTCCGCGCCCTGATCGTCGCAAGGCTCGGCTTGAAAACTCCACCTCAGGATGGAGGTGCGAGGCGTGCAAGTATGGGCAAAAATGATAGGATGCAATTGCTGAAGCCGCAGGCTTTTCAATGCCGGTCGCCAAAGATACTTCGCTCCGCCTGTGCCCATTGATTGCGTTCGATCGGAATCATCGCGTGGGGTCACACCGGCGCACGAGTTGAGCGAACCGCCGGGGCGCGCCCTTCGCGCACCCAAGCCGCCTACGCGGCGCCGCCCGGCGAGAGGGGCATAGCGTGCTCTGGAGAGGAATGGCGCGCCACGGCCGATGAAGATGGGCACTATTGCTTCGCCGTGGCGCTATGATGCCGCGGCCCGCCATACGCTCCAACCGGTAAGTCTCGGACTGCCTGCTATTTTGCGCTACGCTTGCAAATAGTCTTCGGCTGGCCATATCGAAAGGAGCGCAGGTTCACTGGTCGCGCCATGGCTGACACGGCAGATACCGCGAATGTCATTGTCCGGCCGCCGATCGCGTGGGCGCTCGCGGTGCTTGCCGGGCTCGCGCTCAACTGGCTTATGCCCTTGCCGTTCTTGCCGGCCGTGGTATCTGCAGGGTGGCTCGGCGCGATAGTATTTGCGCTGGCGCTGGTCGCGTGGGCGATCTCTACCATGACCCGGGCCGGCTCGAACGTGCCCACCCGCCTGCCGACCACGACTATCGTGAAGACTGGCCCCTACCGCTTCACGCGCAACCCCATCTATCTCGGCATGGTGCTGGGGCTCATCGGCTTGGCCATTGCCTTCAACAGCCTCTGGCTGTTGATGACGCTGGTGCCCTTCGCGCTTGTCATCCGCTACGGTGTGATCACCCGCGAGGAAGCCTATCTCGAGCGCAAGTTCGGAGACGTCTATCGCCGCTACCGCGCGCGGGTACGGCGCTGGTTGTAGGGCTTGTCGGCCAAGATACGGGGCCGGGGAGCCCGTGCCTCGCCGTTCCCGCTACGCGGAACGGCATAGGCGCGGGTCGGCGGAAGGCGTATAATTGAAAGGTCCTTCGTGTAACGTGATCAACATGACATGGAGGTGGCCATGGACCGAGATGTCCGCGGCCTGGCGGCATGGCTGAGTGGTCGGGCGCCAAACCGGTCACGCGCGTCGACCGACGCGCCATAGTCCAACAATACAGCCGCCAGGCCGATGCAATTCCCGTCTACTGCCGAAAATAGAGCCAATGACACTTCGATTGCAGTGATCTGTAGTTTCGCGGTTCGAAACTTACGACCCAGCTCTTGGCACCGTTCGGAGTCGGCGGCGAGGGCCGCCGACGCGGCGCTCAATACAACAATTATGACCGAGCACAGAAAAACGACATGGCGGTACAAATCGGTTCCTCCCCCGCACATTTATCCTACAGAGTGACACGTCGGCCAGACTATGCCAAGCCGCCGAGCGCCCATGCCAAGGTGAAGGGCTCTTCCAACGATAGACGGACTCCGCGCCTAGACAGTGTGCCCTGTGTCGGAGGTTCAACGCTTTGTCGACGAGCTATTTTGACTGCCAGCGCAACGGCGCTGCGGCATTTCCCCTGACCCGGGGTTGCGTGATGTCGCCTTCTGGCACAACTGAGACTTGCCGACCTACGGTAACAATGTCTGTTTATTGGGGTAGAGCGGAAGTCCCCGGTACCCGGGCAAACCGACGCGATTGACCCCGAAGCCGACATTCGGGACTTGGACGCGAATGCCTGAACGCCATTGTGACGGCGCGAAACGGCTCACATAGCATCGCCCGACTCACCCACTGCGTCAGGCGCAACCAAAACGCGAGATTGGGCGGTATTCATCGAGAAGGTCTCCTCGACTTCGAGACTCATGGTACCGTGGCATTCGCACGCCGCCGCCGCGAGCCGCGATCGGTCGATCTCGATCTGGCCTCGTCGATCGGATCTGATCGCTCCTGACGCGCGCAGATTGCGTATCAGGAGCGTCACCGTCGTTCGTCGCACACCGAGTATTTCCGACAGCGCCTCCTGGGTGAGCGGGAGGACGTCGTGGTCGATGCGGTCGCGAAAATGGAGCAGCCAGCGTGCTATGCGGGCTTCGACCGGATGCAGCGCATTGCAGGCGGCGCCGAGCTGAAACTGTATCAGCATCGCCCTGACGTGAGTCTGGACCGCGTGCCGGATCGCGGGGCTCCGGTTGAAAGCGGCGTGAAATCGCGATGCGGGGATCCGGGAGGCGGTGCCTGCCGCACGAACGATAGTGGTAGTGGCCGAAGGTGACGGCCCCAGCACGGAAAGAATGCCTACTGCCCCCTCGCGCCCGACTGCGGCGGTGGCAACCGTCTTCCCGTTCGCCATGTCGACCATCAGCGAGATGGCGCCGCTATGAGGGAAGAAAACATGCTCGATCTGGTTACCCACTCGCGAGAGGACTGCGTCTTGATCAAGCGCGACCGTCTCTAGCTGGGGCACCAGCAGATCGAAGTCTGCTGGCGGCAGTGCTGCCAGAAGGCGGTTACCACTTCCGCCGGTACGCCTCACTGCAGGTGACCCGCTGAGAGGCATCCACCGCCTTCTCCATTCCGAGCGGCACGGAACGGCGGTCTTAGCATTTGTTTAAATCTGCTTTCGCTACGCGCACCGAGATCCAATTCACTTGCAGACGATTTCGCTCTCAACAATCACACTCCAAACGCTCGCGACCGCGAGGCGGATTTTCTGCTCAGCATCTTCGGGACTTAGATGCAAGTGCGCTGCGCGGCACAATTGCAAAATGCGTATGGGTAACACCATACGGCGTGCCGCGGCCGCACGAGTTCCAATTCCGGCGCGCGGCAAACGCTGCTGCGATCCCGGAAGGGTGGCCCGCGCCTCAAACTGCGGCGGTCGGTTCTCTGCAAAGGCGGCGCTGACTTCCCGCACTTTGTCGCCGTGCGGGTTCTCGCGGTGGCGGCGGTCGGTGGCGGCTTCGTCGAACTTGTTGCGCGCGATCTCGTTGAGCGTGCGCTTCATGCCGCGCGCCGCGAATCGGCGCATTCGACGCGCGCTCTTGCCGCGGTGCATGAGTCCAAAAGTGGCACCTTTGAGACATGCCCGCCTATCCTGAGAATGTCCGTTCACCGGGCTAGACCGGAAGCGGTCGTTGACCGCCTTCGTCGCAACGGCCTGCGATGACAAGCCCACCCGCGTATTGATGTAGATGTCCTACTTGTCACCTATTCGGATCTTGCCGATGACATCGAAATCCGTCCCATTGGGCCGAAGAACAAAGAAATCACCCATCGCAATCGATGGTTCAAGAACGATGTTGGAAATGTTGAGATCGTGGGTAATCATCACCAAGTTCGAGGAAGAGTGGTGGTCCTGGACGTCTTGCAAGACCCGCTCCTGATTCGACTTGGCCTGACTCTCGGATAAGACACCCGGAGGCATCAGGTATTCGACAGGCGTCGCGCGACCGAACGCAAGCGTGCCGGTGTCGATGCAACGGCAATACGGGCTGGTCCGGACCTCTCCGACCGCAATGCCGCGAGCACGGAACGCTTCCCCGATCCGCTTGGCCTGCTCAACGCCGCGGGTGGAAAGGTTTAATTCCTCGGCGCAGTTTCCGGGCGCGAGGTGCCCTATCCCTTCTCGCATGTCGACGTGGGTGTGGCGCAGCAGGACAACCATGCCGCCTTGCCTTAGTGCCGCCCAGACCTGTTCGTCGTCGCCAAAGGCCTGTCCGGCTGAGATCGCTAGCAAACACACCAAACAGAGGAGGAGCGTCGCTATCCGGGTGTTCAAGATTGTAAGCATGGGTTGGGGATGCTTGGGTTCAACAAGGGCCTAACGATACCATGATCTCTCGGAATTGGTTCAGTTTGTGGCGCGCTGTCGATGTCGCCTTTTGCGGTAGAGCGGACATCTCTGTCACGAGGCCCAACTTCCGAAAGTGACCACCCATAGCGGAAGTCGCGCCCGCAGGCGAGCCGCTCACACCATCGTCATCTCGCGTCTGAGCTGGGGGGCGAAGATGGTCTTCGGTATCAGCGCGTGGACGCCGCGCACGATGTCCACAACCTGGGTCACGCGGAAGCTCACCGCGATGCTGCACAGCGCATAGGCGTCGAGCTCACTCATCTTTGCCCGGGTCGCCAAAAACTTGATCGCGTTGCGCGCAGCGAGTGCCATTGCCGCGTTCAGGTCCTTGTCTAGACCAATGATAATCCAGTGCGAATCCGTCTCTGCTACGGGCCAGGCCAGATTCTTCTGCTTATGTAGAATGACTTGGATGCGCAGCTCCTTCATGCGCGTCTCAAGGGCCGTAAGCGAGATCTCGCCGTCGCCCTGCACCGCATGGCTGTCGCCCGTATAGATCAGCGCGCCGGGCTTCCATACCGGGATGTAGAGTGTCGAGCCCTCGGCCAGCTCGCTGAGATCGAGATTCCCCGCGTGCGGGCCCGGCGGCACCGAGCTGGTGACGCCAGGACTCAAGGGCGGGAAATAGCCATCGGGTGGCGCAACGCCCAAGGTGCCCTGGAACGGCTTCAACGGAACGGTGATGTTGGGCAGGAACTTCCCTTTCATGGCGCGCAGGTCGAGATCGACATACTTGACCTGTCCCTGAGCATAGTCCTGCGGCAGCAAGCCGGTCCCCAGCGAGCCCGGGTTGTTGAAGACGGCGCCCCATTCGTAGGGACGGATCCGCTGGTAGCGGATCTCCAACACATCGCCCGGCTCGGCCTTGTTTACCGCGATCGGTCCGATGATAGAATGCGGCCCTCTGCCGGGATTGTCGACGCGCAGCTTCGCCAGCGTGTCGATCGACACGCCCGGCTGCATTTCATTGAGGAAGTGCGACCAGGTATCGGGAAAGCTAATGACATCGCCTGAATCGATCGCGAGAATGGGCACTAGGTTGGCGTCGTACACGCCGAGCTGCACCGTCTCCTTAGTTGAGGGAACCACGTGCACGCGGCCTCCGCGATCGGATTGGCGCTTTGGCGCCGTGCCGGGCTCCTGCGCCCGCGCCAGCCTCGCGAACCACGGTTCGACCGCGGCGAGCGCACCCATGAAGCTGCTTGCTTGCAGGAACTTGCGCCGCCACTGGCCGCGCGCCGACAGATAACCGTCGAGAGTCTCCTGATCTACCTCGCCCATGTGGAGGAGGGTATCGGAGGCGCGATCGTCGAACGCGGCATCCTTGATGTCCTCGCGGATGATACCCGTGCCCTTCTCATCGCCGCAGCCAAAGAGATTGGCGCAGGCGTGATGGTGGTGGGCGTTCTCATTTCCGTCGCCGTGGTTCACCGACATGATGATCTCCTAAGCAAACGCCCGTGCGCCATCGACCGCCTTGCGCGGCAAGTTAACTCTCGCGTCGCCGCGTCAATGGACCGCTACCTGCACTCACTTGCTGTCAGGCAACGCGCCATGGATACGTCACCTTGCCTGGCTCGATGGCCAGATCGCGGAGTTATCGCGGGCCTATCCCAAAGCTCGCATCGCTTTGGCGTGCCGAGAGAGATTCAGTACCACATTGCTCATCTACCGTCGACATTGAGGTGTTTGGAAGAGTCCGGAATTGGCACAAAGCGTCAGTTTGCGCGGTGCAAGGCCATGTCCGGAGTTGGGGGTAAAGCCGACTTCCCGTTTGCGCGTCCGAACTTCTCAGTTTGTGAAGGTTTTCGGATGCCGGCCCCATGACGGTGGTGCCGCGGGCACGGGGGCCGGCGTCCGCAAACCTCTAACCGCGGGAGGGGTACGTGGGTGGCGCGGCGTGGGCTATGGGGCAGGTGACGCTGGAGCGGTCGCAGGCGATCAGCCGGCTGTTGGCAATGGCGACACGGTGAGTATAGCGCGACAGATAGGCCAGCACGGCCTGTGGCCCGCCGAACGGGCGCTTGGCATAGACCACCCATTCGGCTCGGCGTAGCGGTGCCAGATACGTCGCGAACGCCGGCGCGTCGGCGAGAGCGGCATGATCGCCGAAGAACGTCAGGTGGCCGGCTTTGTGGGCCGCGATCAGCTTCTCCAGGAACAGGCGGCGGAACAGGCGCGAGAGCACGCGCACCGGCAGGAAGAAGCCGGGCCGGCACGCCACCCCAACTCTCGCCGTCGAGCGAGATGCCACCGCCCGGCACGATCATGTGGACGTGCGGGTGATGGGTCATGGCCGAGCCCCAGCTGTGCAGCACCGAGGTGATGCCGACGCGGGCGCCGAGGTGCTTAGGGTCGGCGGCGATCGTGGTCAGCGTCTCGGCCGAGGCCTTGAACAGCAGATCGTAGACGAACGCCTTGTTGTGATAGGCGATGTCGGCGATGGCCGCCGGCAGCGTGAAGACCACATGATAGTACGGCACCGGCAGCAGATCGGCTTCGCGCGAGGCCAGCCAATCCTTCGCCATGGCCCCCTGGCACTTCGGGCAATGCCGGTTGCGACAGGAGTTGTACGCGATGGTCGTATAGGCGCAGTCCTCGCAGCGCGCGACATGGCCGCCGAGCGCCGCCGTGCGGCAGTTCTCGATCGCCGACATTACCTTGAGTTGGCCTAGGCTGACATGGCCGGCATTGGCCCGGCGCCATGCCGAGCCGTGGCCGCGGAAGATGTCCGCGACCTCCAGCGATGGACGCGGCACGAAGAGCCGCGCTTTAAGCGGGCGGCTCGGCCCTCTCAACCTTACGGGCGATATGCTCCAGCGGGCTCATGACTTGTTGGATCGTCTTGGTGGCAACCCGCGTATAGAGCGCCGTGGTGTCGAGTTTGGCATGACCGAGCAAGACCTGGATCACTCTGATATCGACGTTCTGCTCCAGCAGGTGGGTGGCGAAGCTGTGCCGCAAGGTGTGGAGCGACACGCGCTTGTCGATCTCGGCCCTTTGGGCGGCGGCATGGCAGGCGCGATTGAGCTGGCGCGTCGTCATCGGCTGCACGCGGTCGCGCCCCGGGAACAGCCAGCCCCGCGGTCGCGCAGCCTTCCACCAGGCACGCAGCAGTTCGAGCAGATGTGGAGACAGCATCACGTAGCGGTCTTTACGCCCTTTGCCTTGTTCGACGCGGATGACCATGCGCTTGCTGTCGATGTCGCTGATCTTGAGCGAGATCACCTCGGCGGCGCGCAGACCCGCGCCATAAGCCACGCTCAGCGCTGCCTTGTACTTGAGCCCCGGCGCGGCATCGGCAGCCGAGCCACTTCCTCCGCGCTGAGAACGACCGGCAGCTTGCGGGGCTCGTGGAGGAACGTTGTGTGCTCGATGATGTCGGAGCGCCTGAGCGTGACCTTGAAGAAGAACCGCAACGCGGCCACGGTGTGATTGAGAACCGGGATGTGCGCGCCACTCGCCGCCAGATGCAACTGAAAGCGTCGGACGTCCTCGAAACTCGCCGTATCGGGCGATCGACCGAGGAATGCAGCAAAATCCCTGATGGTACGGATATAGCCTTGCTGGGTCTTTGGCGCTAACTTGCGGATCGTCATGTCTTCGATCATGCGCCGCCGCAATGGGCTCATGGCCTCGTCGGTCATGGGGATGCTCCTGTCTTGAGTGAGGTTGTCGAACCCCTCGATCTCAAGACAGGACGCCCCGATGCGCTATCGTCTTGGCTGGGTCGCCAGCCGCAGCGCCCTACCGCGCGAGCGGTTTAGTCCTTTGACCCGGAGCGGAAGTCTGGGAAAAGCGATCCTCTCAGGCTCTTGCGAGGTAGAGCCTTACAACGCGCCTACACCCGCCGGCCTACCGAACGACCCAAACCTCCGCGCACGCGGCAAGTTTTTCTGGTGCGTGCTTTGCGTTTTCAGTGTTCGCCACGAGAGATGAAGCTGTTAATCGTGCCGATTTATCGTTGATGTGTATCGGCGCGGTGAGCATGACCGCATCTTTAACTTCCGCGCTCTGGCAGCCAATTTGATAGTTCTGGGCTTTTGCTTGAAGGCCTAAGGCCCTACAGCTCATTGCATTACCATCGGGCTCCAGAGTGTTCATCGTCATTCCGACTTTGCAAACCTTTCTCAAATCGCTCTCAGCTCTTGCTGCTGAGGTTGCGAAGCCGAGCGATAATGCCGCGCAGAGAACAATTCGTACTGCACACCAACTATCTTGATTTGCGTTGGGCATGATCAGGTCTCCCCGGTTCACCTTGCCCCAAATTAGCTTAGGCGCACTGGAGTATGCGGTAAAGCGGCATCGAGGGCGCGGGCGTCTTCCGCGGGCCAAGGCTGCCCTCCGGGGGCGGTGTCGTCACGACAACCGGTGGGCCGGAGTGGTTCACACGAAGCGGGTGAAATCACGCGTTTTGCGCATTGGAGAATGATCGATAGCCACACAATCGACAACGAATGCGCATGTCTGATCCTGGCACCTTTGAGACGTGGCGACCGACCCTGACAATGTCCGTTTCCAGAGGAAGACCGGAAGTAGTCGGCCGCCGACTAAAATGACGCGATTGACCCAGGCTGTGTGAAAACCCCGTCGATGCTATGATTCTCTTGCTGAATCGGCGGGGGAAGTGATGCGGGGTTTCGTT